>NZ_JBWXTD010000004.1:579780-600452 GCF_056682175.1 Falsiroseomonas sp. RANM36
CCGGCGCCGGCGGCATCCGGCGGCGGGCTGCGGAGCCTGTTCCGCACCGCGACCGGGCTTTCCGGCCTGATGCGGCGCGAATCGCCGGAGGCCTCTGCCCAGCCGGCGGCGGCGCCGCGGGTGGAGCCGGTGACAGAGTCGGTTGTTCGGCCGGCATCGCGAATCGCCCCACAGGAAGAGATGGGACTCGACATTCCGACCTTCCTGCGGCGGCAGAGCAATTGAGGCGGAACTGGGGCGATTTTGCAGCGCACTAAGTGAGCAAAAACAAAGCCTTGTGACGTAATATGGCGAAACAAGGCTTGAATGGCGTTCCAGCCCCGGCAATGGCACCTGATGGCTGGGACGCCCCTCTGCGGCGTCTCGGGCCGCAGCATCCGAATCGTTCTTCGGGCGTTGCTGCGCAGCGGGTCTCGGAGCAGGAATGGACGGCTTCCTCACCATCGACATCGCCAGCAGGCGCACGCTGAAGTCGGCGATCCACTGCGTGGGCGTCGGGCTGCATAGCGGCCGGCGGGTCACGATGGTGCTGCGCCCGGCCGTGGCCGGAACCGGCATCGTCTTCCGTCGCGGCGACCTCGGCATCGAGATCCCGGCGCGGTTCGACCGCGTGGTCGATACGCGGCTCTGCACGGCCCTGGTGGCTGCGGATGCGCCGCAGGCGCGGATCGGCACGGTCGAGCATGTGATGGCCGCACTCGCCGGCACCGGCGTCACCGATGCCATCGTCGAGCTGGACGGGCCGGAGGTTCCGATCCTCGACGGCTCCGCGGCGCCCTTCGTCTTCCTGATCGACTGCGCCGGAACGACCGCCCTGCCGATCGCCGCGCCGGTGCTGGAAGTGCTGCGCCCGGTCCGCGTGGAGGACGGCGAGGCCTTCGCCGAGCTCCACCCCTCCTCCACCCCGGGCTTCGAAGCCGCGTTGACGATCGAGTTTCCGGCGACCGCCATCGGCCGCCAGCACCTGTCGCTGCGAGTCACCGCGGCCAGCTTCCGCGGCGGCCTGGCCGACGCACGCACCTTCGCCCTCGCCGAGGACATCGCCCGGCTGCGGGCAGCGGGCCTGGCGCAGGGCGGCAGCCTGGCCAATGCCGTCGTGGTGGATGGCCCGCTCGTCCTGAACCCCGCCGGCCTGCGCCGGCCGGACGAATTCGTGCGGCACAAGCTGCTCGATGTGGTGGGCGACCTGGCGCTGGCCGGGGCGGCCATCTCCGGCCGCTTCGTGGGCCACCGCTCGGGCCACGGCTTGAACAATCGCCTGCTGCGCGCGCTGTTCGCCGACCGCGCCGCGTGGCGCCTGGCCGATGGCCAGCTCGCCGCGGAAGGCGCCGCGGTCAGCCGCCTGCCGGTCGCCGCCGCACCCGCCATCGCCTGAGCCGCAGCGAAAAGGCGCCGTGGGGCGCCTTGCCCGCTGCGTGCCGCACCGTGGTATAGCTCCGGCCATGCGGACCTGGACACCGATGCTCCATCGCCTGCCTCTGCTCCTGGCGCTGGTGCTGCCGATCGCCGCCTGCGGCTCGCTGTGGGACGGGCGGCAGGAGAGCCTCAACCCCACCCTGCGGCAGCAGACCGCCGATTCCTCGGCCGACAGCCTCTTCGCCGCCGGCATGGAGGCGCTGAACGCCCAGCAATATGCGCGCGCCGGCGAGTTGTTCGACATCGTGGAGCGCGAGCATCCCTACTCGGCTTTCGCCACGAACGCGAAGCTGATGAGCGCCTATGCCGAATACATGCGCAACCGCTACACGGAGGCGATCGGCGCGCTCGATCGCTTCATCCAGCTTCACCCGGCGCATCGCGACATCGCCTATGCCTACTACCTGCGGGCGCTTTCGCTCTACGAGCAGATCAACGACACGCAGCGGGACCAGCGGACCACCGAGCAGGCCATGGCGGCGCTGCAGGACGTGATCAACCGCTTCCCCAACACGCCCTATGCCCGCGATGCGCGGCTGAAGATGGATCTGGGCCGCGACCACCTGGCCGGGCACGAGATGGTGATCGGCCGGTTCTATCAGAACCGCCGGCTCTATGTGGCGGCGATCGGACGCTTTCGCCGGGTGGTCGAGGAATACCAGACGACCAACCACGTCCCGGAAGCGCTGCATCGCCTGACCGAGATCTACCTGGCGCTCGGCCTGACGGATGAGGCCCGCCGCACCGCCTCGGTGCTTGGCCATAACTTCCCCGGGAGCGACTGGTACCAGGACAGCTACGCACTGCTGGTCGAGGGGCCGGGCTCCGGCGCGGAGCGGCCCGGCTGGTGGCAGCGGAACGTCGGCAGCCTGTTCTGAGCCCGGCGGTCATTCCGATGACCGCCGATTCCTTCCGCGCGCGCGCTGGCAGGGTGCCGTGCTGACCTCGATCGCCATCCGCGACGTCGTGCTGATCGAGCGTCTCGACCTCGGGTTCGGCAATGGGCTGACCGTGCTGACCGGCGAGACCGGCGCGGGCAAGTCCATCCTGCTGGACAGCCTCGGCCTGGCGCTCGGCGCGCGCGCCGAGAGCGGGCTGGTGCGGGCGGGCCAGGCGCAGGCCAGCGTGGCCGCCGCCTTCTCGCTGCCGGATGACCACCCGGCGCGGGCGATCCTGGCCGAGCAGGGGATCGAGGCCGAGGACGAGCTGGTGCTGCGTCGCGTGGTGACGGCCGATGGCCGCTCGCGCGCCTTCGCCAACGACCAGCCGGTGGGGCTCGCGCTGCTGCGCCGGCTGGGCGCGCTGCTGGTCGAGGTGCAGGGGCAGCATGAGCAGGTCGGGCTGGCCGATCCGGCCGCCCATGCCGGGCTGCTGGACGCCGCCGGCGCGCTCGAGGCGCTGCGCGGCGCGGTGGCGGAGGCGCATCGCGCCTGGCGCGCCGCGACGCAGACGCTGGCCGCGGCGCGCGAGGAGATCGCCGCGGCGCAGCGCGACGAGGCGTTCCTTCGCCACGCGGTGGCCGAGCTCGAGGGGCTGGCGCCGGAAGAGGGCGAGGAGGAGTCGCTCGCGGCCGAGCGGCAGAAGCTGCAGCAGGGCGAACGGCGCAGCGAGGCGATCGCCGAGGCGCTGGCGGCGCTGGCGCCGCGCGACCGGCGGGCCGCCAACCCGGCGGTGGCGCTGCGCGGCGCGGTGCGTGCGCTGGAACGCCTGCCGGCACCGAACACCGAGGCCGAGCCGGCGCTGGAAGCGCTCGGCCGCGCGCTGGATGCGCTGGCGGAGGCGGAGGCCGCGATGGAGCGGCTGGCGCATGAATCGGGCCCCGATCCGCGCCGGCTCGAGCAGGTGGAGGAGCGTCTCTTCGCGCTGCGCGCCGCGGCACGGAAGCATCTGGTGCCGGTGGTCGAACTGCCGGCGCTGCTGGCCACGCTCAAGGCGCGGCTGGCGGCGCTGGATGCCGGAACGGACCGCGTGGCGGCGGCCGAGCGCGCGGCGGCGTCTGCGCGCACGGCTTATCTGGACGCGGCGGGCCGGCTCAGCGAATCGCGGCGTGCCGCGGCGGCGAAGCTGGAAAAGTCGGTGGCGCGGGAATTGCCGCCCCTGAAGCTCGACCGCGCCCGGCTGGTGGTGGAGGTCGCGCCGAAGCCGGAAGGCGCCTGGGGACCGGAGGGCGTGGACCGCGTGACCTTCCTGGTCTCGACCAATCCCGGGCAGGCGCCGGGCGCGCTCGACAAGGTGGCGAGCGGCGGCGAGCTGTCGCGGCTGATGCTGGCGCTGAAGGTGGTGCTGGCGCGCGGATCGCCGGTGCCGACGCTGGTCTTCGACGAGGTGGACAGCGGCATCGGCGGGGCCACGGCGGCCGCTGTGGGCGAGCGCCTGGCGCGCGTGGCGGAGCGGCTGCAGGTGCTGGTCGTGACGCATTCGCCGCAGGTGGCGGCACGCGGCGCGCGGCATCTCTCGGTCGCGAAGCAGGTGAAGGCGGGGCGGGCGGAGACGCGCGTCACGCCGCTCGACGACGGCGCGCGGCGGGAGGAGATCGCCCGCATGCTGGCCGGCGAGCGCGTGACGGAAGCGGCGCGCGCGGCGGCGGACAGCCTGCTGGCGGGCGGGCTGCTGTGATCCGCGCCGCGTGCGAGCGCGCGGCCGGGGAGGACGCATGACGACCGACGCCACCCTGCGCGCCCGCAAGCCGGAGCAGCTGACCGAGGAGGAGGCGCAGGCCGAGCTTGCGGCGCTGGCGGCCGAGATCGCGCATCACGACGCGCTCTATCACGCCAAGGACGCGCCGGAGATCAGCGACGCCGCCTATGACGCGCTGGTCCGCCGCAACCGCGCCATCGAGGCGCGCTTCCCCGAGCTGATCCGGGAGGATTCGCCGAGCCGGCGCGTGGGCGCCGAAGTGGCGGAGGGCTTCTCCTCCGTGCGGCACGGCGTGCCGATGCTCAGCCTGGACAATGCCTTCTCCGGCGAGGACTTTCGGAGTTTTTGCACCTCCATCCGGCGCTTCCTGCGGCTGGAAGATGCGGAGCCGCTGCAATTCGTGGCCGAGCCGAAGATCGACGGGCTTTCGATCAACCTCACCTATGAGAACGGGCAGTTCGTCCGCGGCGCGACGCGCGGCGACGGGACGGAAGGCGAGGACGTCACCCGCAACCTCCTCACGCTCGCAGACCTGCCGCGCAGGCTGAAGGGCAGGGCGCCGGCGCGCATCGAGATTCGCGGCGAGGTGTTCTGCGAGAAGACGGACTTCCTCGCCTTCCGCGCCGCGCAGGTCGCGGCCGCGGAGGAGCGCGAGGCGCGGCGCGCGCGCGGCGAGAAGGTCGGCCCCGCCATCACCATCCCGGTCAATCCGCGCAACTTCGCCGCCGGATCGCTGCGCCAGCTCGATCCCGCCATCACCGCCGAGCGGCCGCTGAAGCTCTTCGCCTATGCGATGGGCGAGGCGAGCGAGCAGCCGGCGGAGACGCATTGGGCGTGGCTGGACCGGCTGCGCGGCTGGGGCTTCCCCGTGAACCCGCTCTCGGAGATGCTGGCCGACGAGGAAGCGGCCGCCACCTTTCAGCAACGCATGACGGAAGGCCGGGCCGCGCTCCGCTACGACATCGACGGCGTGGTGTACAAGCTCAACCGGCTGGACTGGCAGCGGCGTCTCGGCTTCGTCGGCCGCGCGCCGCGCTGGGCGATCGCCTGGAAGTTCCCGGCGGAGCAGGCGACGACAAGGCTGCTCGACATCGAGATCCAGGTGGGCCGCACCGGCGCGCTGACGCCGCGTGCGGTGATGGAGCCGGTCGGCGTCGGCGGCGTGATGGTGACACATGCGACGCTGCACAACGAGGACGAGATCGCGCGGAAGGATGTGCGCATCGGCGACACCGTCATCGTCCAGCGCGCCGGCGACGTGATCCCGCAGATCCTCGGCATCGTGCCGGAGAAGCGGCCGAAGGATGCGCAGCCCTTCGCCTTCCCGACCGTCTGCCCCGCCTGCGGCAGCCATGCCGTGCGCCCGGAGGGTGAGGTGGTGCGCCGCTGCACCGGCGGCCTGATCTGCCCGGCGCAGACGGTGGAACGGCTGATCCACTTCACCCGCCGGAACGCGATGGACATCGAGGGGCTGGGCGAGGAGATCCTTCAGTCGCTGTTCGACGCCGGTCTGGTGCGCACGCCGGCCGACATCTTCCGGCTGAAGCGGCATGCGGAGACGCTGCGGTCCTGGGATGGCTGGGGGGAGCGGAAGATCGCCAATCTGCTGAACGCGATCGAGGCACGCCGCAGCGTGCCGCTGGAGCGCTTCATCTTCGCCCTCGGCATCCGCCGCATCGGCGAGGCCAATGCGAAGCTGCTGGCGCGGCACTATCACGGCTTCGCGGAATGGCGGGCGAAGATGCAGGCCGCGACCACCATCGGCAGCGAGGCGCGGGAGGAGTTGGGCTCCATCCAGGGCATCGGCCCGGCCATCGCCACGGAACTCGCCGAATTCTTCCTCGAGCCGCACAACCGCACCGCGCTCGATGACCTGGCGCGGGAAGTGACGCCTGAGGATGCGGAGATTGCCGCGGCCGCCGACAGCCCCTTCGCCGGCAGGACGATGGTCTTCACCGGCACGCTCGAGACCATGAGCCGCGACGAGGCCGAGGCGCAGGCCGAGCGCCTGGGCGCCAAGGTGACCAAGAGCGTCTCGAAGAAAACCGACTTCGTGGTGGTCGGCGCCGATGCCGGCAGCAAGGCGACCAAGGCGGCGGAACTCGGCGTGCGGACGCTGAGCGAGGCCGAATGGCGGGAGATGGCCGGGCTGGCATAGCGGCCCCGCTTGCGCGGGCCGCGCCTGCGGCCGTAATGCGTCGCCATGTCCGCTGCCTTCGTCGCCGCCCTGCTCTGTTCGGTCGCGGCCTATATCCATACCCGCTCGGCCGATCCGGCGATGCGACCCGCGAATGCGGTGTCGGACCTGCTCTGGAAGGGTCTGGCCTATGCCGCGCTGATTGCCTGGGGCGTGCTGATCGTGCGCGGCTATGCCCGCGGCGACTGGGCGGACGCGACCGCGGCGCTGCTCGGCTCGATCGCCGCCAACTGGTATTTCGGCCATCGCGGGCCGAAGCCGACCTGGCCGGGCCTGTCCATGCTCTTCGCGGTGGTCGGGCTGGGACTCGCCGCTTGGTCCTTCGTCAACGAATAGGCGGCAGGTCGAGGCGCAGCACCTCCCCTTCCCCGTCCGCGGCCGGGAAGCGCTCCCGCACCAGCGGGTCATGTCCGGGAATGACCAGGCTGTCGTCGCCGCCGGCAAGCTGCCGCGCGCGACGCCAGCCCTGGATCATCGCGCCGAGGTCATAGACGATCGGGAAGGGATTCCGGCGTGTGATGTTGGCGTAGTAGTGCGCGGCGTCCACCGCCAGCACCAGCGGGCCGCGCGCGGTGGTCACGCGCACCATCTGCAGCCCGTCCGAATGGCCGCCGACGCGGTGCAGGGTGACGCCCGGCGCGACCTCGCCCTCGCCGTCATGGAAGCAGACGCGCTCGGCGTAGACCGCGCGCACCAGCTTCACCACGTCCTCCACCTCGAAGGGCGCGCGGATGCAGGCGGTGCAGACGTGGCGGCCGGTGGCGAAGGCGACCTCGCGGTCCTGGATGTGGAAGGTGGCGTTGGGGAACAGCCCGAGATTGCCGGCATGGTCGTAGTGCAGGTGGCTGATCACCACGTCACGGATCGCCGCGGCGTCGCTGCCGATGGCGGCGAGGCACTCGGCGACCGGGCGCAGGATGGTGCGGCCGCGGCGCGCGGCGGTCGCGGCGTCGAAGCCGGTGTCCACCAGCACCTCGCGCCCGTCCGGGCCGCGCAGCAGCCAGACGAAGTAGTCCATCGGCATGGCGTCATGCGCATCCTCGACCGGCATGAGGAAGTTCTGTTGCGCGGGACGGTCGTGATGCGCGTAGCGCAGGGCGAAGACCTGCCACATGGCTCAGCCCTTCCGCGGCACCTGGGGGGAGGAGAGTTCCGAGGCCGCCAGCGCCTCCGCGAAGCGGGCGGCGGCCGTGTGGTCCTGGCCGGGGCCGAGCAGCGACGCGGCGGCGGCCCAGAGCTCGCGCGTCTGGGCGGCGAGCGGCGCCGGCGTCGCCGTCTCCCGCCCCACCTGCAGGGCGATGGAAAGGTCCTTCACCATCAGGTCCAGCCCGAAGCCGGAATCGAAGCCGCGCGAGAGCACGAACTGCCTGAGCTTCTTCTGCGTGGAGTTGTTCATGCCCGTGGAGGCGTTCAGCACATCCACCATCACCGCGGGATCGAGGCCGAAGCGGCTGCCGATCAGCAGCGCCTCGACGCCGATCAGGAAGCCCGCGGCGCTGACCAGGTTGTTCAGCGCCTTCATCGCGTGGCCGGCGCCGATGTCGCCGCAGCGCATGATGCTGCTGCCCATCGCCTCCAGCAGCGGCGCGACGCGGTCCAGCACCGCCGGATCGCCCCCGGTCATGATGGCGAGCTGCCCCGTCTCGGCCCGCGCCACGCCGCCCGAGACCGGCGCATCCACCATCGCCAACCCCGCCTCGGCCAGCCGCGCCGCCATGCTCCGCGTGGCCGAGGGCTCGCCCGAGGACATCTCGATCACCACCGCGCCGCGCGGCAGCACGGGGGCGATGGCGGCGACGACGGTCTCGACCTCGCGGCTGGTGGGCAGGATGGTGATGACGGCCTCGGCCCCCCTTGCGGCCGCCGCCGCGTCCTCTGCCGCGGTGCCGCCATGGGTCGCCGCGAAACCGGCGGCGCGGCCCGGCACGGCATCGTGCAGCGCGACCTGGTGCCCCGCCTCGACCAGACGGCGGGCCATCGGCCAGCCCATGCGTCCGATGCCGATGAAACCGACGCGCATCACCCTGAGGCCTCCCGGCACGTTTCCCGCCGCAAGGCTGCGCCCCGGCCGCCGCAGGGGTCAACCGGTGCGACTTTCGCTAGGCTGCCGTGGGATGGAGGGCGCGATGTTCGAAGGCTTCGTGACGGAGGCGCGCGCAGGCGCCGATGGCGTCGCCCTGCGCCTGCGGCGCGGCGGCGCGGGTCCGCCGCTGCTGCTGCTGCACGGCAACCCGCAGACCCATGCGATGTGGCACAAGGTGGCGCCGGTGCTGGCGCGGCGCTTCACCGTGGTCTGCCCGGACCTGCGCGGCTACGGGCTTTCCGGCAAGCCGCCGGTCTCGGCCGATCACGCGGCCTATGCCAAGCGCGCCATGGCGGCCGACATGCTCGCGCTGATGCGGGACCTCGGCTTCGAGCGTTTCCAGGTCGTCGCGCATGACCGCGGCGCGCGCGTGGCCCACCGGCTTGCGCTGGATGCGCCGGATGCCGTCGCGCGGCTCTGCGTGATGGACGTCGTGCCGACGCTGCACCACTTCGAGACGGCCGACATGGCCTTCGCCATGGGCTACTGGCACTGGTTCTTCCTGGCGCAGCGCCACCCGCTGCCGGAGCGCATGATCCTGCGCGACGTGGAGGACTGGTTCGACCTCCACACCTCGCGCGAGCCGAAGGACAAGGGCTTCTTCCACCCGGAGGCGCGGGCCGACTACCTGGCCGCGCTGCGCACGCCCGGCACGGTGGCGGCGATCTGCGAGGATTACCGCGCCGCCGCCACGATCGACCTCGTGCATGACCGCGCGACCCGCGATGCGGGGCAGCGCGTGGCATGCCCGCTGCTCGCGCTCTGGGGCGCGAAGGGCAAGATCGGCGCCTGGTACGAGCCGCTCGAGGTCTGGCGCCGCTATGCCAGCGGCCCGGTCAGCGGCGGCCCCGTCGCCTCCGGGCACTACCTGGCGGAGGAGGCGCCGGAGGCGGTGCTGGCGGCGCTCGACCGGTTCCTGGAAGCGCCGTAGCCCTCAGGGGAAATCGAGCACGAGGATGGAGACGTCGTCCTCGAACTCGGCGCCGCCGCCCAATTCGCGCGCGGCGCGCAGCAGGCGCTCCGGCTCGGGCAGGTCGGGCACGGGTGGCGCGGTCAGAACCGGCAGGAAGTCGGGCATCGCGTTCTGCTGGCCGTTGGCGCGCCGCGTCTCGAAGGCGCCGTCGCTGAACAGGTAGAGGCGCGCGCCGGGCGGGATCGCCGCCTCGCCGGTCTGCGGCGTGCGGCCCCAGAGGCCGGCGCCGACCGGCAGGTTGCGCGTGCCGAGCGCGACCGGCTCGGCGCCGCCCGGCGCCAGCAGATAAGCCGGGTGATGGCCGCCGGCGATATGCACCATGCGCCGCGATCGCGGGTCGTAGACGCCGTACCACAGCGTGAAGAAAAGGCCGTCATGGCGTTCGGTGTCGAACATGCCGTCCAGCGCGGCCAGCACCGCGGCGCAATCGCCGGGCTCGGTGTTCGGCGGCCCGCCCTCCCGCAGCACTGTCATGGCGGAGGCGGCCAACAGGGCCGAATCGATGCCATGGCCGGCGGCATCGATCAGCCAGACCGCGAAGCGACCATCCGGCAGCGGGCGGTAGCCGAAGCCGTCCCCGCCCACGCGCACCGAAGGCTCGAAGGCCCAGTGCGCGCGCACCGGGCCCTCGGGAATGGCGGGCGGCAGCAGGGCGCGGACATAGCGCGCCGCGCGATCGAGGTTGCGCTCCAGCTCCGCCGCGCGTTCCAGCGTGCGGCGCGGTCCGCGCAGATAGGCCAGCAGGAAGGGGCCGATCCGCAGCCGCGATCCCTCCTCCAGCGGTGTGGGCGCGGTCAGGCGCTGGTCGTTCACGAAGGTGCCGTTCGTCGAGCCGAGATCGGTGACGATCGCCCGCCCGCCTTCGACCACGACGGCGCAGTGGTTGCGCGACACCTCGCCCGAGGCCAGCACCAGGTCGTTGCCGGCGACGCGGCCGATCCGGATCGGCAACTCGCCCAGGATCACGCGCCGCGCAGGATCTTCCGGCGGCGCCTCCACTTGCAGGACATGCAGGATCGCATCCTCCCCCGGCGTGGGCGCCGGGGCGGTGCGACGGATCATCGTGCGTTCGGTCTCGTCCAAGGCTCGGGCCCGGTCTGCAGCGTCCCCGCACCATGCCGCGCGGCGGCGGGGCGAGGCAAGCGGTCAGCCCGCGGCGAGAACATCCGGGGCGAGGATGAAGGGCAGGTCGGTGTCGCCGGTGCGCGCGCCGAAGCCCGTCAGCAGCGCATGCACCTGGCCGCGGTGATGGGTCTGGTGGTTGAAGAAATGCGTGACCAGCATCGCGATCGGGCGCGAAATCTCCTGCCCCATCGCGCCGCTGAACCAGGTCAGCCGGCCGCCGAGCCACTCCGGCGTCACGCGCCGGCTCCAGGCCTCGATGCCGGCATCGGCCTCGATCCGCGCGGCCTTCAGCGCCTCCCACTCCGGGTAGAGGGTGGGGCTGGTGCGGATCCCGCCCTCCGGCTTCTCCCAGCCGTCGAAGCGCGACATCCAGGTGCGGTCGCCCCAGAGCAGGTGGCTCAGCGTGCCCTGGATCGAGCCGAAGAAGGCGCCGCGGTCCTCGTTGCGCTGCGCGGGCGTCAGCCCGTCCGCGGCGGCGTAGAGGCGGCGGTTCATCTCGGCATTGTAGGCGGCCATCAGCCGCACCCAGTCCGGCGTGATCATCCGATCGCCCTCCAGAAGAACACCACATCCGCGGGCCGGCGCGCCGCGTCGAGCTCGAAACCGGGGATGGCGCCGAGCTCGGTCCAGCCGAGGTCGCGACAGAGCGCCTCCGCCGCCGAGCCGCGGCGCGTGTCGAGCACCAGCAGGCGCCGCCCGATGCCGCGCGCGGCCTGCTCGGCCCGCTGCATCAGGGCGCGGCCGACGCCCTGGCGCGCGATGCGCGGGTCCACCAGCAGCTTGCTGACCTCCGCGCGATGCGGCGCATTCTCCGGCGTGGCGAGGCCGAGCTGCACCGTGCCGACCAGCTCGCCCTCCAGCCAGGCGACCAGCAGCACCGCCTTGCCGAGCGCAACCTCGGAGGAGACGCCCTTCCAGTACGCGCGTGCGACGCCCGGATCGAGCGGCGGCAGCCATTCCAGGCTTGCGCCGCCGGCAACGGCATTGACCAGCAGTTCGGCCAGGCGCCGCTCCGCGCTCGCGGCTGCGGCGGCGTCCAGCGCCTCCACCACCAGGCCGCGCAGCGGCTTGGCGTAGCGGAATTCGAGGCTGTTCGAGATGTCGTCCAGGATGCGGATGGAGCCCTGGCGGACGAAGCCGCGCTTCTCGTAGAAGCGATGTGCCGTCTCGAAGCGGGTATCGGTCCAGAGCACCAGGCGTTCCGCGCCGGCCGCGCGCGCATGGCCCTCCGCGGCGGCGAGCAGGTCATGCGCGAGGCCGGTGCCGCGCGCGGGCTTCGCGACATAGACCTTGCAGATCTCCCACGCGGAATCCTGCTGCATCGGCCGCGGCGCGGCCCTGCCGACGATGCGGCCTTCCTGCTCCGCGGCCCAGAGCGCACCGCCGGCCGAGGCGAAATAGGTCGCGAGGGCGCGCAGATGCGGCTCCTCCCCATCCACGTCGAGGATGCAGCCGGGATACTCGGACCAGCAATCGCCGACCAGGCGGATGAAGCCTTCCGCGTCGTCGTCGCGCCCGGGACGGAGCTTCGGTGTCACCGCAGCTCGCGACAGAAATCCTGGATGCGCGCGCAGGCTTCGCGCAGCGCGTCCGTGTCGGTGGCGTAGGAGATGCGCAGATAGGGACTCATGCCATAGGCCGCGCCATGCACCACGGCGACATGCTTCTCCTCGAGCAAAGCGAGGGCGAAGTCGCGATCCGTCTCGATCCGTCGCCCGCCGGCAGTGGTCTTGCCAAGGCAGCCGGCGATGTTGGGGAAGACGTAGAAGGCGCCTTCCGGCTTGTGGCAGGTGACGCCCGGCGCGGCGTCGAGCATCTCCACCACCATGTCGCGCCGCGCCTTGTAGATCGCGGCGCGCTGCTTCACGAGGTCCTGCGGCCCGTCCAGCGCGGCGGCCGCGGCGGCCTGGCCGACCGTGCTGATGCCCGACGAGATCTGGCCCTGCATGTTCACCATCGCCTTGATCAGATCCTTGGGCCCGCCGCAGAAGCCTACGCGCCAGCCGGTCATCGCATAGGTCTTGGAGACGCCGTTGACCGTCAGCGTGCGGTCCTTCAGCCGCGGCTCCACCTCGGCGATCGTGCAGAATTCGAAATCGTCGTAGACGAGGTGCTCGTACATGTCGTCCGTCAGGATCCAGACATGCGGATGGCGCAGCATCACCTCCCCGATCGCCTGCATCTCCGCGCGCGAGCAGGCCGCGCCCGTCGGGTTGGACGGGAAGTTCAGCATCAGCAGCTTCGTCTTCGGCGTGATGGCCGCTTCCAGATCCTCCGGCCGAAGCCGAAAACCGTTGTTCTGCGGGCAGGTCACGGTCACCGGCACGCCGCCCGCCAGCCGCGCCATGTCCGCGTAGCTGATCCAGTAGGGCGAGGGGATGATCACCTCGTCGCCGGGATCGAGCATCGCCAGCATGGCGTCCATGAGCACCTGCTTGCCGCCATTGCCGACCATGATCTCGTCGAGCGCGTAGTCGAGGTTGTTGTCGCGCCGGAACTTGCGCTGAACGGCCTCCTTCAGCGCGCGCGTGCCATCCTGCGGCGGGTATTTGGTGTCGCCGCGCAGCGCGGCCTGGTGCGCGGCCTCGATGGCATGCGCCGGCGTCTCGAAATCGGGCTCGCCGACGGCGAGGCTGATGACCTTGATGCCCTGCGCCTGCAGCTCGCGCGCCTTCACCGTCATCACGACGGAGGCGGAGGGCGGAACATCCTTCAGGCGGGCAGCCAGGGCGGGCATCGGGTGGATCTCTCGGGGCGGCGGCAAGGGCGGAAACGCGGCGGGAAACTAGTCCGCCCCCCGGCGCGGCTCAATCCGCCGGGCGTTCCAGGATCCAGTCGAAGGGTGCCTCGCCGGTCAGCACGAAGCCCTGGCGCTCCCAGAAGCGGCGCGCCGGACTTTCCTTCAACACCTCGATCCACCAGGCGCGGCCGGGGTTGCTGGCACGCAGCGCGGCGAAGATGTCGGCGCCGAGGCCCCTGCCCTGCAAAGCGGGCTCGAGAAAGAAACTGTGCAGCTCCATCCGCGCGCCGCGGTCGTAGAGGCCGAGGCAGCCCAGCACGGCGCCGTCTCGCTCGATCAGCTGCAGGCTGCCGGCCTCGAGATGCTGGCGCATGCGCGCGCGGCGGCGTTCCGGGTCGTAGCGCCCGATCCGCTCCAGATGCGCGCGCATGGTGCGGATCGAGAGGTCCAGGATGAATGCGAACTCGGCTTCCGTCGCGGGACGGAAGCCGAGCGGCATCACTTCAGCCCGGCGCAGAAGTTCTGGATGCGGGTGCAGGCGTCCCGCAGGCTTTCGTCGTCCGTCGCGTAGCTGATGCGGAAATGGCCGGGGAACATGAAGGCGGCGCCGTGCACCGTGGCGACGCCCTGTTCCTCGAGCAGCGCGAGGCAGAAATTTTCGTCAGTTTCGATCTTCGTGCCGCCAGCACTCACCTTGCCCAGGCAGCCGCGGATGTCGGGGAAGACGTAGAAGGCGCCCTCGGGCGTCGGGCAGCGCACGCCCGGCGCCTTGTTCAGCATGGAGACGACCATGTCGCGCCGGCGCTGATAGACCTTGCGCATCTCCTCCACGCTGTCCTGCTGGCCGGTCAGCGCCTCGATCGCCGCGGCCTGGGAGATGCTGCTGGTGTTGGAGGTGGACTGGCTCTGCAGCTTGTCCATCGCCTTGATCAGCTTCACCGGCGCACCGGCGAAGCCGATGCGCCAGCCGGTCATGGCATAGGCCTTGGAGCAGCCGTTCATCGTGACGGTGCGGTCCTTCAGCCGCGGCTCCACCTGCGCGATGGTCGCGAACTGGATGCCGTAGGTCAGCTTCTCATAGATGTCGTCGGAGAAGATCCAGACCTCGGGGTGGCGCAGCAGCACTTCCGCCAGGCCCTTCAGCTCCTCCGCCGTGTAGCCGGCGCCGGTCGGGTTCGACGGGTTGTTGAGGATGAGCCACTTGGTCCGCGGCGTGATCGCGGCCTCCAGCTGCTCCGGCGTCATCTTGAAGCCCTGGTTGGGGCCGCAGGGGACGATGACCGGCTTGCCCTCGGCGAGCGAGACGATGTCGGGATAGCTGACCCAGCACGGGGCGGGGATGATCGCCTCGTCGCCCGGATTGATGGTGGCGACGATGGCGTCGAAGATCACCTGCTTGCCGCCGGTGGCGACGAGGATCTCCTCCGGCTTGTACTCGATGCCGTTGTCGCGCTTGAACTTCTCGCAGACGGCCTTGCGCAGCGCCATCGTCCCGGCGACGTCGGTGTATTTCGTCTCGCCCCGCTCGATGGCGGCGATGGCCGCGTCCTTCACGTTGCGCGGCGTGTCGAAATCCGGCTCGCCGGCCGCGAGGGAGATCACGTCCCGGCCCTCGGCCTTCAGCGCGCGGGCCTTCGCCGTCATGGCGATGGTCAGCGAGGGCGAGATGCGGTCGAGGCGGTCGGCGATCAGGTTCATGGCGGTCCGGGTTTCCCTGCCGCGCCCGGTCCGGGTGCGGCCGGCCGTTTTCCTAACCGCCGCGGGGCGGGGCGTCCACCTGCAAGCGGCGCAGGCCGGTCATTCCAAGCGTAGCGCCCGGTAGCCCTGGAAGGTGAAGCCCTGGGCGGCGAGGCATTGCCGGCGCCAGGCGTCCCGCGGGCCGGCATTCACATCCACAAGATCGTAGTCGGCCGGCCGCCAGCGGGAGAAGGTCCGGCACTCCTCGCGCCCCTCCCTGCCTCGCCAGCAGCGTGTCTCGGGGAAATAGCCGGCCGGGCGGACCATCACCCAGAGCATCTGCGGCGGCACGGCGAGGGCAGCCTGGTCGCGGCAGGCGGCCTGGGTCGCCTCGGCCACCGCCTCCGGCGTGCCGGGACGCGTCCAGACCTCGGCGCAGGCCGCGAGCAGGAGCAGGGGAAGGATGGCCAGGAAACGGCGCATGGGCAGGACCCTGCCGCAGCCAGACGCCGGGAATGTGGCGGCGGTCAGGCGCGGCGGGGGCGGAGCAGCCACCAGGCCAGCAGCAGCGCCAGCGCCACGGCCAGCACCAGCAGCGTGGCCAGCGCATAGAGCTCCGGCGTCAGGCCCAGCCGCACGGCCGAGAAGATCACCATCGGCAGGGTGGAGGCGCCGGGGCCGGAGACGAAGCTCGCCACCACCAGGTCGTCGAGCGACAGGGTGAAGGCCAACAGCCAGCCGGCGCCGACCGCCGGCGCAGCCAGCGGCAGGGTCACCTGGAAGAATACCGCCCAAGGCCGGGCGCCGAGGTCGAGCGCCGCGTCCTCCAGGCTGGCATCCAGCTCCGCAAGCCGGGCCTGCACCACCACCGCGACATAGGCCGCGCCGAAGGTGGCATGCGCGATGGCCACGGTGGAGGCGCCGCGGCCGGCGGGAAAGCCGAAGGCCTGCTCCATGGCGACGAACAACAGCAGCAGCGAGAGGCCGGTGATGACCTCCGGCATCACCAGCGGCGCCGCCATCACGGCGGCGAAGAGCGGCCGGCCGCGGAAGCGCCCGAAGCGGGCGAGCGCGAAGCCCGCGAGCACGCCGAGGATCGTCGCCATCGTGGCGGAGACCGCGGCGATGCGCAGCGAAAGGAACAGCGCGCCGGTCAGCGCCTCGTTCTTCCAGAGCGCGGCATACCAGCGCGTGGAGAAGCCGGTGAAGCTGGTCACCATCCGGCTGTCGTTGAAGGAGAACAGCACCATCAGCAGGATGGGCAGGTAGAGGAAGGCGAAGCCGAGCCCGAGCGGCAGCGCCAGCCTGGCCGCGCGCCTCATCGCCGGCGTTCCCCGGCGAAGCGCCACTGGAACAGCGCGATCGGCAGCACCAGCGCGAGCAACAGGACGGAGGCGAGCGCGGAGGCGAGCGGCCAGTCCCGGTTCTGGAAGAATTCCGTCCACAGGACGCGGCCGATGAGTTGCGCGCCGGGACCGCCCAGAAGCTCCGGGATGACGAACTCGCCGACCGCCGGGATGAAGACCAGCAGGAAGCCCGCGATGATGCCCGGCAGCGACAGCGGCAGGGTGATGGTCAGGAAGCTCCGCCAGGGCGGCGCGCCGAGATCGGCCGCGGCATCGAGCAGCGCCGGATCCTGCTTCACCAGCGAGGCGTAGAGCGGCAGCACCATGAAGGGCAGGTAGCAATAGGTGATGCCGAGATACATCGCGAATTCGGTGTAGAGCAGGTGCAGCGGCGCCTCGATCACGCCGAGCGCCAGCAGCAGCCCGTTCAGCCAGCCCTGGTCCTGCAGGATGCCGATCCAGGCGGTGATGCGCAGCAGGAAGGATGTCCAGAAGGGCAGGATCACCAGCAGCAGCAGCGGCACGCGCCAGCGTTCCGGCGCGCGCGCGATGGCCAGCGCCATCGGGTAGCCGACCAGCAGACACAGCAGCGCGGAGATCGCAGCGACGCGCAGGCTGAGAAGATACGCGTCGAGATAGAAGGAATCCTCGGCCAGCAGCGCGAGGTTCTGGAAGTTCAGCTGCAGCGTCAGCGCCCCGTCCACCCAGCGCAGCAGCGGCGCATAGGGCGGCAGGCCCTCCGCGGCTTCCGCGAAGGCGATCGACAGCACGATGGCGAAGGGGGCGACGAAGAACACCGCCATCCAGAGCAGCGGCAGCAGCAACACCAGCAGGCGGCGGCGCGCCGCGGTCATTCCGGCAGCACCACCGAGGCTTCAGGCGCCCAGGAGACGGCGACCAGGTCGTCCCAGTCCACCGGGCGTTCGGTGATGCGGCGCAAATTGGGCTGGCTGACGCGCAGTTCCTTCCCGCCGTCCAGCACCACGTAGTAGACGAAGAAATCGCCGAAATAGGCGATGTCGCGGACGCGGCCGATGACGGTGTTGTCGCCGAAGGCGGCGCCTTCCGCCGCGCGCTCGATGCGCATGCGCTCGGGGCGCACGGCCACGAAGACGCGGCTGCCGACGGGCTTGGGCGGCTCGCCTTCCGAGAGGATGTCGAAGTCGAATTCGGAACTGCCGATGCGCGCGCCGCCCGGCGTCAGCGCCTCCACCACGCCTTCGAGGATGTTGGCGGTGCCCAGGAATTCCGCGGTGAAGCGACTGTTCGGGAATTCGTAGACCTCGCCCGGCGTGCCGACCTGCGCCAGCGTGCCGCGGTCCATCACCGCAAGCCGCGTCGCCATCGTCATCGCCTCCTCCTGGTCATGGGTGACGATGACGAAAGTGGTACCGGTGCGTTCCTGGATATTGACCAGCTCGAACTGCGTCGCCTCGCGCAGGTTCTTGTCGAGCGCCGAGAGCGGCTCGTCCAGGAGCAGCAGCTTGGGGCGCTTGGCCAGGGCGCGGGCCAGCGCGACGCGCGCGCGCGGGCCGCCGGAGAGCTCGTCCGGCCGCCGCGCGCCGAAGCCTTCCATGCGCACCAGCGCCAGCATCTCCGCCACGCGCTCGCGGATGACGGCGCGGGAAGCGCCTTCCTGGCGCAGGCCGAAGGCGATGTTGCGCGCCACGTCCATGTGCGGGAACAGCGCATAGGATTGGAACATCATGTTCACCGGCCGGCGATAGGGCGGAACCTGCGCCATATCCTGGCCATCCAGCAGGATGCGCCCTGAATCGGGCTCGATCAGCCCGGCGAGGCAGCGCAGGAGCGTGGACTTTCCGGAGCCCGAGCCGCCGAGCAGCGCGAAGAACTCGCCGCGCCAGATCGAGAGGTCGACGCGGTCCAGTGCGACGAAATCGCCGAAGCGCTTGGTCAGCCCCTCGATGCGGAGGAAGGGCTCGACATTCGGATCGCGCCACGGCTCCGCGGAGCCGGGGCGCGTTGCGTCGCGCGGCCGATTCACGCTCCCGGTGCTCGCCCCTTCGGGGCTCCGCCCGTCCGCGATCGGACGCGAACTCACCGCCCCGCCTTGAACCGCGCCCACATCCGGTTGCGCGCGCGTTCCGCCGCCTGCGGCACGGGCCCGATGGTGAAGAAGCGCGCGCGCAGCGCCTCGTCGGGGAACACCGCCGGGTCGTTCGCGATCTCCGGCGCGACCAGGGCGCGGCTCGCCGGGATGCCGTTCGGGTAGCCGACCGCGGTGGTGATCGCCGCCATCACATCCGGCTGCAGCAGGAAGTTGATGAAGGCATGCGCGTTGCCGGGATTGGGCGCATCGGCGGGAATCGCCAGCATGTCGAACCAGAGTTGCGCGCCCTCCTTGCCGGCGACGTAGCGCACCGCGACGCCCTGCTTCGCTTCCGCCGCGCGCGCCCCGGCCTGGATCACGTCGCCGGAATAGGCGAAGGCGAGGCAGGTCTGGCCGCTGGCCAGCGCCTCGATCACGCCGCCGGTCGAGAAGTTGCGGATATGCGGGCGGATCGCCATCAGCGTCTGCTCCACCGCGCGCAAATCGTCGTTGCTCGTGCTGTTCGGGTCCTTGCCGAGATAGCGCAGCACGGTCGGGATCACATCCGTCGCGCTGTCCATCATGGTGATGCCGCAGCGCGCGATTCGCCTGGCATGGCGCGGATCGAACAGCAGCGCCAGGCTGTCCATCGGCGCATCCGGCGCCAGGGCCTGCACCCGCGCCTCGTTCACGCCGAGCCCGATCGTGCCCCACAGATAGGGCGCACCGAAGCGGTTGCCGGGGTCCGAGCTCGCCACCTGGCGCATCAGCGCGGGATCGAGGTTGGCGAGGTTCGGGAGCTGCGCGCGATCCAGCGGCAGCAGGCCGCCGACGCGCGCAAGGCGGGAGAAGGTCGGCTCGCTCGTCGGCACGACGATGTCGTAGCCGCTGCGCCCGGCCGAGAGCCTGCCCTCGAGCGTCTCCAGGCTGTCGAACACGTCGTAGCGCACGCGGATGCCGGTCTCGCGCGTGAAGCGCTCCAGCATCGCGGGGTCGATGTAGTCGTTCCAGTTGAACACGTTGACCACGCGGTCCTGCGCGCGCGGCGCGACGGGCATGGCGGCAAGCAGGCTGGCGCCGAGCAGCAGGAGCAGGCGTCGCAGGATCATCTCTGGGCGTTCCCGGTTCCGGTCGCGGCGGAGACTAGCACGCCGTCTGTGCGGCGCAGGAGCCGCCCACCCGCGCCGATCGCCTTGGGTGTGATAGGATTTAGTTCTTGACGTCCGCCGCCGACGCGCGCTAGAAGGCTCTCGCCACGGGGCGAAGTGCGTCCAGCCGCCCCGGGAAATCCCTGATACTTCTTCGTCCTGCACTCAGCGCGGAGCCCGCTCCGCGCCGGCCACGCGCGTCGCGCGGCCGGAATCCGTTCCTTGCCCGCCATCCCCTGGTCCCGGTCCGCGCCGCCCCCCCGCCCCCGCCCCCCCCGCCCCCCCCCGGCGGGGCGCGGGGCGTGACCCCGTCCCTGCCCCGCCCCCCCGGGGCCCGGGGCCGGGCGGCGGGGGGGCCGCGGCCGCGCGCGCCCGACCGGAGCCCCGCATGCCCTTCGACAACAACGCCCTGATCCCGCTGATCGCCAACAGCGGCTTCACCCTCTGGCTCTACCGCACCACGGACACGCGCGCCGAGGCGCTGGGGGCCGGCTATTTCGCGCAGGCGGCCAACCGCCTCGCGGCCGGCGACGTGATGTTCCTCCAGGCCGCGGATGCGCTGACGCTGACCACGGTCCGGCCCAACACCGTGATCCCCGGCGGCGTCGTGGTGGACACGGCGACCGTGCCCTTCCGCGTCAACCGCTCCTCGGCGCAGCGCTTCTCAGTGAAGCAGCTTGCCACCGCACTGGCGATGACGCTGCTGCTGCTGCCGATCGGCGGCACCGTCGTCGCCGGCGGCACGGTGGAGGCGCAGGCGACGGTGGTCGGCGCCATCCCGACAGTGGACTTCTCCATCGCGGACGCCAGCGGCGAGACGGTGCGCGGCCCGCAATCGGCCGTGGTGAGCAACGGGGCGGCCAGCGCCAGCCTGCCCGCCCCGGCGCCGGGCAACGGCTACACGCTGCGCGTCGTCGCCCCCGCCTATCCCATGCTGACCGACACCTCGCCCCCCTTCTCGGTCGGCGCCGCCTTCACCCTGCTGACGCAGGCGGGCGACGTGCTGCTGACGGAGGCCGGCGACCGGCTGCTCGTCTGACCGCGGCCGCGATCCCTCCGCGCAGCGCAACAGAAGAGAGAGGCCGATGCCCGACACCAGGATTTCCGATCTTCCCGCCGCCACGGCGCTGGCCGCCGCCGACCTCGCGCCGGTCGTGCAGGGCAGCGGCGCGGCGGCCGAGACACGGCGCGCCACCTTCGCGCAGATCACCGCCGGCGTCTTCGCCGAGCGCATGTTCCATGTCCGCGACTACGGGGCCATCGGCAACGGCATCGCGGAC
>NZ_JBWXTD010000004.1:600552-603171 GCF_056682175.1 Falsiroseomonas sp. RANM36
CCCCCGCCGCCGGGCCCGCCGGGCGGGGGTCGGGGGGGGGGGGGGGGCGCGGGGGCGCGGGGCCGGCGCCCCCCCCCGCCCCCCCGCGGCCGAGCTGGTGGTGAAGGAGAATGTCTGCCTCGAAGGGCCGGTCTTCCCAGGCGGGCAGCGGCCCTCCGGCGACTACCGCAGCCTGCCCGGCACCATCCTGCTGGACTCCACGCGCACCCTTCGCGTTCTCCGCGGCGCGACGCTGCGCCGCGGGGGGGGGGGGGGGGGCGGGCGCGGCCCCCCCCCCCCCCCCGCGCCCGCGGCGCGCGAGCCGCCCCCCCCGCCTGCCCGGCACCTCCCGGCTGCCCCCCCCGCGCCCCCTGCGCGTTCGCCGCGGCGCGCCGCGGCGCCGCGTCGCGGTGATCCGCGACGGACTCGGCGCGCCGCCGACCACGGTTCGCGCGGCGATCAACCTGCGCGCCGCCATGGCCGGCACAGCCATCACCATCGGCGACGGCTCCGGCACGCACCACGACGTGCTGGTCGAGGACGTGCTGGTGCTGGGCTTCGACCTGGCGCTGCGGGCGGACAACAGCCAGCGCTTCAACCTGCGGCGGATGCGCGGCGACAACCGCAACGGCATCTACCTGTCGCGCACCTTCGACATCACCCGCATCCACGACGTGCATTTCTGGCCCTTCCTCACCGGCAACCTGTCGGGCGTGACCCTGGCGCAGTTCGGCATCGCGGGGGTGGCGAACAACGGCAGCGGCCTGATCCGCGTCACCACCGCCGCGGCGCATGGCCTTGTCACCGGCGACCGGGTGAACGTCACGGGCGTCAACGGCGGGCCCAACGCCAACGGCCGCCGCACCGCGACGGTGGTGGACGCCACGCGCCTCGACCTGCAGGGCAGCAGCTTCTCCGGCAGCTGGACCGGCGGAGGCACGCTGACGATCTGGAACAATCGCCGCCTCGGCACCGCCTTCCGCATCGAGACCAGCGATGTCGCGGAATTCGTCAACTGCTTCAGCTACGGCTACGACCTGGGCTTCGACCTCGGCGACGGCGCGCAGTCCATCCAGCTCAACAATTGCAGCGTTGACGACCTGCTGTCGCTGAAAGACCCGCTGACGGTCGGCGCCTGGATCCGCGGCAGCGCGTTCCGGACGAAATGGCTGGGCGGCTTCATCAGCAGCATGGCCACCGCCGTGCGCGTGGCCAGCACCTCGCCGAACCAGGGCGACAACCAGTTCGTCGGCGTGATGGTGGGCGGCGACGGCGCGGCCCGCACGGTGGAGGTGCTGGATGGCGGGCTGACGCTGGTGGCCTGCGACCTGCCGGCGGCGAGCGTCTATCTCGCCTCGACAGGCGACAGCCTCTCGGTCGTCGCCTCCGACACGCGCAGCACGACATTCAGCGGGCAGACGCCGGCGGATGTGTCGCGCATCGTGCTGGTGGCCAACCGGACGCAGGCGATCGGCTCATCGCCCGACCAGGGCACGGTGCTGTTCCGCCGCTCCGAGACGCTCGGCGCGGAGCTCGGCTTCGAGAACCAGGACGCCGCGCTCGCCTACACGCTGTCGGTCGGCGCCGGGGCGCTGGCGCCGCTCGAGATCGGCGGGCTCGCGGGCGTCAATCCGAATGGCGGCGTCGTGCTCGGCGCGCCCGCGGCGATGACGGCGCCGATGACGCTGACGCTGCGCCGCGCCTCCGACACGCCGGCGAATGGCGATGCGCTGGGCCCGCTCGCCTTCGCCGGCAGGAACGCCGGAGGCAGCCAGACCACCTTCGCGCGCGCCGGCGCCGTCAGCGAGGCGGTCGCGACCGGCAGCGAGGCCGGCGCCTTCGTCATCGAGACCCGCAACGGCGCGACGCTCACCGAACGCCTGCGCGTCAGCGCGACCGGCACGGTGACGCTGCAGGGGCCGCTGGTGCTGCCGGGCGATCCCACCGCATCCGCCCAGGCGGCCAGCAAGGGCTACGTGGATGCGCAGTTCACCGCGCGCCGGCTGCCCGTGGCCGCGGCCTCCGGCGCCACGGCGCTGACGCTGGCGGCGCACAATGCGCGGCTGGTGAGCCTCGGCGCGGGCGCGACGCTGTCCATCGACTGGACGGCGACCGGCGACGGCTTCTCCTGCCTGGTCGCCAACCGCACCGGCGCCGATCTCGCGATCGCCATGACCGGCTTCACGGCCACAACGCCGACCAACCCGGACGGGCTGACGAAGCTGCGCAATGGCGGCCTCGCCACGCTGCTCGCCTACAGCCCGGATGGCGGCACGACGCGGCTGCTGATGCTCGCCGGCGCGGCCGCCGCGTGATCCCGACCCTGAAGAGGAGCCCCACATGACCGAATGGAGCCTCTGCCGCTGGCACGGCCCGCCGGCGACGCTGGAGGCCGCGCTGCGCCAGCTCGGCTGGCATGGGCCCGGAGAGACGGCGTCGGGCGCCCTCGATCCGCGGGTCGGCGGCTTCATCCCGCCGGCGGACGAAGCGCCGCGAATCCTGGACGGGCTGGCCTATGCGACCGTGGTCGCCAAAGCGCCGCTCGCCTGTCCGGAAGGCCTGGAGGAGACCGGGCCGCAGCTTTCGACGGCACTGCTCGGCAGCTTCTGAGGAAGGAACGGGGCGAGGCTCCGCCTCGCG
>NZ_JBWXTD010000004.1:603271-616620 GCF_056682175.1 Falsiroseomonas sp. RANM36
TCATGCCCCTGTTCCCGCGACAGCTGTCGCCGCAGATCCAGCGCCGCCCCGCGCAGCGCGCTCTGCCCGGCCGCATCGGCGCCGCCGGGCGCGCCCCCCCCCCCCCCCCCCCCGCCGGCCCCCCCCCCCCCCCCCCCACCCCTGCAAACGTGAGGAGACAGCGATGACCGATCTCACTGACCACGCCAAGAACCTCTTGGCGCGCGCGCTGTGCGGGCGCGTCCCGGCGCTGCCGGTCGCCGTCTGGGCCGCGCTCGGCACCGGCGGCGCCGATGCCAGCGGCCTGACGGGCGAGCCCGCGGGCAACGGCTATGCGCGGCAGCGCGTGACCTTCACCGGCACCGGCGCGCAGCGCAACGCCGCGGCGCTCAGCTTCAACTTCACCGCCGCCGTCGGCAGCCTGACGCATCTCGGCCTGTTCGATGCCGCCAGCGGCGGCAACCCGCTGACCCACGCGGCCCTGTCCTCGCCGGTCAGCGTGTCCGGCCCCGGCACCATCACCGTCGCGGTGGATGCGCTGACCATCACGCCGGAATAAGCCCCGGCTTCTCGGGGTGGCGCTGCTCGACCGCCACCCCGAGATGCTCGGCGAAGGCACGCGCCGGCGCCGGGAAGCGGTCGGGCCGCCAGATCGCCCAGACCTGCGACCGCGCTCCGGCGTGCGCGAGCTTGCGGTACGTCACGCCGTCGAAGCGCAGCTTGCGCACCGAGGCCGGCACCACCGCCACGCCCACCCCCGCTCCGACCAGGCCGATCAGCGCGTGCATCGGCGAGACCTCCTGCACGATGCGCGGAACGAAGCCGGCGCCGGCGCAGATCTCGGTCAGCTGGCGATGGAAGTCGGTGCCGTCGCGGGCCGGGAAGCCGACGAAGTCGCTGTCCGCCAGGTCCTGCAGCGCGATGCTCGCCTGACCCGCCAGCGGATGCGCCCGCGGCAGCGCCGCGACCATCGCCTCCTCGAAGACCAGGGCGCCGGCCAGCCCCGGCGGCACCCGTGCGCCGCGCATCAGGCAGATGTCGAAGCGCGCCTCGCGCAGCGCCTCCACCAGTCGTGCCGCCGCCATCTCGCGCAGCGCCAGCTCCACCCCGGGCCGCGCCCGCCGAAAGCCCTCCAGCGCGCCCGGCAGGAAGGAATAGGCGCAGGAGCCTGAGAAGCCGACCGCCAGCGTGCCGCGCTCGCCCAGCGCCGCGCGGCGCGCGGCAATCGGCGCCGATTCGGCGATGGCGAGCATCCGCCGCGCGTCTTCAAGCAGGACCGAGCCCGCTTCGGTCAGGGCGACGTCGCGGCTGGTCCGCGCCAGGAGCCGGGCGCCGATGCGGCGCTCCAGCGCCTGGAGCGCGCGGCTGAGCTGCGGCTGTCCCATGCCGAGGCGGGCCGCCGCGCGGCCGAAATGGCATTCCTCGGCCAGGGCCACGAAGCGCCGCAACTCGCGGATTTCGAGCATTCATGCCTCCATGGGCATCGATCACGGGCCGACAATGCATTGGACGGCGAGCATGATGCGGCGGAACCTTCCCGGCAATCGGCCCGGCGCAACGTCGCGGGGCGTCAGGGAAGGCCAAGGAAGGAACACGCCATGCTGCCAGGGACGCCGCGCCGCGGCCTGCTCCGCGCCTTCGGGCTAGCCCCTCTCGCGCTTGCCGCGCCGGCCCTGGCGCAGTCCGGCTACCCGTCGCGTCCCGTGCGCGTCCTGATCGGCTCGGCCCCGGGCGGCGCCACGGACATCACTGCCCGCATCCTGGCCGAGGCGATGGGCGGCGCCTTCCCCCGCGGCTTCGCCATCGAGAACCGCACCGGCGCCGGCGGCAACCTGGCCGCCGAAACCGCCGCGCGCGCGCCGGCCGACGGCTACACGCTGCTGTTCAACGACGCGGCGATGATCGGGATCAATCCCGTGCTGTTCCGCAACGTGCCCTTCGATCCCGCCACCGACTTCACCGCGATCGCGCTCGTCGCGGAATTCCCCTTCGTCATCGTCGTGCGGCCGGAGGTGCCGGCGCGCAACCTGACGGAGCTCGCGGCCTGGGCGAAGACGCAGGCGGACCCGATCCTCTTCGCAAGCCCCAACACGGGCAGCCAGCACCATCTGGGCATGGAGATCATCGCGCAGCGCCTGGGCTTCCGCGTGACGCATGTCGGCTTCCGCGGCGGCGGACCGGCGACCACGGCGATCCTCGGCGGGCAGATGCCGCTCGGCTCCATCGGCATGCCGCCGCTCATCCCGCATCTGCGCGAGGGCAAGCTGCGCGCGCTGGCGGTCAGCACCGGCACGCGTTCCCCGCAGCTGCCCGACGTTCCGACCATCGCCGAGGCCGGCGTGCCCGGCCTTTCGCTCGCGGTCTGGTACGGCGTGGTCGGCCCGCGCGGCACGCCGCCCGAGGTGGTGCGCTACGTGTCCGAGGCGATTTCGGTGGCGCTCGCCAAGCCTGAGGTGCAGCAGAAGCTCGGCGCCCAGGGCCTCACCGCGCGCTACATGCCGCCCGCCGCCTTCGACGCCTTCATGGCGGAGGAACGGACGAGCTGGGGCACCGCGGCGCGCGCCGCGAATGTCACGATCGAGTAGGGGAAACGCCAGCTTGCGCGACAAACGCCCGAACATCCTGTTCATCACCACCGACCAGCAGCGGGCCGACTGCATCGGCGCCTTCGGCCGCAAGGTGCGAACGCCGCATCTCGACCTGCTGGCGGCGGAGTCCACCGCCTTCACCACCTGCATCGCGCCGAACCCGGTCTGCCAGCCGACCCGCGCCTCCATGCTGACGGGGCGGATGCCGCGCAGCCACGGCGTCTGCGACAACGGCATCGACCTGCCGGTCGAGGAAGCGCGCGACAGCTTCGCGGCCGTGCTGGCAAAGGCCGGCTACGACACGGCGCTGCTGGGCAAGGCGCATTTCGCCACCGCCCACACCTTCGCGCCCACCGGCAGCCCGGAATGCCGCCTCAGCATGGACCGCTACGGACCGAACTGGACCGGGCCCTATATGGGCTTCCAGCGCGCCGAGCTGGTGGTGGAGGGGCACAACACCTTCCCCCCGATGGAGCCGCCCTTCGGCCAGGCCTATGAGGCCTGGTACCATGGCGACGGGCGCGGGGAGCTGAAGAACCGGCTCTACAAGGAGAATCACGGGCCGGACACGCATGGCGCGCCGCAGACCTGGCATTCCGGCCTGCCCCAGGCCTGGCACAACTCCAACTGGGTCGCCGACCGCACCATCGCCTACATGAACGAGCGTCGGGACCGGCCGTTCTGCCTGTGGGCCAGCTTCCCGGACCCGCACCACCCCTTCGACTGCCCGGTGCCCTGGAGCCTGCTGCATCGGCCGGAGGATGTGGACCTGCCGGAACACTGGACGCTCGACCTCGACCGCCGCCCGTGGTGGCACAAGGCGAGCCTGGAGGGCGTGCCGAACCTGGCCGACCCGAAGCTGCGGGAATTCCGCGCCAAGCACAGCCGAACGCCGGTGCTGACCGAGACGACGCTGCGCGAGGTGATCGCGAACTACTACGGCATGATCTCGCTGATCGACCACAATGTCGGCCGCATCCTGACCGAGCTGAACCGGCTGGGCCTGGATGACGACACGCTGGTGGTGTTCACCGCGGATCATGGCGACTGGCTGGGCGACCACGGCCTGCTGCTCAAGGGCCCGATCACCTATGAGGGGCTGATCCGCGTGCCCTGCCTGATGCGCGGACCCGGCGTGCCGCGGGGCCGGACCTGCGACGAGCCGGTCTCGACCCTCGACATGGCGGCGACCTTCGCCGACCTGGCCGGGGTGGAGAAGCCGGAACGCTGGCACAGCCGGTCCCTGCTGCCGGTGGCGCGCGGCGAGCAGACGCGAGACTTCGCCTTCTGCGAATGGGACCTCTCGGACAGCCGCTGCGGCGTGCCGCTGAACCTGCGCACGGTGCGGACGAAGCGCTTCAAGCTGACGGTCGAGGAGATTTCCGGCGCAGCCGAAATGTACGATTTGGTCGCCGACCCGCAGGAGATGGACAACATCGCCGACGACCCGGCCCATGCGGAAACGCGGCGCACGCTGGAGGCGATGATCCGCGCCCGGCCGGACGATGCGCGACGGGAAAGGCTGCCGGCGGTGGGGATGGCGTAGGCGGCTTCGCGCAGCTGCGGCCGGGTCATACCGCCGAGCCTTGCTGATGACGTCGCCATCGGCGACGCGAACGGTATGGCGCGCGGGGTTGGCGGGGCGGCCGCGCGCAAAGAGAGACTCTGATGTCGAGTCAGCCGAAAGGCTGGCCGGCATCAGTCCTGTCGGCGTCGGTCCGCGAGGGCGGCCTTCACCGCGCCCACCAGCGCATCCGGCGCATAGGGCTTGATCAGCCAGCGCGCATCGGGGACCGCCGCCTCGCCGCGCGCGCGCGTCGCGGCGTCGGAATGGGCCGTGGCGAACAGGCTCGGGATACTGAGCGCGGCGTGGATGCGCGCCGCGGCCTCGATGCCGTCCACGCTGCCGAGCAGCCGGATGTCCATCACCACGAGATGGGGGCGCCGCGCGGTGGCGAGCGCCAAGGCCTCCTCGGCGTCGGCGGCGATTCCCACCACCTCGAATCCCGCCTCGTCCAAAGCCAGCTCGGCTTCCAGCGCCACCAGGTAGTTGTCCTCCACGACGAGCACGCGATCGCGCGCCGCCGGCATCCCCGCCGTCGTCTCCTGCGCTTCGCGCGCGTGGACCGGACCGGATCGCCAGTTCGGGAAGGACGCATGCAGGCAGGGCGCAACGGCGTCCGCGCACGTCGGCGAGACCATCAGCCATGCTCCTTCGCGGCGGGGCGAGCGTCGCCTGGGGGAAAACGGACCGCGCAGCGCGCGCCGCCGGCCTCGCCCCGGCTGACCAGGAAGGCGCCGCCGACCTGGCGCGCAAGGCCGCGCACGAGGCTGAGGCCGGAGGCCCCGCGCGCATCCTCCGGAACGCGGTCGAAGCCCGGCCCCTCGTCCTCCACCCAGAGTTCGAGCATCCCGTCGGGCAGCGCACGCAGCCCGGCCCGCAGCGTGCCCGGCGTGCCGTCCGCACGCCTGCCATGCTTGGCGGCGTTGGCGATCAGCTCGTTCAGGATCAGCCCGAGCGGCACCGCGGCCTCGTTCGAGACGGCGAGCTGCTCCGCCTCCGTGACGAGCCCGCCGGGCATGCCGAGTCCCTGGAGCACCGCGCGGCCGACACGGTCGAGGAACTCGCCGCCCGGGACACCCTCCAGGTCGCCGACATAGAGCATCTGGTGCACGGCGCCGACGGCCGAGAGCCGGCGCGCGGCCTCTTGGAGGATGCGCGCCGGATCGGACGCGTCGCGCCCGCGCATCGCGGTGGACAGCATGCTGCGCAGCATCTGGATGTTGTTCTTGACCCGGTGGTGCAGCTCGCGAAGCAACAGCTCTCGCTCGCGCAGCGCTTCCTCGAGCCGCTCCTGGGCGCGCCGCCGCTGGCGCACCTCCGCGTTCAGGGCATCGATCTGCCGGGTGAGCAGGCGGAAGCGCTCATGCCCCGCATCCGACAGGCGCAGCAAGAGGCGCGCGCCAACCGTCGCCCCCGCCGGCTCATGGAGGCCGGCGCGGCACTGGAAGCGGACCGGCCGGCCGTCGCGGTCGCGCAACGTCACCGCGCCCGGCAGCAGGCCGACCGACCCAGAGCAGCGCCGCAGATAGGTGAGGAAGGCGGCCGCCGCGCCGGCATCCGGGCAGCGCGCCGCCAGATTGGCGGACGCGCCGGCTGCCTCGCCGAGGCACAGCAGGGCAGCCCGGTTCGCGAAGTCGATATGGGCATCGACCCGTACGAACAGCAGCGGATCGGGCAGCGCATCGAGGATCGCGGCAATGCGGCGATCCTCCTGCGCCGCGCCGCGGCTAGCCGCGTGATCCATCGTCGCGGCGGAAGTATTCGCGCAGGCCGGGCACCGGCTCCGCGTCGGGGCGAAGATGCACCACCACCCGGCACTCCGCATGCCCATCCGCGATGGTCCGCTCGAGCCGAACGCCGGCGTAGCCCAGATTGTCGCTGGCGATCGCGCCGAAGACGTTGGACGTCATCATGCAAAGCGACGGCCTGCCCTTCACGTAATCGCCGAAGGGGCAGGCACGGTTGCCGAGGACGATGCGGTCATCGGTCGCCTCGATCAGGTAGAAGTCGCCCTGGATCCGGCGCTTGAGGTCCACCAGCACCTGGGCGACCTGACCGCGCGAGAGGGACTCGATGCCGAGGGCCTCCCGATACTGCCCGCCGATCCGCTCCCCCATCGCGGCGCCGACCACGCTGATGTAGCCGGACGCCTCCTCCACGCCCACCACCTCCTCCAGCGTGCCGGCCAATTCGCGCAGCAATTGGCGCAGGAAGCCGTCGCGCTCCAGCGAGACGGGGGCTGCCGCGATGTCAGAAAGCGCATCGGCCATGCGGTGTCCTCCCCGGCGCCGACCGGTCACCGCGCACCGTCGCCCCCGCCCGCAGCGCAGCACCGGTCGGCGGCCGACGGCCCGGATCGGGCTGATGCTGATGACGCGCCCTGCCGCAGGCCGGTGTCAAGCCTGCCGGGCCGGGGGTCGCGGGCGAACGGACTGGCAGGCTGGTGCTGCTGGAGAGGATTGAACTCTCGACCTCTCCCTTACCAAGGGAGTGCTCTACCACTGAGCTACAGCAGCGTGCCGGACGGGAAACGGCGCGGTTCCTAGCGGGTTAGGAGAGCAGCCGCAACCCCCTGGGGCCGGCGCCCCGCCGTCATCCGGCCGCCGGTCGCTTGCGCGGGACGCGCGGCCACGCCTAGCATCGTCTCGGGAAGGGAAACGGAGCAGCGGTGGCGACGGTCGAACTGCGCGGCATCCGCAAACGCTTCGGCGACGTCCAGGTGGTCCATGGCGTGGACCTCGCGATCGCGGATGGCGAGTTCATCGTGCTTGTCGGCCCTTCGGGCTGCGGAAAGTCCACCATCCTGCGGATGGTCGCAGGCCTGGAAGAGGCCTCCGAAGGCCGCATCCTGATCGACGACGCTGTTGTGAACGAGCGCGATCCGAAGGATCGCGACGTCGCCATGGTGTTCCAGGACTACGCGCTCTACCCGCACATGTCGGTGGCCGAGAACATGGGCTTCTCGCTGCGCTGGCGCGGCGCGGCCAAGGCCGAGATCGCGCGGCGCGTGCAGCAGGCCGCGGCGGTGCTGGACATCGCCCATCTGCTGGAACGCCGCCCGCGCGAGCTGTCGGGCGGGCAGCGCCAGCGCGTGGCCATGGGCCGCGCCATCGTGCGCGATCCCAAGGTGTTCCTGTTCGACGAGCCGCTGTCCAACCTCGACGCCAAGCTGCGCGTGCAGATGCGCACCGAGATCAAGCGCCTGCGGGACCGGCTGCGTGCCACGACGATCTACGTCACCCACGACCAGGTGGAGGCGATGACGCTGGCCGACCGCATCGTGGTGATGCAGGGCGGGCTGGTGCAGCAGGTCGGCACGCCGGAGGAGATCTACGACCGCCCCGCGACCACTTTCGTCGCCGCCTTCATGGGCGCGCCGGCGATGAACCTGCTGCCGGGGCGCGTTGAAGGCGGGCGCGCAGTGCTGGGCGATGGCACGGCATTGCGGCTCGCCGCCGCGCCGCCCGAGGGCGCGGCGACCATCGGCATCCGCCCCGAACGGCTGATCTGGCTGCCGCCGGGGCAGCCGGGCGCGGCCGCCCGCAGCGGCCCCGCCGCCGTGGTCGAGCCGCTCGGCAGCGAGACGCTGGTGACGCTCGACATCGCCGGGACGGAGCTGCATGCGCGGGTCCCGGCCCGCAGCGTGCGCCGCGCGGGGGAGGAGGTTCGCCTCGCGCTGGCGCCGGAGGATGTCCACCTCTTCTCGCAGGAAGGCGCGCGGCTGTGACGGAAGAGCTGGCGACCCGGCCCGAAAATCTCGGCCGCGGCACGCGCATCCCGGTGCGGGTGGTGCCCGACGCCGCCGCGCTGACCCAGGCCTTCGCGGAGGAGCTGCTGGCCGAGTACCGCCTGGCGAAGGCGGCCGGGCGCGAGACGGTGGTGTTCATCGTGCCGGTCGGGCCGGTCGGGCAATACGATGTGCTGGCGCGGCTCTGCGCCGAGCAGGACATGTCGCTGGCCGACCTCGTGATGATCGGCATGGACGAGTACCTGACGCCCGGCGGCGACTGGATTCCGGAGACCGACCCCCTCTCCTTCCGCGGCCACATGCAACGGCACATGACGGCGCCGATGCCGCCGGGCCGCGCGCCACGCATCGTCTTCCCCGACCCGCATGCGCTGGATGCGGTGCCGGCGCTCATCGCGCGGCATGGCGGCGTGGATGTCGCTTTCGGCGGCGTCGGCATCGCCGGCCACATCGCCTTCAACGAGCCGCCCGAACCCGGGGAGGTCGTGGGCGTGGAAGAGTTCGCGCAGCGCGCGACGCGCGTGCAGCGCCTGACGCGGGAGACGCGGACGATCAATTCCGTCACCGCGACGCGCGGCGCCATCGACCTGATCCCCGAGCACGCCGTGACCGTGGGCATGCAGGAGATCCTGGGCGCGCGGAAGCTGCGGCTGTTCATGAACCGTCCGTGGCACACGGCGATGGTGCGGAAGCTGCTGCACGGCCCTGTCACGCCCGCCGTGCCCGCCAGCTACGCGCAGCGCCATCCCGATTGCGCGCTGGTCGTGACGGAGGAGGTCACGCGCATGCCGGGGGCGACGCTCGCATGATGCGCGTGGCGCTGATCGGCTACGGGGCCTGGGGCCGGCATCACGCGCGGGCGCTGGACGAGGCGCCCTCCGCCGAGTTCGTCGCCGTCGTGGCGCATGGCGAGGCCAGCGCGGCACAGGCCGCCGCCGATCGGCCCGGCATCGCGGTGCATCGCGATCCCGCCGCGGTCTTCGGCGACAAAGGCATCGAGGCCGTGGTGATCGCCGCGCCGAACGCGCTCCATGCCGAACTCGGCCTCGCCGCGCTGCGCGCCGGCAAGCATGTGCTGCTCGAGAAGCCGATGGCGCTGACGCTGGCCGATTGCGATGCGCTGGTCGCGGCGGCGCGCGACAGCGGCCGCGTGCTGACCATCGGCCATGAGCTGCGCGTCTCGACGCAATGGGGGCGGATCAAGGCGCTGATCGCGGAGGGCGCGATCGGCGAAGCACGGCATGCGAGCGTCTCGCTGTTCCGCTTCCCCTATCGCACCGGCTCGGGCGGCTGGCGCTACGACCGTGGCCGCGTCGGCTCCTGGATCCTGGAGGAGCCGGTGCATTTCTTCGACCTGCTGCTGTGGTACGGCGAGTCCTGGGGCCCGCCGGTCGCGCTGCGTGCGCTCGCCTCGGGCGATCCGGCGATGCCAAAGGCGCTGGCGGTGACGCTGCGCTTCGAGGGAGGCCAATTCGCGACGCTGAACACCGTGGTCGCCGGCTTCGAGCATCATGTCGCGGTGCATGTGATGGGCGAAGGCGGCGCGATCCGCAGCCTGTGGTCCGCCGCGATGGACCGCAGCTTCGCGCCCGCGGCCAGCCTGCACCTGTTCCGCGGCCGCGCGCAGCCGGGCGAGCAGGCGGAGGCGCTGCCGCTCGGCGAGAGCGGCGAGGTGTTCGAGCTGGTCACACAAGCCGAGCAGGCCGTGCAAGGTTTTCGGGCCGGCCGCGCGCTGGTGCCGCCCGAGGCGGCGCGCGACGCCGTGCGCTGCTGCCTGCTGGCCGAGCGGTCGGCCCGCGAGGGGCGTGAGATTCCTTGGAACGAAACGGCCGTCTCGGCCTAGGCTGCGCAAGGACAACGACGCCCCGCGGGGGCGCGAGGAAGGAGGAACGGACCATGCTCTCTCGCCGTATGCTTCTGCAGGCCTCGGCGGCCCTGCCCGCGGCGCTCGCCGCCCCGGCGATCGGCCAGACGACGCAACGGATCAGCTTCCTGACCTGGAACATCATCGACCAGGAGCCGCTGATCCGCGGCTGGATCGCCAGCTTCCAGCGCGCCAATCCGGGCGCCGAGGTGGAATGGCTGGACAAGAAGGGCCCCGAGCTGCCGGCCTTCTATCAGACGCAGCTCGCCGCCGGCACGCCGCCCGACGTGATCAACACGCAGGGCGCGCTGTGGATGGAGTACGCGGCGAACGGCGTGCTGATGGACATGACGCCGCGCCTGGCCGCCGAGGCCGACGTCAAGAACCGCTTCAACGCGAACTACCTGTCGAACTGGACGCTGGGCGGAAAGAACTGGATGCTGCCCTTCTACATCACCAAGACGCTGCTGTTCTACAACAAGACCATGTTCCAGCGCGCCGGCCTGTCCGGCCCGCCGCAGAGCTTCGACGAGATCCTGGCCCATGCCGGCAAGATGGCGCAGGGCGACGCCACCGGGTTCCTGACGCTGAACTTCGACTGGCTCTACTGGCCGCTCTTCGCCATGAATGGCGTCAGCCTGCTGACACCCGACCTGAAGCGCCCGGCCTTCAACACGCCCAAAGCGATCGAGGTGGTGGAGAAGCTGGCGCGCGCGAGCGAGAGCGGCGCGATCAACAAGATCTCCTGGACCGGCCGCTGGGTGGAGCCGAACGGCGCCTTCGCCGCCGGCAATGTCGGCATGCTGCACGCCCACAGCCCCGCCTATTTCTTCGTCCGCGGCCAGGGCAACTGGGTGAATGGCGAGACGCTGGGCGTTGCGCATGCGCCGGGCAACTACTCCACGCCGAACAGCCACGGCCTCGGCGTCTCCCAAGGTTCGCGCAACCCGGATCTCGCCTGGGCCTTCGTGAAGCATGTCACCGCGAACGAGCAGGCGAATCAGCTTGCGACGCAGCGGCGCATCCTGACAGGCAACACGGCGGTGGACGAGGCGCTGCTGGCATCGCTGCGCAGCGCCGATCCGCTGGTCTACGAGGTGCTGAAGACGCAGATCGAGCACACCGACAAGATGGTGGGCAACTGGCCGCTGCCGCAGGATGCGCGCGTGAAGGAAGCCTTCTGGCCGGAACTGCAGAGCGCGCTGCTCGGCCGCAAGAGCGCGCGCCAGGCGCTGGCCGACGCCGAGCGCCGCGTGGGGCGGGAACTCTCGCGCGGGTGAGCGGCGCGGGCGCCGCATTGCCGCCGGCCCGAAGCGGGGCCGGCGGAAGCCAGGGATGGTGGGGCCGGAAGCGCACGCGGCAGGCCGCGATGATCCTGTGCTTCCTGCTGCCCTCGCTTGCGATCTTCCTGCTGTATCGCGTGATCCCGCTGGGCTGGAACGCGGTGCTGTCCTTCCAGTCCTGGTCGCCGATGCGGCCGCCGCGCTGGGTCGGCCTCGAGCACTACGAGGAGATGCTGTTCTACGACGACGTCTTCTGGACGGCCTTGTGGAACACCCTGATCTGGATCGGCGCCGCGCCGCTGGCGATCCTGCTGGCGTTGGGGATCGCGCTGCTGGTCAATTCCGACCTGAAGGGGGCGAGCGTCTACCGCACCATCGTCTTCCTCTCCTACCCGCTGATGACGGTGGCGGTCGGCATCATCTGGCGCTGGATGTACGACGAGCGCGGCGGCTTCATCAACTGGGCGCTGCGCGAGCTCGGCCTGATCGACAAGCCGCTCGGCTTCCTGCAGTCCTTCGATCTGGCGATGCCGAGCGTGATCCTGACCGACATCTGGCAGGTGATCGGCTTCTACATGATCATCCTGCTGACCGGCCTGCAGCAGATCCCGCAGCACCTGTACGAGGCCGCGCGCGTGGATGGCGTGCCACGGCACGCGGTGTTCCTGCACATCACCCTGCCGATGCTGCGGCCATCGCTGTTTCTCTGCGCCGTGATCGGGCTGCTCAACAGCTTCACCAGCTTCGACCTGGTCTATGTGATGACCAATGGCGGCCCGGGCCATGCGACGGAGCTGCTGGTGACCTACATCTATAAGCTGGGCTTCGGGCAGACGAAGTTCGACTACGCCGCAGCCGTCACCGTGGTGCAGTTCCTGCTGCTGCTGTTGCTGACCTTCCTGGCGAACCGGCTGGCCGGCGGCAATGCCGGCGCGGTGGAGAAGGATTGATGCGGCGCGGCGTGCCCTGGTTGCGCCATGCGGTGCTGATCCTGGTCAGCGCCGTGATGCTGCTGCCCTTCTACTGGGTGCTGAAGACGGCGATCACGGACGAGAACATCTACGCCTATCCGCCCAGGCTGCTGCCGCAGGACCCGCATCCCTACAATTTCGTGGATGTCTGGTACCTCATCCCCTTCCCGCGCTACCTGATGAACAGCATCATCGTCTCGGTGCTCGCCGTGGTCGGCAACGTCGTGCTGAACGCCATGGCGGCCTATGCGCTGACCCAAAGCTTCCGCGCGAAGAAGCTGGTGATCCTGCTGCTCCTGTCCTGCATGCTGATCCCCTTCCAGGCCACGATCATCCCGGCCTACCTCATCACGGCCCGGATCGGGCTGCTAAATTCCTATCTCGGGCTGGCGCTGCCGCTGCTGTCCACCATCGTCTGCATCTTCATCTACAAATCCGCCTTCGAGGCCGTGCCGCGCAGCCTGGTGGAGGCAGCGCGGATGGACGGCCTCTCCGAATGGCGGATCATCACGCATGTGCTGCTGCCGTTGTCGCGGCCGGCCATCGCCACGAACGTGATCCTCGCCTTCATCTGGTCCTGGAACAGCTTCATGTGGCCGCTGATCATCACCCGCGACGCGGACATGCAGACGCTGCCGCTCGGCCTCGCCCGCTTCCTCTCCTACATGGAGGACACGACGGGCGCGCTCTATGCCTTCGTCTGCCTGGTGCTGGCGCCGGGCATCCTGGTGTTCCTGATGGCGCAGTCGGCCTTCATCCGCGGCCTGACGCACGGGGCGACGAAGGGATGAGCCAGCCGAGGCGCAGGCTTCATCCCTGGCTGCTGTCCCGCTGGGTGATCGTGCCGGCCGTGCTGCTGATCCTGGTCTTCGGCTGGAACGTGAACGTCGCGATGAACGCCACCGGCGAGATCCGCGGGCAGGTCGTCGGGCCCGGCGGTCAACCTGTGCCGAACGCAACCGTCCAGCTTTTCGAACGCAGCTTCGTCGTGAACACCGAGAAGCAGCGCACCACGACCGGCGCCGACGGACGCTTCCGCTTCGAGGGCAATGCCAGCCACGCCGTGCAGTTGCAGGCCGAGGCGCCCGGCCTGGGCAAGTCCGAGCGCACCACGCTCCGCCTGCTGTTCCGCGCGCAGGATGCCGACCTGCCCGCGCCGCTGGTGCTGAAGCCATGATCTCCGGCCGCACCCGCCTGATCCTGCTGGCCGGCGATCCGATCGGCCATACCAAGGGCTATGCGGAATACGCCGCGGCCCACGCCCCGGCGGGGGATGGCGGCGCCGATCTCCCCGCGCGTGTGCCGGCCGGGCGGCTCGGGGCGTTGCTCGCGGGCGTGGCGCCTCTGCGCCC
>NZ_JBWXTD010000004.1:616628-623622 GCF_056682175.1 Falsiroseomonas sp. RANM36
CCGCCCCCCCCCCCCCCCCCCCCCCCCCCCCCCCCCCCCCCCCCCCCCCCCCCCCCCCCCCCCCCCCCCGGGGCATGACTGCGCCTATCTCCCGGCGCATGTGCCGGCCGGGCGGCTCGAGGATTTCCTCGCGGGCGTGACGCATCTGCGCAACCTCGCCGGCGTGGTCTGCACCATCCCGCACAAGCAGGATGCTGCGCGGATCGCTCGCTGCGACACCGCAGCGCGTCGCGCCGGCAGCGCCAACCTGCTGCGCCCGGACGGCACGGGCGGGTGGGAGGCGAGCATGGTCGACGGCGCCGGCTTCCTGGCCGCGGCGAGCGCCGCGGGCCTGCCGATTGCGCGTCGGCGCGTGCAGTTGCTCGGCGCCGGTGGCGCGGGCCGTGCGGTGGCGATGGCCATCGCCGGCGAAGCACCGGCCGCCCTCGCCATTCACGATCCCGACACGGGCCGCGCGGAGTCGCTGGTCGGGGCGGTCGCGGCGGAGTTCCCGGGCGTGCCGGTGCAGCGCCATCTCGGCCCGAGCGAGGTGCTGGTGAACTGTTCGGCCATCGGCATGGGCAGCGACGACCGCCTGCCCTGCGACGCCGCGCTCATCCCGGGCTTCGTCTATGACGTGGTGAACCGCGCCGACACGCCGCTGATGGTGGCCGCCCGGGCGCGTGGCGCCGTCGCTGACCATGGCTACTCGATGATGGCCGCGCAGATCCCCCTGGTGCTGCGCTGGATGCTGGAGCGCGGATGAGCCCGACCCTTCGCCTGCTCGACCTGCCCGCGGACGCGCGCGTGGTGATCCTGCATGCCGACGATGTCGGCATGTGCCACGGCTCCAACCAGGCCTTCCTCGATCTCGCCCGCGCCGCGCGGATCGACTGCGGCAGCGTCATGGTGCCCTGCCCATGGTTCCCCGAGATCGCGCGCGAGGCCGCCGCCGATCCGTCGCTCGATCTCGGCGTGCACCTGACGCTGACCAGCGAGTGGTACGGCTATCGCTGGGGGCCGGTCGCGGTGCGCAGCGCCGCCTCCGGCCTGCTGGATGCCGATGGCTATTTCCATCGCGACTGCCTCTCGCTGCGCCGTGCCGTGGACCCGCTCGCGGCGGAGGAAGAGATGCGCGCGCAGCTGGACCGCGCGCTGGCCGCCGGGATGGATGTGACGCATCTGGACACGCATATGGGCGCGGCGCTGCTGCCCGAATTGCTGCCGGCGACGCTGCGCATCGCGCGCGAGCATAGGCTGCCGCTGCTGCTGCCGCGCCAACTTCCCACCTATCTCGGCGTGCTGCGCCTGGGCGAGGTGGACCCCGGCCCCTATGCCGAAGCGGTCGCGGAGCTCGACGGCGCCGGCCTGCCGGTGATCGACCGCTTCGCGATGACGCCGGGCGTGTCCCTGGCCGAGACCGAGGCGGCCTACGAAACGCTCGTCACGCCGGCGGAACCCGGCCTCACTTACGTCGCGCTGCATCCGAACGCGCCGGAGGACATCGGCGACATCCTGCGCGGCCATCCGCGCGGCCAGCCGCATTGGCGCACCGAGGAACTGCGGCTGTTCGGCAACGGCTTCTGCGATGCGGCCATCGCGCGCGAAGGCGTGCAGCGGCTGGGCATGCGCCGGCTGCGCGACCTGCATCGCGCAGCCGGCTGAACGGCGTCAGGCCGGCGCGAACATCGGCACCGGCGGACCGTCGGCGGTCGGGACGAAGACGACGCGCAGCGCCATGCCGATGCGCACATCCTCCGGCGCGACCTGCACCAGGTTGGTGAAGAGTCGCGGGCCCTCCGCCAGCTCCACCATCGCCGGGATGTAGGGCTCCTTCGTGCGCATCACGGTCCAGCTGTACAGCACGCCGCGGCCACTGGCCTCGACCAGCTCCACATTCGGCGAGAGCGTGAAGGGCGAGACGCCGCGCGGCGGGAAGAAGTGCCGCCCGGTGTCGTTGCAGCGGCCGATCAGCAGCCGGCCCTCGCGCGCGGCGTGCCAGAAGGGCGCGGTGGTCGGATCGGGGATCGGGGCCGGGATCGCGCGCTCGTCGAAGCTCATCACAGCCGCTCCAGGATGAGGGTGGCGCTGCCATGCCGATGGCCGAGCAGCCCGCCGGTGCCATGCGCCAGCGCCAGGCCGCAATCCTTCACCTGCACGGCAGGATGCGCTTCCCCGCGCAACTGCCGCACGGCCTCGATCACCTTGGTCATGCCGCCGCGATTGGCGGGGTGGTTGTTGCAGAGCCCGCCGCCATCGGTGTTGAAGGGCAGCTTGCCCACGCCGCTGATCAGGTTGCCGTCCGCGACGAACTTTCCTCCGTCGCCCTTGGCGCAGAAGCCGAGGTCTTCCAGCTGGATCAGCACGGTGATGGTGAAGCTGTCATAGATGCTGGCGTAGCGGATGTCGGCGGGCGTCACGCCGGCTTCCTCGAAGGCGCGCGCGCCGGACCAGCGGGCGCCGGAGAAGGTCAGGTCGTTGTAGCCGCCGGCATGGTTCTTCAGCGCCTCGCCGGTGCCGCGCAAGCCGACCACCGGGCGCTTCAGGCTGCGCGCGATTTCCGGCCGCGCGACGATCAGCGCACCGCCACCATCGCTGATGACGCAGCAATCCAGCCGGTGCAGCGGATCGGCGACCAGCGGAGAGTTCACCACCTCCTCGACCGTCACCACCTTCTTGAGCATCGCATGCGGGTTGTGCTGCGCATGGTGGCTCGCCGCCACCTTGATCCAGGCAAGCTGCTCGGATGTGGTGCCGAATTCGTGCATGTGGCGCATCGCGCACATGGCGTAGGCGGCGGCGACGGTGCGGCCCATCGGGATCTCGAACTGGTCGTCCGGCACGGCGGGATTCTGCGCGCGGGTCGCGGTGCCGGTCGCCTGCCCCTCGCTGCGCGGGCGGCCGGCCAGCGTGATGAGCACCACGTTGCACCGCCCTGTCGCGATGGCCGCGGCGGCATGGGCGACATGGGCGATGTAGGAGCTGCCACCGATATCGGTGCTGTCCACATGGCGCAGGCGGTCGAGGCCGAGATACTCGGCGATGGAGAGCGGCCCCATCCCCGGCGCGTCGCCGGCGCAGACATAGCCGTCCACGTCGTCCTTCGAGAGCCCGGCATCCTGCAGCGCGCCCCAGGCGACCTCGGCATGCAGTTGCGCGACGGACCTGTCCTCCGCCTTACGGGTCGGATGCTCATAGGCGCCGACGATGCAGGCGCTGCCACGCAGGCTCATGCCCGGTTTCCCCTCATCTCCGGCGCAGACTGGCCCCGCCACGGGGCATTGGGCAAGCCGGGGCGGGCTGCGCTATATCGAGGCAAACGAGGAGGCCAGCCATGGACATCACCCCCCCGCAGGGCCTGACCGCCGCCACCGCCGGCTACATGTCCGGCTTCGGCAACGGCTTCGAGACCGAGGCCCTGCCTGGCGCGCTGCCGATCGGGCGCAATTCCCCGCAGCGCTGCGCCTACGGGCTCTATGCCGAGCAGCTGAGCGGATCGCCCTTCACCGCGCCGCGGGCCAGCAACCAGCGCAGCTGGCTCTACCGCATCCGCCCGACGGTCGCGCATATCGGGCGCTTCGCGAAGCGCGACCTGCCGCTCTGGGTCAGCGCGCCGGACACGGCGACGCATGACCTGCCGATCCAGCCGCTGCGCTGGGACCCGATCCCGCTGCCGGATCAGGCGCTGACCTTCCTGACCGGCATGCGCACGATCACCACGGCGGGAGACGCGTCCTCGCAGACCGGCATGGCCGCGCATATCGCGCTGGTGACCGCGAGCATGACGGACGAAACCTTCTGGAACGCGGATGCGGAGATGCTGATCACGCCGCAGCAGGGCAGCCTGCGCTTCCGCACCGAGTTCGGCGTGATCGACGCGGCGCCGGGCGAGATCGCGGTGATCCCGCGCGGCGTGAAGTTCCGCGTGGAGGTTTCGGGGCCGGCGCGCGCCTATGTCTGCGAGAACTACGGCGGCGCCTTCACCCTGCCGGAACGCGGCCCGATCGGCGCCAACTGCATGGCGAACCAGCGCGACTTCCTCTCGCCCGTCGCGGCCTACGAGGATGTCGAAGGCGCGCATCGCGTGACGGTGAAGTGGGGCGGCGTGTTCTGGACGACGGAGATCGGCCACTCGCCGCTCGATGTCGTCGCCTGGCACGGCAACTACGCGCCCTACAAATACGACCTGACGCGCTACTCGCCGGTGGGGCCGATCCTGTTCGACCACGCCGATCCCTCGATCTTCACCTGCCTGACGGCGCCGAGCGGGACGCCGGGCACGGCAAATATCGACTTCGTGCTGTTCCCCGAGCGCTGGATGGTGGCCGAGAACACCTTCCGCCCGCCCTGGTACCACATGAACCTGATGAGCGAGTTCATGGGCCTGATCTACGGCCAGTACGACGCCAAGCCGCAGGGCTTCGTGCCCGGCGGCTTCTCGCTGCACAACTGCATGCTGCCGCACGGCCCGGACGCGGACGCCTTCGAGAAGGCCTCCACGGTGGAACTCGCGCCGCACAAGCTGGCGAACACCATGGCCTTCATGTTCGAGACGCGGCTGCCGCAGCGCGTCACCGCCTATGCCGCCGCGTTGCCGCAGCTGCAGAAGGGCTATCTCGACTGCTGGTCGGGGCTGCGCAAGACCTTCGATCCGGGGCGGCGCTGAGACCATGCTGGACCATACGCATCTCGCCGCGCGGCGCAGCTTCGTCACGAGCGCGAACGGCCATCCGGACTTCCCGCTGCAGAACCTGCCGCTCGGCAGTTTTTGCACGGCGGAGGACGAGATGCCGCGCATGGGCATCGCGATCGGCGACCGCGTCCTGGACCTGGAGGCCGCGCTGGAAGCGGGCCTGCTGAACGGCGAGGTCGCCGAGGCGGTCGAGGATGCCAGCATGCTGGAGGGCTGGAACGATTTTCTCTCGCTCGGCCCTTCGCTGCGGGCTGCGTTGCGGCGGCAGGTCTTCGACCTGCTGGGGGACGGCTCGCCGCATCAGGCTGCGCTTGCGCCGATGCTGCATGCGGCGGCGGGCTGCACGCTGCATGTGCCGATGCGGATCGGCGACTACACCGATTTCTACGCCGGCATCGTGCACGCCACCAATGTCGGCGCGCTGTTCCGCCCCGACAATCCGCTGCTGCCGAACTACAAGCATGTGCCGATCGGCTACCACGGCCGCGCCAGCTCCGTCGTCGCCTCGGGCCATCCGCTGCGACGCCCGAAGGGTCAGCGCAAGCCGGCGAGCGAGACGGAGCCGAGCTTCGGTCCCTCGCGCAACCTGGACTACGAGCTGGAGCTCGGGATCTGGATCGGGCCCGGCAATGCGCTGGGCGAGCCCATTCCGATCGGGGAGGCGGCGCAGCACATCGCCGGCTATTGCCTGTTGAACGACTGGTCGGCGCGCGACATCCAGGGCTGGGAATACCAGCCGCTCGGCCCCTTCCTCGCCAAGAACTTTGGGACGACCATCAGCCCCTGGATCGTTACGCCGGAAGCGCTGGCGCCCTTCCGCATCGCGCAGCCGGCGCGGCCCGAGGGCGATCCGAAGCCGATGGACTATCTGTGGGACGCGGCCGACCAGGCGCATGGCGCGCTGGGGCTGGAGCTGGAAGTGCTGCTGCTGACGTCCGGCCTGCGGGAGAAGGGGCTGCCGCCGCATCGCCTCTCGCTCGGACAGGCGAGCGGGCTCTACTGGACGCCGGCGCAGCTCGTCACGCATCACACAAGCGGCGGCTGCAACCTGCAGCCGGGCGACCTGCTGGGAACCGGCACGATCTCCACCGCGGAGGGCTTCGGCTCGCTGCTGGAGATCACGCGCGGCGGGCGGGAGCCGCTGACACTGGCGAGCGGCGAGACGCGGCGATTCCTGGAAGATGGGGACGAGGTCTTCCTCAGCGCCCGCGCGCGCAAGGACGGTTTTGCAGCGATCGGCTTCGGCGAGTGCCGCGGGGTCGTCACCCCCGCGGCGTGACGTTCAGCCCAAGGCCTTCGGCGCGCTGACGCTCGCGCGCAGCCGCGCATAGTCGCGCAGCCATTCGCGCACCGCATCATGGCCCGGCGTGCCGGGGTCGTGCTGGCCCGCGCGGATCTCGCGCGAAAGCGGCGCAAGGTCGCGCGGCGGCACGGCGGCCGTATCCGCCTGGGCCTCACGCGCGGCGATCGCCATGGCGTTGGCGACCATGCGCGCCGCGAAGACCTTGTCGGGCGGCAGCGCTGGCAGCAATTCCTTCAGCAGAACCTCGCGCGCGGTGGCCAGCAGATCGGGGCCGTCGGGCTTCTCGAGCATCAGCGCCCCTCCGAAAGAATCAAAATATCCCATTCGAGCTCGGGGACGATGTGGCCGGTGAGCGCGAGTTCCAGGCTGCGCTCCTCGCCCGACAGATGGCGCTGCGCCTGGTCGGCGGCGATGACGGCCCATCGGAGATGCGCCATCAGTTCCCACCACCGCACGCGCGCATCCTCCACGCTGGCGCCGCTCTCGGCTTCGTAGCCCGCGTAGAAGGCGTCGCGCGGCCCGAGCCCGCCGGCCTCCTGCGCGACATTGCCGAAGCGCCAGCATTTCGCGCAGAGCCAGCCGAGATCGGCATGGCCGTCGCCCCAGGCGCAGAATTCCCAATCGAGCACGCCCGTCATGCCGGAGGCATCGAGCATCAGGTTGCCGGTGCGAAAATCGTTGTGGACCAGCACGGGCGCGACCGGCGGCGGCGCGCTGCGCTCAGCGGCGCGCAGGCCCCATTCGATGGCGGGCCGGGGCGTGCCCGCGGCATCCAGCCGGCCGCGCAGCGTCGCGATGGCGGCGAGCCCGGCATCGGCCGGCGGCGCGCCGAGAAAGGCTAGATCGTCGCGCGGCGGGCGGATGCGATGGATGCGCGCAAGCTCGCGGCCCAGCGCCTGCGCAAGCCTCTCGCGGCCGCCGCCCAGAGAAGAATCCTTCACCACGCGCGGGCCGAGCGCGGGGCCGCCCCCCCCGCCCCGCGCGGAGAAAGGCGCGCCCGGGGCGCCGCGGGGGGCGCC
>NZ_JBWXTD010000004.1:623722-635185 GCF_056682175.1 Falsiroseomonas sp. RANM36
CCCCCGGGCGCCGCGCCCTATCCTCGGGGGGGTGCGGGGGCCCCGCCTACCGCCGGGCCGGGGCGGGCCGGCCGAGGTGGCGTTCAGCTTCGCCGGCAGGGCGATGCGCGCGCCGGTGGGCGAGAGCCTGGCAGCCGCCCTGCTGGCCGAAGGCTTCCGGCGGCTCGGCGAAGGGCCGGGTGCGCCGCGCGCGGCCTTCTGCATGATGGGCACCTGCCAGCAATGCCTGGTGCGCGTGGATGGCCGCCTGGCGCAGGCCTGCCTGACTCCGGTGCGCTCGGGGATGGTGGTGGAGCCGGCATGACGGCGCCGGACCTCGACATCCCGGTCTTCGACATCGCCGTGCTGGGCGCCGGCCCCGCCGGCATGGCCGCGGCGACGGAAGCGGCGCGGCGCGGCGCCCGCGTGGTGCTGCTGGACGAAAGCCCGGCGCCCGGCGGGCAGGTGTATCGCGCGGCGCCGCCCGGCTTCGTCGTGCCGCGCGATGCCGACCGGCGCACCGGCGATGCGCTGCGCGCGGCGCTTGCGGCAAGCGGAGCGGAGTTGCGGCTCGGCCATCGCGTCTGGGGACTGGGCGGCGGGCCGCTGGTGCCGCGGGGCACCGCACCGGCGCCCTTCCGCGTGGATGCGCTGCCGCCCGATGGCGCGCCGGTGACGCTGGAGGCACGCGCTCTTGTGCTTTGCCCCGGCACGCATGAGCGGATCATTCCCTTCCCGGGCTGGACCTTGCCCGGCGTGATCGGGCTGGCGGCCGCGACGATCCTGCTGAAGGCGCAGGGCGTGCTGCCCGGCCGGCGCGTGGTGGTGGCCGGCGCGGGGCCGCTGCTGTACGCCGTCGCGGCGAAGCTGCTGAACGCGGGCGCGGAGGTGGCCGCGATCGCCGATCTCGCGACCCGCGGCGAATGGGCCCGCGCCCTGCCGGCGCTGGCGGCGCGGCCGGACCTGCTGGCGCGCGGCCTTGCCTGGCGTGCGGCACTGGCGACCAAGGGCGTGCCGGTGCTGGAGGGCAACGCCGTGACCGCGGCGGAAGGCGGCGCGGCGGTGGAGCGCGTGCGCCTGCAGGCGCTTGCCGGCGGTGCGTCCGAAAGCTTCGATTGCGATGCGCTCTGCGTGGGCCATGGGCTGGTGCCGGCGACGGAGGCGACACGCGTGTTCCGCGCCGCGCATCGCTACGCGCGCGACTCCGGCGGCTGGGTGCCGGTGCTGGATGCCGACCGGCGCAGCTCCGTCCCGCTTCTCTATGTCGCGGGCGACGGCGGAGGCGTGCGCGGCGCGGCGGCGGCGCCGGCCGCGGGGCGGGTCGCGGCGCTGGCGGCGCTGCGCGACCTCGGGATGCTCGATGGCCGTGCCCATGCTCGGGCCAGGCGCGGCCCGGCGCTGGAGCAGTGGCGCGCAGGGCAGGCGGGCGCGGCGATGGCGCGGATGATGGCGTTGCGGCCGGCGCTGGTCGAGGCGATCGCGCCGGAGACGGTGGTCTGCCGCTGCGAGGGCGTGACACGGGCGGAGATCGAGGCCGCGCTCGACGAGGGCGCCACCGAGATGAACCAGCTCAAGCAATTCACCCGCTGCGGCATGGGTCCCTGCCAGGGCCGCGTCTGCGGCGAGGCAGCGGCGGAGCTTGTGGCGCGCCGCGTCGGCGGGCGGGAACGCGCGGGCTTCGCCACCGGGCGGTTGCCGCTGCGCCCGGTGCCGATGGAAGCCGTGCTGGGCGCGTTCGATTACGCCGACATCCCCGTGCCGGCGCCGGCGCCGCTCTGATGGCGTTCGACGTCGCGATCATCGGCGCGGGCGTGATGGGGTGCAGCACAGCGCTGCACCTGGCTCGCGCTGGCATGCGCGTGGCGCTGCTGGATCGCGGCGCCATCTGCCGCGAGGCATCGGGCGTCAACGCAGGCACGCTGACCATGCAGATGACCCGCGCGGCGCTGATACCCTATGCGCTGCGGGCGCATGAGATGTGGCTGCGCATGCCGGAATGGTGCGATGGCGGCAGCGTGCTGGCGGTGGCCTGCCCGGGTCTTTCGGTCGCCTTCACCGAGCATGAGGCGGCGATGCTGGAGGAACGCGCCAAGGCGCGCCGCGCGGCCGGCGCGCCGATCGAGCTGATCTCCGGCGGGCGGGCGATGGAGATCGAGCCGGGGCTCTCGGACCGCGTGCTGCTCGCCGGGCACTGCCCGATCGACGGGTTTTGCAGCGCCTATCTCACCGGCCGGGCCTTCCGGGGCGCCCTTCTGAATGCAGGCGTCGCGCTGTTCGAGAATCGCGCCGTCTGGGGCGTGGACCGCGAGGCCGGGCGCTTCGTGCTGGAGACCGAAAGCGGCCCGCTGCAGGCGAAGCGCATCGTGCTGGCCGGCGGCGTGTGGCTGGAGGAGATGGCCGCCTGGCTCGGCGTGACGCTGCCGATCAAGGTGCTGATCAACCAGCTCGTCGTCACGGAACGCATCGCGCCGGCGATGCGCACCGTTCTCGGCGTCGCCTCCGGCCTGTTGTCATTGAAGCAATATGCGAACGGCACGGTGCTGATCGGCGGCGGTTGGCAGGGCATCGGCGACCGGCAGCGCGGCGGGCTCGCGGTGCGGGCCGAGAATTTCCGGGGCAATGTGCGCCTCGCCGCGTACACCATCCCGGCGCTGCGCGATGCCCGCGTCGTGCGCGCCTGGCTGGGGCTGGAAGCCGAGACGGCGGATGCGCTGCCCGCCATCGGGCCGATCCCTGGCGTGGACAATGCATGGATCATCGGCAGCGTGCATTCCGGCTACACCAGCGGTCCCTACTTCGGACAACTGCTGGCGCAGGCGGTGCTGGGCGACGCGCCCGAGATGCCGCTGTTTCCAATTGATCGGCTGCTGGCGATGGAGGCCGCATGATCCCCGAAGGTCCGACGCGCTTCCACGGCATCTATCCCTCGACCGTGCTGCCGATGACGAGCGGAGACTTCGCACCGGATTGGGCGGCCTATGCGCGCCACACCGCGCATTGCGTGCTGCGGCCGGGCATCGCCGGCGTGCTGATGAACGGCCATGCCGGCGAGAATTTCGTGCTGAGCCGCGCCGAGAAGCGGCGGGCGGTGGAGGTCGCCGTCGAGACGGTCGGCGCCTCGCGCATCGTCGTCGCCGGGGTGAATGCCGAGAGCAGCCTGGAGGCGGCCGAGGAAGCGCGGGACGCGCGCGCGGCGGGCGCGGATGCGATCATGGTCTTCCTGCCCAACGGCTTCGCCCTGGCGCAGACCACGGAGATGGCGTTGCTGCATCACCGCACCATCCTCGCGGCCGTGCCGGGCATGCCCGCCTTCCTGTTTGCCGCGCATCACGGCGCGGGCCGGATGGCCTTCACGGAAGAGACCTTCGCCGCGCTGCTCGACCTGCCGGAGGTGGTGGGCGTGAAGGAAGGATCCTGGGAGGTGGATCGCTACGACGCGCTGCGGCGCCTCTGCAAGGCGAAGCGCCCGGACGTGGCCTTCTGCGCCAGCGGCGACGAGCACCTGCTGGCCTGCATGGTGCACGGCTCCGACGGATCACTGGTGTCGCTGGCGGATGTGCTGCCGGATGAGATCGCGGCGCTGGACGCGGCCGTGCGCGCCGGCGACCTGGTGTGCGCCCGCACGCTGCACGAGAGGCTGGAGCCGCTGGCCGAGGCGATCTACGGCGCGCCGCCCGGCGGGCGGGCCACCGCACGGCTGAAATTCTGCCTCGCGGAAATGGGCGTGATCCCCGACCCCGCGCTGCGCCAGCCGCAGCCTCCGGTCAGCGGGCCGGAAGCGGCGATGCTGCGGGAGGCGATGCGGGCTTCCGGCTTGTAAGCCGGCGCTCCGCATAGCGACCCAGCGCCGCCAGCGCCCAGCCCAGGAAGAAGTACAGGATCAGCGCCGTGCCGTAGGTGAGCAGCGCGGAGAAGCCGCGCTGCGTGAGCATCTTCGCGGCGAAGGTGATCTCGATGAAGCCGATCTGGCTGACCAGCGAGGTTTCCTTCACCATGGACAGCACATGCGCGATGGAGGGCGGCAGGATCACCCGCCACGCCTGTGGCAGGACGATTTTTCCCAAGACCGTCCAGGGCTTCAGATTCATCGTCAGTGCCGCTTCCCATTGCGTCGGGCGCACGGATTCCAGGCCGGCGCGGATGTTCTCGGCGGCCAGGGCGGACATGCGGATGGCGACGGCTGCAACCGCCACCACCCAGAGCGGCGCTTCCAGCTTGGCGAACTGGCTCAGGAAGAAAACGAGCAGCAGCAGCACAAGGAAGGGGATGCGCCGGAAGGTTTCGACCCACAGGATGCAGAGCGCGCGCAGCGGCGCGAAGGGCACGAGTTGCGGCAGGCGCAGCGCGGCAAGGACGAAGCCGAAGGCATAGCCGATGGCGCAGCCGAGCACGCTGGCGATGACCGTGTTGAGCATCGCCTCCAGCAGGAAACGGATGTTCCACCAGGTGAAGAAGCGCGGCGCCTCCGCGACGATGATGTCCCAGGCCGACATCGGTCAGAAGACCTTGGCCTTGATGCGGAACATCCAGCGCCCCACGAACCAGAGAAGCGTGGAGGCGACGATTGTCAGCGCAATGTAGATGAGAGCGACGAGTGAAAAGATCTCCACGGAACGGAAGGAGATGGCGTTCGCGTTGAGCGCGCGGCCGGTCAGCTCCTCCACGCCGAAGATCGCCGCCATGGAGGTGCCGAGCGTCATGATGATGTAGTGGTTGGAGAGCGCCGGATAGAGCGCGCGGACGACATGCGGCGCGATCACGTACCACACCGTCTGCAGCCGGCTGAAGCCGAGCGTCTCCGCCGCATCCAGCTCGGCGCGCGGGACGGAGGCGAAGCCGCCGCGCTCGATCTCCGTCAGGTAGGCGCCGGCATTCAGCGTCATGCCGATCAGCACGGCCGTGACGGGGGAGAGGATGATGCCCACCTCCGGCAGGGCGAAGAACAGGAAGAAGATCTGGACCAGCTGCGGCGTCCAGGTGAAGAAGCGCACATAGGCGCCGACCGCCACGCGCGCGGGCCAGGGGCCGAAGGTCAGCACCGCCGCGCCGAACAGGCCGATCAACAGGCCGCCGGCAAAGGCGACGGCGGCGATCCAGAGCGCCACCGCCGCACCGACGAGGAAGTCAGGCAGGTACTGGAGAACCTGCCCGTACTGCAGCGACACGCCGGCTCAGAACATCGGGTTGAATGGAACCTGGGTCTTCATCGGCTCGCCGAACCACTTCTGCCAGGTGGCGTTCACGAAGCCGCTGCGGTGCATCTCGAACAGCACCACGTTCAGCACGTCGCGCAGGGTGTAGTTGCCCTTCTGCACGCCGATGCCGACCCAGGTGGAGGAGATCACCTCGTCCAGGATCTTCCACTGCACGCCCTGGAAGTTGCGCAGCGGGACGACGACGGATTCCATCACGTCCACCATCGCATCCGCGCGGCCCTGCGCCAGGGCGCGGAAAGTGTCCGGATAGTTGTCGAGCAGCGTCACCTGCGCCTGCGGCGCATTCGCCTGGATCCAGGGCACGCCGATGGTGCCGCGCACCTGCACCAGCCGCACCTGCCGGTTGTTGAGGTCGGCCAGCTTCGCGATCGGCACGGCAGTCCCCGATTCCTTCGTCAGGACAACGACCGACTGCGTGTGCAGCGGCACGGTGTAGTCGATCACCAGCGCGCGCTGCACCGTGCGGGTGATGGCGCCGAGCACGATGTCGATACGGTCGGCCTGCAGGAAGGGGATGCGGTCGGGGCTGCCGACCTGCACGATCTCCAGCTCGACCCCCATCTGCTTCGCGATCTCGCGCGCGATGTCGGCGTCGAAGCCGTCGATCTGGTTGCGCTCGTTGAAGGTGCCGAAGGGCGGCAGGGTCGGGTTGATGCCCGCGCGCAGCCGCTTGGTGGACAGCACCTGCTCCAGCGGCCGGGCCGATGCGGCGGCCGGCAGAAGCGCGGAACCGGCCGCGGCAGCGGCGAGCGCGAAGAGGTTGCGGCGATCGAAGGCAGGCATGCGGTATCTCCCGTGGCGTGACGTGCCGGGTCGGCGTGGTCCCCTGGGCGGCGTCTTCCGCGCCGCGAGGACAGGCTAAGTCGAGGGTGGAACTCTCCGCAACCCGCCGGCCGCCAGCACCCAGCCCATCGTCGCCGCCAGCAGTCCGGCCAGCAACAGCGGCAGCGCAACGAAGCCCCAGGCGATGCCCGCCAGCGCGCCGAGCAGCGGCGGCGCGAGCAGCTGCATCAGGTTGTTGCCCTGGATCGTCATGCCCACGGCCGGCGATACGAGTTCGGCGCGCGGCACGCTGGCCGGCACCAACGCGAAGCAGGCCGCGGGAACCATCCCGCCGATGGCGGAGGCGAGCAGCGCGAGAACGGTTGCGGCAAGCGCATCCGGCGTGACGAAGACGCCAGCGGCCAGCACGCCCATCGCCAGCGCGCCGAGGATCACGAGGCGCTCGGGCGCGATTCCGCGCCGCATGAGCGCCGCCGCGGCAAGATTGCCCGTGAGGTTCGCCAGCGCGGCGAGCGCCGCGGCACCGCCCGCAACGCCCGTGCCGGTGCCGAGCGATTCCAGATAGGCCGGCAGGAAGGCGGCAACGCCGAAATACACGACGGCATAGGATGCGAAGGCGCCGGCGACGCGCAGCGGCCGGCCCGCGGCCACCAGGTCGCGCAGCAGGTCCCGCACCGGCGCGCGCGGGCCGGCTGCCGCCGGCTGCGGCATCGGCGGCAATAGCTTCCAGCAGAGGACCAGCGCCGCGAGCATCAGCGCCGCGGTCGCGGACCAGGCAACCCGCCATCCGGCGATCTCGACGATCGGCGCGGTAGCCAGGCCGAGCGCGATGCCGCCCGGCATGAAGCAGCCCCAGATGCCCATGGCGAAGGACCGGTCGGCCGGCGCTGCGAGCGTCGCAACCAGCGAAGGCGCGGCGACCACGATCAGCAGGAAGCCCGCGCCTTCCAGGATGCGCACCGCGAACAGCAGATGCTCGCTCGGCGCCAGCGGTGCGACCGCGGCGGCGGCGACGCCGAGCGACAACCCGCCGAGCAGCCCGCGACGCACGCCGAGCCGCGCCACGGCGAGCCCGATCGCCAGCCCGCCCAGCCCGGCCAGCAGCGCGCCGAGCGAGACGACGAGCGCGGCGGTGGCGAGCGAGAGGTCGAACTCGGCGGCGATGGTCGTCATCGCCGCCGGCACCTTGCCGATCTGCGCCGCCGCGGCGAGGCCGGCGAGGACCACCGCCCCGATGGCCGGCCAGCGGCTGCGCTCGGCGCTCATCCCCGGCGCTCGATCAGCTCCACCCGGACGCCGTCCGGCATGCCGAAGAAGGCGATGCGCACGCCCGGCCGCGGCTCCGCGGGGCCGAAGAGCAACGGCACGCCTTTCGCCGCGAGATCCGCGATGGCGGCGTCGAGATCCTCCGTGCCGAGGCCGATATGCTCGAGGCCAAGGAAGGGTGGCGCGGGCGGCGCATGGGTTCCGGGTGGAACCTGCTCGAGGAACAGCGTAACCCCGGCGAGGTCCAGGACGATCCGAAGCCAGGGGCCGGCCTGCATGCGCGCCTTGACCTCGGCGCCGAAGGCGGCGGACCAGAGGCGGGCGGCGGCTTCCGGATCGGGGCTGCGGAGATGGATGTGGTCGAAGCGATAGGTCTGCATGCGCGCAGTCTCGCGCATCGGCGCGGCAGGCGCCATCTCCGCAACGGCGGCATGATGCGCAGGGGACGATGACCGAACGGACGCTGGTGCTGGCGGGGGGCGGGCATGCGCATGTCGAGGTGCTGCGCCAGCTTGCGGCGCGGCCGATCGCCGGCTGGCGCGTCACGCTGGTGACGCGCGAGGTCTTCTCGCCCTATTCGGGCATGCTGCCCGGCGTGGCGGCCGGGCTGTATCGCCCGGAGCAGGCGCTGATCGACACGCGCGCGCTGGCCGCGCGGGCCGGCGCGGCGCTGGTGGTGGATCGCGTCACCGGGCTCGATCCCGATGCGCGGCTGCTGCGGCGCGCCGATGGTGCGCCCCTCCCCTACGACCTGCTTTCGATCGACACCGGCGCGACGCCCGATGCCTCGCGCGTGCCGGGTGCCGCTGAGCATGCCGTGCCGCTGAAGCCGATCGACAGCCTGCTCGCACGGCTCGACGCCTTGTTCGCCGAGGCGGAAGGCGGACAGACCGTGGCAGTGGTCGGCGGCGGCGCCGCCGGCTGCGAGATGGCGCTGGCCATGGCCGCGCGACTCGGCCCGCGCGGCGTGCGGGTGGTGCTGGTGGCGGGCGCGCGCGGGGTGCTGCCGAGCCTGCCGGCGGCAGCCGGGCGACGCATGGAACGGGCTCTGGCGGAGCGCGGGGTCGCGCTGCGCAGCGGCGAGAACGTGGCGGAGGTGACGGCGACGGCGCTGCAATTCCGCGTCGCGCCGCCGGTCGCCGCGGATGTGGTGCTCTGGGCCACCGGCGCGGCGGCGCCGCTGTGGCTGCAGGAGAGCGGGTTGCGGCGGGATGCGCAGGGCTTCCTGCTGGTGGAGCCGACGCTGCAGGCCGTGGACCGGCCCGGCATCTTCGCCGCCGGCGACGTCGCGAGCCTGCTGCCGGAGCCCCTGCCGAAGGCCGGTGTCTTCGCGGTGCGCCAGGGCCCCGTGCTGGCGGAGAACCTGCGCGCGGCGGCGGAAGGGCGCCCCCTGTCCCGCTACGAACCGCAGGCGGATTGGCTGGTGCTGCTCTCGCTCGGTGACGGGCGGGCGATCGGCACGCGCAACGGGCTGGTCTTCGGCGGACGCTGGGTGTGGTGGTGGAAGGACTGGATCGACCGCCGCTTCATGGCCCGCTACCAGGGGCCGGCGTCGTGAGGCGGCTGCGCGACCGGCGGGTGTGGATCGCGCTCGGGATCGTCGCGCTGCTGGCCGCGCTGCGCCTGACGCCGCTTGGCGCGTTCCTGACGCTGGAGACGCTGGCGCGGCACCAGGCGGCCCTCACCGACCTTGTCGCGCGGCACGCGCTGCTGTCCGCGCTCGGCTATGTGCTGCTCTATGTCGTGGTCGTCGCCTTCTCGCTGCCGGGCGCGACGGCGATGACGCTGGCCGGCGGGTTGCTGTTCGGCGCGGTGGCGGCGACCGGCCTCGCGGTGGTGGGCGCGACGCTCGGCGCGACGCTGGTCTTCCTGTTCGCGCGGCGCCTGTTCGGCGCGGATGCGCTGGCGCGGCTCGGGCCGCGGGCGCAGCGGCTGGCCGCCGGGATCCAGCGCGACGCCGCCTCCTACCTCCTGGTGCTGCGCCTGGTGCCGCTGTTCCCCTTCTTCCTGGTCAACCTTGTCCCGGCTTTCGCCGGCGTGCGCCTGCCGGTGTTCGTGGTGACGACCTTCGTGGGCATCATTCCCGCCACCGCGGTCTTCGCGCTGGCAGGCGCCGGATTGGGCGAGGTGCTGGCCGCCGGCGGCGCCTTCGAGATCGGTCGCGTGCTGACGCCGCAGATCCTCGGCGCGCTGCTCGGCCTGGCGGCGCTGTCCCTGGCTGCGATTCCGCTGCGCCGCCGCTTCGCACGGCAGTGATGCGGGCGGGATGGTTGAAAGCTGGCGCGGGCTTTCGCATATCGCTCGCCGCCCGACACCGAGACGGAGCGTGAGCAGGTGAGCGAGACGGTCGAACGGCATGAATTCGGCGCCGAGGTGGGGCGCCTTCTGGATCTGGTGGTGCATGCGCTCTACTCCGAGCGCGAGATCTTCCTGCGGGAGCTGGTGGCGAATGCGGCGGACGCGGTGGATCGCCGTCGCTTCGAATCGCTGACCGGCCAGGCGCCTGCCCTGCCCGAGGACGCGAAGCTCCGCATCCTGCCCGACAAGGCGGCGCGGACGCTGACCATCGCCGATGCCGGGATCGGGATGAGCAAGACCGAGCTCGCGCAGCATCTCGGCACAATCGCTCGGTCCGGCACGCTGGCCTTCGCGCAGTCGCTCGCCGAGGCGCCGGCGGCGGAGAAGCCGAGCCTGATCGGGCAGTTCGGCGTGGGCTTCTACTCGGCCTTCATGGTGGCGGACCGCGTGGAGGTGACCTCCCGCCGCGCCGGCACGGAGGAGGCCTGGCGGTGGGAGAGCGACGGCAGAGGCGAATACACGCTCGCCCCGGCCGAACGCGCCGAGGCTGGCACCGACATCGTGCTGCACATGAAGGCGGATGCGGAGGAATTCCTCGATCCGTGGCGGCTGCAGGCGATCATCCGCAAATGGGCCGACCACATCGCCGTGCCCATCACCCTGCTGCGCGACGGGAAGGAGGAACCGGCGAACGAAGGCACCGCGCTGTGGCGCAAGCCGCGCGCGGAGGTCACCGCCGAGCAGTATCGCGACTTCTACCGCCATGTGGCCCACGCCTTCGACGAGCCCTGGGCCACGCTGCACTGGCGCGCCGAAGGCACGCTGGACTTCTCCGCGCTGCTCTTCATCCCCGCCTCCAAGCCCTTCATGGCAGTGGAGGACAGCCGCGAGAGCCGCGTGCGGCTGCATGTGCGGCGGATGTTCATCACCGAGGAGGCCGGGCTGCTGCCGCCCTGGCTGCGCTTCGTGCAGGGCGTGGTGGACACCGAGGACCTGCCGCTGAATGTCAGCCGCGAGATGCTGCAGGCAACACCCGTCCTCGCCCGCATCCGCAAGGCGGCGACGGGGCGCGTGCTGTCGGAGCTGAAGGCGAAGGCCAAGGATGCCGAGGCCTATGCGACGTTCTGGGAGAATTTCGGCCCGGTGCTGAAGGAAGGCGCGTGGGAGGATGCGGAGCACCGGAACGATGTCGCTGCACTGTTGCGCTTCCGCTCCTCCGCCGTGGAGGGCTGGACCTCGCTGGCCGACTATGTCGGGCGGATGAAGGAGGGACAGGCCGCCATCTACATCCTGGTCGGCGACGATCCCGCGGCGCTGGCGAAGTCGCCGCAGCTCGAAGGTTTCCGGGCCAGGGGCGTCGAGGTGCTGCTGCTGTCGGACGGCATCGACGCCTTCTGGCCGGAACAGCTCGGCGCGTTCGACGGCAAGCCGATCCGCAGCATCACCCAGTCCGGCGCCGATCTCTCCGCCATCGCGGGCGGGGCGGCGGAGGGCGAGGCGGCGGATCTCACCCTGCTGCTGCCGCGCCTGAAGGACGCGCTGAAGGACGAGGTCAGCGAGGTGCGCGCCACCGATCGTCTGGTGGACAGCGCGGTGGTGCTGGCCGCGGCGCAGCACGGGCCGGACCTGCAGATGGCGCGCATCCTGCGCCGAGCCGGGCGCGGCTTCGGCGCCCAGCCGGTGCTGGAGGTGAACCCGCGCCACCCGCTGATCCGCAAGCTCGCCGAAGGTGCGGCCACGGACACGACGCTCGCGGAGACGGCGGGCCTTCTGCTGGACCTGGCGCGCGTGCAGGATGGCGAGGCGCCGCGCGACCCGGCGGGCTTCGCGAAGCGCGTGGCGGCGGCGCGGGGCCGCGGGGGGGGCGCCGCGCCCCCCGGGGGGGTGGGGGGGGGGGGGGAGCCCGCCCCGGGGGGGCGCC
>NZ_JBWXTD010000004.1:635285-635883 GCF_056682175.1 Falsiroseomonas sp. RANM36
GGGGTCTGGGCCCGCCCCCCCCGGGCGCGGCCGCCGGGTTGGGGGGGGCCGGGGGCCGGGGGGGCGTGGGCCGCGCCGCCGCAGACATGGATCACCTCGCCGGTGACGAAGCGCGCATCGGGCGAGCAGAGGAAGGCGATGGCGCCGGCCACGTCCTCCGGCGTGCCGATGCGGTCGAGCACGCCGATGCGGATATGCTCCGCTTCCGCGCGGCGCTGCGCCGCCTCGCCGCCGGCGAAGTTGAAGCCTGTGCGCAGGTAGCTCGGCGCCACCGCGTTCACCGTGACGCCAAGCGGGCCGAGCTGCACGGCGAGCGAGCGCGTCAGCCCCACGAGGCCGGCCTTCGAGGCCGTGTAGGCCGGGCCGGCGCCGCTGAGCCAGACGCGGGAGGCGATGTTGACGATGCTGCCCGCGCGCTGGCGCCGCCAGAAGCGCAGCGATTCCTGCGCCAGCAGCATCGGTGCGGTCAGGTTCACGGCAATCACCGCATCCCAGTCGGCAAGGTCCACCTCGCCGATGCGCCGTGCGCGGCTGAGGCCGGCATTGTTCACCAGGCAGTCGGGGCCCGGCCCCGGCCGCCCCCAGGCCGGGCGCACCC
>NZ_JBWXTD010000004.1:635983-642715 GCF_056682175.1 Falsiroseomonas sp. RANM36
GGCGGGCGGGGGGGGGGTGCGGCGGGCTTTGTCCCCCCGGCCGGCGCGCGGGCCCACGGCCGCCTCGATCCGGTCCATCACCGCGCGCGGCGCGTCGCGCTCCACGAGGTCGGCGTGGATGCCGAGCGCGGGCAGCCCCGTCTCCGCACGCAAGGCAGCGACCGCCGCATCGAGCGCAGCGGCGTCACGATCCGCCAGCGCCGGCACGATGCCGTCCCGCGCAAGGCGGCGCGCCGTCGCCATGCCGATCGCACCGGCGCCGCCGGTGATCAGCGCGATGCGCGCATCCGGCATGGCATGCCCCTCAGCAATAGCCGGTCGAGCCGTCAGGACGGCGCGGCAGCTTGCGCTCCCAATGGATGTAGCGGTCCTCGGCCAACACCGCCTCGTCCATCTCCACGCCCCAGCCGGGCCGGTCGTGGCGCAGCTCCAGATGGCCGTCGCGTGGCAGGTAGGGGTCGCGCACATAGGGCGCCTGCTGCGGCAGCCGGTATTCCAGGATCTTCACATTGGGCTGCGCTGCGCAGAAATGCACGTTCACCGCCGTCGCAAGCGGCCCCATCGGGTTGTGCGGCGCGACGGTGACGTAGTGCGCTTCCGCCAGCGCGGCGATCTTGCGCATCTCGAGCAGGCCGCCGACGACGCAGATGTCGGGCTGGATGATGTCGGCGCCCGCCACCTGCAGCAGCCGCAGGAACTCGAAGCGGCTGTAGAGGCTCTCGCCGGTCGCCAGCGGGCAGCCGATCTGCGGCTTCATGCGGCCCCAGGCCTCGATGTTCTCGGGCCGGATGGGCTCCTCGTAGAAGAGCGGGTCGAAGGGCGCGAGGGCATTGCCGAGCTGCACCGCCTGCCAGGGCTCGAAGATCCGCGCATGTGCGTCGAAGGCGAATTCGAAGCGGTCCGGGCAGATCGCGCGCAGCCGCTCCACCCAACGCGTCGTGCTGCGCAGCACCTCGCGCCAGGGCACCTGGTTCAGGTCGGCGCGGAAGGGGCTGAGCTTGAAGGCGGTGAAGCCGTATTCCGCCTCCATCTTCAGGCAGGTATCGCGCACCTCTTCCGGCTCCGGCGCGCTGTAGACGCCGAGATAGACGCGCACGCGCTCCCGCGCATGGCCGCCGAGCAGCATGAACACCGGCACGCCGAGCGCCTTGGCGCTGATGTCCCACAGTGCATGGTCGATCGCGCTGATCGCGGCGAGGCCGAGCGCGCCCGGCGGGAATCGCGCCTTCTGCAGCATCTTCAGGATCAGGTATTCGATGCGCCGCGGATCCTCGCCGCCGATCTGCAGCGCCAGGTACTCCAGCAGCGGCGGCAGAGCGCGGTCGGGGCCGTGGTTGTAGCACTCGCCCCAGCCGGTGATGCCCTCGTCCGTGTCGATCGCGACGATCACGCGCGGGCGGTCGCGGTCGCGCGTCATGAAGCTGCGAAGGCCGGTGATGCGCATGGCGTGTTCCCGTTCAGCCGGCGTAGCGGGTCTGCGGCAGGCCGGTGGTGCCGAGGCCCGTCACGGCGAAGAGCCCGCCGGCATCGGGCTGCCGCGGCTCGGTCCCTGGCGTGAGGCCGACGCCGATCGAGGTGACGTAGAGCGTGTCGAGCCGCGCGCCGCCCCACATGGGGCGGGATGGCCGCTCGACCGGCATCTCCACGATGCGGTCCACACGCCCCGTCGGCGTGATACGCACAAGCTGCCAGCCGCCGACGCCGGCCATCCAGTAGCAGCCATCCGCATCCACCGTGGCGCCATCCGGCCGGCCTGCGACGGCGCGCGTGTCGAAGAACACCTCGCGCGGGCCGATCGTGCCGGTGTCGAGGTCGTAGGGCGCGCGCCAGATGGTGCGGACCGAGGGATGGCTGTCGGAGAAGTAGATCCTGCGGCCATCGGGCGCGAAGGCGAGGCCGTTCGTCGTCCAGAAGCCGCCCGGGCCATGCGTCACGCTGCGATCGGGATCGAGACGCCAGAAGGTGCCGCGCGCGGCGGGCTCGCCCTGGTCCTTCATGGTGCCGGCCCAGAAGCGGCCGCGCGCATCCGTGGCGCCGTCGTTGAAGCGGTTTTCCGGCAGGTCGGCTTCCGGGTCCGCGATGGCGGTGCAGGCGCCGGTCGCGGGATCGAACAGACGAAAGCCGCTGCGCGTGGCGAGCACGAGCCCGCCCGCCGCGCGCCGCGCGAGGCAGCCCACCGCTTCCCCGATCTCCCAGCGTCGTTCCTCGCCCGTCGCGTCGTGTCGGTGGACGAGGCCGGCGGGGATGTCCACCCACCAGAGCGCCTGGTCCTCCACGTCCCACACCGCGCCCTCGCCCACGCGCGCCGTAACCGTGCCGACGCGCTCGACCACCGGGCGTGTCATCGCGGATCGTCCCCCGCCTCGCCCTGGAAGATGCGCCGCTGGGCGCGCGTGATGTGATCGGCCATGGCCTTCTCCGCGCCCGCCGCGTCGCGCGCGACGATGGCATCCAGGATCGCGCGATGCTCGGCGCGGACGCGCGCGATGCGGCTCGGCGTGCGGCGCTGCGCCAGGCGCGGCAGCATGCGCATGCAGGTGTCGATATGCGGGCGCAGCACGTGCAACGTCTCGAGGAAGAAGCGGTTTCCGCTGGCCTCGGCGACCGCATCGTGGAAGCGGAAATCGGCCTCGTTGCCGAGCGCGCCGGTCTGCAGCACGGCTTCCAGATGCGTATGGGCCGCGCGCAGCGCCTGAAGTTGCGCCGCGCCGCGGTTGCGCGCGGCGAGACCGGCGCCGCGGGACTCGATGGTCAGCCGGAACTCGAAGCAGCGCTCGATGTCGGCGACGCAGGAGATCGGAGCGAAAGGCGCTGCCGCCTCCTCCTCCGGCCGCCGCACATAGGAGCCGGAGCCGCGGCGGGATGCGATGAAATCCTCTTCCCTCAGCCGCGCCAGCGCCTGGCGGACCACCGGCCGCGAGACGCCGAAATCAGCCGCCAGGACTTCCTCGCTCGGCAGCCGCTGGCCAGGGGCGTATTCGCCTGACAGGATGCGGCCCAGCAGCGCCTCATAGAGGCGGTCGCGGCTGAGCGGCGCCTCCACGACCGCCGTGTTTCGCACCGGCTGCGCGATGCGCCGCGAGACGGGCTCGCGCAATGCTGCGGTGCTTGAACGCGAAGCGGGCATGATCCTCCCGTACCGGCGAACTCTTCCGATCAGTCTAACTGCCGCAAAATCAGTTTGACAACTTTTGCGGCTTGGCGGAGCCTCTTCCCGTCCAAGAATGCACGGCACGCCGAAGGCGGCGGCCGATGGGAGGGTTTTGCCGCATGACGCCACGACGCAGTCTGCTCAGCCTGTCCATGGGCTGCGCACTGGCGCTGGGCCTGGTGGCCCCAGGCGCCGCACAGAACGCGCATGAGGCGCCAGCCCTCGCCCAGCGTGTCGCGCGCGGCGAGTTGCCGCCGCTGGCGCAGCGCATCGGCAGCCAGCCGGAGGTCATCACGCCGCTCGATCGGGTGGGCACCTATGGCGGACGGCTGCGCTTCGGGCTGCGCGGCAGCTCGGACCACAACCACATCCTGCGTGTGGTCGGGCCGCAGGGCCTGGTGCGCTGGGATCCGCAATACACGCGCATCGTGCCGAACGTCGCCCGCTCCTTCGAGGTGAGTGACGACGCGCGCGTCTTCACCTTCCATCTTCGCCAGGGCATGCGCTGGTCCGACGGCACGCCCTTCACCGCCGACGACGTGCTGTTCAACATGGAGGATGTCGTCCTCGCCGGTGCGCTGGCGCCGACGCCGCCGCGCTACAAGGCCGGCGGGCAGAATGTGCGCGTGGAGAAGCTGGACGCGCAGACCGTCCGTTTCACTTTCGCCGAGCCCTATGGCGACTTCCTCGCCGAGCTCGCCTCGCCGCTCGGTCAGCACCCGGTGCTGTATGCGAAGCACTACTGCAGCCAGTTCCTGCCGAAATACAACCCGAACGTCGCCGATCTGGTGCGCGCGGCCAACGCCGCGGACTGGCAGAACCTGTTCCTGGCGCGCTGCGGCGACATCGAGATCCCGTCGCGCTGGGGCAACCCTGACCGCCCGACGCTCGATCCCTGGGTGGTGCGGGAGCCCTATGTCGGCGGGGCGACCCGCGTGGTGATGGTGCGCAACCCGTATTTCTGGCAGGTGGACACCGCCGGCAACCAGCTTCCCTACATCGACGAGCTGTTCGCGCCGATCGCGCAGGACGTGCAGAGCCTGGTGCTGGAGGCGATCGCGGGCCGCATCGACTTCCAGATCCGGCACCTCGACGCGCCGTCCAACCGGCCGGTGCTGGCGCAGAACCGCGACCGCGGCGGCTACCGCTTCGTCGAGGCCTCCTCGGTCGGCGGCACCAACATGGTCATCAACCTCAACCTGACGCATCGCGATCCCGAGTGGCGGCGCCTGTTCAACACGCGCGACTTCCGCGTGGCGCTCTCGCTCGGCATGGACCGCAAGGCGGTGATCGAGACCGCGCTGCTGGGCGAGGGCGAGCCCTGGCAGAACGGCCCCTTCGAGAACCATCCGAACTTCCATCGCCGTCTCGCGACGCAGTATCTCGAGTACAATCAGGCCGAGGCCAACCGGCTGCTGGACGGTCTCGGGCTGCGGCGCGGGCCGGACGGCATCCGCCTGCTGCCATCGGGCAAGCCATTGCGCTTCAAGGTGGACGTGATCCCGACCCTGCAGCCCGAGCAGGTGGACATGCTGCAGCTGATCAGCCAGCAATGGCGCCGGATCGGCGTGGCGATGGACGTGAACCCGCTGGAGCGCACCTTCTTCTACCAGCGCACCTCCGAGGGCAACGAGCATGACGCCGCGGTGTGGGGCGGCCAGGCGAGCTGGGTGCCGGGCGAGATCCCGCAGCAGATCGTGCCGGTGCATCACGACAGCCGCTGGGGCATCCCCTGGGTGCAGTGGTACCGCAGCGGCGGCGCGCAGGGGGAGGAGCCGCCGGCATCGGTGCGCGAGCGCATGCGGCTCTATGACCAGGCGCGCGCCACGGTGGACCCCGATGCGCGCCGCGCCCTGATGACGCGCGTGGCGGACATCGCCGCCGACGAGTTCGAGGTGTTCAGCGTCTCCAAGGCGCTGCCCACCTACGGCATCGTCAGCAACGGCCTGGTCAACGTGCCGCAGGCGATGCCCTCTTCCTGGTATTATCCGACCCCGGCGCCGACGCTGCCGCAGGTCTGGTTCTGGGCGACGCCGCAGCGCGGGCGCTGAGCCCGATGCTTCTGGCCTTCATCGTCCGGCGTATCCTCTGGACGGTGCCCTTCCTGTTCGCGGTGTCCCTGGTCAGCTTCGCGCTGATCCAGGCGCCGCCGGGAGACTACCTCACAAGCTTCGCCGCGACGCTCGCCGCGTCCGGCGACGAGGTGGACCAGGGACGGCTGGAGGCGCTGCGCGAACGCTACGGCCTCGATCAGCCTTTCCTGGTGCAGTACTGGCGCTGGATCTCCGGCGTGCTGCGGGGCGATTTTGGCATCAGCTTCGAATGGCAGCAGCCGGTGGCGGAGCTGATATGGGAGCGGATGGGGCTTTCCGTCTGCCTCGCGCTCGGCACGCTGCTGTTCACCTGGGCGGTGGCGTTTCCCGTGGGCATCTACTCCGCGGTGCGCAAATACTCGATCGGCGACTACGTCGCGACCACCTTCGGCTTCATCGGGCTCGCCACGCCGAACTTCCTGATCGCGCTGGTGCTGATGTACATCGGCGTCATCTACTTCGGGACCGATGTGAGCGGCCTGTTCTCCGAGGAATACCAGAACGCCCCCTGGAGCTGGGGCAAGGTGCTCGACCTGCTGGCGCATCTCTGGATCCCGGTGATCATCCTCGGCACCTCCTCCTCCGCCAGCCTGATACGCATCATGCGCGCGAACCTGCTGGATGAGCTGCACAAGCCCTATGTCGTGACCGCTCGTGCCAAGGGCCTTTCCGAGTTCACGCTGCTAATGCGCTATCCCGTTCGGCTCGCGCTCAATCCCTTCGTGAGCACCATCGGCTGGGCCTTCCCGCAGCTGATCTCGGGCGCGGTGATCACCGCCTTCGTCCTGTCGCTCCCGACCTCCGGCCCACTTCTGCTGCAGGCCCTTCTGGCGCAGGACATGTATCTTGCCGGCGCCTTCATCCTGCTGCTTTGCAGCCTGACCGTCGTCGGCATGCTGGTCTCGGACATCCTGCTGGCGCTGATCGACCCACGGGTGCGCTACCGATGAGCGTCGCCGTCACAGACCCGCGGGAGCACCGCACCGCCGAGCAGGCTTCGCAATGGAAGCTGATGTGGTGGGCGTTCCGCCGCCACCGCCTGGCGCGCTGGTCGCTCTATCTCGTCGTGGCGCTCTATGCGATCGGCGCCTTCGCGGAGTTCTTCTCTCCCTTCGATCCCGATGCGGCGAGCGCGCGGAACGTCTTCCATCCGCCGCAGGCCATCAACTTCATCGACACCACGCCCGACGGTTCCTGGACCATCCGGCCCTGGGTGCAGGGCCACCGCCTGGTGCGCGACCGCTTCACGCTGGAGCAGAGCTTCGTCCCAGACCCTGATCGCAAGATCTACCTCGCCTTCTTCGGCCGGGCGGAGCCGGTGAAGCTCGCCGGCCTCGTCACCATCGAGCGGCGCTTCCTCACCACCGCCGAACAGGGCGAGCGCTTCTTCCTGTTCGGCGCCCCCCCCCGCGGGCGCGGCAGGCTCAGCCCGGGGGTCCCCGGCCCCCCCCACGCGCACTCCAACGGCCGGGTCGGCGGGGCGGAGAC
>NZ_JBWXTD010000004.1:642815-643913 GCF_056682175.1 Falsiroseomonas sp. RANM36
GGGTCTGCCGCGCCGCCCCCGCACCCCGCCGCCGCCGCCCCCCCCCCCCCGCCCACCCGGGCGCCCCTTTCCCCCGCCCCCCCCCCGACCGCCTCGGGCGCGACATGCTCAGCCGGGTGATCCACGGCACGCGCATCTCGCTCTCCATCGGCCTGGTCGGCGTGGCGATGAGCCTCGTGCTCGGCCTCGTCCTCGGTGGCATCTCGGGCTACTACGGCGGCACTGTGGACATGGCGATCCAGCGGGTGATCGAGTTCATCCTCTCGTTGCCGACCATCCCGATCTGGCTCGGCCTGACCGCGGCCTTGCCGCAGGACTGGTCGCCGCTGACACGCTACTTCGCCATCACCATCATCCTCTCGCTGGTGACATGGACGGAACTGGCGCGCGTGGTGCGCGGACGGTTCCTGGCGCTGCGCGGCGAGGATTTCGTCACCGCCGCACGGCTCGATGGCTGCAGCCAGGCGCGCATCATCTGGCGGCACATGCTGCCCTCCCTTGCCTCGCACATCATCGCCTCGATCACGCTGGCGATCCCGCTGATGATCCTGGCCGAGACCTCGCTCTCCTTTCTCGGCCTGGGCCTGCAACCGCCGACGATCTCCTGGGGCGTGCTGCTGAAGGAGGCGCAGAACATCCGCTCCATCGCGCAGGCACCCTGGCTGTTCATCCCGGGCGGCGCCGTCTGCCTCGCGGTGCTGGCACTGAATTTCCTCGGCGACGGGCTCCGCGACGCGGCCGATCCCTACGCCCAGGACGGGCGCTGAGCATGCCCGACACGATGCCGGCGGGCTGGTCGCCGGGCGAGGCGGAGGCCGCGCCCGTGGTGCTGCAGGTGCAGGGCCTGGCCGTGGATTTTCCCTCGCGCCGCGGCGTCTTCCGCGCGGTGGACGGGGTGGACCTGACGCTGCGCGCAGGCCGCACCCTCGCGGTCGTCGGCGAGAGCGGCAGCGGCAAGAGCGTGACGGCCCGCGCCATCCTGCAGATCCTCGACCAGCCCGGCCGCATCGCGGCCGGCCGCGGGGGGCGGGCCCGCCCCCCCCCCCCCCACGGCGCCCCCGCCACCCGCGGGCCCCGGGGGGGCGGGGGGGGTTAGGG
>NZ_JBWXTD010000004.1:644013-659151 GCF_056682175.1 Falsiroseomonas sp. RANM36
GGCCCGGCGGCGCGGGCGGGCCGGCCCCCCCCCCCCCCCCCCCCCCCCCCCCCCCCCCCCCCCCCCCCCCCCCCCCCCGCGTGCTGCTGCACCGCCACCACACCACCAAGGGCGCCGCGGCATCCGGCGGCACCGAGGAGGTCGTGGAGCTTTCGGCGCTGCCCCCGCGCAGCGCAGCGATCAGGGCGATCCGCGGCCGCGACATCGCGATGATCTTCCAGGAACCGATGAGTTCCCTCTCGCCGGTGCACACCATCGGCGCGCAGATCATCGAGGCCATCCGGCTCCATGACCGCCTGGGCAAGCGCGCCGCGCGGGAGCGCGCGATCGACCTGCTGCGCCAAGTGGAGATCCCCCGCCCGGAGACGGCGGTGGACCGCTACACCTTCGAATTCTCCGGCGGCATGCGCCAGCGCGCGATGATCGCGATGGCGCTGGCCTGCAACCCCGCCGTGCTGATCGCGGACGAGCCGACCACGGCGCTGGACGTCACCACGCAGGCCGAGATCCTCGACCTGATCCGCCGCCTGCAGGCCAGCCACGGCATGGCGGTGATGCTCATCACCCACGACATGGGCGTTGTTGCGGAGATGGCCGACGAGGTCGCGGTGATGCGCCACGGCCAGGTGGTGGAGCGCGGCCCGATCCTGGACGTCTTCGAACGGCCGCAGCACGACTACACGCGGATGCTGCTCGGTGCCGTGCAGGCGCTGGACCGCCCCTCCCCGCGCCGACTGGCGATGCGCGCGGCCAACCCGCCCGGCGAACCGATCCTTCGGATCGAGTCGCTGCGCAAGGTCTTCCCCGCCCCGCGCCGGATGTTTCGCCCCGCCGGACCGGCGGTGGCGGCGGTGGACGACGTGACGCTCGACCTGCGCGCCGGGGAGACGCTCGGCATCGTGGGCGAGAGCGGATCGGGCAAGACGACGCTCGGGCGCTGCGTGATGGGGCTGTTCGAGGGACTCGGCGGCCGCATCGACTATGTCGGCCGCGACGGCGCGCGCACCAACCTGCTGGACTTGCGGGAGGCGGCGCTGCGCCCCTTGCGGCGCGAGATCCGCATGGTCTTCCAGGACCCCTTCTCCAGTCTCAACCCGCGCATGACCGTGGAACAGATCATCGGCGAGCCGATGCTGGTGAACGGCATGCTGGCCGGCGCGGCGCTGAAGCAGCGCGTCGCCGAACTGCTGGAACTGGTGGGCCTGCCGGCGACCGCGATGGAGCGCTATCCGCACGCTTTCTCCGGCGGCCAGCGCCAGCGCATCGGCATCGCACGCGCCATCGCGCTCGATCCCCGCGTGATCGTGGCGGATGAGCCGACCTCGGCGCTGGATGTCTCGCTGCGCGGCCAGGTGCTGGACCTGCTGCTGGACCTGCAGCAGCGGCTCGGCCTGTCCTTCATCTTCATCAGCCACGACATCGGCGTGATCCGCTATTTCTGCGACCGCGTCGCGGTGATGTATCGCGGCAAGGTGGTGGAGATCGGCGAGACCGAGGCCGTCTGCACCGCGCCGCAGCACGCCTATACGCGCGCGCTGCTCTCCGCCGTGCCGCATCCCGATCCCCGTCGTCGCGGCCTGTCCGGCCGCCACCGCTACACCGAGGGCGCATGAAGATCACCGGCGTCGAGACGCATCTCCTGCAGGTCGGCGCGCGCCCGGCCGTGCCCGGCCTCGGCACCAGCCGCGGCGCAGATGGCCATGGCGGGTCGCGCAACTGGCTCTTCGTGCGCGTGCTGACGGACGAAGGAATTCACGGCGTCGGCGAGGGATCCGGCTGGCCGCGCGTGGTGCGCGCGGCGGTGGAGGACTACGCCACCCTGCTGATCGGCGAGGATCCGCGCGACGTGGATCGCCTCTGGCACAAGCTCTATCTCGGCTCGATGGGGCACGGCCTGCTCGGCACGGTCGGCGGCGGCGCGCTCAGCGCGATCGAGATGGCGCTTTGGGACATCAAGGGCAAGGCGCTCGGCCTGCCGGTGTGGCAGCTGCTGGGCGGGCGGTTCCGCGACCGCATCCCGGTCTATGGCCACGCGAAGACGCCCGAGCGTGCGCGCGAGCTGATGGCGCTCGGCATCAAGGGCGTGAAGGTCGGCTTCACCGGCGCGGTGGACATCGACGCCGTCGCGGCCGTGCGCGATGCCGTCGGGTCCGAGGTGGACGTGATGGTGGACGCGCATGGCCCGTCCTGGATGACGCCGCAGGACGCGATCCTGGTCGGGCGCGAGCTGGAGCAGCTCGACATCCTCTTCTACGAGGACCCGGTGGCGCCGGAGAACCTGGATGCGCTGGAACGTGTGCGGGATTCGCTGGACGTGCCGATCGCGGCCGGGGAGCGCGTCGCGACGCTCTGGGGCATGCGGCCCTATATCGAGCGCGACCTGGTGGACGTGATCCAGCCCGACACCGGCCGCGCCGGCGGCATCACCCAGATGCGCAAGATGGCGGCGATGGCGGAAGCGCATTTCATCACCATGGCGCCGCATTCCGGCTCACTTGGCCCCGTGGCGGAGTTTGCCGCGCTGCATGTCATGGCCTCGATCCCCAACGCGCTGATGCTGGAACGCGTGGAGTTCGACTGGCCGGGCCGGGCGGAGGTGGTCGCGCCCGCGCTGCGCACCGTGGATGGCTGCCTGCCCGTTCCGGACGCGCCCGGCCTCGGCGTGGACCTGGTGCTGGAGGAGATCGCGAAGCATCCCTCGGTGCGCAACGTCGCGACCTTCCCCGATGACGGCCAGGCCTTCGAACCCGGCACTGCGTCGGAGCACAATTACTTCCAGACGCGGCGCGCCCGCGCGCGGCGCCTGCGGGGACGCTGGGAATGAGGATTGTCCGCGTCGCCTCCACCGTCTTCACCTATCCGAGCCGCATCGCGCGCGACAGCGACGGTCATGCGCATCCGGGCGAGGAGACGATCGCACGCGCCGCGATGCTGGAGATCACGGCCGAGGACGGCACGACCGGCCGCGCCCTCACCGCACCCGCCGATGTCGAGGAAGGGCTGCTCGCGGCCTTCGTGCGCCCGGTCCTGCTCGGCGCCGATCCGCTGCGGCGCGAGAAGCTGTGGCGCGCGCTGTACAAGAGCCAGCGCGGCAGCGGCCAGCGCTTCACCGACCGCGTGCTCTGCGCGGTGGATCTCGCGCTGTGGGACCTCGCGGGCAAGCTGCTCGGCGCGCCGGTGTGGAAGCTCGCGGGCGGCATGCGCGACCGTATCCTCGCCTATGGCAGCACCATGTGCGGCGACGACCTGGAAGGCGGGCTGCGCACGCCGGAGGATTACGCGCGCTACGCCGACTGGATGGTTCGGGTGCGTGGCTACAGGGCGGTGAAGCTGCACACCTGGATGCCGCCGATCCCCGGCGCGCCGGATGTGCGCATGGACTACAAGGCCTGCGCCGCGGTGCGGGAGGCGGTGGGGCCCGACATCCCGCTGATGCTCGACCCGTCGCATTGGTATTCGCGCGAGGATGCGGCTTGGCTCGGCCGCAGGCTGCAGGAGCTCGGCTTCCTCTGGATGGAGGAGCCGATGGAGGAAGCCTCCCTCTCCTCCTATCGCTGGCTGTCGGAACAGCTCTCGCTCAACATCCTCGGGCCGGAGAGCATGCCGGGCAAGCACTGGACACGCGCGGAGTGGATCGCGGGCGCGGCCTGCGACATGATCCGCTGCGGCGTCTGGGGCGTCGGCGGCATCACGCCCTGCCTGAAGATCGCGGCGACCGCCGAGAGCTTCAACATGAGCTGCGAGATCCACGGCACGGGCGCGGGCAATCTCGCGGTCTGCGGCGCCATCCCGAACACCACCTACTACGAGCGGGGCCTGCTGCACCCCTTCCTCGACTACGATGCACCGCCGGCTTACCTGACGCGCGCCGACGATCCGATGGATGCGGAGGGCTTCGTGCATCTCTCGCAGGAGCCCGGCCTCGGGCATGCGCTCGACCTCGACTACATCGCCGCCCATCGCGTGGGGAACGCCTGATGCCGCGCATCGAGCATGTCGCCGTCACCCCGGTCGCCTTCCGCGACCCGCCGCTGCTCAACGCGGCCGGCGTGCATGAGCCCTGGTGCCTGCGCTCCATCATCGAGGTGACGATCGAGGGCGGCATCACCGGCCTCGGCGAGACCTATGGCGATGACGGCATCCGCCGCTGCCTGGAAGCCGCGGCGCCGGCGCTGGTCGGGCTCGACGTCACCGACCTGGCCGGCATCGAGAGCGCCGCCCAGGCAGCCTGCGCGGCGACGACCATCTCCGCGAAGGAATCCTCCCCCCGCACCGGGCAGGACATGCTGGTGGCGCGCGTCTTCGGCGCCTTCGAGGTGGCGGCCACGGATGCGCTGGCGCGGCACCTGAACGTGCCGGTGGCCTCCCTGCTTGGCGGGCAGGTGCGCGACAGCATCCCCTTCGCCGCCTATCTCTTCTACAAGTTCGAGCGGCACCGGTTCGACGCCTCCATCCCGTCCGATCCCTGGGGCGAGGCGCTGACGCCGGAAGGCGTGGTGGAGCAGGCGCGGCGCATGGTGGCGCTGCACGGCTTCCGCTCGCTCAAGCTCAAGGCCGGCGTGATGGAGCCCGAGGCGGAGGTGGAGGCGCTGCTGGCGCTGCGCGCCGCCTTCCCCGATGCGCCGCTGCGCATCGACCCGAACTGCGCCTGGCATGTCCACACCACGCTCAAGCTGCTGCCGAAGATGCTGCCGGTGCTGGAGTATCTCGAGGACCCGGTGCCCGGCATCACGCCGATGGCCGCGGTACAGGCCGCCTGTCCGATCCCGCTGGCAACCAACATGTGCGTCGTCGCCTGGGCGCATCTGGCGCCGGCGATTCGCCAGGACGCGGTGCGCGTGATCCTCTCCGACCACCACTACTGGGGCGGGCTGCGTGCCAGCCGCGAGCTCGCACGCATCTGCGCGGTGTGGGGGCTGGGCCTGTCCATGCATTCCAACTCGCATCTCGGCATCAGCCTGGCGGCGATGGCGCATCTCGCCGCCGCGACGCCGAACCTCACCTATGACTGCGACACGCATTACCCCTGGCTCGAGGACGACCTGATCGAAGGCGGCAAGCTGCCGATCACGGATGGCGCGCTGCGCGTTCCGGCCGGCCCGGGCCTCGGCGTGACGCTGGACCGCGCGAAGCTCGCCGCGATGCATGCCGACTGGCAGCGCTGCGGCATCCGCAAGCGCGACGACGGGACCGAGATGCGGAAATACCAGCCGGATTGGCAGGACAAGCGGCCGCGCTGGTAGGGCGCCGCGTCAGGCCTCCACCACGCAGCCGAACTCCGCCGCCGCCTCCAGCACCGCCTCCGCCAGGCTTGCGCCGTAGGAGCGGAGGCAGGCGAGGTGCCATGCATCGCCAGCGTCCGGCGCGCGCCAGACCGTCACGCCGACATGCCCGGCCAGCGTGACGGCCGCCGCGCCGGGCGGGAAGACGCTCTCGTCGAGATCCACGGGCAACAGCTTGCACAGCGCCTCGCGCAGGCACGGCCCGCAGAGGCGCAGGATCGCGCGCGCCCCGGTGAGATCGGTGACGGAGGCCGCCTCGCCCAGCGCCGCCGCGAGATCCGGCGCGAAGCGGAAGGCCGAGAGTTCCACGCGCCCGCCATCGAGTGCCAGCCATTGGTTGGGGCCGGTCCATACCAGCTCGACCGTTCCCGATGCCGTGCAGGCCGGAGCGCGCGGCAAAGCAAGGCCGAAGCCTTCGCGCAGCGCTGCCTGCAGTTCCGCCTCACGCCCGCCGCGCAAGGCGATGGCTGCCGCGGCAACTCCGGCGCGCTCGCGCAGCGTCACGCCCGCGGCGCCTTCCGCGCGGCCGTGCCGGCCGATGCGCAGCCGGCCCGCGAGCGCGGAGCGCGGGGTCAGCGGCGCCTCAACCACGGCTGCGCTCCCCTTGCGGATCCACGAAGACCGGCGGGCAGACCTCGGCTTCCAGGTCGCCGTCGCGCAGCGGATCGAAGACGCGGATGCGCTGCCCGATGCGCGCCGCGCCGTGCGACAGCAGCGCGAGCGCGATCGGCATGCCGAGCGTGGGCGAGAAGCAGGCCGAGGTGACATGGCCGAGGCCGTTCGCCGTGGCCGCCGCCGCGCCCGGCTCCAGCAGATGCGATCCGGCACGGATCGGCATGCGCCCATTGGCCGGCTTCAGCCCGACCAGCACCGGCCGCGCCGGATCGGTCAGGGCCGGCCGCTCCGCGAGGCGCCGCCCGATGCAGTCCTTCCGTGTCGAGACGAGCCGGCCGAGGCCGAGATCGCGCGCGGTGGTCTGGCCGTTGAGCTCGCCCCCCGCGGGGTGCCCCTTCTCGATGCGCAGCACGCCGAGCGCCTCGGTTCCATAGGGCGTGACGCCGAAGGACGCGCCCCGCGCCATGATCCGCCGCATCGCGGCTTCCGCGAAATCCGCCGGCACGCCGAGCTCATAGGCGAGCTCGCCGGAGAAGGAGAGGCGATAGAGGCGGCAGGGCACGCCGCCGAGACGCACCGCGATCCATGCCATGTGCGGCAGCGCGGCATTGGACAGATCCGGGCCGGGATCGAGCACCGCCGCCAGCAGGTCGCGCGCGCGCGGGCCGGCGACGGAAAGCTGCGCCCAGGCATCGGTGACCGAGAACAGCGCGACATCGAGCATGGGCCGCAGCACCTGATGGCAGTACTCGAGGTGCTGCAGCACAGCGCCCGCATTCGCCGTGGTCGTGGTGACGAAGAAGCGGTCCTCGGCGAGCCGCGCGACCGTGCCGTCATCCATCACGAAGCCGTCCTCGCGCAGCATGATGCCGTAGCGCAGCCGGCCCACACCGAGGGTCGAGACGGTGTTCGCATAGACCAGGTCGAGCAGCGCGGCGGCGCCAGGCCCCACGACCTCGATCTTGCCGAGGGTCGAGACGTCGCAGACTCCGACCGCGTTGCGCACCGCCAGCACCTCGCGGTCCACGCTGTCGCGCCATCCGGCCTCGCCAGGTCGAGCGTGCCACTGTGCGCGATACCACGGTCCGGACTCCACGAAGCTGGCGCCGTTCGCGGCGGCCCAGTCATGCAGCGGCGTGTGGCGCGCAGGCCGGAAGTGTCGGCCGCGATGCGGACCGGCGATGGCGCCGATGGCCACGGGCGTCCAGGGCGGGCGATGCGTCGTGGTCCCGAGATCGGCAATCGGCCGGCCGGCGAGGTCCGCCAGGATCGCCAGGCCGTTCACGCCGGAAGTCTTGCCCTGGTCGGTCGCCATGCCGAGGGTCGTGTAGCGCTTCGCGTGCTCCGCGCCGCGAAACCCCTCGCGATGCGCCAGCGCGATGTCGGCGTCGGTCACGTCGTGCTGCAGATCCACGAATGCCTTGCCGCGGCTGCTTGGCACGTGGAACAGCGGCGCCGCATCGCGCGGCGCGTCCTCGGCAGGCGGGATCTGCGGCGCCGTGCCGGCGAAGCCGCAATCCTGCGCGGCGGCCAGCCCCTTGGCCGCACCCTCGGCGAGCGCGGCATGCGTGGAGAAACGCCCGCCAGCGGCGCCCACCACGGCGATGCCGGGCGGCAACTCGCCCGGCACGAAGGCGTGGATCGTCGCATCCCAGAGCGGCCGCCCACCCAGGTGGCAGGCGAGATGCACCGAAGGATTCCAGCCGCCGGAAACGGCCAGGAGATCGGCGCCGACGCCCTCCTCCCGTCCCGCGGCATCGGCGTAGCGCACGGCCGTGAGATGCCGACCGCCATGCGTGCCGGTCACGCGCCCGCCCGCGACAAGGCGCAGCCCATGCCGCGCCGCCAGGCGCATCTGCGCCGGCGGCACCTCCGCGCGGGCATCCACGACCGCGTCGATCTGCGCACCGCAGCGCAGAAGATCGGCAACGCTGCGCCAGCCATCGTCACCGGCCGTGAACACCACCGCCCGCCTGCCCGGCAACACGGCGTAGCGGTTGAGATAGCAACGCACCGCACCCGCCAGCATGACGCCCGGCCGGTCATTGCCGCCGAAGACCACGGGCCGCTCGATCGCGCCCGCCGCGAGCACGACGCGCCGCGCGACGATCTTCCAGGTGCGCTGCCGCGGCAGATGCGCCGGCGGCTCCGGCAGGTGGTCGGCGACGCGCTCTGTCGCTGCGACCACGCCGCCATCGAGCAGCGCGAAGGCACTCGTCCGGCGCAGGATGCGCAGGCGCGGCAGGGAAGCGAGTTCGCCTTCGACCGCGCGCGCCCATTCGGCGCCGGGCAGAGCGTCCACCTCCTCGGATTCCGACAGCAGCCGGCCGCCGAGCGCCGCATCCTCCTCCACCAGCAGCACGCGCGCGCCGGCGCGGCCGGCCGCGAGCGCCGCCATCAGCCCCGCCGGCCCGGCGCCGATCACCAGCACGTCGCAATGCGCATGGGCGCGCTCGTAGCGGTCCGGGTCCGCGGCCTGCGGCGCGCGGCCGAGGCCAGCGGCACGGCGGATCAGCGGCTCGTAGAGCTTCTCCCAGAAGGCGGCCGGCCACATGAACGTCTTGTAGTAGAAGCCGGCTGCGATCAGCGGCGCGAACAGGCCGTTGACCGCCCCGAGATCGAAGCCGAGCGAGGGCCAACGATTCTGGCTGCGGGCCTCCAGCCCTTCGAACAACTCCGCCTGCGTCGCGCGCGTGTTCGGCTCGCGCCGCGCGCCGCCGCGCAACTCGACAAGCGCGTTCGGTTCCTCCGGGCCGGCCGAGAGGATGCCGCGAGGTCGGTGATACTTGAAGGAACGGCCAACCAGTCGGACGCCATTCGCCAGCAGGGCGGAGGCCAGCGTGTCGCCGGCATGGCCATGCAGAAGCCGTCCGTCGAAGCGGAAGGCAAGCGTGCGATCACGCTCGATCAGCCCGCCTTGCGCCAGGCGCCAGGGCTGCGCGCTCATGCGTCGCGCGCCGCGCGGACGGCGATCACGGCGTGGGTCAGCGTGTCGCGCTCCACCACCAGCCAGGCGCGGCAGCCATGCTGGTGCTGCCAGAGTTCGCGATGCGCGCCGCGCGGGTTCTCGCGTGCATGGGCGTAGCCGACCCAGTCCGTCAACGGCGCATCCGCATCGGGTCGCACCGGATCGGCGGCGCCCAGCACCGTGAACTCGTCATTGCCGCGGGCGCCGCAGTAGGGGCAGGTGATGCGCATCAGGCCCTCAGTGGAGATTGGGCCTGGCGCCGGCGCCCTTCTCGTCCAGCACCGCGCCCGTGGCGAAGCGGTCGAGACGGAACGCGGCGTTCAGCGGATGCGGCTGCCCGGTGGCGATGGTGTGCGCGAAGCACCAGCCCGAGGCCGGCGTCGCCTTGAAGCCGCCATAGCACCAGCCGCAATTCAGGAAGAGTCCCTCGATCGGCGTGCGGTCGATGATCGGCGAGCCGTCCATGCTCATGTCCATCACGCCGCCCCATTGGCGCAGCATCCGCAGCCGGGAGAAGGCGGGGAACAGCGTCACCGCGCATTCCATCACCTCCTCCACCACCGGCAGGCTGCCGCGCTGCGCGTAGCTGTTGTAGCCATCGATGTCGCCGCCGAAGACCAGGCCGCCCTTGTCGGACTGGCTGACATAGAAATGGCCGGCGCCGAAGGTGACGACGGTGCCGAGCACGGGCTTCACCGCCTCGCTCACGAAGGCCTGCAGCACGTGGCTCTCGATCGGCAGGGTCATGCCGGCCATGGCGGCGACCCGGCCGGAGTGACCCGCGGCGGCGAGGCCGATGCGACGCGCGCCAATGAAGCCGCGCGTCGTCTCCACGCCCGTCACGCGCCCGGCTTCGACCCGGATGCCCGTGACCTCGGTGTTCTGCAGGATGTCCACGCCACGCCGATCCGCCGCGCGCGCATAGCCCCAGGCGACGGCGTCATGCCGCACGGTGCCGCCGCGCCGCTGCAGCAGGCCGCCCTTCACCGGGAAGCGGACATCCCGCGTCTCGATTCCGGTCACCATCGCGCGCACCGCCGCGGCATCCAGCAATTCGGCATCCACCCCGGCAAGCCGCATCGCATTGCCGCGGCGCGCATAGGCGTCGCGCTGCGCATCGGTGTGGAAGAGGTTCAGCACGCCGCGCTGCGAGACCATGGCGTTGTAGTTCAGGTCCTGCTCCAGCCCTTCCCAGAGCTGCAGCGACTTCTCGTAGAAATGGGTGTTCGCTGGCAGCAGGTAGTTGGAGCGGATGATGGTGGTGTTCCGCCCGACATTGCCGCTGCCGATGGCGCCCTTCTCCAGCACGGCGACATCGGTGATGCCGTGCTCCTTCGCCAGGTAGTAGGCGGTGGCCAGACCGTGGCCGCCGCCACCGACGATCAACGCGTCGTAGCGCGGCTTCGGCTGCGGATCGCGCCATGCCGGGGGCCAGAGCCGGTCTCCCGCCAAGGCGTTCCTCATGAGGCTGAAGACAGAATAGTGCATGGGCCGCTCCGTCAGGCGATCATCGCGGCGGCGCCGGCCTGCTGCGTCTGGACGCGGCGACTCCCTTTGGCCGCGCTGCCCGGCAGGGAGCCAGAATTGGCGTCATCCGGGAAGCCCGGGCATCAGACACGGATCCAGGAAGCGCCGAATGTTCGCGCCCCGTTCGCAATGGCCGGACGGGATCTGCATGGAAGTGCAGCGCTGCTCGCCGCCGGCGAAATGGCGCCGCAAGGCTGAAGCAACGGTCGGAAGGCCCAGAAATCCGCCGGTATGCGCCCGCAAGCCCTGCCGCTCCCCACTCCACGATTGATTGAGCGAAAAGCCATGAAGAAAATCGTCCCAGTCACGAGTCCGTATTGCCGTCATTTCTGCTTTTCGGGCCATCTTGTCGAGCATAGGGTCAGATCAAGAGCCGGTCGGCAGCGGTTCGAGACTCCAATGGCAGGCTGCGCATCATGGGAACCACGTTCCGTGACGGCTACGTATCTCTTCTGGACTCGGTGATTTTTGAGCCCTCGGGCAGCCAATTTGGCGGAACTTCTGCTCCCGAGCCCTATCAGCGCTTCTTCGGCGTCGGGCGGCCGGAACCGTTCGGCGGCCCATTCAATCTGGGCGGCGCTGTTTCCGCGAAGCTGCCGTTCATCGGCGATGTCGAGCTGTTCCGCGCCCGGCTCTTCGGCGAGCTCCGCGCGGTCTTCGGCCTCGACATCACCGCTGCCTTCGACCCCGGCTCGATCGACGCCGTCCTGCCCTACGATCTCGCCTTGTCCTTCCCGGATCTGGACCCGGTCGCCGACGACGGCCAGATCATCTCCCTCTACTTCGCCGGCACACCGGATTTCGGCCAGGATGCCGGCTTCACCACCAGCTTCCCGAGCCTGCGATTCCAGCTCGACCTGGTTGCCGCGCTGGATGTGCTGCTCGCAGCCGAGCTCGGCGTCGCTGGCGACAACCGCACCTACAAGCTGGCGGATTTCTCGCCCAGCACGACCATCCCACTCATCTCCGTGGACACGGCGCGTCAGACCGCGGAGGGCGCGGCCGACCCGGTCAACCTGCTTGGCGTCACCACCGAGGAGCTGGTGGACATGGCCGGGCTCGACCCGGCCTATGACGCCAATGGCCAGTTCGCCGGCATCAGCATTCCCCTCAACATCTTCGTCTCCTCCCCAAAGGCGAAGGAGAAGCCGAAGGCCGAGGTCAAGGAGGAAGGCGAGGAGATCCCGCCCAAGGACGAGGAGGAGCAGAATCCGCCCGAGGACGAAGAGGAGGAAGAGGCGGAGCCCGATCTCTCCGGCATCGATCTCGGCTCGATCGACATCCTCGTCCCCAGCATCAACACCGTCTCGAAACACCTTGACGGCATCTTTGTCACCGATCCCACGCGCAAGCTGCTGAATGGCGAGATCGTCGAGGATCTGGACGCCGACGGCAAGAACATCGCCGAGGGCAACAAGGACGATCTCGCCCGCCTCGTGCTCGATGTGGACGGGCTCATCACCTTCGCCACCGGCGGCGCCTTTCCCCCGCTGGAATTCGGCTTTCCGCCGCTGGAAGGCAGCCTCGGTCCGCTCGATTTCAGCGCCGCCTTCTACTACAACCTGTTCGACGTGGAGCTGGAAGCGGCGCTGCCGCTGGTGCAGGAATTCACCCTCACGCCCGAGCTCCGCACGCGCCTCGGCTTCTTCGCGCTGAACGAAGACGGCAGCAAGGGCGGCGAGAAATTCGTCGACGTGGTGCAGGTCGAGCGGCAGCTGGTCTACGACCCCACCGGCGTGTTCCAGGATGCGGCGGTCGAAGCGCGGCTGCGTGAGCTCGCGGCGCAGAACCTGACCTATGCGCGCGACCTCGAGCTCTTCGTGGATTTCGAGGACGGCATTCCCGGCGCGTTCACCGGCCAGACCGGCAGCATCGGTGGCCGCATGGTCTGGCGGCCCGCCGGCACCACGGAATGGCTGAACCTCGACAACGGCACGGTGCTGGCGCGCAGCGCGCCGATCCTGGGCGAAGACCAGACGGTCGAACTCGCCCTCGGCAACATCGAGGTCGGTTACCGCATCAGCCGCGGCAGCGGCGGCGGTGCGCAGATCGAGGTGATCCCGGTCGCCTTCGATCCGTCGGACAGCCTGTATCGCCAGCAGGTGGCCGAGGTCGTCTCGCCGCTGCAGCAGACACCGTTCCTGCGCGACATCGGCGCGCTCAGCCTGCGCTACGATGGCGACACCACCTTCGTCGAGGTGGAGACGCAGGCCTATCCCCTGGCGACCAACCGCACCGGGCTGGAATTCGACCTGTCGCTGCTGCTCTCGGGCCTGGCCGCCAGCGCGGAATTCGATGCGAGCGTCGGTATCGGCCCGTTCACGCTCGGCGCCGGCTTCGACATCGATCTCGGGCCGCTGTTCCGCGAATCCTTCCCGCTGCTGAACCTCGAGATCGTCGATCTCTACAACAAGGCCTTCCGGCTGCAGGACAGCCACGTCGCGAGCTTCGTGCTCGGCGCCACGCCGCCGGCACCCGAGTTCGGCGACGCCATCCTCGGCACGCCGCAGGCCGACACGCTCGACGGCACGGCGGGCGACGACCGCATCATCGGCTTTGCCGGGAACGACAGCATCCGGGGCCTCGGCGGCGCCGACACGATCGAGCCCGGGGAAGGCGCGGCGACGATCCAGGGTGGCGATGGCGGGGACGTGCTCGACTTCGGCGGCCTCGACGGGCGCGTCCTCGACGCCGACCTGTCGGGCACGATCCGCTCGGGCGAGCGTGCCGGCCTGGCCATCTGGGCCGGTTCGCCGCCCGAAGGCTTCCTTCCCTATGTCGTCCTGCGGCCGGGCATCCCGGAGGCGCCCGTCTGGGCGGTGACATTCCTCGACGGGATCGAGCGCCTGCGCCTGACCGACGCGGCGGACCTCGTGCGGATCGATCAGGCACCCGAGGCGCTGAGCGGGATCACCGAGATCGAAACGCTGGGCGGGGATGACGAGGTGCTGCTCCGCCAGCTTGATCTCGTCCTGCGCGCCGGGGCGGGGAACGACCTGGTGATGATCGCCAATGGCGGCATGCGGGCGGATGGCGCGCCCGGTCTGGTGGATGGCGGCGAGGGCGAGGATTGGCTCGAGCTTCTCGCGGGCGGGTCGGATCCGGTCATGCTCGTGGATCTCGGCCTTGGCGTCGTCTCGGACGGCGCGATCGTGCTGGCGCACCTCACCGGCTTCGAGAATCTGCGCAGCACGCTCCTGACGCCGACGCAGCTGATTGGCAACGCGGAGAACAACCGGCTGGAGGTGGCGCCCTCGGCTGCCGATACGCTGGACGGCGGCGACTTCAACGACGTTCCCGTCATTCCCATCGGCGCTGCAACCCTCGAAGGGCGCGACGGCAACGACACGCTGACCGGCGGCGACGGCGACGACCTGCTGATCGGCGGGCGCGGCGCCGATTCCATGGTCGGCGGTTGGGGCAGCGACCGGGCCAGCTACGCCGATGCCCCGACAAGCGTCTTCATCGACCTGGATGTCAACGGGATCGGCCGCGGCTACCGCGGCGAGGCGCAGGGCGATGTGCTCACCGGCATCGAGCGCGTGATCGGCACGGGTTTCGACGACATCCTGATCGGGTCCAGCCGCGCGGAGACGCTTGAAGGCGGCGATGGCGACGACCGGCTGGCCGCGCAGGGCGGCGCGGACCTGCTGCTCGCCGGCGCCGGCAATGACCTGCTGGCCCGCGGCCTGCTGGACGACCGCGCGGCCTCGAACATCACAGGCAACAAGGTCTACGACGGCGGGGAGGATTTCGACATCGTCGCCTTCTCGGTGAACGATGTGGCGCTCTCCGGCACCGTCGGCGGCAAGGCGCGCTACAGGACGGTCGAGTCCCGCTTTCTCGCCTCCGACAGGGTGGGGACCGAGGACCGCGATGTCACCTTCGGCTACGCGGTCACCGATGCACGCTTCCTGTCGGCGCGGCTGGGCGAAGGCGACGCGGATGGAACGGCGCAGATCATCGGACCGGAGCTGCGCTCCAAGATCATTCTGACCAGCATCAGCGGCAGCGCACGCTTCGATTACACGCATAGCGGCTTCGCCGGCATCGAGACAGGCTGGAACGCTGGCTCCGCGCCGATCCGCGAGACGTATTCAGGCTTCACGCGCAGCGCAATCGTCGGCCTGGACATTCCGCTGCCGCTCGGTCCTCGGGAGACGCAGGCCTCCTATCTCGACAAGCACAACGGCAGCGACAACATCATCAAGAGCAGCTATTCGGGCTCGGTGCGGAGCGTCAGCACGGCCACAGCGCTGCGCAGCGCCGACACCGTGCTCTCGACCGACATACTGCGCGGTATCGAAGGGATCATCGGCACCCGCAACGACGACCGCATCTTCGGCAATTCCGGCGACAACGCGCTCTTCGGCGATGGCGGCGACGACTACATCGAAGGCGGCGCGGGCGACGACAGGCTGGGCTTCGGCCAGGGCGAGCGCCTGTCCAACGAGTTCTCCTTCCCGAACCAGCCCGGCTTCGGTCGCGGCGGCGGCTTCCTCGGCCCGACCGGCGTCGCGCCGATGTGGCTGCAGCTTCGCAGCCTTGACCCGGACGCCACGACGCTCAGCAGCGCCCCACGGGTGAATGTCGGCGAGGTGAAGATCGGCTCCTCCTCCAGCATCACCGATTTCGGCTCCTTCCTCTGGGGCGGCGCCGGCAGCGACACGCTGGACCTGCGCTTCGACCGCGGCCTGAGCTTCTACCCCTCCGTGGCGCCGCCCGCCCGCCCCCCCGGGGGGCCCC
>NZ_JBWXTD010000004.1:659251-679281 GCF_056682175.1 Falsiroseomonas sp. RANM36
CCCCCGGGGGCCCCGCCCCGCCCCCGGCGCCCTCCCCTCCACCCCCCCCGCCGCCCCGCGGCCCCGCGCCCTGGTGGACCTCGATGCCGGGCCGACGACCTCGAACATCCTGGGCGTGTCCATCAACAGCACGGTCACCGGCCAGCGCGTGGTCTATGGCGAGGCGCGCTGGCTGAGTTCCAACAACGACATCATCGAGAAGGCGACGCTGTTCGGCATCGAGAACGTCATCGGCAGCGCGGCCAACGACACGATTCGCGGCGATGCGCGGGACAACGTGATCGAGGGCATGGCGGGCGCCGACCTGATGGACGGGCGCGACGGACGCGACACGCTGAGCTACGCGCTTGCGCCGGAAGGCGTCAGCCTGCGCGCCTCGATCAATGACGGCAGGCTCTCGGTCAACAATCCGACCGCCGGCAGCGCGCCGGGCGACGTGGCCAGCGGAGACGTCGCGGTGAACTTCGAGGTCGTCCGCGGCTCCGCGCATGCGGACCAGCTCGTGCTGTCCCTGCGGCCGCCGAGCATCAACACCGTGGCGGTCAACGTCCCGGTCGCGCTGGACGTGCTGGACCAGACGGCCGGCGGCGCGGAGGCGACGGTGACGCTGGATGCCGTCGCCAACTTCCGCATTGCCCAGAAGCAGCTGCAGCCGGCCTTCGGCGAGTTCGAGCTGGGCGACGGCGACGATGCGGCGACGGTGAACGGAGTGGGCACCACCACGATCCGCCTCGGCGACGGCGACGACAGCCTGAGCATCTCCGGAACGGGTCCGCGGATCTGGCTGGGCGATGGCGACGACACCGTCACGGTGCGCGACGTCCCGCCAGGATCCCTGACGGGCATTCATCCGCTCGAGCGCGCGACCACCATCCGGGGCGACGACGGAGACGGGCTGGATACGGTCGTCTTCGAAGGCGGAGGGCTGCTGCAGCTCGTGCTGCGTCCGAATGGCGCGCAGGTCATGCGGATCGGCGACCCGCAGCTATCGCCCCGGACGATCACACCGCAGGAGCTGCTGGACGGCAACGGCCTGGGCGGCACCTATGCGCCGCGCAGCAACGACCCGATCGACCTCACCGCGCTGCCGCCGCTCAGCACTTTGGTCGCCGCCGCGGAGGCCGCCCCGGCGGTCTACACGCTGATCGGCATCGAGCGCGTGATCATCGGCGGCGAGGAGATCCGCCTCGACAGCCTCGACCCGGTTGTGCAGGCGGACCGCACGCTCACCCTCGCCGAGGACGCGCGCGAGCCCTTCGGGCTGAATGCGCGGGCGCCCGCCGCGGAGGTGGCGGCGGGTGCGCTCTATCGCGTGGTCGCGCTGCCCGGGACTGCGCAGGTGCAGCGGCCGGACGGAACGCCGCTCGCAATCGGCGACAGCTTCGCCGCATCGGACCTCGCGGCGCTGAAGGTGGTGGCCGGCCAGGGCTACGGCTCGGCGGCGGAGACCTTCGTCTTCGCGCTGGAAGGCGCGGCGCCCGGCACGCCCGATCGCATCGTCGGCCTGCCGCCGGAGCCACCGATTGCCGGCGTCGCGCTCGGCATCGACGCGCCCTTCGATCCGCTGGGCAATCCGCTGACCATCGCGATCACCGAACTGCCGACTGCGGGCACGGTGTTCTTCCGCGCGCCGGACCCCGCCTTCGCGGGCACGGGCCTCACCGTGATGATCGAGCAGGTCGTCGCGCTCGGCGACACGCTGTCGCCGGACCAACTGGCCGCACTCCACTACCGCGCACCGAAGGACGGGTCGGGCGACATGGGCGGCTTCGCCTATGTCGCGACGACGGGCCTCGGCTTCCGCGAGCTGGCCGGCACATCCGGCGCGGAGGCCGTCGAGAGCGGCGTCGATGCGGCGACCCGAGACGGCGCCGCCGCGCAGCGCATCGCGATCTCCGTCACGGCGGAGAACGACGCGCCGGAGATCGCGAGCCTGCTCTATCCGCTGTCGCCGGGCGGAACGCTGGAAGGGAGCCTGCTTGCCCGCGATGCGGAGGGCGACGCCTTCGCCTTCTCGCTGGTCAGCGGACCGAGGCTCGGCACGCTGAGCGTCCTGCCCGATGGCAGCTTCACCTATGTGCAGGATAAGCCGCTCGACTTCGACGGCGCGGCCTTCATCGAGGACAGCTTCGTCATGGAAGCACGGGAGACGGCAGGCGGGCTCGTCTCCGCCGGCGCGGTGCAGGTGCTGCGCATCGTCAATCCGGCGGACTGGGCCGCGATCGCCTTCGACACCGGCCGGCCCGACGTGTTCTTCGACGAGGAGGGAGAGCCGATCCCGCTCGGCGGGCTCGGCACCGACGACGAGGTGATCGGCCATCCCGGGCCCGACCAGCTCTTCGGCTTCGGCGGCCACGACATCCTGCGCGGCCAAGCGGGCGCGGACACGCTGGACGGCGGAGAGGGCAACGACACGCTGTTCGGCGATGCGGGCGCCGACAGCCTCTCCGGTGGCGAGGAGGCGGACCGCCTGGTGGGCGGGCCAGGCGCGGACTCCCTGCTCGGCGGCGCAGGACCGGACACGCTCGCCGGCGGGCTCGACGCCGACCACATGGAAGGTGCGGCCGGCAACGACCTCTATGTCGTCATCCATCCGCTCGACGTCGTCGTCGAGCAGCCCGGCGAGGGCAACGACACGGTGGTCGCCACCATCAGCTATCTGCTGCCGGCGGAGGTGGAGGAGCTGATCCTGTCCGGCGCCGGCGCATCGGTCGGTCTGGGCAACGGGCTCGACAACCAGCTCACCGGCAACGAGCTGGACAACCGGCTGGATGGCGGCGAAGGCGCCGACACGCTCGATGGCGGCGCCGGTGCGGACACGCTCGTCGGCGGCGCGGGCGACGATACCTATGTGCACGAGCCTGGCGACCTGATGCTGGAGGCGCTGGACGGCGGCATCGACACGGTGCGCAGCCGCGTCAGCCTCTCGCTGGGCTCGCGCTTCGAGAACCTGATCCTGCTCGGGGCCGAGAGCCTGGACGGCACCGGCAACGCGCTGGACAACCTGATCGTCGGCAATGCGGCCGGCAACGAGCTCTCGGGCCTCGGCGGCGCGGATACGCTGATCGGCAGCGGCGGCGCCGACCGGCTGATCGGCGGGCCGGGGCCGGATGTGATGGAGGGCAATTCCGGCGCCGACATCTACGTCACGGACGATCCGGGCGATGTCGTGGTCGAGGCCGCGGACATGGGACCCGACACGGTCCTGTCGCTGGTCGAATTCGTGCTGCCGGAGCATGTGGAGCACCTGACGCTCGGCGGCGACGCGGCGCTCCAGGGGACCGGCAACGCGGCGGCCAACCGGCTCACCGGCAACGCGGCGGCCAACCTGCTGCGCGGCCTCGACGGCAACGACCGGCTCAACGGCGGTGCGGGCGCCGACACGATGGAGGGCGGCGAAGGGCGGGATCTCTATGTCGTGCAGGATCCCGGCGATCGCGTGGTGGAGTTGCCGGACGAAGGCTCGGACATCGTGCAGGCCTTCATCGCCTACACGCTGCCGGCGGAGGTGGAGCTGCTGATCCTGGTCGGCAGCGCCCCGTCCGGCAGCGGCAACGCGCTTGCGAACTTCATCCAGGGCAATGCCCTGGCCAACCTTCTCGCCGGCGAGGGCGGCGACGACACGCTGGAAGGCGGCGCCGGCGCGGATACGATGCGGGGCGGCGCCGGCAACGACCTGTTGCGCGTGGACGAAGCCGGCGACGTCGTGATGGAGTTGCCGGGGGAGGGCTTCGACACGGTGCAGGCGCGGGTGAGCCATGCGCTTGCCGACAATGTCGAGGCGCTGATCCTGCTGGCCGGCGCCGCGGACGGCACGGGCAACGGCCTGGCCAACCGGATGATCGGCAACGGTGGCGCCAACAGCCTGCTGGGCGAGGGCGGGGAGGACAGCCTGTTCGGCCTGGGCGGCGCCGACACGCTGCTCGGCGGCCTTGGCGGCGATGCCCTCCTTGGCGGATCGGGAGACGACCTGATCGCGGGTGGCGCGGGCGACGACACGCTGGCGGGCGAGGCCGGCCAGGACAGCTTCCGCTTCGATGCGGCGAACGAGGGCGTGGATCTGCTCCTGGACTTCACACCGGGGCAGGACGCGATCCAGATCCTGTCGGCCGGCTTCGGCGGCGTGCTGCCTCCGGGCGCGCTGGCGCCTGGCCGCTTCGCGATCGGCGCGGCGGACGCGGCCACGGGGCAGGTCCTCTACGATCCGACAACCGGCGCCCTGGCCTGGGATGGCGACGGGACCGGACCCGATGCGGCCGCCGTCTTCGCCGTGCTGGCGAGCAGGCCGGCGCTCGGTGCCGCGGACATCCTGGTGATGGCCTGAACGCAGGCGCGCCGACCGCTGGCGCCGGCACGGCCGCCGTGGTCCGATCGGCCCGCGCCCGTCAGCACGATGCAGGAGACCGCAGCCATGTTCGTCGCCGCCAACCGCTTTCGCGTCATCCCCGCGCATGCCGCGGAGTTCGAGCGCGCCTGGCTGACGCGGGAGAGCCATCTGCACGAGCTTCCTGGCTTCCTCGCCTTCCACCTCCTCAAGGGACCGCAGGCGGCGGACCACATCCTCTATTCCTCGCTCACACTCTGGGCCTCGCACGCGGCCTTCGAGGCATGGACGCGATCGGAGCAGTTCCGCCGGGCGCATGCGGGTGCCGGCTCGACCAAGCCGATCACGCTCGGCCCGCCGCAATTCGAAGGGTTCGAGGTGCTGCAGACCATCACCGCGCCGGCCGGCGGCTGAACGCGGCCATAGGCACGCCTTCGCGCGTCAGAGTTCCTCGCGCACCTGCGCGTGCGCCAGCAGCGCGAAGAGCCCGGTCCCGCCGATGATGTTGCCAACCAGCGCCGGCAGGATCAGGCCGCCGAGCGCCTGGCCCATGCCGATCCGCCCGTCGAACACCAGCAGGAAGGCTTCCGCCGCGCCGGCGATGACATGCGCGAAGTCGCCGAGCGCGATCGCATAGGTCAGCGCCAGCACGATCCAGAACTGGTCGCGGCCCGATCCGGCGTGGATCCAGGAGATGGAGGCGACCAGGAAACCCGCCGGGATCGCCTGCGCCAGGGTCTCCAGCGGCGTGCGCGCCAGAAGCGATTCAGACACCTCGAGCATCGCGGCGGTGAGGTCGGCGTTCATCAGGCCGAAGCGCAGGCTGAGCGCCGCAGCGGCTGACGCGCCGAGCAGGTTCGCGACGAGGACGATCGCCCAGAGCCGACCGGCCGCCCCCAGCCGGTCCCAGCCCGGCCGGGCCATCACCGGCAGCACCGCGACGATGGTCTGCTCGGTGAAGAGCTGCATCCGGCCGAGCACGACCATGATGAAGCCGAGCGTGTAGCCGAGATCGGCGATCGCCTCGCGCCCCGCCATCCCCTCCGGCAACTTTTCCAGCAGCGCGGCCTCGGCGATCACCGAGGCCATGATGGCAAGCCCGCCAGCGACGCCCGACCAGAGCAGGGAGGAAGAGGGCCGGCGCAGCTCCTCCTCGCCGTGCCGGCGGACGATGGCGTGGATCACCGGAGCGCGCGGCGCGGAACGTTCTTCCACATCGGCACGTTCGGCGGCGCTGAGGTTGTCCTGCGGATCGGTGCTCATGGTGCTTCGGGGATGCAGCGATCCAGCGCCCGGAAGGTTCCCTGCGCGATCGCCGCACGGTCCGGCCGCGCCGCCGGATCCGGCTCAGGCGCGGCGCCGCAGCCGGCGCCAGAGCGGGGTCTGGCTGGCGACCAGCAGCAGCACGGCCAGCGCCAGCACCAGCGACAGCGGGCTGGTCATGAATTCCTGCACAAAGGCCACCGGATCGTCGCCGGCCGAGATCATGGCGCGGCGATAGGAGGTGTCCATCAACGGCCCGAGGATCATCCCAAGCACCACCGGTCCCACCTGGAAGCCGTAGATGCGCAGGAAATAGCCGAACAGCCCGAAGCCCAGCATCCAGTACACATCCACCACGCTGTTCTGGATCGCATAGGTGCCGACCACCGACAGGATCAGGATCAGCGGGATCAGGATTCCCGGCGGCGTCTCCACCACCTTGGCGAAGAAGCGGATGCCGCTCAGGCCGAAGATCAGCAGGAAGACGTTGGCGAGCGTCAGGTTGCCGACGGTGAACCAGAACAGGTGCGGCGTCTCGATCATCAGCATCGGGCCCGGCTTCAACCCGTGGATGAACAGCGCGCCGATGATCACCGCCGTCACCGCGTCGCCCGGGATGCCGAGCGTCAGCATCGGGATGTAGGCGCCGCCGACCGCCGCGTTGTTCGCCGATTCCGGTGCCACCACGCCCTCATAGGCGCCTTCGCCGAAGGGGCGGGACGGGTTCTTCACCGTGCGCTTCGCCTGATCGTAGGCCATCAGCGCCGCGATGTCGCCGCCGGTGCCCGGCAGCGCGCCGATCACCACCCCGATGGCGGAGCTGCGCAGCGACAGCGGCAGGTAGCGCCGCAGCAGCGACCACGAGGGCAGGATGCGCGAGACATCCTGCTTGATCCGCGGCGCCTTGAGGTTGTGCAGTTGCGCCAGCGCCTCCGACACGCCGAAGAAGCCGATCATCGCGGCGACATAGGGGATGCCGCCCAGCAGCTGCACCGTGCCGAAGGTGAAGCGGCCCTCCGCGGTCATCGGGTCCATCCCGACCATGCCGAGCGCAACGCCGAGCGCGCCGGCATAGAGCCCCTTGGCGAGCGATTCGCCCGACAGGCTGCCGACCAGCAGGAGGCCCATCACCGCGAGCAGCAGATAGTCGCGCGGCGCGAAGAGCAGCGCGAACTCGGAAATCGCGGGGGCTGCGATCGCAAGCGCCGCGATCCCGACGAAGCCGCCGAGGAAGGAGCAGACGGTGGTCAGGCCGATGGCGACGCCGGCCTCGCCGCGCTTCGCCAGCGGAAAGCCGTCGAGCGCCGTGGCGATGGCCGCCGGCGCGCCCGGGATGTTGAGCAGGATCGCGCTGCGCGACCCGCCATAGACGCCGCCCATGAAGACGCCGGCGATCAGCGCGAGCGCCGGATTCACGTCCCACGAGAAGGTGAAGGAGATCAGGATCGAAGCCGCCATCGTCACGGAAAGCCCGGGGATGGCGCCGATATAGATGCCGGCGAAGGTGCCCGCCGCCGTGAGCAGCAGCAGCTGCGGATCCGTCCAGGCCATGAGGAAGTAGGTGAGGCTGTCGCTCATCGGAACAGCCAGCCGCTCGGCAGGACCACGGTGAACAGCACGCGGAACACCAGCCAGATCGCCGCCAGCGAACCGGCCGAGATCAGCAGCACCGCCAGCAGGCCGCCACGATGCAGGTAGAAGATCGAGAGGAACAGGAAGACGAAGGAGGCGCCGAGGAAGCCCACCGGCTCCAGCGCCAGCATGTAGGCCAGCATCAGCGCCGCCATCACCGCCACATCGGCCGGCGTGGTCCGCCGCAGGAATTCACGCGCGGTGCCGGAGCCTTCGGGGATGTGGGCGGGCGGCATGCGATGGGTGCGGCGGATGATGGCCAGCGCCGAGACGGTCATCACCAGGCCGGCCAGCGCGGGGAACACGCCGGCCGAGCTCGGCGAATACAGCCCGTCGATGCGGTAGCCTTCCGCCATGACGAAGAGCCCAATCAGCAGCAGGACATAGCCGAAGACGGTCTCGCCCGGCTGCCGCCGGCGCAGCGTCTGTTCCATCGCGCGCCTCCCGGTGTCGCGGCGCCCCGACCCAACCGGCCGGGGCGCCTGCGCGATTACGGACGGGGAATCCCGAGTTCCGCCGGCGAGGTGCGGGCGGCGCCGGCTTCCTGCAGCGTCCAGGTGGTGACCGACTGCCAGCGCTTGAGGAAGCGGTCGGCCTCGTCGCCCGAGATGTTCATCACGACGTTGCCGTTGCGCTGCATCAGCTCGACGAACTGGGAATTCGACGCACCCGTCTTGAAGGCCTGCACCAGCTTGTCGCGCCGGTCGGCCGGCACGCTGCGCTTGATCCAGACGCCGTAGAAGGAGCCCCAGGGCATGAAGCGCGCGAGTTCCGGGAAGTCGGCGGTGGCGGGCGGCACGCCGGGGAAGCTCGGCAGCGGCTCGGTGTTCCACACGGCCAGCGCGCGCAGCCGGCCGGCGCGCACATGCTCGGCCGCGGCGCCGGAGCCCGCCGGCATGAAGTCGGCATGGCCGCCCTGCAGCGCCGTCAGGCCCGGCCCCTCGCCGTCGAACGGGATGGAGATGTGGCGGATGTTGCCGAGGGTGGAGAGCATGGAGCTGATCACATGCGGCTGGCCGCCCGGTCCGGTGCCGGCCATGCGCACGCGGCCCGGATTGCGCCGCATCTCCTCCACCAGGTCCTTCAGCGTGCGATAGGGCCGGTCCGGATTGGTGACGATCACCGGCACGCCGCGCGCCAGCACGTTCACCGCGTAGAATTCCTGCACGAAGTCGATGCGCGAAAGGTTCAGCACGCCGTAGAGTAGCGGGTTCTCCGCCGCGTAGAGCAGCGTGTAGCCATCCGGATTCGCGCCGTGCACCGCCGTCATCGCGATGGCGCCGGTGCCGCCCGGCCGGTTCTGCAGCACGATCTTGTGGCCGAGCGCGGCTTCCACATGCGGCGTGACGGCGCGCGATGTCACATCCGTGGCGCCGCCGGCGCCCCACTGGATGATGCCGAGCAGGTCGCGGCTCGGGAAGGCTTCCTGCGCTGCGGCCTGGCGCAGCCCGCCGAGCAGCGGCACGGCCGCCAGCGTCCCGAATGTCCTGCGGGTGATCATGACGTTTCCTCCCTACTGCGGCGGGCGATGCGTGCCGCGCCATGCGTTGCGGGGCGCATCCTGCCGGCTGCGCGCCGGCTTGAAAACCTCCCGGGGCACCCCTGCGGTTGCCGCGCCGCGTGGCGGCGGACTAGCCTCCGCCCGCCGCTTGCCGGGGCAGCGCCCGGCCAGGGAGCCGGGGCATGGAAACCGAGACGCGCGACCTTATCGTCATCGGCGGCGGCGGCGCGGGGATGGCGGCGGCGCTGTTCGCCGCGCTCGACGGGCTGCGCCCGCTGCTGGTGGAGCACACGGCGCTGCTCGGCGGCACCACCGCGTGGTCGGCGGGAACGACCTGGGTTCCGGGCACGGCGCATGCCGCCGCGCTCGGCGCGGAGGACGATGCCGAGAACGCCGCCGCGTTCCTGCGCAACGCCGTCGGCAACCATTCCAGCGAGGCGATGCGCCGCGCCTTCCTGGAGACCGGGCCGCGCGCGAGCGCGCGCCTCGAGGCCGAGACGCAGGTTCGCTTCCGCGCCCGGCCGCTGCATCCCGACTACATCCAGGAAGTCGCCGGCGCGACGCTGCGCGGCCGCGCGCTGGAGCCGCTGCCCTTCGATGCGCGCAGGCTCGGCGCGCGACTCGCGCTGATCCGCCCACCCATCCCGGAATTCACCGTGCTGGGCGGCATGATGGTGGATCGCGACGACATCCCGCATCTGATGAACATGACGCGCTCCTGGGCCTCCTTCCGCCATGCGGCAGGCCTGCTCTCGCGCCACGCCATGGACCGGCTGCGCCATCCGCGCGGCACGCGGCTGCTGATGGGCAATGCGCTGGTCGGGCGCCTGCTGGCCTCGCTTGACGCGCGCGGCGTGGAGATCGTGACCGAGACGACGGTGGAGGAGCTGCTGCGTGGGCCCGCCGGCGTGGAGGGCGTCGTGCTCGCGCATGGCGGCGCCACGCGACGCGTGCTGGCCCGGCGCGGCGTGATCCTCGCGACCGGCGGCTTCAACCGCCATCCGACGCGCCGCGCAACGATGCTGCCCGCCGAGCTCGCCGCCTTCAGCCCGGCCGCGCCGGGCCCCCCCGGGGTGCTGCACGACCTGGCCATCGGGCTTGGCGCGCGCTACGGGGAGGGCGCGCTGGACAACGCCTTCTGGGCGCCCGTCTCGGTACGCAGGCGCGCGGATGGCAGCATGGCGGTCTTTCCGCATTTCGTGCTGGACCGCGGCAAGCCCGGCGTCATCGCGGTGAATGCCGCGGGCCGGCGCTTCGTCAACGAGGCGAGCTCCTACCACCTGTTCGCGCGCGCGATGCTCGCCGCGCATGACACGACGCCGACCATCCCCTGCTTCCTCGTCACCGACAGCGAGGGGCTGCGGCGCTACGGCCTGGGCATGGTGCGGCCCGGCGGGCGGGGCCTCGCGCCCTATCTCGCCGATGGCTATCTGACCGAAGGCGCGACGCTCGCGGAGCTGGGCGGGAAGCTCGCGATCGACGCCGCGAACCTGGCGGAGACGGTCGCGCGCATGAACGATCATGCGGCGCGCGGCGAGGATCCGGACTTCGGCCGCGGCAGCACCGCCTATCACCACGTGAACGGCGACGCATCGCGCGGGCTGCCGAATCCGAATCTCGGTCCGATCGGCACGCCGCCCTTCTACGCGATCCGGTTGCTGCCGGGCGACATCGGCGCGGCGACGGGGCTCGTCACGGACACGGATGCGCAGGTGCTGGACGGGGACGACCGGCCGATCGGCGGGCTCTATGCCTGCGGCAACGACATGCAGTCGGTCATGGGCGGCGTCTATCCGGCGCCCGGCATCACGTTGGGGCCGGCGCTCGCCTTTGCCTTCATCGCCGCGCGCCACGCGGCGGGACGCGCCCCGAGCTAGGCGCCGCCGAGCAGGAAATCGGCGATCAGCTCCACCTGCGCGTCGAACAGGTCCACCCCGGTCGAGGTGCCGCAGCCGAGCGCGCGCGCCGCGGCCAGCAACGGCGTGACCACCGGCGCGGTGATGACGTCGGCGACGAACATCCCGGCGCGCAGCCGCCCTGGCGGCACGGGCACGAGGTCCTCCGGGCGCATGCCGGCGGGCGTCGCGTTCACGACCAGCGTGCAGCCCTCGGGCTCCGCGGCCGCAAGCCCGCGCAGCGGAACACCGCCCGCCACCGGCCGCAGCCGCGCCAGCAGCGCCTCCACCCGCGCCGCATCGGCATCATGCAGCGCGAGGGAGGCGACGCCGGCCTCCAGCAGCGCCTGCGCGATGGCGGTGCCGGCGCCGCCCGCGCCGACCAGCAGCGCGTGACGCCCGGCGGGCTCGCCGCCGCGGGCGCGGATCGCAGCGACCATCCCGGCGCCGTCCAGCATGTCGCCATGCCAGCTGCGATCGGGATTGCGCCGCATCACGTTCACCGCGCCGAGCAGCCGGGCGCGCTCCGTCAACGTCGCGCAGTGCCGGGCGGCGGCGAATTTGTGCGGCACGGTGATCGTCAGCCCGTCCAGGTTGCGCGCCAGGCTGGCGCCGCGGACGAAGTCGTCGAACTCGGCCGCCGCCACATGCAGCGGCAGCATCGCGGCGTTGCGGCCGCGCGCGACGAAGCTGCGCGTGACGCCTCCGGGCGACTTCACCTGCGCGACGGGATCACCGAGGATCAGGTGCAGCCGGGTTCGTCCATCGGGCGTGATCATTGCCGGCGTCTCCGTGGCGATGCCGCCCATGCGCGGCCTGGCACCGGAGCCCAGTCCACACGCCAGGCGCCGGCACGGCAAGCACGCGCAGCGGGGGGGGGGGGGGGCCCCCCCCCCCCCCCCCCCCCCGACCCGTCGCGGTTCGCGCCGGCCTCCCTGTTCCCCCGGCGCGTCCGGGATCAGGCCTGCTTGAGCGGCACGGCGACGAAGCTGCGCGTGCCGTCGCGCAGGATCTGCAGCGCCACCGCGTCGTTCGAGGCCGCCTCGCGGATCGCCTTCACCGCGGCCGCGGCATCGTCGGTCTCGGTGGTGCCGACACCGACGATCACGTCGCCCGGGCGCAACCCGGCCTTCGCCGCCGGCGATTCCGGCATCACCTGCGCCACGATCGCGCCCTTCGCGTCCTCGCCGAGGTTCAGCGCGCGGCGCGCCTCGGGCGTGATCGGCGCCAAAGCGACGCCGATGCGCGGCTGCTGCCCCGCCTCCTCGCCGCCCTCGCGCGCCGCGACCTGCGCGGCCGGCTGCGCGCCGATCTCCACCGCGACGCTGCGCATCTCGCCCGCGCGCCAGACCTTCAGGCTGGAGCGGGTGCCGGGCTTCTGGTCGGCGATGGCGCGCGCCAGGTCGCGCGGGCTCGTCACCGCGCGGCCTTCCACCTCGGTCACCACGTCGCCGGCGCGCAGCCCGGCCCTGGCGGCGGGGCTCTCCTTCTCGACGCTCGCCACCAGCGCGCCGCGGCTGTCGCCACGGTCCTGCGCCTCCGGCAGGCGCAGCGCCTTGGCCATCGCGCTGTCCACCGGCTGGGTCGCGACGCCGAGGAAGCCGCGCTCCACCCGCCCATGAGCCCGCAGATCCGCCACCACGCGCTGCATCAGGTTCGACGGCACGGCGAAGCCGATGCCGACGCTGCCGCCGGTGGGGCTGAAGATCGCCGTGTTCATCCCGATCACGGTGCCGTCCTGCGCGAAGAGCGGGCCGCCCGAATTGCCCTGGTTGATCGGCGCGTCCACCTGCAGGAAGTCGTCATAGGGGCCGGCGCCGATGTCGCGCCCCACCGCGGAGACGACGCCCGTGGTCACGGTGCCGCCGAGGCCGAAGGGATTGCCCATCGCGACCACCCAGTCGCCGGGCTCCGCCTTGCTGGAGTCGCCCATGCGGACGAAGGGCAGCGGCGCGCCGGCCTCCACCTTCAGCAGCGCGACATCGGTGCGCGGATCGCGCCCGACCACGGTCGCGGGCAGGCGGCGGCCGTCATCCAGCGTCACGGTCAGGCGTTGCGCGCCGTCCACGACATGGTTGTTGGTGACGATGAAGCCCTCGGCGTCGATGATGAAGCCGGAGCCCACCGCCTGACCGCCGCGGCCCGGCATGGGCTGGCCGAAGGGCGAGCGGGCGGGCATGCCGATGCTGGTGACGGTCACAACGGCCGGACGCACCTGCCTGACCAGCGCGGAGAAGCCGGCGGCGGGGGCGCCGTTCGGCAGCGTCGCCTGCGCGACCGGCGCGGTGGTGGCCGGGGCGGGCGTGGCGTGCAGCGCGAGCCCGGCAAGGGCCGTGGTGCCGAGCAGCAGCCCGAGCAGTGCGGCGCGGGCGCGCTTGCGGCCGGGGGCGGTCGCCTGCCCGGTGGCGGGGAGGTCCATGCTGTCTTCTCCTGTCGTCCTGCGCGGCGCCCCTGCGCCGTGCGTTGCGCGAAGAATGGCGACAGACGCCTGCAAAGTCCCCGAAACGAGCCTGAAAGCTTTTTCAGCTTGCCCGCGCGGCCGAGAGGTCCACCGTCACGCGCAGGCCCGGCTGCGCATCGGAGAGCACCGGCGCCGCGCCATGCAGCCGCGCCACCGCGGCCACCAGCGCCAGGCCGAGCCCGCTGCCCGGCGTGCCGCGGCTGCGGTCCAGCCGATAGAAGCGGCGGAGCACGCGCGGGCGTTCCTCCGCCGGGATGCCCGGCCCGTCATCGGCCACCTCCAGCACCGGGCCCGGCCGCAGCGCCACCGAGACATGCGGCCCGCCATGCGCCAGCGCGTTGTCGAGCAGGTTCGACAGCATCTGCCGCAGCAGCGCCGCATCGCCATGCACGCGCTGGTCCGGCGCAACCTCCACCGACAGCGCGCGGCCGGCTTCCTCCGCCGCGACCTCGTAGGCCTCGGCCAGAGTCGTCACGATGGCCGCGAGATCCACCACCGGCGCCCGGCCATCCACCAGCGGCGGCCCGGCTTCCAGCTGCGCGATGCGCAGCAGCGCGGCGAAGGTGGCGAGCACGCCGTCCAGCTCCTCCAGCGCGGCATCCAGCAGGGCGGCATCGGCCGCGGCATCGCGCGGCTGCGCCTGCGCCGCCTCCAGCCGCTGCCGCAGGCGCGAGAGCGGACCGCGCAGGTCATGCGCGACATCCACCGTCACCTGCTTCATGCCCTCGATCACCGCCTCGAGCCGCGCGAGCAGGGCGTTGACCGTGCCCGCGAGCCGGTCGAACTCGTCCGCCGCGCCGGAGAGCGGCAGGCGGCGCGCCAAGTCGCCCTGCATCACCGCCTCGGCCGCGCCGGAGACGGCCCGCAGGCGGCGTTCGAGCCGCCAGGCGGTGAGCAGCCCGAAGGCCAGCGCCAGCAGCACCGCCAGCCCGCCCGCGGCCATCAGCGTCGAGGCGAGGGTCTGCGCCGTGTCCAGCACCAGGCGCATGCGGGCCGCGACGATCAGCCGGAAGCCGTCCGGCAGCGCGATGCCGAGCGCGCGGAGCGGCCCCTCCGCATCCGTCGCGGCGACGGTGGCGAAGCCCTGCAGCCCGGACGGCGCCGCGGCCCGCGGCGCGGCGCCGGCGAAGACCGCGCCGCTCGGCGCGCGCAGCTGCACCAGCAGCACGCCCGGCGCCCGCTCCCGCGTGCGCAGCTCCACCGCGAGCATCAGGGCCGAGGGGCCGCCGAAGCGCCATTCGCGGAGCAGCTCCTCCGCCTGCTGGCGGATCTCGGCATCCAGCGCCTCCTGCAGGGCGGCGGAGCTGCGCAGCCAGCCGAAGCCGAGGCCGAGCGCCGAGATGCCGAGCACGCCCGCCGCCGTCAGCAGCGCGGTGCGCAGCGCGAAGCTTCGGAGCAGGCGCGGCAGGAAGCTCACGCCCGCTCGCCGAGGATGTAGCCCGCGCCGCGCACCGTCTGGATCGGCGCCGGCAGGCCTTCCAGCGCCAGCTTGCGCCGCAGGCGGCTGACATGCACCTCGACCAGGTTGGTGGAGGGATCGAAGTTCAGGTCCCACACGCCTTCCAGCAGCATGGTCTTGGTCAGCACCTGGCCCGGCCGGCGCAGCATGTATTCCAGCAGCCGCATCTCGGTCGGCATCAGCTCCACCGGCTGGCCCGCGCGGCGCACCACGCGCCGCAGCAGGTCCATCTCGATGTCGCCGACGCGCAGCATCACCGGATCCTGCGAGACGGCGGGGCGCCGGCCGAGCGCATCGATCCGCGCGCGCAGCTCGCTGAAGGCGAAGGGCTTGGCGAGATAGTCGTCCGCGCCCGCATCCAGCCCTTCCACGCGGCGCTCCACCTCGCCGAGCGCCGTCAGCACCAGGACGGGCGTGGAGATGCCGGAGGCGCGCAGCGCGCGCAGGATGGTCAGGCCGTCGGGCCCGGGCAGCATCCGGTCGGTGACGATCACGTCCCAGCTCTCGCCGGCCGCCAGCATCATCCCGTCCTTGCCGGTGCGCGCCAGCTGCACGACATGGCCTGCCTCGCGCAGGCCCTTGGCGATGTAGTCCGCGGTCGCCGCGTCGTCCTCGATCACCAGGATTCGCATGGCGGCACTCTAGCAGGCCGTCGCGCCGGCGGCGCCCGGTCGACACGGCGCTCAAACCGCGCCGACTGCGGGCCGCGTGGACTTGCCGGAGCGGCTTGGTTATGTTCCGACGGATACGACGACAGGAGGGAGCCCCGGGATGCGCCGCCGCGCCTTCGCCGCCAGCCTGGCCGCCTCCGTCCTCGCGGCGGCGCCGGCCACGCGCGCCGAGGCCCCGCTGACCCTCTTCGCCGCCGCCAGCCTGACCGATGCGATGCGCGCCCTGGCGCGGCAATGGCAGGAAGCGGGCCATCCGGCGCCGCGCCTGTCCTTCGCCGCCTCCTCCGCCCTGGCGCGCCAGATCGAGCAGGGCGCGCCGGCGGACCTGTTCCTTTCCGCCGACGAGGCCTGGATGGACTACCTCGAGCAGCGGACCCTCATCGCCGGCGGCACGCGGGTCAGCGCGCTGGCCAATGCGCTGGCGCTGGTCGCGCCGGCCGATGCGCCGCGGCGCGACCTCGTGCTGGCGCAGGGCACCGACCTCGCCGCGCTGCTCGGCCCGAACGGGCGCCTCGCGATCGGCGATCCCGCCCATGTGCCCGCCGGCCGCTATGCGCGGGCGGCGCTGGAATGGATGGGCCAGTGGAGCGCGCTGCAGCCGCGCCTGGCGCGCGCCGACAACGTCCGGGCCGCGCTGCTGCTGGTGGAGCGCGGCGAGGCGCCGCTCGGCATCGTCTATGCCACGGATGCGGCCGCGAGCCGCGGCGTGCGGCTGGTCGCCACCTTTCCCGCGGCCAGCCATCCGCCGGTCAGCTATCCCTTCGCGATCACCCGCCGCGCCGAGGGCGACGCCCAGGCGCGCGCCATCCTGCGCTTCCTCACCGGCGCCGAGGCGGCGCCGACCTGGCAGCGCTTCGGCTTCCAGCTCACGCAGTGATGCTGGGCGCGGAGGAATGGCAGGCCGTACGGCTCAGCCTGGAGGTCGCATCCCGTTCCGTCGCGGTCTCGCTGCTGCCGGCCATCGGCGTCGCCTGGCTTCTGGCGCGCGGCCGCTTCCCGGGCCGGCTGCTGCTGGACGCCCTGGTGCACCTGCCGCTGGTGGTGCCGCCGGTGGTGGTGGGCTGGGGATTGCTGATGCTGTTCGGCGTGCGCGGCCCGATCGGCGCGCCGCTCAACGACTGGCTCGGCATCCGCCTGGTGTTCACCACCGAGGGCGCGGCGCTGGCCACCGCGGTGATGTCCTTCCCGCTGATCGTGCGCGCGGTGCGGCTCGGCCTGGAGGGCGTGGAGCCGGGGCTGGAAGCGGCGGCACGCACGCTCGGCGCCGGTCCGCTCGACCGCTTCCTCACCGTCACGCTGCCGCTGATGTCGCCGGGCATCCTGGCCGGCGCGGTCACCGCCTTCGCCGCGGGGCTCGGCGAGTTCGGCGCCGTCATCACCTTCGCCTCCAACATCCCCGGCGAGACGCAGACCCTGCCGCTTGCGATCTACACCGCGACGCAGACGCCGGGCGGCGAGGCGGTGGCCGCGCGGCTGGCGGCCATCTCCTTCACGCTGGCGATCGGCGGGTTGCTGCTGGCCGAGCTGATCGCCCGGCGCATGCATCGCCTGCTCGGCCGCGCCTGATGCCGGAGATCGCGCTGCGCCACCGCTTCGGACGGGACGGCTTCGCCCTGGATGTTGCCTTCGCCGCGCCGGAGAGCGGCGTCACCGCGCTGTTCGGCCCTTCGGGCTGCGGCAAGACCACTGTGCTCTCCGCCGTCGCCGGGCTGCTGCGGCCGGAGGCGGGGCGGATCGTGGTCGCCGGCACCACGCTGCTCGACACGCGCGCGGGCGACTTCGTGCCGCCGGAGCGGCGGCGCTGCGGCGTGGTGTTCCAGGATGCGCGGCTGTTCCCGCATCTCTCCGTCGCCACCAACCTGCGCTACGGGCTGCGCCGCGCGCCGCGCGACGCCGAGGGCCCGGCCTTCGAGGAGGTGGTCGCGCTGCTCGGCATCGGCCATCTGCTCGCGCGCCGTCCGGGCCTGCTCTCCGGCGGCGAGCGCCAGCGCGTGGCGCTCGGCCGCGCGCTGCTCGCGCGCCCGCGCCTGCTGCTGATGGACGAGCCGCTGGCCGCGCTGGATGCCCCGCGCCGCGGCGAGGTGCTGCCCTTCCTGGCGCGCCTGCGCGACGCGGCGCGCATCCCGATCCTCTATGTGACGCATGCGCTGGAGGAGGTGGATGCGCTGGCCGACCACCTGGTGCTGCTGGAGCATGGCCGCGTCCGCGCCGCCGGCACGGTGGAGGCGCTCACCGCGCGCACCGACCTGCCGCTGGCGGCCCGCCGCGACGCCGGCGTGCTGATCCCCTGCACCGTGCTGGACCGGGAGGGCGGGCTGACGCGGCTCGGCTTCGCCGGCGGCGTGCTGCTCGCGACGCTGGAGGGCGGGCCGCCCGGCACGCGGCTGCGCGTGCGGGTGCGTGCGCGCGACATCAGCGTGGCGATCGAGGAGCCGCGCGGCATCTCGACGCAGAACATCCTGCGCGCGGTGCTGGCAGACATCCTGCCGGCCGGCGAGGGCCCCGAGGTGTTCCTCCGGCTTGCCGTCGGCGAGGCGGTGCTGCTGGCCCGCGTGACGCGGGACAGCGTGGCGCGGCTCGGGCTGCGGCCTGGCCTCGCGCTCTGGGCGCTGGTGAAGGCCGTCACCTTCGACCACCGCGTGATCGCCGGCCCGCCCCTGCCCGAGGCGCTCGCCCTGCCGGGTTCGGCGCCATGACCCGCCCCGCCCCGCCCTCCCGGCCGGATGCCGGCGTGCTGAGCCTGCGCATCGACCTGCCCTCGGGCCGCATCGGGCCCGGCAAGATCCGCCTGCTGGAAGCGATCGACCGGGAAGGCTCGATCTCGGCGGCCGGACGCGCGCTCGGCATGAGCTACAAGCGCGCCTGGGACCTGGTGGACGCGCTGAACCGGCAATTCGGCACGCCGGTGGTGGCGGCGAGCACAGGCGGCTATCGCGGCGGCGGGGCGATGCTCACCGATGCGGGCCGCAATCTGGTGGCCGACTACCGCGCGATCGAGCGCGCGGCGCAGCGCGCGGCGGAACCGCGCCTGGCGTCCCTGCTTCAGCGCAGCCGGGCCGGCGGCTGAGGGCGGCGGCCTGGCTGTCAGGCGGGCTGGCGGCCCGTCGCGATGCGGTCCAGCACGCGGTCAGCCGCGGCGAGCGTCATCGCAACGTCGTCGTCGGTATGCGCGGCGGAGACGTACCACAGCCCGCGCTCGATCAGCCGCACATCCTCCAGCAGCATGCCGCGGCAGAAGGCCTGGTAGGTCGCGCGATCATCGGCGGCGAGGTGGCGGAACTCGGTGGCGCGCGGCAGCGCGGAGAAGGCCATGTGGAACATCGGCCCCGGCCCCTGAACGCGCAGCGCCAGGCCGTGCCGCGCCCCGAGCGCCGCCAGCCCGTCGCGCAGCCGCGCGCCCAGCGCCGCGACATGCCGCAGCGCGGCGCCGCCCTCGCGGGCCAGCAGCTCGACGGTGGCGAGGCCGGCGGCGACGCAGGCATTGTTCCCGTTCATCGTGCCGGCGTGATAGGCCGTGCCCGCCTCCAGCGGGGCCATCCATCGCTGCCGCCCGGCGATGGCGGCGAGCGGAAAGCCGGAGCCCAGCGCCTTGCCGAACAGCGCGAGATCCGGCGTGACGCCGTAATGCGCCTGCGCGCCACCGAGGCCGAGGCGGAGTCCGGTGATGATCTCGTCGAAAATCAGCGCGCTGCCATGGGCGTCGCAGGTCTCGCGCAGCCCCTGCAGGAAGCCGGGCTCCGGCTCGATGCAGCCCTGGTTGCACATCACCGGCTCGGTGATGACCGCGGCGATCTGCCCGCCCTGCCGCGCCATCAGGCGGCGCACCGCCTCCAGGTCGTTCCAGGGCAGGCAGACGATGTCCGCCGCCGCGCTTTCCGCGACGCCCGCGCACCAGGGCACCGGCGCGTCGCCCGCGGCATTGCCCGGCGGCGCGACATTGAAGGCCAGGCTGTCGAGCCAGCCGTGGTAATGCCCGTCGAACTTCAGGATGCGCTGGCGCCCGGTGACGGCGCGCGCGAGGCGGATGCAGGCCTGCGCCGCCTCCGACCCGGAGGAGGCGAAGCGCACGCGCTCCGCGCAGGGGATCAGGCGCTGCAGCGCTTCCGCCAGCAGCACCTCCTCCTCGTGCTGGCCGGCGAAGAGCTGCGCCCGCGCCACCGCCTGCTGCACGCGCGCGACGAGTTCGGGATGCGACTGGCCAAGGATGCAGGGGCCCTGCGCGAGCGTGTAGTCCAACAGCGCGTTGCCGTCCGCGTCCCAGATGCGCGCGCCCTCGGCCCGGACATAGTGCATCGGGTGGAACACGCCGAAGGCGCGGAACTGGGACGAGACGCCGCCGGCCAGCACCCGACTTGCGCGCTCATGCCAGGCGCGCGAGGCTGCGAAGCGTCGGGCCGGATCCTGCATCGGCCTTTCCTCCATCGCGCTTCTTCTCCCTTGTCCGCGCCGAGCTTGGGGAACGGCGGAGAAGCGCGTCAATCCCGACCCAGGACAGCACGGAACCGAGCCGCCATGATCCATGTCATCGCCGTGATCACCACCAAGCCGGGCATGCGCGAGGCCGTGCTGCGCGAATTCCGCGCCAACATGCCGGCGGTGCATGCCGAGCAGGGCTGCATCGAATACGCACCGGCGGTGGATGCCGAAGGGATCGGCGCCATCCAGACCGCGATCGGCCCGGACAGCTTCATGGTGATCGAGAAATGGGAGAGCGCGGCGGCGCTGAAGGCCCATGCCGCCGCGCCCCCCCAGGCGGCCGATGCGGCGCGGGGGGAGGGGGTGGTGGGCGGCCGCGGCCACCCCCGGCGCGCGCCCGCGGGCGGG
>NZ_JBWXTD010000004.1:679381-695209 GCF_056682175.1 Falsiroseomonas sp. RANM36
GGGCGCGTCTTGCGGGTGGCATGCTTGACGCATGCCGCAGCGGGGGCGGCGGCGGTTCGGGGGGGCGGCGGGCTGACGCCGGCCGCAGGCCTGCCCTTTGCCGGCTGCGAGTCAGCGCGGCCGCAGCACCGCCACCGCCTGCACGGTGGCCTGCACCACCACATCCTCCGACACGGCCACCGGCGGCGGCGCGGCGCTGGCGGCGCGGGCGGCCATGGCCATCGGCACCGGGCGCGGCATGCGGTCCGGCACGTCGATCCGCACCTCCTTCAGCCCGACCAGCACCAGGCCGAGCTGCTCCGCCACCGCCGCGGCACGCCGGCGCAGCCCGTCCAGCGCCAAGCGCGAGGCCTCCTCCCGCGCCGCCCGCTCGGTCTCGCGCGTGAGCTGCCAGTGCAGGCCGCTCATCGCGAGCCCCTGGCCCTGCAGCGTGCCGGCCAGGTCGAGCAGCGCGGCGCCGTCGCCGCCGCGCAGCGTCACCTGCTGCGCCGCCTGCCAGGCGCGGCCCTCATCCACGCGATTGGTCCAGTAGCCCCCGGTCGAGACGCGCACGCCCGGCACCGCCTGGGCGCGCGCCCCCCCCCCCCCCCCCCCCGCCGCACATGGCGGCCTATGCGGCGCGGGTGAAGGGGATGCTGGCCGGCCGCGTCATCCACGTGCTCTCGCCGGCGGACTGATTCCGTTCAGGCGAGCACCGCCAGGGCGTCCGCCGCGCGCACGCCCTGGCCTTCCCGCAGCACGAAGAGCGGGTTGATCTCGGCCGTCTCCAGCCGCGCGCCCAGCGCCTCGCCCATGCGGGCGAAGGCCAGCACGGCCTCGATCAGCGCCGGCACATCCGCAGGCAGCCGACCGCGATAGCCGCGCAGCAGCGCCGCGCCGCGCAGTTCCTCCAGCATCTCCTCCGCGGCCGCGCGGTCGATCGGCAGAAGGCGCAGCGCCGTGTCGCCGAACAGCTCCGCCGCGACACCCCCCATGCCGAGCAGGATCGCCGTGCCGAGATGCGTGTCGCGCTGCAGGCCGAGGATCATCTCCACGCCGTCCCGCAGCCGTTCCTGCACCAGCAGGCCTTCCGGCGCGCGGCCGGTGGCGGCGACCACGCGCGCCAGCATCGCCGTGCCTTCCATCGCGACATGCTGCGCAGGCACGCCGACACGCACGCCGCCCACATCGCTCTTGTGCGCGAGATGCCTGGACAGGACCTTGAGGACAACGGTCTCGCCGAGGCCGGCGGCGGCGTCCTGCGCTTCCCGCGGCGTCGCGCAGGCGACCTCGCGCACCGGCGCTATGCCGAAGCGCGCGAACAGCGCCTTGCTCTCGGCTTCGTCCAGCGGACCGGTGGGGAGGTCCGGCATGGGCGGCGGCGGCAGGCTCGCGGCAGGCGGCGCGACGATCGGCGCGGCCAGCGCATCCAGCATCGTCGCGACGGCTTCCGGTGCGCTCGCGGCCGGGATGCCCTGGCGCTGCAGCGCCGCGCCGATCTGCGGCGCGTGCGGACTCAGATAGGCGATCACCGGCTTGTCGCCGATCGCCTGCCCCGCCGCGATCGCATCCGCCGCAAGCCGCGGCTGCGCCAGCGCCGAGGAGCCGACGACCACCGCGAGCGCGTCATAGCCCGGGCTTTCGAGCAGCGCCGCGATCGCGCCGTTCATCACCTCCGGCTTCAGGCCGGCCAGCGTCAGGTCCAGCGGGTTGGCCACCGCCGCCTCGCCGGTGAGCGCGCCAAGCCGCGCTGCGGTCGGCGCATCCGGCGCCGGCAGGGTGAAGCCGGCAAGGCCGAAGCTGTCGGCGAGCAGCGCGCCCGCGCCGCCGGTGGAGGTCAGCACGGCCACGCGCCGTCCGCGCGCCACGCGGCGCGTCGCGAGTGCCGCGGCGATGTCGAGCAGGTCGGAGAAGCGCGCCGCGCGCAGGATCCCGAGCTGGCGGAACAGCGCGTCGTACAGCCGGTCGGCGCCGGCCAGCGCGCCGGTGTGGGAGATCGCGGCCTGCGCGCCCGCCTCGGACCGGCCGACCTTGTAGGCGACGATCCGCTTGCCCGCCGCCGCCGCCCGGCGCGCCGCGGCGCGGAAGGCGTCCGGCCGGCGCAGCCCCTCGACATAGAGCGCGATCACATCCGTCGCCGCATCGTCCGCCAGGTGATCGAGCAGGTCCGCCACATCCAGGTCGGCCTCGTTGCCGGTGGCGACAAGGCTGGAGAAGCCGATGCCCTGCGCCGCGCCGCGCGACAGCACCGCACCCAGGATGCCGCCGGATTGCGAGACGAGCGCGATCCGTCCTGCGAGGAACTCCTCCATCTCCAGCGCGCCGGAGGCCGAGAGCACGATGCGGTCGGCGAGGTTCACCAGCCCGATGGTGTTCGGGCCGAGCAGCCGCATGCCGCCCGCCGCCGCCTTGAGCCGCGCCTGTCGCTCGCCACCCTCCCCGCCGCTCTCGGCGAAGCCGCCGGCGAGCACGATCGCGGCGGCCGCGCCGCGCGCCGCCAGCGCGCGCACCGCGTCCTCGGCGCGGTCGGCGCCGAGCAGCACGATGCCGACATCCGGCGCCGCCGGCAGGCTCGCCACATCGGGATGGCAGCGCAGCCCGCCGATCTCGGCCACGCGCGGATTGACCGGCCAGATCGCGCCGCGAAAGCCGTGGCGCTGCAGATAGCCGACCGGTCGCCCCGTGGTCTTGGTGACATCGGCGGAGGCGCCGACGATCGCCACGCTGCGCGGCCGCAGCAGCCGCTCGAGGCCGCTCATCGCTTCGACTTCTCCAGGAAGGCGGCGACCGAGGCACGATGCTCGCCCGTGGTGTAGCACAGCGCCTGCGCCTTCGCGCCTTCGGCCAGCACGGCCTCGAAGCTCATCTCCAGCGAGCGGTCGAGCACCGACTTCGCCAGCGCCAGCGCCGCCGGCGAGCCGCCGGAAAGCGCCTTCGCCCAGTCCGTGGCAGCCGGAAGAAGCTCGGCGTCGGGCACCACGCGCTCGATCATGTTGATCGCCAGCGCCTCCGCCGCGCCGCCGCGGCGGCCGCTGAACACCAGTTCCTTGGCGCGCGCCAGGCCGACGCGGCGCGGCAGGAAATACATGCCGCCGCCATCCGGGATCAGGCCGCGCGCGATGAAGCTCATGGTGAAATGCGCGCTTTCCGCCGCCATCACGAAGTCGCAGGCGAGCGCGACGTCGCAGCCGAGCCCCGCCGCGGCGCCGTTCACCGCGGCGATGGTGGGCTTCGGGAAGCCATGCAGCAGCGCGACGGCACGATGCGTGCGGCCCTGGCGCCGCCAGCCATTGAAGGCGACCTCCTCGGCCGGTGCGGACAGCCGCTGCTGCATGCCGCGCACATCGCCGCCGGCGCAGAACGCGCTGCCGGTGCCGGTGACGATCAGGGCGCGCACCGCCGCGTCGGCCGCCGCATCCTCCAGCGCGGCGATCATCTCGCCGCGCGTCGCATCGTCGATCGCGTTCCGCCGCTCCGGCCGGTCGATGCGGAGCGTGGCGATCCCTTCCTCCACCGCATAGGCGATGGCGGTCCGTTCCGTCATGGCGCGGCCCCTATTCGACGCGGAGATTCGCGCGGTCCACCACACGCCGCCAGCGGGTCCGCTCCTCCACCAGCAGCGCGGCGAGGTCGGCCGGCGTCGCGCTCGGCGCGATCTCGTCCACGCCGTTCTCCACCAGCTTGCGGCGGATGGCGGGGTCGGCGAGCGTCGCGTTCAGTGCGCGATGCAGCGTGGCGATCCGCTCCGGCGGCGTGCCGGCGGGTCCGAGCAGCGCATACCAGGTGGCGCTGTCGAGCTCGGGGAAGCCCTGCTCCACGCTGGTCGGCACATCCGGCAGCGCCGCGCTGCGCGTCTTGCCCGCGATCGCGAGCGCGCGCAGCCGTCCCGACGCGATATGCGGCTGCAGCGGCGCGGAGGCGTTGGTGATGATCTCGAGCCGCCCGGCCAGCACATCGGTCAGCGCAGGACCGGTGCCGCGGTAATGCACCGGCTCCAGCTCCACGCCGAGCACCACGCCGATCATGGCGCCGAGCGCGTGGCCGGTGGTGCCGACACCCGGCGAGCCGTAGCGCATCGGCGTCGGCGAAGCCTTCGCCGCCGCCTGCAGCCCGCGCAGGTCACGCGCGTTCACGGCAGGGTTCACGCAGATCACATTCGGCGCGGCGCCGATATAGCCGATCGGCGCGAAGTCCTTCTCGGGATCGTAGGGCAGGCGCCGCTGCACGAGGGAGGAGATCAGGAAGCTGCCGCTGCCGGCGAGCAGCATCGTGTAGCCATCCGGTTGCGCCTTCGCGACGAGGTCGGTGCCGAGCACGCCGCCCGCGCCGCCGCGATTCTCGATGACGATCGGGTGGCCGAGCCGAGCCGCCATGTCCTCCGCGATCAGCCGCCCGACGATGTCGTTGCTGCCACCGGCGGTGAAGGGGATCACCAGGCGCATCGCGCGCGTCGGGAAGTCGGCGGATTGGGCGCGGGCGAGGCGCGGCAGCGGCAGCAGGGCCGCGACAGTGAGAAGTTGGCGGCGACGCATGGCGTGTTCCTCCTTGTCGGTCCCGTCCGGCTCAATCCACGCGGATGTTGTTGCGCCGGATCACCTCGCCCCATTTCTCCAGCTCGCTGCGCATGAAGGCACCGAACTCCTCGGCGCTGTTGCCGCCCGGGATCGCGCCCTGCTGGTTCAGCTTCGCGCGGATGTCGGGATCCTGCAGCGCGGCGATGGCGGCGCGGCGGATGGTCTCCAGCGCGCGCGGCTCGGTGCGCCCCGGCGCGACGAGGCCGTGCCAGTTGTTGGCGTCCACGCCCGGATGGCCGAGCTCGCGGAAGGTCGGCACGTCCGGCAGCCAGCTCACGCGCTGCGGCGTTCCGACCGCCAGCGCGCGCATCGTGCCCGCGCTGATATGGGGCAGCAGCACCGGCAGATCGGCGAAGCCCAGCTGGACCTCGTTGCGCAGGATGGCGGTGGAGAGCTGCCCGCCGCTGTTGTAGGCGATCTGCACCATGTCGAGGCCGGCGGAGGCGCGCAGCTGCTCGGCCGCCAGATGCGGCATGGAGCCGTTGCCGGTGGAGCCGAAATTCAGCGCGCCGGGCCGTGCGCGCGCATCGGCGATCAGGTCCTGCAGCGTGCGATAGGGCGAGACGGCCGGCACCACCACCGGCTCCGGCACCAGCACGCCGAGCGTGACAGGCGCCAGATCGCGCAGCGGATCATAGGGCGTGCCGCGGCCGAGATTGGGCGAGATGGCGAGACCGCCGGCGCTGCCCATGCCGAACAGGTAGCCATCCGGCGCCGCCTTCGCGATCACGTCCACGCCGGTGACGCCGCCCGCGCCCGCGCGGTTCTCCACCACCACCGGCTGCCCCAGCGTGTTCTGCATGTGCGGCGCGAGCAGCCGCGCGACGATGTCGCTCGGGCCACCTGCGCCGAAGGGCACGATGAAGCGCACCGGGCGCGTCGGGAAGCGATCCTGCGCGACGGCGGGCAGCGCGACCACGAGGCCGAGCAGCGCGGCCGCAAGGCTCCTGAAATTCATGGGTCTTCCTCCTGGTTGTTGACGTGAAGCCTTGGCGCGTCAGCCGGGATCCGGCAGACGGTAGAAGCGGGCGGCGCTGCGCCAGAACAGGTCGGCCTTCTCCTCCGCGCTCGCGCCGGCGGCGATGCGCTTCATCGCATTCCAGCCGACGCCATAGGCGTAGCCGCCCTTGTCCACGGGGAAGTTGCTCTCGAACATGCAGCGCGCCGTACCGAAGGCCTCGATGCAGCGCTCCATCCAGGGCCGCCAGGCTTCGGCAAGCTCCACCGAGGATGGCGCGCGCGGCCGAGTCTCGAAGCCGAAGCCGGGCAGCCGCATGCCGAGGCCGCCGAGCTTCACCATCACATTCGGGCAGGCCGCGAGTTCCGCGATCGCGGCCGACCACGCGGCAAAGACCTCGTCGCGCCGCCCGGCATAGCGCCCGATGCCGAGGATGCCGCCGCAATGGTCGAGCACGATCGGCGTCCCGGGAAAGGCATGCGCCAGCGCGGCGAGGCGGGGGATCTGATGAAAATACAGCCACGCATCGAAGCTCAGGCCGAGCGGGCCGAGATGCGCGAAGCCGGCGCGGAACGCCGCGCTGTCCAGCATGTCCTCGGCCGGCGTATAGGCGGGGTTGAGGAGTTCCGGCTCGGGGTCCCAGGTGGCGATGTGGCGGATGCCGCGGAAGCGCCCGCCGCCGGCTGCGATGTGGGCTTCCAGCACCGGGCGGATCGCGTCGCCATGGCGCAGATCGGCGAAGCCGACGATACCGGCATTCACGCGCACCGTCCCGTAGCCGCCGCTCGCGCTCATCGCGGCGACGCCGTTGGCGAATTCCGTCTCGCCCACCGGCTGCATCGCCTCCGGCCCATCGGCGCGGTGCATGGCGCGCGCCTGCACATAGACGGTGGCCCGGATGTCGTGCCCGCTGTCGAGATCGGCGAGGAACTCATCCAGCAGATAGCGCCAGCCCGGCCGGTCCCAGAGATGGTGATGCGGATCGATGATCGTCTGGCCCGGATCGAGCGCCGCTTCCGGCGTGGTCGCCAGCCAGTCCGGCCGGACCGGCAGGTAGTGATGCTGCACCGGGTTGCTCATGCGGTGAACTCCGGATCCTGGAGCTCCGGCGCGATGCTGCCGGGAATGCCGAGCTCGAAGGCGTTCAGCGTCAGCGAGACCATGCAGTAGAAGCCGAGGATCGCGACCAGCTCGACCATGCCCTGCTCGCCCAGCGCGGCGATGCCGCGGGCATAGAGGTCGTCCGGCAGGCGGCCCTTCGGCAGCAGCGTGGTCGCGACGTCGTACACCGCCTGCTCGCGCGCATCGCGCAGCGCCGGCACGCGGCGCGCGGCGATGGCGGCGATCACCTCCGGGTCCATCCCGGCCTTCAGTCCCTCGCGCTTGTGCGCGGTCCATTCGTGATGCGAGGTCCAGTGCCGCGCGCAGACCAGGATCGCGAGCTCGGAAAGCCGCGGCTCCAGCGTGGTCTTGAAGCGCAGCAGCTCGCCGAGGCGCTGGCCGCGATTGGCCAGCTCCACGTTGCGCAGCCAGGCGATCATCGGCGCGGGCACGCGCCCGCGGATGCCGGCGACGACCTCCGCCACGGCGGCCTTCTGCGCCTCCGTCATCGCCTCTTCGGGCGGCATCTCCAGCCTTGCCATGGCTATCCTCCTGCCTTGCCGAGCGCCGCGATGGGCGCGGGATCGCCGCCCAGAGCGCGGGTCAGCGCCACTGCCTCGCGCAGCACCAGCGGCAGGCAGAGCGCCTCGGCAGCCGCGTCGAAGCGATAGAGCGGCATGGTGATGCCGATGGAGCCGACCACCTGCCCGCGCGCATCCAGCACCGGCGCGGCGACGGCCGCCACTTCCTTCAGCCGCTCGCCGCGGCTGACCACGGGCAGCCGCGCTGCCGGCGTGGCCTGCAGCGCGACCAGCGCGCGGCCATGCGCACCGACGCCGAGCGGCGCGACCTCGCCAACGCGCGCGACGGTGCGCACCGGCTGCGGACTGTCGCGACGGAACAGGCAGCGTCGTGCGTCGCCTTCGCGCACGAAGAAAGCCGCGCTTTCGCGGCTCTCGTCGCGCAGCCGCTCCAGCGCAGGCAACACCTGGTCCTCCAGCCGCAAGCCGCGCCGGAACCGCTCGCCCAGCACCAGCAACTGCGGCCCGAGCGCATAGCCGCCGGCCGGCAGGCGGCGCACGAAGCCGTGATGCTCCAGCGTGCCCAGCAGGCGCAGCGCCGTCGTCATGTGCAGGCCGGCCCGGCGTGCGACGTCCGCGAGCGGAAGCGTCGCCTCGCCATCCTCGAAGGCGAGCAGCAATGCCAGGGCGCGATCCACGGCGCGCACATTGCCGTCCGGCTCGGCCGCGGCGGGGGCCGCGGCGGTCCGCGCGGGGCGTGTCTGCACTCTCTCGGGCTTCCTCACCCGGCCCTTCTAACCCGCATCTCCGGCAGATGAAAGTCCATTGCGTCTGACGGAAGCCTGGCGCTAATCAGGGGCTCGCCACACGCAGCCCGGAGAACACCATGTCCGCCCGCTTCACCGGCAAGATCGCCATCGTCACCGGCGCCGGCTGCGTCGGGCCGGGCTGGGGCAACGGGCGCGCCATCGCGGTGGCGCTGGCGCACGAGGGCGCGACCGTGATTGGCGTGGACCGCAGCGCCGACGCCATGGCCGAGACCGCGGCGCGCATCGCCGGGGATGGCGGCAGCTTCCACCCGGCGGTGCTGGACGTGACCAATGGCTCCGCGATCGCCGGGCTCGTCGCCGATACCGTGGCGCGGCATGGGCGCATCGACGTGCTGGTGAACAATGTCGGCGGATCGGCCGCGGGCGGTCCGGTGGAGATGGCGGAAGAAATCTGGGACCTGCAGATCGACACCAACCTCAAGAGCGTCTTCCTCACGCTGAAGCATGTCCTGCCGGTGATGGAGCGCCAGGGTGGCGGCGCGGTGGTGAACCTCGCCTCCACCTCCGGCATCCGCTGGACAGGCGCGGCGCAGGTCGCCTATGCGGCCTCCAAGGCGGGCGTGATCCAACTCTCGCGCGTCGTCGCCGTGCAATACGCGCCGAAAGGCATCCGCGTGAACACGGTGGTGCCGGGACAGATGCACACGCCGATGGTGGAAGCGCGCCTCGCCGGCCAGCGCGCCGGCGGCGATGTCGAGGCGCTGGTGAAGCAGCGCCTCGCGCGCATTCCGCTCGGCTTCGCCGGCGACGGGCGCGACACCGCGAATGCGGTGCTGTTCCTCGCCTCGGAGGAGGCGCGTTTCGTCACCGGCACCGAGCTCGTTGTGGATGGCGGCATGTCGGTGCGCTGCGGCTGAAGTGCGCAACGGCGAGGGCGCGCCGCGCCCCCGCCGGCGCGCGCCTCAGTTCGCGGTGATGCCGGTTCGGGTCACCACCTCGCCCCAGACGCGCAGCTCGTCCGCGATGAAGGCGGTGTATTGCGCCGGCGTGAGGTCCGCCGGGTCGGCCGTGAGCTCCCGGTAGCGGGCCTGCACCGCGGGCAGCTTCAGGATCGCGCGCACCTCGGCATTCACGCGCTCCACGATCGGCGCCGGCATGCCCTTCGGACCGGACACGCCGAACCAGGAATAGGAGGTCATGCCGGGCAGCCCGCTCTCGATCAGCGTCGGCACCTGCGGCAGATTGGCGTTGCGCTGCGGGTCGGCGACCGCGAGGGCCTTCACCGCACCGTCGCGGATATGGCCGATGGAAGAAGGCAGCCCGTCCACCATCAGGCCCACCGTGCCGGCCATCACGTCCAGCAGCGCCGGGCCGGCGCCGCGGTAGGGGATCGGGTTCATCTTGATCCCCGTCGCGAGACCGATGCGCATGCCGAGCAGATGCGTCGTGGTGCCGTGGCCCGAGATCGCGAAGTCCAGCCCATCGGGGCGCGACTTGCCGTATTCCAGCAGCGCCGCGAAGGTCTGCGCCGGATAGCGCGGATTCACGATCACGGCCGTGGAGGTGGTGGCGGCCAGCGCGATATGCGTGAAGTCCGCCATCGGGTCGTAGGGCGTGTTCTTGAACAGGCTCGGCGAGATGCCGTGCGAGGCGCTGTTCGAGATCAGCAGCGTGTAGCCGTCCGGTGCGGCCTGCGCGACCTGGCCGGAGGCGAGCGTGGCGCCGGCGCCGGGCCGGTTCTCCGTCACAACGGGCTGGCCGAGGCGTTCCTGCATGTGCTGCGCCAGGATGCGCGCGACGATGTCCGTGGTGCCGCCGGGCGCGAAGGGCACCACCAGGCGGATCGGCCGCGCCGGCCAAGGCGCCTGCGCCAGTGCCGGCAGCGGCAGCAGCGCGGTCGCGGCCAGCAGGCCGCGGCGTCGGATGGTGATGCTCATGACGTGTCTCCTCCTCGTGAAGCCATGCCGTCCAGGAAGGCGGCGAAGATCGCAGCAGTCTCGCTCGCGGCGGCCCCTGTCGCCGCGCCCGGCGTTTCGGCCGTCGCCGCGGCAGGCAGCAGCGCAGCGGCGCGCGCGCGTTGCGGGAAGACGTTGTCGCCGCGCGCGGCGGCCAGCAGCACCGGGTGCCGCAGCCGCGGCAGCGCATCCTCCATCCGGTAGCGCAGCGCGGCGTGATAGGCACGGCGATAGGTGCGGCCGTTGCGCAGCACTTCGATCAGCTTGGCGTGCACCGCTTCCGGCTTCGGATCGGGCCCGTCGCGCCGATGCGCCTCGTCGCGGGCGAACCAGGGGAAGTAGCGGAAATAGTCGCGGCACATCGCGTGCGCATCCTGCAGGTAGCGCCCCTCCGCATCCGGCACGATCTCAGGCGCGACCTGCGCCAGCATCCGGGCACGCGCGGCATCGTCGTAGAAGCCCGCCCCGTCCAGGATCACGCGCCGCACCCGCGCCGGATGGCGCAAGGCGAGATCGGTTGCGATGCGCGCCCCGAGATGCGCGCCATGCACATCGCAGCGGGCGACCCCGAGTGCATCCAGCAGCCCGACCAGGGCATCGGCGAAGTCGGCGATCTCCGGCGCCTCTCTCGGCAAGGGATCGCTCGCGCCGCAGCCCGGCAGGTCGGGCACGATCACGCGCCGCATCCCGGCAAGCGGCAGGGCCAGCGGCGCCAGCGAAGCGCCATCCGCCGCCGCGCCATGCAGCATCACCAGTGGCGCCGCGCCGCCTTCGCCGCCCTCGCGATACAGCAGCTGGCCGAAATCCAGGTCGGCGAAGCGGCGCAGCAGCCTCATCCCGTCGCGCCCGCAGCGTGCCGCGCCGCCAGCCAGCCGAAGGTGAGCCCGCGCATGAGGGAAATGCCCGCCTGGTAGCCCGCGCCGGATTCCGTCGGCGCCGCGGCGTTGCCGCAGGCGTAGAGACCGGGGATCGGGCGACCGCGCACATGCTGCACGCGCGCCTCGGGATCGGTCAGCAGGCCCGCGGCGGAGATCCCGCCCAGCTTGATCCGCACCGCGCAGAAGGGCGGCTCCGCGAGCGTTCCCAGGTTCGGATGCTTCGCATGCGGATCGCCCGCGGTGGAACGCGCGAAGGCGGAGGAACCGCGGCCATGCTCCGGATCCTCGCCACGTTCCGCGCCCGCGTTGAAGCGCGCGATGGTGTCGGCCAGCGCGGTGGCATCCAGGCCCAGCATGCCGGCGAGTTCCGGCAAGGTGTCCGCCCGCATCACCCAATCCGGCAGCGCCGCGCCGGGCGGGCGACGCGCGAAGCTGTAGCGCCGCAGATACTGCGCATCGAACAGCATCCAGGCCGGCAGGTTCGGGTGCCGGTGCGCCCCGAGGTCGAAGCGCGTCAGCCCCGCGACGACATGCTGGAACTGGCTCTCGTCGCAGAAGCGCCGCGCCTGGTCGTTCACCACGATGCTGTGCGGATAGGAGAGGCCGCGCAGCCCCGCGCTGAAGAACACCTGCTCGCCCGGCTCGTTCGGCGACGGGATCGCGTAGCCCACCAGCATCGCCAGGTTGTTCGGCACGCGCCACACCGCGGCGCCGAGCTCGCTGCCCATCACCAGCCCGTCGCCCTCGACCGAGCGCGGAAAGATGTTCATCCAGTCCGGCAGGCCTTCGAAGCGGTTCACCAGCTCCGGGCTGCCTTCATAGCCGCCGCTGGCCAGCACCACGCCGCGCGTCGCGCGGATGCGCCGCGGGCCTTCGACGCCGACGACGCGGCCATCCTCGACGAGCAGCCGTTCCGCCCGAAAGCCCGCGAGGATCGGCACATCCGCTGCCATCAGCCGCGCCAGGAACTGTCCGACGAGCGCTGGCCCCGCGGCCAACAGGCGCTTCTGCCGCCGCGCCTCCAACTCCTCCTCGGGCCAGTTCTGCCGCGCGCCGAGCCCGCCCCAGGCGATGGCGTCGCCCCAGCTCACGCCGGCCTCGTTGTAGACGCCCTCCTCCAGCCGATCGCCCCAGGCGCCGAGCGCATCGCGCGCGATCGGCATCGCCTCCACCAGCCTGCCATCGGCGACGGAGCCTTCGGCCTGCGGGTAGTAATGGTCGGGCAGGCCGCGCAGCAGACGGAACGGCACGCCAGCATCCGCGAAGTCGCGGAGCGCGACCCGTGACGCGCGCAGATACGCCTCCGTCATCGGCGCCAGCGCATAGCCGCCGGACAGGAACCGCATGTAGTGGCGCGCGGCGTCCAGGCTGTCGGTCAGTCCGGCCGAGGCCATCAGGTGGTTCTCCGGCACCCACAGCCCGCCCAGCGATGACGCGGTGGCGCCACCCAGCCGCTCGGACTTCTCCACCACCGCCACACGCAGCCCGCGCGCCACGCCGGCCAGCGCGGCGCCGCACCCCGCCGCGCCGGTGCCGACCACGACCAGATCCGTCTCGAGATCCGCCAAGGCCCCGCGCTCCGTCCGCTTCCTCTTGTCCGGACAATCTTGACGCAGCGCGGCGCGCTGGCAAGGCTCGGCCGATGCAGGAAACGTCGAAGTCGCCCTATCCCACCCTCTTCAGCCCGATACGCATCGGCCCGAAGACGGCGCGCAACCGCACCTGGATGAGCGCGCATGCCACGCTGCTGGTGAAGGACCATGTCTTCACCGACGCGCATGTCGCCTACTACGCGGAGCGCGCGAAGCACGGCGTCGCCGTCATCACCATGGAATGCATGGCGGTGCACGAGACCTCCCTGCCCTATCGCGGCAAGGCGCTGTCCTTCGATCCGCGCATGGTGCCGCAATACCAGAAGATCGCCGCGGCGGTGCACGAGCATGGCGCGCTGCTGCTGGCGCAGCCCTGGCATCGCGGGAGGGAGACGAACTCCGTCGCCTCCGGCGCGCCGGTCTGGGCGCCCTCCGCCGTGCCCTGCGCGGTGTACCGCGAGATGCCGCATGCGATGACGGTGGAGGACATCGACGCCATCCGCGAAGGCTACCGGCTCACGGCACGCCACGCGCGCAGCGGCGGGCTGGACGGCGTGGAAGTGCACTCCATGGCGCATGGCTACCTGCTGAACCAGTTCCTCTCGCCGGCCACGAACCACCGCAACGATGCCTTCGGCGGCAGCCTGGAGAACCGGCTGCGCCTGGTGATGGAGATCATCCAGGCGACGCGCGAGGAATGCGGCCCCGACATGATCGTCGGCGTGCGCATCAACTCCGACGACGGGCATGAGGGCGGGCTGCGGCCGGCGGACTGGGCGGAGATCGCGGGCCGCATGACCGCCTCCGGCCTGATCGACTACGTCTCCTGCAGCCACGGCACCTATCTCAACCGCATGCTGATCTACCCGACCTCGCCGGAAAGCCACGGCTACCAGATGGCGGCGACGCGGCAGGTGCGGCAGGCGGCGAACGGCATCCCCGTGGTCGGCGTCGGCCGCATCGTCACGCCGGCGGAGGCGGAGAAGCACCTCGCCTTCGGCGATTGCGACTTCGTCGCCATGGCGCGCGCGCTGATCGCCGATCCCGAATGGGTGGCGAAGGCCGCGCGCGACGAGGGCGAGGAGATCCGCCCGTGCGTCGGCGCCAACTGGTGCATGACCTCGATCTTCGCCCAGGCGCCGATCGCCTGCATCCACAACCCTGCTGCGGGCAACGAGCGCGAACTCGGCATCGGCACACTGAAGCGCGCGGACCGCGCGAAGAAGGTCGCCGTCGTCGGTGGCGGTCCCGGCGGGATGCGCGCTGCGCTTACGGCGGCGCAGCGCGGGCACGCCGTGACGCTGTTCGAGCGCGGGCATGAGCTGGGCGGGCAGATCCGCCTCTGGTCCCGCGCGCCGTCCCGCCGCGAGTTGCTCGGCATCGCCGACTGGCTCGAGAACCAGGTGACGAAGGCCGGCGTGGACATCCGCCTGCAGACCATCGCCGACGCCGCGATGCTGCTGGCTGACGGCTACGAGTCGATCGTCGTCGCCACCGGATCGCAGGGCCTGCGCCATGGCTGGACACCGCTGCGGCCGCAGAACTGGAACGGCGCCGCCTTGCCCGGCACCGACCAGCCCAACGTCCTCTCCTACATGGACGCGCTGCGCGAGCCCCGCGCCCCGGGCCGTCGCGCGCTGGTCTATGACGGCCTCGGCGGACGCCAGGGCGTCGTCACCGCGGAATACCTGGCCTCGCAGGGCGCGGAGGTGGAGTTCGTCACCTGGCTCGGCCAGGCGGCGCCCGACCTCGCCGGTAGCCGCGACTGGGGCAAGACCTACGGCATGCTCCGCCGCATGGGCATGCGCTTCGCCACCGACCTGGAACTGACGCGCATCGACGGCGACGCCGCCCACTTCCGCGACATCTACACCAACGAGGAGGTCGTGAAGGACGGCTTCGACAGCATCGTGCTGGTGCTGGGCGCGGAAGCGCAGGACGCGCTGTTCCACACGCTCGCGCCGCGCCGCGCGCAGGGCCTCGACGTGAAGCTCATCGGCGACGCGCGCGCGCCGCGACGCGCCGACGCAGCGATCCGCGAGGGGGAGATCGCGGCGCGCGCGCTGTGAGAGAAGGGGGGGGGGGGGGGGGGGGGGGGGGGGGGGGGGGGGGGGGGGGCGGGGGGGGGGGGGGGGGGGGGGCGCGGGGCGGCGGGGGCGGGCGGGCCGCCCCCCCCCCCCCCCCCCCGGGGGGGGCCCCCGCCCCCCCCCCGGGGCCCCTCCATTCAGACGATGAAGGGCTTCGCAGCCACGTCGTAGTCCGGGTAGCCCAAGGTGGAACGCAGCTCGGGCGGGGGAAGCGCGCTCGAAGCCTCGGCCTCGCCAGCCAACAGCGCGGCCAGGCCGGCCTTCATGCCGGCGATCGCGGGCGAGAGCATGCCCGTGGGATAGGTGCCGATCTTCCAGCCCAGCGCCTCGGCCTTCTTCCGGTCCGGCGTCGCGCGCGGCGCGCCGGGCGACAAGACGCAGAAGCTCGGCCTGCCCGCGGCCGCCGCGACGCCGCGCCGGATCTCCTCGTCGTCATGCGGCGAGTCGAGGAACAGGATGTCCGCGCCCTCTTCCACATACATCTCGATGCGCGCCACCGCCTCGTCGATGCCCTGCGTCGGGCGGCAATCCGTGCGCGCCAGCACCAGGATGCCCGACTCCTTCGCGGCCTGCACCGCAGCGCGGATCTTCATCCGCGCCTCCTCCCGCGGCAGGCACGGCTTGCCCGCGGAGGTCAGCGCGCGCGGCGTGATCTTGTCCTCGATCAGCACCGCCGCGGCGCCGGCGCGGCCATAGGCGCGCACCGTCCGCTGCACGTTCATCGCATTGCCGTAGCCATGGTCGCCATCGGCCAGGATCAACGTCTCCGGCGCGGCATTGCGCACCATCGTGAAGCTGTCGAACATCTCGCCGAAGGACACCAAGTCGAGGTCGGGTCCACCCAGCCGGCTCGCCGCGACGCAGGAGCCGGAAAGGAAGGCCGTCTTGTAGCCCGCCTGCGCCGCAAGCTTCGCGCTGATGCCGTCCCACACGGCGGGCATCACGACGAAGCCGGGCTCGGCAAGCAGGGCACGCAGGCGTTCGGGGGGCGTCATGGGATCGCGTCCTCGGCAGGAAGGGACGGAAAGCCTAGCCGCGCTTCCCGCCCGCACCAAGTCAGCGCGCGGCGCGTCCCTCCGCCAGCAGCTTCCGGCGCAGCCCCGGCGGCGCGGCCAGCACGCGGTTTGCAAGCGCCACGCTGCGCTCCACCGGCCACACGGCCTCATACGCCTCCCGGGCCGGGCCGTGCTTCACCGCGAAGGCAGCGCCGGCGGGCATCGTCGCGCGTAGCGCGGCGGTCGCCGCCGCGTCCACCGCGCCGTCGCGGATCACCACGCCGTAGATCGCCCGCGCCTCCTCCGCGCTCAGCAGCGCGTCCAGCACGTCCCGCAGCACCAGCGCGGGATCTCGCGCCGAGGGGGGGGCGCCGCCCCCCCCCGCGGGCCCCCCCCCCCCCCGCCCCGCCCCCCGCCC
>NZ_JBWXTD010000004.1:695217-699716 GCF_056682175.1 Falsiroseomonas sp. RANM36
ACGGCGGCCCGACGCCGCCGCCGGAGGACGACACCATGCGCAGCACGTCGCCCTGCTGCAGCGTGAGCACTTTGATTCGCCCGATGTTCCGCGCCTCTCCGGCGGGGTTCAGCGTGGTGACGGTGTTGGTGCCGGATCCGCCGCCGAACACGCCCCAGGGCTGGAAGCGGAAGCGGTCCAACCCGCGCACCGTGATGCTCGCTTCCGGCGCGCGGCATTCCAGCTCGATCGCGACGGAGGCCCCGCCGCGGAACCGGCCATGGCCGAAGCGGCCCGGCACCAGCTCGTGCCGGCGCACCACCAGCGGCGTCTCGGTCTCCACATGCTCGATCGGCGTGCTCTTGAGGAAGCCGAGCATGGTGTCCGTCGCGTCCACGCCATCGCATCGGTCGCGCCCGCCGGAGCCGCCGCAGAAGGGCTCCACCACGGCGACGCGCCCGCGCCCGCTGTCGGCATCTGTCCAGCCGCAGGCGATGATGCCGGCCTGGCCTGCGCCGCAGGCGGCGATGCCGCCGGGGATCGCCTGGTTCAGGCAGCCGATCAGCGTGTCATAGGTGCGCATGACGGCCACGAAGCGGTTGCCCATCGCGGCGGGGAATTCCGCATTCATCACGCTGCCGGGCTGCGCGTGGCCGCGGATCGGCCGCATGATCCCGCCATTCACCGGGATGCCCGGCTCCATGGTCTGGATGGTGTTGGTCAGCGCCATCGCCAGGAAGGGATGGTTGCCGCCGCCGGTCGTGAAGTTGAAGGCGGCATGCACCTGCGGCGAGGAGCCCGAATAGTCCACTTCCGCCTCGTCGCCCTCGATCGTCAGCCTGCAGTGGATGTGCACCGCCTCGCCGGCATCGTCGGCCTCGATGTAGTCCGTGAAGGTGTAGGTGCCGTCCTTCAGCGCCGCGATCACGCGCCGCGCGCGCATCTCCGTATAGGCCATGACGTCCTCCACCCCCTGGTGGAAGGCGGCCTTGCCGATGCGGGCGCAGAGCGCGTTGATGCGCCGGTCGAGCAGGCGCATCGCCGCCATCATCGCCTCCAGGTCGCCCCAGACGGCGTCGCCGATGCGCGAATTGTCCTTCAGGATGTTGACCACGTCCTGGTTCAGCACGCCGCCGCGCACCAGCTTGGTCGGGCGCAGCCGCAGCCCTTCCTGGAAGCACTCGTGCAGGTCCGGCGAGATCGAGCCCGGCACCGCGCCGCCGATGTCGGAGGCATGCACGAAGGACCAGGCCCAGCAGGTGAGCTCGCCGTCCACGAAGATCGGGCGCGCGAGATGGATGTCCATCATGTGCGTCACCACGCCGCCGGTGCTGAACGGATCGTTGGAGATCAGCACGTCGTCCGACCGCAGCTCCTCCACCGGGAAATGGCCGGTCAGGCCGGTGATGGACTGCCCGCTGCCCGATGTGACGCCATGCATCATGGGGAAGGCGAAGAACTCGCCTGACAGCCGCGCCAGCGCCACCTGGAAGTCCTGCGTCTGCTTCACGAAGGTGGTGTGCGCCGTGCGATAGGCGACGGTCGCCGCTTCCTCCGCGATCGCGGTGAAGCGGTTCTTCATGATCTCGGTCTGGACGGGATCCATCGCTCAGCTCCTGGCCAGTTCGAGATCGCCGCGCAGCCCGAGCTGCGCCGTGTAGCCCGGCGGCACCAGGATGGTCGCGAGATCCTGCTGCACCACCGCGGGTCCTGCGGCGGACCAGCCGCGCGGCAGGACGCCCCAGTCGTAGATCGGTACCGCCTCCACCCAGCGCCGCGCAAAGCGCAGTCGCCGCCGCTCCACCGGCTCCGGCGCGGCGCTCTCGGCCCGCGGCATGGGCGCGCCGGAGGGCTTCGCCTGGCGGCCGACCGTGCGCAGGCGCAGCGTGTCCGTGGCGACCGGCGCCTCCCGGTTCGCATGGCCGAACAGCCGCTCATGCTCGCGGTGGAAGGCTTCCGTCACCGCCGCCTCGTCGCCATCGCGCAGCGCCGCTGTCACATCGACCTGGATGGTGAAGGACTGCGCCGCGTAGCGCATCTCCGCCAGCCGCGCCTGCTCCACCGCCTGCACCTGCCCCGGATGCGCCTGCCGCTCCAGCCAGGCGCGGCCCTCTTCCTCCAGCGCGGCATAGGCCGCCTGCAGGCCGGCCGCACCGAGCGCCACGCCCTGCACCGTGCGCACCGCGTCATGCACCAGGTCGGAGACCAGGCCGCCGAAGGCGCAGAACACGGAGGGCACGCGCGGCACGACCATGCGCCGGATGCCGACCTCGTCCGCCAGGATCGGGCCGTGCACGCCGCCCGCGCCGCCGAAGATCATCAGCGTCAGGTCGCTGGCATTCACGCCCATCCGCGCCAGGAAGGGCGTGATCTTCGCCAGCATGTTGGAGGTCGCGACCTCGATCGCGCTTTCCGCCAGCGCCACCACCTCCATCCCGAGCGCCTGGGCCAGCGGCGCAAAGGCGGCCTCCGCCAGGTCCCGCTGCAGCCGCAGCGTCCCGCCCAGCAGGCCCGCCGGCGAGAGGTAGCCGGCCAGCAGATAGGCGTCCGTCAGCGTCGGCGCCTCGCCGCCCATGCCATAGCAGGCCGGCCCCGGCTTCGATCCGGCGCTGCGTGGCCCGACCTTCAGGATGCCGCCATCGAGCCAGACGATGGAGCCGCCACCCGCGCCCATCGCCTCCACGCCGGTCACGGGCATCAGCAGCGGGAAGTCGCCCACTTCCGCCTGGCCGGTGATGAGCGGGCGCCCCTGGTCGATCAGCGACACGTCGGTGGAGGTGCCGCCCATGTCCAGCGTCAGGATCGGATCGAGCCCGAGATAGCCGCCCAGCGTCTGCGCCGCCGTGACGCCGGCCGCCGGGCCGGAGAGCAGCGTGTGGATCGGCAGGCGCCGCGCCTCTTCCGCCGACATCACGCCGCCATTCGACTTGGTGATGTAGAGCCGCGCGCGCGGGAAGCGCTCGCGCAGGAAGCCGTCGATGCGGCCGATGTAGTCGGCCATCAGCGGCTTCACATAGACGTTCAGCAGCGTGAGCACCGCGCGTTCGTATTCCGATTGCTGCGGCCAGACCTCGTGCGAGGCCATCGCCTCGAGGCCAGGGAAGTGCGCGCGGATCAGGTCCACGGCCTGCCGTTCATGTGCGGGATTGCGATGCGCATGCAGGAAGCACAGGCCGATCGCCGTCGCGCCGCGCTCCAGCGCCGTGCGCGCCGCGGCGAGCAGGTCGGCCTCGTCGAGCGGTATGTCCACGCTGCCATCGGCCAGCATGCGCTCCCGCACGGGAAAGACGCGTTCGCGCGGCACGAGCGGCACCACGCGCCGATTGAACAGGTCAACCGGCTTGTCGAGCCTGAGCCGCGCGATGCCGAGAATGTCGCGAAAGCCCTCGGTCGTGATCAGCGCAACGGGCGGCTGCGACCGCTCGATCACCGCATTCGTGCTGACCGTCGTGCCGTGCACCACCAGCATCGGATCATCGGGCCCCGCCCCCGCCTCGGCCGCGATCTCCGCGATGCCGCGCGTGACGGCCTCCGACAGGTCGGGGCGCGAGGTCGGCGCCTTGCGGCTGCCGATCAGCACATAGCCCTCGCCCTCGTTCCGCCAGATCGCGAAGTCGGTGAAGGTGCCGCCGATATCCACACCGATCCTGAGCATGCCCGCCCCGCACTTGCCGCCGGGCAGCGAAGGAGCGGGGCCGGGCGGTGTCAATATCGCGGTTCCGCTGGAAAGCCGCCGCGGTGCCGACTAGCCTGGGGGTCCCCGGACATCCCCCGAAAGGCCCAACATGACCGACGGTCTCGTCCCGCCGCCTGCGCCGCCGCTGACCCAGGCCGACATCGACCAGCGGATCTTCGATCTCTACGACGAGTATTGCCACGGGCGGATGGACCGCCGCGCCTTCCTGCAGGCCGCCGCCGCGATCGCCGGCGGGCTGGCGATGGCCGAGGCGCTGATGCCCAACTATGCGCGCGCCCAGACCATCTCCTTCACCGATCCGCGGATGAAGGCGCGCTACGTGGACTGGCCCTCGCCGGGCGGCAGCTCCGGCACGATGCGCGGCTACCTGGTGCAGCCGTCCGGCAACGGTCCCTTCCCGGCCGTGCTCGTCATCCACGAGAACCGTGGGCTCAACCCCTATATCGAGGACGTGGCGCGCCGGCTGGCGGTGGAGGGCTTCCTCGCCCTCGCGCCGGACGGGCTGGCGCCGCTCGGCGGTTATCCCGGCAATGACGATGACGGGCGGGAGATGCAGGCCCGCCTCGACCAGGCGAAGCTGCGCACGGACATGCTGAACGGCGCGCGCTTCCTGAAGGCGCATGCGCTGTCCTCCGGCAAGCTTGGCGTGACCGGCTTCTGCTGGGGCGGCGGCACGACGAACTGGCTGGCGACGGAACTCGGCGCGGAGATGCAGGCCGGCGCGCCCTTCTACGGCGCCGCGGCGCCCGCCGCCGCCGGGGCCGCGCGCCCGGCCGCGCGGGCGCACCCCCAAGACCGGGGCGCGCCCCCCACCCACGCCGGG
>NZ_JBWXTD010000004.1:699816-703655 GCF_056682175.1 Falsiroseomonas sp. RANM36
AAATCCACGGTCCAGCGCGTCTCGCCCGCCATGCGCAGCTCGACATCGTAGCGCGAGGCCTCGCCGGCCGCGGCCCCCCCCCCCGGCCCGCCCCCCCCCCCCCGCCGCCGTTCCGGCGATCCGTGCCGCGCTGCAGATCCACTATGCCGGGAACGATCCGCGCATCAACGCGATGTGGCCGGCTTTCGAGGCCGCGCTGAAGGCGAACAACGTGCGGCACGAGATGCACATCTATCCCGGCACGCAGCACGGCTTCCACAACAACTCGACACCCCGCTACGAGGAGGCCGCGGCGAAGCTGGCCTGGGAGCGCACGCTGGCCTTCTTCCGCCAGAACCTGGCCTGACCGCGCGAAGCTAGCCGAGAAGACGCGCCAGCTCCGGCGAAAGGCCGATCGTCTCCACCGGCGCATGCGGGACAAGCCCGGCCGGCTTCCCGCCGAGCGCCGCGATCGCCTCCCGCACGCCCGCCTCGACCGAGCAGATGACGGGCACGGGCACGCGGCCGGCCAGCCGCGCCGCCATGCCCGCGAGTCCCGCGCCGCCAAGGATCACGGCGCCGGCGCCATCCTGCTGGGCGCTGGCCGTGCAGGCCGCGGCGAGCAGCGCCAGTGCACCGTCCGGGTCGCGCGCGATCTCCCCGCCCGAGGGCGCGACGGTGCGCACGCCGGCCAGTCGCGGCGCATGGCCGCGCGCGGCGAAGAACTCCTCCAGCATCGGCCCCCAGGCCGCGCCGCCCGTCACCACGCCGAAGCGCGGCGCGAGCCGAAGCGCCGCCGCGGCAGAGGCATCCGCAAGCCCCAGCACCGGCACCGGCGCCACTTCGCGCAGCGCATCCAGGCCGGGGTCGCCGAAGCAGCCGATCAGCACCGCATCGGCGCCGGCGCCGTGCTCGGCATAGGAATCGAGCACCGCATGCGCCGCGACGGCGGAGGCGGCGCGCGAGGCGATGTAGCGCGCGCCGAATCGGGCCGTGGCGCCCTGGAAGGTGACACCGGGCGGGGCCAGCCCCTGCGCGATGGCGACCAGCTTCGCGGTGATGGCCTCTGTGGTGTTGCCGTTGATCAGCAGGATGCGCATGCGCCTGCATCGCGCCGCGCGCGGCCCGGCGCAAGCCATCCGGCCCCCGCCGCGCCGTCAAGACCGTGACGCCGGGCGCGAAGCGGCGCAAACTGCGGGCTCGGCAAGGAGACTGTGCATGAAGACGCGCGCGGCGGTGGCCTGGGCGGCGGGCAAGCCCCTGGAGGTCACGGAGGTCGAGATCGCCGGCCCGAAGGCGGGCGAAGTGCTGGTGGAGGTGAAGGCGACGGGCCTCTGCCACACCGATCTCTACACCCTGTCCGGCGCCGACCCCGAGGGGCTGTTCCCCGCCATCCTCGGCCATGAGGGCGCGGGCATCGTGCGCGAGGTCGGCGCCGGCGTCACCAGCGTGAAGCCGGGCGACCATGTGATTCCGCTCTACACGCCGGAATGCCGGCAGTGCAAAACCTGCCTGTCGCGGCGATCGAACCTCTGCACCGCAATCCGCGCGACGCAGGGCAAGGGCGTGATGCCCGACGGCACCAGCCGCTTTTCGTGCGAAGGCACGCAGGTGATGCACTACATGGGCTGCTCCACCTTCGCGAACTTCACCGTCCTGCCCGAGATCGCGGTCGCGAAAGTCCGTGAAGACGCGCCCTTCGAAAAAATCTGCTACATCGGCTGCGGCGTGACCACCGGCATCGGCGCGGTGATCAACACGGCGAAGGTCTGGCCCGGCGCGAATGTCGCGGTGTTCGGGCTTGGCGGCATCGGCCTCAACGTGATCCAGGGCGCGCGCATGGTCGGCGCCGACAAGATCATCGGCGTGGACATCAACCCCGCGCGGCAGGAGATGGCCCGCAAGTTCGGCATGACCCACTTCGTCAACCCGAAGGAGATCGGTGAGGACAAGGTGGTGCAGGCGATCGTGGATCTCACCGGCGGCGGCGCCGATTTCAGCTTCGAATGCGTCGGCAACGTCAAGCTGATGCGCCAGGCGCTGGAATGCACGCATCGCGGATGGGGCGAGAGCATCATCATCGGCGTCGCCGGCGCCGGACAGGAGATTGCGACACGCCCCTTCCAGCTCGTCACCGGCCGCGTCTGGAAGGGCACCGCCTTCGGCGGCGCGCGCGGCCGCACCGACGTGCCGAAGATCGTGGACTGGTACATGGAGGGGAAGATCGACATCGACAGCCTCATCACCCATGTCATGCCGCTGTCGGAGATCAACCACGGCTTCGAGCTGATGGAGCGCGGCGAAAGCATCCGCTCCGTCGTCGTCTATTGAGCAAGGGAACCTCCATGCAGAACGAAGAAGAGATCTGGCGCCTGGTGGATGCGAAGCGCACGGCGTTCAACGCGCTCGCCGACCGCGTCTGGGCCATGCCGGAGCTCTGCTACGACGAGCACCGCTCCGCCGCCGAGCACAAGGCGATGCTGGAGCGCGAGGGCTTTCGGATCACCGACAAGGTCGCAGGCATCCCGACCGCGGTGATGGGCGAGGCCGGCGAGGGCGGGCCGGTCATCGCCATCCTCGGCGAATACGATGCGCTGCCGGGCCTTTCGCAGGAAGCCGGCATCGCCGAGCCGAAGCCCATCCCGGGCGAGATGCGCGGGCATGGCTGCGGCCACAACCTGCTCGGCGCCGGCGCGATGCTCGCCGCCTCCGCGGTGAAGGACTGGCTGGCGGCGAACGGCATGAAGGGCCGCGTGCGCTACTATGGCTGCCCGGCCGAGGAAGGCGGCGCGGCCAAGGGGTTCATGGTGCGCGACGGCGCCTTCGACGACGTGGACATCGCCATCACCTGGCACCCGGACTACTTCGCCGGCGTGATCGAGGCGCTGAGCCTGGCGAACACCCGCATCGACTTCACCTTCACCGGCCGCGCCGCGCATGCCGCGGCCTCGCCGCATCTCGGCCGATCCGCGCTCGACGCGGTGGAGCTGATGAATGTCGGCGTGAACTACATGCGCGAGCACATGCCCTCGGATGCGCGCATCCACTACGCCTATCTCGACGCCGGCGGCATCGCGCCGAACGTGGTGCAGGCGCGCGCCAAGGTGCGCTACCTCATCCGCGCCGCCAGCGTGCTGGAGCTGCGCGGCCTGGTCGAGCGCGTGCGCAAGATCGCCGAGGGCGCGGCGCTGATGACCGAGACCCGGGTGGAGACCGAGGTCGTCTCCGCGGTCTGCGAGCTGCTCGGCAACACGCCGCTGGAAGCCGCGATGCAGCGCAACCTGGACCGCCTCGGCCCACCCGTCTTCGCCGAGACGGACCGCGCCTTCGCCCAGGCGATCCAGGACACGCTGAGCGACGCCGACATCGCCGCCGCCTATCGCCGCCACGGCCTGCCCGCCAGGCGCGGCAAGCCGCTGCACGACGCGCTCGTGGCGCCGGCGGAGAAGAGCGTCGCGATGGTGGGCTCCACCGATGTCGGCGACGTCTCGCAGAAGGTGCCGACGGTGCAGGCCCGCGGCGCCACCTGGGCGGTCGGCACACCGTTCCACTCCTGGCAGGCGGTGGCGCAGGGCAAGTCGCCGGCCGCCCACGCGGCGATGGCGCATGTGGCGAAGGTGATGGCCGGCACCGCACTCGACGCGCTGCGCGATCCGGCGCTGATCGCCGCCGCGAAGGAGGATCTGCGCCGCCGCATGGGCGGCCGCCCCTATGAGAGCCCGCTGCCGGCCGAGGCGAAGCCGGCGCTCAACATGTCCACGGCGTCCTAGGACACCGCCCGCCCCCCCCCCGGGGGGGGGGGGGGGGGGGGGGGGTTGCCCCCCCCCGGGGGGGGCGCCCGGGGGGGGCGGGGCCCGGGG
>NZ_JBWXTD010000004.1:703665-719094 GCF_056682175.1 Falsiroseomonas sp. RANM36
CCCCCGCACGCGGGGGAGGGCGATTTCAGGTCATTGCCCCCGGCCCGGGGATCGCGCCGGGCGGGCACTTGCCGAGGATGATCATCCCGAGCGCCTCGTCCTTGGTGATGTCGGCAACCCGCGCCGTCCCGACCAGGCGGCCGTTCTTCATCACGCTGATCCGGTCCGCCAGGTCGAAGACATCGTGGATGTCGTGGCTGATCAGGAAGATGCCGATGCCCTGCGTCTTCAGCTGCTTCACCAGCGCGCCCACCTGCGCCGTCTCGGCCGGGCCGAGCGCGGCCGTCGGCTCGTCCATGATCAGGATGCGCGCGTCGAAATGGATCGCGCGCGCGATCGCCACCGATTGCCGCTGCCCGCCCGAGAGCGCGCGCACCGGCTCCTTGAAGCGGCGGAAATGCGGGTTGAGCCGGCCCATCACCTCCCGCGTCGCCGCCTCCATCGCCGCGTCGTCCAGCGTGCCCCAACGCGTCAGCAACTCGCGCCCGAGAAAGATGTTCGCCGCGGCGTCGAGATTGTCGGCCAGCGCCAGCGTCTGGTAGATCGTCTCGATGCCGTAGCGGCGGGCATCGCGCGGCGAGTGGATATGCGCGGTCTCGCCCCGCACCCGGATCTCGCCGGAATCCGCGCGATAGGCGCCGGACAGCACCTTGATCAGCGTGGACTTGCCCGCGCCGTTGTGGCCGAGCAGCCCGACCACCTCGCCTTCGTGCAGGTCCACGCTCGCGCCGTCCACGGCCTTGATGCCGCCGAAGGCGAGGTGGATGTCGTCCATCTCGACGAGCGGCACGCCTCCGTCCGCGCTCACCGGATGCGCCTCCGATAGACGTTGTCCAGCCAGACCGCGAACACGAGCACCACCCCGACGACGATGTTCTGCATCGGCGCGTCCACGCCCAGCAGCACCATGCCCGATTGCAGGCTCTGCATCACCAGCGCGCCGAGCATCGCGCCCGCCACCGTGCCGGCGCCGCCGGCAAGCGAGGTGCCGCCGATCACCGCGGCCGCGATCACATAGAGCTCGTCCAGCGATCCGGCGGCATTCGTCGCCGCGTTCAGCCGCGCGGTGGAGATGCAGGCGGCGATCCCGCACAATGCGCCCATCAGGGCGAAGACCATCATGATGGTGCGCCGGGTGTTGATGCCCGAGAGCTCGGCCGCTTCCGGGTTGCCGCCGATGGCGAAGACCGCGCGGCCGAAGCGCGTGCGCAGCGCCAGCACGGTGATGACGATGCCGACGGCGATCGCGACCAGGACGGGGATCGCCAGCCCATGCGCGATGAAGGTGCCGGGCACCCAGGTGCCGCCCGCCTGCTCGACCAGGCGCCGCGCGATGCCGACCGGCAGCGGGTAGGAATTCGCCACCAGTACCGCACCCAGCACCACGCCCACCGCCAGCACCGCGACAGTCGCCTCGGCCCAGGCGGGCCGCACCGGGAAGCCGAAGCCGATGCGACGGCGCCGCGAGGCGATCAGCGCAGCCAGGATGGCCGCGCAGGCGAGGCCGCCGATGATCCAGGACGCCGTCGCGCCGATCGCGCCCTCGATCCCGCCGCCGAGGCGCCGGAAGCGCATGTCCATCGGCGCCACGGTCTGGCCCTGCGTCACCCACCAGGCAGCGCCGCGCCACACCAGCAGCCCACCCAGCGTGACGATGAAGGAGGGGATGGCGAGCCAGGCGATCAGCGCGCCCTGCAGCATGCCGATCGCCCCGCCGACGAGCACCGCGGCGAAGACCGCGATGATCCAGGTGGCGGGGTTCTCGAGGCCGAGGATCTCCGGCAGCAGCCGCGCCTGCAGCACGCCGATGAGCATGCCGGTCACGCCGAGGATCGCGCCAACCGACAGGTCGATGTTGCGGGTGACGATGACCAGCACCATCCCGCAGGCCATCACCGCGATGGAGGCGGTCTGGACCGACAGGTTCCACAGGTTGCGCGGCGTCAGGAAGGCGCCGCCCGAGAGCAGGTCGAACCCGATCCAGATGGCCGCCAGCGCGGCAAGCATGCCGACGAGGCGCGGATCGACCTCCAGCGCGCGCAGCGCGGCCCCGGAACTCCCGCCGAGGCCGCGCGTGGCGGTGGCGCTCATCCGCAGGCCGGGACGCGACCCGCGGGAACGCCCTGGCACACCGCATCGCGCGGCGCCCAGCCGCCTTCGATGACGAGGCCCAGATTCTCCTTCGTGATCGGCTGCGGACGCAGGAACAGCGCGGTCATGTTCGCCCGCGACGGGCCCTGGTTCCACTGCACGGCGCCCGGGACCTCGTTCAGCCGCGCCCCGCCGGCGAGGCGCACGGCGATCTCGCCGGCCGCCTTGCCGAGGTCGCGCGCATCCTTCCAGATCGTCACCGTCTGCGTGCCGAGCGCGATGCGATTGAGCGCCGCGCGGTCGGCATCCTGGCCGGAGACCGGCACGCTGCCCGCCAGCCCCTGCGCGGCGAGGGCTGCGATCGCGCCGCCCGCGGTGCCGTCATTGGCGGCGACCACGGCATCCACGCGGTTGTTGTTCCGGGTCAGGATCTGCTCCATGTTGCGCTGCGCATTGGCCGGCAGCCACCCATCCGTGAAGGCCTCGCCCACATTGCGGATGCGCCCGGCATCGATCGCGGGCTTCAGCACCTCCATGCTGCCCTGGTACAGGAAGCCGGCATTGGGATCGGCGCTGCTGCCCTTGATGAAGGCGTAGTTGCCCTCGGGCTTCGCCGCCTGGATGGCGCGGGCCATCATGCGGCCGACCTCGACATTGTCGAAGGTCAGGTAGAAGGCGCGCGGATCCTCGATCAGCCGGTCGTAACCGATCACGGCCACACCCTCGTTCAGGGCGCGGTCCACCGCCGGGCGCACCGCCTGCGCATCCTGCGCCAGCACGATCAGCGCCTTCACGCCGCGCGCCAGCAGGCTCTCGATATCGGCAAGCTGCTTCGTCGGATTGGACTGGGCATCGGCCGAGAGATAGGTCGCACCGCCTGCGCGCAGCGCCGCCTGGATCGCCGCCTCATCGGTCTTCCAGCGCTCTTCCTGGAAGTTCGACCAGGACACGCCGATCGCCGTGCCCCGCTGTGCGCGGGCGAGGCCGGGAATGGCAAGCAGGCCGCCCGCGGCGGCAATCAGGTGGCGACGGCGCATGGTGGAAACTCCTCCCCAGGATCGGCGAAGGTTCCTGCCCCGCCGCGTATGGCCGCATTGGACGGCGCGCGCGCGCGACGCGTCAAGCGGAGTCTGGCATCGGGGGCCGGCGGCACGCAGGGGCGGCGCCGGCGCCGCGGGGTTGCGGGCGGCCGCGCGCTGTGATGGAACCCGGGCGGGCGCCGCGAGCGGCGCCGGAGGAGCCGGATGTCGGATCACGAGGAGGGGCGCGCGGGCGACGCCGCGGCAGACGCCGCGCCCCCGCCCAAGGGCGTTTCGCGCGAGGCCGTGGAGTGGGGTTTCCGGCTGCTGGCCGGTCGCGCGCCGGTCAGTCCCGCCGAGGTCGAAGCCTTCAAGGCCCTGCCCGACCTCGATGCGCTCCGCCGCGCCTTCACGAACACAGAGAGCTTCCACGAGTTCTTCGATTCGGTCCTGAACGGCTTTCCGACCTACACGGTGCCGCTGTTCCTGCTGCGCCCCCCGGCCTCGGCAGCACTCGACTGGCGCTTCGCCCCGCCCGATCTCGAGCAGCCGGGATCGCAGCTCTGCACCGCCTCGCAATTCGCCGACCCGGCCTTCGCCGAGATCATCGAAGCCATCGGATTGCGCCCGTCGCGCACGCGCGCGAAGTGGGAGCATGCCTGGATCGTCTCCGTGCTGGCGACGGAGGGCCTGATCGCGCCGGGCCGCCGCGGCCTCGCGATCGAGGCGGGGCGCGAGCGCATCGCCGCCCTGCTCGCCTCGCGCGGCGCCGAGATGCTGGCGATCGGCGGCGAGAGCGGCGACGAACGCGCGATCGAGGCGCGGCGCAGCCGGCTGTTCTACCCCGAGATCATCACGCTCGAGGAGTTCGACCAGCTGGTGCGCTTCGCCGCCTTCGAGCCCACCGCGATCGGCAGCTTCCCCCCGGACAGCATGGATTTCTGCTTCTCCCTCGGCATGCCGGGGCGGCTGCGTTCGATCGAGGCCACGCTCGCCTTCCTCGAGGCGAGCCTCGCGCCGCTGCGTCCCGGCGGCCTCGCGCTGCACTGCCTCGACTTCAACCTCACCTCGGACAGGACCACCTGGGAATTGCCGAACCTGGTCATCCTGCGGCGCTGCGACATCGAGGCGCTGGCCGAGCGGCTGGCGCCCGCGGGCCATCGCATCCTCGCCTTCAACACGCATCCGGGCGCCGAGGCGATGGACGAGCAGGTGGCGGCGGCGCCGACCAGCACGCGCGGCCATCGCCAGCGCCACGGCATCGTCGTGGCGACCTCCTTCGGCCTTGCCATCCGCAAGGCCGGCTGACCCACCCAACCCTGAAGCAAGGACGTGCCCGTCGCGATGCTCAAGCGCCTCCTCGGCCGACGCGGCCCGCCGCAACCGACCAGCCGGCAGGTGCTGCAGCGCCTGGAGGAGCTGTCGGCGCAGCTCGCACGGATGGAGAGCCGCAGCGAGCCTTTCTTCCGCACCGCGACGACCTGGCTCGGCGACGACACGGCGCTGACGCTGCTGCACGGGCGGATCCTGATGTATGTGGACACGCGGGGCACCGACCTCGTGCCGCACATCATGATGTTCGGCATCTGGGAGCCGAACTACACGAACCTGTTCTGGCGCCTGATCCGGCCCGGCGACACGGTGTTCGACATCGGCGCGCATCTCGGCGTCTATGCGCTGCTGGCGTGCTCCGCGCTCGCGGCGACAGGCCAGGTGCATGCCTTCGAGCCGAACCCGCGCTTCGCCGGGCTGCTCGCGCGCTCGCTGGCGGTGAACGGGTTCGGCGGCCACGCCAAGGTGCACAACCTCGCGGTCGGCGCCGCGGAAGGCCGGTCCGAGCTGCGCTTCTCCTGGGAGTACGCGGGCGGGGGGCATCTCGCCACGCCGGCCGGCCAGGCGGCTCCGGGGGTGGAGACGGTGCCCTGCCGGGTCGTGGCGCTCGACGATCTCTACCCCGATCCCGACTTCCGCGTGGATGTCATCAAGATGGACGTGGAGGGCACGGAGACCCAGGCGGTGCAGGGCATGGCGCGCCTGCTCGCGCGCTCGCCGCGGGTGCGGGTCATGTTCGAATTCTCCCCCGGCCTGCAGAGGGCGCACGGATCGAGCGCCGCGGAGCTGATCGGCCTGCTGGAGGGGATGGGCTTCGCCTTCTGGACCATCGGCGCCGATGCGGGCATCACCCCCGTCCCGGCGGCGGAGCTCGCGGCCCGCACCGACGACATCGTGAACATCCTGGCCGCCCGCGGTGATCCTTTCGCTGCGTAGCGCCTGATCCGGGCGGACAGGATCGCCGAACCGGCGCATCGGTCACCCGGATGAGCGCAACGACATGATCCAGGGTAACCGGTGATGCTCTGGCAGCCATGCGCCCGGCGGGCTTCCGGATGCGTTGAATCGCGGCCTCCCCGATGGGAAGGTACTCGGCGAACGACCGTGGAGCTCCCGATGTCCATCCGGTCCATGCCGGCCGCCGCCGGCGTGCTGATCGCCTGCGGCGTGCTGGCCGCCGCGCTGGCCAACGGCCTGCGCCAGTCCTTCGGGCTCTTTCTCGCCCCGATGACCACCGCGTATGGCTGGACGGCCTCCGGCTTCGCCTTCGCCATCGCGCTCTCGGTGCTGCTGAACGGCATCTTCCAGCCGCTCTGCGGCCAGATCGCGGACCGCATCGGCGGGCGGACGGTCGTCATGGGTGGCGCGGTGCTCTACGCCGTCGGAATCCTCGGCATGGCCTTCGCCGACAGCATGGCGGTCTTCACCTTCTTCGCCGGGGTGGTGATGGGGCTTGCGGTCTCCGCCGCCGGGATGCCGGTGATCATCGCCTCCCTCACCCGGCTGTTGCCGGAGACCCAGCGCGGGCGCGCCGTCGGGCTCGGCACGGCCGGGTCCTCCTTCGGGCAGTTCCTGGTGGTGCCGCTGGCCGGCTTCGGCATCGCGGGCTTCGGCTGGCAATGGACGCTGCTGCTGCTGGCCGCCGCCGCGCTGCTGATGATCCCGCTCGCCGCGCCGCTGGCCGACCGCCCGCCGCCCAAGGCCGCCGCCACCGAGGAGACGGCGCGCCAGGCGCTCTCCCGCGCGCTCCGCACGCCGACCTTCTGGTTCCTGTTCTTCGGCTTCTTCGTCTGCGGCCTGCATGTCTCCTTCCTCAGCGTCCACCTGCCGGGCTTCGTGCACAGCTGCGGGCTGCCGGTGGCGGTGGGGGCGGGGGCGATCGCCCTCATCGGGCTGTTCAACATCGCGGGATCGCTCGCGGCCGGAGAACTGGCGCAGCGCTGGCGGCGACGCGAGCTTCTCGTCCTGATCTATGCCGCGCGTGGCGTGCTGATGGCCGGCTTCATGGCGCTGCCCAAGACCACCGAGACGGTCCTGCTGTTCTCGGCGCTGATGGGCATCCTGTGGCTCTCGACCATACCGCCCACCGTGGCGCTGGTGGCGCGGAACTTCGGCACGCGCTGGCTGGCGACGCTGTTCGGGATTGTCTATCTCGGCCACCAGATCGGCGGCTTCACCGGCGCCTGGCTCGGCGGGCTGATCCTCGACCGCACCGGGTCCTACGACCTGATGTGGACCATCGGCATTCTCGCCGCAGCCTTCGCCGCGCTGATCCACATGCCGGTGAAGGACCCCGCCCCGGCCGCCGCACCGGCCCGGGCGTGACGGGCGGGCGGTAGTCCTCCCTGCGCGAGGGGCGTATGAGGGAGGTCGGGATCGCGGGGGGCATGGCATGCGACGCTGGATGCTTGTGGCGGCTCTGTTGCTGGTGCTCGGCGGCAGTTCGACCGCCCAGCAGGGCGGGCTGCCGCCGCATGCCTGGGTGTTCGGCTCCTGGACGGGCGGCATCTTCCCGCCCGGCGACGGCGTCGGCGCGCGCTGCTTCGGCCAGCCCACGGTGATCTTCATGCGCGACGTGGTGCTGCGCGCCTCGCCGCTCGACGTCGCCTATCGCCAGCGTCTGCTCGAGACGGTGGCCGCCGAGCCCGATGCGCTGGAGATGCGCTTCCTGCCCGCCCCGCCGCAGAACACCCCCTTTGGCGCGCGGATGCCGAGCGATGTCGGCTTCGGCTGCCCCGGCGGGCCGAACACGTTGCGCGTGGAGCGCCGGGGCCCGAACGAGATCGTCTTCCCCGACTGCGCCGAATTCCCCTCTCCCCTCCGCCGCTGCATCCCGGAGTGACGATGCGCATCGCGCTGATCCACGCGCTGCGGCACTCGCCGCCGCCGATCGAGGCCGCCTTCGCCGGGATCTGGCCCGAGGCGCGGCTGATGAACCTGCTGGATGACAGCCTCTCGGCCGACCTCGCCCGCGAAGGGCGCCTGAACGAGGCGATGACGCAGCGCTTCCTGACGCTGGCGCGCTACGCCGCCGGCACCGGCGCGCAGGGCATCCTGTTCTCCTGCTCCGCCTTCGGCCCCTGCATCGAGGCCTGCGCGCGCGACCTGGCGCCGATGCCCGTGCTCAAGCCCAACGAGGCGGCGATCGAGGAGGTGGTCGGCCATGGAAGCCGGATCGGCCTGCTGGCGACCTTCCCCGGCACGCTCTCGTCCATGCCGCCGGAATTCCCGCCGGGCGTGGCCGTCGTGCCCTGCCTGGCGGAGGGCGCGATGGCCGCGCTCGATGCTGGCGACCCGGAGCGGCACGATCGCCTGGTGGAGCAGGCGGCGCCCGCGCTGCGCGACTGCGACGCCATTCTGCTCGGCCAGTTCAGCCTGGCCCGCGCGGCCCCCATGGTTGCCAGGGCGACCGGCCGGCCGGTGGTGACGACCCCGGGGAGCGCTGTCCGGAAGCTGCGCCGCCTGCTGGAGGGGTGACCGCCTCGGTCCAGAGCGGTTCCTGCGCCCCAGCCTCTGCCGGTGCAGCCTCGGCCGGCAGGTCGGGCAGCTTGCCGGGATCATGCCCGCCGGCGTAGCGCACCAGCGCTGCAACGCGCGCCTCCACCGGCGGATGGGTCGCGAACCAGCCCATCGCGCGCGACAGCTTCGCATCGTGCAGGAACAGCGCCCGCACCTGCTCCGGCACCTCCGTGAGACCCGGCTTCTGCTCGACCTTCCGCAGGGCGGAGATCATCGCATCCGGGTCCTGGGTGAAGTCCACGGCGCCGGCGTCCGCGAGGTATTCGCGGTTGCGCGACAGCGCCATGCGCAGCACCAGCGCCAGCAGATGCGCCAGCACCGCGATGAGGATGGCGATCGCGATGAGCGCCAGCACCACGAGCCCGCCCCCGCCGCCGCTGCGGTTCGAGGAGGAAGACGAGGAGGAGCGGCTGCGGCCGCCGATGCGCGTGAAGCGCATCAGCCGCAGCCCTTTCCAGACGGAGTCGGTCACCAGCGTGATCACGCCGACGAAGACCGCCGCGATCACACCGAGCCGCGCATCGCCGTTGCGGATATGCGCCAACTCATGCCCGATCACGGCGGAAAGCTCGCGGTCGTCCAGCGCCTCCATCAGCCCCCGCGTCACCGTCACGCCGGCCTTCTTCGGCGTGAGGCCGGAGGCGAAGGCGTTGCGCGCCGGCGTCTCGATCACGGCCAGGCGCGGCATGGTCATGCCGCGGCTGATGCAGAGCGCCTCGGTCAGCTTCCAGAGCCGCGGCTCGTCGCGCGGGTCGGCCACGCGCTTCGCGCCGGTGACGAGGTCGAGGATGCGGTTGTGGCTGAACCACGCGATCGCGAACCAGATGGCGGCGACGAGCAGCGCCAGCGGGACGATGCCGGGCAGCAGTTGCGCCGCCTGCCACAGGCCGTCCTGCACCGTCGGCGCGTTGCCGGCGACGAGCAGCAGCGCGAGCGCATAGCCCATCATCGCCAGCAGCAGCGGGAAGCCCGCCAGCAGCAGCAGGGAGCGGAGCGCGGTGTTCCAGGCGTGGGTGCGAAGGCCCGTCGCCGGAAGCATCGCGTCAGAACTTCACGCCCGGCGGGGTCTGCACCGCGGCGCGCTCATTCGCCTCCAGCTCGAAGAAGCCGCGCGGCGTGAAGCCGAGGCTGCCGGCGAAGAACACCGCGGGGATGGACTGGATCGCCGCGTTGAACTCCGCGACCGCGTTGTTGAAGAAGCGCCGCGCGGCGGCGATTTTTGTCTCCAGCGCCGACAGCTCGCCCTGCAGCGATAGAAAATTCTGGTTCGCCTTGAGGTCGGGATAGGCTTCCGAGAGCGCGAACAGGCGTGACAGCGCGCCGGTGAGCTGGCCTTCCGCCGCGGCCGCGGCTTCCGGGCCATGCGCGTTGACCGCGCTGTTGCGCGCCTGGATCACGGCATCGAGCGTGCCGCGCTCATGCGCCGCATAGCCCTTCACCGTCTCGACCAGGTTCGGGATCAGGTCGTGGCGCTGCTTGAGCTGCACCTCGATATCGGCCCAGGACTGGCCGACGGTCTGCCGCAGGCTGACGAGCCGGTTGTAGACCATGACCAGCCACAGCAGCAGCAGGACGATCAGGCCGAGAATCACCCATTCCATGCTTGTCGGTCCCCCCGGTGTTTGGTGTGCGTCAGGTCTGTTTCCTGCGCGAACGGCCGCGCCCGACCGTCGCCATCACGCCGCCTTCTCGCGCTGCGACAGGATGGCATCCGCCTGCCGGAACGCCTCCGCCATGCGCGGCCCCGGCATCGCGCCGCTGAACAGCAGGTGGCGGTCCATCAGGAAGCTCGGCACGCCGCTGATGCCGCCGCGGCGCGCGGCCATGTCCTCGGCCAGCACGGCATCGCGATGCTCCTCGCCGGCCAGCATCGCCGCCATGCCGGGCAGGCCGGCCTCCGCCGCAACCGCATTGAGCACCGCGGCATCGCCGATGTCGCGGCCCTGGTGGAAATAGGCCCGGAACAGCGCATCCACGACCGGCTGCTGCACGCCGGCCTGTTCCGCCGCGCGGATCACGCGATGCGCGGCCACGGTGTTCGGCGTGCGCAGCATCAGGTCGTGGCGGAAATCCAGCCCCGCGGCACGGCCGGCTTCGGCGACCTGCGCATCCAGCTCCTTCCCGCGCTCGACCGAGCCGAACTTCTGGGCGCGATAGGTGGCGCGCTCCACGCCTTCCTCCGGCATGTCGGGATTGAGCTGGAAGGGCTTCCAGCGCACGCGGAACTCCAGCCCGTCGCGCGCGAGCTCGGCCAGCGCTGCATCGAGATGCGCCTTGCCGATCCAGCACCAGGGGCAAATGGCGTCGGAGATCACATCAATCGTTCGCATCGGGTTCTCCGTCACGAGAAGGTTGCGAGCCGGGCCGGCACCTGCGCCAGCACGGGCTCGGCGGCATTGGCGAAGGCCAGCCGCAGATGGCGATCCTGCCCGGGCCCGAAGAAGGGGCCCGGCAGCGTCATCAGCCCCTGCTCCGCCGCCAGGATTTCCGACGCGCGCATGGCGTCCGGCGCAGAGTCCGGCAGGCGGAGGAAGGCGAAATAGGTGCCGATCGCATCCAGCCGCCAGCCCGGCAGCTGGGAGACCGCGTCGCGGAAGAAGGCGGCGCGGTCGGCCATCAGCGCGCGATTGCCGGCCCGCCAGTCGCGCAGCGCCGGGATCGCCCAGGCCAGCGCCGCCTGGGGCGGGCGCGGCGGACAGATCTGGAAGGTGTCGAAGGCCTTGTCGAGCTCCGCCATCACCGCCGGCCCGGCAACGACGGCGCCGACGCGATGCCCCGGCACGCAATAGGCCTTGGAGAAGGAATAGAGGTGCAGCAGCACCCTGCCCCAGTCTGGGTCCTCGAACAGCGCATGCGGCGGCACGCGGTCCTCGGGCAGGAAGTCGCGATAGGTCTCGTCGAGCACCAGCGCCGCGCCATGCCGGCGGCAGAGCGAAGCGACCTGCTCGATCACCGCCGCCGGGTAGATCGCGCCGGTCGGGTTGTTGGGCGTCACCAGCACCACGGCGCGCGGGCGATGCGCCGCCAGCAGCGCAGCGATTTGCGCGGGGTCGGGCACGAAGCCGTCCTCGGGCCGGGTCGGAACGGGGATGGTTCGCACGCCCTGCATGGTCAGCGCCATGTGGTGATTGAAATACCACGGCGTCGGCAGCAGCACCGCCTCGCCCTCCGCCGCCAGCACCTGCATCGCCATGGCGAAGGCGAGGTTGCAGCCGGCGGTGATCGCGACGGCGGAGGCCGGGATCGGCGCGCGGTAGAAGGCCGAGACATCCTCCGCCAGCGCCTCCCGCAGGGCCGCGTCGCCGGCGATCGGGCCGTATCCCGCGCCCGACGCGCTGCCGGCGGCCTCCGCCAGCTTGGCCAGCAGCACCGGCGGCGGCGGGTAGCCCGGCACGGCCTGCGTGAGGTCGAGCGCCGGGCCGGCGCGGCCGTCGTAGCGCGCGGCCCAGGCACGGGCGGCGGGGATGGGCGGGACATCGGTGGCGCGGATGCGGCTCGACAGGATCATGCGGGGTCCAGCGTCGCGCGTTTCGTGTGATGCAGCCAGTGGTGCCAGAGCAGCCGGGCCGCGACCGACCGCCACGGCGCCCAGTCGGCCGCGATCGCCTCCATCGCCCGCGCATCGGGCCGCGCCGGCATGCCGCGCAGCTGCGCCGCCGCCGCCTGCAGCGCCAGGTCGCCGACCGGGAACACGTCCGGTCGCTCATGCGAGAACAGCAGATGCACCTCCGCCGTCCAGCGGCCGATCCCCTTCACCCGGCAGAGCGCCGCCACGGCTTCCGCATCCGGCATCGCGTGCAGCCGGTCGAGCGGCAGGGACCCGTCCAGGATGGCTTCGGCCAGCGCGCGGGCATGGCGCACCTTCTGGCGCGTCAGCCCGCCCTCGAGGCCGACGCGCTCCGGATCGAGCGCGAGGAAGCCCGCCGGCGTCGTCGCGCCCGGCAGGGAAGAGACGCGCCGCCAGATGGCGAAGGCGGCCTCGTTGGAAACGAGCTGGGCGCAGATCGCCCGGAGGAGGCCGGGAAAGCCGGCCGGCCGCACGATCCAGGGCAGCGGCCCGGCGCGGTCCTCGATGCCGGCGAAGATGGCGTCGCGCCGCACGAGATCCCGCGCGGCATCGCGGACCCAGTCGGGGGGATGGGGAAAAGAGGGCGGCGGGGACAGGTGGGAGAACATCCCCGCCGCCAGTACACGAGGCCGCCCCGGGGCAGGAGGGGGGTCGTTTCGCCGCGGCGCCTAGTCTGCCGCGGCCCGATGCGGCCCGTGTTGGCGAAAGGATGGGGGACCAACGTAACCGGCCGAAGGGCCATGCGGTGAGCAAGTGCAACAGCATGTTGCAGCCGCCGCCGCCGTGACGGGGCGAAACAATGGCCTGTCGAAGCAGCCTTCGGCCGCCGCCCGGGCGCGCTATGTTGCGGAGATGGACGCCACCTCGCACCCGCACATCCTGGTCGTGGACGACGATCGCGAGATCCGCGACCTGCTCGGGAAGTTCCTGGAGAAGCAGTCCTTCCGCGTCACCACCGCGCGCGACGCGCGGGAGGCGCGGAAGCTCTGGCCGCTCGGGCGCTACCACCTAGTGGTGCTGGACCTGATGATGCCGGGCGAATCGGGGCTGGACTTCGCCCGCTGGCTGCGCGGCCAGTCCGAGGTGCCGCTCGTCATGCTGACCGCGATGGGCGAGGAGACCGACCGGATCGTGGGCCTCGAACTCGGCGCCGACGACTATGTCGCCAAGCCCTTCAACCCGCGCGAGTTGCTGGCGCGCATCCGCGCCGTGCTGCGCCGCGCCACCGCCGACAGCTCCACCGGCTCGCCCTCCGGCGAGCCGCCGGCCAAGCAGATCCGCTTCTCCGGCTGGGTCCTGGAGCCGGCGCGGCGCCGTCTGGTGAACCCGCAGGGCGTCGAGGTGCCGCTGACCGGCGGCGAATACGAGCTGCTGATCGCGCTGGTCGAGCGGCCGAACCGGGTGCTCACGCGCGACATGCTGATGGACCTGCTGCGCGGCCGCCAGGCCGGGCCTTTCGACCGCGCGATCGACGTCGCGGTCAGCCGGCTGCGCCGCAAGCTGGAGGATGACGGGCGCAACCCGCAGCTGATCAAGACCGTGCGCGGCGGCGGCTATGTGCTGGCCACCGCGGTGGAACGGGGCTGAGCCGGCGGTGAAGCGCCTGCTGCCCCGTTCGCTCGCCGGGCGGACCGCGCTGTTCCTGCTGCTCGGCCTGGTGCTGGTCCAGGTGGCCGGGCTCACCATCCACGCGCTGGACCGGGTGGACCTGCAGCGATTCCAGCAGGGGCGCGAGGTGTCGCAGCGCAGCTACGCCGTGTGGCGGACGATGCTGGTGACGCAGCCCGACCGCCGCGCGGCGGTGCTCGGCGACCTCGACCTGCCGCCCGGCCTGCGCGCCAGCTACGACAGCGAGCCCATCGCGCGGCTCGACAACCCGCCGCCGCCGGTGCCGATCAACCGGCTGCTCCGCGTCGAGTCGGTGATGTCGGCGCCGCCGCGGCTGCGCCCGCGGGAGATGATCGTCTCCGGCTCGTACCGGCCGGGCGTGATGCTGGCGAGCCTGCGCTTCCCGGATGCCGGCTGGCTCAACCTGCGGATCGAATTGCCGCCGCCCCGGCCCTGGCATTCCGCGACCTTCCTGGCCTCCTTCGTGCTGATGACGCTCGCCGCGGCCGGCCTCACGCTCTGGGCGGTGCGGCGCCTGACCCGGCCGGTGCGCGACCTGGCGGCAGCCGCGGACCGGCTCGGGCGCGACGTGAACGCCCCGCCGCTGCCGGAGAACGGGCCGACCGAGGTCGCCACCGCCGCCCACGCCTTCAACACCATGGCCGAGCGCATCCGCCGCTTCGTTAGCGACCGCACCCAGATGCTGGCGGCGATCGGCCATGACCTGAAGACCCCGATCACCCGGCTGAAGCTGCGCGCCGAGCTGCTCGACGACGACGAGCAGCGCCGCAAGATCATCGCCGATCTCGAGGAGATGGAGGCGATGATCGCGGCGACGCTGGCCTTCGCCCGGGACGACGCGGCGGCCGAGCCCTCGGTCCCGCTCGACCTGGCGGCGCTGTGCCGCACCGTGCTGGACGAGGCGGCGGATGCGAACCCCGAGCTCGGCGACAAGGTCGCCTATCAGGGACCGGAGCACCTGACGGTGCGGGCGCGGCCGGTGGCGCTGAAGCGGGCGCTGGCCAACCTGGTGGGGAATGCCGTGGCCTATGGCGGCGCGGCGCGGCTGGCGCTGGAGAAGGCGGCGCCGGCGCAGATCCGCATCGCCATCGACGATGACGGGCCGGGCGTGCCGGAGGACGAGCTGGAAGGCGTGTTCCAGCCCTTCCGGCGGCTTGAGAGCAGCCGCAACCGGGAGACCGGCGGCACCGGCCTCGGCCTGCCGATCGCCCGCAACATCCTGCGCGCGCATGGCGGCGACGTGGTGCTGCACAACCGGCCGGGCGGCGGGCTCAGCGCGCTGGCGACCCTGCCGGCGTAAGGCGACCCGATGGCCGGAGGGCCGGGGGTCTGAGCCGGGCCGCGCGCCATGCAGGCCGTCCGGTGTGGGCGGTTTCGGACAAAGTGCCGGCGGCCGCCTCAGGGGACCATCAGCCGCAGCGTGATCTCGCCGGCCGCCCAGCTCGCGGTCAGGCCGATCAGCGACCAGCGCATCGCCTCGCGCCACCAGGGCGCGGGCGGCGCGGCGGGGATCCAGCGGAAATTCGGCGGCGCCGGGATGCGCAGCTCGAAGGGGATGTCGGCGGCCTCGGACGGACCGGCGGCGGTCAGGGGCTGTCTCATGGGAGAGAGTAGAACAAAATATGAACTTCGATGCAAGAGACTTATTCGCACCCCCGGCAGCGCATCGTCGGCTTTCCTCTGGACGGGCCGGCCAGGGCGCAAGAACATGTCGGCCGAGGAAGGGAGACCCAGATGGCCGATGACCCGATGCGCTCGCCCCTGCGGCGACGACTGCTCGTGTTGCGGTTGGCGGCGCTGGGTGGTGGCGCCGCCTTGCCGGGCGTCGCGGCCGCGCAGGGCACGAAGTCGGGTGGCGGCGGCGTGCCGGAGCCTGGCGGCAAGGGTGGCGCGGCGCCTTCGCGGCCCGCGCCCCCGCCAAGGGCGCGCAGCGGCCTGACCGACAACGACCCTTCCGACGACCCGGGCAATGGCCGCGGCGGCGGGCAGCGCGGGCCGCAGCAGCAGGGCGCGAGCGACAACGATCCCTCCGACCCGCCCGGCCAGGGCCGCGGCGGCGGACAGCGCGCCCCGCAGCAGGGCGGCACCAGCGACAACGACCCCTCCGACCCGCCCGGCCAGGGCCGCGGCGGCGGGCAGCGGGCGCCGCAGCAGGGCGGCACCAGCGACAACGACCCCTCCGACCCGCCCGGCCAGGGCCGCGGCGGCGCGCAGCGGGCGCCGCCGCCGGGCGGCGGGCGCGCCCCCGGCCCCCCCCCCCCCCCCCCCCCC
>NZ_JBWXTD010000004.1:719194-722099 GCF_056682175.1 Falsiroseomonas sp. RANM36
CCGCCCGGCGGGGGGGGGGGGGCGGGGGCACCCCCCCGCCGCCGGGCCCTCCGCACACCCCCCCGCCCGCCCCGCCGGGCCGGGGGCGCGGCCGCGGGCCGGAGACCAAGTCCACCTGAGGGCAGCCGGCGCCGGCCGGGCGATCAGCCGATGTGGATGCCCCGGCCGGCGAAGAAGCGCCCGAATGCCTCGGCCGGCAGGCGCGCATCTTCCCGGCTTGTCGGCGTGTCGCCGGACGGGTTGTGGAAGCGCAGCCGCCCCGTCGCATCCGTGCCGAAGACCAGCACGAGATGCCCGCCCAGGCGCGGCGGCGTGCGGTCCGGCCAGCGGATGGTGCCGTGGACCGAGGCGATGAAGAGCCCGCCATCGCCCAGCAGCCCCGCAACGTCGCCCGCCGCGATGTCCGTCACGATCCGCGCCGGAAGGCCCTGCGTCTGCAGCCAGGCAACGGCGCCGGCATAGATCAGGCCGCGGATCGCGCCCTCCGCCTCCAGCACGTAGCCGCCTGCGTCCTGCACGGCGCGGCGGACCTCATGGATCGGCGGCACCGGCCGACCGCGCGCGCCGAGCGTCATCTGCAGGCAGGCGCAGCCGCAGAGATGGTCCGCCCAGAGCGCGTATTCGCCGACGTCCTCGGCGCCCGAGCCGCGCCAGAGCGGGTCCGTCGCGGGATCACGGCCGGCGAGGAAGTCCGGCACAAGATCGGCCGATTCCCATTGCGCCCGGTAGGGCGGCGCTGCGCCGTCCCCCCCCCCCGCCCCTCCCCCGCACGCGGGGGAGGGAGGGTCAGGCGGCATCGTTCAGGTGGCACGCGCTCCGGTGGCCGGTCGCGACCTCCCGCAGCACCGGCACCTCGGCCTTGCAGCGGTCGAAGGCGAGCGGACAGCGGGGATGGAAATGGCAGCCGGAAGGCGGGTTCAGCGGCGAGGGGATCTCGCCCTTCACCACGGTGAAGGCGCGCTTGCGGTTCTCGATGCGCGGCACGCTGTCCAGCAGCGAGCGCGTATAGGGGTGGTTCGCGCGGCGGAAGATTTCTTCCGTCGGCGCCTCCTCGACGACCCGGCCGAGATACATGATCACGACGCGGTCGCTCAGATGCTCGACCACGCCCAGGTCGTGGCTGATGAACAGGTAGGTGAGATCCAGCTCGCGCCGGAGCCGCATGAACAGGTTGAGGATCTGCGCCTGGATCGAGACGTCCAGCGCGGCCACCGCCTCGTCGCAGACGATGAATTCCGGCTGCACGGCCAGCGCGCGCGCAATGCCGATGCGCTGGCGCTGCCCGCCCGAGAACTGGTGCGGGTAGCGCCGCTTGAAGGCCGGATCGAGTCCGGCGCGGCGCATCTGGTCGTCCACATAGCTGTCGAAGTCGGAGCGCCGCGTCAGGCCATGCACCAGCGGCGCCTCGCCCACGATGTCGGCGACGCGCATGCGCGGATTGAGCGAGGCATAGGGGTCCTGGAAGATCATCTGCCGCTGCAGCTTGGACTGCCGCGCCGCTTCTCCGGTGAGCGTCCCGACCTCCTGGCCCTTCCAGAACACCTGGCCTTCGGATTGCGGCAGGATGCCCGCGACGACGCGGCCGAGCGTGGACTTGCCGCAGCCGGATTCACCGACCAGGCCGACCACCTCGCCCTTGCGGACGCGGAGGTCCACCTTGTCCACCGCGTGGACCACTTCCTCCTTCACGTCGGCGCCGAGCTTCCGCGCCAGCTTCGCGGCGATGTCGAGCTTCTTCGCGAAGCGGCGGCTGACGCCGCGCAGCTCCACCATCGGCGTCTCGGTGTCCGAGAAGATGCGCGGCGCGTGCTCCGCGACGGTGGCGCTCATGCCGCTTCTTCCCGGGGCTCGAGATGCGGGTGGTGGCAGCGCGCGAGGCGGCCCGGCATCCAGGCGTGGAGTTCCGGCATCGCGGCGCAATCCTCCTGCGCGCGGGGGCAGCGGGCGCGGAAGGCGCAGCCCGGCTTGAGCGACAGGAGCGAGGGCGTCATGCCGGGGATCTGGCGCAGCGGCTCGCCGCGGCGGTTGCGGCTCGGCACGCTGCCGATCAGACCGTGGGTGTAGGGATGCAGCGGGTGGTCCAGCACCTCGCCCACATCGCCCTGCTCCACGATCTTGCCGGCGTACATCACCGCGATGTCGTCGGCGAGGCCGGCGACGACCGAGAGATCGTGCGTGATCCAGATCAGCGAGGTGCCGGTGGTGGCCGCGAGCTTCTGGACCTCCGCCAGGATCTGCCCCTGGATCGTGACGTCGAGCGCGGTGGTCGGCTCGTCGGCCACGATCAGGTCCGGGCGGTGCAGCAGCGCAATGGCGATCGCGACGCGCTGGCGCATGCCGCCGGAGAACTGGTGCGGATACGACTTCAGGCGTTCGTCCGGCGAGGGGATGCCGACCATGCCGAGCGCGTCGCGCGCGCGGGCGCGGGCCTCGGACTCCGGCACCTTCTCATGCGCGAGCACCGTCTCGATCATCTGGGTGTCCACGCGCAGGACCGGATTGAGCGTCATCATCGGGTCCTGGAAGATCATCGCAATGCGGTTGCCGCGCAGCTTCCGCATCTCCTCGTCGGAGAGCTTCGCGAGGTCCTGCCCCTTGAACAGGATCTGCCCTTCGACGATGCGGCCAGGCGGGTCCACGAGCCCCATGACGGAGAAGCCGGTGACCGACTTGCCGGAGCCTGACTCGCCGACAAGGCCCAGCACCTTGCCGCGCGCCACGGTGAAGGAGACGTCGTCCACCGCCTTCACCACGCCGGCGCGGGTGAAGAAGTGGGTGCGGAGGTTGCGAACCTCGAGCGTGGGGGTGTCGGTCATGGCGCCACAGCCCCCCCCCCCCCCCCCGCCCCCCCCCCGCGGGGGGGGGGGGGGGGGGCCGCAGCCCAAACCCCCCCGGCCCGGGGGGG
>NZ_JBWXTD010000004.1:722199-728421 GCF_056682175.1 Falsiroseomonas sp. RANM36
GGGGCGGGGCCGCCCCCCCCCCGCGGGCGGGGGGGGGGGGGTGGCGCTGGCCCCCCTCCGCGGGCGGCTGGTCGGGGTGGGGGTCTTCATCGTCGCTACTTCTTCAGGCGCGGATTGAGCACATCGCGCAGATGGTCGCCCATCAGGTTGATGCTCACGATGGTGACCAGCAGCGCGATGCCCGGATAGAAGCTGATCCAGTATTTCCCGCTGAGCATGTATTCGTAGCCATTGGCGATCAGCAGGCCGAGCGACGGCTCGGTGATCGGCACGCCGAGGCCGAGGAAGGACAGCGTCGCCTCCAGCGCGATGGCGCGGGCCACCTGCATCGTCGCGATGACGATCAGCGGCGGCAGGCAGTTCGGCAGCAGGTGGCGGAACAGGATCCTGTGCGTCGGCAGGGCGAGGCATTGCGCGGCCTCGATGTATTCGCGCCGGCGCTCCACCAGCGCGGTGCCGCGCACGGTGCGCGCGTAGTAGGCCCATTCCACGACGACGATGGCGATGACCACGTTCATCACCGACTTGCCGAGGAAGGCGAGGATCATCAGCGCGACGAGGATCGCGGGGAAGGACAGCTGCAGGTCCACCACGCGCATGATGGCGCTGTCCGTCCGGCCGCCGACATAGGCGGCGAGCAGGCCGAGCGAGGCGCCGACGATGGCGGCGAGCAGCGCCGAGCCGGCGCCGACCGCGAGCGAGATGCGCAGCCCGTACATGATGGCCGAGAGCATGTCCCGGCCCTGGTCGTCGGTGCCGAGCCAGTAGGTCATGGTGTCGTCGCCGTTGCGCGCGCCGGGCTCGAGCCGGCCGTCCATGATGTCCAGCACGGCGAGGTCGTAGGGGTTCTGCGGCGCGATCCAGGGGGCGAGGATCGCCACCAGCGCGATCACCGTGAACACCGCGAGGCCGAGCAGCGCCAGCTTCGATTCGGCGAATTCCGAAACGAAGCGGCGGAACGGCGTTTCCACCCGTTCCTGGACCGGCGCCGCGGGCGTCTGGAGGGCGACGCTCATCTCACTTCCCCTCCAGCCGGACGCGCGGATCCAGCAGCGAATAGGTCAGGTCCACGATCAGGTTGATGGTGATGAAGAGCAGCACGATGATCATCAGGTAGGCGACGATCACCGGCCGATCGAGCACGTTGATGCTGTCGATGATCAGCTTGCCCATGCCCGGCCAGGCGAAGATGCTCTCCGTCACCACCGAGAAGGCGATGGTGGAGCCGAACTCCAGGCCCGTCACGGTGACGACCGGGATCAGGATGTTCTTGAACACATGGACGAAGGTGACGCGGAAGGGGCTGAGGCCCTTGGCGCGGGCGAACTTCACGTAGTCCATCAGCATGGTCTCGCGCACGCCCGCACGCGTCAGGCGGATGACCAGGCTGATCTTGAACAGCGCCAGGTTCAGCGCCGGCATCAGCAGGTGCGAGAGCCCGTCCAGCGTCAGGAAGGACCATTGCAGCCCGAACAGCGCGGCCGTGTCGCCGCGCCCGGTGGAGGGCAGCCAGCCGAGTTGCACGGCGAAGACCATGATCAGCATCAGCCCGACCCAGAAGGTGGGCAGCGAGAAGCCGAGGATGGACCCCGCCATGATCGCCTTGGAGCCGACGCTGTTCGGCCGGAGCCCGGCATAGAGGCCGAGCGGCAGGCCGATCAGCACCGCGCCGAAGGTGGCGGCGATGGCGAGTTCCAGCGTCGCGGGCATGCGCTGCAGGATCAGCTGCAGCGCGGGCTCGTTGAAGACGAAGGAGTTGCCGAGGTCGCCTCGCAGCGCCTTGCCGAGGAACACCAGGTACTGCTGCCAGAGCGGCAGGTCGAGGCCGAGCGCGCGCACCGCGCGCTCGCGCTCGATCTGGTCGGCATCCGGGCTGATCAGGATCTCGACCGGGTCGCCGATCGCGTAGACGCCGATGAACACGATCACCGACATCGCGAAGACGACCCCGAGCGCCTGGATCAGCCGCCGCAGCAGATAGACGCTCATGGGCCGGGTCCTGTCGCGGTCAGCGCATGGTCGCGGGGCGGACGTCCTGCGCCCGGGTCAGCTCGTCCACCCGTGCGGAATGCTGCAGGCTGCGCCGCATCGCCCAGATGTTGGTCTGGATGTGCAGCGGGATCACGGCCACGTCCTCCGCCGCCATGCGCTGGATGCGGACCAGCAGCTCCTCGCGCTTCTTCTCGTCGAGCTCGATCAGGGCCTGGTCGAGCAGCGCGTCAAGCTCGGGGTTCGAGTAGCGACCGCGGTTGGAGGCGCCCCAGCCCTTCTCGCGGCTGACCGTGCCGATGATGTTGCGCATCGGGTGGCTGCCATCGGGGTTCGAGCCCCAGCCGATCAGGAAGGTGGAGTATTCCTGGCGGCCGGCGCGGCCGACGAAGGTGGCCCAGGTCTGCGCCTCGACCGCCGTGCGCACGCCGACGCGCGTCCACATCTGGCCGACCGCCTGCGCGATGCGCGCATCGTTGATGTAGCGGTCGTTCGGGCTGTTGATCTGGATACGGAAGCCGTTCGGATACCCGGCCTCGGCCAGCAGGCGGCGCGCGCCGTCCGGATCGTAGGCGGGCGGCTGGATGTCCGGCACATGGCTGAAGGTGCCGGGCGGCAGGAACTGGCCGGCCGGCGTCGCCGCGCCTTCCATCAGGCGGCTGGTGATCGCGTTGCGGTCGATCGCCATGGACAGCGCGCGGCGCACGCGCACGTCCTTCAGCGGGTTGCGGCCGAGCGGGCGGCCGTCATTGTCGGTGATGAAGGGGCTGTTCTCGTTCGCCGCGCGCAGGTGGTCGAGGCCGAGGAAGATCAGCCGGAGGCCGACGGTCTCGCTGAGGTTCATCCGCGGGTCGTTGCGCAGCCGCGCAAGGTCGGTGGTGGGCACCTGGTCGATGAAGTCGAGGTCGCCGGCCAGCAGCGCCGCGGTGCGGGCGGCGTCGTTGGTCACCATGCGGTAGCTGACGCGCTCGAAGGGGGAGACGCCGTCGAAATACTCGTTGTTCCGCTCGAACTCGATGCGGTCGCCGCTGCGGTGCTGCACCACGCGGAACGGCCCGGTGCCGATGGCGAGCTGGCCGGAGTTGAAGCCCTCCGTCGTCGCGTTCGCATGCGTCTGCGCGTCGATGATGCGCACATTCGTCATGTCGAGCGGCAGCAGCGGATAGGGGTTCGCCGTGTGGAAGCGGATGGTCAGCGGATCCACGATCTCCATCCGCACGATCGGCCGCGAATAGGCCGCGAAGGAGGAGGGCGAGTTCGGCACGTTGGGCAGCCGCTGCAGCGTGAAGGCCACGTCCTCGGCGGTGAAGGCGCTGCCGTTGTGGAAGCGCACATTCGGCCGCAGCTTGAATTCCCAGATCGTCGGGCCGACGGCGCGCCATTCGGTCGCGAGGCCCGGCTGCATGCGCGCCTTGTCGTCGGTCTCGACCAGCTTGTCGAAGATCATGTCCGACACGGCGTTGTTCGGCGACAGCTGGTGGTAGTGCGGATCGAGGGAGGTGACCGGCGAGCCCACGCCCATCGTCAGCGTCGTCGGCGCCTGCGCCATGGCGCCGCCCGCAGCCAGCGCCCATGCCGAAATGGCGGCGATGCCCGCCGCGCGGATGCTCTTGCCCAAGGCCTTCTCCCTTCGGTCCCGGATCTCCCCGGCGGGTTATGTAGCAGCCCGCCCGGGGCGAGGCTAGTTTGCCGCCCGGCCGCCTTCGCGCTTGACGACCCCGCGCGCGGCACCGGTAGCATGGCGCAAGCCTCCGGGGATCGTGAGATGACCACCCTGCGCCTTGCCGCCGCGCTGACCGCCTGCCTCGCCGCACCGGCGCTCGGGCAGAACCTCACCATCGCGACGGGCGGGTCCATCACCTCGCTCGATCCGCATTTCTTCAATGCGGCGCCGAACAATGCGATCGCCGAGCACATCTTCGGCCGCCTCGTGGACCGGGACGCGCAGGCGCGTGTCACGCCGGACCTCGCCGAAAGCTGGCGGATCGTCTCCGACACCGAATGGGAGTTCCGGCTGCGCCGCGACGTCACCTGGCATGACGGGCGGCCCTTCACCGCCGACGACGTGCTGTTCACGCTGAGCCGGGCGCCGAACGTGCCGAACAGCCCGGGCGGCTTCGGCGCCACGCTGCGCAGCGTGAAGTCGGCGAGCGCGCCCGATCCCTACACGCTGCGCATCGTCACGCATTGGCCGAACCCGGTGCTGCTGCCGGAGCTCGCGAGCGTCTTCATCGTCTCCCGCCACGCCGGCGAGGGTGCGACCACCGAGGACTACAATGCCGGCCGCGCCGCGATCGGCACCGGACCCTACCGCGTCGCCAGCCACCGCATGGGCGACCGCACCGAGCTTGCGCGGAACGAGGGCTACTGGCGCGGCGCGGAGCCCTGGGCGCGCGTCTCCTACCGCTTCGTCGCGGCCGATCCGGCGCGCACCGCGGCGCTGCTCGCCGGCGACGTGGACCTGATCGACCAGGTCTCGCCGGCCGACCTGCCGCGCCTCAGGCGCGACCAGCGCGTCACGATCAGCGAGATCCAGTCGCTGCGGCTGGCGCATATCGGGCCGGATTTCTCGCGCCCGGGCCCCCTGCCCTTCGTGACGGACAACGAGGGGAAGCCGCTCGCCGCCAACCCGTTCCTCGATGTGCGCGTGCGCCGCGCGCTGAACATGGCGATCAACCGCACCGCGCTGGCCGAGCGTGCGATGGACGGGCTTGCGAGCCCGGCGGGGCAGTGGCTGCCGCCCGGCGCCTGGTCGCATGACGACGCCACGCCGCCGCCCGCCTTCGACCCCGAGGGCGCGAAGCGGCTGCTGGCGGAGGCCGGCTTCCCCAACGGCTTCCGCATGACGCTGCACACCATGAACGACCGCTTCCCGAACGATGCGCGGCTGTCGCAGGCGGTGGCGCAGATGTGGAGCCGGATCGGCGTGCAGACGGCGGTGGAGGCGCTGCCCTGGGCGACCTATTCCGGACGCGCCGCGCGGCAGGAATTCTCGATGTCGCTCGGCAGCTGGGGCAGCACCACCGGCGAGGGACTCTCCTTCGCGAAGAGCGTGCTGGCGACCTTCGACCGGCAGCGGCGCACCGGCTCGGCCAACCACCGCCGCTTCTCCTCGGCGGAATTCGACGCGCTGCTGCAGCAGGCCGAGACGATCATGGACGAGGAGCGGCGCGAGCAGGCGATCTTCGGGCTGGTGCGCTGGTCGGCGCAGAACGTGCCGATGTTCCCGCTGGTCCACCTGACCAATGTCTGGGCGCTGAAGCGCACCCTCTCGCATGATCCGCGGATGGACGAGCGCACCCTGGCGATGGGGGTGCGGCCGGCGCGATAGGCCGGCCGCTACTCCTCGCTGGCCGGCGCGACGGGCAGGATCTGCGTGTCCTTCGGGCTGGCCAGTGCGAGGATCGTCTCCGTGCGCTCGACGCCCGGCTGGCCGCGCACCTCCTCCGAGACGAAGCGCTCCAGCGCGGCGACATCGGGCAGGCGCAGCTTGACCAGGTAGCACCAGGCGCCGGTGACGGTGTGGCATTCCAGCACCGCCTCCTGCTTCTTCATCGCCTTCAGGAAGGGCGTGTCGTCGCGCCCCGGGCGCATGGCGACGAAGACGAAGGCCAGCAGCGGGCAGCCGGCGGCGACGGGGTCGAGCTCGATCCGCCAGCCGCGGATGACGCCCCGTTCCTCCAGACGCTTGACGCGCTCGGCCGTGGCGGAGACGGACAATCCGGCCGCCTTGGACAGCTCCGCCAGGCCTGCCGCGCTGTCCTGTTGCAGGGCGAGGATGAGGTTGCGGTCGATCTCGTCCATGGTGGCCACAGTCTAGCGCGCCAGCGGCCGAAAAAGGAACGGCCGAAACTTCGAATCACCGGAACTTCGCGGCGCCCCTCGCCCCGACACCCGCGGAACACACGAAACACGATCGCGCCCGGCGCGACGCACGGCCGAAACCCCGCCCTTCCATGATGCTCCGCAGCGGCAGAGGACGAAGGAGGCGACCATGCAGGGCGCTTGGCTCGCGGACACGACGGATCAGGCGGGCATCCGCGACATGCGGGAGGAGGCACAGGCCGCCTCGCTCTGGCTGCGCCACGTCCGCAGCTGGCTCGCCACGCTCTCCTACCGTCCGGAGCAGCGCTACATGCGGGGCGCGAAGGACACCACGGCCGCGCCCCGGCGCGGCGGGGGGGCGCGGGGCGGGCGGGGGCGGGGGGGGCGCCCCCCCCCCCGCCGCGGGCC
>NZ_JBWXTD010000004.1:728521-732015 GCF_056682175.1 Falsiroseomonas sp. RANM36
CCCGCCCCCGCGTCACGGGGGCGGGCACGCCGCTGTCAGATGTAGTGCTCCGCCAGCGGGCGGAAGCCGTTGAAGCCCTGGCTCGCATAGGTGGTCACATAGGCGCCGGTGCTGAGAAGCTGCACGCGGTCGCCATCGGCCAGGTCCAGCGGCAGGCGATAGTTGGCCTTCTCGTAGAGCGTGTCCGTGCTGTCGCAGGTCGGGCCGGCGATGGTCACCGGGCCTTCCACGCCGCCGTCATGCGGGGTGCGGATCGTGTAGCGGATGGCCTCGCCCTCGGTCTCCGCCAGGCCGCCGAACCGGCCGATGTCGAGATAGACCCAGCGCACCGGATCGTCCTCGCCCTTGCGGGAGACCAGCACGACCTCGCTCTCCAGCACGCCGGCGTCGCCGACCATGAATCGGCCGGGCTCGATCACGATCTCGGGCAGGGCGTTGCCGAAATGCTCCGCCATCGCCCCCATGATCGCCGCACCGAAATCGTCGATGCCCGGCACCTCGGCGCGGTAGCGCACCGGATAGCCGCCGCCGAGATTGACCATGCGCAGCGTCACGCCGGCGTCGCGCAGGTCGCTGAAGATCATCGCGGCCTGGCCGATCGCGGCCTGGTAGGCGTCGGTGCGGGTCTGCTGGGAACCGACATGGAAGGAGATGCCATAGGGGTCGAGGCCCCACTCGGCGGCCTTCCGCATCAGGTCCACGGCCATCTTCGCCTCGCAGCCGAACTTCCGGCTCAGCGGCCATTCCGCGCCCTTGTTCTCCACCAGGATGCGGCAATAGACGCGCGCGCCGGGCGCCGAGCGGGCGAGCTTGCGCAGCTCCGGCTCGGAGTCGAAGGCGAACATGGTCACGCCGGCGGCGAAGGCGGCCTGGATGGCGCTTTCCTTCTTCACCGTGTTGCCGAAGGAGATGTGCTCCGGCGCGGCGCCGGCGGCCAGGCAGGCCTCGATCTCCTCCCAGGAGGCCGCGTCGAAGGACGAGCCGAGGGAGACGAGCCGACCCAGGATGGGCGCCGCCGGGTTGGCCTTCACCGCGTAGTAGACGCGCGCGAGCGGCATCGCGCCCAGCAGGCGGCGATAGTTCTGCTCGACGGTGTCCACATCCAGCACAAGGCACGGCGTGGCCGGTGCGTGCGTGCGCAGGAAGGCGGCGATCTTCGGGTTCATCGCGCCCCACTCCCCTTCGATAGTCGGAGACCGCCCGAGCAAGGCGGCGGCCCCACAGTTGACGAAACGGTCCAACGAACCAGCGAAAATGGCCCTCGGGGTCTCCCCCTCGGGTGCCGGAACGCTTGACGTCGTTGCGTAAACCTTGCGCCGCGGTGACCTGTGTCCGGGCTGGCTCCTTAATCCTGGGAGCGGCCGGCGGTTCCGTGGGCCTGGGGCCAGAGGCACGTGCGTACTGCGTCTGGCGGGGCATCTAGACGCGGGGGGCGGGGGTCGCAAGGGAAAAATCCGGGCCGGCGCAGATTTTTTCCCGAACAACGCAGAAGCCGCAGGAAAGAGGCCCGGAACGGAACGCGGCGGCCGGCGGGTCATCCGGCGGGAGGCGGCGGCGGCAGGCGAATCCGCTTGGCGGGGCGCGCCGGCCTACCGGATCAGCCCGGACAGCGGGCTCGACGCGTCGGCCCGGTAGTCGCGGTTCATCCGGCCGGCGAGGAAGGCCTCGCGCCCCGCGATCACGGCATGCTTCATCGCCACCGCCATCCGCACCGGGTCGCCGGCATGGGCGATGGCCGAGTTCAGCAGCACCGCGTCGCAGCCGAGTTCCATCGCGAGCGCCGCGTCCGAGGCGGTGCCGATCCCGGCATCCACCAGCACCGGAACCTTCGCCTGCGCCTTGATCGCCTTGATCATGTAGGGATTCACCACCCCCATGCCGGACCCGATCGGGGCGCCGAGCGGCATGATGGCGACGCAGCCCATCTCCTCCAGCCGCTTCGCCGCCACAGGGTCGTCGGCGCAATAGACCATCACCTCGAACCCGTCCTTGATCAGCGCCTCGGCGGCTTCCAGCGTGGCGCGCATGTCGGGGTAGAGGAAGGGCGGCGGGCCCAGCACCTCGAGCTTGACCAGGTTCCACCCGCCGGCCTCCCGCGCCAGGCGCAGGGTGCGCACCGCGTCCTGCGCGGTGTGGCAGCCGGCGGTGTTGGGCAGGTAGGTGTAGCGATCGGGCGGGACGTAGTCCTGCAGCATCGGGGCCGAGGAATCGGAGAGGTTCACCCGCCGCACCGCGACGGTGACCATCTCGGCGCCCGAGGCCTCGATGGCGCGGGCGGTCTCCTCCAGGTCCTTGTAGCGGCCGGTGCCGACCACCAGGCGCGACCGGAAGCGGCGGCCGGCGACGGTCCAGCCCTCGTCGGCCTGCGCGATGCCATCACCGGGCATGGCCCTACCCTCCCCCGATGAAATGGACCACTTCGAGCCGGTCGCCCTCGGCCAGCCGCGTGGCGGCCCAGGCGGAGCGCGGCACGATCTCCAGGTTCCGCTCCACCGCGACCTTGGGCGCGGCGAGGTTGAGCAGGCCGAGCAGGTCGGCCACGCTGGCGCCCTCGGGCACCTCGCGCGGCTCGCCATTCACCTCGATGCGGAGCATGGCCGTGGCGGACATGGGGCGAAGATGGCGAGCGGCCGGGGTGGCGGCAAGCCGGGGCGGGGGCGCCCCGCGCTTCCCCCGGCTCGCGGTACCGTGCTATGCGGCCCGCCCCGATCGTAACGGGCCATCCCCTTGACACCGCCGCTCATCGCCGTTCTCAACGGACCGAACCTGAACATGCTCGGCACGCGCCAGCCGGAGGTCTATGGCAGCGCGACGCTCGACGACGTCGAGGCGCTCTGCGCCGAGACGGCCGAGCTGCTTGGGCTGGCCATCGACTTCCGCCAGACCAATGGCGAGGGCGAGCTGGTCACCTGGGTGCAGGAATGCCGCGGCCGGGCCGTGGGCATCGTCATCAACCCGGCGGGGTACTCGCATACCTCCATTGCGCTGATGGACGCGCTGAAGGCGGTGGACCTGCCGGTGATCGAGGTCCACATCAGCAACATCCACCGCCGGGAGGAATTCCGGCATCTGAGCTACGTGTCCAAGGCGGCGACAGGCGTGATCGCCGGGCTTGGGATCCAGGGCTATGCGCTGGCGCTGCGCGCCATGGCGGAGCTGCTGGCCGAGGAAGGAGAGCCCTGATGGCGGGCGTTTCGTTCGATCCCGCGGCGATCCGCGAACTCGCGAAGATCCTGCGCGAGACGGACCTGACCGAGATCGAGCTGGTCGAGGCCGAGAACCGGATTCGCGTGGCGCGGCAGGTGACCGTGCAGGCGATGACCGCGGTCGCCGGCCCCGCCCCGCCCCCCCCCCGCCGGGCCCCCCCCGCCCCCCCCCCCCCCCCACCCGGGGGCCAGCGCGGGGGGCGGGGGCGCGGGGGGGCATGCGGCGGGAAGCCTATCGCGGCGCGGCGCCACGCAGAATGCCGCAAGCCCCGCGTCCCGCGCTCACCA
>NZ_JBWXTD010000004.1:732115-736296 GCF_056682175.1 Falsiroseomonas sp. RANM36
GGGGGCCGGCCCCGGGCGTGGCTTGCCCGGCGGCCCCGGCCCCCCCCGCGCCGCCGGTCGCCATGGCCGCCGCGGCCGCGCCGGCGCCGATCGTCGCGGCGGAGGTCGAGGGGCCGCATCCCGGCACCGTGACCTCGCCGATGGTGGGCGTGGCCTATCTGGCGCCCGAGCCGGGCGCCGCCCCCTTCATCACCCTCGGCGCGCGCGTGGCGCAGGGCCAGACCTTGCTGCTGATCGAGGCGATGAAGACCTTCAACCAGATCCGCGCGCCGAAGGCCGGCACCGTCACGCGCATCCTGATCGAGAGCGGGTCGCCCGTGGAATACGGCGAGCCCCTGCTGGTGATCGAGTAAGAGACCCGTGTCCTTCCGGAAGGTACTCATCGCGAACCGGGGCGAGATCGCGCTCCGCGTGCATCGCGCCTGCCAGGAGATGGGCATCCAGACCGTCGCGGTGCATTCCACCGCCGACAACACGGCGATGCATGTGCGCCTGGCCGACGAGAGCGTCTGCATCGGCCCGCCCTCGGCGCGCGACAGCTATCTGAACATGGCGGCGATCCTCTCGGCCGCCGCGATCACCGGCGCGGATGCGATCCATCCGGGCTACGGCTTCCTCTCCGAGAACGCCTCCTTCGCGGAGATGGTGGAGGCGCACGGCCTCGCCTTCATCGGCCCCTCGCCCGAGCACATCCGCATGATGGGCGACAAGATCGCGGCCAAGGACGCGATGCGCCGGCTCGGCGTGCCGCTGGTGCCCGGCTCGCTCGGCGCGCTGGACAGCCTGGAGGAGGCCCGCGCCGTCGCCGAGGAGGTGAAGTATCCCGTCCTGATCAAGGCCGCCGCCGGCGGCGGCGGGCGCGGGATGAAGGTGGCGCATGCGCCGGAGGAGCTCGAGGAAGCGTGGCGCGTCGCGCGCACCGAGGCCAAGGCCGCCTTCGGCGACGACAGCGTCTACATGGAGAAGTATCTCGACCGGCCGCGGCACATCGAGCTGCAGGTGCTGGCCGACACGCATGGCAATGTCGTGCATTTCGGCGAACGCGACTGCTCGCTCCAGCGGCGCCACCAGAAGCTGGTGGAGGAAGCCGGCAGCCCCGTGCTGACCGGGCCGGAACGCGACGAGCTCGGCGCCAAGGTCACCTCGGCGCTGCGCCAGCTCGGCTACCGCAATGCCGGGACGCTGGAGTTCCTCTGGCAGGACGGGCAGTTCGCCTTCATCGAGATGAACACCCGCCTGCAGGTGGAGCATCCGGTCACGGAGATGGTCTGCGGCGTGGACCTGGTGAAGGAGCAGATCCGCATCGCCGCCGGCGAGAAGCTCGGCTACGATCAGGCCGAGGTGCGCTTCGGCGGCCACGCCATCGAATGCCGCATCACCGCCGAGGACCCGGACAGCTTCGCCCCGAGCCCGGGGCGGGTGGACATGTACCACGCGCCGGGGGGCCTGGGCGTGCGCGTGGATAGCGCGCTCTACAGCGGTTATGTCGTGCCGCCGCATTACGACAGCCTGGTGGCGAAGCTGGTGGTGCATGGCGCGACCCGCGCCGAGGCGATCGCGCGGCTGCGCCGGGCGCTGGCCGAGATGGTGGTCAGCGGCATCCGCACCACGCTGCCGCTGCACCAGGCGATCGTGGCCGACCCGGAATTCCAGGCGGGCGACTACACCATCCATTGGCTGGAACGCTTCGTCGCCCGCTTGCGCGACCGGGCGGACTGAACCGCACGGCGCGGGAGACGAATCCTCGCGCCAACGCGGCGGCTCCGCCATAGTGGGCAGGTGAGCCGCCGCCAGTTCGAGATCACGCCGGAACTCCTGCTCCGCGCCTACAGGGCGGGCCTGTTCCCCATGGCCGAAAGCCGGCGGGGCGAGAGGCTCTACTGGCTGGACCCCGAGCAGCGCGGCGTGATGCCGCTGCAGGGCTTCCACCTGCCGCGGCGGCTGCGGCGCACGGTGCTCTCCGGCCCCTTCCAGGTGACCTCCAACCGCGACTTCGCCGGCGTCATCGCGGGCTGCGCGGAATCCGTCGCGGGGCGGGAGGAAACCTGGATCAACCCGGAGATCGAGCGGCTGTTCGGCGCCCTGCACCGCATCGGCCATGCGCATTCCATCGAGGTCTGGCACGGCCCGCCGGAGGATGGCGCGCTGGTGGGCGGGCTCTATGGCGTGGCGCTCGGCGGCGCCTTCTTCGGCGAGAGCATGTTCAGCCGCGTGCGGGACGCCTCGAAGGTGGCGCTGGTGCACCTCGTGGCGCGGCTGCGGCTGCTCGGCTTCCGGCTGCTGGACGCGCAGTTCCAGACCAGCCACCTGGCGCAGTTCGGCTGCCGGGAGGTGGCGCGCGCCGACTACAAGCGGCTGCTTTCCGATGCGGTGGAGGAAGCCGTGCCGTGGCGCGACGAGATGGACCCGGAAGCGCTGGAGGCGGAGATCCGGGCGATGCGGGAGGGTGGCTGACGGCCCCTACCGCGCCCGGCAGGCCAGCACGCGGATGTCGTAGACCGGATGCTGCAGCATGTGCACGCCCGGCGCATTCGCGAACATCCAGCCATGGAAGACCGCCGAGCCCGTCGCCGGGGCGCGGCTGTCGGTGATCTCGAGCCAGGCGGCGGCGTCGGGCACCTCGTCCGGCGGGCGGGCGTTGCAGGCGCGGACGGTGATGGTGAGGCTGCCGAAGCTCTCCGGCTGGTTCACCGGCACGCGCAGCGTCGTCACGCGGGCGGTGACCTTGTCGAGCGCCTGCAGTTCGGCCACGCGCTGCGGCACCCAGGACTGGGCAAGGGCGGCGGCCGGCAGCAGCAGCGCCGCGAGCAGCAGGACGTGGCCGCGCATCACGGCCGCTTCGGGCTCGGCAGGGCGGCGACCAGATCGGTGAGGATGCGGCGCATCGCGGCCTCGTCCACGCCCATCAGCACCGCATCCTCGAAGGCGTCGCGCAGCACCTGCGCGGCTTCGCGGTGGTTCTCGGCCAGCATCTTCAGCTTCTCCCGGCAGGCGACCGGGGCGCCGTCGGCGCCCGGCCATTGCGCCGGGGGGTCCATCACGCTCATCGCGGGGTGGCGGTTCCGCCCTCCTGCCGGCCCTGGGCGTTGCTGCCCTGGCCTTCCGTCATGGAGAAGATGAAGCGTCCGAGCAGGCTTTCCAGGCTGATCGAGGATTGCGTGATCGTGATCTGGCCGCCATCGGCCAGGATGCGGTCGGAGCCGCCGGGCACGATCGAGACGAATTTGCCGCCCAGCAGCCCCTCGCTCGCGATCTCGGCCGAGCTGTCGTCGGGCAGGCGAAGGCTGCCATCCACCCGCATCGTGAGCACGGCGAGGAAGGTCTGCGGATCGATGCGCTGGTTGGTGACGGAGCCGACCTTCACCCCCGCGATCCGCACATCGGCGCCAGGCGCGAGACCGTCGATCCGGTCGAACTTCGCGGTGAGGCTCACCGCCGGACCCGAGATGCCGCCCCGGCCGGAATTGGTGACGGCGAAGATGAGGAAGGCGATGGCGACCAGCAGCACCGCGCCGCCGGCCGCGACCTCCGTGATGGAACGCCCGCGCATCAGCTCCCCGGCGTCCAGGCCTCGTAGTCGCCGGCCGTCTGCGGGCGCCGGCCGCCGACATAGTCGTGGCCCTGCGGGCGATAGGCGGCGGGCGTGCCGGTGGGGTTCGGCCGGTGCTCCAGCATCCAGGGATGGCGCTTGGCCTCGGGCAGCGGCGCATCCGTGGTGTGGTGCAGCCAGCCATGCCATTCGGGCGGCACGGAGGAGGGCTCGGCCTGGCCGGCATAGATCACCCAGCGGCGCTTGCGGCCATAGGCGCGGTAATCCTGGCGCGACTCGTAATAGGTGTTGCCGAACCGGTCCGTGCCGACCTGGCGGCCGGAAAGGCGGGCGAGCAGGCGCTCGAACATGGAAGGCCCTCGATCCGCCGCGCGGGCGGTGCGACGTGCATCTGCGGTGGCGGGCATTTTTGCACAAGCCCCGCTGCGGCGCAAAAGCCGGCGGGCTATCCACAGGATATTGCGGTTCCGAGGCCGCAACACCCCAAGATACGGCTTGCGAGCCACGAGTCGCGGGGGGGGGGGGGGGGGGGGGGGGGGGGGGGGGGGGGGGGGGGGGGGGGGGGGGGGGGGGGGGGGGGGGGGGGGGGGGGGGGGGGGGGGGCGGGGGCGCCCGCGCCCGCGCCGCCGCC
>NZ_JBWXTD010000004.1:736305-736785 GCF_056682175.1 Falsiroseomonas sp. RANM36
GGCCGCGGCCCGGGGGCGCTGCCGCGCCTTGCGGAGGGCTGGATCGCCCCGCTGGCCGAGCGCGGGCGGCAACTCGGCATCCTGGCCGATGCCGCCGAGCAGCGCGACTTCGCGGAGGGCCTGCGCGCCCTGCTCCTCGCGCGCCGGGCGGCGCCCGGCCTCGCCCTGTGGCGGCATGACGCGAAAGGCACGCCGCGCTTCGTGCTCAACCTGCCGGAATTTCTCTCGCCCGAGGGCGGCTTCGCGGCCGAGGACTACGCCGCCTCCGTCGCGCTGGCGGTGCGGGCGCTCGACATCGCAACCGGCGCCAAGGCCAGCCGGCTGAGCCTGGGCTTCGCCGACCTCGCCGGGCTGCTCGCGGGCCTGCGCCTTGCCTATGATAGCGCCGAGGGTCGCGCCGTCGGCGCCGCCATCGCCGCCCTGACCCGCGGCGCCGCCGCGGCGGAGAGCGGCCGCGTGGCCGAACGGCTCGGCGCGCGC
>NZ_JBWXTD010000004.1:736885-761330 GCF_056682175.1 Falsiroseomonas sp. RANM36
GGCCGGCGGGGGGGGGCGGGGCCGGGGGGCGGGGGGGGCCCCGGCGCCGCCCGGCGCGACGCCGGTGCCGGGCCTGGCGGAGGCCGCGCGGGCGGCGCTGGATTCCGCTGCCGGCTGTGCCGGGCTCCGACATCGCGCCCTGGTCGCGCTGGCCGCGCCGGATGCGGTGGAGCGGCTGCTCGGCGCGGAATCCGGCGGGGTCGCACCCGCGCAGGGGCCGAGCCGGCTGACGCTGGACCGCGACGGCTGGGTGTCGGAGTTGCCCACCCGCGCCGCGCTGCGCGCCGGGCCCGCCGCCGAGCGGCTGCTCGCGCCGGTTCCCCACGCCGCCTGGCTCGCCATGGCGCAGGCGGTGGCCCCCTATCTGCACGCCGCCCCGCCCCTGCCGGCCGCGGAAGCCGCCCCCGCCCGCCCCGCCGCGCCGGCGCCTGCGCGCGGCCCCGCCCTGCCGCTGCGCCCCTCCGGCGCGGTCTGGAAGGTCACGGTCGGCGGGCATCGCGTGGTGTTGCGCACCAGCGAGGACGCGAACGGCCAACCGACCGAGATCGCCATCGCGCTGACGAAGGAGGGTGCGGCCTATCGCAGCCTGATGGATGCGATGACGCAGTCCGTCTCCATCGCGCTGGCTGCCGGCGTCCCGCTCGCGGCCTTCGTGGATGCGCATGCCTATACCCGCTTCGGCCCGGCTGGCGCGGTGGAGGGCGACCCGGCGATCCGCCGCGCGACCAGCGTGCTGGACTGGGCCTTCCGCAAGCTGGCGCGGGAGTATCTCGGGCGCCGCGACCTGCCGGACCCGGAGGAGGCGGATTGCGCGCCCGACGCCGTGGGCCGCGCCGCGGAGCAGGCGCCGCTGCTGCCGCTCGACCTGCCCGAGGCGCCGTCGCCCCGGGCTCGGCGGAGGCAGTTCAAGCTCGTCGGGTAACCCCGGCGTCCCGCCTCAGCGTGGCATGAGCCCCGCGAGGCGGACGAGTTCCAGGCTCGCGGCGCGTTCGCGTTGGATCACCGCGGCGAATTCGGCAGGCGTGCTGCCGATGCCGACGAAGTGGTGCGGCGCCAGCATGCGCGCGGCGAACTCCTCGTTGGTGACGACCTTTCGCACCGCCGCCGACATGGCGCCGACGATCGCGTCCGGCGTCCCGCCCGGCGCCGCCATGCCCCACCACGGACCGGCATAGGGGTAGGGAAGGCCAAGCTCGCCAAGCGAGGGCGTGTTCGGCAGCTCCGGGATGCGCTGCGTGCCGAGCACCGCCAGCGGCCGGATGCGCCCGGCGCGGATCTGCGGCAGCGCGAGGGCCAGCGCCCCGTAGGTCAGCTGGATGCGGCCGCCGAGCAACTCGCGGAAGGCGTCGCCGATGCCGCGGAAGGGCACGTGCTCGATCTCCAGGCCCTCGCGCGCCTTCAGCCATTCGAACAGCAGCTGCTGCGCCGAGCCGCTGCCGGAGGAGCCGTAGTTCAGCCCCGGCCGCCCGCGCGCCCAGGCGATGAAGGTGCGCAGGTCGCCATCGGGCGTGTCCATCGAGGAGACGATCACGCTGCGCGCGGAGGCCATCTGCGAGACCGGGCGGAGCGAGGCGTAGCGCGCGAAGAGCTCGGGCTCGACATGCGGCACGCTGGCCATGTTCTCGATGTTGACGGCGCAGAAGGTGGTGCCGTCGGGCGCCGCCTGGGCGCAGGCCTCGAGGCCGATCACGCCGTTGCCCCCCGCGCGGTTCTCGACCACGACCGTCTGGCCGAGCTCGGGGCGCAGCCCCTCGGCGATGGCGCGCACCAGCAGGTCGAGGTTCCCGCCCGGCGGCTGGGCGACGATGATGCGGATCGGCCGGCGCGGCCAGTCCGGCGTGGTCTGGCCGAGTGCCGGCAGCGGCAGCGCCATGGCGGCGCCAAGCAGCATGCGGCGTGTGGTCGTCGTCATCTTTCGTTCCTCCCCTGTGGTGGGTGTCAGGCCTCGTCCCGGTTGGCGCCGCCGGCAAGACGGAGGCTGGCGCGCGTCATGCCGGTTCCTTCACGCGACGCAGACGCTCGGCGCATTCGGCGCGCAGCGCGGCGAGCCCGGCGGCATCGGCCGCGACGCCGAACACGTAGTTGTCTGGCCGGACGAGGGCGGCGCCCGCGCCATGCCGCGCGAACCAGGCGGCGGCGACGCCGTCGCGCTCGACCAGGGTGCGGGGCGCCGGCGCGGCGCCGAAGCGCCAGGCGTCCGGCGCTTGCGGGAAATCGGCGGCGAGGAAGACCCGCCAGCCGGTTCCGGTGACGCGGTCGGCACGGCAAAGGCCATCGCCCGCACGCACCCAGGGCTGCGGGAAGAGCGTGCCCTTCGCGGGATGCGGCGCATCGGCGAAAAAGCCGGTTTCCAGAGGCGGCACGATCTCCTGCCGCGTCACCACCGGCGGCCTGCCGCCGCCCTGCGCGATCAGCGCCGCGTCGCGCGCGGCGGCAGCTGCGGGATCGCGCTCGCAGACCTGTCGGCCGATCGCCTTGATGCGCGAGGTCAGCGTGCGGACATGCCGCCCGCGCTCCGCGCCATAGCTGTCGAGCAGCGCATCCGGCGCGCCGTCGCGCACGGCGGCGAGCTTCCACGCCAGGTTCGCGACGTCGCGCAGGCCCTGGCACATCCCCTGGCCGATGAAGGGCGGCTGCTGGTGCGCGGCGTCGCCGGCGAGGAAGACGCGGCCGCGCCGCCATTCCGCCGCGACCAGGGCGTGGAAGCGGTAGCTTGCCGCACGCCAGACCTCGGCATCGCCGGGCGCGAGCCATCGGGCGAGCAGTCGCAGCACGTTCTCCGGCCGCTGCGCGTCCTGCGGGTCCTCGCCCGGGTTCAGCATGATCTCGAACCGGCGGTGGTTGCCCGGGCCGACGATGTAGGTGACGGGTCGTGCGGGATCGCAGAACTGCGCCGCGTTCGCCGGCAGCTTCGCGAGGCCCGAGGGCGCGACCCGCAGGTCCACCACCAGCCAGGGCTCGTCGAAGTCGAGGTCGTCGAAGCCGATGCCGAGGCTGCGGCGGACGAAGCTGGAGGCGCCGTCGCAGGCGATCACCGTGCCGGCCGTCGCGTCCCGTTCGCGCCCCGCCGCGTCGCGCAGGCGCAGCGCCACATGCCCGGCGCGCGGCGCGATGGCGACGAGTTCCGTGCCGAGTTCCACCGTCACGCCTGGCTGCCGCGCGGCGTGGTCGCGCAGCACGGCCTCGACCGGGGGCTGGCTGAACGCCATGGTCGGCACGAAGGCCATCGGGAACGGCTCCGGCACCATGTCGATGCGGCGGATCAGCTGGCCCCGCGCGCCAAAATGCTCGGATGCCGGGAAGGGCACGGTGAAGGGCAACACGGCCTCCGCCACGCCCATCGCGTCGAACAGGCGCAGGATCTCGTGGTCCAGCGCGATGGCGCGCGGCTTGTCGTACACCTCGACCGCCTTGTCGATCGCCAGGGTCGCGAAGCCGGCCTGCCCCAGCAGCCCCGCGGCGACCGCGCCGCAGGGCCCGAAGCCGATCACGGCGACCTCGTGATGCGCGGTCATGCCGCGAAGCGGATGGCGAGCTGCGCCTTCTTCGTCGCCTCCGGCTTGGGCGGCGCGATACCCCACTGGTCGGTGCGGCCGGGCGGCCAGACCCAGAAATCCGGGCCGCGCGCGACGTGGTCGTCGCTCACCTGCTCCACCTCGGCGGTGTATTCGACGACGATGCCGAAGGGGTCCACGAAATAGGCGAAGACGTTGTCGCCCGGCCCGTGGCGGCCGGGACCCCAGGCGATCGGGAAGCCGGCGTCGATCATCCGGCCGGCGGCGCGCATCACGCATTCCCAGCCGGGCATGTTGAAGGCGACGTGGTTGAGCCCGTCCAGCGGCGCCTCCGCCAGCACCACCGCGTGGTGGTCCCTGTTGCAGCGCTCGAAGGCCATGAGCTTCGACCGGTCGGCGAGCCGGAAGCCAAGCCCGGCCTCGAAGAAGCGCGCCGTGGCGTCCACGTCGGTGCAGTTCAGGTTCACATGCGCGAGGCGATCCGCGCGGTCGCGCGCGGGCGGATCGGGCGTGCGCGGCGCATCGCCGGCGACCAGCCGCAGCACGAATCCCGAAGGATCGCGCAGCGTCGCAGCAAGGCCGCCGCCGGGCTCGGCGAGCGGCGCGGGCTGCGCCAGCACCGTGGCGCCCGCGCGCTGCGCCATGCCCAGCACGGCATCCAGCGCCGCCGCATCGGCGGCACGGAAGGTGACGGAGTGGATCGCCGCCTGCGGCGCCTCGGCGAGGCACAGCACATGGCAGTCGGCGCCGGTGGCGTGCAGCCAGATGCGCGCGCCCTCGCGCGCCGCGACGGCCAGGCCCCAGGTCGCGGTGTAGAAGCGCTCCGCCGCGGCGAGATCGGGGACGAGCAGGTCCACGCTGCGCAGAGCGATGACAGGGAACGCTGGCATCCGGACCCCCCGGCCTTGGATGTCTCCCCAGGCTATGCTCGATATTTTTCCTCGCGTAAAGGCGTAAATATACATTTGTGCGCCCATCCACGCCAATGTATGCAGGTCGTGATGAGCACGGCGCGCGCCCCCGCCCCGACCTATGCCAGCAGCGTCGCAGAGCGCATCCGCGCCGACATCCTCGGCGGCCGCTTGCGGCCGGGACGGCGGCTGCAGATCAAGGCGCTGATGGAGGATTACGGCGTCGGCCAGACGCCGCTGCGCGAGGCGCTGAACCGCCTGGCCGCGGATGGCCTGGTCTCGGCCGAGGACCAGCGCGGCTTCGCGGTGCCCGGCATCAGTGCCGAGGAATTGCGTGAGCTGACCCGCACCCGCTGCTGGCTGGAAGAGCGTGGCTTGCGCGAATCCATGGCCGCCGCGACGCCGGAGTGGGAGGAGGCGCTGCTGGTCGCCGGCCATCGGCTCTCCCGCACGCCACGCGGGCTCGGCGCCGACGACATGGCGGCGGAGATCCTGTGGGAAGCGCGGCACCGCGCCTTCCACGACCTGCTGGTGTCCAACTGCGGATCGCGCTGGCTGGTCGGCTTCTGCCAGCAGCTGACCGACCGTCACCAGCGGTACCGCACGCTCGCCGCGCGCCGCGCCTATCCGCGCCGCGACGTGGATGCCGAGCACCGCGCGATCCTCGATGCCGTGCTGCGGCACGACGCCGATGCCGCGGTGGCGCAGCTCGTCGCGCACTACACGGCGACGGCGGAGATCATCCTGCAGGACGAGAGCATCTTCGCGCCCCCCGGGTAGCGCCGCCGCGCCCGGCGCGGCACCCTGCGCCCGGCAGCCCGAGGAGGACCCGACATGGCCGGCAGCACCGAGAAGCGACTCGCCGAACTCGGCATCACCCTGCCGCAGCCGGCGGCGCCGGTGGCAAATTACATCGGCTACAACATCGTCGGAAACCTGGTGATCGTCTCCGGCCAGATCCCCTTCGTGGAGGGGAAGATCGCGGTCACCGGCAAGCTCGGCGCCGGCGTCTCGATCGAGGACGGGCAGCGCGCGGCGCGGATCTGCTTCGTCAACCTGCTGGCGCAGGTGAAGGCCGCCGCGGGCGGCGATCTTGACCGGGTGAAGCGCGTGGTGCGCCTCGGCGGCTTCGTCGCCTGCACGCCGGACTTCACGCAGCAGCCGCAGGTGATCAACGGGGCCTCCGACCTGGCCGTCGCCGTGTTCGGCGAGAAGGGCAAGCATGCCCGCGCCGCGGTGGGGTGCCCTTCCCTGCCGGGCGACGCGGCGGTGGAGGTCGAGGGCATGTTCGAGCTGGCGTGACATTGCGCCGGCCGCGCGCGCCCCAACCTGACGCTCCATGCCGGATGGCACGCCCGAACTGAGCCTGACGCTGCACCGGGCGATCGCGGAGATCGCGGCGCCGGACTGGGATGCCTGCGCGGGCGGCGGCAATCCCTTTGTCAGCCATGCCTTCCTGCAGGCGCTCGAGGAAAGCGGCAGCACCGGCGGGCGCAGCGGCTGGCTGCCGCAGCATGCCGCACTCCGCGACGCCGGGGGCCGCCTGCTGGCCTGCGCGCCGATGTATGCGAAGGCGCATTCCTATGGCGAATACGTCTTCGACCATGGCTGGGCCGACGCCTTCGAGCGCGCTGGCGGGCGCTACTATCCGAAGCTGCAGGTCGCGGCACCCTTCAGCCCGGTGCCCGGCCCGCGGCTGCTGCTGCATCCGTCATCCGGCCTGGGCTTCGGCGCGATGGCGCAGGGGCTGGCGCAGGCCTGCCGGCAGCTCGATCTCTCCTCGGTCCATGTCACCTTCTGCACCGAGGCGGAGTGGACCGCGCTGGGCGAGGCGGGCTGGCTGCAGCGCATCGGCACGCAGTTCCACTGGACCAATGCCGGCTATGCCAGCTTCGACGATTTTCTGGGCGCGCTCTCTTCCCGCAAGCGCAAGGCGATCAGGCGCGAGCGGCGTGATGCGGAGGCCTCCGGCTTCGTGCTGAAGACGCTGCGCGGGCATGAGATCACGCCGAAGCACTGGGCGGCGTTCCACCGCTTCTACAAGGCGACCACCGACAAGAAATGGGGCCGCAGCGCCTATCTGAACGCGCGCTTCTGGCCGCTGCTGGGCGAGGCGCTGGGCGACCGGGTTGTGCTGATGGTGGCCGAGCAGGATGGCGAGCCCGTCGCCGGTGCGCTAAACCTGCTGGGCGACCAGGCGCTGTATGGCCGCAACTGGGGTGCCGTGGTGGATGCGCCCTTCCTGCATTTCGAGCTCTGCTACTACCGCGCCATCGACTTCGCGATCGAGCACAAGCTGCCGCGCGTGGAGGCCGGCGCGCAGGGCGAGCACAAGATCCAGCGCGGCTACCTGCCGGTGCCGACCTATTCCGCGCATTGGATCGAGCATGGCGGGCTGCGCCGCGCCGTCGCGCAGTTCCTGGACCAGGAACGGCCGGCGATGCTGCGGGAGATGGAGGCGCTGGCGACGCTCTCGCCCTTCCGGAGGGATGGCGAGGAGGGCTGAGCGCCGCGCCCGCCAGCCCTCCCCCGGCGCCCGGGGCAGGGCTAAGGTGGCGCCGTGTTCCTCGCCTATTCCCAGCTCGCGCTCTCCATGGCGCTGGTCGGCGCCAATGTCGCGGTCGCGAAGCTGCTGGCCGAGAGCCTGCCGGTCGCGCTGATCCTCGCGTTGCGCTGCCTGCTGGCGGTGGTGGTGCTGTGGCCGCTGGCGCGCGCGATGGATGGCAGCCTGCGCACCTCGCCACGCGTCTTGTGGAATCTCGGGCTGCAGGCGCTGTTCGGCACGCTGCTCTACAACCTGGCGCTGCTCGCGGGGCTGCGGCTGACCACGGCGCTGGAGGCGGGGCTGATCCTGGCGACGCTGCCGGCGGTGGTGGCGGTGGGCGGGGCGGCCTGGCTGCGCGAGAGGCTGCCGGCGCGGCAATGGGCGGCCGTGATCCTCGCCGCCTTCGGCATGGGCGCGCTGGTTCTGGCGCGCGTGGCGGCGGAGGGGCATGGCAGCGCGCTCGGCAACCTGCTGGTCTTCGCGGGCGTCTGCGGGGAGGCGATGTATGTGCTGCTGGCGCGCCGCATCGCCGGCCAGGTGCCGGTGGTGACCGCCACCTTCTGGATGCAGCTTTTTTCCCTCGTGCTGCTGTTGCCCTTGGCGCTGCCCGTGGTCGGCGCCGTCTCGGCCCTCGCCGACCCCACCGTCTCCGCGCTGCTGGTGTTCCACAGCCTGACCTCGAGCGTGATCTGCCTGCTGCTGTGGTACGCCGGCATGAAGCGCGCCTCGGCGAGCCTCGCCGGCGTCTTCACCGCCTTCCTGCCCGCGACCGCGGCGGCCGTCGCCGTCGGCGTGCTGGGCGAGCCCTTCACGGCCGTGCATGGCGCGGGCTTCGTGCTGCTGCTCGGCAGCCTGCTGCTGGCCACCTGGCCGGCGCGGCGCTGATCCCCTCGACACCGGCGGGCGGCGCTGCCACGCTCGCAACCGTGAAGCGAACCAAGGCGCTCCGACTTGTGCTGCTGGGGGGTGGCGTCGCCACCATGCTGGCCGCCTGCGGCGACGACCAGGCGAAGGCGCGCGCCTGCCAGGAAGCCAAGGCGGCGCAGCGCCCGGATGCCGAGCAGATCTGCGCCCGCAGCACCAGCGCAAGTTCCTCGCGCGGCTATTTCGGGCCGGTCATGTATGGCCGCACGCGCTCCACCGGCTCCACCGTCACGCGCAGCAGCGTGAGCCGCGGCGGGTTCGGCTCGGTCGGGCGGTCCAGCTCCTGAGCCATGCGCCGCATCGCGCTCGCCCCCCGCCCCGACCAGCGCGCGCATGCCGCGAAGCTCGGCTTCGCCTTCGCCGAGATCGCCGGCGAGCCCTATTGGGACGAGACCGCCTGCTACGCCTTCACCGCCGAGGAGGTGGACGTGCTGGAAGCGGCGACGCAGGAGCTGCACCAGCGCTGCCTGGAAGCCGTGACGCATGCGGTGCGCCACGACCTCAACGGCCCGCTCGGCATCCCCGAAGGCGCCTGGCCGATCGTGAAGCGCAGCTGGGAGAGGGACGAGCCCTCGCTCTATGGCCGGATGGATCTGCGCTGGGACGGCACCGGCGCACCGAAGCTGCTGGAATACAACGCCGACACGCCGACCGCGCTGTTCGAAGCCGGCGTCGTGCAATGGGAATGGCTGGAGACGCGCCAGGCGCTGGACCGGCCGGGCGCGCAGCCGGCGGACCAGTTCAATTCCATCCACGAGACGCTGATCGCGACCTGGCCGGCGCTGCGCCTGCCGCCGGTGGTGCATTTCGCCTGCGTGCGCGACAGCGACGAGGATCGCGGCACCGTGGACTACCTGCGCGACACCGCGATCCAGGCGGGCATCGAGGCGCCCTTCCTGCACATGGACGAGATCGGCTGGGACGGCGCGCGCTTCCTCGACCTGCAGGAGCGGGAGATCCGCGCCATCTTCAAGCTCTACCCCTGGGACTGGCTGCTGCGCGAGACCTTCGGGCGCAACATCCCGCGCGCCGCGACGCGCTGGATCGAGCCGGCCTGGCGGCTGGTGCCGTCCTCCAAGGCGTTTCTCTCGCTGCTCTGGCACCTGTTCCCGGACCATCCGAACCTGCTGCCCGCCTTCCTGGAGCCGGGGCGGACGGGCGGGCCGGAACTGTCGAAGCCGCTCTGGGGGCGGGAGGGCGCGAATATCGGCGCGCCGGGGATCGAGACGGACGGCCCCTATGCCGGGCAGCCGCGCGTCTGGCAGGCCTATGCCGAGCTGCCGGTCTTCGGCGGCCGCTATCCGGTGCTCGGCAGCTGGATCGTCGGCGGCACCGCCTGCGGCCTCGGCATCCGCGAGGATTCGACGCCGATCACGCGCGATACGAGCCGCTTCGTGCCGCACTTTTTTGAGGGCGCCTGAATGCGCCGCATTCAGGCCCTCAGACGCCGGCGGCGGCCATCCGGCCGCCTTGGCTTCGCGCAGCGCCCTGCTGCGCCCGTTGCAAGGTCGGTTTGTGCGCGGGCCGCATTCGCGGCCTCGGCCTGCGCTGCGCGCCGGCCGCCCATGAAGAGGATGTCTGCGTCATGACCAGCCTCGCCACGCTGCCGGGCTTCCTGGCCTATTTCGTCACCGGCGTCGTGCTGCTGGCCGGCGCGATGTTTCTCTACGTGCAGGTCACGCCGCACAGCGAGCTGGCGATGATCCGCGCCGGCAACACCGCGGCCGCTATCACGCTGGGCGGCGCGCTGATCGGCTTCTGCCTGCCCATCGCTTCCGCCTTCTCGCATTCGATCAACCTGGTGGATGCGGCGGTGTGGAGCCTGGTGGCGCTGGCGGTGCAGATCGGCGTGTTCTTCGCGGTGGCGAAGCTGCTGGGCGGCGAATGGCGCGGCGCGATGGAACGCGGCGAGACGGCGGGCGCGATCCTGAAGGCGAGCGTGGCCATCGGCGTGGGCATGCTGAACGCGGCGTGTCTTTCGACGTGACGTGAGGGCCTGGTTCGCCTGCAGCGGCGCGGAATTGCTGCGCCGCAGACCGGAGGAGGTGGCCGCAGATCTTGCTGCGACCCAGATGTCGCGCAGGCTGTCTGGCGAACCGACGCAGCTCAACGCCTGGCGCGAGCTGGTCGCGATCCTACAGGCGGCGATCCGGGCGGCTTCGGGGGAGGATTGGCACATCGCCCTCGAATACGACCTGCTGCGGCTTGAGAAGCGCATCGACGCTGTCCTCCTCACCGACCGCGCCATCGTCGTGCTGGAGTTCAAGGTAGGCGCGCTGCAGGTCACGCCGGCCTTCCGCGTGCAGGCCGACGACTATGCCCAGGACCTATTCGATTTCCACGCGCTGAGCCGCCAGCATGCTATCCTGCCTGTTGTTGTCGCCACGCGCTGCCCCGCGCCGGTGCCCTTTCAGGCGCCTCTGCCTGTGCCGGGCGTGCGGCAGGTAGCGGAAGCGAATGCCGCCACGCTGCCCAGGCTCCTGTCCGAGCTGCAGCATGCACTGCCCGCCCCGGACCAGCCGCTCGATGGCGCCGCATGGTGCTCGGCACCCTACCAGCCGGTGCCGAGCATCATCGAGGCGGCGGCGACGCTCTTCGCCCGCAACAGCGTCGCGGAAATCGCGGCCGCCCGCGCGGACACCGTCAACCTCACCGTCACCACGCAGGCGATCGAGCGCGCGCTGCGGCGCGCTCGCGAAGCCGACGAGCGCGTTGTCGTCTTCGTCACTGGCATCCCAGGCGCCGGCAAGACGCTGTGCGGGCTGAATGTCGTCTTCGGGGAATCGCGTCGCGACGGAACAGCCTTCCTGACGGGCAACGCGCCTCTCGTCGCGGTACTGCGGGAGGCTCTGGCCTGCAACCGCGCCGGCATCGACCTCGCACTCGGCCCAAGTGCTGATCCGCTGCGTCGCAGCCTCGCTGCCAAACTGCGCCAGGCGCGCCACGAGACAACACAGGCGTTGCAGAACGTCCATCGATTCCTCGCGGACAACGCGCGCCGTACGGACGCGCCGCCCGAGCGCGTCATTGTCTTCGACGAGGCGCAGCGCGCCTGGGACGCGGATCAAGCCGTTCGCGACACCCAGCGTCGCGTTAGCACTCTCAGCATGAGCGAGCCGGCGCACACGCTGGAGATCATGGGGCGGCACCGGGGCTTCGCCGGGATCGTGGCGCTGATCGGCAATGGGCAGGAGATCAACACCGGCGAGGCCGGACTACGCGAATGGGGCGAGGTGATCGGCAATGCCGCGGGCTGGCGCGCGGTCGCTGCGGGCCGTGCCCTGGCCGCGGACGAGCGCGCGCAGCGCTTGGCCGACGAGCATCCAGGCTGGCTTACCCTCGATGACGATCTCGACCTCACCGTCTCGGTGCGTAGCGTGCGTGCGGATCGGGCGACGCTTTGGGTGGATGCAATGCTGCGAGGCGCGCGTGATGAGGCTGCGAGCCTCGCCCACGCAATGGGCGCCGGCATGCCCTTCCTTGTGACGCGATCCCTGTCCGCGGCCCGGGCGGCGCTGCGGGAACGGACGCCAGGCCTTCGCCGCGCAGGCTTCGTGCGCTCTTCTGGAGCGCGGAGGCTCCGGGCAGAGGGCTTCGACGCTCAACTAATTGGGACTGAGGACCCTGTCGCTTGGTTCCTTGAGCGCTGGCCGGACATCAGGGCGTCGGATGCGCTTGAAGTGGCCGCAACGGAATATGCCTGCCAGGGCCTCGAACTCGACGCGGTGGGGCTGGCCTGGGATCTCGATTTCCGATGCGCCGGCCACAGATGGGAGGCATGGCGATTCGCCGGCCGCAACTGGCAGCGGGTCCGCAGCACGACCGAAGCAACCTATGTCCTCAACACCTATCGCGTGCTTCTCACCCGCGCGCGCTACGAGACGGTGATCTGGGTGCCGCGCGGCAGCGACCCCGCCGATCCCTGGTTCGACAGCACGCGCAACGCTCGCGACTTCGACGCCATCGCAAACCTCCTGCTGGCCTGCGGCGCGCGCGTGCTCGAAACGGCCCCGGCCGGCACGGCAGGCGACGCCGCCCTGCCCGCCCTGCTATAGGCTTCGCCCATGCGCCGCCTCCTGCTCCTGCTGTGTCTCCTGCTCGTCGCCTCGCCCGCCTGGGCTGTGCAGGAGATCAAGCTCGCCACCTGGAACATCGCCTGGCTTACGCTGAAGCCCGAAGGCCATCCGGACCTGCCGCGCGAGATCCGGCCGCGCTCGACCGAGGATTTCCGGCTGCTGCGCGGTTACGCTGAGCGGCTCAACGCCGACATCGTGGCGCTGCAGGAGATCGACGGCACGGCCGCCGCCGAGCGCGTCTTCGATCCGGCGACCTACGCCATCCACCTGACCAGCGAATCCGACACGCAGCGCCCCGGCTTCGCCGTGCGGCGCACGCTGCGCTTCACGCGCAACCCGGACCTCGCCGAGCTCGATATCCGCGCGGGTGCGCGGCGCAGCCTGCGGCGCGGCGCCGACATCACGGTGGAAGGCGAAGGCTGGCGGCTGCGCCTTCTCTCGGTGCATCTCGACGCCGGCTGCCGCGACGAGCCGCTGCAGGGCAATGCCTCGCGCGATTGCGAGGGCCTGGCGCGGCAGGCGCGCATCCTGGCGCGCTGGGCGGAGGCGCGGCAGCGGGAGGGCGTCGCCTTCGCCATCCTCGGCGACTTCAACCGGGTGATCGGCCGCAACGACGACTTCATCCGGATCGTGACCGAACCCGCGCCGCTGCTGCGCCCGACCGAGGGCTTCTCCACGCCATGCTGGGCGGATGCGCGCGGCGGGCGTGCCTTCATCGACCACATCCTGCTCGGCGGTCCGGCGCGCGACGCCGTCGTGCCGAACAGCATGGCGGTGATGGCCTATGCCGAGCGCGACCGCAGCTTCCGCCAGCGCCTGTCCGACCATTGCCCGGTGAGCGTGCGGCTGCGGCTGCCGTGACGCCGCCGAGCTTCTTCCGCCTCACCCTGCCGCTGGCGGGGCTCAACTTCGTCAACCAGGCCTCGCGCACGCTGATCGCCACGATCGGCCCGCTGCTGGCGGTGGAATTCGCGCTCTCGGCCAGCCAACTCGGCCTGCTGGCCGCGATGTTCTTCGCGGCCTATGCCGTGGCGCAGCTGCCGGTGGGGCTGGCGATCGACCTCTGGGGCGCGCGGCGCGTGCAGACCGTGCTGGCGCTGGTGGCGGCCTCGGGCTTTCTTCTCTGCGCACTGGCGGGCGGGCCGATGACGCTCGCGATCGGGCGCGTGGTGACGGGCCTCGGCATCTCGGCCGGGCTGATCGCCATGCTGAAGGTCAACACGCAATGGTATCCGAAGGAGCGCGTGGCGGGTCTCACCGGCCTCGGCGTCTTCGTCGGCGCGATGGGCAGCGTGGCGGCGACGCTGCCGGCGCAGCTGCTGGTGCCCCTGCTCGGCTGGCGGGGCGTGTTCCTGCTGCTGGCGGCGATGGCGGTGGCGGTCTCCGCCTGGATCTTCCTCTCGGTGCCGGATCGCGGCCCCGGGGCGGCGGCGCCGCGCCGCAGCCTGGCGACGGAGGCTCGCGAATTCGGGCGCATCTTCGCCCACCCGGCCTTCCTGCGCCTGGCGCCGGCGATCGCGCTGCTCTCGGCGATGAACTTCACCTATCAGGGCCTCTGGGCCGGTCCCTGGCTGCGCGACGTGGCGTTGCTGGACGAGCAGGGCCGCGCGACGCTGCTGCTGGTCTATGCGGTCGGCCTGATGCTGGGCAGCGCGGGGCTTGGCCAGGCCGCCTCCGCGTTGCAGCGGCGCGGCTGGTCGGCGATGACGATGCCGGTGATCGCGATCGTGGTCATGGCGATGGTGCAGGCGCTGCTGATCGCGCTGCCGTCGCATCACCCGGCCGTTCTCGCCGTGCTGTGGTTCGCCTTCGCCTTCTGCGGCGCCGGCGGGCCGGCGGGCTATGCGGCCGTCGGCCAGCGCTTCGGCGCCGAGCTAGCCGGGCGCGTCGCCACCGCGATCAATGTCGCGATGCTGGTGCTGGTCTTTGGGCTGCAAAATGCCATCGGCTGGATCCTGGACCTCTGGCCGCGCACCGATGCGGGCGGCTGGGCCTCGCCGGGATATGGCTGGTCGCTGGCGCTGACGCTGGCCTTGCAGCTTGCCTCCATCGCCTGGATGCTGCGCCCGGAGCGAGGCCGATAGGGGGAGCGCATGGACAAGAAGGTGGAGAAGCTGCTCTCGCGCTACCGCGTGGAGACCGGCAAGGGCTTCCGGCTGCGCGACTACCGCCCGGACGACGATGGCGGGCTCGACCTCGACAAGGACGGCGCGCCGGATCTGCTGCAGCGGGGCGTGCAGTACCTGGCCGAGCACCAGGACATGCTCTACGCGCAGGACCGCTGGTCCCTGCTCTGCATCTTCCAGGCGATGGACGCCGCGGGGAAGGACAGCGCGATCAAGCACGTGTTCACCGGCGTCAACCCGCAGGGCTGCCACGTCGCCAGCTTCAAGGCGCCGAGCTCGCTCGAGCTCGACCACGATTTCCTCTGGCGGCACCAGCAATGGCTGCCGCAGCGCGGCCAGATCGGCATCCACAACCGCTCCTGGTACGAGGAGACGCTGGTGGTGCGCGTGCATCCGACGATCCTGGAGAACCAGAAGCTGCCGCCGCGGCTGGTCACGAAGCGCATCTTCGACGAAAGGCTGGAGGACATCGCCGCCTATGAGCGCTACCTGGCGCGGCAGGGCGTGGTGGTGCTGAAGTTCTTCCTGCATGTCAGCCCGGAGGAACAGCGCAAGCGCTTCCTCGCGCGAATCGAGGAACCGGAGAAGAACTGGAAGTTCAGCGCCGCGGACGTCGCGGAGCGCGATCACTGGGACGAGTACATGAAGGCCTACCAGGCGGCGATCCGCGCCACGGCCGCGCCGCATGCGCCCTGGTACGTGGTGCCGGCGGACCGCAAGTGGTTCACCCGCCTGGTCGTCGTCGCCGCGATCGCACGCGCGCTGGAAGGGCTCGGCCTGCATTATCCGAAGGTGACCGCCAAGCAGCACGAGGCGCTGACCCAGGCGCGGGAAGCATTGAACGGCTGATGCTGCGCCGGCTGCTGCCGCGCCTGTTGGACAGCGGCGCGCCGATGCGCCTCGCCGCGCTGATGACGCCGCGCGGCGGCGCGGTGGAGCTGCGCGGCCTGCGCTACGGCGAGGGGCCGCGCCGCCTGCTGGACCTGACGCTGCCCAAGGGCGCGGATGCGGCGACACCGCTGCTGGTCTTCTTCCATGGGGGCGGCTGGCAAACCGGTTCGCGCGCCGACTACGTCTTCCTCGCCCGCGCCTTCGCCGCCGAAGGCATCGCCGTGGCGCTGCCCGACTACGGCCTGTGGCCCACTGCGCGCTGGCCCGACTTCATCGAGGACGGCGCCGCGGCCCTGGCCTGGCTGCGCTGCGCGCCGCAGGCGCCGCGCGGTCCGCTCTTCGTGATGGGGCATTCCGCCGGCGGCTTCATCGCCGCGGCGCTTTCGCTCGATCCGCGCTGGCTCGGCGCCGCCGGTTTGCCCGGCGGCCGCTCGGCGTTGGCGGGCGCGGTGCTGGTCGCCGCGCCGATCGCCTGGCAGCCGACGGACGAGCCGATCCGCAGCATCTTCGCGCCCGCGCCGGGCGGCAGGATCGAGGCGGCGCCGGAGGCCGCTGCGCTGCGCGGCGCGCCGCCGCATCTGCTGATCCATGGCAGCGCGGACACGGTGGTCGGCCCCTTCCACAGCGAGAGGCTGGCGCAGGCGCTGCGCGAGGCCGGCAGCACGGCGCGGCTGCACCGCGAGCCCGGCGCCGGCCATATCGCGCCGATGGTGGCGATGAGCGCACCAGCGCTGCGCTGGGGCTGGACAAGGCCTGACACCTGGCAGGCGACGCTGCGCTTCCTGCGGGATACGGCCTCGCGCGGCTCAGCCGCCTGACGCGCCGAGCGCCGGCGCGGGCTCCATGCGGAAGGGCAGGATCGCGCCGCAGACATCCTCGGCCTCCTGCATCACCCAGGCGCAGACCGCCGCGCCGATCTCCGCAAAGGGCAGCGCGACGGAGGACAGCCACGGCGCCACCCAGCGGTTCAGCGGGCCGCCGTCGAAGCCCCAGATCAACGGCATGGATGTCGCGCCCGCCTCCCGGAAGACGCGGCGCGCGGCCAGCGCGATGAGGTCGGAGGTGCACATCAGCCCATCCGGCAGCGCCCCGCGGCGCAGCAGCGCGGCGGCGGCCTCCGCGCCGATCCGGAAATGGTCGATGCCCTGGCCGCCGAGCACATCCGCGCCGGCCAGGCGACGGCCGGCGGCCGCGCGGAAGCCGACCACCCGCTCCGCCGTGGCGGAGGAGAAGAGCGGGCCGTGGATCGCGGCCAGGCGACGGCACCCCGCGGCACGCAGCGCCTCCGCCACGGCGCCTCCGGCGGCGCGGTCGTCGATGCCGACGAAGGGCGCATCCGGCCGGCCCGGGCAGCGGCGCGCGACGAACAGAAGGCGCTCCGCGCCGAGCGACCGCGCCACGAGGCCGGGACTCGGCACCGCGCCGAGCAGCACCGTCGCGCGCGGCCGCAGCGCGCGCGTGGCCGCGAGCGCCTCGTCCTGCAGCACGGCCCTGTCATGGGTGTCGCACAGCACCACGCCGATCCCTTCGGTCCGCAGCGCCGTCTCGATGGCGGCGGCGAGCGCGGCCATGGTGGGGTTCGCGAGGTTGGGCGCGAGCAGCGCGACGAGATCGGCCACGCCGCGCCGAAGCTCGCGCGCCGCGGCAAGCGGACGATAGGCGAGCCGCGCGGCCGCCTCCTGCACGCGGCGCACGGTCTCGGCATTCGCCTTGCCCGGCACGCCGTTCAACACGCGCGAGGCGGTGGCGGTGGAGACGCCTGCGGCGGCGGCGACCTGGCGCAGCGTGGCCGTGCCGGCTTCCTGCTGTTTCGTTCTGGACATTCTGCCTCCCGCAGCGTTATGCTTGCAGGGTAAACGATTACCCATTCCGCGCAAGAGCCGCGCGCGAAGGGTGCGAAAGGCGGGCGCAGCGACCCGCAGGGAGGATGCGATGACCAGCAGCCAAGCGGGTGCGGCCCGCCTCACGCGACGCACCCTCGGTGCCGCCGCTGTCGCAGCGCTCGGCCTGCCGGCCGTGGCGCGGGCGCAGGCCGCGACCCTCACGGTGTGGCACGACCTCGGCGACAACGGCATCAACTGGTTCGCCCGCATGGGCGAGGCCTTCGCGCAGCAGCGGCCGGGCGTGACGATCCGCAGCCAGTCCTTCCCGACCGACCAGTGGTTCGGCCGCGTGATCGGCGCGATCAACACGAACTCGGCGCCCGACCTGATCTTCAACAACTACGAGCGCGTGATCCGCATCCAGAGCCAGACCGGCAAGGTGATGGACATGCGCCCGGTGCTGGAGGGCGTGCAGGACCGCGCCTTCCTCTCGGCCGAGGACCTGCGCGTCGGCACCTATCGCGACCGGATGATCATCATCCCGATGCAGCGCGTGCAGATGGCGATGGGCTCGCGCCGGTCTTGGCTGGCCAAGGTGAACGAGCCGGTGCCGGTGACCTGGGACGACGCGAAGCGCGTGGCCCAGAAGTTCCGCGAGAGCGATCCGGACGGCAACGGCCGCACCGACACCTTCGGCTTCGCGCTGCAGGCGGCGCGCCCGCGCGACCTGATCCACATGCTGGACCTGTTCACCTTCGGCGCCGGCCTGTCGCACACGCTGGTGGATCCGCAGGGCAACATCACCATCGACCAGCCGGCCCATGCGACGGTGCTGGCGGAGTTCCTGCGCACCTACTCCACCTATCGCTTCGTCGCGCCGGACACGATCAACCACTCCTTCACCGAGATGTACCAGGTGATCGAGGGCGGCCGCGCCGGCATGTTCCGCGTAGGCGACTGGAATGTGCGGCGCTGGGACATGGCGAACACGCTGGGCGGCGACTTCGTCTCCCACCCGTGGCCGAAATTCTTCGCCGACCGCGATCCGGCCGTGGTGATCGGCGGCATGCGCGGCGTCGGCATCCCGGAGAATGCGCCGAACCGCGACCTCTCGGTCGCCTTCGCGCGCTTCATGCTGGAGAAGGCGCCGCAGCAGGCGAGCCTGGAGATCATGGGCTCCGCGGTGCGCAAGGACCTCGACGTCTCCGCGCTGTCGGAACGGCAGCAATGGTTCGCGCGCGCCAACCACAAGCTCGTCGCCTACGATTTCCCCGAGGCGACGCATGCCTGGTATCCGGAGCTGGAGGCGCAGTTCCATCGCCGCCTGCTGGCCGCCATCGGCAGCCCGCCTGCCGACATGGAGGTGTTCATCCGTGGGCTCGCGCGCGACATGCGCGACCAGGCGCAGCGGCTGTCGCGCGGTTGAGGCCCCGCGTCCGATCGCCGGAGGGCGCATGCCCGAAGGCGTGAATCGGCCGCGTAGCCGCGTCCGATCGCCGGAGGGCGCATGCCCGAAGGCGTGAATCGGCCGCGCAGCCGCGTCCGATCGCCGGAGGGCGCATGCCCGAAGGCGTGAATCGGCCGCGCAGCCACGTCCGATCGCCGGAGGGCGCATGCCCGAGGGCGTGAATCGGCCGCGTAGCCGCGCAGCGGCAAAGGTTCGGGGCGAGGGGGTCTTCTACCTGCTCGTCCTGCCCTTCGCGGCGCTGACGGTGCTGTTCGGGCTGTGGCCGATCCTGCTCTCGGTGCAGGTCTCCTTCACCGCCTCGGCCACGGCGCTCCGGCCCGACCCGCAATGGGTGGGCCTCGCCAACTACGCGAGCGTGCTGGCGGACGAGCTGTTCCGCGCCAGCCTGTGGCGCACGCTGGCCTACACCGCGATGGCCGTGGCGGCGAACCTCGCTTTCGCGCTGGCCGCCGCGCTGCTGCTGGATTCGAAGCTGCTGCCGCGCGGCAATCTCGCGCTGCGGCTGGCGCTGTTCCTGCCGGTCGTAACACCCGACGTCGCGGGCTATGTCGTCTGGCGCTGGCTGTTCGACCACAGCTTCGGCGCGGTGAATGCGGCGCTCGACCTGCTCGGCCTGCCGCCCTTCGCCGGCCTGACCAGCGTGGCGACCGCGACGCCCGCGATCCTGATCGCCGAGCTCTGGCACCATGCCGGATTCTACATGGTGGTGTTCCTGGCCAACCTCGCGATCCGCGACCCGGCGCTGGAGGAGGCGGCGAAGGTGGATGGCGCCGGCGCCTGGGCGCGCTTCCGCCACGTGATCCTGCCGCAGCTGCGCCCGGCCATCGTGATCAACCTGGTCTATGCGACGATCCAGTTCCTCAAGACCTTCACGGTCGTCGTCGTAATGACCAAGGGCGGCCCGGCGGAGAGCACCACCTTCGTCAGCTATCTCGCCTACCAGTATTTCGACCAGGCCCGATATGGCGAGGCGACGGCGATGGCGACCATCCTCTTCGCCGTGGTGATCCTGCTGTCGCTGCTGGCCTATGCGCTGGGCGAGCGGGGGCGGCATTGAAGCGGCGGCTCGCTTCCCTGCTCGGCTATGCGGTGGCGGTGCCGATCGCCGCGGTGTTCCTGTTTCCCTATGCCTGGATGCTCTCCGGCGCCTTCCGCCAGACGCGCGACGTGCTGTCGGACCCGCTGCGCCTCTGGCCGGAGCGGCTGAACCTGGATGTGCTGGCGGAGATCGCCAGCATCGGCGGCGCGCCGCTTGGCGGCTTCGTCGTGAACTCGCTGCTCTACACAACGCTCGCCACGGCGCTCGGCACGATGGCGGCGGCGCTCGGCGCCTATGCGATCACGCGCAAGCCGCAGCTGCCGGGCTTCCGCTGGCTGCGCGCGGGATTCCTGCTGACGGTGATGTATCCCTACATGCTGCTGGTGATCCCGGTGTACATCGTGATGCACAAGATCGGCCTGCTGGGCTCGCCGCTCGGCATCATCCTGTTCCTCTCGCTCGGCCCGGTGCAGTTCTTCCTGTTCGAGCAGTTCTTCCGTGCCATCCCGAAAGAGGTGATCGAGGCCGCGACGATCGACGGCGCCAGCGAGATGCAGGTGCTGCTGCGGATCGTGCTGCCGATGGCCATGCCGGTCACCGCCACCGTCTCTCTCATCGGCTTCCTGCTGACCTGGGCGCAGTGGTTTCCCGTGCTGGTGATCTCGCGCGGGCCGGAGACCTATACCCTGCCGGTCGCGCTGCTGTCGCTGAACACGGAGCTCGGCGCCAGCTTCCAGGGCATCATGGCGCTGGCCGTGCTCACCACGCTGCCGCCGGCGATCCTGTTCCTGCTCGCGCAGCGGCGCGTGATGCAGGGCATGGCCCAGGGGGCGGTGAAAGGATGAGCGAGGAAACCCTGGCCCGGCGGATCGAGGCGGCGAGGCGGCGCACGCTGGCCTGGCTCGATGCGATGCAGGCAGCCGGCGCGCCGCGCGGTGTCTCGCGCATCAGCGCCGCGCATGATCCCGGGCGCTGGCCCGGCGTGCTGCTGCCTGGCACCTACAACGCGGTGATGTGCCGCGCGCTGATCGGTGGGCTCGACGGCTTCGCGGCGGAGGAGCGCGCCGCGCTGATCGGCTGGCTGGAATCGCACCGGCTGCCGGACGGCCGCTTCCGCATCCGCGGCATGACGGACGATGCGGTGTTCAAGAAGCCCGATGCCGCGGAGACATGGGGCTACATCGACTTCCACGTCACCAACTACAGCCTCGGCGCGATCGAGGTGCTGGAGCCGGCACGCCGGCCGCACCTCGATTTCGCGCGGCGCTTCCTCGATCCGCAGGCGCTGTTGGCGTGGCTCGCGCTGCGCGACCTGCGCGACCCCTGGCAGGAGGGGAACAACATCGTCAATCTCGGCTCCTTCCTGCTGGCGCTGCGGCCGGAGGAACCGGCGCGCGTGGCCGCGGCGCTCGATCTCCTCTTCGCCTGGCATGACAGGCTGCAGGAGCCGGCGACCGGCTTCTGGGGCGTCAACCAGGCGCATGACGCCACCGCGCTGCTGCACGCCTTCGCCGGCTCCATGCACAATTTCCACCTGTGGTACGCGCTGCGCCGTCCCCTGCCCTTCCACACGCGGGCGATCGACTACGTGCTGACGCTGCCGCCCGCGGTGGACAGCGCCTGCATCGACGTGGATGCGGTGGACCTGCTGGTGCACGGTCTGGCGCTGACGGCGCATCGCGCGGACGAGATCCGCGCCTGGTGCGGCGCGTTGCTGCCGCGCCTGCTGGACTGGCAGGAGGAGGATGGCGGCTTCTGCGACGTGCGACAGGGCACGCGCCGCCAGGATGGCTGGGTGCGCGGCTATGCGGAGCCGCAGGGGATCTCCAACAGCTTCGCGACCTGGTTCCGCTGGATCGCCATCGCGATGATCGCCGATCTGTTCTGGCCGGGGCGCTGGCCCTGGCGATTCCGCGGCTTGGTCGGCATCGGCTACCGGATGCCGATGCAATGACCGAGGACCCCTTCGCGCATCTGCACGACGAGGCCTATGACACGCCCTTCGTCGCGCGCCGCGCCACGGCCGCGACGCTGGTGAATGCGCATGGCCGCGCCGCGGTGACGCTCGACGGCACCTGGCGGTTGACGCTCGACCCCTTCGAGGAAGGGCTGCGCCAGCGATGGTACGCCTATGACGACGCGCCGCCCGAAGCCTGGGACACGCCGCGGGACTGGCAATGGGATGCGGGCGAGCCGGCGCCCGTTCCCGGCTGCTGGAACACGCTGCGCCCCGAGCTTCTGCATTACGAGGGCGCGGCCTGGTATGTTCGCGACTTCCACGCAGAGCCCCCGGCACCGGACGAGGCCGCGCTGCTGCAGTTCGGCGCCGCGGCGCAGCGGGCCGAGGTGTTCCTGAACGGGATGCATCTCGGCGGGCATCTCGGCGGCTCCACGCCCTTCACGCTGGATGCGACCGCGGCGCTGCGCGCGGGCCGCAACCGGCTGATGGTGATGGTGGAGAATGCGCGCCGGCCCGAGCGTGTGCCGATGCACCATTTCGACTGGTTCAACTATGGCGGGCTGCATCGCGGCGTCTCGCTGCTGCGGCTGCCGCGGCTGCATCTGCGCCGCGTCGCGCTTTGGCTGGAACCGGGCAGCAATCACCGGCGCATCCGCCTGCGCGCGTGGCTTTCTGAACCGGCGGACAGCGCCGGGCGCCTCGTCATCCCCGCGCTCGGCATCGATGCGCCGGTGCCGTTCCGCGGCGGCGTCGCGGACCTGCTGGTGGAGGCTGCGCCGCCGCTCTGGTCGCCCGAAAGCCCCGTGCTGCTCGACGTGGCGCTGCATCACGGCACGGAGGTGCTGCGCGACCGCGTCGGCTTCCGCGAGATCCGCGCCGAGGGCACGCGCATCCTGCTGAACGGCGAGGACCTCGTGCTCTGCGGCGTCTGCGTGCATGAGGACGATCTCGCCACGGGCCGCTGCTCGGACGAGGCCGATATCCTTCGCCGCATCGCGCATGCGAAGGAGCTCGGCGCGAACTTCCTCCGCCTCGCGCATTACCCGCATGACGAGCGCGTGGCACGACTCTGCGACGAGGCGGGTATCCTGCTGTGGTCGGAGATCCCGGTCTACTGGGCCATCGCCTTCGACAACCCCGCGACGCTCGCCGATGCGCGCAACCAGCTGCAGGAGCTGATCGCGCGCGACGCCAACCGCGCCAGCATCATTCTCTGGGGCGTGGGGAACGAGAATGCGGACACCGATGCGCGGCTCGCCTTCATGGCGGCGCTGGCGGCCGCGGCGCGCGCGGCCGATCCGTCGCGCCTCGTCACCGCCGCCTGCCTGATCAACCGCGCGGAATTCCGCATCGAGGACCGACTGGCGGAGCATCTCGATGTCATCGGCCTCAACGAGTATTTCGGCTGGTACGAGCAGGGCTTCCAGGGCCTGCAGCGGCTGCTTGCAAACTCGCGCCCCGACCGGCCGGTGATCATCAGCGAGACCGGCGCCGACGCGCTGGCCGGGCATCGCGATGCGGCGGCGCCGCTGTTCAGCGAGGAGCGCCAGGCCGCCTTCTATGAAGGCCAGGCCGCCGCGCTGGAGCGCGCCGACTATGTGCGCGGCCTCGCGGCCTGGCTGCTCTACGATTTCCGGTCCCTGCGCCGGCAGACGCGCGCGCAGGGCGGCTTCAACCGCAAGGGCGTGATCGCCGAGGACAAGGCCACGCGGAAGCTCGGCTTCGCGGCGCTCGCCGCCTGCTTCCGGCGGCTGCGGGCGGCGCGATCGGGACCAGTCTGAGCCGCACCGGACAGGCATGATCCTGCATGCACATGCATGATCTTGCCAGTCGCCACGGCCTCATTCATGCTGTCTTGCAAGGAAGCCTGTCCTGGCGTGTTCTGCCCGGACAGAAGAAGGGAGGTTCTTTTCCATGCCTGCTCGCTCCATGCCGTTGTCCCGCAGACAGTTCGGCGTGCTCGCCGCCGGCGCGGCCGCAGCCGGCCTCGCGCGGCCCGCGCTTGCGCAGGGCGCGCCGCTGCGCATCGGGCTGATGCTGCCCTTCTCCGGCACCTTCGCCGCCCTCGGCGAGAACATCGCCTCCGCGGTGGAGCTCTACATCGCGGAGAAGGGCGGGCGCATCGGCGGCCGCACGCCGCAGCTGATCCGGCTCGACGACGAGAGCAACCCGGCGAATGCGGTGCAGAACGTGAACCGCCTGGTGGGTCGCGACCGCGCCGAGGTGATGATCGGCACGGTGCATTCCGGCGTGGTGATGGCGCTGGTGCAGGCCAGCCGCGAGCGCGGCATCCCGCTGATCATCCCGAATGCCGGGAACGTCGCGGCGACGCGCGACCTTTGCTCGCCGACCGTCTTCCGCTCCTCCTTCAGCAACTGGCAGCCGGCCTATGGCATGGGCCTCGCGCTGGCGAAGTCGGGCGTGAAGCGCGCCTGCTGGGTCACCTGGGACTACGCAGCCGGCTCGGAATCCGGCCAGGGCTTCGCCGACGGCCTGAAGGCGGGCGGCGGTGAGCTGGTGCGCGAGCTGAAGCTGCCCTTCCCCGAGACCAATTTCCAGCCGCTGCTCGCGCAGATCCCCGGGCTGAACGTGGATGCGGTCGGCAGCTTCTTCGCCGGCGGCGGCGCGGTGCAGTTCGTGCGCGAATACGCCGCGGCCGGGCTGAAGGACCGCATCCCGCTCACCGGCTCGGGCTTCCTGACCGAGGGTGTGCTCGGCCCGCAGGGCGCGGCGGCGGAGGGCATCCGCACCGCGCTGCATTACGGCGACGGGCTCGACAATCCCAAGAACAACGCCTTCCGCGCCGCCTTCAAGCAGAAGACGAACCGCGACGCGGATGTCTATGCCGTGCAGGGCTATGACGCGGCGCAGATGCTGGCCGCCGGTCTCGAGGCGACGCGCGGCGACCCGACGGCGGAAGCCGCCTTCGCCCGCGGCATCCGCAGCGCGCGCATCGACAGCCCGCGCGGCGCCTTCACCCTCTCGCCCAGCCACAACCCGGTGCAGAACATCTATCTGCGCGAGGCGCGCGGCGGGCAGAACCGGGTGATCGGCATCGCCGCGGAGGCGCTGGCCGATCCCGGCACCGGCTGCCGCATGACCTAGTTGGGCCCCCCCCCGCGGGCGCCGGCCCCCGCGGGGGCCCGGTGGGGGGGGGGCGGGGGTGG
>NZ_JBWXTD010000004.1:761340-770868 GCF_056682175.1 Falsiroseomonas sp. RANM36
GCCGCAGCAAAGCTGCGGCAGGGCACCGGGGGGCTGCGGCTGCCAGGGCACCAGCAAAGGATCTGGCGCGCTTGGATTTATCGGGCCTCTTCGCGCAGGTCCTGAACGGCCTGCAGTACGGGTTGCTGCTGTTCCTGATCAGCAGCGGGCTCACGCTGATCTTCGGCGTGATGGGCGTGATCAACCTCGCCCATGGCTCGATGTTCATGATCGGCGCCTACCTCGCCTATGTCGTCGCCAGCCTGACCGGCGCGCTGTGGCTGGCGCTGCCGCTCGCGGTGCTCGGCGGGCTGGCCATGGGGGCGGCGCTGGAAGCCGGGCTGTTCCGCCGCTTCTACAAGCGCGAGCATCTGGACCAGGTGCTGCTGACCTTCGCGCTGATCCTGCTGTTCGAGGAAGCGCGCTCCGCGCTGCTGGGCAACGATTTCCACGCCGTGCCGGTGCCCGCGATCCTCGACTTCTCCGTGCCTGTCACCGCGGAATTCGCCTATTCGGCCTATCGGCTGGCGGTGCTCGTGGTCTGCCTGCTCGTCGCGGTGCTGATGTTCCTCGGCATCGAGCGCACGCGCATCGGTGCGGCGGTCCGCGCGGCGGCGGAGAAGCCGGAGATGGTGGACCTGCTCGGCCTCGACGCGCGTCGCATCCACTTGCTGGTCTTCGCCGTCGGCACGGCGCTCGCCATGCTTGCCGGCGCGCTGGCCGCGCCGCTGCAGAGCGTCTATCCGAACATGGGCGAGAGCTTCCTCATCATCTGCTTCGTCGTCGTGGTGGTGGGCGGCGTCGGCTCCATCGCCGGCGCCTTCTGGGCGGCGCTGCTGATCGGGCTGGTCGACACGCTGGGCAAGGCCTACCTGCCGGAGATCGCGGGGCTCGTGGTCTATCTGCTGATGGCCGGCGTGCTGCTCTGGCGGCCCTCCGGCCTCTTCGCACCCGGTCGGTGAGGGTGCGCTGAGATGCTGATCGCAAGCCGCACCGGAACATTGCTGCTGCTGCTCGGCGCGGCAGCGGTCGCCTCGATGCCTTGGTGGGCGTCGTCCTATCACCTGCAGCTGGCCTCGACCGCGCTGGTCTCGGCGATGTTCGCCCTCAGCCTGCAGCTGCTGGTCGGCGGCGCGGGCATGGTCAGCCTCGGCCACGCCGCCTTCTTCGGCGTCGGCGCCTATGCGGTGTATCTGCTGCCGCCGGGCCTCTCGATCGGGCTGACGCTGCCGGCGGCGGCGCTTCTGGCGGGTCTGGCCGCGCTGCCCGTCGGCGCGCTGTCGCTGCGCACGCGCGGCTTCTTCTTCCTGATGGTGACGCTCGCCTTCGGGCAGATGCTGTTCTTCCTGTTCCACGACACGCCGCTCGGCGGCGGCAAGGACGGGGTCTTCGTCACGCGCCCCGCCTTCGAGATCTTCGGCCTGGCGTGGGAGGTGCCGCGGCGGCAGCGCGCGCAGGTGCTGCTCTGGGTGAATCTCGGCCTGCTGATCGCGATGTATGCGACGCTGGCCGCGCTGATGCGCACGCTGTTCGGCCACGCGCTGCTCGGCATCCGCGCGAATGAGGATCGGATGCAGGCGCTGGGCTACGATACGCGGCGCATCAAGCTCGTGGCCTTCGTGCTGGCCGGCGCGCTGGCCGGCGTCTCCGGCCACATGTGGGCGATGACCGAGGCCTTCGTGAACCCCGAATTCCTCTCCTGGCACCGCAGCGCGGAGGCGCTGCTGATGGTGCTGCTGGGCGGCATCGGCGCGCTGCACGGGCCCATCCTCGGCGCCTTCGCCTATGTCGGGCTGGGCGAGGCCGCGACGCTCATCACCGAGCGCCAACGCCTGGTGGAGGGGCTGGTGTTTCTCGTCGTCGTGCTGCTGCTGCCGAAGGGCCTTGCGGGGCTGGTGCCGCGCGGCAAGGAAGGCGGGCGATGAGCGCGCTGGAAGCCGAGGCGCTGACGCGCCGCTTCGGCGGCCTCACCGCCGTCGCCGATGTCTCGCTCTCCATCGCGATCGGCGAGCTGCATGCCGTGATCGGTCCGAACGGCGCGGGCAAGTCCACGCTGGTGAACCTGCTCTCCGGCACGCTGCCGCCGAGCTCGGGCCGCGTGCTTCTCGGCGGGCGGGACGTGACGGGCTGGCCGAGCTGGCGCCTTGCGCAGGCCGGCATCGGCCGCAGCTTCCAGCGCACCAATGTCCTGCGCGAGATGAGCGTCTTCGAGAATGTGCGGCTGGCCGCCCAGGTCGCGGACTTCGCGCCGGGACGCTGGCTGCGCCCAGCCGGCCGCGCCGCCGCGCCGATCGCGGCGGCGCGCGCCGCGCTCGCCCGTGTCGGGTTGGAGCGGCAGGGCATCGCTGGCACGCTCAGCCATGGTGAGCTGCGCCTGCTGGAGATCGCGATGGCACTGGCGACGGGTCCGCGCGTGCTGCTGCTGGACGAGCCGCTGGCCGGCATGGGCCCGGAGGAGGGCGAGAAGGTCGCCGCGCTGCTGAAGGAACTCGCGCGCGACCACGCCGTGCTGCTGATCGAGCACGACATGGACTTCGTCTTCGCGGTGGCCGACTCCATGACGGTGATGGTGGATGGCCGCGTGCTGGAACAGGGCACGCCCGCGGCGATCCGCGCCTCCGACGCCGTGCGCGAAGCCTATCTGGGGCAGGAAGGATGACCCCGATCCTCGAAGCGCGCGGTCTGCAGGCCGGGTACGGCGAGGGTCTCGTGCTGCGCGGCGTGGACATCGCGGTGCGGCCCGGCGAGGCAATCGGGCTCATGGGCCGCAACGGGATGGGCAAGACCACGCTGATCCGCACCCTGCTCGGGCAAGTGCCCGCGCGCGCCGGACAGGTGCTGGCGGACGGGCAGGACATCACGCGCGAAGCCACCTTCCGTCGTGCGCAGCGCGGCATCGCGGTGGTGCCGGAAGGCCGCGGCGTCTTCGCCTCGCTCAGCGTGATGGAGAACCTGCTTCTCGCCGCGCGCCCGGATGCCGAAGGCCGCACGCCCTGGCCGCTGGAGCGCGTGCTGATCACCTTCCCCCGCCTGGCGCAGCGTTCGCGCAACCGCGGCGACCAGCTTTCCGGCGGCGAGCAGCAGATGCTGGCGATCGGCCGCGCGCTGATGACCAATCCGCGCCTGCTGATCCTGGACGAGGCGACGGAAGGGCTCGCACCGCTGCTGCGCGACGAGATCTGGCGCACCATCCGCGCGATCCGCGAGGCCGGGCTTGCCTGCATCGTCGTGGACAAGACCGTCGGCGCGGTGCTGTCCGTGGTGGACCGGGCTGAAATCCTGGTGAAGGGATCGCTGGTCTGGTCCGGAAAACCCGACGCGTTGCGCGCCGATCCGGAGTTGATGCACCGCCACCTGGGAGTGTGACCCCATGTCGCTTGCAGCGTTCGAGGCGAAGATCAGGGATGTGACCGCAGCCATCGCGGGCCTGCCCGTAGAGCCTGGTCTGGCGGAAACCCTGGATCGAAAATTCCCGCCGGGGTCGGAGACGTTCGAGACGCTGAAGGCGCTCTGCCGCCAGGGCATCGCGGAAGGCTGGCTATGCCAGCGCGAAGCCGGCGGCATCCGCTTCGGCCGCCCCGTGAAGCCCGGCCCCGACACCGCCGGCTACAGCGTGGACGTGGTGCTGATGGACAGCCTCGCCGGCCCGCATCACAGCCACCCGAACGGCGAGATAGACATGATCATGCCGGAGACGCCGGGCGCGGCCTTCGACGGCAAGGGCGAGGGCTGGCTGGTCTATGGGCCGGGCACCGCGCATCACCCGATCGTGTCCGGCGGCCGTGCCATCGTGCTGTATCTGCTGCCGCAGGGCGCCATCCAGTTCACCCGGGCGTAGATCATGGGCAACGCGGTCTCCTGGTTCCTGGACCGGCATGTGCGGGAAGGCCGCGGCGACGCGCCGGCCTTCGCCGATCCGTATCGCCGCGTGACCTATGCGGAGCTGGCCGTGACCAGCGGGCGCGTCCGCACGCTGCTCGAGGAGGCAGGCTTCGCGCGCGAGCAACGACTGGCGATGCTGATGCTCGACACCGTGGATTTCCCAGCCGTGTTCTGGGGTGCGATCCGCGCCGGTGTCGTGCCGATCCCGATCAACACGCTGCTGCCGGCCGAGCAGGTCGCCTACATCCTGCGCGACAGTCGTGCGCGCGGGCTGGTCGTATCCGAGCCTCTGATCCCGCAGCTTCTGCCGGCGCTGGCCGGCGTGAGCGGGCTGGATGCGATCTGGGCGGTATCGGTCAGCGGCGGGTCTGTCGCGTCGCTGCCGGTGGACCGAGGCTTCCAGGATCTGCACGAACTGCTTGCGACGACGCCTTGCGAGCCGGATGCCGTGGACGCTTCCGACGACGAGGTCGCCTTCTGGCTCTATTCCTCCGGCTCCACCGGCGCGCCGAAGGGCGTGAAGCATGTGCATGCCAGCCTGAAGGCGACGGCGGACACCTATGCCGACCAGGTGCTGGGCATCGCGCGCGACGATGTATGCTTTTCCGCGGCGAAGCTCTTCTTCGCCTATGGTCTCGGCAACGCCATGACCTTCCCGATGCATGTCGGCGCGTCAGCCGCACTGCTGCCGGACCGGCCGACGCCGGACAGCGTGATGGCGACGATGCAGCGCCACGAGCCCACGATGTTCTTCGGCGTGCCGACGCTCTACGCCGCGATGCTGGCCAACCCGGCGCTGACGCGGGGCGCCGGCTCGCCGCGCCTGCGCCGCTGCGTCTCCGCCGGGGAAGCGCTGCCCGAGCATGTCGGGCTGCGCTGGCAGGAGACGGTCGGCGTGGAGATCCTGGACGGCATCGGCAGCACGGAAATGCTGCACATCTTCGTCTCCAACCAGCCCGGGAAGATCCGCTACGGCAGTTCGGGCATTGCCGTGCCCGGCTATGAGCTCCGCATCGTGGACGAGCACGACCGCGACGTGGCCGATGGCGAGACCGGCGAGCTGCTGGTGAACGGGCCGTCCGCCGCCGAGGGCTACTGGAACCAGCGCGCGAAATCCCGCCGCACTTTCGCGGGCGAATGGACGCGCACCGGCGACAAGTATTTGCGCGACGCCGAGGGCTTCTATCGCTACCAGGGCCGCGCCGACGACATGTTCAAGGTCAGCGGCATCTGGGTCAGCCCCTTCGAGGTGGAGGCCGCCCTCGTCTCGCATGACGCGGTGCAGGAAGCGGCCGTGATCGGGCGCGAGGATGCGGACGGCCTCGTGAAGCCGATGGCCTTCGTCGTCTTCAAGCCCGGCGCTGCGGCGGAGGTCGCCGCGTTGCAGGCGCATGTGAAGGCCGCCGCCGGGCCGTGGAAGTATCCGCGCTGGATCGAGGTGGTGGAGGACCTGCCCAAGACCGCCACGGGCAAGATCCAGCGCTTCCGGCTGCGCGAACGCTTCGCGAGCCATACGTGAGGGACGTCTCCTTCGACCTGGACGGGCGCCGGATCGAGGCGGCCTGGTGGGGACCGGGGCCGGAGGAAGCGCCGACGCTCGTGCTTCTGCATGAGGGGCTGGGCTGCGTGGCGCTGTGGCGCGACGTGCCGGCGCGGCTGGCGGCGATGACGGGCTTCGGCGTGATGGCCTGGTCGCGCCTGGGCTACGGCCAGTCCGACAGCGTGGCGCTGCCCCGCCCGCTCACCTACATGCATGACGAGGCGCGCGACACGCTCGGCCGCGTGCTGGATGCGCAGCGCATCCGCCGCTGCATCCTCGTCGGCCATTCCGACGGCGCCTCCATCGCGCTGATCTATGCCGGCTCCAACCAGGACCGCCGCGTGCGCGGCATCGCGCTGCTCGCGCCGCATGTCATGGTGGAGCCCTTCTGCATCGGCGAGATCGAGCGCGCGCGGGCGCGCTGGAACACGACCGACCTGCGGGAGCGCATGCGGAAATACCATCGCGACCCGGACGCCGCCTTCCTTGGCTGGAACGGCGCCTGGCTGGATCCGGGCTTTCCCGCCGTGCTCGACCTGCAGCCGGAGATCGCGCATGTGCGCGTGCCGATCCTGGTGGTCCAGGGCGAGGCTGACCCCTACGGCACGCTGGAACACCTGCACATCATCGAGCGCGAGACCTACTGCCCGGTGGACCGCCTGGTCCTGCCGGGCGTCGGCCACGCGCCGCATCTGGAAGCGCCGGAACGAACCCTGGCGGCCGTCGCCGGTTTCGCCGACCGCCTGTTCCGGCTCCACGAACCGGCATCATAATGCATATTTGCGCTTGCGTTGGCTGGATAACCTGCACTATTTAGCATCTCACGAGGGCAGGAAACGCGCATGGCACGCATCGACTTCCAGACGGAGCCGAGCCGTTGGCGCCATTGGCGCCTGGAGCTCGATGGAGCCGTCGCGAACCTCGTCATGGACGTGGACGCCAATGGCAGCCTGTTCGAGGGCGTGGAGCTGAAGCTCAACTCCTACGATCTCGGCGTGGACATCGAGCTGCATGACGCGATCCAGCGCCTGCGCTTCGAGCATCCGGAAGTCGGCGCCGTCGTCATCCGCTCCGGCAAGGAGAACGTGTTCTGCGCGGGCGCCAATATCCGGATGCTCGGCAAGGCGACGCACGGCCACAAGGTGAATTTCTGCAAGTTCACCAACGAGACGCGCTGCGCGATCGAGGATGCGACCCACAACTCCAGCCAGTTCTACATCGCTGCCGTGAACGGCGCCTGCGCCGGCGGCGGCTATGAGCTGGCGGTCGCGGCGGACTACGTCATGCTGATCGACGACCGGCGTTCTTCCGTCGCGCTGCCGGAGACGCCGCTTCTGGCCGTGCTGCCCGGCACCGGCGGGCTGACGCGCGTGACGGACAAGCGGAAGGTGCGGCGGGACCTCGCCGACCTGTTCTGCTCGATCGAGGAAGGCGTGCGCGGCAAGCGGGCGGTGGATTGGCGCCTGGTGGACGAGGTGGTGCCGCCCTCCGCATGGGCCGAGCGCGTGAAGGAGCGCGCGGCCGAATTCGCGGCGAAGACCGATCGCCCGAAGGACGCGAAGGGCGTCGCGCTGACGCCGCTCGACCGCCGCTTCGAGGGCGAGCAGGTGATCTATTCCCGCGTGCGCGTGGAATGCGACCGCGCCGCCGGCCGCGCGACGGTCACCGTGATGGGGCCGGAAGCCGTCCCGCCCGCGACGCTGGATGCCGCCAAGGACGCGCAGTTCTGGCCGCTGCGCGTCGCGCGAGAGCTGGACGACGCGATCCTGCATCTGCGCGCCAACGAGCCCGAGCTCGGCCTGCTGACCTTCCGCACGGAGGGCGACGCCGCGCTGGTGCTGGCGCATGACGCCTTCCTCGATGCGCACGCCGCCGACTGGTTTGTCCGAGAGGTCCGGCACTATCTCAAGCGCGTGCTGAAGCGCGTGGACATGACCTCGCGCAGCCTCGTCGCGCTGGTCGAACCCGGCAGCTGCTTCGCCGGCACGCTGGCCGAGCTCGCCTTCGCGGCTGACCGCTCCGTGATGCTGTCCGGCAAGCGCGAGGGCGACAACCGCCCGCCGGCCGCGATCACGCTCTCGCCGATGAATTTCGGCGCCTACCCCATGTCGAACGACCTCACGCGGCTACAGGCCCGCTTCTGGGGAGAGCCCGGCAGCGTGGACCGCGCGAAGGACGCCATCGGCAAGGGCCTGGAGGCCGAGGAGGCCGAGGAACTGGGCCTCGTCACCATGACCTATGACGAGATCGACTGGGACGACGAGGTCCGCATCATGCTCGAGGAGCGCGCGAGCTTCTCGCCCGACGCGCTGACCGGCATGGAGGCGAATCTCCGCTTCGTCGGCCCGGAGACGATGGAAACGCGCATCTTCGGCCGCCTGACGGCCTGGCAGAACTGGATCTTCCAGCGCCCCAACGCGGTCGGCGCGGAAGGTGCCCTGAAGCTCTACGGATCGGGCGTGAAGCCCAACTACGACAAGCAGCGCGTTTAGCGCGGCCGATCGCCGCAGCGCTGCAGGCGCGAAGGCGTGAATCGGCCGCGCAAACGATACGGAGGACATGCAGATGCCCGACGGCATGAACGTCAACTATGACGGCCTGATCCCGAACAACGTGGACCTCAACAGCGACGCGCGCGTGCGCAAGGCGCTGGAGACCTGGCATCCCGGCTACATCGACTGGTGGAAGGACATGGGGCCTGAGGGCTTCCAGGAATCGCTCGTCTATCTTCGCACCGCCATCAGCGTGGACCCGAAGGGCTGGGCGAAGTTCGACTATGTGAAGATGCCCGAGTACAAGTGGGGCATCCTGCTCGCGCCCGCCGTGCCCGATCGCAGGATCGGCTTCGGCCACCACAAGGGCGAACCCGCCTGGCAGGAAGTGCCAGGCGAATACCGCTCCATGCTGCGGCGCCTTCTGGTGATCCAGGGTGACACGGAGCCGGCCTCCGTCGAGCAGCAGCGCCATCTCGGCAAGACCGCGCCCTCCCTCTACGACATGCGCAACCTGTTCCAGGTCAATGTCGAAGAAGGCAGGCACCTGTGGGCCATGGTGTATCTGCTGCAAAAATATTTCGGGAAGGACGGGCGCGAGGAGGCAGAGGAGCTGCTGCGCCGCCGCTCGGGCCACCAGGACACGCCGCGCATGCTCGGCGCCTTCAACGAGGCGACGCCGGACTGGCTCTCCTTCTTCATGTTCACCTTCTTCACCGACCGCGACGGCAAGATGCAGCTGGAGGCGCTGGCCCAGTCCGGCTTCGACCCGCTGTCGCGCACCTGCCGCTTCATGCTGACGGAAGAGGCGCACCACATGTTCGTCGGCGAGACCGGCGTGATGCGCGTGGTGGAGCGCACCTGCCAGGCGATGAAGGACGCCGGTATCCAGGATCCGCATGACATCGAGAAGGTGCGCGCGCTCGGCGTGATCGACCTGCCGACGATCCAGAAGAAGATGAACCTGCACTTCTCGCTGACGCTGGACCTGTTCGGCAGCGAGGTCAGCACCAATGCGGCGAACGCCTACAACGCCGGCCTCAAGGGCCGCTACCGCGAGGACAAGATCGAGGACGACCACCGCCTGATCGACAGCACCTATCCCGTCCTGCGCTGCATCGACGGCCAGGTGGTGAAGGAGGACGTGCCGGCGCTCTCCGCGCTGAACATGCGGCTGCGCGACGACTATGTCGTGGACTGCCAGGGCGGCGTCGGGCGCTGGAACAAGGTGATCGAGAAAGCGGGCATTCCCTTCCAGCTCAAGCTGCCGAACGTCGCCTTCAACCGGAAGATCGGCGAGTTCAACAAGATCCACGCCGACCCCGAAGGCCGCGTGATCGACGCCGGCACCTGGGCCGCGAAGCGCGACGAATGGCTGCCGTCAACGGACGATAACCTGTTCATCACCGCGCTGATGCAGCCCGTGGACACCGCCGGCAACTACGCCAACTGGATCGCCGCGCCGAAGGTCGGCATCGACAACAAGCCCGGCCACTTCGAGTATGTGAAGCTGCATGAATAGGTGATGCGCCGTCGCTGCGCGTCGGCGCCCTCAGGCGCCGGCGGCGGCCTTCGCCGCCTTGGCTCGCCGGACCGCCGGCGGGCCGCATTCGCGGCCTCGGCCCGCTACGCGGG
>NZ_JBWXTD010000004.1:770878-781380 GCF_056682175.1 Falsiroseomonas sp. RANM36
GCGGGGCGCGCCCCGGGGGGCGGGGCGGCCCGGGGGGGGGGCCCCTGGGGGGCCCGGGCCCCCCCCGGGGGCCCGCCAGCGCTGATCGGCCCGGGAGTGAGCCATGGATGGTATGCAGAACGCGGAGGGCACGACCCTCAAGCAGCACCTGATCGACCCCGAGATCTGCATCCGCTGCAACACCTGCGAGGCGACCTGCCCGATCAACGCAATCACCCACGACGACAACAACTACGTCGTGGACGCGAACACCTGCAACGCCTGCGGCGACTGCATCTCCCCCTGCCCCACGGGGGCGATCGACAACTGGTTCAACGTCGCGAAGCCCTACAGCCTGGAGGAGCAGTTCTCCTGGCAGGAATTGCCGCCGCGCGCGCCGGAACCGGCCCTCGCCGCCGCGGCCGCCGATGCGGAAGCCGCGGCGCTGTTCGCGGAGGCCCATAAGGGCGCCGGCGGACCGGTGCGCGCCCCGAGCACTGCGGCAAAGCCGAAGGTCAACCTGTTCAATCGCGCGACGCCGGCGCAGGCCAGAGTGACGGGCAACATCCGCGTCACGAAGTCCGGCACGTCATCGGACGTGCACCACATCATCCTGGATTTCGGCACTACGACCTTCCCGGTTCTCGAAGGCCAGAGCATCGGCGTGGTGCCGCCGGGGCTCGACGCGAGAGGCCGTCCGCATGCGATGCGGCTGTACTCCGTCGCCTCCGCGCGCGACGGCGAGAAGCCCGGCGCGAACAACCTCGCACTCACCGTCAAGCGTGTCGCCGAGCCGCGCGAGGATGGCGGCGTCTTCCGCGGTGTCGCCTCAAACTGGCTGTGCGACCTCAAGGTCGGCGACAGCCTCGGCGTGATCGGACCCTTCGGCACCACCTTCCTGCTGCCGGACGAGCCCGAGGCCGATGTGGTGATGATCTGCACCGGCACCGGCGCCGCGCCCTTCCGCGGCTTCACCGAACGCCGCCGGCGCATCGCACAGGCCGGCAGCGGCAAGCTGCATCTCTACTTCGGCGCGCGCACGCCGCAGGAACTGCCCTATTTCGGCCCGCTCCAGAAAGTGCCGGCCGAGGTGCTGGCGCAGGAGCTCGTCTACAGCCGCGTGCCCGGCGCGCCCAAGGAATACGTGCAGGACCGCATGCGCACGCGCCGTATCGAGCTCGCCGCGCTTCTCGCGAAGCCGCGCACCCACATCTATGTCTGTGGCTTGCGCGGCCTGGAGGCCGGCGTGGACCAGGCGCTCACGGAGATCGCGGCGGTGCACGGGATGGACTGGTCGGCGCTGCGCGCGGCCATGCGCGAGGAAGGCCGCTTCCATGTCGAAACGTATTGAGGGGAAAGCCTATCCCTTCATCCACGCCCGGCGGATCCGCTGGGGAGAATCCGATCCGGCGCGCATCGCCTACACCGCGCGCTTCCTGGATTTCGCGATGGACGCGATCGAGGCCTTCTTCACCGACCGCCTCGGCGCGAGCTTCTATGAGTTCAACCTGGACATGGGCTCCGGCTCGCCCTTCGTGCGGGTGGAGCTGGATTTCCGCAGCCCCGTCACGCCGCGCGACACGCTGGAGACCGAGGTTCGGATCGCAAAGCTCGGCGGATCCTCCGTGACCTTCGTCGTCATCGGGCGCGTCGGCGAGCGCGTGTCCTATGAAGGCCGGCTGGTCTGCGCCTTCGTGGACTCGACGGGCGCGAAGATGAAGCCGATCCCCATCCCGCCCGAGTTCCGCGCGAAGCTGGAAGCGGATTTGCTGGCCGGCTGATCAGGCGCGGGCCAGCAGAGGCAGCGCCAGCAGCGCCTCCAGCACCTGCTCGACGTCTCGGCCGGATGTCTCCACGATGCAGTCGGCGCGCGAATAGAGCGGCGCGCGGCTGTCCAGGATCGCGCGCAGGTCCTCCATGGCGCGGCGGTTGTCGCGCATCGGCCGCGTGTCGCCTTGCGCGATGACGCGGCGCATATGGTCTTCGGGAGTCGCGCGCAGCCAGATGGTGACGCAGCTGTCGAGCAGCAGGCCGAAGGTCGCGGGCTCCGCCACGATGCCGCCGCCGGCCGCGATCACCGCGGGCTGATCCTGCCGCACCAGGCGGTGCAGCGCGGCCTGTTCCAGCCGACGGAAGCCCTCCTGCCCGTGTACGGCGAAGATGTCGGACAGCTCCATCCGACCTTCGCGCTCCACCTCCCGGTCGAGCTCGACGAAATCCACGCCGAGCCGCTCCGCCAGCAGCCGGCCAAGCGTGGACTTGCCCGCGCCGCGCAGCCCGATCAGCGCGATGCGTCGCGCGCGGGAAGGCGCTGGCGTGCCGCCGAAATGCTGCAGCACGAGGCGCCGCGCCTCGGCCAGGCGCGCCTCCGGCAGTTGCGCCAGGAAGGTGTCGAGCAGCGCGTGCTCCACGCTGCGTTCCGCCCGCTCGGCGGTGAGCTCGTCGGCGCCGATGCCCAGCGCGCGCGCGATCCGGCGCAGCAGCAGGATGGAGATGTTGCCGCTGCCGAGCTCCACCTGCGCGATGTGCCGTTCCGAGACGCGGGAGAGCCGCGCCAGGTCGCGCCGCGTCACGCCGCGCCGCGCGCGGATGGTGCGCAGGCGGCTTCCGAGTGCGCGCAGGAAGGCCTCGTCGTCCGGCTCGCCATCGGCCGGTGCGGGGCGTTGCGGGGTTTCGCCGGACATCGCGCGCAGCATAGGCCAGGTCGCGCGCGCCGGGCAGACGCGCGCGTGCCCCGTTCAGCGATAGGCGGCGATGATCGCCTGCGTGCCGACCTCGCCGCCGAGTTCCGCCTGGACGCGCTCGAACAGCCGGCGGGACTGCGCCATGCCCGGCAGGTCGAGGCCCATCGCCTCGGCTTCCGCCATGGCGATGCCGAGGTCCTTGAGGAAGTGCTTCACCATGAAGCCCGGCGCGAAATCGCCGACGAGCATCTTCGGCCCCATCACGTTGAGCTGCGTGGAGCCCGCCGCGCCCGGCGCCAGCGCCGCCAGCACCGATTCGCCATCCAGCCCCGCGCGGCGCGCGTAGGAGACGGCCTCGGCCACGCCCATCACGGCGGAGGCGATGGCGATCTGGTTCGCCATCTTGGTGTGCTGGCCGGCGCCCGGCCCGCCCATGTGGCGGATCGTCTTGCCCATCTTCGCAAAGACCGGCTCGGCGCGCGCGAAGGCGCCGGCATGGCCGCCGACCATGATGGAGAGCGCCGCGTTGCGCGCGCCGACATCGCCGCCGGAGACCGGCGCATCCAGCGCCGCACAGCCCTTCGCCGCGGCCTTCTCCGCCAGCGCCACGGCGAGCCGCGGCGAGGAGGTGGTCATGTCGATCAGCAGCGTGCCGGGCTTCGCGCCGGCGAGCAGGCCCTCGGCGCCGAGCCAGACCTGCTCCACATCCTGCGGAAAGCCGAGGATGGTGATGACGATGTCGGAGGCGGCGGCGAGCGCTGCCGGCGTCTCCGCCCAGGTGGCACCGGCATCCAGCAGCGCCTGCACGCGCGGCCCGCGCGAGCGGTTGGCGATGGTCATGGGATGGCCGGCGGCGCGCAGATGGCCGGCCATCGCGCCGCCCATGATGCCGAGCCCCATGAAGCCGATGCGGGGAAGCGTGTCGTTGCTCATGGCGAGTCCTTCGCGGCCTGCAGCGCCGCCCAGATGCGCGAAGGCGTGGCGGGCTGGCTTTCGAGATGCGCGCCGGCCTGCGCCAGCGCGTCGTTCACGGCGTTCATCAGCGCGCCGATGCCGCCCATCGTCCCGCCCTCCGCCATGCCCTTGATGCCGGCGGGCGTGCGCGGGTTCGGCGTGTCGTGGTGCGAGAGCGTGAAATCGGGCAGATCGGCGGCGCGCGCAAGGGCGTAGTCCATGAAGGAGCCGGCCAGCGCCTGGCCGTCATCGCCATAGGCCGCGTGTTCCATCATCGCGCCGGAAAGGCCCATCGCCGTCGCGCCATGCGTCTGGCCCTCGACAACGAGCGGGTTGATGCGCGTACCAGAATCCTCGGCGACGACGTAGCGCAGGATGCGGAGCGCGCCGGTCGCGGGCTCGATCTCCACGGCGCAGGCATGGGTGCTGTTGGTGTAGGTCATCGCCGGCGGGTCGAAAGCCAGCACCGTGTGCAGGCCGGGCTCCATCCCCGGCGGCAGGCGCAGCGGATCGAGATGCGCGGTGCGCGCCACCTGTGCCAGCGAGAGGCCCGTGTCGGACCACGCGCCTTCCACCTGCCGCAGCACGCGGCCCTCCCGCAGGTCGAGGCCGTCGGCGCTGTTGAGGTCGAGCATTGCCGCGGCGATGGCCAGCACCTTCGCCTTCAGCCGCTGCCCGGCCATGTAGAGCGCGCCGCCGCCCGCCGCCGCACCGCGGCTGCCGCGGCTGCCCATGCCGTAGGGCGCGATGTCGCTGTTGCCGATCTGGATCACCAGATCCTCGAAGGCCGCGCCAAGCCCCGCGGCGGCGGCCTGGGCGAGCGTGGTCTCGTAGCCCTGCCCGGAGCCCATCAGCCCGCAGGAGGCGATGACAGCGCCGGAGGGCTCCACGCGGATCGTCGCGACCTCGTGGCCCGAGCCGGGGATGCCGGCCGATTTGTAGAAGGCGGAGCCGTAGGTGGTGCTTTCCACCACCGTGCAGAGCCCGATTCCGAGCAGTGTTTCGCGCTTCCGCGCCTGCTGCGCGCGGAAGTCGGCATAGCCGAGCGTCTCGGCGCCGGCATCCAGCGTCGCGCGCGGGGTCAGCGCGTCGTAGCGCTCGCCGGTCGCGGTGATGAAGGGCAGGTCGGCATCGGCGATGGAGTTGATCCGCCGCACCTCCAGCGGATCGAGGCCGAGCTCGCGTGCGATCGCGTCGATCGTCCCCTCCATGATCCAGGAGGTGACGGCCATCGGCGCGCGCATCGGGCCGGCGGGGCATTTGTTGGTCAGCCAGACCTGCACGTCGTAGCCGTATTCCTTCACGCGATAGGGCCCGGTCAGGATCATCGCGACGACGCGCGCCATGTAGTTGGCGGGGAAGAAGGACCAGGCGCCGAAATCGGCCTCGATGGCGCAGGTCAGGCCGAGCAGGCGACCATCGGCGGTGACGGCCGCACGGGTGGTGACGTCCTCCTCGCGCGCCATCATCGCGGCTGTCAGGTTCTCGCCGCGTGTCTCGCGCCACCGGACCGGCCTGTTCAGAAGCCGGGCAGCGGCAGCCAGGCAAAGATCTTCACGCAACGGAATAATCTTCTGGCCGAAGCCGCCGCCCATCTCCGGGCTGTCCACGGTGATCTGGAATTCCTTCAGGCCGAGCCGCGCGGCGACAGCACTGCGATAGGGATGCGGCGCCTGGGTGCCGACGCGCATCGTCAGGTGCTCGCGCCCCGCATCCCAGATCGCCAGCACGCCGCGCGGTTCCAGCGGCACATGGGTCTGGCGGTGCTGGCCGAAGCGTTTTTCTACGACGCGATCGGCACGCGCGAAGGCCCCGTCGAGACCTGGCGTCGCGAAGGACTGGCGCGAGACGCGGTTGCCCGGAACCGCCGGGTCCACGAGCGCCACAGCTTCCTTCGCTTGCGCGATGCTCGCGATGGCGGGAAGCGGGTCCCAATCCACCTGCACCAGCTCCGCCGCATCCTCGGCGGCCACGCGGGCTTCCGCCAGGACCAGCGCGACGGGATCGCCGACCAGGCGCGCCGTCTCCACCGGCAGCACCGGCATCTCCATCGGCAGCAGGCCTTCGATGGGCGGGGCCATGCGCAGCGGCGCGACGAGCCCGTTCAGATCGCGCCCGGTCAGCACGGCGACCACGCCCGGCACGGCGCGCGCGGCAGCGGCGTCGATGGCGCCGATGCGCGCATGCGGATGCGGGCTGCGCACGAACACAGCATGCAGGCAGCCGGGCGGCGCCGCGATGTCATCGAGGAAACGGCCCTGTCCCATCAGCAGCCGCCGGTCCTCGCGCCGTCGCAGCGGACGGCCAAGCACGCCGCCCGGCTCGGGGGGCGGCGGAACGCTCACAGGCGTGCTTCCGTCTGCTTGTCGAACAGGTGCAGCCGCGCCGGGTCCACGCCGAAGCTGATCGTATCGCCGGAACGCGCACGCCATTCCTTCGCGACCCGCAGCGTCAGCGGCACGTCGCCGGGCGCCACGACTTCCAGCAGCGTCTCGGAGCCGAGCGGCGAGACCAGGTCCACCCGCGCCGCGATGGTGGCGAGGCCGGGTGCCGGCGCGCCGACATCCTCCGGCCGCAGGCCGAGCGTCACGGCGCGCCCCGGCGCCGCGGCGCCTTCCGGCAGCGCGATGCGCAGCGGGCCGCGGGCGAAGCTGCCATCGGACGCGATCTCGCCCTCGACCAGGTTGATCTGCGGGCTGCCGAGGAAGCTGGCCACGAAGGTGTTGGCCGGGCGGCCATAGATGCCCTCCGGCGTGTCGAGCTGCTGGATCAGGCCACCGCGCATCACCGCGATCCGGTCGGCGAGCGTCATCGCCTCCGCCTGGTCGTGGGTGACATAGACGAAGGTGGCCTGCAGGCGCTGGTGCAGGTGCTTGATGAGGCTGCGCATCGAAAGCCGCAGCGCGGCGTCGAGGTTCGACAGCGGCTCGTCCATGAGGAACACGCTCGGCTTGCGCACGATGGCGCGGCCGAGCGCCACGCGCTGCCGCTGCCCGCCGGAGAGCTGCGACGGACGACGATCGAGCAGATGCGCGATCTCGAGTTGCTCCGCGACCTCCTGAACGGCCCGCTCGATCTCCGCCCGCGGCGTACGGCGCAGGGCCAAGGGAAAGGAAATATTCTCGCGCACGGTCTTGTTCGGGTAGAGCGCGTAGGACTGGAAGACCATCGCGACCTCCCGCTTGTGCGGGGGCTGCCAGGTCACGTCCTTCTCGTCGAAGCGCAGCGTGCCGTCGCTGATCTCCTCGAGCCCCGCGATCATGTTCAGCGTGGTGGTCTTGCCGCAGCCGGAGGGGCCGAGCAGGACCATGAACTCGCCGTGCCGGATGGTCAGGTCCAGCCGGTCCACGGCGACGACGCTGCCATAGCGCTTCGTCAGCTGCTCGCAGGCGATGGTGGCCATGGCGTTACCCCTTCACCGCGCCGGCCGTGAGGCCGGAGACGATGTAGCGCTGGAACAGCACCGCCATCAGCACCGGCGGGATGATGGCGATGACGCCCGCCGCGTTCACGAAGGAGAAGCTGGTGGTGAAGTCCATCACGAATCCCGAGATGACGATGGGCAGCGTCTGCGCCGCGACGTTCTGCGTCAGCACCAGCGCGAAGACGAATTCGTTCCAGGATGTCAGGAAGGCGAAGGTGAGCGAGGCCACCAGCGCCGGCAGCGACAGCGGCAGATACACATGCCGCAGCGCCCCCCAATGGCCGCAGCCGTCGATCCGCGCGGCGCGGTAGAGGTCGCGCGGGATGCCCTCGAAATAGGAGATCAGGATGAAGATGGTGAAGGGCACGGTGATGGCGAGGTAGGTCACCACCAGAGCGCCCAGCGTGTTGATCAGCCCGAGATTCCGCACCACCAGGAACAGCGGCACGATCAGCGCGATGTCCGGCACCACGCGTGTTGCCAGCACGGTGTAGAGCGTGGCGCGACGGCCGCGGAAGTCGATGACAGCGATCGCATAGGCCGCCGTGATGGACAGCAGCAGGTTCAGCACCGCCACCCACAGCCCGACCGTCAGGCTGTTCCAGAGCGAGGGGATCAGGTTCGCCGCGCCGGATGGAAGAAAACCGCCGGTGGCAGGGTCGCCCTGGCGCCGCGTCTCGTAGGTCACCTGGCGCTCGGCGGCGTTCAGGATGGCGTCGAAATTGCCGAAGTTGAGCTCCGGCGGCAGCCAGTTCGGCGGTACCGCGGTGATCTGCGCCTCGGTCTGCAGCGAGGAAGAGACCAGCCACGCCACCGGCCCCGCGACATACAGCACGAAGAGCGCCGAGAAGAACGCCAGCAGCAGCGCGCGGCCGATCCGGGGTGCAACAGGACGGCCGGCCATCAGAGGCGCTTCCCCAGCCAGCGGATCACCGCCCAGGACAGCAGGAAGGTCGCCATCGCCAGCACGTAGCTCATTGCAGCACCCGTGCCGAAGCGGAGGGAGCGGAAGGTCTCGACATAGATCAGCCAGGAGAGCGTGAAGCTGGCATCGCCCGGCCCGCCCTGCGTCATGATCAGGAACAGGTCGAAATGGCGGATGCTGATCATCGTCTCATAGACCAGCACCAGCATCAGCCCTGGCCGCAGCGCCGGCAGCGTGACATGCACGAAGCGCTGGAACACATTGGCGCCATCCACCTTGGCGGCGCGATAGAGGTCGTCCGGGATCGCCTTCATCGTCACGATCAGCAGCAGCGCGGCCAGCGGCATCTGTTTCCAGATCGCCGCATTGGCGATCAGCAGCAATGTCAGGTCCGGATCGCCGAGCCAGGCACGGTATCGCTCGATGAGGCCGAGCTGCAGCAGCAGCCCGTTCAGCAGGCCGTAGGTCGGATCGTAGATCCACTTCCACATCAGCCCGTTCACGACCGAGGGCGTCGCCCAGGGCACCAGCAGCAGCACGGAGAGGAAACGCTGGCCCGGGAAGGCCTCGTTCAGCAGCAGCGCGACCAGCACGGCGAGGATCGTGGTCACGGCGACGGTCACGACCGTGTAGAAGGTGGTCCGTCCCACCGCGAGCCAGAAGCGGTCATCGGCGAAGATGCGAAGGTAGTTGTCGAAGCCGACGAAGGGCCGGCGCAGCGGACGCGTCAGCACGATGTCGTGCAGGCTGACCCAGAAGGAATAGAGGATCGGATAGGCGGCCACGACCAGGAGCACCGCCACCACCGGGAAGACCAGCAGCGCGGCGATGCGCTCGTCATAGCCCAGCGCGAAGCGCCTCCGGCGCCCCGGAGCGGGGCGCCGTTGCACCGTCGCGCTCACCTCAGCGGAAGGCCCGGCGCAGCTCCGTCCACTTCGCCGCCGCGCCGCGCATCGCCGCCTCCGGCTCCGCACGGCCGAGGCAGACGGATTGCCAGGCCTGGTTGGAGGTCTCGACCCATTCGCCGAACCAGGGCGAGATCACGTCCTTCTTCTTCGCCAGCGTCGCCTGCTGCGCGATCACCTCGCCGCCACCGGCCCAGCGCTGCCAGAACTGCTGCACCACCGGGTCCTGCGCCAGCGGCATGGCGCAGGTGGGCAGGCCCACATCGGTCAGCAGCAGCCGTTGCATCGAGTATTCGCCGGAGGTGTCGCGGCCGCCGAAGAACTCCACGAACTTGACCGCCCGCTCGCGCCGCGCGCGATCCTGCTTGGCGCCGGGCGTCATGCCGTAGAAGCGGATCCAGCCGCAGGTGGCGTTGGCGCCGTCCGGCCCGCCCTTCGGCATCAGCGCGATGCGGATCTTGCCCGCGGCCGAGGCCTGGGAGGGATCGTTCAGCGCGCGGATGCGATAGGTCGGCACGATGCCGAAGGCGTGCGAGCCGCCGCCCATCGCGCGCAGCCCGTTGATCTCCGGCGTCTCCACCGCGCCGGGCGAGACGATCTTGTGGGTGTGGATCGCCTCCCGGATGAAGCGCGCCGCGCGCACGGCGCCGCGGTTCGGATCCGCCATCACCGCCTGGCCCTGCTCATCCGTGAAGCGGCCGCCGAAGGCGAAGGTGAGCGCGGAGACGAACTCGATCAGCCAGGTGTCGGCCGCGAGCGAGAGCAGTAGCGGGAATTCCGAGATGCCCTGCTGCTTGATGCGCAGCGATTGCTGCACGACCTCGTCCCAGGTGGTCGGCGGCGCGGAGATGCCGGCGCGCTGCAGGATCTCCGTGTTGTACATGAAGCTCATGTGGTCGCCGTAATAGGCGAGGCCGTACTGCTTGCCGCGATAGGTCATGGACTGCGTGCAGTATTCCGCGGCCTCGGCGTTGAAGCGCATGAGCTGCGGAATGTCGTTGATCTCCGCCAGCCACCCGGCCTCGGCGAATTCCGGCAGCCAGGCGTCGGAGATCCATGCGACGTCGATCGGTGCGTTGCCGACAAGGCGCGTGACCAGCGCCGTGCGGTACTGCGCCCAGGGGAAGTTCTCGTAGTTCACGCGCGTGCCGGTCGCGCGCTCGAAGGCGGAGATCTGCGCCTTCACCTGGTCCACCGCGGCGGACCAGCCGACGAAGTTCACCGTGCCACCGGCCTGCGCCGCGGCATCGCGCGCGGCAAGGCCGCCGGCGAGAAGGCCCGGCGCGGCGGCCAACCCGGCCAGCACTTGGCGGCGGCCCACAAGCGGCATCAGGGGCTTCGGCATCGCTCGTCTCCCAACTTGGCCGGCACAGTATTCGCGCAGCCATCGAAGTTGTCGAGGCTGCGTGGCGGCGCGATCACGGTCGCGGGACCCCGGGCGGCGCGGTCATCGCCGGCGCGGCGCGGTGGCCGATCAGGGACCAGCTTTCATCGGGCCAGTCCGCCGCGCCGCCCAGAAGCGCGCGCGATTCGGCGAAGGCCGCCGCATCGGCTTCGGTCAGGCATCGGACCATCGCCCGGGGGGGGGGCGGCCGGCCCCCCCCCCCCCCCGCCCCGCGCCGCCCCCGGAG
>NZ_JBWXTD010000004.1:781480-797619 GCF_056682175.1 Falsiroseomonas sp. RANM36
CTGGTTCCTGCATCTCGGCTACTACCGCCCGCACCCGCCCTTCATCGCGCCCGCGCCCTATCACGCGATGTATTCCCCGGCCGAGATGCCCGCCCCGATCCGCCGTGCCCGGGGGGAGGAGGAGGCGGCGCCGCCGCCGCGGCTGCGTGCGCTGCAGGACCTGTGGTGGGCCGAGGCGGCGCGCAACGGCATGCTGCCGCTCGACAACCGCACCATCGAACGCTTCGATCCCGCGCAGCGCCCGAGCCTCGCCGGCGGGCGCACCAGCTTCACCTTCCATCCGGGCCTGGTGCAGTTGCAGACCGGCGCGGCGCCCTCGATCCTCAACCGCTCCTTCGCGATCATCGCGGAGGTCGAGATCGGGGAGCGGGCTGACGGAATGGTGATCACCCATGGCGGCCGCATGGCCGGCTACGGGCTGTTCCTGCGTGACGGCCGCGTCACCTTCCTCTACAACTTCCTCGGCATGGAGCGCTTCGCCATCACTTCCGACGCGCCGCTGCCGGCCGGGCGCCACCGCATCCGCGCCGAGTTCGCGCGCGAGGGCGGGCAGCCGGGCGCAGGCGGCACGCTGACGCTGTTCGCCGAGGACCGACGCATCGGACAGGGGCGGATCGGGCGCACCATGCCGGCGCGGATGCAGATCGACGAGGGCCTCGACATCGGCCTCGACGACGGGACGCCGCTTGCCGAAGACTACGCCGACCGCATGCCCTTCCGGTTCGGGGGGCGCATCGGGCGCGTGACCATCGAGCTTCGCTGATGAACCGGAAGGAAAGACATGACCGACAGGACATCGCGTCGCGACATGCTGCTGGGTGGGGCCGCCGGGATGGCCGCAGGACGCCTCCTGCCTGGGCCGGCGCTGGCCCAGGCGCAGACCGCGCCGCCGGCGCCTGCCGCGGCCTCCGGCCGGCGGCCGAACATCCTGGTGATCATGGGCGACGACATCGGCTACTGGAACATCAGCTACAACAGCGGCGGCATGATGGGCTTCCGCACGCCGGGCATCGACCGCGTCTTCGCCGAAGGCACGCGGATGACCGACCACTATGCCGAGCAATCCTGCACCGCCGGCCGCGCCGCCTTCATCACCGGACAGATGCCGGTGCGCACCGGCATGACCAAGGTCGGCCTGCCCGGCGCCAGCCTCGGCATCCAGCCCGAGGACCCGACGCTTGCCGAGCTGCTGAAGCCGCTCGGCTATGCCACCGGCCAGTTCGGCAAGAACCACCTCGGCGACCGCAACGAGTTCCTGCCGACCATGCACGGCTTCGACGAGTTCTTCGGCAACCTCTACCACCTGAACGCCGAGGACACGCCCGAAAGCCCCTACTACCCGCGCGATCCGCGCTTCCGCGAGCAGTACGGCCCGCGCGGCGTTCTGCGCACGCGGGCGACGGACCGTGACGACCCGACGGTCGATCCGCGCTTCGGCCGCGTCGGGCGGCAGACCATCGAGGACACGGGCCCGCTGACCGCCGAGCGGCAGAAGAACGTGGACAGCGAGTTCCGCGATGCCGCGGTGGACTTCATGGACCGCCAGGCCCGCGCGAACCGGCCCTTCTTCTGCTGGTTCAACTCGTCGCGCATGCATTACCGCACCCATGTGGGTGAGCCCTGGGCCGGGCGGTCGGGGCTGAACTTCTACGCCGACGGCATGCTGCAGCACGACAACGACGTCGGCCTGCTGCTGCGCAAGCTCGACGAGCTCGGCATCGCCAACGACACCATTGTCGTCTACACCACCGATAACGGCCCGCACTACAACATGTGGCCCGATGGCGGGATCACGCCCTTCCGCAGCGAGAAGAACACCAACTGGGAAGGCGCCTACCGCGTGCCCTTCGCGATCCGCTGGCCCGGCCGCATCCAGGCCGGCGTCACGCTGAACGACATCTCCTCCCACACCGACATGATGCCGACGCTGATGGCTGCCGCCGGCGTGTCGGACATCAAGGAGAAGCTGCTGGCCGGCCACCAGGCGGGGGGGCAGACCTACAAGGTCCATCTCGACGGCTACAACCTGCTGCCGAAGCTGACGGGCGGGGCCGGAGATTGGCCGCGGCGCGATTTCTACTATTGGAGCGACGACGGCGATCTCGTCGCCGCCCGCTACGATCGCTGGAAGTTCGTGTTCATGGAGCAGCGTGCACGCCAGCTACAGGTCTGGCTGGATCCCTTCGTGCGGCTGCGCGCCCCGATGCTGTACGACCTGCGCATGGACCCGTTCGAGCGAGCCTCGGTCGATTCCAACAACTACTACACCTGGATGGAGGATGTCGGGCAGATCGCCATCGTGCCGATGCAGCAGCTGGTCGGCCGCATGGTGGCGACCTTCCGCGACTTCCCGCCGCGACAGCGTCCATCCTCCTTCAGCGTGGACGACGTGATGAAGTCGTCGGAGAGCATGGGCAGCCGGTAGGCGCACGCCATGACGAAGGAGCGGCCGCCCGGCCGCTTCCCCTTCCTGCGGACGACACAGGACGCCTCCTGAGTCGTCGTCCAGATCGGCGGCGCCAGGCCACGCGTGCCCGGCGCCGCCCCGCATTCCCTTCCCGCGCGAACCGGGCCAGCATGGCGGCGTGAGCGCCGGACGCGCGACAGGAGGAACCGCATGCTCTACGAACTCGCCACGCTGACCACCGTCATCGGCGGCGCTGGCAACGCCGCGAAGGCGATCCCCGAGTGGTGCGGGGATGCGGGCGCGAAGGGCCGTCTGCTCGGCATGTGGAGCACGGATCTCGGCACGCTGAACCGCGTGGTCGTGTTGCGCGGCTTCGCCTCGGCCGAGGAGGTGCAGGCCGAGCGCCGCCGCGCCATGATGAGCGCGGGCCCTTTCAACGGCGGCGGCTGGCTCACCGCCATGTCGCTCGACACCTACATGCCCCTGTCCTGGCTGCCGCCGGTGGAGCCGGGCGCCTTCGGGCCGGTCTACGAGCTGCGGAGCTATGCGGTGCGGCCGCATGGGCTGACGCCGCTGATCGAAGCCTGGCGCAACCAGCTGCCCGGCCGCCTCGCGCTGTCGAAGCTGCTGGTGGCGATGCACACGGTGGATGGCCCGACGCGCTTCACCCATATCTGGCCCTATGCCAGCACCAACGACCGCGCGGCGATCCGCGGCGATGCGGTGAAGGGCGGCAACTGGCCGCCGAAGGGCGGGCAGGAGAACCTGTTCGGCGACGACATGCTGAGCTGGGTCTGCCTGCCCATGGCGGGATCGCCGCTCACCTGAGGAAGCTTTCGCGGCGGATGCCGCAGGACCGCGCGCGCGACTCCTGGCGCGGCACTGCGAAAACAGGCATATCTGATGCCGTTTTAAGCAGGGAGCGTGGGCCGTGCGGCTGACACAGTTCTCGAACTTCGCGCTCCGCACCCTGCAATTCGCGGCGGTGCGGGCGCCCGAGATCGTCACCGTGGACGACGTCGCCCGCGCCCACCGGATCTCGAAGGCGCATCTGGTGAAGGTGACGGCGGAACTCGCCCGGCGCGGCTATCTGGAGACCACCCGGGGCCGCCGCGGCGGCATGCGCCTGGCCCGCCCGGCCGAGGCGATCACGGTCGGCGAGATCATCCGCTGGACGGAAGCGCCGCTCGAACTCGTGGAATGCTTCGATCCGGCGACCAACACCTGCCCGCTGCTCGGGGCGTGCCACCTCTCCCGCGCGCTGCACCGGGCGCTGCGCGCTTTCCTCGCGGTGCTCGACGACCTGACCATCGCCGACATCGCCTGGAACAGGGAGGCGCTCCTGCAGCGATTGCTCGTTGAACCGCCGGCGCAGAACCCTCAGGCAGCGTCCCGCCCGGCCTCGGCCGGCGCGCAATAGAGGCGGTAGAGCGTCTCCAGGACAGCCGCGACCTCGGGGCTCGCTAGGCGGTAGAACACCGTCTGGCCGTCGCGGCGCGTCTCCACCAGGCGCAGATCCCGCATCCGTCCCAGATGCTGCGACAGCGCCGTCGGCGACAGCGCCACCATCTCGGCCAGCCGCCCGACGGAAACCTCGCCCTGCAGCAGGTGGCACAGCGCGATCAGGCGTTTCGGATGCGCGAGGGTGGCGAGCAGCCGTGCCGCCTCCTCCGCCTTCGCTTCCATCTCGGAGAATGATGCCTCAGGAAATTCAGCATCAGCGATCATGGTTTTCATATTGACATCTTCGCATATACGCAGATATATGTCCACGCCGACATCGAGGATGGAGACCCGAATGGCCCGCCGCCCCGCCAAGCTCCGCAGGTCGCGCGACCTCCCCGGCCGCACCGAGGGAGTGTGACCATGGCGCCGACCGATTTCACCCCCCTCGCCTCGCTGCTCGGCGGCGCGATGATCGGCGCCGCGGCGGTCGCGATGATGGCCGCCCTGGGGCGCATCGCCGGGGTCAGCGGCTTCGCCGTGCGCCTGCTGCCGCCCTACTCCGAGGGCGGTCTCGCCGGGCGCTTCGCCTTCGTGCTCGGCATCGTGCTCGCCCCGCTGCTCGTCGGGCTCGCGACCGGGCGCGTGCCGGTGCCCGTGATCGAGGCCGGCATGCCGGTCCTGGCCGTGGCGGGGCTGCTGGTGGGCTTCGGCGCCGTCTGGGGCAATGGCTGCACCTCGGGCCACGGCGTCTGCGGCATCTCGCGGCTCTCGCTGCGCTCGATCGTGGCGACGCTGGTCTTCATGGCGACCGCGATCGCCACCGTCTTCCTCACCCGCCACGTCCTGTGAGGTCCGTCATGGCCATCCTGCTGCAATTCCTGATCGGCCTGCTCTTCGGCCTCGGTCTCCTCGTCGCCGGCATGTCGAATCCGGCGAAGGTGCTGAACTTCCTCGACATCGGCGCGATCCCCGCCGGCACCTGGGATGCCAGCCTTGCCTTCGTCATGGCCGGCGCCATCGCCGTGACCTTCGTCGGCTACCGCATCGTGCTCCGCAAGGGGCGGCCGCTGTTCGGCCAGCGCTTCCAGGTGCCGACGGCGACGGAGATCGACAACCGCGTCCTGCTCGGCCCGGCGATCTTCGGCATCGGCTGGGGCCTCGCGGGCTTCTGCCCCGGCCCGGCGCTCACCGCGCTCGGCACCGGCGGCCAGCCGGCCTGGCTCTTCGTCGCCGCGATGTTCGCCGGCATGGCCGGCGCCCGCTGGCTCGCCAACCGACCGGCCGCGCCCGCGGCCGGCCCCCGCCACGCCTGACCCCGCATCACAAAGGAGACGCCCGATGAGCATGCTTCCCGCCGGCATCGACCTCTCGGTGAAGCCCGAGGTCACCGCCTTCTTCGACGCGCCGACCAACACCATCAGCTACGTCGTGAAGGACCCGGGCTCCAACGCCTGCGCCGTGGTCGATTCCGTGATGGACATCGACTACGCCGCCGGCCGCATCACGCATCAGAGCGCCGACGCGATCATCGCGCATATCCGCGAGCGCGGCCTCGACCTGCAGTGGCTGATCGAGACGCATGTGCATGCCGACCATCTCTCCGCCGCGCCCTATATCCAGGGCAGGCTCGGCGGCCGCATCGGCATCGGCGAGAAGATCACCGTCGTGCAGGAGGTGTTCGGCAAGGTCTTCAACGAAGGCACCGAGTTCCGCCGCGATGGCAGCCAGTTCGACCGCCTGTTCAAGGACGGCGACAGCTACATGATCGGCGGCATGAAGGCCGTGGTGCTGCACACGCCCGGCCACACGCCGGCCTGCATGACGCATGTGATCGGCGACGCGGCCTTCGTGGGCGATACGCTGTTCATGCCCGATGGCGGCTCCGCCCGCGCCGACTTTCCCGGCGGCGATGCGCGCACGCTGTTCCGCTCGATGCGGCGCATCCTGGAGCTGCCGCCGGCGACGCGGCTGTTCATGTGCCACGACTACGGCCCGAACGGCCGCGAGATCCGCTGGGAGAGCACGGTCGCCGAGGAGCGCGCGCAGAACATCCATGTGCGCGACGGCATGACCGAGGACGCGTTCGTCGCGATGCGCGAGGCGCGCGACCGCACCCTCGGCATGCCGCGGCTGATCCTGCCCTCGCTGCAGGTGAACATGCGGGCCGGCGCGCTGCCGCCCGCCGATCCCTCCGGCCGGCACTTCCTGAAGGTGCCCGTCAACGCCCTCTGACGGGCGCCGGAGTCAGCAACCCGAGCACGCCGGCAGCCCGCCGGGGAGGATGCGCATGAACGCCAGGACGCTCACCGCCACGCTGTCCGTCTCGGGGCAGATCGCCCCCTCGGACACCGCCGGCCTCGCCGCCGCGGGCTTCCGCGCGGTGATCTGCAACCGCCCGGACGGCGAGGGCGCGGACCAGCCCGCCTTCGCCGAGATCGAGGCGGCGGCGGAGGGCGCCGGCCTGCGCGCCGCCTACCTGCCGGTGGTCTCCGGCAAGGTGAGCGACGCGGATGCCGCGGCCTTCGCCGAGACGCTCGATGCGCTGCCCAAGCCGGTGCTCGCCTATTGCCGCAGCGGCACGCGCTCCGCGACGCTGTGGTCGCTCTCCGAGGCGGCGCGCGGCCGCCCCGTGGCGGAGATCCTGGCCGCCACCAAGGCCGCCGGCTATGACATGAGCGGCGTCGCGCGCCGCATCGCCAATCGCGGCCGCACGCCGACCGATGTCGCCGATGCCGAGCACCAGGTGGTGATCGTCGGCGGCGGCGCGGCGGGCATCGCCGTCGCCTCCAGCCTGAAGGCGCGCGCGCCCGATCTCGACATCGCGCTGATCGACCCGGCCGACATCCACTACTACCAGCCGGGCTGGACGATGGTGGGCGCCGGCATCTTCGATCCCGCCACGACGGCCCGTACCATGGCCTCGCTGATCCCGGACGGCGTGCGCTGGATCAAGGCCGCCGTCGCCGCCTTCGAGCCTGAGAAGAACGCGGTCATCCTGGATGGCTGCCGCGTGGTGAAGTACCGCGCGCTGGTGGTCGCGCCCGGCATCAAGCTGGACTGGGCGGCGATCGAAGGCCTGCCCGAGACGCTCGGCCGCAACGGCGTCACCTCCAACTACCGCTACGACCTGGCGCCCTACACCTGGGACTGCGTGCAGGGGCTGAAGGCGGGCCATGCGGTGTTCACCCAGCCGCCGATGCCGATCAAATGCGCCGGGGCGCCGCAGAAGTCGCTCTATCTCTCGGCCGATCACTGGCTGCGCGCGCGCCGGCTGAACGACATCCAGATCGACTTCTACAATGCCGGCCCGGTGCTGTTCGGCGTGAAGGAATACGTGCCGGCGCTGATGCGCTATGTCGAGCGCTACCACGCGCAGCTGCATTTCCAGCACCGCCTGGTCCGCGTGGACGGGCCGGCGCGCCGCGCCTGGTTCGTCCGGACCGGCGCCGAGGGCGCGACCGAGACGGTCGAGACCGGCTTCGACATGCTGCATGTCGTGCCGCCGCAGACGGCGCCCGATTTCGTCCGCGTCTCGCCGCTCGCCGATGCGGCCGGCTGGGTCGCCGTGGACCAGGCGACCCTGCGCCACGCCTCGCTGCCCGGCATCTACGGCCTGGGCGATGCCTGCAGCGCGCCGAACGCCAAGACCGCCGCCGCGGCGCGCAAGCAGGCGCCCGTCGTCGCGCACAACCTGCTCAAGGATCTCGGCCTGATCACGGGCGGGGATGCGATCTATGACGGCTACGGTTCCTGCCCGCTGACGGTGGAGCGCGGCAAGATCGTGCTCGCGGAGTTCGGCTATGGCGGCAAGCGCCTGCCGAGCTTCCCCTCCTGGCTGATCGACGACACCGAGCCCAGCCGCCTCGCCTGGCTGCTGAAGGAGCGGATCCTGCCGCCGATGTACTGGAAGGCGATGCTGCGCGGGAAGGAATGGATGGCCCGCCCGCAGACGGCGGCGTGACGACCATGCGCCGCCTCGCCGCCCTGCTGCCGATCCTCGACTGGGCCCCGCGCTACACCCGCGCGGAGGCCGGCAGCGACCTCTTCGCGGCGGTGATCGTGACGATCATGCTGGTGCCGCAGAGCCTCGCCTACGCCATGCTGGCGGGCCTGCCGCCGCAGGTCGGGCTCTACGCCTCGATCCTGCCGCTAGTCGCCTATGCGCTGTTCGGCACCAGCCGGACGCTGGCAGTCGGGCCGGTCGCCGTGGTCTCGCTGATGACGGCGGCCGCGGTCGCGCCGCTCGCGGCACAAGGCTCGCCGGAATACGTCGCCGCCGCGGCGGCGCTCGCGGTGCTCTCGGGGCTCGTGCTGCTGGCGATGGCGGTGCTGCGGCTGGGCTTCCTGGCGAATTTCCTGAGCCATCCGGTGATCTCGGGCTTCATCACCGCCTCGGGCATCCTGATCGCCTTCAGCCAGGCGAAGCACATCCTCGGCATCCGCGCCGAGGGCGACACGCTGCCGCATATCGTCGCGGGGCTGGCGCGCGGGCTCGGCCAGGTGAACCTCGCCACCCTCGCCATCGGGCTCGCCGCCACCGGCTTCCTGTTCTGGGCGCGGCGGTCGCTCAAGCCGCTGCTGCGCCGGCTCGGCCTCGGGCCCAGGCTCGCGGACCTGCTGGCGAAGGCCGGGCCGCTGCTGGCCATCGTCGTCTCCATCGCGGCCGTCTCCGCCTTCGATCTGGGCGCGGCGGGCGTGCGGCTGGTGGGCGAGATCCCGGCCGGCATGCCGCCCTTCGCCATCCCTTCGCTCGACCCCGCCTTGTGGCTCGAATTGCTGCCCGCGGCGGTGCTGATCAGCCTGGTGGGCTTCGTCGAATCCGTCTCCGTCGCGCAGACGCTGGCGGCGAAGCGGCGGCAGCGCATCGTGGCCAACCAGGAACTGGTCGGCCTCGGCACGGCCAACATCGCCGCGGCCATCTCGGGCGGCTATCCGGTGACCGGCGGCTTCGCGCGATCGGTGGTGAATTTCGATGCCGGCGCGGAGACGCCGCTGGCCGGCGCGATGACCGCCATCGGCATCCTGGCCGCCGCCCTGTTCCTGACGCCGCTGTTCCGCCTGCTGCCCCAGGCGGTGCTGGCCGCAACCATCATCGTCGCGGTGCTCTCGCTGGTGGACCTCGGCGCGATCCGCCGCACCTTCGCCTATTCGAAGTCGGATTTCGCGGCGATGGCGGCCACGATCCTGCTGGTGCTGCTGGTCGGCGTCGAGGCCGGCATCGTCGCCGGCGTCGCGCTTTCGCTGCTGCTCTTCCTCTGGCGCAGCAGCACCCCGCATATCGCGGTGGTCGGCCAGGTGCCGGGCAGCGAGCATTTCCGCAACGTCGAGCGGCACGCGGTGATCACCGCGCCCGACCTGCTCACCATCCGCGTGGATGAGAGCCTCTACTTCGCCAATGCGCGCTTTCTCGAGGATCGCATCCTATCGGAAGTGGCCGCGCGGCCGGAGCTGCGCAACGTCGTGCTGATGTGCTCGGCGGTGAACATGATCGACGCCAGCGCGCTGGAGAGCCTGGAGGCGATCGCGGACCGGCTGGCCTCGGCCGGCGTCGGCTTCCACCTGTCGGAGGTGAAGGGGCCGGTGATGGATGCGCTGCGCCGGTCCGACTTCTTCGCCCACTTCAAGGGGCAGGTCTTCCTCTCGCAATACGAGGCGTTCCGCACGCTCGCGGCGGCGCCGGCGCCGCGACTCACCACGCCGCGGGCGGAGCTGGTCCGCGCGGGCTGAGAGCCCGCCCTCACACCCCGTCGAGCAGCGCGTCGAGGTCGAGCGAGGACCGCCTGCCGATGTCCTCGCCATGCGCGTCCAGGAATTCCTGCGCGGCCTTGCGGCCCTCGTCGCGCAGCATCTCGAGGAAGGCCCATTCGGCGTTCAGCTTCGAGGAATAGCCGAGCTGCACCATGATGCCGTTGCGCACCACATGCATGCGCATCCGCGCCCAGGCCGCGCCCTCGCTGTTGCCGGGATCGGCCACCTTGCGCAGCAGCGCCAGCATCTTCAGCTCCTTCAGCGCGACCGCGTTGAAGGAGATCTCGTTCACCCGGTCGAGGATGTCGCGCGCGCTGCGCGGCGTGCCCGGCCGCTCGATGGGGTTGATCGGCACCAGGATCGTGTCGTCCGAGGTCAGCTCGTTCACCAGCGGGAACAGCGTCGGGTTGCCGGCGAAGCCGCCGTCCCAATAGGGCTCGCCGTCGATCTCCACCGCCTGGAACAGCTGCGGCAGGCAGGCGGAGGCGAGCAGCGCCGTCGCGGTGATGTCGGCGTTGCGGAAGATCCGCGCGCGGCCGGTGCGCACATTCGTCGCCGTGACGAAGACCTTGACCGGCCCGGTCGCGAGCGCGCCGAAATCCACGCTCTCCTCCAGCACCTCCGCCAGCGGGTTGCCGCCGATCGCCGGCACGTCATAGGGCGAGACCACGCGCGCCAGCAGGTCCATCGCGAGGAAGGCGGGCGAGTTGTCGAGCGTCCAGCGGCCGAGCATCACGTCGATCGGGCCGCGCTGGAAGGGGCTGAAGGTCGCCGCGCGGGAGACGCGGCGCCAGAAGGCGGAAAGCGCCTCCCGCGCCGCCGGCGCGCCGCCCTTCGCATAGCCGCTGGCCAGCACCGCCGCGTTCATCGCGCCGGCGGAGGTGCCGGAGATGCCCTCGACCTCCAGCCACTCCTCCTCCAGCAGGCGGTCGAGCACGCCCCAGGTGAAGGCGCCATGCGCGCCGCCGCCCTGCAGCGCGTAATCCACCAGGACCGGCCGGCGCCGTGCCGGGGTGGCGGGGCGGGTGCGAGGCTGCGCCATGGCCCGGGCTAGCCCTGCCGCGCCGTCGGGCGGGCGGGCGGCGGGCAGCCCGCGGCGTCGAGGTGAGGCATCCGGCCCTCCGCAGAAGAATGTCGCATCGCACAAGATCCCCGTCGCGGCGTCCAGGGGGCTGGGCCCGCCGGCTTTCCCCGTGGTGCCGGCTGGGGCGGCGCCGGCAACGGGCCGCCCTCGATGGAGCACCGGCCGCTCCCGCGTGCTGTAGCGCCGGCGCGCCCGAGAAGATGCGGTCCGCCGTCCCACCAGTTGACGGGGCGTTCCGCGCGCTGCTGCGCAGCATTCCCCGCCCACCACCTTGTCATCATCACCGGAGTGTCAACGCGGCCTGGCTCCCCAAGAGGCGATAATCCGACATGGATCCATTGCGGAGTGATAGCGAAACGGGCGGGGTGCCCGGCGTCCTGGCGGCATCCGGGCCGGCGGCCCGGCCCTGCGATGCGCTGGTGACGAGCACCCTGGGCCTGCCGCCGGCCGAGCAGTTCGGCTTCTGGCGCGACCTGGACGGCGGGATGCTCGAACACCTGCCGCCCGCGCGCCCCCTCGCCGCCGGCTTCGCCGCCGAGGCGCGGACCTCGCGCTTCGGCGGCTTCGCCGTGATGGAGGTTGAGATCGCCGCCGGGCGCTACCGGCGCTGCGCCGACCGCGCCCGCCGCGACGGCATCGACCACTGGACCCTGACGCTCGCCCGGCGCGGCCGACGGGTGTTCCGCAGCGGCGACACGGTGCAGGAGATGCGGCCCGGCGCGGTCCATGTCGGTTCGCTCGCCGCCAGCTTCGAGACCGTGCGTTCGGACTCCGCCTGGCTGCACCTCTATGTCCCGCGGGAGACATGTCCGGGGCTGGCGGCGACGCTGGATGCGGCGCGGATGCGCCCCGTCGCCGGCCCGATGGGCGACCTGCTGCGCGACTATCTCGAGATCCTGGCGCACCGGCTGCCGCAGGTGACCGCCGCCGAGGCGCCACGCATCGCCGAGACCACGCGGTCGGTGCTGGCGGCGCTGCTCGCGCCCGCCCCCGACCGCCTGCGCGAGGCGGCCGCGCCGCTGCGCCAGACCCAGCTGCACCGCGTGCGGCGGATCGTGCGCGAGCAATTGGGGTCCGCGACGTTCGGGCCGGCGCGGCTCAGCCGTCTCGCCGGCATGTCCCGATCCCAGCTCTACCGCCTGTTCGAGCCGCAGGGCGGGGTCGCGGCCTATATCCAGGCGGAACGGCTCCGCGCGGCGCAGATCGCCCTCGCCGACCCGACCGACCGGCGCAGCATCGCCGCCATCGCGGAGGCGGTCGGGCTGTTCGACTGCTCCAGCTTCAGCCGCATGTTCCGCCGCGCCTATGGCTGCTCGCCGCGGGACATGCGGATGATGGCGCTGGCCGATCCCGCTTCGATCCCCTCCGCCGTGCCGGCGCAGGCCCGCGCCGTGCGGACCATCAGCGACCTGCTGCGCGCGCTCTGACGCCGGGCGCCCTTGGCGCGGCCGGGGCGGCGCGCCAGGATCGGGGCCGGTGCGGAGCCTGTGCTGCATGCGGCCCGATGCGATCTTCCCGGCGGCGCTTCTCGACCGCGTGCGCGCGCGGCGCGGCGGGCGCGTGCATGTGACGACGCGGCTCGATCCGGCGCGGACGGCGCTGGTCGTGGTGGACATGCAGCTGGCCTTCACGCGGGAGGGTGCGCCCTCCGGCACCGGGGACGCGCCCTCCATCGTGCCGGCGATCAATGCGGTGGCCGCGGCGCTGCGCGCGGCGGGCGGGGCTGTCGCCTTCTCGCGCGGCACTTTCGATGCCAGCGAGGATGGCGGCTGGCCCGGCTTCTATCGGCGCATGGTGGAGCCCGGACTGGCGCAGCGCATCCTGGAGGGGCTCCGCGAAGGCCACGCGCTGCACGCGCTCGATCCGGCGCTGGAGGTCGCGCCCTCCGACTTCGTCTTCCCGAAAAGCCGCTACTCCGCCTTCGCGCCCGGCGCCTCGCCCCTGCCCGCCTGGCTCGCGGCGCGCGGGACCACGACGGTGCTCATCGCCGGAACGCTGACCAATGTCTGCTGCGAGAGCACGGCGCGCGACGCCATGCAGCATGGCTACGAGACGGTGATGATCGCCGATGCGAATGCCGCGCGCGACCGGGCCGCGCACCAGGCGACGCTGAACACCTTCCTGGAATTCTTCGGCGACGTGCTGACCGTGGCGCAGGTGCTGGCGCTGCTGCGCGGGGAAGAGCTGGCCGGGTAGCCGAGGCTACAATTTCCCGCGCACGCTCCAGAGCTCGGGAAAGAAGCGCTTCTGCAGCGCGGTGCGCAGATAGGCGACGCCGGAACTGCCGCCGGTGCCCGGGCGCCCGCCGATGATCCGCTCCACTGTCGAGAGATGGCGGAAGCGCCAGGTCTGGAAGGCGTCCTCGAGGTCCACCAGCTCCTCGGCGAGTTCGTACAGGTCGAAATGCGTCTGCGCGTCGCGATAGACCTCGGCCCAGGCGGCCTCGACGCCCGGATCGGGCGCATGGGGCTGCGTCAGGTCGCGATGCAGCACGGCATCCGGCACCGGCAGGCCGCGCCGCGCCAGTAGCCGCAGCGCCTCGTCATAGATGGAGGGCGCGGCGAAGGCGGCCTCGAGCTGCGCATGCAGGTCGGGGCGGTGGCGGTGCGGCTTGAGATACAGCGCCTCCCGCGCGCCCATGCGGATCTCCAGCAGCCGGTACTGCCAGGACTGGAAGCCCGAGGAACTGCCGAGCGAGGCGCGGAAGGCCAGGTAGTCGTGCGGCGTCATGGTGGTCAGCACCTCCCACGACTCGACCATCTGCTTCTGGATGCGGCTGACCCGCGCCGTCGCCTTGAAGGCGGGGCCGAGATTGTCCGCCCGGATGCAGGCCATGGCGAGTTCCAGCTCGTGCAGCATCAGCTTCATCCACAGTTCCTGCACCTGGTGGATGGTGATGAAGAGCAGCTCGTCATGCTGGCCGGAGAGCGGCTTCTGGGCGGCCAGGATCAGGTCCAGCCCGAGATAGTCGCCATAGCTCATCTTGCGGGCGAAATCGGTCTCGATCCCCGCCGTCGCCTGCGTCCCGTCCTCGGCCATCGGAGCCTCCTGCGCCGGTCTCTATCTAGGCGGGCGGCGGCGCTTCGCACATATGCGGGCCATGCTCGACCTCCGCGCGCAGTTCTCCCGCTTCCTCGGCGCCGACCCGGCCCGGCTGCATTTCGCCGCCCATAGCCACCACCCCTGGCCGGACGCGACGCGGGAGGCGCAGCTCGCCGCCTGGGACACCGCGGCGCGGCTGCAGGACGGGAAGTGGGAGGAGATCCTGGGGCCCCTGCAGGACGGGCTCCGCGCCAAGGTCGCGGCCCAGCTCGGCCTGCCCGATCCGCGCACGCTGGTCTTCGCGCCGAACACGCATGAATTCGTGGTCCGCATCCTGTCGAGCCTGCCCATCGGGCGGCCGCCGCGCGTGCTGACCACCGATGCGGAGTTCCACAGCCTGACCCGCCAGCTTGCAAGGCTGGAGGAGGAAGGGCTGGTGCAGGTCACGCGCATCCCGACGGCGCCGCACGAAACCTGCCTCGACCGCCTGGCGGAGGCCGCGCGTCACAAGAACTTCGACCTGATCTGGGTCTCGGAGGTCTTCTTCTCGTCCGGCTTCGCGCTGGACGGGCTGGAGGCGCTGGCCGAGGCGGCGGGCGACGCAGTGCTGGTGCTGGACGGCTACCACGCCTTCATGGCCCGGCCGGTGGATCTGTCGCGGCTTGCGGGCCGCGCCTTCTACACGGCGGGCGGCTACAAATACGCGATGGCCGGCGAGGGCTGCTGCTTCCTGCATTGCCCGCCCGGCTGGCTGCCGCGGCCGCGCGCGACCGGCTGGTACGCCGCTTTCGGCGCGCTGGCAGGCCCGCAGGGCGAGGTCGGCTATGCCGCGGATGGATGGCGTTTCATGGGGGCGACATTCGATCCGTCGGGGCTGTATCGCCTCTCGGCCGCCCTCGACTGGTTCGCGGCGCGGGGGCTGACGACGGCGATGGTGCGCGACCATGCCCATGCGCTGCAGGCCCGCTTCGTCGCGGGCCTGACCGGCACGGGGCTCGACTCGGCGGCGCTCGTCGTGCCGCTCGATGAGCCGCGGCGCGGGAATTTTCTGACCTTCGACCTGCCCGACGCCGACGCGTTCCAGGCGCGGCTTGCCGCGGCCGGCATCGTCACGGACCGGCGCGCGACCCGCCTGCGCTTCGGCTTCGGGATCTACCAGACGGCGGAGGAGGTGGACGCGCTGCTCGGCCGCATGCGGCGCCTGTAGCCAGGGCGCCGATCCGGGACTACGCCAGACCGCATGACCCCGCTTCCCCTCGCCCTGACCATGGGCGAGCCCGCCGGCATCGGCCCCGAGATCACGCTCGCCGCCTGGCGCGCCGTCCGCGCCGCCGGCCCCGTCTTTTTCTTCGTCGGCGATCCGGCGCTGCTGCCGGGCGCGCCGCTCGCGCTGGTCGAGCGGCCCGAGCAAGCCGCAGCCGCCTTCCCCGAGGCGCTGCCCCTGCTTCCGTTGCCGCTCGCCGCGCCGGCCACGCCAGGAAAGCTCGACCCGCGCAACGCGCCGTCCGTCATCGCCGCCATCGAGCAGGCGGTCGCCTTCGCCAGGGAGGGGCGCGCCGGTGGGGTGGTGACCAACCCGATTCAGAAATCGGTGCTCACCGCGGCCGGCTTCCCGCATCCGGGCCATACCGAGTTCCTCGGCGAATTGGCCGGCACCGGCGTGCCGCCGGTGATGATGCTGGCCTGCCCCGGCCTGCGCGTGGTGCCGGTGACCATCCACATGTCGCTCAAGCGCGCCGCCGCCGAGCTGACCACCGCCACCATCGTCACCCAGGGCCTTGTGGTGGCCGAGGCGCTGCGGCGCGACTTCGGCATCGCGGCGCCGCGCCTGGTGGTCGCCGGCCTGAACCCGCATGCCGGCGAGGACGGCACGATGGGCCGGGAGGACATCGAGATCGTCGCCCCCGCCGTCGCCGCGCTGCGCGCGCGGGGGATTGCGGTGCGCGGCCCGCTGCCGGCCGACACGCTGTTCACCCCGCGGGCGCGCGCGACCTATGACTGCGCGCTCTGCATGTATCACGACCAGGCGCTGATCCCGGTGAAGACGCTCGACATGGATGGCGGCGTGAACGTGACGCTCGGCCTCACCATCGTGCGGACCAGCCCGGACCACGGCACCGCGCTCGACATCGCCGGCAAGGGGCTCGCCGATCCCGGCAGCCTGATCGCCGCGCTCCGCATGGCCGCCGACATGGCCCGCCACCGCGCCGACTGTGGTAAGCCATGACAGGCGGACCGCCGGAAGGCGGGCCGAGGCCGCGAATGCGGCCCGCGCCCAGACCATCCGCGCGGACCAGAGGTACAGCGACCGGCGCGAAGCCAAGGCGGCGGAGCCGCCGCGTCACGCCGAAGGCGGGGCGCCCGCCCGCCGCCGCGGAGGGCCTCACCTGAAACGAGACCTCAACAACGACC
>NZ_JBWXTD010000004.1:797719-798300 GCF_056682175.1 Falsiroseomonas sp. RANM36
GCGCGCTACCCCAGGGGGGGGGCCCCCCCGCGGCACGCCGAAGGCGTGCCTCCGGCACGACGCGTCTGAGGGCATCACATGAAACTCTCCATCAACATCGACCACGTGGCGACGCTGCGGAACGCCCGCGGCGGCACCCACCCCGATCCCCTGGCGGCCGCGGTCGCGGTGCTCGAGGCCGGCGCCGACGGCATCACCATGCATCTGCGGGAGGACCGGCGGCATGTCCGCGACGACGACCTGGACCGCGGCCGCGCCCGGATCGCCGCGCCGCTCAACTTCGAGATGGCCGCGACGGAGGAGATGGTCGCGATCGCCGAGCGCCTGAAGCCCGCCGATTGCTGCATCGTGCCCGAGAAGCGCGCGGAGCTGACCACCGAGGGGGGCCTGGACGTGCTCCGCGCCGGGCCGTTCCTGGCCGAGGCGATCGCGCGCCTCAACGCCGCCGGCATCCGGACCTCGATCTTCGTGGAGGCCGACGCGGCGCAGATCGCCGCGGCGGCGGCGCGCGGCGCGCCGGCGGTCGGGCGGCCCCCCGGCGCCAATTCCCAAGCGCCCGCCGCGGCGCGGGCCGCGGCGCA
>NZ_JBWXTD010000004.1:798400-804416 GCF_056682175.1 Falsiroseomonas sp. RANM36
CGGGGCGGCGCATAAGTCGCCGCCCCGCATCTGGGATGGGGATGCGCCTGGGCAGGTGCAAGTCTCAGCCTGACAAAACTTCAATCCGACCGTCATTTTCCTCGCCGGCGCGAGAGCATCACCCCGGGAAGCGATTCACCGCAGGACCTCCCAGAAGCCGTTCTCCTCGTTCAGACGGGCATGCTCCATGGCCCGGAAATCCCCGCGGGAGACGATCCCGGCCACGCGCCCGTCCTGCACCACCGGCAGGTGGCGGAAGCCGCCATCCTGCATCAGGCGCAGCGCCTCCACCACGCTCGCGCCCGGCGGCAGGGTGACCGGCTTCGGGGTCATGGCGTCGCCGAGCCGTGTGCGCGCCGGCGGCAGGCATTCGGCGCCGATCCGGCAGATCGCGTCGCGCCCGGTGAAGATGCCGAGCAGCGCGCCATCGGGGTCGGTCACCAGCACGCAGCCGATGCGATGGGTCCGCATCACGCGGCAGGCCTCCTGCACCGTGGCGTCGGGCCCGAGCGTCACGGGATCGCGGCGGTGGAGCAGCATCTCGGCGAGGGGCCGGTCGCGCATGGCGTCCTCCTGTCTTGCTGGCGGCCAGCGCCAGGACCGGCGCCGGCGGGCCGGGCCGTGTTACGGAATGATGATGCCGCGCCGGCTTCGCGCCGGACAAGTCGTCCGCATGGGAGGGTTGGGCCGGTTGACGCTCGCGGCGCCCCACCGCAGCCTCGCCGCCAAGGAGAATCCCCGCGCCTTGCCCGAGACCGACGACGCCGCGCGGATCCACGCGCAGACCCTCACCCTCGACACCCATGTGGACATCCCATGGCCCGATCCGCCCGACCCCGCGGGCGAGACGAAGCGACATGTGGATTTCGCAAAGATGCGGCGGGGCGGGCTGGGGGCGGTGGTGTTCATCGCCTATGTCCCGCAGGGGAAGCTGACCGCCGAGGGGCACGATGCCGCCGCCGGCCGCGCCGAGGCGATGCTGCGCCACATCGCCGGCACCGCGGGCGGCGACCGGGCCTTCTGCGCCGATGCGCCGGCGCTGGAAGCGGCCAGGGCCGCCGGTCAACTTGCCGTGCTCTCGGCCGTCGAGAACGGCTATGCGATGGGCGAGGATCTCGGGCGGCTCGGCCTCTGGCGGCGGCTCGGGGCGATCTACGTCACGCTCACCCACAACGGTCACAACCTGCTGGCCGACAGCGCCATCCCGCGCAAGGACCTGGGCGACGGGCCAGAGCGGCATGGCGGCCTCTCCGCGCTCGGCCGGCAGGCGATCGCGGAGATGAACCGGGTCGGGCTGCTGGTGGATGTCAGCCACGCCTCCCGCGCCGCCATGCTGCAGGCGGCCGAGGCGTCCCGCACGCCGGTGGTCGCGACCCATGCCTGCTGCGCCGCGCTGCGCGCCCATCCGCGCAACCTCGACGACGCGCAGCTCGACGCGCTGAAGGCGGTGGGCGGGCTGGTGCAGATCACCGCCGTCTCCGCCTTCCTCCGCGCGATGCCGGGCAGCAATGCGGGGCAGGCGGCCAGCGTGGCGGACTATGTGGACCATGTGGACCACGCCGTGCGGCGGATCGGGATCGACCATGTCGGCCTGTCCTCGGACTTCGACGGCGGCGGATGGCTGAGCGACTGGCCGGATGCCGCGCGCTCCGGTGCCGTCACCGCCGAACTGCACCGCCGGGGCTACGGCGCGCGGGAGATCGGGCTGCTCTGGAGCGGGAACTTCCTGCGCCTGATGCGGCTGGCCGCGCGGCACGCGGCCTGATCGCGTCGCGCGCCATATGGCCGGAAGCGGCGGGCACCCCCATCTGCGCGGCGCCATGACGATCCCCGACACGATCCCCCGCGCCGCCCTCGTCACCGGGGGCGCGAAGCGGCTCGGGCGCGCGATGGCGCTGGCGCTTGCCGAGGCCGGCTTCGACATCGCCCTGCATTTCTCCGCCAGCGCCGCGGAAGCGGCCGAGGTCGCCGCCGAGATCCGCGCGCGCGGCCGCCGCGCCGTCACGCTGCGGGCCGACCTGGCGCGGGAGGAGGAGGTGATGGGCCTGGTGCCGGGCGCGGAAGCGGCACTCGGGCCGCTGGGGGTGCTGGTGAACAACGCCTCCACCTTCGAGCGCGACGAGTGGGACGACGCGACGCGCGCGAGCTGGGACCGCCACCTCGAGCCCAACCTGCGGGCGCCCTTCGTGCTGGCGCAGGCCGTGGCGAAGGCGCTGCCGCGCGGGCGCGAGGGGGTGATCGTGAACCTGCTGGACCAGCGGGTGTGGTCGCTGACGCCGCATTTCGTCTCCTACACGGTCTCCAAGGCGGCGCTCTGGACGCTGACCCAGACGCTCGCCCTGGCGCTGGCGCCGCGGATCCGGGTCAACGCGATCGGGCCGGGCCCGGCGCTCCCCTCGGCGCGGCAGACCGCGGAGCAGTTCGAGCGGCAGGCCGGCTCCGTGCCGCTGCGGCGCGCCACCTCCCCGGCGGAAGTGGCCTCGGCACTGCTGGCGATCCTGTCCCTGCCCTCGATGACCGGGCAGATGATCGCGCTCGATGGCGGGCAGCACCTGCAATGGGCGCCGGTGCGCGACCCGATGGACATGGTCGAATGATGTACGCCCCCGATGCCGAGCGTGGCCGCCGCGTGGTCTTCGTCCGCGGGCTGGAGCTGATGGCGCGCCTCGGCATCCACCCGCATGAGAAGGCGGCGCCGCAGCGCATCCGGCTGGATGTCGAGCTGCTGGTGCGCGACGAGGCGGCGCCGGCCGACGTCGGGCCGGATGAGTTCCGCCGCGTGGTGGACTACCAGAGCCTGGTGGAGCTGGCCCGCGCCGTGGTCGCGACCGGCCATGTGCTGCTGGTGGAGACCCTGGCCGAGCGGATCGCGGCGGCCGCGCTGCAGGACCAGCGGGTGGAGCGGGCACGCGTGACGGTTGAGAAACCGGAAGCCTTCTCGGATGTGGCGGCAGTCGGGGTGATGGTCGAAAGGCGCAGACAACAGAAGGGCTTGGCGGGCGACGACCCGAATTGTCCACCGCCTTGACGTCCAGATCGGTTGCCATCGCCTGGGAGCGGCCAATCCGGCCCTGATCGCTTCGCGGGGGGGTGCTCTCGCAGTTTCTGGCAGAAGATCAATACGTTAACAAATATGCCTAAAATGCGTGCAGCGCGATCCATCCGGCGGATGACGGCCACTTCGCGGCCATTGCGCCCATGTCGCCCACAGACTTGTCCACAGCTTCCGTGGACAACGCCGCGAATGCCTTGCCTGTCGTATGGCGCGCAGCGGCGCCATATCCTGCACGCATGACTTGCGAGACCGATTCCGCCGGGGAGGCAGCCCCCGCCCCGCGCGGGCTGGGCGCGATCGAGGCGGCGCTGGCCACCCTGCCGCTGGCGCCGGGGGTCTATCGCATGCTCGATGCTCGGGGCGATGCGCTCTATGTCGGCAAGGCGCGCAGCCTGCGCCGGCGCGTCGCCGCCTATACGCGTGTCGGGCAGTTGCCGGAGCGGCTGCGCCGCATGGTGCACGAGACGCGCGCGCTGGAGGTGGTGACAACCGCCAGCGAGGCCGAGGCGCTGCTGCTGGAAGCCAACCTGATCAAGCGCCTGCGGCCGCGCTTCAACATCGTCCTGCGCGACGACAAGTCCTATCCCTGGCTGGTCCTGCACGAGGACCACCCCTATCCGCAGATCGCCAAGCATCGCGGCGAACGCCGCAAGGGTTCGAGCTACTGGGGCCCCTTCGCCTCGGCCTGGGCCGTGAACCAGACGCTGACGGCGCTGCAGCGGGTGTTCCTGCTCCGCTCCTGCCGCGACACGGTGTTCGAGAACCGCACCCGCCCCTGCCTGCTGTTCCAGATCAAGCGATGCTCGGCCCCCTGCGTGAAGCGCATCAGCGAGGCCGACTATGCCGATCTGGTGAAGCAGGCGAAGGAGTTCCTCGACGGCGGCACGCCCAGCATCCAGAGGCGGCTGGCGGCAGAGATGGAGGCGGCGGCGGAGCGACTGGAATTCGAGCGCGCCGCCGCGCTGCGCGACCGCATCCGCGGCCTGACCCATGTGCAGGGGCGCGACCGGGTGAACCTGGACGGGGTCGGCAATGCCGACGTGATCGCGCTGCACCAGATGGCCGGCCAGTCCTGCGTGCAGGTCTTCTTCTTTCGCGGCGGCCGGAACAACGGCAACCGGCCGTATTTCCTGACCCACGCGAAGACCGAGCAGTCGCCGGAGGAGGTGCTCGGCGCCTTCCTCGCCCAGCTCTACGACGACCTGCCGCCGCCGCCGCTGGTTCTGGTCAGCCATGACCCCAAGGATGCCGCGATCCTCGCCGAGGCGCTGGTGATCAAGGCCGGGCGCAAGGTGGAGATCCACCGCCCGCAGCGCGGCGACAAGCGCGCCGCCGTGGAGCACGCGGCCACCAATGCACGGGAGGCGATCGAGCGCCGCATGGCCGAGGGCGCCGCGCAGACCGAGCTGCTGTCCGGCGTGGCGCGGCTGTTCGACCTGCCGGACACGCCCGAGCGCATCGAGGTCTACGACAACAGCCACATCATGGGCACCAACGCCTATGGCGTGATGGTGGTCGCCGGTCCCGCCGGCTTCCTGAAGCAGCACTACCGCAAATACGGCATCCGGGACGCAAAGCCGGGGGATGATTTCGCGATGATGCGCGAGGTCTTCGACCGGCGCTTCGGCCGCGCGCTCAAGGAGGACCCCGAGCGCGAGACCGGGACCTGGCCCGACCTGGTGCTGATCGATGGCGGCGCCGGGCAGCTCTCCGCGGCACGGGAGATCCTGAACGAGATGGGGCTGCACGACATCCCGCTCGTCGCCATCGCCAAGGGGCCGGACCGCGACGCCGGGCGCGAATGGTTCCACCAGACCGGCAAGGCGCCCTTCCAGCTGCCGCCGCGCGACGCCGTCCTCTACTACCTGCAGCGGCTGCGCGACGAGGCGCACCGCTTCGCCATCGCCTCCCACCGGGCGGGGCGGTCCAAGGCGATCACCCGCAGCGAGCTGGACGAGATCCCGGGCGTGGGCAGCGCGCTCAAGCGCAGGCTGCTCAACCATTTCGGCTCGGCCCGCGGGGTGCGCAACGCGGCGCTCGAGGATCTGGAGAAGGCGCCGGGCATCGGGCCCGCGGTGGCGCGCAAGATCCACGGCCATTTCCACCCCACCGATGGCTGAGGCCGGCGGCCCGGGGGGCACCGTCCTCCTCGCTCCGGCTGCGGGCTTCTGCTAAACCGGGCCTGCATGCCGATGGACCTGCCCAACCTGCTGACGCTCTCGCGGATCGCAGCGATCCCGGTGCTCGTCGTCCTGGTGGCGCTGCGCGACCCCTGGGGCGACTTCGCCGCCTGCGTCGTGTTCTCCGCCGCCGCGATCACCGACTATTTCGACGGCAAGCTGGCGCGGGAGCGGCAGCAGACCAGCGCCTTCGGCCGCATGCTCGACCCGATCGCCGACAAGCTCCTGGTGGGCGCCGCGCTGATGCTGCTCGCGGGCATGGACCGGCTGACCGCGCTCGGGCTGCTGCCGGCCATCGTCATCATGCTGCGCGAGATCCTGGTATCCGGCCTGCGCGAATACCTGGCCGGCCTGTCCCTCGGGCTGCCGGTGACGCGGCTGGCCAAGTGGAAGACCGGCTTCCAGATGGGCGCGCTCGGCACGCTGCTGGCCGGCGATACGGCGGCGGGCCTGCTGCATCTCGGCTTCCTGCCGGTCGGCCTGATCGGCGAAGCGATGCTGTGGACCGCCGCGGTGCTGACCCTGGTCACCGGCTGGGACTATCTGCAGGCCGGGCTGCGCCATGCCGGCGCCGCCGAGCCGGGACGAGCCGCACGGCCGAGCGAGCCGGCGCGCTCTTGAGGCTTCGGTGCTCCGGCCGCATCTTGCCGTAAACCACGCATCGGGGCCTCCCATGCCAATTGCGATCCACCGCCCCCGCCAGGCACCCTGCGCCCCCCCCCCCCCCGGGGGGGGGGCGGCGCGGGGGCCGCGGGGGGGGGGGGGGGCCCGCCGGGCGCGC
>NZ_JBWXTD010000004.1:804516-804991 GCF_056682175.1 Falsiroseomonas sp. RANM36
CCCGCCCGGCCCCCGGCGCCCGCCGCCCGGGGGCGGCGGTGCCGGCGATCGGCCTGCTGCTGCTGCTCGGCGCCTGCGGCCGCCCCGAGACCGGCTTCGTCGACAACATGTGGTCGCCCTTCACCGGCGGGCGCAACATCGTCTCCCTGGACAGCGTCACGATACAGCGCATCCGCGGCGAGGCCGTGGAGTTCGCGCCGCTCGAACCCGAGCCGGGCAATGTCTGGCCGGAGCAGGAAGCGCCCCGGCCGACGCTGATGAGCGGCCCGGAGGAAGCCTTACGAAACATCCCCGAATACCGCCCGCAGCTGATCGAGCCGGTGCCGCCCGCCCGTTCGCCGGTCCCGACGCCCAATGCGCGGGGCAGCGCGGGCGCCGTCGCGCCGCTGTCGGCGCCGACCGAGGCCGCGCCGCGCATCCCGGTGGCGCAGCCGCCCACCGCCATCGCCCCGCCGCCGCCGCCGAGCGCGGTGGG
>NZ_JBWXTD010000004.1:805091-806364 GCF_056682175.1 Falsiroseomonas sp. RANM36
GCGACGCAGCCCGGCATCGGCACCAGCGCCATCGTGCGTGACGGCAATGTGGAGACCTGGATCGGCCCGGACGGCCAGGCCCGCACCCGCGTCGTGCCGCCGCGCTAGAGAGACGCGGCTTGAAGGTCCTCTATTTCGCCTGGGTGCGGCAGAAGGTCGGCGTCGCGGAGGAAGAGGTCGCGCCACCGGCGGAGGTGCGCGATGTCGCCGGGCTCATCGCCTGGCTCGCCGGACGCAGCGCCGGCCATGCCGCGGCCTTCGCCGATCCGCGCCAGGTCCGCGCGGCCGTGAACCAGGACTTCGCCACGCCCGCGCATCCCGTGCAGCCCGGCGACGAGGTGGCCTTCTTCCCGCCGGTGACCGGGGGCTGAGCGCCATGCAGGCCGTCCCGCGCGTGCTGGTGCAGGCCGGTCCCTTCGACATGGGGGCGGAGGCGGCGCGGCTGCAGGACGGGCGGACCGATGTCGGCGGGCTGGCCAGCTTCCTCGGCATCTGCCGCGGCGATGGCGGCCTGGTGGCGATGGAGCTCGAGCACTATCCCGGCATGACCGAGCGCGCGCTCTCGCGCATCGCGGAAGACGCCTGCGCGCGCTGGCCGCTGACGGGCTGCACGGTGATCCATCGCCACGGAAGGCTGGTGCCGGGCGATCCGATCGTGCTGGTGCTGACCGCCAGCGCCCATCGCGTGGCCGCGCTGGAAAGCTGCGCCTTCCTGATCGACTGGCTGAAGACGAAGGCGCCCTTCTGGAAGCGCGAGGAATTCCAGGGCGGCGCAGGCCGCTGGGTGGAAGCGAAGGCCGAGGACGACGCGGCGGCGGATCGCTGGGCGCGCTGATCCGGTGCGCCCGCTCGCCATCCTGGCCGGGGCGCTGCTGCTCGTCTGGCCGGCCTTCCTGAACCTCTACCCGCTGGTGTTCAGCGACACCGGCGCCTTCCTGCACCAGACCGCGCCGCCGCCCTCCGGCCCGCTGGTCATCTGGGACAAGCCGCATGTCTACGGCCCGCTGCTGCACGCCTTCCATTGGCGGGTGACGCTGTGGGGGCCGCTGCTGGCGCAGGGGGCGATGATGTCCTGGCTGCTGTGGCTGGCGCAGCGCGCCCTGCGCGGCGCGGCCGCGCCGGGCCTGCATGTGCTGGTCTGCGCCGCCGCCGGCTTCCTGACCACGGCGCCCTTCACCGTCGCGCTGCTGATGCCCGATGTCTTCGCGCCGGCGGTGCTGCTGGCGCTGCTGCTGCTCGGCTTCGCCCGCGCTGCGCTGACGCGCGCCGAGCC
>NZ_JBWXTD010000004.1:806464-806918 GCF_056682175.1 Falsiroseomonas sp. RANM36
GGGGGGGGGGGGGGCGGCGGGGGGCGCGGGGGGGTTTGTTGCGGGGGGGGGGGGGGCGGGCGCGCCGGGCCGGGGGGGGGGCGGCCGCGCCGGGCCTGCATGTGCTGGTCTGCGCCGCCGCCGGCTTCCTGACCACGGCGCCCTTCACCGTCGCGCTGCTGATGCCCGATGTCTTCGCGCCGGCGGTGCTGCTGGCGCTGCTGCTGCTCGGCTTCGCCCGCGATGCGCTGACGCGCGCCGAGGCCGCGGGGCTGATCCTGCTCGGCACGATCGGCATCGCCGCGCATCTCTCGCATCTGCCGCTCGCAGCCGCCGTGGTGGCCATCACGCTGCTGCTGACGCGGCGGCTGCGAGCGGCGCTGCGCACCGCGGCCTCGGCGCGCGGCAGCGCCTCGCGGGCGGAGCCGAGCCGCAGCCGCGCCCGCAGCCCCGCCGGCGCCGAGGCATCGGGCAG
>NZ_JBWXTD010000004.1:807018-808032 GCF_056682175.1 Falsiroseomonas sp. RANM36
GGGGCGGGCGCCCCCCCCCCGCCCCGCGGCGCACCGCGCTGCCGATCCTGGGCGCGGTGCTGCTGCGGCGCGGCACCAAGCTCTGGGCGCATAGCCGCGCCAGCGCGAAGGGCGCGCCAGGTGGCGACAACGCGGCGCGGCCATGCGCCCAGAGAGTGGTGCCGAGCGGCGCTGCGCACCGCGCTGCCGATCCTGGGCGCGGTGCTGCTGCTGCTCGGCACCAATCTCTGGGCGCATGGCCGCGCCGCGTTGTCGCCACATGGCGCGACCTTCGCGCTGGCGCGGCTGCAGGCCGACGGCCCGGCGGCCGCGGTGATCCGGGAACGCTGCCCGGCTTCGGGCTGGTATCTCTGCGCCTTCGCCGACCGCCTGCCGATGGACAGCGACGCCTTCCTCTGGTCGCCCGACAGCCCGGTGAACCGCGCGCCGGACGGCACGCCGCGCTTCCTCGGCGGCGCGCTGCTCTCGGCCGAGGCCGGCGCGATCGTGGCGGAGACGCTGCGCAGCCGCCCGCTCGAGGTCGCGCAGGCGATGCTGCGCAACACCCTGGCCCAGCTCGGGACCGCGACGGCGGGCGACACGCTGGTCAACGACCATCTGCGCGCCGCGGTCCGCCCGCGCATCGCGGAAGCCTTCCCGGCACGCGAACTCGCGGCCTATGACGCGGCGCTGCAGCCGCAGGGCGCGCTGCCCGCGGCGGCCGCGCCCGTCCTCTGGCCGCATGCGCCGGGGCTGCTGCGCGGCGCCGCGCGGGCCGCCTTCGCCGGGGGGCGCGCGGCGCGGACCGGCGCCCGGCGCCGGCTCGGCCGGGTGGTGGGCGTGCTGGTCGGTGTCACGGCGAACGCCTTCGCCACCGGCGCGCTCTCCAAGCCGCATCTGCGCTACGAGGCGCGAATCCTGTGGCTCATGCCGGTCGTCGCCGCGCTGGCGCGGGTGCCGCGCGGCGGGCCCCGCGGCCGGCCGGCCCGCCCGCAGTAGAAGAAGCGGTACGCCCCGCCCATGCCAACCCCGGCC
>NZ_JBWXTD010000004.1:808132-815083 GCF_056682175.1 Falsiroseomonas sp. RANM36
CGCGGCGCTCGGCGGCGCAAACCGTGGGCGCCGGCGGGGGGGCCGGGGGGGGGGGGGGGGGGCGGGGGGGCGGTCCGCGCGGCAGGCAGGCCCGCCCTCAGTAGAAGAAGCGTTCCTCCACGACCTTGCCATCCCTGACGGTGTAGAGGCCGACCTCGCGCATCTGCATGCGCTGGCCGGTCTCCTTCGCCGTGACGTCCATGTCGAAGATCACGGCGAACTGGTCGCCGTTGACGAAGGGGCCTTCCGCGCCGCCGCCATGCCATTCGTGGTTGGCATACCACCAGTCGCTCTTGCCCTTCACCGCGGCCTTGCCCTCCAGCCGCGCCAACGGGCCTTCCATCGCCTCATGGCTGACGATGTCGTCGGCGTTGAACTGCGCCGCCGCCTCCTGGTGCTGGCCAGCCTTCAGCAGGGCGCAGAAGGCCTCGGCGATCTCGCGGGTCGTCATCGGGTGTTCTCCGTCACGGTCGGGGAGAAAAGGCTACCGCAGGATCGTGACGGTTTTCATCGCGGCAGCGCGGCCGCGGCGATCAGCTTGCCGATATCGGGCCAGTCGCAGCGCCGCTCGATCACCCTCTGGCCGAAGCTGGCGCCGGCCTCCGGCGGCCCGATCCGGGCGCCGAGGCCACGGTAGAAGCGCAGCGCCGCGGCGTTTCCGGCGAAGACGCGCAGATCGGCCTCGGCGCAGCCGCGCGCCTGCAGCCGGGCCGCCGCCTCGCCGATCAGCGCCCGTCCGATCCCGGCCCGGCGACGGCCGGGCCGGACATGCAGGTTGTCCACATGCGCGGTGGCGCCATGCTGCCAGGCGGCGCAGAAGCCGACGGCCTCGCTGCCGAGCTTCGCGAGCAGCACCACGCCCGGCAGGGGCCGCTGCGCGAGGACCTCCTCCCAGTGCACCGACATGACGGCGGGCGCCTCGGCATCCAGGAAGGCGTCGTCGAGCAGGCCGCGACAGGCGTCGCGCCAGGACGCGAGGTGCAGCGCCGCGATGGGCCCGGCATCGCCGGCCCGCGCGGGCTGCAGCCGCAGCGTCACCCCCTGGCCCCGGCCCGCCCGGCGGCCGGCTCCGGCGGCGCGCCGGGCCGCCACCTGTTCCGGCGGCAGGCGCACCAGGGCCTCGTAGTCCTTGAGCAGCGTCCCGGTGATCCCGGCCGGGGTGAAGGTGAGGTCGCCGACCTGGCGCACCGGCGTCACTTCCGCCGCGGTGCCGGCGAGGAAGACCTCGCTCGCCCGCGCCAGGTCGGCTTGCGGGATGGTGCGCTCCACCACCTTGATCTGCCGCTTCCTCGCCAGCGCGATGACGGTCCGCCGGGTGATGCCGTCCAGGAAGTTGATCGGCGTCGGCGTGTGCAACTCGCCGTCGATCGCAAGGAAGACGTTGGCACCGGTCGCCTCGCTGATGTCGCCCTTCCAGTCCAGCATCAGCGCGTCGTCGAAGCCCTCCGCCTCGGCGGCGTGCTTGGAGAGCGTGCCGATCATGTAGAGGCCGGCGGCCTTGGAGGCGGTGGGCGCGGTCTCGGGGTGCGGGCGCTTCCACTTCGCCCAGGTCAGGCGGACGCCCTTCATCCGGCTGTCGCCGAACAGGTTCGGCCAGGCCCATGCGGCGATCGCCAGGTGGATCCGCGTCTGCTGCGCGGAGACGGAAAGCTGCTCCGTGCCGCGCCAGGCGATCGGGCGCACATAGCCGTCCGCCAGGCCGTTGCGCGCCAGGGTTTCCTGGCAGGCGGCGTCGATCTCGGCTTCGGTCCAGGGGATCTCGAAGCCGAGGATGCGGCCGGAGGCGATCAGCCGTTCGGTGTGCTCGCGCAGCTTGAAGATGTGGCCGGAATAGGCGCGCTCGCCCTCGAAGACGCCGGAGGCGTAGTGCAGGCCGTGCGTCAGGACGTGCAGGCGCGCATCGCGCCAGGGGACGAAGTCGCCGTCCAGCCAGATCCAGCCGTCGCGGTCGTCGAAGGGCACCAGGGCCATCGGGCATTCCTCCAGCTTCGTCGCAGGCTTGTCGGCGGCAGGGCCGGCCGCGTCGTGGCAAGGGCCTGCATGCCGGTCGCTACGCAGCCGCACGCCGTTGTCGTATATCCGGGCTGGTGCTGCCATGCGACCCGCAGAGTGTGGCGCGGCCAGAGGAATGCGTCAACAATGCTGACCAATTTCCGGACCAGCAGGACGGCATGACAGGCATGCTCCGATGAGCGGCATGGCGAAGGCCGCCGCGCGGGCCGCCGCGAAGGCGGTGGCCGCCGAAGCCGAGGCCGGCGCGCGCAGCGCGGCCGCGCCGGCCGGGCGCAGCCTGCTCTTCCTGCGGGAGGAGGAGCTGCGCCTGGCGCAGGACCTGCTGTTCTTCGGCTATCGCGACTTCACGGCCGGCGCGGATGCGATCCTGGCCGATCTCGGCATGGGCCGGGCGCATCACCGCGTGCTGCACTTCGTCGGGCGCCGGCCGGGCATCACGGTGGGCGACCTGCTCGGCATCCTCGCGATCACCAAGCAGTCGCTCGGGCGCGTGCTGACCCCGCTGGTCGAGGAGGGCTACGTGACGCAGGCGCCGGGCCGCACCGACCGGCGGCAGCGCCTGCTGTCGCTGACGGAGAAGGGCGCGGCGCTGGAGCGGCGGCTCTACGAGCGGCAGCGGGAGACGATCATGCAGGCCTACCGGGAGGCCGGGCCACAGGCGGTGGAGGGTTTCCGGCGCGTCATGCGCGGACTGATGGGTCCTGATGCGCGCGCCGCGCTGGAGCGGCTGGAAGCGGCGGAGCCGCGCGAGGGGGCGGGATGATCCTGCCCGCCGCCACCGAAGCCCAGGCCGAGCCGCCGCATGTGCTGGTGGTGGATGACGACGCGCGGCTGCGCGCGCTGCTGCAGCGTTTCCTCGCCGAGCAGGGCTTCCGCGTGACCGGCGCGGCCGATGCCGCCGCGGCGCGGCACGCGCTCGCCAACATGTTCTTCGACCTCGTGGTGCTCGACGTGATGATGCCCGGGGAGACCGGCATCGAGCTGGTGGAGCGGCTGCGGCGGGACGGGCAGGACGTGCCGATCCTGATGCTGACCGCGCGCGGCGCGCCGGATGACCGCATCGCCGGGCTGGAGGCGGGGGTGGACGACTACCTCGCCAAGCCCTTCGACCCGCGCGAGCTGGCGCTGCGCATCCGCACCATCCTCCGCCGCGCCGCGCCGCCGCCGCCGGCCGAGCCCGTGGTGGGGCCGGTGCAGCTCGGCAGCCGCTGGTTCGACCCGCAGCGCGTGGAGCTGCGCGGCCCGGAAGGGGTGGTGCGCCTGACCGGCGGCGAGCAGGCGCTGCTGGCCGCGCTGGCCGCGCGACCGAACGAGGTGCTGAGCCGGGAGGAGATCGCCGAGGCGCTCGGCACGCCCGAGGCCGGGGAGCGCGCGATCGACGTGCAGGTCACGCGGCTGCGCCGCAAGATCGAGCCGGACCCGCGGGAGCCGCGCTTCGTGCAGACGGTGCGCCACCGCGGCTACGTGCTGCGGCCGGGGCTGTAGCGATGGCCGGCGCCAGGCCCGGCCGCGGCATGCGGATGGAGCGGCTGCTCCGGCTGCTGATGCCGCGGGGCCTGCTCGGGCGCAGCCTGCTGATCATCCTGCTGCCGCTGCTGATCCTGCAGGGCGTGGCGCTGCAGGTGTTCTACGGCTCGCATCTCGATGTCATCTCGCGCCGCCTGGCCGGCGCCGTCGCGGGCGAGCTCAGCTTCGTCGTCGAGCTGCTGCAGCGCGACCCCTCGCCCGAGAACCGCGCCTGGGTGTTCCGCGAGGTCGCCTGGCGCTTCGACATGGCGCTGGCCTTCGAGCCCGGCGCGACCCTCGGCCCGACGCCGGAGCGTCCGACCTCGCTCCCGTTGCTGCCGCTGGAGGAGGACCTGGCGCGCGCCATGGTCGAGCGGGTCGGCCGGCCCTTCGATGCCGACTGGGTTTCCGATGCGCGCAGCGTCATCATCCGCATCCAGCTGCCGGGCGGCGTGCTGCACGCCGAGGCGCCGCGCAAGCGGCTGTTCAGCGGCACGCTCTACTATTTCACGATCTGGCTGCTCGGCTCGGCGCTGCTGCTGTTCCTGGTCGCGGCGCTGTTCATGAAGAACCAGGTCCGGGCGATCCGCCGCCTGGCCAGCGCGGCGGAGGCCTTCGGCATGGGCCGCGACGTCGGGCCCATCAAGCCGGAGGGCGCGGCCGAGGTCCGCCAGGCGGCGCAGGCCTTCAACCACATGCAGGAGCGCATCCGCCGCTTCGTCGCCCAGCGCACCGACATGCTGGCCGGCATCAGCCACGACCTGCGCACGCCGCTGACGCGCATGCGCCTCGGCCTCGCGATGCTGCCGCGCACCGAGGAGGAGGAGGAAGAGGTCGCCGCGCTGACCCAGGATGTGGAGGAGATGGAGCGGATGGTCGCCGCCTATCTCGCCTTCGCCCGTGGCGAGGGCGCGGAGCAGGCGCGGCCCGCCGACCTGGCCGAGATCGTGCGCGACGTGGCGCGCAAGGCGCGGCGCGACGGCGCGGAGGTGGCGGTGGAGGCGCCGGGTTCGCTGGTTCTGCCGCTGCGCGCCGATGCGCTGCGCCGCTGCCTGGCCAACCTGCTCGACAATGCGCGCAAGCATGCCCGCCGGATCGCCGTCGCCGTCGGCGAGATCCCGCGCGAGCCGCCGGCGGGCGGCGAGCGTGGGCAGGGCGGCTGGGCGCAGGTGACGGTGGACGACGACGGGCCGGGCATCCCGGAAGCGCAGCGCGAGGAGGCGTTCCGTCCCTTTGCGACGCTTTCGGCCGGCGGCACGGGCCTCGGGCTTGCCATCGCACGCGACATCGCGCGTGCCCATGGCGGCGACATCGTGCTGGAGGACAGCCCGCTCGGCGGGCTGCGGGCGCGCGTCAGGCTGCCGGTCTGATCGGCGGCAGCCTGCCGCGGTCGTGCTTCAGCCCTGCCCGGCCTTCGCCGCCATCTGCTTGATCTCGTCCATCGCCTCCGCGAAGCGCTTGTTCAGCAGCGCCAGCGCCTCGCCATTCGACTTCTGGATGAGGTCGGCGACCTCCTTCATGTTCGCGACGGCCCGCTCGTAGCCGGCCTTCAGCAGCTCGGCCTGATGCGCCGCGCGTTCCTGCGGTTTGTCCGTGCCGGCCATGCTGCGCATCGCCTCCGTCATCTCGCCCATGGCGGACTGCACGATCTCCATGTGGCGGCGGGCCACGGCCTGGGCGCCTTCGAGCGCCACCTTGTTGGCGGCCGACAGCGCCTCGAGGTTGCGGCGCTGGGCCTGGGCCAGGCCCTCGAGGTCGGCGAAATGCGGCAGGCGGAACTCGGCGAACATCTTCATCACGTCTTCGGGCTTGACCGGGAAACGGTCGGACATGGCAGCAACTCCCCTTGCTTCGCCGCGATCCTATCCGGCCCGGCGCGCCGGCAGAAGCGGGGCTTCGATCAGGCGGGCGTGTCCGCCGGGGCGGGCGGCGGCGCCAGGTCGCCATCCGCCAGGCCGAAGCTGCGTGCCGCCTGCTCCGCCCGCTCCAACGTGCGGTCGAGGGTGGCCATGGTGGGGCCGAGCTCCTCCGTCTCGTCCTTCGACCAGGCGTTGACCACGCGGATCCAGACCAGCGTCAGACCCGCCGCGCGCAGCCGCCCCTTGAGCCCGCCGCTCTCGATCTCGGCGGCGGCCAGCATCCGCTCCATGCTGCGCTGGAACAGCGGCGCGACGGCGCCATACAGCACCGCGTCCGTGTACATCTCCCGCATCAGCCGCGTGAGGCCCGCGCGGTAGGGCGCCAGCGCATCCAGGCCGCGCATCAGCACGTCGAACAGCCGGTCGCGCGGCGTGCCGCCCTGCCCGGGAACGGTGCCCTGCTCCACTTGGTCCATCACCACATCGGCCCAGAGCCGCAGCAGGCCGAGGCGGGAGGGGAAGCGCCGCACCAGCTCCCCGGCCGGAAGCCCCGATTCGGCCGAGAGCCGGCCGGGCGTCACGCCGCGCCAGCCATGCGCGGCGATCACGCGGAACAGGGCTTCCGTCAGCGGGGCGTCCGCGGGGGCGGCGTCGGTCGGGGCGGCGGTGTCCATGGCGGAAATGGTGGGGATGCCGCGGCTAGCCGGCAAGCTCGCGCGAGCGCGCGGTGGCGGCGGCGATGGCGCGGGAGATGTGCTCGGGCCACGCGCTGTCGGCCATCAGCACCGCCAGGGCGCGCTCCGTGGTCCCCTTCGGGCTGGTGACGTTCTTGCGGAGCTGCGCGGCGTCCTCGGTGCTGGCGGCGAGCAGCGCGCCGGAGCCCGCGACCGTCGCGCGCGCCATGCGGCGGGCGAGCCCGGCCGGGATGCCCTGCTCGACCGCAGCCTTCTCCAGCAGCTCGGCCAGCAGGAAGACATAGGCCGGGCCGCCGCCCGAGACCGCGGTGACGGGATCGAGCAGCCCTTCCTCCTCGACCCAGGCGACCTCCCCGGCACCGGCGAGCAGCGTGTGGGCGAGATCGCGTTGCGCGGCGGCGACGCCGGGGCCGGCGCAGGCGACGCAAAAGCCCTGGCGCACAGCGGCCGGCGTGTTGGGCATGGCGCGGACGATGGCGGCCCCCTCGCCCAGCAGGCCGCGCATCGCGGCGATGGTCTTGCCGGCCATGATCGAGACGAAGACGGCGCCGCCGGCGAAGCGAGCGTAGAGCGGCAGGGTGGCGGCGGCTTCCTGCGGCTTGACCGCGAGCACCACGGCGGCCGGCGCGAATCCCGCCGGGATGTCGCCGGCCGACGTCACCAGCGTCGCACCCTCCGGCGCGGCGGCGAGGAAGGGGTCCACCACAACGGCCTGGGAGAGCCCGCGCTCCCGCCAGCCGGCGAGCATCGCGCCGCCCATCTTGCCGCAGCCGACGAGGAGGAGGGGGGGAAGCGTGTCCGTCATGGCGGGAGCGCGGGCTCTCCCAGGCCGTTGTGGTGGACCCCTTCCTCGCCGCCGCGCCGGAGGGTGCGACGCG
>NZ_JBWXTD010000004.1:815183-836763 GCF_056682175.1 Falsiroseomonas sp. RANM36
GCGGCGCGGGGGGGGGGGGGGGGGGGGGCGCGGCGCCCCCCCCGGCCCCCCCCCCCCCCCCCCCCCCCCCCCCCGGGAAGCAAGCCTTCGCCATGACGGCGGGAAGCAAGCCTTCGCCGTGACGGCGCGTGGCGAGTCGTCAGGCCTCGCCGACGCAGTCCAGCATCGCCGCCTGCAGCGCCTCGGCCGGGGGCTTGCCGCCCCACAGCACGAACTGGAAGGCGGGGAAGAAGCGCTCGCACTCGGTCAGCGCGATGTCCACCATGTCCTCCAGCGATTCGGCGGAGGCGCCCGGCGCGCCGCGCAGCAGCACGGAATGGCGGAACACCGGCACGCCGTCGTCGCTGTCGATGCCGAAATGGCCGATCCAGAGTTTTTCGTTCGCCATCGCCAGCAGTTCGAACAGCTTCTCGCGCTTCTCGGGCGGCACCTTCAGGTCGAAGGCGCAGGAGAAATGCATCGCGCTGATCTCGTGCGACCAGGAGAAATAGAGGCCGTAGTCGCACCATTTGCCCGGCGCCTCGGCAGCCATCTCGGCGTCGCTGCGACGTTCGAAGGCCCATTCGTTGGAGGCGATGATCTGCTCGATGATGTCGAGCGGGTTGCCGGCCCGCTCATGGGTCTCATGGGCAAGATAGGCAGACATGCGGCACCTCCTTCGCCCGGGCGGATCCGCGGTGGAAAGAGGGGCCGCCGCGTATCCCGAAAGGGTTCCCGATGCCCGGCCGGGCACCGAGGTGTTGGGGCTCAGTACCCCGAATCGCCACTACAGGTAGACTACGCACCCGCGAAACTGCGCCGCAAGAGTCGGTTTTGTGTTAACATCCAGATGCTTGTGGACAACCTTTCACGGCGTCTCGTCAGGACCGGCCGCATCCTCCTTCGGCGCTTCCAGCGCGGCGACCCGAGCCTCCAGTTCCGAGACGCGGTGGGCCAGGGTCTCGGCCTGCTCGCGGGCGCGGCGGGCCACTTCCAGGGCGGCGTCCAGCTCCTCCCGCCGGACCAGTTCCAGCCGCTGCACCATGGCTTCGGCCTGCGCCTTGGCGATGGCCTCGGCCTCGGTCCGCATCGCGGCCATCACCGAGAAGGCGCCGCCCGCCATGCCGGCCAGGTCGTCGAACAGGCCCCGCTTGCCGCCCCGGCCGCCGCCCTCGCCGCCTTCGCTGCCACTTGCCATCACGCACACTCCTTCTTCCTCGCCCGGCCGGTGCCGGGCCCTCGCCGGGCCCGTCCCGGACCGCTGCTTGTGCGGCCGCGACGCCCAGCCCTATACCGCCGCCGGGTCGGCGCATGGCGGCCTGCTTAGCTCCCCCGCGCCGCGAACGCAGCCTGCACAGGGAACGGATCGCCCGCCGATGTATGTCGTGACCGGCGGCGCCGGTTTCATCGGGTCCAACCTCGTCGCCGCCCTGGCCGCGCGCGGGGCGGAGGTCCTGGTCGTGGACCGGCTGCGCGAAGGCGCGCCGGGGCGCGAGAAATGGCGCAACCTGGCCAGGCACGGCATCGCCGGCATCCTGCCGCCCGAGGCGCTGGAGGATGTCCTGGCCGGCTCGGGCCGCATCGAGGCGGTGCTGCACATGGGCGCGATCAGCGCCACCACCGCGACCGACGGCGACCTGGTGGCGGCGACCAACATCACCCTGCCGCTCCGGCTCTGGGCCGCCTGCGCGGAGCGGGGGGTGCCGTTCATCTATGCCTCCTCCGCCGCGACCTATGGCGACGGCGCGCAGGGCTTCGAGGACGACCCCTCCCCCGCCGCGCTGGCGGCGCTGCGCCCGCTCAACCTCTACGGGTGGTCGAAGCTGGCCTTCGACCGGCGCGTGGCGGACATGCTGGCGCGCGGCCTGCCGCGCCCGCCGCAATGGGCGGGGCTGCGCTTCTTCAACGTCTATGGGCCGAACGAGTACCACAAGGGCCGCATGGCCTCCGTGGTATTCCACAAGTTCAACGAGGTGCAGGGCGGCGCGCCGGCCCGCCTGTTCCGCTCCGACCGGCCGGGCATCGCCGATGGCGCGCAGATGCGCGACTTCGTGCATGTGGACGACTGCGTCGCGGTGATGCTGTGGCTGCTCGAGAACCCGCAGGTCAGCGGCCTGTTCAATGTCGGCTCCGGCCGGGCGCGCAGCTTCCTGGACCTGGTGCGGGCGATGTTCGCCGCGATGGGCCGCAACGACGCGGTCGAGTTCGTGGACATGCCGCCCGACCTCCGCGGCAAGTACCAGTATTTCACCGAGGCGCCGCTCGGCCGCCTGCGCGCGGCGGGCTACGACCGCGAGACCATCCCGCTGGAGGAAGGCGTCGGCCGCTATGTCCGCGATTTCCTGATGCGCCCCGACCCGCATCGCTGACGCGCCATGCTGCCCGTCATCGCCTTCCCCGCCATCGACCCGGTCGCGCTCGAGATCGGTCCCCTCCAGCTGCGCTGGTACGCGCTGGCCTATATCGGCGGCATCGTGCTGGGCTGGTGGCTGGCGCGGCGGCTCTGCGCGCTGCCGCCGGCGGCCGCCACCAGGGAGCAGGTGGACGACGCCGTGACCTGGGTGACGCTCGGCATCATCCTGGGCGGGCGGCTCGGCTACGTCCTGTTCTACCGCCCGGGCTTCTACCTGACCGCGCCGTGGGAGGCGCTGTATGTCTGGCAGGGCGGCATGTCCTTCCATGGCGGCATGCTGGGCGTGGTCATCGCGCTGCTGTGGTTCGCGCATCGGCAGCGGATCGACCCCTTCCTGCTGGCCGACCGGGTGGTGACGGTGGTGCCGATCGGGCTGTTCCTCGGCCGGCTGGCGAATTTCGCCAATGGCGAGCTCTGGGGCCGCGTCACCGACGTGCCTTGGGCGATGGTCTTTCCGCATGGCGGGCCGGAGCCGCGGCATCCGAGCCAGCTCTACCAGGCCTTCCTGGAGGGCATCTGCCTCTTCACGCTGCTGATGGTGCTGGTGCGCATCCCGGCGATCCGCGCCCGGCCGGGCCTGCTGAGCGGTGTGTTCCTGGTCGGCTATGGCGTCGCGCGCTTGGTGGGCGAGTTGTTCCGCCAGCCCGATGCGCATCTCGGCTTCCTCTTCGCCGGGATCACCATGGGGCAGCTTCTGTCCCTGCCGATGATCGCCGCGGGGCTGTGGCTGATCCTGCGCGCGCGGTCCCGCCCGGCGATGGGCGCCCCCATGCGATGACCGGAGGGCGCAGCCGCCTCGGGCGGCGAGCACCGCAGGTCTGAATCGCATGGGCAACGGTGCGGAACGGCTAGACGCGTTCATGGCGCGGGCCGTGTCCGCGTATTATGCGCGACGCGCCGAACCCTTCGGCCGGGCGGGCGACTTCACCACCGCCCCCGAAATCTCCCAGGCCTTCGGCGAGGTGCTCGGCGCCTGGTGCGCCGTGCTGTGGGAGCGCATGGGCCGGCCCGATCCGGTGATCCTCGCGGAATGCGGGCCGGGGCGCGGGACCCTGATGGCCGATGCGCTGCGCGCGGTGGCCCAGGCTGCCCCTGCCTTCCGCGCCGCGGCGCGGGTGCATCTGGTGGAGCAATCGCCGACGCTGCGGGAGGCCCAGGCGCGGCTGCTCGGCGGCGCCGTCGCCGCCTGGCATGACGACATCGCCGCCCTGCCCGCCGGCCCGCTGCTGATGCTGGCCAACGAGTTCCTCGACGCCCTGCCGATCCGGCAATTCGTCCGCCGCGGCGAGGGCTGGATGGAACGCTGGGTGCGGGACGGCGCCTTCCTGGAACGACCGGCGGAGGACGCCCCTGCCCTGCCGGAGGCGGCACCGGAGGGCGCGGTGAAGGAGGTCAGCGAGCCCGCGCTCGCTTTCGTCGCCGCGCGGGCCGCCCGCCGGGCGGCTGAGGGCGGCGCGGCGCTGCTGGTGGATTACGGATATGGCCTTCCCTCGGGCGCGCCGGCCTTCGGCGACACGCTGCAGGCGATGCAGGCGCACCGCACGGGCCTCGACCCGCTGGCCGAGCCGGGCTCGCGGGACCTGACGGCGCATGTGGATTTTCCCGCACTTGCCGAGGCCGCCCGCGGGGCCGGTGCCGGCGCCTTCGGGCCGCTGCCGCAGGGGCTGTTCCTCCAGCGCCTCGGCCTGATGACGCGGGCGGCGATGCTGGCGCAGGCGCGGCCGCGGCTGGCCGGCGAGATCTTGTCGGGCGCCGAGCGCCTGGTGGCACCCGAAGCGATGGGGCGGCTGTTCAAGGCGCTCGCGCTCTGCGATTCCCGTCTCGGGCCGCCGCCCGGATTCGAGGAGTAGCGATGCCGCCCTTCCTGACCGCCGCGCTGCCCGTGCCGCATGGCTTCTTCACGCGCGAGGGCGGCGTCTCCGCCGGGCGCTTCGCCAGCCTGAACTGCTCGCTCTCCGGCCGCGACGATGCCGATGCGGTGCGGGAGAACCGGCGCCGCGCCGCCGATGCGCTCGGCCTGCCGCCGGACCGGCTGGTCGGGCTGACGCAGGTGCATGGCATCGCGGTGGCGACGCTGCGCGAGCCATGGCCTGAGGATGCGCGGCCGCAGGCCGATGCGATGGTGACCGACCGGCCGGGGATGCTGCTCGGCATCGTCACCGGCGATTGCGCACCCATCCTGTTCGCCGACGCCGAGGCCGGGGTGGTCGGCGCCGCCCATGCCGGCTGGCGCGGTGCGGTGGCCGGCGTGGTGGACGCGACGCTCGAAGCCATGGAGGCCCTGGGCGCTGCGCGTGCCCGCATCGCCGCGGCGATCGGCCCCTGCATCGCGCAGGAGAGCTACGAGGTCGGCCCCGACCTGCGCGACGCGCTGCTCGCCGCGACGCCGGAAGGCGCGGCCTTCCTCGCTCCCGGCCGGCGCGCGGAGCGCTGGCAGTTCGACCTGCCGGGCTATTGCCTGATGCGCCTGCGGGACGCGGGCGTCGGCGAGGCTGCCTGGGTCGGCGACGACACGCTGGCGAACGAAGGAAAATACTTCAGCCATCGGCGCGCCACGCTTGCCGCGGCGGGCCCGATCGGCCACCAACTCTCCGCCATCGCGCTGCCGGAGAGGTGAGCCGTTGCCCTATGTCATCATGTTCACGATCATGATCTTCCTGACGATGCTGGTTTCCTGTGCGCTCATCTAGGCGCCGCCTTGCCGCGGCACTCGGCGGCCTTGCCGCGCTCGCCGGCTGCGGCGACCTGCCGCAGCCCTTCCGCGGCCAGCCCGGCGCGCTGGGTGCGCGGCTGGCACGGCCGCCCGCCTATCGCCTCGCCGTGCCGGCACCGCCCGAGGCGATGCTGACCGATGCCGATGCCGAGGCGTATTCGCGACTCCTGGCGGAAGCGCTGCTGGCCCAGGAAGTCCCTGCCATCGACGGACCGGCCTGGCCGCTGGACTGGCAGCTTGTGGTGACCGCCGCGCGCGAAGGAGAGCGGATCGTGCCGCGCTACGCGCTGCGCGACGCGGACGGCCGGCCGCTCGGCGAGCATGCCGGCCGCGCCGTGCCGCTCCGCGACTGGGCGGAGGGCGGCGAGGCCGTGCTGCGCGGCGCGGCGACCGAAGCGGCCCCGGCCATCGCGGCGATGGTCGGACGGGCCGATGCGCTGCGCCGCACCGGCGACGAGCAGGCGGTCGGCGCCGGCCCCCCGGTGGTGCTGCTGCAGCCGGTGCGCGGCGCGCCGGGCGACGGCAACCGCAGCCTGACGGCGCGGATGGCCGAGCGCCTGGCCGCGCTGGGTCTGCAGGTGCAGGACCAGGCCGATGGCGCCGGCTTCGCCGTGCAGGGCGTCGTGACCGTGACACCGCCCGAGCGCGGGCAGCAGCGCGTGGAGATCGTCTGGACCGTCTCCCGCAGGGACGGCTACGACCTCGGCCGCGTGCTGCAATTGAACGAGGTGCCTGCCGGCAGCCTGAACGGGCTGTGGGCTGATATCGCATTCGTGGTCGCGGACGAGGCCTCGGGCGGCGTGCGCGACGTGATCGCGAATGCCGGCGGCATGGCGCGGCCGGACCCTGCCGCGACGCCCGCCGCGCCGCCCACACTGGCGAACCCGCCCGCCGCGGCACGCTGACCCTGTCGGGGCGGCCATGCGCCAGGCTCGCGCCGCCGCGATGGACACCCGGATGACACATTGCTATCCGGTCGCGCGACCGCGCGGGCTGCCGCGCGGCGGCTCGACACCGCCCCGGGGCCTCGCCGCATGAAGATCATCGCCTGCAACAGCAACCGTCCTCTCGCCGAGGCGGTGGCCGCGGCGCTCGGCATGCCGCTGACGCAAGCCTCCGTGCGGCGCTTCGCCGACATGGAGATCTTCGTCGAGATCCACGAGAACGTCCGCGGCGAGGACGTGTTCGTCGTGCAGTCCACCAGCTACCCGGCGAACGACAACCTGATGGAGCTGCTGATCATGCTGGATGCGCTCAGGCGCGCCAGCGCGCGGCGCATCACGGCGGTGATCCCCTATTTCGGCTATGCAAGGCAGGACCGGAAATCCGGCAGCCGCACGCCGATCAGCGCCAAGCTGGTGGCGAACCTGATCGTGGAGGCCGGCGCGCACCGGGTGCTGACGATGGACCTGCATGCCGGGCAGATCCAGGGCTTCTTCGACATCCCCGTGGACAACCTCTTCGCCGCGCCGCTCTTCGCGCGCGACATCCAGGAGCGCTTCGCGGGCCGCGAGACCATCGTGGTCAGCCCCGATGTCGGCGGCGTGGTGCGCGCGCGGGCGATTGCCGCGCGGATCGGCGCCGACCTCGCCATCATCGACAAGCGCCGCCCGCGCGCGGGCGTCTCCGAGGTGATGAACGTGATCGGCGAGGTCGAGGGCCGGCACTGCATCCTGGTGGATGACATCGTCGATTCCGGCGGCACGCTGTGCAACGCGGCCGAGGCGCTGCTGAAGCAGGGCGCCAAGAGCGCCAGCGTCTATGTCACGCATGGCGTGTTCTCGGGCGGCGCGGTGGCGCGCGTCGGTGCGGCGCCGATCGAGACGATGGTGGTGACGGACAGCATCCTGGCCACCGAGGCGGTGCGCGTCAGCCGCAACATCAGGCAGCTCACCATCGCGCCGCTGATCGCCGAGGCGATGAAGCGCATCAGCGAGGAGAGCAGCGTCAGCGACCTGTTCAGCTGATGCGGCGCGCAGCGGTCCTTCTGGCGGTCCTGCTGCTCGCCGCCTGCACGGGCGAGCAGTTGCACCGCTCGGCGGTCTCCGCCTGACGCGCCTCGCCGAACAGCTGCACCGATCCCGGCGCGATACCGGCCAGCCGCTCGCCGGGGCTGTAGGCGGGGTCAGCTCCGCGCGCGGGTAGAGGCGCCGTCGCGGCGATTGATGTGGCCGCCGCCGCCAGCATCGAGGACGGAGCCGGTGATGAAGGCCGCCTCGTCCGAGCACAGGAACAGCAGCGCGGTGCAGAAATCCTCCGGCCGGTTCGGGTGCGGCAGCAGCGCGCGCGCGCGGATCGCGGTGGCGTAGCCCTCCGGCATCCGAACCTCCGCGCTGCCCTCCGCGAAGCCGGGCCGCGCGGAGTTCACCCGCACGCCATTCGGCCCGAGCTCGATCGCGAAGGCGCGGGTGAGATATTCCAGCGCGCATTTCGAGGCGCCGTAGGGCACGCCATTGCCGCGGATGACATCCGCCGCGGAGGAGGTGACGTTCACGATGGAGCCGCGCCCCGCCGCTGCCATGGCGCGGCCGATGCCCTGCATCAGGCGGAAGGGCGCGCGCAGGTTCACGTCCATGATGCGGTCGTATTCCGCCGGCGTGGCATCCATCAGCGGAATGAACGGATAGAGCCCCGCATTGTTCGCCAGCACATGCGGCGCCCCGCCCTCATTGGCCGCGGCCACGAGACGATCGAGCGCGGCGTCGTCGCGGAGGTCGGCGGCATGCAGCGCGACGCGCGCGGCCGGCAACGGCGCCGCGGCTGCGGCAAGCGCGGCGGGATCGCGGTCCGTCAGCAGCAGTGTCGCGCCCTCGGCGGCGAAGGCGGCGGCGAGCGCCCGGCCATAGACGCCCGCGGCCCCGGTGATGACCACCTTGCGGGATTCGAAACGCATCGGAAGCGGTCCTTCGCCTTGCCTGTGGATGCAGCATGACGCAGCGCGCCGCTGTCCGGAATAGCGCGGCGCGCCGGCAGCGCGCGCATGCCGCGGAGCGCCCGCGGCTTGACGCCGCTTTCGACGAGTGTCCAGCATGGGGAGGGAGACAGGAACCAAGGAGGCGGAAAAGATGCGTGAAGAATCCGGAATGACGACCGCCGCCGGCCTGGGGCGGCGCGATCTGCTGCGCGCGGGCGCGGCGGGTGCCGCGATCGGCGCGGTGGGACTGCCCGAGGCGGCGCGGGCGCAGGGGCGCGGGCGCATCGCCTTCGCCAATGGCAGCGCCTTCGACACCATGGACCCGCACGCCACCTTCGATGTCGGCCGCGTGGCCTATCGCCTGAACCTCTATGACGGGCTGATGCGCTGGCTGGACAACCCGCCGAAGCTGGAGCCCTGGCTGGCCGAGAGCTTCACCGTCTCCGAGGACGGCAAGCAATACGTGTTCAAGCTGCGCCAGGGCGTGAAGTTCCACGACGGCACCGACCTGACGGCCGAGGACGTGGTCTATTCCATGGAGCGAATCCTGGCGGTGAAGAAGGGCGCCTATCCGCTCTTCGCGACGCTGATCGATCCGGGCACGACCAAGGCGCGCGACCGCCTGACGGTGGAGTTCAACCTCAAGAGCGCCTCTGCGATCTTCGCCGCCACCACGCACGACATCTATGTGGTGAACAGCGCGCTGGTGAAGCGCAACGAGCGCAACGGCGACTGGGGCCAGGAATGGATCTCCCGCAACGATGCGGGCTCGGGCTCCTACATCCTGCGCCGCTTCGACCCCGCGCGCGGCTTCCTCGCGCAGCGCTTCGACGGGCATTTCAAGGGCGCGGCAGGCCTCGCCGAGATCGACTTCCGCTACGTGGCGGAGGTGAACAGCCGCGTGCTCGGCCTCATCCGCGGCGACTTCCAGGGCACCGACCCCTACATGCCGCAGGACCAGATCACGCGCCTGCAGGGCGATCCGAACATGAACGTGATGGAGGCGGAATCCACGCGCCTCTTCTACGCGACCATGCACCACAAGCGCCCGCCCTTCACCGACATCAATTTCCGCAAGGCGGTCTGCCACTGCTTCGACTACGACGGCTGGATCAACAACATCCTGTCGGGCTCCGTGGTGCGGAACACGACCGTGATCCCCAACCCGATGTGGGGCTCGCCGAAGGACGTGGCCGGCTACACCTTCGACATCGACAAGGCGAAGTGGTACCTGCAGCGGGTGCAGGCGCCGATGCGCGAGATCGTGGTCGCCGGCATGATCGGCTACGAGCAGTCCATGCAGGCCGCCGCGCTGCTGCAGAACGGGCTGACGCGCGCCGGCATCCAGAGCCGGCTGGTGAACGAGCCCTGGCCGGTCGTGTCCAACAAGATGCGCGACCCGGAGCAGATGTACGACATGCTGTTCCTGTGGCGCAGCACCTACTACGCCGACCCGCACAACTGGGCGGGCGAGCTGCTGGCCACCAACCGCCACCGCGGCGGCAATGCCAGCTACTACTCGAACCCCGAGGTGGACCGGCTGCTGGACCAGGCGCTGGCCAATGCCGACCAGGCGAAGCGCGCCCCGCTCTACGAGCAGGTGGCCCGCATCACCACGGAAGACGCGGCGGCGCTGTTCATCCACAACACGAAATGGTACGGCCCCTTCCGCAAGAACGTGCAGGGCGTGCGGTTCTGCCCGATCGGCGACGGGCAGGAGATGCGCTGGCTCAGCATCACGTGAGCCTGGGTTCGGCTGCAGGCGGGGCGGCGGGACGCGCCGCCCCGTGAAGACGCTTGTCCTGGTTCTCGGGCGGCTGGCGTGGTTCGTGCCGACAATCCTCGGCCTGCTGGCGATCGTCTTCTTCATCTCGCATGTCATCCCGGCGGACCCGGCGGCCTTCGTCGCCGGCGAGAACGCGACGCCCGAGACCATCGCGGCGATCCGCGAGCGGCTGGGCCTCGACAAGCCGCTGCATATCCAGTTCTGGCACTACCTGGTCTCCATCGTGCAGGGCGACATGGGGCGCAGCATCTACACCGGCCGCCCGGTCGCCGAGGACCTGCTGAGCCGCCTGCCCGCCACGCTGGAACTCGCCATCGCGGCGATCATCGTGGCGAGCCTGATCGGCATCCCGCTCGGCGTGGTCAGCGCGCTGAAGCGCAATTCCTGGCTGGACCACGGCCTGCGCGTGGTGACGATCGCGGGGCTGGCCATCGCCAGCTTCTGGTTCGCCATCCTGCTGCAGCTGTTTTTTTCCATGCGCCTCGGCGTGACGCCGCTGCATGGCCGCGTGGAAGGCTGGGGGCCGGAGCCGATCACCGGCTTCTACACGATCGACGCTATCATCTGGCAGGACCCCGAGATCCTGCTGGACGCGCTGCGCCACATGATCCTGCCGGTGGCAACCCTGGCGCTGCCCGCGACCGCGACGATCGTGCGCTTCACCCGCGCGGGCGTGCTGAACGCGCTGCAGTCCAACTACGTGCTGTACGAAACCGCGATGGGCTATCCGCGGCGGCTGATCGTGTGGAAATACGTGCTGCGCAACGCACTGATCGGCACGGTCACGCAGATCGGCCTGATCTTCGGGCTGCTGCTGGCCGGCGCCGTGGTGGTGGAGGCGGTGTTCGACTGGCCCGGTCTCGGCCTCTTCGCCGTCAACTCCATCCTGAGCTCGGACTACAACGCGGTGATGGGCTTCACGCTGATCGCGGGTGCGATGTTCATCGTGGTCAACCTGCTGGTGGACATCCTGCAGGGCATGATCGACCCGCGGGAGACGCGCTGATGCTGCGGATCCTGCGCAAGCTGGCGGAGGACCGCGCCGCGCTGGTCGGGCTGATCCTGATCCTGGCGCTGATCGCCGCGGCGATCCTCGCACCCCTGCTCTCCACCCATCCCGGCGACGTGACGGAGTTCCACACCGCGCGCCGGCTCTCCCCGCCGGGCCCGGAGAACTGGCTCGGCACGGACCGCATGGGCAGCGACATCTATTCGCGCCTCCTCTTCGGCGCGCGCATCACGCTGACCATCGCGGTGACCGCCATCGCGGTGGCCGTGCTGATCGGCGTGCCGATGGGCCTGATCGCGGGCTATTATGAGGGCTTCGGCAGCAGCCTGCTGATGCGGGTCTCCGACATCTTCCTCGCCGTGCCGCAGATCGTGCTGGCGATTGCCATCGCGCAGACGCTCGGGCCCTCAATCGAGAACGTCATCCTCGCGCTGTCGGCCACCTATTGGCCGTTCTGGGCGCGTCTGGTCTATGCCGAGACGCGCTCGATCAAGAACGAGCCCTTCGTGGAGGCGGCGATCGCACTGGGCTGCTCGCCCTTCCGCGTGATGGTGCTGCACATCCTGCCCTCGATCTCCTCCTCGATCATCGTGCGCACCACCATCGGCATGGGCGGCACGATCCTGACGGCGGCGACGCTCGGCTTCCTCGGCCTCGGCCCGCCGCCGCCGACGCCGGAATGGGGGCGCACCATCGCGGAATCGCGCGAATTCCTGCCGATGGCCTGGTGGTATGCGGCCTTCCCGGGGCTCGCGATCTTCCTCGTGGTGATGGGCTTCAACCTGCTCGGCGACGGGCTGCGCGACGTGCTCGACCCAAGGCTCCGGCGGGCGGCGCGGCATGGAAAGTGAGCTGATCGCGGTCCGCGACCTGCGTGTCTCCTTCGCGTCGGATGCGGGGCTGGCGCGCGTGCTGGACGGCGTGGACCTGACCATCGGGCGCGGCGAGATCATGGGCCTCGTCGGCGAATCCGGCTGCGGCAAGACGACGCTGGCGCGCGCCATCCTCGGCATCCTGCCAGCGAACAACGCGCGCATCGAGGCCGGAACCATCCGCTTCGACGGGCGCGACCTGCTGGCGCTGGACCAGGACCGCCTGGCGCGCGACGTTCGCGGGAAGGAGATCGCCTACATCCCGCAGGATCCCTTCACCGCCTTCAACCCGGTCTTCACCATCGGCACGCAGATCGACGACCTGATGCGCTTCAAGTCGCCGCTGCTGCGCAGCGACCCGCAGATGTCGCGGCGCGAGCGCAGCCGCGCCGACCGCACGCGCGTGCTGGACCTGCTGCGCCTTGTGCAGTTGCCCGACCCGGAAGGCGTGCTGCGCAAATACCCGCATGAGGTCTCCGGCGGCCAGCGGCAACGGCTGATGATCGCCATGGCGCTGCTGCCGGAGCCGAAGCTCGTGATCGCGGACGAGCCCACCACCGCACTCGACGTCACCGTGCAGGCGCAGATCCTGAAGATCCTGAAGCAGCTCGCGCGGGAGCGCGGCGTGGCCGTGCTGTTCACCACGCACGACCTAGGGACAGCCTATGAGATCTGCGACCGGATCACTGTGATGTATGCCGGCCAGGAGGTGGAGGAGGCGCCGGTCGCGAGTTTCTTCGCGCGGCCTTCGCACCCCTACACCCGCAAGCTGCTGGACAGCCTGCCCTCCTCGGAGAACGGCATCCGCGGCATCGCCGGCGAGATTCCGCGGCTGATCGACCCGCCCACGGGCTGCCGCTTCCATCCGCGCTGCGAGCGCGCAAGCGAAGCGTGCCGCGCGCATCGCCCGTCGCGCGATGCGCTCGGACCCACGCATACGGTGCGCTGCCACCACCCGCTGGTCGCCGCGGAGCGGGCGGCATGAGCGCCGAACCGATCCTGCGCGTCGAGGGCCTCAGCAAGCACTTCCCGGTCCGCAACGTGTGGAAGCGCCGGATCGGCTGGCTCAAGGCGGTGGACGAGGTCTCGCTGGAGGTGTCGCGCGGCGAGATCCTCGGCATCGTGGGCGAATCCGGCTGCGGCAAGTCCACGCTCGGCAAGACGCTCATGGGCATCCACACCGCCTCGGCCGGGCGCGTGGTGTTCGAGGGCCACGACATCGCGGGCCTCAAGCCGCATCAGAGCCGCAAGTGGCGCGAGCACCTGCAATACTGCTACCAGGACCCCGGCGCCTCGCTCGATCCGCGCTGGACCATCCGCTCCTCGCTGCACGAGCCGCTGATCGTGCACACCGCGTTGAAGGAGGAGGAGCGCGAGCGGCGCGTGCGGGAGATCCTGCGCGCGGTCGGCCTGCCGGAGACGCATCTCGATCTCTACCCGCACGAGATCAGCGGCGGGCAGCAGCGCCGCGTCGGGCTCGCGCGCATCCTGACGCTGAAGCCCTCGGTGGTGATCCTGGACGAGCCGACCTCGGGCCTCGACGTCTCGGTGCAGGCGACGATCCTGAACCTGTTCCTGGAGCTCCAGCGCGCCTTCGGCCTGACCTATCTGTTCATCTCGCACGACCTCTCCGTGGTGCGGCTGATCTGCGACCGCGTGGCGGTGATGTATCTTGGCCGCATCGTGGAGATCGGCGCGACGCGGGCGGTGTTCGAGACGCCGCGGCACCCCTACACGCAGTCGCTGCTGGCGGCGATCCCGAAGATCGGCGGGCCGCGCGTGACCGACAGCTTCGCGCTGGAAGGCGAGCCGCCGAGCCCGACGAACCTGCCCTCCGGCTGCCGCTTCCGCACGCGCTGCCCGATGGCGGGGCCGCTCTGCGCGGAACAGGAACCGCCGCTGCGCGCGGACTGGCCGGCGCAGCAGGCGGCGTGTCACTTCGCGGAGTAGGTCAGCGCTTCGGCGCCTGGTCGGCCCAGCCGAACACGGTGCGGCGCTCGATCTCCGCCACGTCGGCCGGCCGCGGGAAGGGCTCGGGCGCGGGCTGGCCCGCTTCGCGCGGGCGGCCAATCGCAGCAAAAAAGTCCTCGAGACCGCCGGGGGCGAGGAACCACACGAAGGTCATCGGCTCCCTCCCCGCATTCACGAAGCCATGCTTGCGGTTGCGCGGCAGGAACACGGTGGCGCCAGTTGCGATCGGAATATCCTCGCCGTCGATACGGGCGAAGCCGTGGCCGGCGGTGAGGTGGATCACCTCCTCATGCCGGTCATGCGTGTGCTCGCGCACCATGCAGCCCGGCGCGACCGTCTGCGTGCCCATGGAGAAGCCGGTGCCGAGTTCCTTGCCGCTGAGGATGCAGCGGACGAAGCCGTTGGCGGGGACGGGCTGCCAGTAGCTCGGCGCATCCTCCGGCCCGATCACGCGCACGCCGTCGCGGATCTCCATCACGCCACCTCCTTGGCGTCGCGGCGCCGATACAGCAGCAGCATCAGCGGCGCGCCGCGCCGCGCGATGCCGTGGAAGGGAATGGGCGTCGGATCGGTGAAGGGCAGGCCGAGCTCCTCATCCGGCACGCCCTGGACCGCACGCGCGAATTCGCGCCCAAGCGCAGTAGAAAGCGCGACGGCGCGGCCGTTGCAGCCGGCCCAGGCATAGCCGTCGGGCCCGATGCGATGCAGGTGCGGGAAGAAGTCGGTCGTCATGCCGACATAGCCGCTCCAGACATGCTCGAAGGTCACCTCGCCGATCTGCGGCCAGAGACGCTGCAGCCGTGCGGCGAGATAGGGACGCAGGCGCCGCGCCTGGTCCACCGGGATCGCGACATTGCCGCCGGTGATCAGCCGCCCGCGCGCATCCCAGCGCGTGAAATAGAGCTCGCCATGCGTGTCCGACATCGCCTGCCGGCCAGGGATGATCGTGGCGGCGACGTTGTGCGAGATGGGCTGCGTCGCGAGCTGCCAGGACAGCAGCGGCACCACCTCCTTCGCGACGTCCGGCTGGAGGGTTGGCGAGAATTCGCCGGTATAGGCGTTGGTCGCCAGCACCAGCGCGCGGGCGCGCAGCGTGCCGCGCGCCGTCGCCACCAGCCAGCGCCCGTCCTTGTGTTCCACCGTCAGCACAGGGGAGCGGGCGAAGATGGTCGCGCCGGCCGCGAGCGCCGCGCGGGCCATGCCGCGCGCCAGCATCAGCGGGTTCACATGCCCGCCCGTGCGGTTCCACCAGCCGCCGAACCAGGCAGAGGAGCCGAGCATCCGCTCCATCGCCGCGCTGTCGAGCAGTTCCACCGGCGCGCCGAAACGCGCCCAGTCCTTCACGCGGCGCTCGGCGATCTTCATCCGGCCAGGCGAATGCGCGGGCTGCACCCAGCCTTCCTGCTCGGCTTCCGCTTCGATACCATGCCGGCGCACCAGGTCGAACAGGATGCTGGCGCTGTCGCGCAGCACATGCACGAAGCGCTCGCCGGCCGCGCCATGGCGCGCGATGATGGCCGCGGGATCGTGGCGCGACAGCGTCGGGATCACCTGCCCGTTGTTGCGGCCGGAGGCGCCCCAGCCGGGCTCGGCCGCCTCCACCACCGTCACGGGGATGCCCAGCTCGCGCAGATGGATCGCGGTGGAGAGGCCGGTGAAGCCGGCGCCGATCACCGCGACCTCGGCCGTCTGCGTGCCTTCCAGCGCGGGAAGCTCGGGGCCGGGCGGGGAGACATGCGCCCAGAGGGAGGGCGGCCAGGTGACGTCCATGCCCGCCATCAAAGCCGCAGCGAGCCCGCGCCTCAAGGCCCGTTGCCGCGCCGGCCGCGATGGGCTGCAATCGCGGTCCCGCGAGAGGAGAGTGTGATGGCGCTGCGCAACGTGATCGGGCTGGACCATGTGGTCATTGCGGTGCGCGATCTGGACGCGGCGGCGAAGCAATGGGCGGCGCTCGGCTTCACCATGTCGCCGCGCGGCACGCACAGCGCGCATATGGGCTCCGGCAACTACACGATGATGCTGGGCGACGACTACATGGAGCTGCTGGGCGTGCTGGTGCCGACCGACCACAATGCCGGGCTGCGCGCCTTCCTCGAAGGCCGCGAGGGCCTCGACCGCGCAGCCTTCACGGCGACGGACGCCGCGGCCGGCGCTGAGGAAGTGCGCGCGCGGGGCTTCGCCGCGACCGGCCCCGTCGCCTTCGGCCGCCCGGTGCCGCTGCCCGGCGGCGGCGAGGCGGAAGCGCGCTTCAACGTGTTCCAGTGGCCGCGCGACCACCGCCCCGCGGGCCTCGGCATCTTCGCCTGCCAGCATCTCACGCGCGGGAATGTCTGGATTCCGGAACTGCAATCGCACGCCAATGGGGCGACGCGCATCGTGCGGATCGAGGTGCTGGCGAAGAACCCGGAGGCGGCGGCGGCACACCTGGCCAAGCTGATCGACCGCGCGGCGGAGCGCGAGGCCGATGGCGCCTTCCGCGTGCCGTCCGGCAGCACGCGCGGCGACTTCGTCTTCCTGGACCGCGCGACGCTCGCCGCGCGGCATCCGGGCGTGGCGCTCGACGGCTTGCCGGAAGAGGGCGGCGCGGCTCTCGTCCTGGGCACGAAGGACATGGCGGCGGCCGCGAAGGCGCTCGGCACGGCGCCCGGCGCAACGGTCGCGGCGCCGCCCGCGCGCGCCACCGGGGTGCTGCTGCGCTTCGTGCCGGCGTGACGGGAGGTTGACGCCGCCCCATGGCCGCGAGGATGCTGCACCGCACCAGCCGGGCCCGAGAGGAGACACAGATGAACCTCAGCCGCCGCGCGATGCTTTCCACCTCCGCCGCGCTCGCTTCGAGCGTGGCGTTCCCGGAACTGAGCTTCGCACAGGAACAGCCCCGTCGCGGCGGGGTGATGACGGTGCATTTCGCCACCGAGCAGCGCATCCTCAACCCGTCGCTGCAGGCCTCGACCGGCGTCTACATCGTCGGCGGCAAGATCCAGGAGCCGATGCTGGACCTGGACGCGCAAGGCAACCCCACGCCCTGCCTCGCCGAGAGCTGGGAGAGCTCGCCGGACGGCAAGACCATCACCTTCCGCCTGCGCCGCGGCGTGACCTGGCACGACGGAAAGCCGTTCACCTCCGCCGACGTGCAGTTCACGGCGATGGAGATGTGGAAGAAGATCCAGAACTACGGCACCGCGCTGCAGCTGTTCCTGACGGCGGTGGACACGCCCGATCCGCACACGGCGGTGTTCCGCTACGAGCGGCCGATGCCGATGAACCTGATCCTGCGCGCGCTGACCGACCTCGGCTACGTCTCGGCCAAGCATGTCTATGAAGGCAGCAACATCCGCCAGAACCCGGCGAACACCGCGCCGGTCGGCACAGGCCCGTTCAAGTTCGTGCAATACGAACGCGGCCAGTTCATCATTGCCGAGCGCAACCCCGACTACTGGCGCAACAACCTGCCCTATCTGGACCGCATCGTCTGGCGTGTCGTCGGCGATCGCGCCGCCGCCGCGGCGCAGATGGAGGCGGGGCAGATCCTGTTCGCGCCCTACTCCTCGCTGGCGATCGCCGATTTCCAGCGCCTCGGCCGCGATCCGCGCTTCGACGTGACGACCAAGGGCAACGAGGGCAACGCGCGGACGAACACGCTGGAGTTCAACTTCCGCAACCCGGTGCTGGCCGATATCCGCGTGCGCCGCGCGATCGCCCATTCGCTCGACGTGCCCTTCTTCATCGAGAATTTCCTCGGCGACTTCGCGAAGCGCGGCACCGGGCCGATCCCGTCCGTCTCGACCGACTACTATCCGGGGCCGGGCATGCCGCAGTACGATTTCGACCGCCGGCGCGCCAATGCGCTGCTGGACGAGGCCGGGCATCGGCGCGGCGCCGGCGGCGTGCGCTTCACGCTCCGCCTGCATCCCGCGCCCTGGGGCGAGGACATCGCGCTGTGGTCCACCTTCATCCAGCAATCGCTGCAGGAGGTGGGCATCCGCGTGGAGATCGTGCGCCTCGACGCCGCCGGCTTCCTGCGCACGGTGTACAACGACTGGAACTTCGACCTTGCCACCGGCTGGCACCAGTACCGGAGCGATCCGGCGGTCTCCACCACGGTGTGGTATCGCTCCGGCCAGCCGAAGGGCGCACCCTGGACCAACCAGTGGGGTTGGGAGGACGCGCAGACCGACCAGGTGATAGACGCCGCGCAGACCGAGCTCGACCCCGCGAAGCGCAAGGCTTTGTATGCCGATTTCGTGCGCCGGGTGAACGACCAGATCCCGCTGTGGATGCCGATCGAGCAGATCTTCGTCTCGGTCTTCAACAAGCGGCTGCGCAACTACGCGAACAATCCGCGCTGGGCGTCCTCCTCCTGGCACGATCTGTGGCTCGCCTCCTGACCTGATGCGGATCTTCGCGCTGGCGGGAAGGCGGCTGGCCGCCTCCCTGCCCACGCTGCTGATCATCCTGGTCGGCGTCTTCCTGCTGCTGCAGCTCGCCCCCGGCGACACGGTGGATGCGCTGATCGCGCAGACCGGCGGCGGCGGCGATGCACGCGTGGCGGCGGAGCTGCGCGCCTTCTACGGCCTCGACCTCTCGCTGCCGGCGCAGCTCGGCAACTATCTCTGGCGCCTGGTGCGGCTCGACCTCGGCTTCTCGGCGATCTACGGCAAGCCGGTCGCGACGGTGATCCTGGAACGGCTGCCGGCGACGCTGCTGCTGATGGCCTCGGCGCTCTCCTTCGCCTTCTTCTTCGGGCTGGTGCTGGGCGTGCTGGCGGCGCGGCGGGTGAATGGCTGGCCGGACACGCTGATCTCCACCCTTGGCCTCGTGTTCTACGCCACGCCCTCATTCTGGTTCGGGCTGATGGCGATCGTGCTGTTCGCGGTGCATCTGGAATGGCTGCCCGCCGGCGGCTTCGAGGAGATCGGCGCGGGCTACGCCGGCCTGCGTCGCGCGCTCGACATCGCCACCCACCTGGTGCTGCCGACGCTGACGCTCGGGCTGATCTTCCTGGCGATCTATTTGCGCATCATGCGCGCCTCGATGCTGGAGGTGCTGAGCCTCGATTTCGTCCGCACCGCGCGCGCCAAGGGCCTGGACGAGACCCGCGTGGTGGTGCGCCACGTGCTGCGCAACGCGATGCTGCCGATGGTGACCCTGGTCGGGCTGCAGGCGGGCACCATGCTGGGTGGCTCGGTGGTGGTGGAGAGCGTGTTCTCGCTGCCGGGGCTCGGGCGGCTGGCCTATGAATCCGTGGTGCAGCGCGATCTGAACACGCTGCTCGGCATCGTCTTCGTCTCCGCGCTGCTGGTCATCACCGTGAACTTCATCGTGGACCTGCTCTATGCGCGGCTCGATCCGCGCATCGGGCCGGGCAACTGATGCGCTTCGTCGCCGCCTATCTGCGCAGCCCGCCGGCGATGATCGGGCTGGTGCTGCTGCTGGCGGTCGTCGCCATGGCGGTCAGCGCGGACTGGTTCTTCCCGCGCGATCCGCTCTCGCTGGCCGGGCGGCCGCTGCAATGGCCGGGGGCCAATCCGCGATTCGTCCTCGGCACCGACAATTCCGGGCGCGACATCGCGGCGCAGATCTTCCATGGCGCGCGGGTCTCGCTGCTGATCGGCGTGGTCGCGACCTCCATCGCCATCGCGCTCGGCGTCGTCATCGGCGCGTTCGCGGGCTATCACGGCGGCTGGGTGGACGACGTGCTGATGCGCGTGACCGAAGCGTTCCAGACGCTGCCGAACTTCCTGCTGCTGCTGGTCTTCGTCGCGGTGTTCGGCTCGGACATCGTCACCGTCACGGTGGCCATCGGCGCCGTCTCCTGGCCGGCGCCGGCGCGGCTGACGCGGGCGGAGTTCCTCAGCCTGCGCAACCGCGAATTCGTCCAGGCCTGCCGCACACTCGGCATGGGCGACGGGAGGATCATCTTCCGCGAGATCCTGCCGAACGCGCTGCCGCCGGTGATCGTCTATGCCTCCGTCATCATGGCGGTGGCGATCCTGCTGGAGAGCGCGCTGGCCTTCCTGCGCCTGTCCGATCCCAATGTCGCATCGTGGGGCAACCTGATCGGCCTCGGGCGGGACGTGCTGCGGGCGCAGTGGTATGTCTCCGCCATTCCGGGCGTCGCCATCCTGGTCACGGTGCTGGCGGTCTCGCTGGTCGGGCAGGGGCTGAACGACGCGCTCAACCCGCGGCTGCGCCGGCGATGAGCGCCGTGCTGACGCTGCAGGGGCTGACGGTCGCGCTGCCGAGGGGCGCGGACCGGGCGCATGCGCTGCACGATGTCTCGCTCGACCTGAACGCGAACGAGATCCTCTGCGTGGTCGGCGAATCCGGCTCCGGCAAGTCCATGACGGCGAGCGCGATCATGCGCCTGCTGCCGCCCGGCGTGCGGATCGAGGACGGGTCGGTGCTGTTCGAGGGCAAGGATCTCGCCGCCGCCGACGAAAGGACGATGCGCGCGATCCGCGGCGCCGGCATCGCGATGGTGTTCCAGGAGCCGATGACGGCGCTGAACCCGCTGCGCACGATCGGCGACCAGATCGGCGAGATGTTCCGAATCCATGCCGGGCTGCCGACCGCCGAGATCGCCGCGCGCACCCTCGCCTTGCTGGAGGAGGTGCGCATCCCCCATCCCGCCCAGGCCGCGCGCGCCTATCCGCACGAGCTTTCCGGCGGGCAACGGCAGCGCGCGATGATCGCCATGGCGCTGGCGCTCGATCCCAAGGTGCTGATCGCGGACGAGCCGACCACGGCGCTGGACGTGACGACCCAGGCGCAGATCCTCCACCTGATCCGCGACCTGCAGCGGCGCAAGGGCACGGCGGTGCTGTTCATCACGCATGACTTCGGCGTGGTGGCGGAGATCGCCGACCGCGTCGCGGTGATGCAGCATGGCGTGGTGGTGGAGCAGGGTCCGGCCGCGCAGGTGCTGCATGCGCCTCAGCATCCGTACACAAGGGCGCTTGTCGCCGCCGTGCCGCCGCTGCAGGCACCGCCGCCGCGCCCGCTGGCCGACGATGTGATCCTGCGCATCGAATCGGTGCAGAAGACGTATCGCAATGGCGGCTTCCTCGGGCGTGGCGCGCGGGTGACGCATGCGGTGCGCGGCGTCACGCTCGACCTGCCGCGTGGCGCGACGCTCGGCGTGGTGGGCGAATCGGGCTCCGGCAAGTCCACCCTCGCGCGCTGCATCGTGCGGCTGATCGAGCCCGATGGCGGCGCCATCCGGCTGGACGGCGTGGATCTCCTGGCGCTGCGCCGGCGGGACATGCGCGCCGCGGCGCGGCGCGTGCAGATGGTCTTCCAGGACCCCTTCGGCTCGCTCAATCCGCGCCGCCGTGCCGGCGAGCTCGTCGCGCAGGGGCCCATCGTGCACGGCGCGAGCCCCGCAGCCGCGATGGCGCGGGCGAAGGAGCTGTTCGCGCTGGTCGGCCTCGATCCCGCGGCGACCGAGCGCTACCCGCACGAATTCAGCGGCGGCCAGCGCCAGCGCATCGGCCTGGCGCGCGCGCTGGCGCTGGAGCCCGAGGTTCTGGTGGCGGACGAGCCGGTCTCGGCGCTTGACGTATCCGTGCAGGCGCAGGTGCTGCGGCTGCTGGCGGAGCTGCGGGAGCGGCTGAACCTCTCGATCGTGTTCATCACCCACGACCTGCGCGTCGCGGCGCAGGTCTGCGACATCGTCGCGGTGATGCAGGAGGGCGCGGTGGTCGAGCACGGCCCGATCGGCCGCGTCTTCGCCGATCCGCGGCACGCCTACACGCGCGCCCTGCTCGCTTCCGTGCCCGGGCGGGACTTCGCGCCGGCCGCGGCCTGATACCCGGCGGAAAAAGCATCGCCCTGCGCCCGCCATGGGCGGGCGCGGCCGCGAATGCGGCCCGCGCCAGGTGGCGCGCAGCCCAGCGCGGCGCCGGCGTCCCCGGCGGCGGCCGG
>NZ_JBWXTD010000004.1:836863-840979 GCF_056682175.1 Falsiroseomonas sp. RANM36
GCGCGCCCCCCCGGGGGCGCGGCGCCCCGCCCCCGGGGGGGGCCGCCCGGCCCCTCCACACGGGGCGGTCCCGCCTACAGCACCAGCGGCAGCAGCAAGGCCAGGGCGAGCCAGAACAGCGCCGAGATCGCCAGCGCGCCGGCGATGCCACGGGCCGGCGCGACGGGATCGCAGCCCTGCCGCTCCGGCCGGTAAGGCCGCCCCGGCGGCATCCCGGCCGCCCCGCCATGGGGCAAGAGAATCCGTGCCATGCGCGAATCATGGCAGAACTGGGGCGGCAGCGCCCGCGAATTCATGCGGGACGCGCGCGAAATCCTGCATCCCCGTCCGCTGGACCACGCGCCACAATCCGGCCGCAAGCGCGTCGCAAACCCGCCGAGGGCGACCACTACTTCTGCGTCAGAAGGAAAAGCTCGCGGATGATCCCGCCTCGGCCCGGCCCCCCGACCCGGCAGAAGCACGGATCCACCCTCAGGGCCTCCTGACCTGGACAGAGCGGGCCGCCCCCGCCCGAGAGGATTTCGATGCCCGGCCTGGACGCATTCCAGACGCTTGCCGTCGAGCGAGAGACCAAGCACTCCGTCGTGCTCCAGCCGATGCTGGCCGGCGGCGCAGCGGCGGCCGGGCAGGCCCCGGCGCGTAGCGAGGGGGCCGAGCGCCTCATCACGGCGCTGCGGCCCGCCATCAAGCGCGCCATGGACATCGCCGGCGCCGGCCTGCTGCTGCTGATCGCGCTGCCCGCCTTCCTCGCGATCGCGGCGCTGGTCCGCCGGGATGGCGGCTCGGCCTTCTACGCGCATCAGCGCGTCGGCCGCGACGGGCGCCTGTTCGGCTGCCTGAAGTTCCGCTCCATGGTGATGGATGCCGACCGCCGGCTCGCCGCGCTGCTGGACAGCGACGAGACCGCCCGCGCCGAGTGGGAGGCCACGCGCAAGCTGAAGAACGACCCGCGGGTCACCGCCATCGGCCGCTTCCTGCGGGCCAGCTCGCTGGATGAGCTGCCGCAACTCATCAATGTGCTCCGGGGCGACATGAGCCTGGTGGGCCCGCGCCCGGTGCAGGCGAGCGAGCTCGCGTCCTTCTACGGCGCCGCCGCGCAGCACTACCTGACCGTCCGCCCGGGCATCACCGGCCCCTGGCAGATCAGCGGCCGCAACGACACCACCTATGCGGAGCGCGTGTCGCTCGACGTGGCCTATGCCACCCGGCCCTCCCTGCTGAACGACGTGAAGATCCTGCTCCGCACCCCGCTCGCGGTGCTGGCGCGGCGCGGCGCCTATTGATCCAGGGCCGCTGAGGCTTTACGGCCCGCGGCGGTCGCCGCGGGCTGCATGAGGATGGCGCAGGTCATGGCCGAGACGGCCGAGCAACGCGCCTCCGGTGGACGGCTTCTCTCCGGGACGCTGTGGAATGCCGCGGGGCGCGGGCTGCCGCTGCTCCTCGCCCTTGCGCTCACCCCGGTGCTGGTCCACCAGATGGGCATCGAGCGCTGGGGCCTTTTCACCCTCGCGCTGGCGCTGGTCGGCGTCTTCGGCGTCTTCGACCTCGGCGTCGGCGCGGCCCTGACGCGGGCGCTGGCGGCGCGGATCGGCGCCGGAGAGCGCGAGGGCGCGGCGGACCTGGCCGGCGCGGCGATCACGGCGCTCGCGCTGCTGAGCGCCGCCGTCGCGCTCGCCGCCTTCGCCTTCGTGCCCTTCCTGGTCGAGCGCCTGCTGAACACGCCGCCCGCCTTGCAGGCGGAGGCGGTGGCGGCCTTCCGCCTGCTCTGCCTCGCCGCGCCGCTGGTGGTGGTCAATGCCGCGCTGTGGGGCGCGCTGGCGGCGCATCAGCGCTTCCGGGAGGCCAACCTCGTCACCATCCCGGTCGCGATCTTCTATTATGTCGGCCCCGCGCTGGTGCTGCTGGTCTGGCAGAGCCTGGTCGGCGTGATCCTGGCGCTGCTGGCCTGCCGGCTGGCGAACACGGTCAGCTATCTCTGGCTGGCGCGGCGCGACCTGCCGGGGCTCGGCGTGCGGCGGCCGCGCTGGGCGATGCTGGCGCCGCTGCTGCGCATGGGCGGGTGGATGAGCGCCTCCGGCATCCTGACGCAGGCGCTGCTCTATGCGGACCGCTTCCTGATCGGCGCCTTCCTGACCCTCTCGGCCGTCGCCTTCTATGCCACGCCGCTCGACCTCGTGATGCGCATGTGGATCCTGCCGGTCGCGGTGGCGCAGGCGCTGCTGCCGGCCATGGCCTCGGCCTATGCGACCCATGCGGTGGCGACGGCCGGCCTGCTGCGGCGCGGTGCGCTGCTGACGCTGGCCGCCGTGCTGCCGGCCTGCCTGGTGCTGGTGGCGACGGGGCCGTGGCTGCTGAAGCTCTGGCTCGGCGCGGAATTCGCCGAAGGCGGCGGGCGCGTGCTGCAGATCCTCGCGGTCGGCATCTTCTTCTCGTGCGCGGCCTTCGCGCCGGGGGCGTTGCTGGACGCGATCGGGCGGCCGGATGTGAACGCCAAGTGGCAGTTGCTGCAGGCGGCGGTGTTCCTGCCGCTGTCGGTCCTGCTGCTGCTGCGCTTCGGCATCGAGGGCGCGGCACTGGCCTGGGCGGCGCGCTGCGCGACCGACGCGGCGGGTCGGCTTTTCTTTTGTGCGCGGCTCTATCCCGCCGCTGCCGAGGCGGCGCGCGCGCTGGCGCTGCCCCTGGCGGCCGGCGGCGTCGGCCTGGTCGCGCTGCTGGCCGTGGACGGCACGACAGCGCTGGCCGTGCTCGGCGTGTTGGCGCTGGCAGCCTTCGCCGTCGCCGCCGTGATGGCGCTGACCGCGGCGGAGCGGCGCGACGCGCGCGGCCTGCTGCGCCGGCCCTGGCGCATCCGCGCGGTGCTGAAGGGCGAGCCCGCGTGACGGCGTTCACCATCAACGGGCGTTTCCTGACGCAGCGCACCACGGGCGTGCAGCGCTTCGCCGCCGAGGTGACGCAGGCGCTGGCGCGCAACGGCCTGCGCTTCCGCCTGCTGGCGCCGCCCGGCGCGCCGGACCGTCTCGGCGAGGTGCCGGTGGAGCATGTCGGCACGCGCGGCGGGCAGAACTGGGAACAGCTCGACCTGCCGAAGGCGTCCAACCCCGCGACGCTGATCAGCCTGGGCAACACGGCACCGCTGCGCTGTGGCGGGAAGCGCATCGTGGTGATCCACGATGCCGGCGTCTTCGACACGCCCGAAAGCTATTCCCTCGCCTTCCGCGCCTGGTACCGCTCGCTGCATCTCTCGCTGCCGCGGCTCGGCGCGCAGGTGATCACCGTCTCGGAGTTTTCGCGCGCGCGGCTGGCGGCGCGGCTGCGGCTGGACCCCGGCCGCATCGCGGTGATGCCCGAAGGCGGCGAGCATGTGCTGCGCGAGCCCTCCGATGCCGCGGTGCTGGCGAAGCACGGGCTGGAACCGGGCCGCTACGCGCTGGCGGTCGGCACGCGCGCCGCCCACAAGAATCTCGGCGCGCTGCAGGAAGCGGCCGCGCTGCTCGCCGCGCGCGGCATGGTGCTGGCGGTGGCCGGCGCGGTGGAGGGCGGCGTGTTCAGCGGCGCGGCGGACGCGGCCGGCACCAGGCTGCTCGGCCGCGTGACGGATGGCGAGCTTCGGGCGCTGTACGAGAACGCGCTCTGCCTCGTCTTCCCCTCGCGCTACGAAGGCTTCGGCATTCCGCCGCTGGAGGCGATGTGGTGCGGCTGCCCGGTGTTGGCTGCGCGTGCCGGCGCGGTGCCGGAAGTGTGCGGTGATGCGGCGCTGTGGTTCGACGCCGACGGTCCCGCGACGCCGGCCGCCGCGCTGACGCGGTTGCTGGACGAACCGGGCCTTGCGGACTCGCTGCGCGCAGCCGGGCGGGAACGCGCGGCGCTGTATTCCTGGGATGCGGCGGCGCGCCGCCTGATGGAACTGATCGCTCGAGATGACCATGCAAGGTGACGCGCCGCCCTGCGGCCGGCAAGGCCGGCCGAGGCCGCGCACGCCGCCCCCCCCCAGGGCGGCGCAGCCCAGCCCGCGGCTGCGCGCGCCCGGCGTTTGCGGGCCCCCCAAAGATGGAAATCGCCCTCGGTCACGAATGGATGGACCCGTACGCCGGCTCCGCACGCGTGCTGGAGCGGATG
>NZ_JBWXTD010000004.1:841079-846509 GCF_056682175.1 Falsiroseomonas sp. RANM36
CGAGGCCGCGAACGCGGCCCGCCGCCAGTGCGGCGAAGCCAAGCGCGCGGATGCGCGCGCCCGGCGTTTGAGGGCACCCCAAAGATGAAAATCGCCATCGTTCACGAATGGATGGACACGTACGCCGGCTCCGAACGCGTGCTGGAGCAGATGCTCGCGCTGTTCCCCGATGCCGACCTGTTCACCATCTGCGATTTCCTGCCCGATGACGAACGCGCTTTCCTCGGCGGCAAGGTGCCCAGGACCTCCTTCGTGCAGCGCCTGCCGCGCGCCCGGAAGTGGTTCCGCTATTATCTCGGGCTGATGCCGCTGGCCGTCGAGCAGTTCGACCTCTCGGGCTACGACCTGGTGATCTCCTCCAACCACGCCGTCGCCAAGGGCGCGCTGACGGGGCCCGCCACGCTGCATGTCAGCTACGTGCACAGCCCCATGCGCTACGCCTGGGACCTGCAGCACCAGTATCTGCGCCAGTCCGGCCTCGACCGCGGCCTCAAGGGCGCGTTGACGCGGCTGCTGCTGGCGCGGCTGAGGCTGTGGGACCACGCCTCCTCCGCACGGCCCGACGTGATCCTGGCCAACTCCGCCTGGATCGCCGAGCGCATCCGCAAGGCCTGGCGGCGGGAGAGCACGGTGGTGCATCCGCCGGTGGATGTGGAGGGCTTTCCCTTCCGGCCGACCAAGGGCGATGCGTACGTGATCGCCTCCCGCCTCGTCGCCTACAAGCGCGTGGATCTCGTCGCGGAAGCCTTCCGCGCCATGCCCGACCGCAAGCTGATCATCGCCGGCGACGGCGCCGAGATGCCCAAGGTCCGCGCCGCCGCGGGCGATGCGCCGAACATCACCATTCTCGGCCGCGTGCCGCAGCCGGAACTCGTCGCGCTGCTGCAATCCGCCCGCGCCTTCCTCTATCCGGCCGAGGAGGATTTCGGCATCGGCATGGTGGAGGCGCAGGCCTGCGGCACGCCGCTGATCGCCTTCCGCCGCGGCGGCGCCGCCGACATCGTGCGCGACGGCGAGACGGGCGTGCTCTTCCCCGAGCAGACCGCCGCATCCATCGCCGAGGCCGTGCGCCGTTTCGAGACGCTATCCATCGACCCCGAAGCCTGCCGCGCCAATGCCGAGCGGTTCTCGAACGAGGTCTTCCGCGACCGGCTGCTGCACGCGATCCGCGCCGCCTGCGCGGCGCGCGGGATGCCGGCGCCATGATGCGCTTCAGCCTGGTGATGGCCACGCGCGGCCGAACCACGGAGATTTCCGAGTTTCTCGACAGCGTGCTGGCGCAGGGGCGCGACGATGTCGAGGTGATCGTGGTGGACCAGAATGGCGACGACCGACTGGCGCCGGTCCTGGCGCCCTATCTGGCGCGCCTGAAGCTGACGCATCTGCGTTCCTCCGTCGCCAACGCGAACCATGCGCGGAACCTCGGCCTGCGCGCGGCGCAGGGGGAGATCGTCGGCTTCCCCGACGATGACTGCCTGCATCCGCCCGGCGTGCTGGACCGCGTCGCGGCGGCCTTCGCGGCCGAGCCCGCGCTGATGGTGCTGACGGGTCCGGCCGAGAGCCCGGAAGGCGGCCTCGGCAGCGGCCGCTGGCGCATGGAGGCGGGGCCGATCACGGCGCAAAACGCCTGGACCAGCGTGATCGAGTTCAATCTCTGGCTCCGCCGCAAGCTGGCGCTGGCGCTCGGCGGCTTCGACGAGGAGATGGGGCCGGGCACGCCGATCGGCTCGGCGGAGGGCAACGACCTCGTGCTGCGCGCCGTCAATGCCGGCCACTACGCGGCCTATGACCCGGTGCTGCGCGTCATCCATCCCGACAAGCGCCTGACCGATGTCGCGACGGCACGCGCGCGGCTCTACGGGCGGGGGCTCGGCTTCGCGCTGCGCCGGCATGGCGTGCCGGCCTCGGTCTGGTTGCCGTTCGCCATCCGCCCGCTCGGCGGCGTTGCGGTGAGCCTGCTGAAGCTGCGGCCGCGCGACGCGGCCTATTACGCGATGACGCTGCTCGGCCGCGCGGAAGGCTTCGTGCAGCGCCGCGCCTCGGCGGGCCGCGTGCGGCCGGCGATCCAGGGGCAGCCCTGATGCGCATCGCCATCGGCATCGCCACGCGCGGCCGCGCGCCGATCCTGGCGGAGGTGCTGGCGGAGCTCGCGCGTCAGACCCGCGCGCCGGACCGGCTTCTGGTCTGCCATGTGGATGCGAACGACATCGCCGACCTGCCCGCACGCTTCCCGGCCACGGAGTTCATCACCGCGCCGGCCGGCCTGCCGCGGCAGCGCAACGCGATCCTGGATGCGATCGCCGATTGCGACGCGGTGCTGTTCCTCGACGACGACTTTCTTGCGGCGCCCGACCATCTCGCCGTGACCGAGCGCGTTTTCGCAGCCCATCCCGATTGCGTCGTCACCACCGGCACGGTGATCGCGGACGGCGCCAAGGGGCCGGGCATCACGGTGGAAGAGGGCCGCGCGATCCTCGCCGCCGACCGCTACAGCGGCGATCCGCTTGCCGTCGCGCCGCATTTCAACGGCTATGGCTGCAACATGGCGCTGCGCCTCGCCCCGATGCGGGACCACGCGCTGCGCTTCGACGAGAACCTTCCGCTCTATGGCTGGTACGAGGATCTCGACCTCACCCGGCGCCTCGGCACGTACGGAACAATCCTGCGGCTGGCGGGGGCGCGGGGCGTGCATCTCGGCACCAAGTCGGGCCGCGTGCCCGGCACCAAGCTCGGCTACAGCCAGGTGGCGAATTCGCTCTACCTCGCGCGCAAGGGCAGCTATCCCTGGAACCGCGCGCTGCGCTCCGTCGCGCGCCACATCGCGATGAACACGGTGCGCGCCCCCTTCCCCGAGACGCATGTGGACCGATTGGGCCGGCTGCGCGGCAACCTGATCGCGCTGGGCGACCTGCTGCGCGGCCGGATGCATCCGATGCGGGTGCTCGAACTGTGACGGACGACCTTCTGTTCGTCGCCTCCAAGCTGCTCTGGGGGCTCGCCCGGCCGAACACGCTGGCGCTGGTGCTGGCGGTGCTCGGCGCCGCGCTGCTCTGGCGCGGGCGGCGCTTCGGCCGCTGGCCGCTCGCGCTCGGCCTCGGCTGGTATGTCGCGGTCTTCGTCCTGCCGGTCTCCGCGCTGCTGACCCTGCCGCTGGAGGACCGCTTCGCGCGGCCCTCACCGCCGCCCGAGCACGTCACCGGCGTCATCGTGCTCGGCGGCGCGGTGGAGCAGCAGCTCACCGAGGCCCGCGGCATCCCGGCGCTGAACGGCGCGGCGGAACGCATGACGGAAGCGGTGGCACTCGCACGCCGCCATCCGCAGGCGCGCATCGTCTTTACCGGCGGCTCCTCCGCGATCGTGCCGGGCGGACCGACCGAGGCGGACACGGCGCGCCGCCTCTTCGCCGATCTAGGCCTGCCGGCGGAACGCCTGGTGTTCGAGGACGAAAGCCGCAACACCTGGGAGAACGCCGTGCTGACACATCGCGCGGTGCAGCCGAAGCCCGGCGAGACCTGGCTGCTGGTCACCTCCGCCAGCCACATGCCGCGCAGCATGGGCTGCTTCCGCGAGGCCGGCTGGCAGGTGCTGCCCTGGCCGGTGAACTACACGACGGCACGCGACCCGGCGCTCTGGTGGCAATGGCCCTTCCCCACCCGCCTGAACCAGGCGGAATGGGCGATGCGCGAATGGGTGGGCCTCGTCGCCTATCGCCTCATGGGGCGGACGGACGCGCTGTTTCCGGCGCCGTAGGCGCGGGCGCGGTCACCGCCGGCGCGTCGCGCAGGCGCCAGATCTCCACCGGCCCGCGCTGCTCCTGCACGGTCGCGAACAGGACATAGTCGGCGTCGATCGCCGCCTGCACCTGCGCAGCCGCGGCGGGGCGGATGTTCTTCATCCAGCCGCGGTCGATGACGATCACCCGCGGGCGCCCGGCCAGCACGCGCGCCATCTCGGCCTCCGTGCTGGTGTCGGACAGATCCTCGAAATTGCCCGTCAGGTGCGGCGGGAAGGGAAAGCGCGTGGCGATGCGCACGCCGGCCAGCACATAGACGCTCGGGTGGTAGTTCGCGAGGAAGGCGTCGCCGTCCGGCCCGGCCGCGGCGGCCACGGCGGCGGCGACCCGGCGCACCGGATCGGGGTCGGGGTGGATCCAGCTCGGCCCGCGGTCCACCCGGACATAGAGCTCCGAGAGCCAGGCATCGGCGGCGACGATCCCGACCAGGCCGGCGAAGGCCGGCCGCGCCAGGCCGGGCCGCGCCACGGCATGGCCCAGCCGCCAGGCGCCCACCGCCGCCAGGAGCGAGAGGGAAGGCAGCCAGAGCAGGAAGTAGTGCGTGAAGTAGAAGCCAGGCGCCGCGATGGCGACCGAGGCGACCAGGAACCAGACGAAGGCCGCCGCGGTGAGCAGCCCGAGCGGCTGCGTCACCTGCCGCGGCCGCCAGAACAGCAGCGCGGCCAGCCCGAGCGCGAGCGCGAAGGGCAGTTGCAGCAGCGCGGAATAGATCCGCCGCCACGCCTCCTGCGCCGGGGCGCGCTCCATCGCGTAGCGGAAGGGCGCCATCAGCGAGCCGTCGATGTAGTCGGCAAGCCAGCCCTGCACCCAATAGGCCAGCCCCATCAGCACGAAGGGCCCGGCGCAGAGCACGGCATAAAGCCCCGCGTAGCCGAGGAAGCGCCGCCAGGGCAGCGCGCCGCGCAGCAGCGCCGGGAAGGTCAGCAGCGCGAAGACCAGGCAGCCCGCCGGCACGACAACCTGCTTGACCAGCAGCGCGCAGCCGATCAGCAGCCCCGCCGCGACGATCGCGCCGGCGCCGGGCGCCTCCGCCACCGGGCGAAGCCCGCGCGAGAGGCCGGCGAGCCCGACCGCCATGGCGCTGGTCACGAAGGGCGCGATCAGCAGCTCGGTGTTGACCGACAGGCCCGACAACAGGATCGAGAGCGCGGCGTAGAGCAGCGCCGCGGCGACGCCGAGCGCGCGCGGCGCGCCCGCCACGCGGGCCATCGCGAACAGCGCGCAGCCGGTGGCGGCAACGCAGATCACGCCGAGCAGCCGGGCCGATTCCACCGAGACGCCGAAGCCGAGGAAGGCCAGCGCGAACAGCGCCGGCGCGCCCACCGGATGCATGTCCCAGGCCGCGACGAGCGGCCAGCCGCCGTGGAGCCATTCCCGCGCCTGGACCATGTAGAGGCCCTCGTCGGTGTCCACGACGGCGGGCACGAAGGAGGTGCTGCGGAACAGCACCGCCCCCGCCAGGATGATCAGGATCGCCAGCGCGTCGCGCAGGACGGAGGAGATGGTGCTGCTGGCCGCGTCGCGGGCCATGGGCGCTTCAGGCATGGCCGCTACCCTGGCCATGCCCGGCGCCCGCGGGCCAGCCCGCCGCCGGCGGTTTGGTCGGGGGCGCGGACGGAAGGAGGGTGGCCGGGCGC
>NZ_JBWXTD010000004.1:846609-856850 GCF_056682175.1 Falsiroseomonas sp. RANM36
GCGTGGACACCGACGAGGGCCTCTACATGGTCCAGGCGCGGGAATGGCGCCACGGCGGCTGGCCGCTCGTCGCGGCCTGGGACATGCATCCGGTGGGCGCGCCGGCTTGCAAGCCGGCCTCAGCCTTCGGGGCGGAATCCGCTTTCGCGGACGACGACGCCCCACAGGTCGCGCTCGCGCCGGATCCGGTCGGCGAAGGCCTGCGGGCTGTCCGAAGTGGTCGGCAGGAATTCGAGACGACCGAGCGCCTCCACCATGTCCGGCTGCGCGGCCGCGCTGCGGATCGCGGCGTGCAGGCCCTGCACCACCGGCGCCGGCGTGCCGGCCGGCAGCAGCGCGCCGAACCATTCCTCGGCGGTCTGCTCGGGATAGCCGAGCTCGGCCAGCGTCGGCACGTCCGGCAGCTTGGCGAAGCGGGCGGGCGAGGTCACCGCGATGATGCGCAGCCCGCTGCCATGCTGCGGCAGCACCTCGCTCAGCACGCCGATGAACAGCGGCAGCCTGCCGCCGATCACGTCCTGCACCGCCGGAGCGCCGCCGCGATAGGGCACGTGTTCCAGCCGGAGCCCCAGGCGGCGGCCGAGCATGATGCCAACGAAATGCGGCACCGAGCCCGCCGCCGGCGAGGCCCAGGGCGTCTCGGCGGGCTGGGCGCGCGACCAGGCGGCCCACTCCGCCAGCGTCTTCGCCGGGTGGTTCATCGGGACGCTGAGCGCGAAGGGGAAGGTGCAGACGGTGCTGACCGGGATCAGGTCGGTCAGCGCGTCGTAGCGGACCTCGCGCGGGAACACATGCGGCTGCACCGTCAGCATGGAGGCCGGGGTCTGCAGGAAGACGGTGCCGTCCTTCTCCGCGTCGCGCACATGCTCGACCGCGATGCGCCCGGCCGCGCCGGGCCGGCCGTCGACCACGATGCTCGGCGCATAGGTGCCGCGCAGCTTCTCGGCGTAGAGGCGGGCGACCACGTCGGAGGACCCGCCAGGGGGGAAGCCGATGACGAGGCGCGCATTCCGGCGCACGGTCTGCGCCTGGACGAGGCCCGGCCGGGCCAGCGTGGCAGCGCCGAGCGCGAAGGCCGCACGGCGGCCGATGGCGGATGTCATGCTCCGGTTCCTCCCTGTCGGCGCTGCCGTCTGCTGCGCGGCCGCCTGCCCGACACCGGAACCTTATACGGCATAACGATCCGCCGGGGGAACCGCCGGGTTGCCCGGCGCCTCCGTCAGGTCTCCAGCATGCGCCGCAGCAGCTCGACATCCTCGGCGAAGGCGCTGTCCTGCTGCATGAGCTCCGCCACGCGGGCGACAGCGTGCATCACCGTCGTGTGGTCGCGCCCGCCGAAGCGCCGGCCGATCTCCGGCAGGCTGCGGGTGGTGAGCTGCTTCGCCAGGTACATCGCCACCTGGCGGGGCCGCGCCACGTTGCGGGCGCGGCGGGGCGAGGACATGTCGGAGAGGCGGATGTTGTAGTGCTCCGCCACGCGCTTCTGGATCTCCTCGATCGTGACGCGCCGGTCATGGGCGCGCAGCACGTCGTGCAGCACCTCCTGCGCGCCTTCCATCGTCACCGGGCGGCCGAACAGGTTGGCATGGGCGATCAGGCGGTTCAGCGCGCCTTCCAGCTCCCGCACGTTGGAGGTGATCTTGTGTGCGAGGAACTCCAGCACCTTGTCGGGCACCGGCACGCCGGCCTGCTGCACCTTGGCCTGCAGGATGGAGATGCGCAGTTCGTAGGTGGTGGCGTGCAGGTCGGCGACCATGCCCTGGCCGAGCCGGGTGCGCAGCCGGTCCTCGATGCCGGCGAGGTCGGCCGGCGGCTTGTCGGAGGAGACGATGATCTGCTTGCCGGCATCCACCAGCGCGTTGAAGGTGTGGAAGAATTCCTCCTGCGTGTTGTCCTTGCCGATCAGGAACTGCAGGTCGTCGATCAGCAGCACGTCCACGCTGCGCAGCGATTCCTTGAATTCCATGGTGGACTGGCTGCGCAGCGCGGCGATGAAGCGGTACATGAACTTCTCGGCGCTCATGTAGGCGACGGTCAGGCTTGCCCGCCCGTCCTGCGCGCCGCGCTCGCGGATCGCCCAGGCGATGGCGTGCATGAGGTGCGTCTTGCCCAGGCCGACGCCGCCATAGAGGAACAGCGGGTTGAAGCCGGGGCTCGCCGGCCGTTCGGAGACGCGGCGGGCGCAGGCATGGGCGAATTCGTTGGGCTTGCCCACCACGAAGGTGTCGAAGGTGAAGCGCGGATCGAGCGGCGCCGACCAGTCGGCGCGGCCATCGGCCCGCAGTTCGGCGCGCGGCTCGGGCGCACGCGACCCGAGGGCGCCGGCAAGTCCGCCGGCATGGCCGTTCGGCAGCCGGCGCGCCGCCACCTCCGCCGCCTCCGCCTCCGCCGTGGCCTCGTCATGGCGCGCGCCCTGCGGCATCACCCGGAAGTCGACGCGGCGGACGCTTGGGCATTCGGCCCGCCACAGGGCGTGCAGCCGGTCGCCGTAATGGCCGCGCACCCAGTCGCGCAGGAAGCGCGTGGGCAGCAGCACCACCACCTCCTCGCCTTGCAGCGAAGCCAAGGTCATCTGGCGCAGCCAGGTGCGATACTCGACGTCGCCGAATTCCTCGCGCAGGCGACCCCGGATCCGCGCCCAGATCTCGGCGACCTGCGCCGAGGCCGGAGGAGAGGACGGGCCGACCGCTTTCTCCATGAGACGCACCTGCCACCCTTACCGACCACATGCGCGGCCGGCCCCCGCTGAGCCGCCGCGGCGGGATCACCCGCCACGAGAGAACGATGCACCCACCCGACTGCACCGCTCCCCAAGTAAGCTACCGCGTCACGCGCCGCGCCCGCAAATGATAACTTTCACCGATCCACAGAAACGATGAGCACGCAAAAGTAGAACGCGCCGAAAGGCTGCGCTTGCGCGAATACAATCACGGCTTTGGGACAGTAACGATGCGAGCCGGCCGGCTGCAACGCCACGCCGCAAACTAGCGCGACGCGGCGCGAACCCGCAACGGGACCGGAGCGCGAACGCGCCCCGGTCGCCGCAGCTTCAGGCCTGGCCTGGAGCCGAGAGGGCCTTGATACGCGCGGAAAGCCTGGAGAGTTTCCGCGCCACCGTGTTGTCGTGCAGCACGCCCTTGGTCGCCGCGCGATGCAGCTCCGGCTGGGCGGCGCGGAACGCGTCCTGCGCGGCGCCCTGGTTGCCGGTTGCGATCGCCTGCTCGACCTTGCGCAGGAAGGTGCGGACCCGCGACTTGCGCGCGCGGTTGCGCGCAGTGCGCTTCTCGATCTGCCGGATGCGCTTGCGCGCGGAGTCGGTGTTGGCCATGTGCCGCGTATCTGACCACAGGAAGGAATGATGGGAAACCGGCGGGACCGCTCCCGCCGACGAAGGGGCGGGTTCTAATCCGCGCCCGTCGCACGAGTCAACGTACGGCCGCGGGCGTCACCGATGCCGGAACTGCGCGGGCCGCTTCTCCGCGAAGGCGGCCATGCCTTCCTTCTGGTCCTCCGTGGAGAAGAGGCTCAGGAACAGCCGTCGCTCGAAGCGCACGCCTTCCTTCAGCGTCGTCTCGTAGGCGGCGTTCACCGCCTCCTTGGCCATCGCGACCGACGGGGCGGAGAGGCTCGCGATCTTCTCGCCCATCTTCACCGCCTCGGCGACCAGCTCCCCCAGCGGCACCACGCGGCAGACCAGGTTGGAGCGCTCCGCCTCCGCCGCGTCCATCATCCGCCCGGTCAGGATCATGTCCATCGCCTTGGACTTGCCGACCGCGCGCGTCAGGCGCTGCGTCCCGCCGGCGCCGGGTATGATCCCCAGGTTGATTTCCGGCTGGCCGAATTTCGCGTTATCGGCGGCGACGATCATGTCGCACATCATCGCCAGCTCGCAGCCGCCGCCGAGCGCGAAGCCCGCCACCGCCGCGATCACCGGCGTCTGGATGGTCAGCACCGTCTCCCAGCGCTTGCCGATGAAGTCGTCGAAATACACCGCCGGATAGGTGCGGTCCTTCATCTCCTTGATGTCGGCGCCGGCGGCGAAGGCCTTCTCGCTGCCGGTCACCACGATGCAGCCGATCGCCGGGTCGGCGTCGAAGGCGCGCAGCGCCTGGCCGAGCTCCTCCATCAGCTGGTCGCAGAGCGCGTTCAGCGCCTTCGGGCGGTTCAGCGTGATGAGGCCGACGCGCCCGCGCGTCTCGACCAGGATCATCTCATGGGCCATGGCGCGTCCTCATCCTGCAGCTTGGGCCGCGACGGGTAGCGCGCTTCGCGCCCAGGCTCAACGCTCCGGCGCGACGCTGGGCTCAACGCTGGGTGCGGTTGCACAAGAATGTTGATCGCCCGGACTGCACGATCCGCTGCACGCCCGCGCAGCCGCCCTCCGGCCCCGGGCAGGCCGGGCATGGCTGGCCCTCCCGGTCATAGACGGCGAAGCGGTCCTGGAAGCGGCCGAGCTCGCCATCCGCGCGGACATAGTCGCGCAGCGAGGAACCGCCCGCGCCGATCGCCTCGACCAGCACCGCCTTGATCGCCGGAACCAGCCGCGCGGCGCGCGCCCCCGGCACCGTATGCGCAGACCGGCGGGGTGAGATGCCGGCGCGGAACAGCGCCTCCGCCACATAGATGTTGCCGAGACCCGCGACGACCTTCTGGTCGAGCAGCGCCGCCTTCATCGGCGTGTGCCGGCCCTCCAGCGCGGCCGAAAGCACGGCGGGCGTGAAGGCATCCTCCAGCGGCTCGGGGCCCAGGTCGCGCAGCAGCTTGTGCGCGCCCTCCGCCGCGGTCGGCATCAGGTCCGCGCAGCCGAAGCGGCGCGGATCCACGAAGCCGATGCGCGTGCCGTCCTCGGTTTCCATCACCAGGTGCTCATGCGCCTCGGGCGGGACGTCATGCGGATGCATGCGGTCGTAGTTGTGGCCGCGCGCATCGGAGAAGCGGCCGGTCGGGCCCATCCAGGGCACGCGCGGCCCGTCCTTCGGCCGGGCGACCAGCCGCCCCGACATGCCGAGATGGATCAGCAGGCTTTCCGCGGTGTCGAGCCGGACAAGGATGTATTTCCCGCGCCGCCCGAGGCCGGTGACGCGCGCACCGGTCAGGCGCTCCGCGAGGCGTGGCGGAAAGGGCCAGCGCATGTCGGGCCGCGTGGTGGCGGCATGGGCGATGCGCCGCCCGTCCAGCACGGCCGCCAGGCCGCGCATCACCGTCTCGACCTCCGGCAGTTCGGGCATGCGATCCCCCTCCCCGCTTCCTTGCCCGCCCGCGCGGCTTCCGCCAAGTTGCCGCCGATGAACGAGACCACCGATTTCGGCTTCCGCGAGGTGCCGCGCGGCCAGAAGGCCTCCCTGGTGCGCCAGGTCTTCGACAGCGTGGCGCCGCGCTACGACCTGATGAACGACCTGATGTCGCTCGGCATCCACCGGATCTGGAAGCGCATCTTCGTCAATGCGATCGCGGCCTCCCCGCGGGAGACGCTGCTCGATCTCGCGGGCGGCACTGGCGACATCGCCTTCGGCGCGCTTGCGGCGGGGGCGAAGCGGGTGATCCTCACCGACATCAACGCGGAGATGCTGGAGGTCGGGCGCAGGCGCGCGCTGGATCGCGGCATCGTCGAGCGCATCAGCTTCGCCGTGGTGGACGCCGAGCGCATCCCGCTGCCCGACCGCAGCGTGGAGAAGGTCTCGATCGCCTTCGGCCTGCGCAACTGCACCGACAAGGACGCGGTGCTGCGGGAGGCCCGGCGCGTGCTGCGCCCGGGCGGGCGCTTCCACTGCCTGGAATTCTCGAAGCTCGAGGTCGCGGCGCTCGAAAAGCTCTACGAGACCTGGAATTTCCGGGTGCTGCCGGAAATCGGCGAGCGCGTGGCCAAGGACCGCGCCAGCTACGAATACCTGGCCGAGAGCATCGCGAAGTTCCCCGACCAGCCGACGCTGGCGGGAATGATGGAGCGCGCGGGGCTGGAGCGGGTGGCGTATCGGAACCTGTCGGGCGGGATCGTCGCGATCCACACCGGCTGGCGGCTGTGACCGGCGGGCGGGCGCGCCGATGACCCTGCAAGGCCGCAAGATCCTCCTCGTCGTCTCGGGCAGCGTCGCCGCCTACAAGGCGCTCGAGCTGATCCGGCTCGCCCACAAGGCGGGGGCCGAGGTCTGGCCGATCCTGACCGCCGGCGGCGCCCGCTTCGTGACGAAGGAAGCGCTGGCCGGCATCGCCGGGGCGCGGGTGCATGACGACCTGTGGGCGGCCGAGGCCGAGATCGGCCATATCCGCCTCGCCCGCTGGCCCGATCTGGTGGTGCTGGCGCCGGCCAGCGCCAACCTGCTGGCGCGGATGGCAAGCGGCATCGCGGACGACCTCGCCACCACGGTGCTGCTCGCCACGCGCGCGCCGATCCTCGCGGCGCCGGCGATGAACCCCGCCATGTGGGCGCATCCGGCGACGGCGGCGAATGCCGCGGCGCTGGCCGCGCGGGGCGTCGGCTTCGTGGGGCCCGAGGAAGGGCCGATGGCGGAGCCGGAAAGCGGGCTCGGGCGGCTCGCGGAACCCTCCGCGATCCTCGATGCCATCGCGCGGCATTTCGGCGCCGGTCCGCTGGCAGGCCGGCATGTGATCGTGACGGCCGGGCCCACCCATGAACCCATCGACCCGGTGCGCTACATCGCCAACCGCTCCTCCGGCCGGCAGGGCTACGCCATCGCCGCGGCGCTGGCCGCGCTCGGCGCGCGGGTGACGCTGGTCAGCGGCCCGGTCGCCCTGCCCGCCCCGGCCGGCGTGGAGCTCCGCCGCATCGAGAGCGCGCGGGAGATGCTGGCCGCCGTGGAGGCCGCCCTGCCCGCCGACGCCGCGATCTTCAACGCCGCGGTCGCGGATTTCCGGCCCGAAGCCGCCCCCAGCCAGAAGATCAAGAAGCAGCCGGGCGCCCCGCCGCCCGAGATCCGCCTGGCCCTCAACCCGGACATCCTGGCGACCATCGCGGCCCATCCCGCGCTGCGGCCGCGCCTGGTCATCGGCTTCGCCGCCGAGACCGAGAAGGTGGTGGAGCACGCCACGGCCAAGCGGCTGCGCAAGGGCTGCGACTGGATCGTGGCGAACGACGTCTCGGGCGACGTGATGGGGGGCGCGGAGAACGCCGTGCACCTGGTCACCGCCGGCGGCGTGGAGGATTGGCCGCGCCTGCCGAAGGACGAGGTCGCACGGCGCCTCGCGGCCCGCATCGCGGAGGCGCTTGCCTGATGGTCGAGATCCTGGTCACCCGCCTGCCGCATGCCGAGGGCCTGCCGCTGCCGGCCTACGCCACGGAGGGCGCGGCGGGCATGGACCTGATCGCCGCGGTCGCCGCCCCGCTGACCATCGCCCCCGGGGACCGCGCGCTGGTGCCGACGGGGCTCTGCATCGCGCTGCCGGCCGGCTACGAACTGCAGGTGCGGCCGCGCTCGGGCCTGGCGCTGAAGCATGGCATCACCGTGCCCAACACCCCCGGGACGGTGGACGAGGATTACCGGGGCGAGTTGCAGGTGATCGTGATGAATGCCGGGCGCGAGAGCTTCACCGTGGAGCGCGGCATGCGCATCGCCCAGGCGGTGGTGGCCCCGGTGACGCGCGGCACCTGGCGGGAGGTGGCAAGCCTGCCTTACAGCCGGCGCGGCGAGGGCGGGTTCGGCAGCACCGGGACCGGCTGACTGCGACGCTGCCCGCGGAGCGGCGAGTCGCGCCGCGCAACGCATGCCGCGAGGCGACGCGCGGCCGGGGTCGGCCGTGTCTCCGACCCGCCTCGCCAGGGTCCGGTCGTTACGCTTCGCGGCGAAATTGCAACCAGGGATTGCAAAATCTGACCGTCTCCGCCCGATGTTGTCGGAAAATTTGACAGCCCGCCCGGGCAAGCCGCGCCGATCGCCGGAAAAATTCGTGGAATCAACATCCTGGCCCAACGGCACAACCTTTGCTTTACACGATGGTCGAGCGTCTGGTCTCATATGGGCGCTGCACTTTCGCTGAACGGTTGTGGGGGACCCGAGATGGTCATGCGTCGTATCTTCGGGTTGGCAGTCGCGGTCTTCATCGCCATCGGGGTGCTGTCCGCCCCCGCGGCGCGTGCGGCGACCTTCATCTCCGTTGTCGCGACCGGGACCGTGACCGACAGCAACGACCCGGGGATCGTCGGCGCCACGATGTCGCTCGAGCAGCGCTTCAAGGTGGATCCGGCCCTGCTGTTCCCGGACCCGGCGAATGCCGTTGCGCTGTTCCAGACGCTGCAGGTCTCCGTGACCCTCGGCTCCAGCACCAGCGCCTTCGCCGGCACCGGCGCCCCGATGGATTTCGGGATCTACGCCATCTCCAAGCTCGACGTGCCAGGGTCCGTGCCTGCCTCCGTGAACGCGCAGAGCGCGGTCGAGATCTTCGGCGGGTCCATGGTGCTGCTCGCCAATGCGGGCGTCCAGAGCGCCTCCGACGACTTCGTGGCCACCACCAACCTGCTGCAGAACTTCGTGTTCCCGCCCTTCCCGGCCTCCGGGCAGGCGTCCTTCGGCTTCTCCATGCAGGACACGGAGGGCAACGTGGTCTATTACGCTGCCGCGACGGAGATCACCTCGCTCACCGTCACGGTGCGGGAGGTCACGATCCCGGCGCCGGCCGGCTTCGGGCTGCTCGCCTTCGGCCTTGCCGGCCTGATCATCACCCGCCGTCACCACCTGGCGCGCTGAACTCCACGAGGTTCCGCGGGGGAATTTGCGCGCCCTATTGTATTGCGTTGTCGCATTGAAACGCTGAGGAAGCCATCATGCTGCCGACGATGAACTTCTCCCTCGCGGGCGGCCCGGGCGTCCGCATCACGGTCGTGCAGACGGCGGAGGGAACGCTTCAGGTCACGGCGGCGCTCGCCCCGTCGGCGGTGGTCGGCGACCTGCGCGGGCTGTTCTTCCATGTGGCCGATGAAAGCCTGCTCGGTGGCCTGAGCGTGACGGGCAGCACCAGCCCCCTCGGGACGGTGCAGCAGGGTGCCAACGCGGTGAGCAACCTCGGCGGCGGCGTGAACATGCTGGGCGCGGCACCCGCCTTCGACATGGGCATCGTCTTCGGCACCGCTTCTGCGGTGGGTGCCGACGACATCCGCAGCGTCACCTTCACCCTCCAGCATGCGACGGCGGCGCTCACGCTCGACCTGTTCAGCAACGCGCAGTTCGGCGCGGTGCTCGGCAGTGTCGGCACCAGCAGCGGCCCGCGCTTCGGAACGGTGAAGCCGACCGGCACGGCACCGTTGGTGGAAAGCAGCAACACGCCGCCCGAGGCCGGAAACGACAGTGTGACGGCGGCCGAGGACGGAACCACAACATTCTCGGCGTTGCTCGGCAACGACACCGATGCGGACAACGACAGCCTGACGATCACTGCCGTGACGCAGCCCGCCAAGGGCAGCGTGAGCCTGGTGGGCGGGCAGGTGGTGTTCGATGCGGGCGATGACTTCAACGGCCTCGGTGACGGCGATTCCGAGGATGTGACCTTCACCTACACCGTTTCCGACGGAAAGGGCGGTACGGACACCGCAACGGTGACGGTGACGGTCATCGGCGCCAACGACGCGCCGACCGTCTCGGACGACACGCGGACGGCCGCCGAGGACGGCAGCCTGAACGGGTCCGTCGCGGACCTGGCCGACGACGTGGACGGCGACACGCTGACCTTCGCGCTGGTGGGCGGCGGGCTCGCGGGCCTGACCTTCAACGAGGACGGCAGCTACAGCTACGCCCCGCCGGCCGACTTCAATGGCACCGTCAGCTTCCAGTTCAAGGCCAATGACGGCACCGCCGACAGCAATGTCGGCACTGTCGAGATCGACGTCACCCCGGTCAACGACGCGCCGACTGTCTCGGGCGACACGCAGACGGTGGCCGAGGACGGCGTGCTCGACAGCTCCGTCGCCGGCCTGGCCGACGATGTGGATGGCGACACGCTGACCTTCGCGCTGGTCGGCGGCGGGCTCGCGGGCCTGACCTTCAACGCCGACGGCAGCTACAGCTACGCCCCGCCGGCCGACTTCAACGGCACCGTCAGCTTCCAGTTCAAGGCGAATGACGGCACCGCCGACAGCAATGTCGGCACCGTCGAGATCGACGTCACCCCGGTCAACGACGCGCCGACCGTCTCGGACGACACGCGGACGGTCGCCGAGGACGGCAGCCTGAACGGCTCCGTCGCGGGCCTGGCGGAGGACGTGGACGGCGACACGCTGACCTTCGCGCTGGTGG
>NZ_JBWXTD010000004.1:856950-857177 GCF_056682175.1 Falsiroseomonas sp. RANM36
CCGGTCAACGACGCGCCGACCGTCTCGGACGACACGCGGACGGTCGCCGAGGACGGCAGCCTGAACGGCTCCGTCGCGGGCCTGGCGGAGGACGTGGACGGCGACACGCTGACCTTCGCGCTGGTGGGCGGCGGGCTCGCGGGCCTGACCTTCAACGAGGACGGCAGCTACAGCTACGCCCCGCCGGCCGACTTCAACGGCACCGTCAGCTTCCAGTTCAAGGCCAA
>NZ_JBWXTD010000005.1:0-1450 GCF_056682175.1 Falsiroseomonas sp. RANM36
GGGCTGACCAGCAGGTCGCGGGCGGGCGTGTTCTCGGCGAGCGCGCCGGCGCGGATGCGGATCGGCGCGATGGCCTCGGCCTTGGGATGGCCGGCGAGGACCACGCGGCGGCGGCCGATCCAGAGCACGGGCTTCAGCGGCGCGCCATGGCCCGAGACGGTCGCCACCAGGTCCCCCGCGCGCAGGCTCTCCACCGGCGTCTCGCCGCGATCGGTGCGGATCCGCGTGCCGCCCGCGAAGCAGACATAGAAGCTGCCGGTGCCGAAGGCGGTGTTGCCGCTCGGCCCCGCGATGAACTCGATGTTGCTGACGCTGTTCGTCTCGCTGCCCGGGCCGGTGATGGTGTAGCTGCCCGGGCCCCCGGTGACGACATAGGTGCCGCTGGTCGCGAAGGTGATGACGTCGCCGGTGCCGCCGCCGCCATCCACCACGTTGCCGCTGCCGCTCAGCACGAAGCTGTCATTGCCGGTGCCGCCGTTCAGCGTGTCGTCGCCGTTGCCGCGCAGCAGGTCGTCGTTCTCGCCGGCGGAGAGCGAATCCGCCCCGCCCAGCCCGTCCAGCGTGTCGTTGCCGAGGCCGCCCGACAGCGTGTCGTTGCCCGCGCCGCCGCTCATGGACTGGTCGCCGGAATTGGCGGTGAGGCTGACGCCGGTCGTCAGGCTGGGGTCCAGGACGCCCATCTTCTCGATCGAGACGCCGAGGCCGACCGAGTAGGAGGTGGCGAGGTTCGACGCGATGAGCACCGTGTCGGTGCCGCCGTTCACGCCGTCGAAGATGACGTCGTTGGCATTGGTGACGATATAGGTGTCGTTGCCGCCCCCGCCCGACAGCGTGTCGATGCTGGTGCCGTCGCCCGACAGGCCCGTGATGGTGATCTGGCCGGTCGTCAGCGACCCGGTCACTGTCGCATTGGCGCCGATCAGCGTGTCCGCGCCGTCGCTGCCCGAGAGGCTGTCCGCGCCCGCGCCGCCCACCAGCACGTCGTTCCCGCCGCCGCCGCCCAGCGAGTCGTTGCCGCCGCGGCCACTGGCGAAGTCGTTGTCCCCGCCGAGTGTGGTGCTGTTGTTACCGGTGGAGCCGTAATAGGCCATGTTGGTATCGGCGATGGGCGTTGTGACCCAGGCCGTGCCATTCCAGTATTGCGTGTTTGCGCCGGTGTTCAGCGCACCGGGAATGGTCGCCCCGCTCATGGTTGTGCCCGCCGGTTGCCTCTCGCGGGCGTGATAATAAAAAAGGACGTGTCCCGCAAGCCCAATCACGCAATCTCCGGTTGAGCCTCCACAGTCTTTTTGCGTCCGCCTTGCCACCCGGACCCGCCGGGCGCACGCTGGCGCCATGCCGCGCTTCGCCGTGGCGAGCGAGACGGGCCGGCTGCGCGAGCTTCTCGTCTGCCCGCCCGACCACTACCGCTGGATCCCCACCAACGCCGTGGCGCGCCGCAGCCTGGCCG
>NZ_JBWXTD010000005.1:1459-3807 GCF_056682175.1 Falsiroseomonas sp. RANM36
GCGCCGCTCCCCCCCCCACCCACTCCGGCGGCACCCCCCCCCCCGCGGGGCCCCCCCCCCCCCCCGCCCCGGCGGCCGCCCCGCCGCCCGCCGCCTTCGCGGCGCAGCATGCGGAACTCGTCGCCGCGCTCGCCGAGGCAGGCGCCAAGGTCCATGCGCTGCCGCCCGCACCCCACCTGCCCTATATGGTCTACACCCGCGACCAGGCGGTGGTGACGCCCTGGGGCCCGGTGCTCTGCCAGCTCGAGCGGCCGCAGCGGCGGGGCGAATACGCCACGGTGCTGGACTGGCACGCCGCGCAGGGGAGCCCGTTCTGGCGCAAATCCAGCGCCGGCACGCTCGAAGGTGGCGACATCCACCTGATCCGCCCGGGCCTCGCCGCCATCGGCGTCAGCGGCGGCCGCACCGACGAGGCCGGCGCCGCGCAGCTCGCCGGCTGGCTGGCGACGGAGGGCTGGGAATGTCGCCTCGTTCCCTTCGACGAGCATTTCCTGCATCTCGACCTGCTGTTCTGCATGGCGGCACCCGGCCTGGCGCTCGCCTGCCCGGAAGCGCTGGACGACGCCTTCCTCGCCTGGCTGCGCGACCACGGCATCCGCTGGATCCCCTTCGGCTATGCCGAGGCGATGGCCCTTGCGGGCAACATCCTGGCGCTGGGCGAGGGCCGCGTGATCTCCTCGCGCGGCAGCACGCGCATCAACGCCGCGCTGCGCGCCGAGGGGCTTGCCGTGCTCGACCCCGACCTCTCGCTGTTCGCCGCCGGCGGCGGCGGGCCGCATTGCCTCACCTGTCCGCTCCGGCGGGAGGAGACCTGATGGACACGATCACCCCGGCGCCGGTGGAGGCCGTCATCGCCGCCGCGCGCGGCTTCCTCGGCGAGCGGATCACCACCAACGCCGCCATCCGCGAGCAGCACAGCCGCGGCGAGGACAGCTCCCCCCCGACGCTCCCCGACGCCGTCGCCTTCGTCGAGACCACGGAGGAGGTCTCCCGCCTGGTCGCGCTCTGCCACCGGCATGAGGTGCCGGTGGTGCCCTTCGGCGCCGGCACCTCGCTGGAAGGCCATGTGAACCCGGTGCGGCGCGGCATCAGCCTCGATCTCTCGCGCATGACGCGCATCCTGGAGGTGAACGCCGAGGACATGGACTGCGTGATCGAGCCGGGCGTCACGCGCCAGCAACTGAACGAGCATCTGCGCGACCAGGGCATGTTCTTCCCCGTGGACCCGGGCAGCCACTGCACGCTGGGGGGGATGGTCGCGACCCGCGCCTCCGGCACCAACGCCGTGCGCTACGGCACCATCCGCGAGAACGTGCTGGGGCTGGAGGTCGTGCTGGCCGATGGCCGCGTGATCCAGACCGGCGGGCGCACGCGCAAGGCCTCCAACGGCTACGACCTGACGCGGCTCTTCATCGGCTCCGAGGGCACGCTCGGCGTGGTGACGAAGATCCGCCTGCGCCTGCACGGCATCCCCGAGGCGATGAGCAGCGCCGTGGTGCAGTTCGAGACGCTGGAAGGCGCGGTGCGCAGCACGATCGAGGTGATGCAGATGGGCATCCCGGTCGCGCGCATCGAGCTGCTGGACGACGACATGATGGCGGCCGCCATCGCCTATTCCAAGCTGGAGGGCTACCAGCCCCGCACCACGCTCTTCCTCGAATTCCACGGCAGCGAGGCGGGCGTGCAGGAACAGGCCGAGGCGGTGGAGGCGATCACCTCCGGCCATGGCGGCGCGGGCTTCCGCTGGGCCACCGACGCGGCGGAGCGCAACAGGCTCTGGAAGGCGCGGCACGACGCCTATTGGGCCGGCATCGCCGCGAAGCCCGGCCACAAGGCGCTGACCACCGATGTCTGCGTGCCGATCTCCCGCCTGGCCGAGGCGATCCTCGGCGCGAAGGCGGAGGCGAAGGAGCTCGGCCACTTCACCTGCATCGTCGGCCATGTCGGCGACGGCAATTTTCATCAGATGGTGCTGTACGATCCGGCGGTGCCCGGTGCGCTGGAGCGAGCCTGGGACATGGACAAGCGCATCGTCTCGCGCGGCCTCGACCTCGGCGGTACCTGCTCCGGCGAGCACGGCATCGGCCTCGGCAAGCGCGAGTTCCTGGAGCGCGAGCATGGGCCGGAGGCGCTGGCGGTGATGCGCAGCCTGAAGCAGGCGCTGGACCCCAAGGGGATCATGAATCCGGGGAAGATGTTTAGGAATTGACCGCCGTGTTCGCCCTCTCCCGCTTGCGGGGGGTTCGACGCAAAGCGTCGGACGCCGGAGTTGCGGGGGGCGGGCGCCCCGGGATTATGGGGGGGGGGGGGGGGGGGCCCCCCCCCCCCGCCCAAAACGGGTACCCCCC
>NZ_JBWXTD010000005.1:3907-7596 GCF_056682175.1 Falsiroseomonas sp. RANM36
GGTTATCTTTATGCGGGGTATTTTTTTTTGCATGTCCCCGCGGGGCCCGCCCCCCGCGGCGGGGGGGGGGTCCCCCCCACGGGGGGGCACGCCGGAGTTGCGGCGGCCTTCCGCCGCTTATGAAGGCTGGTCGGGGTGGGGGCACGCACGCCCGAGCCATTCACGTGAACCCCGTCACCACCGCCATCCTCGTCCTCTGCCTCGGCCATGTCTTCTCCAACGCCGTGCGCACCATCCCTGCCATCGCGGCGGATGTGCTGCAGCGCGACCTCGGCATCGGCGCGGAAGGGCTCGCGCAGCTCACCTCCGCCTTCCCGCTCGCCTTCGCCGCGGTGATGATCCCGGTCGGCATCGGGCTCGACCGCTACGGGGTGAAGGCGGTCTCGCTGTTCCTGCTGACCGTCGCGGGCTGCGGCGCCGCGCTCGGCGCGCTCGCCACCGGGCCGTGGTCCATGCTGGCCGCGCAGGTGGTGCTCGGCGCCGGCTGCTCGGGCATGCTGATGTGCCCCATCACCTTCGCCGCGCGCGCGCTCTCCGCCGCCCGCTTCGCGCTCTGGTCGGGCATCGTCCAGACGGTGGGCAACACCGGCATGCTGCTCTCCGCCAGCCCGCTGGCGCTGCTGGTCGAGGCCGCCGACTGGCGCGCCGGCTACTGGGCCTGCGCGGCGCTCGCCGCACTCGCCATCGCCGCCGTCGCCGCCCTGGTCCCGGCCGAGCGGCCGGAGGCCCGTCCCTCCCGCGGGCTGCTCGCCGACATGGGCGAGGTGCTGGCGATGGCCTGGCGCCCCGGGATCCGCGCCGTGACGGTCTTCGTCTTCGCCTCCTTCGCCGCGGTGCTCGGCCTGCGCGGGCTCTGGGGCGGCCCCTGGCTGATGGAGGTGAAGGGACTCGGCCGGATCGAGGCCGGCAACATCCTGCTGGCCTGCACCGTGGCACTCACCGCCGGGCCGGCGCTGGCCGGCCTCGCGCTGCGCCGCTTCGGCCGCGGCCCGCTGCTGATGGCCGCCAGCCACCTGCTGGCCGCGGCGCTGATCCTGCTGGTGGTGGCGGGCGGGCCGGGCGGGCCGGCCGCGCGCGCCTTCGGCCTCGCCGTGATGCCGCCCGCCTGGGACCTGGCGCTGCTGGTCGCCTTCGGGCTCGCCATCTCCTTCCAGGTGATCGGCTTCTCGCTGGTGCGCGCGGCGGTGCCGGCGGAGCAGGCGGGGCGCGCGCTCTCGGCCGCCAACCTGTCCTATTTCGTCGGCGCGGCGGCGCTGCAGATGCTGTCGGGGGCGATGGCCGCCGCGGGCGGCGTGGCCGCGGCGCTCATCACCTTCGCCGCCGGCCTCGTGCTCTGCACCGCCGGCTTCCTGCTGCTGCTGCCCCGGCGGGGCTGACCCCGCCCGCGCGGCTGGGCTACGCTCCGCGCAGAGGAGGAGACCGCATGCTCCGCAGCATCCTGGTGGCGCTGGACGACGCGCCGAGCGCCATCGCCGCGCGCGACGCCGCCATCGCCTATGCCCGCAAGAGCGGTGCGGCGCTGACCGTCGCCGTGGTGCTCGACCGCCCGCACACCCAGAGCGACCACGAGGCCGTCCCGCTCGGCGCCGGCGCCTTCAAGGAACATCGCGACGCCGCGCTGACGGCGCAGGCCGAGGCCGAGGCGGCCGCGGCCCTGGCCGATTGCGCGCGGGCCGCCGCCGGCCTCGACTACCGCGTGCGGCGGCTGGAGGACGCGCCGGGCCCGGCGCTGATCACGGCCGGCGCCGCGCATGACGTGATCGGGGTCGGCCGCGACTGCACCCTCGGCCGCGAGAGTCCGGATGGCGGCGTGGCGCCGGTGATCGAATCGCTGCTGCGCGACGGCGCGCGCCCCGTGGTGGTGATCCCCGCCGGCTGGACCCCGCGCGAGAGCGGCCCGGCCGTCGCCGCCTATGACGGCTCCGCCCCGGCGCGGGAGGCGCTGCACCTGTTCGCGCTGCTCGACCTCGGCGGCGGCGCGGAGGTGCGGGTCGCCGCCCTCGGCGCGAAGGAGGCCGATGCGCTGAAGCTCGCGGAGGAAGGCGTGGGCTGCCTGCGCGGGATGAACGCCGTGCCGGTTCCCCTCACCGGCAGCGACGTGTCCGAGGCGATCCTGAACGAGGTGCGCCGCAGCGGCGCGCGGATGCTGGTGATGGGCGCCTTCGGCGGATCGAGCCTGATCCGCATGCTGGTCGGCAGCACCACCGACCTGCTGCTGCGCGACAGCCCCGTCCCCATCTTCGTCGCGCGCTGATCATCGCGACATGCGCCCTCCCCCGTTTACGGGGGAGGGTCGGGGTGGGGGCCGCGCAACCCTTGAAGGTCGCGCCTCACCCCGTGATCACGCCCTTCGCCTGCAGCGCCGCGATCTCGGACTCGGAATAGCCGAGTTCCGCCGCCACCGCCGCGCCATCCGCGCCCGGCGCCCGCAGATCCCCCGCGCCGCCCGGCCGCGCGCCGTTGAGCGAGACAGGCAGCGCCGGCAGCGCGATCTCCCGCCCATCCGGCAGCGTCATCGGCACCAGCCCGCCCGAGCCGTTCAGATGCGGGTCGTCGAACAGGTCGGCCGGCTTGCCGATCGGCGCGAAGGGCAGGCCCAGCGCCTCGCACTTCGCCATCAGATCGGCCTTGGTCCAGCGCTTCAGTGCGGCGGCCACCCGCGGGATGGTGCGTTCGCGCGCCTCCACCCGCTGCTGCTTGGTGGCGAGCGTCGGGTCTTCCGCCAGGTCGTGCAGCCCGAAGGCGTTGCAGAAGGCCGGCCATTGCGTGTCGGTGACCACACCCACGAAGACCTGGCCGCCATCTTCCGTGTCGAAGATGTCGTAGACCGGCCAGGCCGGCAGCCGCACCGACATCGGCCGCGGCGGCGTGCCGGTGATGCGCGTCTGCGCCATGTGCTGCGCCATCAGCAGCGCCACCGTCTCGAACAGCCCGGCCTGCACCTCGCCACCCTTGCCGGTGCTCTCCCGCTCGCGCAGCGCGGCGAGGATGGCGATGACGGCCGAGAGCCCGCCCATGATGTCGATGACCGAGGAGCCGGCGCGCAGCGGCCGCCCTTCGAGCCCGGTCATGTAGGCGAGCCCGCCCATCATCTGAACGACCTCGTCCAGCGCGGTGCGATGCTCGTACGGCCCCGGCAGGAATCCCTTGCAGGAGCAGTAGACCAGCCGCGGATGTTTTTCCGAGAGTTCCGCGTAGCCGAGCCCGAGCTTCGCCATCGCGCCGGGCCGGAAATTCTCCACCAGCACATCGGCGCGCGCGACCAGGCGCTGCACCAGCGCCATGCCTTCCGGCGTCTTCATGTTGACCGCCAGGCTGCGCCGCCCGCGCCCGAAGGCCGCATAGAAGCCGGTGCCGGAGCCGGTCAGCCGCCGCGTCGTATCGCCCTCCGGCGCCGGTTCCACCTTCACCACCTCCGCGCCGAGATCGGCCAGCGTCATGCCCACGGTCGGCCCCATGACCATGTGGGTGAACTCGACGACGCGGATGCCCTTGAGCGGGGTGGGCGAGGTCATGCGGAAACTCCCAGGTCGCCGCGGCGACGACGGATCAGGACTTGGCCGGCGGCAGCAGACGGCATGGTGGCACCATGCGCGACCAGGCGCGAGGCGATGCCATCCTCGCGCCTCGCGCGCTGGAGCAGCGCCCCCGGGGGGGCCCCCCCCCCCCCCGGGCCCCCCCCCGCCCGC
>NZ_JBWXTD010000005.1:7696-16040 GCF_056682175.1 Falsiroseomonas sp. RANM36
GCGGCCGCCAGCAGGGTGCGTCGGAGGATGCTCATCTCGTCCTTTCCTGGATGACTGCGTCGTCAAGGGGCGCGGATCGCGTCGCCGCGCCGGCGCCGAGGTCGCCGCCAAGCCGGCGGGTGAGTTCGGTCGCAGCGCGCGCGACGCTTTCGCGATGCGCGGCCTCCCGCGTCGCCACGCGCTCCCGCGGGCCGGAGATGCCGAGCGCGCCGGCGAGTCCCTGCGTGCCGAACACCGCGCAGGCGATGGCGGCCGTCTCCGGGTTGCGCTCGCCGAAGGTCGCGACGACGCCGAGCGCGCGCGGATCGGGCGCGCTCAGCACGCGCCCGCCGGCGCCGGCCGGCAGCGCGAGCAGCACGCCCTCCGCCAGGTCGTCGCGGATGGGGGAGGGGGCTCGCACGCGGGCGAGGCAGAGGCGCTGCTCGCCATGCCGCACCCAGAAGCTCGCCGTCTCCCCGCTTTCCGTCGCCAGCGCCTGCAACGCCGCGGGCAGCAGGCGCTCCACCGGCTGCGCACGCGCATAGAGGCTGCCCCAATGGAACAGCATCGGCCCCAGCGCCCAGCGCGCATCCGCCTGCCGCTCGACGCAGCGCGCCTGCTCGAGCGTGCCGAGCAGCCGCAGGATGGTGGATTTGTAGAGGCCGGTGCGCGCGGCGAGTTCCGCCAGCGACAGCGCCGCCTCCCCTTCGCGGAAGGCGCCGAGGATCGCGAGCGCGCGGCCGACCGCGGCGACGCCGTTCTCCATCAGCCGGCCTTCCTCACCGCGCGGGTGAGGCCGCGGCAGACAATCGGCGCGCGGCGCGACGGCATGGAAGATCCTCCGGTCGTGCGTTCTATCTGATAGAACGACGTTCTGTTTCTGACTGAACAGAACCCGGAATGGTCGCCGGGGTCAAGCGCGTCATATTCGGCCGGTCGGCCGCGCCCGGCTCAGCCCCTCAGCCCGGCGGAATCTCCGCCGCCAGCAGGCACCCCGACTCGCTCTCGCTGATCACCAGCGTCCGCCCATCCGGCGCGAGGGTGCAGTTGGTCGGCATGCGCCCGAAGGACGTGCAGTCCACCCGATGCGTGCAGACCCCATGCGGGTCCACCACCCAGACCTGGCCATGCCCGGGATTGCTCACGAACAGCCGGTCATGCGCATCCACGCACATCCCGTCCGGCCCCGAAGTCCCGGCCGGCACGCGAAAAAAAAGATTGGCCTTGCCCACCACCGCATCCGGCCGCAGCGCGAAGCGCCAGACCTCGCAGCTGCGTGTCATCGCCACCATCAGATGCGTCGCGCCGCGGTTGAGCACGAGCCCGTTCGGGCTCGGCCCGTTGCCCAGCAGCCGGTCCAGCCTGCCGTCGGGATGCAGCCGGAACACCCGCCCGGTCGGGTCCTGCAGCCCGGTCTGCCCCTGGTCGGTGAACAGCAGCGATCCGTCCGGATGCACCACCACGTCGTTGAGGCCGCGAAACCCCTCGGACAGCACCGTCTCCAGGATCGGCGCCATGGCGCCGTCGCGCGGATCGAGGCTCAGCAGTCCGTGGCGGTAATCCGCCACCACCAGCCCGTCCTCCCGCGCCGCCAGACCGTTCGGCCAGCCCTCGTATTCCGCGATCGTTTCCCAGTGATCGCCGCTGACCCGAAAAACCCGACCATGCGGAATGTCCACGCAGAAGAAATTCCCCGCCGCGTCGAAGCACGGCCCCTCGAGAAACGAATCAATCGGCGCGCCGCCCCGGTTGGCCTGCGCCCAGGCCGAGGGTTTTGGGCGCCGCAGGTGCTCCGGCAGGCGGGAGAGCAGGGTGGCCGCGATGGGCCGGGGCGGGTCGAACCACATGCCCCACCCTTGCGGCGCCCCGCCCCGCGCCGCAAGTTCCCCCCCGCCATGCCACGCACGCTGTTCGAAAAAATCTGGGACGCCCATGTCGTGCACCGGCGCGATGACGGGCTCTGCCTGCTCTATGTGGACCGCCACTATTTCCACGAGGGCAGTTTCCACGCGTTCAACATGCTCCGCGCGAAGGGCCTGAAGGTCCGCCGCCCGGACCTCTCCTTCGGCTTCGGCGATCATTATGTCCCCACGCGCGGGCGCGAGACCGCCGCCATCCCCGACCCCGAGATCCGCGGCATCGTCGAGACCTTCGAGAAGAACGCGAAGGAGGCCGGCATCCAGGCCTTCGAGATCGCCGACCCCCGCCAGGGCATCGTGCATGTCGCCGGCCCCGAGCTCGGCCTGACCCTGCCGGGGATGACGGTGGTGTGCGGCGACAGCCACACCTCCTCCCATGGCGCGCTCGGGGCGCTCGCCTTCGGCATCGGCGCCAGCGAGGTCGCGCATGTGCTGGCGACGCAGACCATCTGGCAGTCCAGGCCGCGCCAGATCCGCATCGCCTTCGACGGCGCGCTGCCCGCCGGCTCCACCGCGAAGGACATGGCGCTGGCCCTGATTGCCGAGATCGGCACCGGCGGCGCGCTCGGCGGCGCCATCGAATTCATGGGCAGCGCCGTGCGCGCCCTCTCGGTCGAGGCGCGCCTGACGCTCTGCAACATGGCGATCGAGGCCGGCGCCCGCACCGGCATGGTCGCGCCCGATGCCACCACGCTCGCCTGGCTCGCGGGAAGGCCCTTCGCGAAGCCGGTGGACATCGCGCCCCTGCACAGCGACGCCGGCGCCGCCTTCGACCGCGACGTGACGCTGGATGCCGCGCGCATCGCCCCCATGGCCACCTGGGGCACCAGCCCGGAAGAGGCCGTCCCGCTCTCCGGCCGCGTCCCGCGCCCCGAGGACGCACCCGACGAGGCGCGCCGGAAGGCGTGGCGCGGCAGCCTGGACTATATGGGCCTTTCGGGCGGCGAGCGGCTTGCGGATGTGAAGGTGGACCGCGTCTTCCTCGGCTCCTGCACCAATTCCCGCCTGGAGGATCTGCGCGCCGCCGCCGCCGTGCTGAAGGGCAGGCGCATCGCCGTGCCGATGCTGGTCTCTCCCGGCTCCACCGCCATCAAGCGCGAGGCCGAGGCCGAGGGCCTCGACCGCATCTTCCGGGAGGCCGGCGCAAGCTGGGAGGAGAGCGGCTGCTCGCTGTGTGTCTCCATGAACGGCGACAGCGTGGCGGAAGGCGAGCGCTGCGCCTCCACCTCCAACCGCAATTTCCGGGGGCGGCAGGGCAGGGGCGCGCGCACGCATCTCGTCTCGCCGGCCTCGGCCGCCGCCTCCGCGCTCGCCGGGCGCCTTGTGGCGGCGGAGCGCGCATGATGGAAAAATTCACCACGCTGACGGCCGTCGCCGCGCCGCTCGACATGTCCAATGTGGACACCGACCAGATCATCCCCGCCCGCTTCATGCGCCGCCCGCGGGACGAGCGGTATTCCCAATACGGCTTCCACGACCTGCGCTTCACGCCGGAAGGCGAGAAGCGGCCGGACTTCGTGCTCAACCGCCCGCCCTTCGACCAGGCCGGCATCCTCGTCGCCGACCGCAACTTCGGCGTGGGCTCCTCGCGCGAGGCGGCGGTCTATGCGCTGCTGGCGCTGGGCATACGCTGCGTGATCGCCGAAAGTTTCGGGGACATCTTCTTCAGCAACGCGCTGAAGAACGGCCTGCTGCCCGTGCGCCTGCCGGAGGACATCTGCCGCTCCCTGCGCCAGCGTGCCACGGAAAATCCCGGAAGCCGGCTCACGGTGGACCTGGCGGCGAACACCGTGACGGACGCCGAGGGCAACGCCCACGCCTTCACGATTCCGCCTTTCGCGCGCGACTGCCTGCTGCGCGGGCTGGACGAGATCGGGATGACGCTCACATTGCTCCCCGAGATCGAGGCCTTCGAGACCGCGCGCGGCTGATCCGCGCCCCGCGCGGGCCTCGCTGGCGCTTTGTCTTGACGCAACGACAGCGGGCGGGCTGCTGTGCATCCATGCCCAGGAACGGGATTCCGATGCTCCGTGCGCTGATCGCGGCCCTGCCGCTGCTGCTGCTGTCGGCACCGCCATCGCAGGCGCAGTTCGGCCCGCAAGGCCCGCCCGCGGTCGGCGTCATCACCGCGGCCAAGCGGCCGGTCACCGAGACCACCGAATTCATCGGCCGCGTCGAGGCGATCGACCGCGTGGACATCCGCGCCCGCGTCACCGGCTTCCTCGAGGAGCGGCTGTTCCGCGAAGGGCAGGAGGTCACCGCCGGCCAGCCGCTCTTCCGCCTGGAACGCCCGCCCTTCGAGGCGCAGGTGGCCCAGGCCGGCGCCCAGGTCGCCGCGGCCGAGGCGGAGCTGAACAACGCCACCATCGCGCTGAACCGCGCGCGGGAGCTGGTGCGCACCCAGGCCGGCACCCAGGCGCGGGTGGACGACGCCACGGCGAACCAGCGCACCGCCCAGGCGCAGCTGCTGGCCGCGCAGGCGCAGCTGCGCACCGCCAACATCAATCTCGGCTACACCGAGATCGCCGCCCCCTTCGCCGGCAAGATCGGCCGCTCCAACTTCTCGCCCGGCGCCGTGGTCGGGCCGGATTCCGGGCCGCTGGCCACCATCGTCAGCCAGGACCCGATGCGCGTCGCCTTCCCCGTCAGCCTGCGCGCCGGCATCGAGCTGCGCGACCGCTACGAGGGGCGCGGCGGCGCGCAGGCGGTGCGCGTGCGCATCCGCCTCGCCAACGGCCAGATCTTCGCCGAATCCGGCCGCATCGAGTTCATCGACACCCAGGTGAGCCGGGACACGGACACGCTGCTGGTGCGCGCGCGCATCCCCAACCCGCTGCGCTCCGCCGAAGGCCCGACGGGCGATCCCGAGCGGCCGCTGATCGACGGCATGTTCGTCACCGTCTTCGTCGAGGGCGTCGAGCCGGTGCAGGCCGTGGTGATCCCGCGCGCCGCGGTGCTGCAGGACCAGGGCGGCCATTTCGTCTTCACCGTGGGGGCGGAGAACCGCCCGCAGCGCACCAGCGTCACCCTCGGCCCCAGCATCGCCGACCAGGTGGTGATCGAGGCCGGGCTTTCGGGCGGCGAGACGGTGATCACCGAGGGCGTGCAGCGCGTCCGACCCGGCCAGCCCGTGGCGCCCAACCCGGCCTCGCCGCCCCCGGTCCGCCAGGGTGCCTCGCCCGCGGCCCCGCGCAACTGAGCGCGCGCCGATGATATCCTCGGTTTTCGTCGATCGCCCGCGGCTGGCGATCGTCATCTCCATCCTGCTCACCCTTGCGGGCGGGCTCGCGATGCTGCGCATCCCGGTCGCGCAGTTCCCCAACATCGTGCCGCCGCAGGTCTCGGTCACCACCGCCTATCCCGGCGCCTCCGCCGGCGTGGTGGAATCCACCGTCGCGCAGGTGATCGAAAGCGCGGTGAACGGCGTGGAGGGCATGATCTACATGTCCTCCAACAGCGCCAATGACGGCACCTACGCGCTCTCGGTCTCCTTCGCGCTCGGCACCAACCCCGACATCGCGACGGTGAACGTCAACAACCGCGTCCAGTCGGCGCTCGCGCGCCTGCCGCAGGAAGTCCAGCGCAACGGCGTGACCGTGCGCAAGCAGTCCTCCGCCGTGCTGCAGTTCATCGCGATGACCTCGGACAACCCGGACCATGACGGGCTGTTCATCTCCAACTACATCACCATCAACATGCTGGACCGGCTGGCGCGCGTGCCCGGCATCGGCCAGGTCTCGATCTTCGGCGCGATGGACTACTCCATGCGCATCTGGTTCGAGGTGGACCGGCTGATCAGCCTGAACCTCACGCCGTCCGACGTGATCGCGGCGATCCAGGCGCAGAACGTGCAGGCGGCGGTCGGGCGCATCGGCGCGCAGCCGATCTCGCAGGACCAGCAGTTCCAGATCAACCTGCAGACCCAGGGCCGCCTCACCTCGCCCGAGCAGTTCGGCGCCATCATCATCCGCGCCAACCCGGACGGCTCGGTGCTGCGCGTGCGGGACGTCGCGCGCGTCGAGCTCGGCGCCGCGCGGATGGACACCGAAAGCCGGCTGAACGGCCGCCCCGCCGTCACCCTCGGCACCTATCTCTCGCCCGGCGCCAACGCCGTGACCACGGCGGCCAACCTGTCCCGCACGCTGGAGGACCTGGCCCGCCGCTACCCCGAAGGGCTGCGCAGCACCGTCTTCTACGACACCTCCACCTTCGTCGTGGACACCATGCAGGAGGTCATCAAGACCCTGCTCGAGGCCTTCGTGCTGGTGGTGATCGTGGTGCTGCTGTTCCTCGGCAATGTCCGCGCCACCATCATCCCGGTGATCGCCGTGCCGGTCAGCCTGATCGGCACCTTCGCGGTCCTCCTCCTCCTCGGCTTCTCCGCCAACACCGTCTCCCTGCTGGCGATGGTGCTGGCCATCGGCATCGTCGTGGACGACGCCATCGTCGTGGTCGAGAATGTCGAGCGCGTGATGGAGGAGGAGCCGGACCTCACCCCCGCGCAGGCCACCAAGAAGGCGATGGCGCAGATCACCGGCCCGATCATCGCCATCACGCTGGTGCTGCTCTCGGTCTTCGTGCCCGTGGGCTTCATCCCGGGCCTCTCGGGCGTGCTGATGGCGCAGTTCGCGGTCACCGTCTCGGTCGCCATGGTGATCTCGGCGATCAACGCGCTGACCCTCTCGCCCGCGCTCTGCGCGGTGTTCCTCCGACCCCATCACGGGCCACGCCGCGGCGTGCTGGCCACGGTGATGCGCGGCATCGACTGGGTGCGCGACCGCTACGGCGACGCCGTCGCGCGGCTGGTGCGCATCTCTGCGATCTCGCTGCTCTTCACCGCGCTCTTCGCCGGCGGCACGTACTGGCTCTCCAACCACACGCCGCAGGGCTTCCTGCCGGAGGAGGACCAGGGCGCCTTCTTCGTCCAGACCCAGCTGCCCCAGGGCGCGAGCCTGTCGCGCACCCGCGCCGTGGTCGAGCAGATCGAGGAGATCATCCGCCCGACGCCCGGCGTGGACCGCATCCTCTCCATCGTCGGCTTCTCCCTGGTGGACAACGGCGCGCAGTCCAACTCCGCCTTCATCGTCGTGCGCATGAAGCCCTTCGCCGACCGGCCCGGCGCGCAGGAGAGCGTCTTCGCCGCCATCCGCCGCGTCTTCGGCGCGACGCAGCAGGTGCTGACGGCCAACACCTTCGCCTTCAACATCCCGCCGATCATCGGCCTCGGCACCGGCGCCGGCTTCCAGTACCAGCTGCAGAACCTGGAAGGCCGCCCGCCGGAGGAGATGGCGAGCGTGATGCTCGGCCTGATCGTCGCCGCCAACCAGGACCCGCGGCTGACCCGCGTGTTCTCCACCTTCGCGGCCAACACGCCCTCGCTCTTCCTCGATGTGGACCGCGACAAGGCGCAGGCGCTCGGCGTGCGCATCAGCGACATCTTCACCGCGCTGCAGGCCACCCTCGGCGGCTTCTACGTCAACGACTTCAACCTCGCCGGCCGCTCCTGGCAGGTGAACATCCAGGGCGAGGCGACCGACCGCGACGACATCCCCGACCTCTGGCGCATCCATGTGCGCAACAGCCGGGGCGAGATGGTGCCGCTGCGCTCCATCGCCGATGCGCGCATCGTGCTCGGGCCGCAGACCATCAACCGCTTCAACAATGTCCGCTCGGTCGCGGTGCAGGGCGCGCCGGCGCCGGGCATCTCCTCGGGCGCCGCGCTGGCGGCGATGGAGGAGATCTCGGATCGCGTCCTGCCGCAGGGCTACAGCTTCGAATGGACCGGCACCGCCTTCCAGGAGAAGCAGGCGGCCGGCCAGACCGGCGTGATCCTCGCGCTCGCGGTGCTCTTCGCCTATCTCTTCCTGGTCGCGCTCTACGAAAGCTGGGCGATCCCGATCCCGGTGCTGCTCTCCATCGCGGTCGGCGTGCTCGGCTCCTTCGTCGCCATCCGCGTGGCGGGCATGTCCCTCGACATCTACGCCCAGGTCGGGCTGGTGGTGCTGATCGCGCTGGCGGCCAAGAACGGCATCCTGATCGTCGAATTCGCCAAGGAACAGCGCGAGGCCGGCAAGCCGATCCGCGACGCCGCGGTGATGGGCGCCCGGCTGCGCTTCCGAGCGGTGATGATGACCTCGGTCGCCTTCATCCTCGGCCTGGTGCCGCTGATCATCGCCACCGGCGCCGCCTCGGCCTCCCGTCGGGCGGTGGGCACGCCGGTCTTCGGCGGCATGCTGGCCGCCGCCTTCATCGGCATCTTCATGATCCCGATGCTCTACGTGGTGTTCCAGTGGCTGCGGGAGCGCACGAAGGCCGCCTTCGCGCGCAAGGAGCGCGGCGCGGCGCCGGGGTAGCGGGGGCGGGGGGGCGGCCCGGGGGGGGGGCCCCCCCCCCCCCCCCCCCCCCCCCCCCCCCCCCCCCCCCCGCGCCCCCCCCCCCCCCCGCGC
>NZ_JBWXTD010000005.1:16140-22532 GCF_056682175.1 Falsiroseomonas sp. RANM36
GGGTCCCCGGGGCGGCGGGCGCGCACGACGCCCGCCTGCGCGCGCACGGCGCGCGGCGCGGCGCCGGAGTCGCGGCGGGCGGGCCGGCCGGGGCGGGGGCGCCCCGGCCGCTTCCGCCGCCCCGCCCACCGCTCGCCGGCGCGTGAAGGCGGCGCCAACCGGCGGTTGCCCCCTTCACGAACCGGCCGAAGCCGTCAGATGATGCGCTACGGAGAAACGCGGGAAGGGAAGTCAGATGGCGAAGTTCGGATTGAGCCAGTCGGTGCGGCGCGTCGAGGACCCCCGCCTGCTGACCGGGCGCGGGCAATACACGGACGACATCTCCATGCCCGGCCAGGCCTTCGGCGTGGTGCTGCGCAGCCCGCATGCCCATGCCCGCATCGCCGCGCTGGACGTGGCGGCGGCGAAGGCGACCCCCGGCGTGCTGGCGGTGATCACCGGCGCGGACATGAAAGCCGCCGGCCTCGGCGAGCTGCCCTGCATGATCCCGCTGAAGAGCAAGGACGGCACGCCGCGCACCAACACGCCGCGGCTCGCGCTGGCGACGGACACCGTGCGCCATGTCGGGGACCCCGTCGCCTTCGTGGTGGGCGAGACGCTGCAGGCCGCGCGCGACGGCGCCGAGGCGATCATGGTGGAGTACGAGGTCCTCCCCGCCTCCACCGACCTCGCCACCGCGCATGAGACCGGCGCGGCGCTGGTCTGGCCCGAGGCGAAGAGCAACATCTGCTTCGACTGGGAAGCAGGCGACAAGGCCAAGGCCGATGCCGCCTTCGCCAAGGCAGCGCATGTCACGCGTCTGACGGTGGTGAACAACCGCGTCGTCGTCGCCTCCATGGAAGCCCGCGCCGCGGTGGCGGCGTGGGAAGGCGACCGCCTCACGCTGCACACCAACACCCAGGGCTCCTGGCAGGTGCGCAACATGCTGGCGGACCTGGTGCTGAAGATCCCGCAGGACAGGATCCATGTGCTGACGCCCGATGTCGGCGGCGGCTTCGGCATGAAGCTCTTCCTCTATGCCGAGCATGTGATGGTCGCCTTCGCGGCGAAGCAGGTGGGCCGCCCCGTGAAGTGGGCGTCCGAGCGCACCGAGGCGTTCCTGTCGGACACGCATGGCCGCGACAACATCACGCTGGGGGAACTGGCGCTCGACGCGAACGGAAAGTTCCTCGCGCTGCGCACGAAGAACTGGGCGAACATGGGCGCCTATCTCTCCAACTACGCGCCCTTCATCCCGACCGGCGCCGGCACCAAGGTGCTGGCCAGCGTCTATGGCTTCGAGGCGATCCACGCCAATGTCCTCGGCGTGCTGACCAACACCGTGCCGGTGGACGCCTATCGCGGCGCCGGGCGGCCGGAATCCAACTACCTGGTGGAGCGCCTGATCGACACCGCCGCGCGCGAGCTGAAGATCGACCGCGTGGAGATCCGCAAGCGCAACATGGTCCCGCAGAGCGCCATGCCCTACGTCTCGGCGATGGGCCAGCGCTACGACAGCGGCGATTTCGCGCAGCTGCTCGACGCCGCGCTGAAGAAGATGGACTGGGCCGGCTTCGAGAGCCGCCGCGCGGAAGCCGCGAAGCGCGGCAGGAAGCGCGGCATCGGCCTCGCCTACTACCTGGAAGCCACCGGCGGCGGCCCGACGGAGAACGCCAAGGTCGTCTTCGCGGATGACGGCATGGTGGATGTCTATGTCGGCACGCAGAGCACCGGCCAGGGCCACGAGACCGCCTATGCCATGCTGACCAGCCATGAGCTCGGCATCCCGATGGACAAGATCCGCGTGAAGCAGGGCGATTCCGAGACGCTGCCCGATGGCGGCGGAACCGGCGGCGCGCGCAGCCTCTATTCCGAGGGCCAGGCGATCCTCGTCACCACCGCGAGCGTCATCGAGAAGGGCAAGCAGGCCGCGGCCGAGACCCTGGAGGCCGCGATCGGCGACATCGAGTTCGTCGCCCAGGGGCCAGACGGTCACGGTCGCTTCGGCGTGGTCGGCACCGACCGCGGCATCGGCATCCTCGACCTCGCCGCCGCGCAGCGCAAGCGCGTCGCCGCCGGCCAGTCGGCGATCATCCTCGACACGATGGAGACGGCCAAGATCGAGAGCCACACCTTCCCGAATGGCTGCCACATGGCCGAGGTGGAGGTGGATGCCGAGACCGGCGTGGTGACGGTGCCGCGCTACATCGTGGTGGACGATGTCGGCCATGCGCTGAACCCGCTGATCGTGCGCGGCCAGGTGCATGGCGGCGTCGCGCAGGGCGTCGGCCAGGCGCTGATGGAGCGCACCGCCTACGATGCCGGCAGCGGCCAGCTCCTCTCCGCCAGCTTCATGGACTACGCCCTGCCGCGCGCCGAGGACCTGCCCGACATCGACGTGGACCTGATCGAGGTCACCTGCGAGACCAACCCGCTCGGCGTGAAGGGCGCGGGCGAGGCGGGCGCGGTCGGCTCGCCGCCGGCGGTGATCAATGCGCTGGTGGATGCCCTCGGCGGCCGCGTGGTGGACATGCCGGCGACGCCCGAGAGCGTGTGGAAGGCGCTGAGCGCCGCGTAGGCGATCAGAGCACCGGGAGCCGGTCGAGGATCCGCTCCGAGAGCCGCGCCGGCGGCGCGGCGAGCCGGACGGTCTCCTCGACCGACCGCCTGAGCGGCTTCAGGCCGAGCGCCTCGCAAACCGCCAGGTGGTCGTCGAGCAGCGGCTGCAGCGTGGCGCGATCGAGCGTGACCTCCCGCGTGAAGCTCTCGCCGAGCCGCCGGAAGGCCGCCGCCTCCTCGGCGGTCGCATAGGCCTGGATCTCGCTGCGCTCCTCCGCCACGAAGACCAGCGCGCGCGGCGGCACGCGGAAGCGCCGCCCGTCCTGCTCCAGCACCAGGCCCCGGTCGCCGCCATGCAGATACCCCGGGACGAAGCCGCCGCGGTTGATCACCGCGTTGCCGTCGAAGGGCGCCAGCTCCACCCCCAGCGCCGCGCCCAGCCGGTCGGGCAGGGTCCCGTCGAACAGCGCGCCCATCGGAAAGCCGAGGCAGGCGTCGCCGAACACCGCGCGGAACCGCGCGACGGCCGGCGCGCGCGGCCGCAGGTAGCGCGCGGCCACCGCCGGATCCTCCAGCCGGAAGGTCGCCGGGCGCGGCTGTCGCCGCCAGCTCGGCCGCCCGATGGTGGATTTCAGCTCATGCAGGTAGTGCGAGAAGAAGGTCTCGACCGGGTCGCGCACCAGGATCGCGACCGTCACCGCATCCGCCTCCAGCACGGACCGGATGCGATCGGCGCCATCGTCCCGGTTCTGGATGTAGGAGGGCGAGGCGTCGAGCAGGATCTTCCGGTGCTCCTCCGCCGGGAAGCGCGACAGATAGGCGGATCGCCCGCGCAGCTTCGCCTCGCCGAAGAAGTTCACCTCCTTCGTGCCGGCGCTGCCGAAGATCGCCGGCCGGCGCATCAGCATCTCGAACAGGAAGCTCGTCCCGGCCTTGGCCAGGCCGGGGACGATCAGGTGCCGCGTGGGCCCGCGATACCGCCCTTGGCTCAGCGGAACACCAGGTTGACGAGGCGGCAGGTGTCGAGGCCGCGGCGCTCCTCCGCGCGGCCGTCCATCCACACCACCCGGATGTCGTTCTCGCAGGCCCCCGAGGGCAGGCGCACCGCCAGGTGCTCGCCCGGGTTCATCGCCCGCGGCAGCCGCTGCTGGCCCCAGTTCTGGTCGCGCACGGAGGAGACATAGACCTCCCGCATCGCCTGCTGCCCGTGGTTCACCAGGTTGAAGGACGGATTCGCCTGTTCCTGCGGCGCGCCGGCGGAGGGCGGCACCTGCGCCGCGCTGCCGAACACCATCTGGGTGATGCGGCAGGTGTCCTGGTTGCGCCGTTCCTCCGGCCGCCCGTCCGCGAAGACCACCCGGATGTCCTGCCGGCACCCCGCCGAGGGCGGGATCCGCACCGGGAAGGTGGCGCGATCCGGCAGCACGTCGCTGCCGAGCAGGTCATGGCCCCAGTTCGGGTTGCTCACCGGGGAGACATAGAGCTCCCGGATCGGCTGCCCGCTGCGGTTCACCAGGTTGAAGGAGGGATCCACCTGGGCGCGTGCTGGCATGGCCGACAGCAGGGCCGCGACGGCAGCGAGGACGAGGCGGCGCAGGAGCATCGGGCGGCGTGCAACCCCGGGGTCGGTTCGCCGGGCAGCCTACCGCACCCCGTGCAGCGAGGCGATGGCCCCCGGCGCGGCGAGGCTCAGCCCGCGATGCTGCGCGGCACCAGCGGCTCCACCGCGGCCGGCCCGTCCCAGCCCGCGACGTCTTCCAGCCCCTGGCGGTCCAGGATCTCGAGCCGGCCCTTGGCCAGCGTCGCCAGGTTGTCCTTGCGCAGCACCGCCAGCGCGCGGTTGGCATGCTCCACCGAAAGACCGAGCGCATCCGCGATATGCGCCTGCTTCAGCGGCACCGGCCCGCCGCGCGCATCGCCGCCGCCGCGCCGCTGGATGCGGCCATGGATCTCGAGCAGCAGATGCGCCACGCGCCCCACCGCATCGCGGCGGCCGAGGCTGGTCAGGCGCTCGCGCAGGCGCGCCCGGTCGCGGCTCAGCCCCTCGGCATAGGCCAGGGCGAGGCCCGAATCGCGCCCCATGAAATCGCAGAGCCGGTCGCGCGCCAGGATGCAGAAGGAGGCATCGGTCAGCGCCTCCACCTCGGCCCCGTCCTCGGTGCGCTCAACCAGGTCGCCGGGCAGGTGGAAATCCAGCACCTGCCGCCGCCCGTCGGGCGTCGCCGTCCAGGTGAAGGCCCAGCCCGCGTAGAGGGTGAAGACGCTGTCGCGGATCGCCTCGCCCGCGCGCACCAGGCGCACGCCGGATCGCACCTTCGCGATCTCGCCGATGCGGGCCTGCGGGACCACCCGGAACAGGGCGAAGGGTCGCACGGCACAGGCCGCACAGGCGCCCGGCAATGGCGTCAAGCTGCTGGTGCTGCGGGTCATGTCCGGCCTGTGTTTCCCCACCCATTGTCGGAACCCGCCGCCGCAGGAGCCTTCCAACAGGTCAAGGCTAGCGCCAACCCCAGATGAATGGAATGCGTTTTTGCTTAATTTAACGGATCGTCGCGTCGGCGTGATCATTCCGGCGCCTCGCCGCTGCGTTTGCCGTGCCGGCCGCGCGTGGCAACTTGGGGCCCCGCAGGGAGATCGCCGCGATGTCTGGATTCGCCTCCGCCAATGACATGGCCGAGAAGAAAGTTTCTTTCGACGAGCTCGGCCCCGGCCTCTACGCCTACACGGCGGAAGGCGATCCGAATTCCGGCGTGCTGGTCGGGCCCGACGGCGTCGTGGTGGTGGATGCGCAGGCCACGCCCGCCATGGCGCAGGATGTCGTCGCCCGCATCCGCACCGTCAGCCCGCTGCCGGTGACGCAGGTGGTGCTGAGCCACTACCACGCGGTGCGCGTGCTCGGCGTCTCGGGCTACGGCAGGCCGCTGGTCATCGCCTCCGACGCCACGCGCGAGCTCATCGTCGAGCGCGGCCAGCAGGACATGGACAGCGAGATCGGCCGTTTCCCGCGCCTGTTCCGCGGGAAGGAGACGATCCCGGGCCTCACCTGGCCCACCCACACCTTCGAAGGGTGCATGACGCTCTGGCTGGGGGAGCGGGAAGCGCAGGTGATCCATATCGGGCGCAGCCACACCGCGGGCGACACGGTGGTGTGGTGCCCGAAGGAGAAGGTGCTGTTCGCCGGCGACACGGTGGAATTCGGCGCCACGCCCTATTGCGGCGACGCCCATTTCGCCGACTGGCCCGCGACGCTCGATGCCATCGCCGAGCTCGGCCCCGAGAAGATGGTCCCCGGCCGTGGCCGCGCGCTGATGACGAAGGCGGACTGCGCCGAGGCCATCGCCGGCACCCGCGCCTTCACCGCCGACCTGTTCGGCCGCGTGCGGCAGGGGGTCGAGAAGGGCTGGAACCTGAAGGCCATCTACGACGACACGATGGGCTTCATGCGGCCGCGCTACGGCAGCTGGGTGATCTTCGAGCACTGCATGCCCTTCAACGTCACCCGCGCCTTCGACGAGGCGAAGGGCCTCGACCACCCGCGCATCTGGACCGCCGAGCGCGACGTGGCGATGTGGAAGGCGCTGGAGCACGGCACCGCGATGAAGGACGCCGAGATCCCCCGCTGACCCTCTCCCCCCGCCGTAGCGACCCTCTCTCCCCACAGGGCGGAGAGGGCAGGGTGAGGGGGGCCAAGCCACCGACGCCGTCCTGAAGCTTTTGCACGCGCCCGCGCCCCACACGCAGCGCTTCGCCCGGCGAAAGGCACCGAAAAACAAAAAGGCGGGGGAGGCCGCGCCGTGCCCCCCCCCCCTCGCGCCCCCCCGGGCGGCGCGCCCCGGCGGCCCCCGGGGCCGCGG
>NZ_JBWXTD010000005.1:22632-24480 GCF_056682175.1 Falsiroseomonas sp. RANM36
CCCAACCACCACCCCGCGCCGGCCGCCCCCCCCCCGCCCCCCCCCCCCCCCCCCCGCCCCGCCCCCCCCCCCCCCCCCCCGCTACTCCGCCGGCTGCAGCGGCTTCTGGTCGTTGTCGTTCCGCGTCTTCCAGAGCGAGTAGAAGACGCCGCCCAGGATCATCGCCAGCGTGACGCTGAGGGAGATGGCCGGGTCCACCTTCCCGAAGATCTGGTTCCAGAAGATCTTGCCGCCGATGAACACCAGCACCAGCGCCAGCGCATACTTCAGGTAGTGGAAGCGGTGCACCATGGCCGAGAGGGCGAAATACAGCGCCCGCAGGCCCAGGATCGCCATGATGTTCGCGGTATAGACGATGAAGGTGTCGGTGGTGATCGCGAAGATCGCCGGCACGCTGTCCACCGCGAAGATCAGGTCGGCGATGTTGATGATCACCAGCGCCAGGAACAGCGGCGTCGCCCACAGGATCACCCTGCCGGTCTTCGGGTCCGGCTTGCGCACGAAGAACTTCTGCCCGTGCAGCTCGTCCGTCACGCGCATCCGCTTCTTGAAGAACTTCACCACCGGGTTCTTCGAGATGTCCGGGTCGCCCTCCGGCACGACCAGCATCTTGATGCCGGTGGCGATCAGGAAGGCGCCGAAGATGTAGAGGATCCAGGAATACTCCTGCACCAGCGCCGCGCCGACGCCGATCATGATGCCGCGCAGCACGATCACCGCGATGATGCCCCAGACCAGCGCGCGATACTGGTACTTCCGCGGGATGGCGAAGAAGCTGAAGATCAGGCTGATGACGAAGACGTTGTCGATGGACAGCGCCTTCTCGATGAAGAAGCCGGTGAAATAGGTCACGCCGGCATGCAGCCCGTCCGAGGTCTCGATGTAGCCGCGGTCGAAGGCCCACCAGATCGCGCCGCCATAGAGCATCGCGAAGCCGATGTAGAAGGCCGAAAGCCAGAGGCTCTCGGCGATCCCCATCTCCTTGTCTTCCTTGTTCAGCACCCCGAGGTCGAAGGCGAGCAGGGCGATGACGATCGCGATGAAGCCCGTCCACATCCAGACAGGCTTGCCGATCCATTCGAGCGCGAGCAGTTCCATGGCGAGGCCGTTCTCCCGAACACGGCCCGGCCGGACGATGCCGGGCCCGGGCAACGTTTGCGATGCGATCCGACATCGCGGGAGCCAGGCCGGCCAGGATGGCGCGGCCGGTCCGCCAGAGGGGCCCGGATCGAGAGACGCAGATGGCGCAATCTCCGATACGGTTCAAGATGGAGGATCGGAAATTTTCCGGCCACCACGCCGTTAACCGTGGATCCGGGATTTGCCGGGCGGATTATCCGTGGCCCCCGGTTGTCTCCCGGCCCGTGCCGGGCCATCTCCCCTTTGCGCCGGACCCCAACGCGGACTAGTGTCCGGCCCCGAAGGCAACCCGGCCGGCCGAGGGCTTCCGCCCACGGACCTGCCGAATCTGGGATTGAGGCGTCGCGATGGGTTCGTTCAGCATCTGGCACTGGCTCGTGGTGCTGCTGGTCATCCTGCTGCTGTTCGGCAGCGGCAAGATCAGCGGGCTGATGGGCGACCTGGCCAAGGGCATCAAGTCCTTCAAGCAGAACATGAAGGAGGAGGACGGCAAGGACGCCTCCATGGCGGCCGACGCCGCCTCGCAGACCCCCGCCCAGCCCGCCGGCAGCATCCCGGGCCCGCAGGGCGCCCCCCAGGGCACCCACACGCAGCCGAGCCAGGGCGCCGCGAACCCGACCCGCCCGGCCGCCGGCCCGGGCGGGGGGGGGGGGGGGGGGGGGGGGGGGGGGGGGGGGGGGGGGGGGGGGGGGCGGGGGGCGCCCGGCC
>NZ_JBWXTD010000005.1:24580-32117 GCF_056682175.1 Falsiroseomonas sp. RANM36
CGGCCCCGCGGCGGGGGGGGGGCGGCATTGATCGCCCCCGCCCGCCCCTCTAGGGTCGGGCAAAGGGGGCCTTGCCGCATGCCGGGGATCAACCCGGGGGCGGCGACGCGCCGACCTCGCCATGCGGGGCCGGCGCGATGCGTTTCAGGGAGGTGCGCGCCATGAGCGATCCGGTCCGGTCCGGCCAGGACATGGCTGCCCAGCCAGCCGCTGTCCAACCCGTGGACGACAGCGAGTTCTCCTCCGCCCGGCGGACCCTCACCGGCTGGCAGGGCCTCGCCTGGCGCTGGGCTGCAGCGATCTTCGTCGCCTGGCACATGTGGATCCTGCTGGTCATGCCGGCCGATCCCACCGTCTCCCGCGCGGCGCATGTCTTCATCGGCGCCATCCTCGGCTTCGCCCTCTTCGCCCCCTCCGTCCGCGCCCCCGGCAACCGGGTGCCCTGGTACGACTGGCTGCTGATGATCCCCTGCCTGCTGATCGTCGCGCATTACGTCATGGATGCCGACGGCATCGAGATGCGCAGCTTCATGGGGCCGAACTGGCGCGACGTGGCGGTGGCCATCGGCGGCATCCTGATCGTGCTGGAATTCGCCCGCCGCAGCGCCGGCCTCGCCATGCCGATCATCGCCGGCGTCTTCATCGCCTACTGCTTCGTCGGGCCCTGGATGCCGGGAATGCTCTACCACCGCGGCGTGGATCTCGAGCAGGCGGCCGTCGAGCTGTTCGGCAACAACGGGGTGCTCGGGACCATCGTGCAGGTCTCCTCCACCTTCATCATCATGTTCGTCACCTTCGCCTGCTTCCTGCAGACCAGCCGCGCGGGGGACTACTTCAACGAGCTCGCCCTCGGCCTGGTCGGCTGGGCGCGCGGCGGCCAGGCGAAGGTCGCCGTCGTCTCCTCCTTCATGTTCGGCACGGTCAGCGGCAGCTCGGTCGCGAATGTCGTCGCCTCCGGCACCTTCACCATCCCGATGATGAAGCGCGGCGGCTACGACCGCGAGACGGCGGGCGCCGTGGAGGCCACCGCCTCCACCGGCGGGCAGCTCGCGCCCCCCGTGATGGGCGCCGGCGCCTTCATCATGTCCGAGGTGCTCGGCGTTCCCTACACCGACATCGCGCTCGCCGGCGTGATCCCGGCGCTGCTCTTCTACTTCGCGGTCTATACCCATTGCGACCTGCACGCCCGCAAGACCGGCCTGCACGGCCTGCCGCGCAGCGAGCTGCCGAGCCTCGTGGCCCTGGCCGGGCGCATCTACATGCTGGCGCCGCTGCTGATCCTGATCGCGATCCTGGTCCAGGGCTATTCGCCCTTCCGCGCCGCCGCCTGGGGCATCGCCGCCGCACTGGTCATCATGGCCGGCACCTTCCTCGCGCATGGCCTGTTCATGCAGAAGCTCGGCCTGGCGCGGACGATCGTCGGCACCGTGGTGCAGCTCGTGCAGGGCACGATCGACGCGCTGGCCGGATCGGCGCGGGAGGTGATGCAGCTCATCGCCGTCTGCGCCACCGCCGGCATCGTGGCCGGCGTGATCGGCCTGACCGGCGTCGGCGGCCGCTTCGCCTCGCTGCTGCTGGCCATCGCTTCCGGCCTGCCGCTGCTGGCGCTGATGTTCGCGATGGTGGTCGCGATCATCCTCGGCATGGGCGTGCCGACCACCGCGGCCTATGCGATCGCCGCGGCGGTCGTGGCGCCGGGCCTGATCGACATGGGCGTGCCGGCGCTCTCGGCGCACATGTTCATCTTCTACTTCGCGGTGTTGTCGGCCATCACGCCGCCGGTGGCACTCGCCTCCTTCGCCGCGGCGGGGCTGGCGGGCGGCGACATGTGGAAGACCTCGATGAAGGCGGTGAAGTTCGGCCTCGCCACCTTCATCGTGCCCTACATGTTCTGGATGTCGCCCGCGCTCCTCGGCCAGGGCGAGCCGCTGGTGGTGGCGCAGGCCGTGGGCAGCGCCGTGCTCGGCGTCTTCCTGCTCGCCTCCGCGACCGAGGGCTGGATGTTCCGCGCCGCGATGTCGCTGCCGCTCCGCCTGCTGAGCGGCGTCGGCGCGGTGATGCTGATGGTGCCGGAGGCCTTCACCGACATCGCCGGCCTCGTCATCGGCCTCGGCATCATCGCCTGGCAATGGCGCGCCCCGCCGACGCCGGTCGCCAGCACGACGCCGCTCGCGGCCCGCCCGGGGCGCCGGGCGTGCCGGCCCCCGCGGCCCCGCCCCGGGCCCCGGGGGGGCCGGGGGCCGCCCGCCCCCCCGCGGGCCGGGGGGGGGCGGCGGCTCGACGCGCTTGGCCTCGTGCCCGCCACCGCCGGCAATTTTTCCGTGCGTCTCGATGCGCGGCGCCTGGCCGTCACCGTCTCCGGCCGCCACAAGGGTTTTCTGGGCGTTGACGACGTCATGGTGGTGGACCTCGACGGCGTCGCCGAGGACCCGCTGAAGAAAAGCTCGGCCGAGACCCTTCTTCACTGCGGCATCTACCGCCGCTTCCCGCAGGCGGGCGCGGTGCTGCACGGCCACTCCCTCGCCAACACGGTTCTGTCGCGCGCCGCCGGCAACACGCTGACGCTCGCCGGCTACGAGCTGCTCAAGGCCTTCCCCGGCCTGCCGACGCATGACGCCGAGGTGACGCTGCCCGTCATCCCCAACGACCAGGACATCGCCCGCATGCAGCGCGGCCTCGACGCGCTCTGGGATGGCCTGCCCAGCATCCCGCCCGGCTACTTGATCCGCGGCCATGGTTCCTATGTATGGGCGCCCGACATGCCGGCCGCGCTGATGCGCATGGAAGCGCTCGAATTCATGCTGGCCTGCGAATTGGAGGAGAGGAGGCAACCGCGATGAGCCGCCTGACCGTCTGGAACGCCGACACCAACGACCAGCTCCTGGTGACGGAAGACCCCGCCCGCATCGCCGCCGAGCTCAAGGCCATCGGCGTCCGCTTCGAGCAGTGGCCGCGCGCCGACCTTCCCGCCGATGCGGATGCGGATGCCATCCTCGCCGCCTATCGCCCGCATCTCGACGCCTTCCTCGCCGCCACCGGCGCCGGCACGGCGGACGTGATCAAGCTGACGCCCGACCACCCGCAGAAGGACGCGATGCGCCAGAAATTCCTGTCGGAGCACACGCATACGGAGGACGAGGTCCGCTTCTTCCACAGCGGCACCGGCAACTTCGTGCTGCACATGCAGGGCAAGGTGTTCGACGCCCATTGCGGCCCCGGCGACCTGATCAGCGTCCCCGCCAACTCGAAGCACTGGTTCGACGCCGGCGAGAACCCGGACTTCGCCGTGGTCCGCGTCTTCACCGACACCTCCGGCTGGACGCCGCACTACACCGGCACCGACATGGCCGAGCGCTTCCCGGCCGCGACCGCCTGATGTCCGAAGCGCACCCCGAGCCCCCCCACGGCGACCCCGGCGTGGGGGAGGGGCCGGTGCGCGCCATCCTCACCGACATCGAGGGCACCACCAGCGCCATCGCCTTCGTCAAGGACACGCTGTTTCCCTTCGCCGCGGCCAGTCTCGACGCCTTCCTCGACGCCCGCGCCGCGGACCCGCAGGTCGCCGCCATCCTTGCCGGGATCCCCGGCCCCGACCCTCGCGCCACGCTGCGCGCGTGGATGGCCGAGGACGCCAAGGTCACCCCCCTCAAGACCCTCCAGGGCATGATCTGGCGCGCCGGCTTCGAGGACGGGCGCCTGCGCGGCCATCTCTGGCCCGATGTCGCGCCCTGCCTCCGTGCCTGGGCCGATTCCGGCCTCACCCTCGCCGTCTATTCCTCCGGCTCGGTCGAGGCGCAGCGCCTGCTGTTCCGCCATTCCGCCGCCGGCGACCTGGAACCGCTCTTCGCCGCCTTCTTCGACACCACCACCGGCCCGAAGCGCGACGCCAATTCCTATCAGGCCATCGTCGCCAGCCTCGGCGCCAACGCGCGGGAAACGCTCTTCCTCTCCGACGTGGTCGAGGAACTCGACGCCGCCGCCGCCGCCGGCCTTCTCACCTGCCAGCTCGTCCGCCCCGAGGACGGCACGCGCCCCGCCCGCCGCCACGCCGAGGCCGAAAACTTCCCCGCCGTCGCCCGCCGCTTCGGCCTTCCCGCCCCGCGCCCAGCGCCGGGGTGACAGCCGCGCGCCCGCCGGGCTAGATGCCCCCGATCCCGCGGCGGGAGAGTGCGTCATGCTGACATCCTACACCCTCGCCGAGGGCCGCCTTGCCGTCCGCGAGGGCCTGCTCCCCACGCCCGATCTCGCCCGCGCCGTCTGGATCGACCTGCTCAAGCCCACCGCGGAGGAGGAGCGCGCCGTCCAGGACGCGCTGCGCCTGGAAATCCCGACCCGCGAGGAGATGGAGGAGATCGAAAGCTCCTCCCGCCTCTACCGCGAGGACGAGGCCCTCTTCCTCACCGCCAACTTCCTCTACGGCGTCGAGGGCGGCGAATACGGCTCCACCCCCATCACCTTCGTCCTCGCCGGCGGCGCACTGGTGACGGTGCGCTACCAGACGCCGAAGGCCTTCGTCGTCTTCGCCGCCCGCTGCGCCAAGCAGCCCGCGCTCCTCGCCACGCCGGACGGCGTCATGCTGCACCTGTTCGAGCAGATCGTGGACCGCCTGGCCGACATCCTCGAACGCGTCGGCGCCGACATGGACCGCGCCTCCGCCGCCGCCTTCCGCACCGCCCGCGCCAAGGTGAAGGCCGACAAGCGCGACGCCGACCTGCGCGAGACCCTGATCACCCTCGGCCAGGTCGGCGAGGTCACCACGCGGGCCAGCGAGACGCTGCTCGGCCTCTCCCGCATCCTCACCTTCGTCGGCGCCGAGAAGGCCACCGCCGTGCGGAAGGAGAACCAGGTGCTCATCAAGACCCTGGTGCGCGACGTGCGCTCGCTCGTGGATCACGCCGGCTTCCTGAACAACAAGGCGCAGTTCCTGCTGGACGCCGTGCTCGGCATCATCAATGTCGAGCAGACCAACATCATCAAGACCTTCACGGTCGCCTCGGTCGCCCTGATGCCCCCCACCCTCATCGCCAGCATCTACGGCATGAATTTTTCTCATATGCCCGAGCTGAACTCGACCTGGGGCTACCCCGCCGCCCTGCTGCTGATGATCGTCTCCGCCGCCGCGCCGATCTTCTACTTCAAGCGCAAGGGCTGGCTTTGATTTTTTCGCGCGTCCTCGCCGCTGCCCTGCTGCTGTCGCTGCTGCCGCCGCTGGCGCTGCTGGCGCCGCCCCCCGCACACGCTCTCCCTCTCCCCCCCCTGGGGGGGGAGGGCGGTGTGGGGGGGGCCACCCGGATCAACGGCACGCCTCCCACCCAGCCCGCCCGCATCACCCTCGCCCAAGCCCCCACGCCCCAAGCCACACCCACACAACCCCCCGACACCCCCCGCCCCACCTGCCCCCCGCGCGGCACCCCCATCCTCGGCTTCGAGCTGGTGGACCCCGAGCCCCGCATCCTCGCCCCCGTCCCCGCCGCCACCCTCCGCCGCGAGGCCGGCGGCACGGATGACGGCCCCTTCCCGCATCACCTGGGCCTCACCGTCTCCCGCGTGGAATGGCGCACCGACATCACCGCCCGCTCCCGCGGCACCAGCCGCGGCCCGGTCTGCGCCGTGCCCGCCGAGGTGCGCCTGCGCCTGCTCCACGCCGAGCACACCATCCGCCTGGCGAAGGAGGTGCCGGCCGGCGGCTGCCTGGCGCGGGAAGTGCTGGCCCATGAGCGCCGCCACGCCGAGCTGAACCGCCGCACCCTCCGCGACGCCGCCGCCGAGCTGCGCATCGCCCTCCGCGCCTGGGCCAACAGCGTCGAGATGTTTGCGCCCGACGTCGCCACCGCCGCCCAGCTCATGCAGGAGGATCTTTCGCGCGCCCTGGAGCCCGCCCTGGCCCGCCTGCGCGCGGCCCGCGAGGAAGGCCACGCCGCGGTCGACACCGCCGAGGAATACCGGCGCCTGGGGCGCGTGTGCCCGACGGATCAGCGGCGGCTGCGGGCGGCGTTAAGGGTGCCGTAAAGTGAACCGGGTCGGTGTTGGACGCCGCGCAGCACACAAGACCTAGGCCACACCCTCAAGCAGACATTAATCCAGGCACTTTCTCCAATCGAGCTTTCAACCAACCATAACTATTACCAAACTCCTCCATTTGCTTAGAAGAGACTGGCCTAGCGTGCGCCTCATGACGCCTAAACATATTGATAGCATCAATATTCATTTCAAATCTTTTAGAATCAGCGCCAAAATACGCAGAAAAATTATCCCAATTTCCGACAAATATCGGCTTCAAATCACTTAGATATAGCTCGTTCACGGCGTCCGTGGGTTGTCTTCCAGTAAACAACTGCGCGCGATCACCATTTGTTTTTGGAATGCATCTGGTGATTGCATGAGCCACTTTCGCATTGTCGAACGCATGGCGAAATTGAAGCACCATTAGCAAGAATTTTCTGAGCGCATATTCTAGTTCGGTTCGCTGGCTGAAAAGAAGGGAGAGATTCTCTAAGTTGGGTGCTTCGGGAAGATATTGTTGTGGAAGATCGCCTCGCGTGAATGGGGAAATCGCATCCTTGTATTTCTGACCTGATTCTACTAGAAAAGACCTGAGATCTTTGATGGCGAACTCAGCGGAGTGCGGTTCTAGGAGCCCATATTTTGCAAAACGCGAAGCCTTATCGGGCTCCGTCCGGAGAAATTCTTTGACAAACTCCTGGTCATCACTGGCTAAAATACAAAGAATATCATATTCATCTGGGTACCACCAAACAAGAGAAAGCAAAATATCCTTTATGGGCTGCGTCAACCTGATCCGAATATCTTCTGATATACGGCGGAAATCATCTACGGATATTTCTATTTTCTTTTCTGCAGAGATTTCTTTGAAGGAACGCAAGACCTCGCTGCATGCCAGGCGTATCAGGTAAGGGTGACCGCCATACTGCGCCAGAAGAAGATCGAAGCACTCTTCCTTTAAGGCGGCGCCAGAGTATCGCGCTATCGAGCGCACCATATCTCGAATACTAGGCCGAGTAAGAGGATCAAGATAAAATGGCGAGGCAAGCTCAAATATCGGATTGGGGATTTGCTTAAAATGAGAATGCTCTACACTCGAAGGATTGACTCCGGCGACGCAAAACGTCATAAAGCCCTTTGTCTCCTGCGACGCGGAGCGAATTGTTTGCCAGAATGGGAGGTGATCTTCGTCCCAATGTTGCCCGAGGTGGTTGGAAACGCCAGGCGTAATGAATTCAATTTCATCCAATAATAACATAATTTGCTCGCGAGCCTTGTGCTCTTGGATCCATTTGACGACACGAATGAAAGAATTCGCCGCACGACTTTGATCAAACGAAAGCGCTCCGATCGGTGGGCATCCGAGCCTCAGCGCCGCATCATGTAAACGCTGAGCCACCTCTTCTGAGAGGCTGTCTCGAAACAGCATCGTTACAAGCCGGCGCTGGGCTGGATGGGCGAGTTGCGGGCAAACCGCACGCGGCGCCGCGCTACGCCTCCCTCCGACACCCCGGTGGAGGTGCAGATTTGAGGG
>NZ_JBWXTD010000005.1:32217-35675 GCF_056682175.1 Falsiroseomonas sp. RANM36
GCAACCGCCGTCTCGCGAAGGACTTCGAGGCCTCCCTCGCCTCCGCCGAGGCCTTCCTCTACGCCGCCTCCGTCATGCTCCTGCTACGGCGCATCGCCCGTTGCACATGAGATTCGAGACAGGCTCTAAGACGGTCCACCACCGAGAGCCATATATGCCTGGACTCTGGCAATCGACATACTCAGCCAAAACGCCCTTTTCGTTGAGGCGGCGTTGCACAGCGAAAAGCACGGATGTCTTTCCAGTCTTGCGTAGGCCAAAAAGACCGGAGTGTTCTTTTCGCACTAGCGCACGCTGGCACAATTCCTGAACAAGAGTGTCGCGTCCATAGAAATATTTGTCATGTTTTATTGGAGATGACATTCCAAATAGATCGAACTGTCCAATCTTGCTCGCCATCTTCGACCGAATCAGAAAGGGCGGTCGCTGCCGATCTTGAAGTTCAGAAGAGGAAATTGGAACAAGTATCCAGTCTTTTGTTTGCAGAGCAAGTGTGTCGATGGTTCTGGAATCTCCATCGAATATTACAATGGCTACGACATTCTCAACGCGGTGCCGGAATTCTGGCGCGCGTGAAATATTCTCAAGGGATGTAAGTATTCTCGCATCGGATTTTTCAAATGGGGAGTAAAGAGCAATTACTTCTCTGGGGAGTCCGAATCTTTCACTAGTAAAAATCTTTGGCGCGCATAGCCAGAATGCTTGCCCAAACTGATGGCTACCATACGTGACGTCGAACGCTTCATCTAAAGCGCTCGCGAGTCGTTCCTCAGCAGGGCGCGTATCGAAGTACGCTCGGCGCGCGTCTTCCTTAATTGCCATCTTCGCCCTCACTGCGCGGGTTGGCCAGACCTGCTGGTTCACAGATTCGCTACATCCAACTTTCGGCCCGCATCGCTGCCGCGTCAAACTCGTGGCTTGCTCTATGGCCGCACCCTCCCCACCACCCGCAGCCCATCCCCCTCCCGACGCAGCACCACCCCCTCGCCGCTCGCCGGAAACACGCCGGTCAGCGCCGTGATGTTCACCTGATGCGTGCTGACGAACAGCGCCCCCGGCCCGCGCCACGCCAGCAGCAGCGCCCGCGCCGCCTCCGTCCGCGCCGGCCCGTCCTCCCGCGCGCCGAAGAACGAATTGAACGCCGGCTCCACCACCCCCCGTCCGGGAAAGGCCAGCTCCGCGGTCTCCGTCGTGCGGCACCAGGCCGAGGCCAGCACCGCCCCCACCTCCACCCCCGCCGCGCGGATCGCCGCGCCGATCCGCCGCGCCTGCTCCCGCCCTGCCGCGTCCAGATTCCGCTGCGTCGCGCAGTCGCCCAGCCGCATGCCCGGCGGGTCGCCGCCGCCCGGCGCGATGGCGTGGCGGAACAGCACGATCCCACCCTCCCGCAGCGCCGCCCAGGCCGCCTCCTCGCTGGCCGAGGCCCCCCGCATCGGCACCGCCAGCCAAAGCCCCGCCAGCGCCAGCACCGCCCCCAGAACTCGCAACCGCATCCTCATGCGCGCGCAGATGGCGCCGCGCCCCCGCCTGCAAAGCCCGGCCCCACCGGCGACACCGGCCGATCTAGGAACAAAATCCTTGACTCCGCCACGGCCGCCGCGCGACGCTCCCAGCCATGTCCCTTTACCAACGCCTCCCCCACCGCCGCGCCGCCCCCCACGCCTGGTCCCCGCTGACCGACGCCGAGTGGGCGCGCCTCGAACCCCTCGTCACGCCCCGCAACCCGGGCCGCCCCACCGATCGCCGCCGTCTCTGGGACGCCATCTTCTGGATCGCCTGCTCCCGCAAACCCTGGCGGGAACTGCCAAAACATCTCGGCAAGCCGGACACCGCCCACCGCGCGCTGCGCCGCGCCGGCCAGGCCGGAATTTTTCCTATGTTGCTGCCGCTCGTCTCGGATGACCGCGACCTCGGCGGGTGGGAGGCGCTGCGCTGGCGCATTTGTCGGGCCGTCCGCCGCATCGCGAAGCTGCTGCCGCTCGCCGTCACCCTCATGGCCAACCGCCTCGGCCTGCGGGATGCCTTGCCCTGCGCGCCCGAAAAACTCCCCTGGCCGGCTTTGTCCGAAAACATCCGGCGCATCGCGCCGCTGATACAAAGCCCGACTCTCTTCGCCACCGTCGCGGCCGAGCTGCGCCTGCTCCACCGCCTCCTCGCCGGCGACTTTCGGGCGTGGCGCCGCACCGAATGACCGCCCACGGCTCCCGAACAACCGAAAGCATGCCCGCATCGGGCGCAGCCCTGCCCGCGAAGGCGGCGCAGGCCGTCGCGCGGCCGCCCGAAGCCCGCCCCGGCCGGATTGACCGGGAAGCGGCCCTTCGATCATCTGCCCCACCGCACGCACCCCAGGCAGAGGCCACGGAACCCCAAAAAATGCCAGCGACCCACCGCATTGCCGCAACGCCCGAGACGGTGCGCTTCGGCGCCTTCGACGCCGGCTTTCCCCCGGTCGCCAGCATCGCCAGCGGCGACCTGGTCGTCCTCGAATGCGTCTCCGGCGCGCCCGAGATCATGCCCGCCCCCGAATCCGGGCTGAAGGTGCCGCCGGCGCTCGCCGCCATCCACGCCGCCAACCCGCCCCGCCTCGGCCCGCACATCATCACCGGCCCGGTCGAGGTGAAGGGCGCCGAGCCCGGCGACGTGCTGCGCGTGGACATCGAGGCGATCGAGCTCGGCAACGACTGGGGTTTCTGCGGTTTTCGGCCCCTCTTCGGTACGCTTCCCGAGGATTTCCCCTACGCCCGCATGCTCCACATCCCGGTGGACGCGGAGAAAATGACCTGCACGGTGCCGGTCGGGCCTGGCGTGACCCTGCCGCTCAGCCCCTTCTTCGGCGTCATGGGCGTCGCCCCGCCCGCCGCCTGGGGCCGCATCTCCACCAAGGAGCCCCGCGCCCATGGCGGCAACCTCGACAACAAGGAGATCGGGGAGGGCGCGACCCTCTGGCTCCCGGTGCATGTCGCGGGCGCGATGTTCTCGGCCGGCGATGGCCACGGCGTGCAGGGCGACGGCGAGGTCTGCATCAACGCCCTCGAGATGTGCCTCACCGGCCATTTCCGGCTGACGCTGGAGAAGGGCGGCGGCGCCTCCGACCCTGCGCTGCGCTTCCCCCGCGCCGAGACGAAGAGCCACTACATCTCGATGGGCCTGAACGAGGACCTGGACCTCGCCATGAAGCAGGCGCTGCGCGAGATGATTTCGTTCATCGTCGCCCGCATGAACGTCTCCCCCGCGGACGCCTACCAGCTCTGCTCGCTCGCCGTGGATTTCCGCGTGACCCAGACCGTCAACGGCGAAAAGGGCGTCCACGGCATGCTGCGAAAGGGCCTCCTGTTCTGACCCCCTGCGCAAGCTGGGCGGGCGGCGTCAGCCCCCCCGCCCCCCCGGGGCGGGCCGTTGGCGCGGGCCGCCGGGGGGGGCCCGGCCGTAATATCCACACCTTTTCGCAAGCCCGCCCC
>NZ_JBWXTD010000005.1:35775-52325 GCF_056682175.1 Falsiroseomonas sp. RANM36
GCGGCGGGGGGGCGGGGGGGGCGCCGGGGCGGCGGGGCCCGGCCCCGCGCCGGCGGGGGGCGGCGCGGCCGGCCCCGGCCGGTCTATGTGGACCCGGCGACGGGCTGGGCCGATGCCGATGTCTATGCGAGGGACTCGCTGCCGGTCGGCGTGCCCTTCGCCGGCCCGGCCATCGTCAACGAGATGAGCGCGACGCTGCTGCTGCTGCCCGGCCAGACGGCCAGCGTGGACGCCTTCGGCAACATCGTGGTGGAGGTGCGGCCATGAGCGGAATGCGCGCGGCACGGCTCGCCGACCCGGTGGCGATGGAGGTGTTCTCCAACCGCCTGCTGGCGATCGCGGAGGACATGGGCTCCATCCTCATCCGCTCCTCCTTCTCCTCCAACATCAAGGAGCGCAAGGACGCCTCCACCGCGGTGTTCGACGCGCGCGGCCGGCTGGTGGCGCAGGCGGACCACATCCCGATCCATCTCGGCGCCATGATCGGCGCGGTGGAGACGATCCTGGCCCGCTACAGGCTGGAGGACATGGCGCCGGGCGACGCCTTCATCTGCAACGACCCCTATCTCGCCGGCGGCAGCCACCTGCCGGACGTCTCGATCATCACGCCGGTGCATTGCGACGGCGTGGTGCGATTCTTCGCAGGCAACATCGCCCATCACGCCGATTTCGGCGGTCGCACGCCGGGCAGCACCTCCGGCTCCTCGCGCTCGATCTACGAGGAAGGGCTGCGCCTTCCGGTGATCCGCATCGCGCGCGGCGGCACGGTGGACGAGGATCTGCTCTGGCTGATCGCGCACAACACGCGCGACCCGGAGGAGCGCGTGCTGGACCTGCGCACCCAGATCGGCACGAACCAGCGCGGCGGCGCGATGCTGCAGGCGCTGGTGGGGCGCATGGGCTGGCCGGCGGTGGAACAGGCGATCGAGGACATCCTGGCCTATACCGGCCAGCGCCTGGCCAACCGCATCGCCGCGCTGCCCGATGGCGAGTATCACTTCGAGCGCGCGATGGACGATGACGGCTTCCCCGGCGATCCGGTGCCGATCCTCTGCACCGCGCGCATCGCCGGCGAGACGCTGGAGCTCGACTTCACCGGCTCGGGGCCGGAGGCGCGGGGGGCGATCAACCTGCCGGACAGCGCGCTGAAGGCATCGGTCTATTACTGCGTGAAGGCGGTGCTGGACCCGGGTCTGATGCCGAACCAGGGGGCGATCGACCCGATCCGCATCACCACGCCGATGGGCAGCATCGTCGGCCCGCGCCCGCCGGCGGCGGTGGCGGCGCGCGCCGTCACCTCCAACCGGCTTTGCGGCGCGGTGTTCGGCGCGCTGTTCCAGGCGCTGCCGGAGGCGCGGCGGATGGCGAGCTGCAACGATTCCACCTCCGCCACCTCGATCTCCGGCTGGCATCCGCGGCGGCAGACCACCTATGTCTATCCCGAGAGCATCGGTGGCGGCGCCGGCGCCTTCGCCGATCGCGACGGCATGGATGCGGTGCATGTGCACACGGTGAATTCCACCAACCTGCCGATCGAGGCGCTGGAGCTGGAATACCCGCTGCTGGTGGACGAATACGCGCTGGTGCCGGACAGCGGCGGCGCGGGTCGGCACCGCGGCGGCCTCGGCATCGCCCGCCAGCTCCGCATCCTGGAGAACGGCACGGTGTTCTCGCTGCGCTCCGACGCGCATGTCATCGCCGCGCCGGGCGCCGCGGGCGGCAAGCCCTCGAACGTCACGCGCGTGCTGCGCAACCCCGGGAAGGCGGGGGAGGAGGCGCTGCACTCCAAGGCCTCAGGCCTCGTGCTGCGGGCGGGCGAGACGATCCGGGTGGAGACGCTCGGCGGCGGCGGCTTCGGCCTGCCGGCGGAACGCCCGATCGCCCGCCTCGCGGCCGATCTGCGCGAAGGCAAGGTCAGCCGCGCCGCGGCCGAGCGCGACTACGGCGTGGCGATGGTCGCGCAGGCGCTGGAGGCCGCGCCTTGAGGCGCCCCGCCCGGGTGGCGGCCGAACTGCCGGCGCCCGATCCCTTCCCGCAGCCCGAGCGCACCTCCCTCGCGCAGTCCATCGCGGACACCGTGGCGGAGGCGATCGCCACCGGCCATCTGCGACCGGGCGAGCGCGTGGTGGAGACCGCGCTGGCCGAGCGCCTCGGCGTCAGCCGCGTGCCGACGCGCGAGGCGCTGAAGGTGCTCGCCGCGCAGGGCATCCTGGCGGGTGAGCGGCATCGCGGCTACCGCGTGGTCGAGTTCGGACCGCCGACCATCGCGAAGGTGCTGGAGGTCCGCGTGATGCTGGAGACCTTCCTGCTGCGCGACGCCATCGCCGCCTGGCGCGCCGGCCGCGGCAGCCCGGCCGGGCGGGACGCGGCGCTGCGCGGCATGGAGGCGGCGGCCCATCTGGGCGACGCGCGCGCCTCGCTGCGCGCCGACCTCGAATTCCACCGCGCCATCCGCCGCGCCGCGGAGAACGAGGTGGCCGGCGCGCTGTGGGACGCCATCGCCCGGCATGTGGTCATCATCTTCTCGCTCGGCGACTACCGCGACAACGACCTCGCCGCCGTCGTGCGCCAGCATGCCGCGCTGCGCGACGTGATCCTGGCGCAGATCCGCCAGCCGGGCAGCGAGGAGGGACTGCGCCGCGCCATCGAGGACCACTTCCTGCAGGTGGCGCGATCGAAGGCGCGCGGCGGCCGCCGCCGGCTGCAGATCGCCGTCTGACCGGCTGCGCGGCACGAAGCCCAATGGCGCGGCACCGTTGCCGCGCTTTCGCGCAACAGCCTGCGGCACGGCGCAGCGCACCGCGCGCAGCGCGCTTGACTCCGCAAGACTAGCTAATTGTTATACGACCTGGAGAACACGACGGCGGTGCGGCCGCTCGGCGCGCCACCGATCAGCGTTCCTGCGGGAGAGGTGGAGAAGACACATGAAGCGTAGGGATCTCGCCCTGGCGCTCGGCGGCGTGGCCGCCGGCCTCGGCAGTGGGCTGTCTCCTCGGGCCGCGACGGCGCAGACGCCGGTGGCGGGCGGCAATCTCGTCATCGTCTTCCCCGCCAACCAGGAGCCCGCCTCGCTCGACGGGCATATCGACCCGTTCCAGTCCACCTGGCTGCTGAACTCCTTCGTCGCCGACCCGCTGGTCGTGCTGGACGGCGACGGCCGCTACAAGCCGGCGCTCGCGCTGTCATGGGAGTCCACGCCGGATGGTCGCAGCTGGACCTTCCGGCTGCGCCCCGGCGTCACCTTCCAGGACGGCACGCCGTTCAACGCCGCTGCGGTGAAGTACAACATCGAGCGCATCCTGGCCCCGGCGACGGCGTCGAAGCAGCTCGCCAGCGATGTCGGGCCCGTGGCGCGGATCGACGTGATCGACGACCTGACGGTGCGGCTGAACTACGACACGCCCTGGGTCACGCTGCTCGATGCGCTGCGGCGCACGCCGATCTGGTCGCCGACCGCGGCGGAACGGCACGGCCTGCAGGAATTCCAGCGCAACCTGGTCGGCGCCGGCCCCTTCACGCTGGGCGACTGGGTGAAGAACGACCGGATCGTGTTCCGCCGCTGGCCCGGCTATGGCGGCTGGAACGGCGCGGCGGCGCATCAGGGCCCGGCGCGGCTGGAGCAGGTGACCATCCGCTTCATCGGCGAGAATGCGGTGCTGAACGAGGCGGTGCGCGCCGGCGCGGCGCAGGTCGGCTTCTCGCTGACGCCCGCGGCGATCGAGATCTACAAGGGCCGGTCGAACTTCCGCTTCCTCTCGCTTGGCCAGGCCGGCACGGGCCTGCAGCAGGTGATGAACATCCGCCGCCCGCCGCTGAACGACCTGCGCGTGCGCCAGGCGCTGCTCTTCGCGCGCGATTCCAAGGCGATCAACGACCTGCTCTATGACGGCGCCTACATCGCCTCCGACGGTCCGCTCGACAACGTCCACAACTGCTTCTGGCCGGGCGCGACGGACATGTACCGCACCGATCTCGACCGCGCCCGGCGTTTGCTGGACGAGGCCGGATGGCGCGTCGTGCCGGGCCAGCAGTTCCGCCAGGCGCGCGGCGTCGAGGGCGTGGCGGACGGCACGCCGCTGCGCATCCGCTGGACCACCATCCATCACCGCGAGATCGGCGAGGCGGTGCAGGCGCAGTACCGCCGCGTCGGCATCGACCTCCAGGTCGAGCAGGTGCCGGGGCCGATCCAGCTGGACCGCGTGAACCGCCGCGACTTCGACCTGATCTTCCTGCGCCAGCGCTCGCCCGATCCGCTGATCCTGGACCAGGTCTGGAACTCGCGCTGGGACCGCCCGGGCGGATGGGCCTGGACCGGCTTCGCCGATGCGCGGCTCGACGGGCTGCTGAACCAGCTCCGCTCGCTGCCCTCCGCCGATGACCGCTGCAACGTCGCGCGCGACGCGCAGCGCATCATCATGGAGAACGCGCTGACTCTGCCGACGCTGAGCCAGCCGGTGCTGGTGGCGATGCAGCCGCGCGTGCAGGACTTCAAGATGGGGGCCGAGGGCAACTGGTTCTTCCTGCACTCGACCTGGCTGCAATCGTGACCGGCCGGGCCTGAGCGCGCAGGGGGGAGGCGGGCTTGGGGCGCTATGTCGCGGGGCGGGTGCTGCAGCTCGGCCCCGTGCTGTTCCTGATCTCGCTGATCGTCTTCGGCGTGATGCACGCGCTGCCGGGCGATCCCGCGCAGCTGATGCTGCAGGGCGCCGAGGGCGGCGCGCCGCCCGAGCGCCTCGAGGAACTGCGCCAGCAGATGGGGCTGAACGACCCGCTGCCGGTGCAATATCTGCGCTTTGCCGGCAACGCCCTGATCGGCGATCTCGGCGAATCCATCCGCTTCCGGACGCCGGTGACCGGCCTGATCCTGGAGCGGTTCGGCTACACGTTGGAACTTGCGCTGTCCGGCCTGGTGGTCTCGGTGCTGATCGGGCTGCCGCTCGGCATGCTGGCGGCGGTACGGCAGAATTCCTGGGTGGACACGGCGGCGATGGCGCTGGCCTATGCCGGCGCCTCGATGCCGATCTTCTGGTTCGGCCTGATCCTGATCCTCGTCTTCTCCTTCAACCTCGGCTGGGCGCCGCCGGCCGGCGCGGAGGACTGGTCCGCGCTGGTGCTGCCGGCGATAACGCTCGGCTTCGTCTCGGCAGGGCTGATCAGCAGGCTCGTGCGGTCCTCGATGATCGAGGTGCTGGGCGAGGACTACATCCGCACCAGCCGCGCCAAGGGGCTCAGCGAAAGGCTGGTGCTGTGGCGCCACGGGCTGAAGAACGCGCTGATCCCGGTGGTGACGATGATCGGGCTGATCTTCGGCGGCATGCTGGCCGGCGCGGTGGTGACGGAGACCGTGTTCTCGCGCCCCGGCGTCGGGCGGCTGGTGGTGGCGGCGATCCTCTCGAAGGACTATCCGCTGGTGCAGGGCTGCGTGCTGTTCCTGTCGGTCGTCTATCTCGCGGTGAACCTGGCGGTGGACATCCTCTACGCCTGGCTCGACCCGCGCATCCGCTACGCCGCGTGAGCGCCGGCGCGCCATCCATGGAGGAGGAGGTCCCGGAGGTCGCCTCGGCGCGCGCCCGCGCGGTGGCGCGTTTCCTGCGCAACCGCGGTGCGGTGATCGGGCTCGGCGTGCTGGCGTTCTGGTGCGTGGTCGCCCTGCTCGGCCCGCTCGTCGCTCCCTATGACCCGGTCGAGACGGTCGGGCGCGCGCGCCAGCCGCCGTCCGGCGACTTCCTCCTGGGCACCGACACGCTCGGCCGCGACGTGCTGAGCCGCGTCCTGGTCGGCTCGCAGGTGTCGTTGCAGCTCGGGCTGATCTCGGTCGGGCTCGGCGCGGTGCCCGGCGTGCTGCTCGGCCTCGTCGCGGGCTATGCGGGTGGCTGGGTGGACAGCGTCATCTCCCGCTTCGTGGATGCGCTGCTGGCCTTCCCGTCGATCCTGCTGGCGCTGGTGATCATCGCGGCGCTGGGTCCGAGCCTGCCCAATGTGATGATCGCGGTCGGCATCGGCACCATCCCGCTCTATGCGCGGCTCACGCGCGGCAGCGTCCTCGGTGTCAAGCGCCTTCCCTATGTCGAGGCGGCGCGCGTGCTCGGCAATCCGCCGGGGCGGATCATGCTGCGCCATGTGCTGGCCAACTGCTACGCGCCGATCGTCGTGCTCTCCACGCTGCAGGTGGGCAATGCGATCCTGGTGGGCTCGGGCCTGTCCTTCCTCGGCCTCGGCGCGCAGCCGCCGACGCCGGAATGGGGGCTGATGTCGGCCGAGGGGCGCGACGTGCTGCGCCGCGCCTGGTGGATCTCGACCTTCCCCGGCATCGCGATCCTCTCGGTCGTCGTCGCCTGCAACCTGGTCGGCGACGGCCTGCGCTCAGCGCTCGATCCGCGCATGCGGGTGGATGGGTAACGACGCCATGGCACAGCCCCTGCCCACGCCGATGGTCGGCATCCAGATGAGCCCGGTCTCCTTCCTCGACGAAGGGGTGGAGCCGTTGCTCGACCGGCTGCAGGGCCGCTTCGGCATCAACACGGTCATGGTCGGCACCGTCTCCTGGCTGGCGCTGAAGGTGGGGCGCAGCGTGGTGGCGGGGCTCGACGGCTGGCCCGACCACGGCGTCGGCGCGCCCTATCCCCTGAAGGGCGGCGGCTACCTGAACCACCGCAGGAGCTACTACCGCCGCACGCTGATCGACGATTTCCGCACGCGCGAGGATGCCTTCGCCGGCAAGGACATCCTCGACCTCGTCATCCCCGCCGCGCGCGCCCGCGGCATGCGCGTCGTGCCGGAGCTGATGGAGCCGCTGTTCCGCGGCCCGAAGACGCGCACCATCCCGACGGAGATCCCTAACCTGGCCCAGTGCCTGGAAGTGGACCTGCACGGCAGGCTGGGGCCGGAGCCCTGCACCTCCAACCCCGACTACCGCCTGTTCTGGCGCGGCCTGATCGAGGAGCACTGCCGCGAATACGACATCGACGGCATCATGTGGTGCAACGAACGCCACTCGCCGCTGGATCGCATGATGCAGGGCGAGGCGCCCGGCTGCTTCTGCCCCGCCTGCCGGCACGAGGCCGCGGAGCGCGGCATCGATGTGGAGCGCGTGCGAATCGCCTTCCGCGAGGTCTGGCAGTTCTTCCAGGCTTCGCGCGCCGGCGCGCCCTTCGTGGACGGCGCGTTCCTCGGCTTCCTGCGCGTGCTGCTGCGCAACCCGGAAGTGCTGCTCTGGGAACGCTTCTGGCTGGAGCGCAGCAAGGCGCTGGATGCGGAGCTCTTCGGCATCGTCAAATACTGCGACCCGAAGCTCTCCTTCGGGTTGAATGTCTGGAACCGCAACCACTTCAACCCGATCCGCAAGGCGCAGTGGGCGTGGGAGGAGCAGACCGACTGGTGCGACTGGGTGAAGCCGATCACCTACCAGCACCAGGCCGGCGGCGTGTTCCTGAAGGAGATGGAAGGCTTCGGCGCGACCATCCTGCGCGATTTCTCCGTCGCGGACTTCGTGCCGGCGATGTACGCGATCCTCGGCCTGAAGGAAGCGCCGGCGGAGAGCGTGGTGCAGGAGGGCATGGACCCCGACAGCTACGTCTTCGGGCAGTGCGCCGACGCGGTGCGCGGCGTGGCGGGCAAGGCGGATGTCTACATGGGCATCGGCGTGGATGCGCCGCGCTCGCGCGCCGACCAGGCGCGCTGCACGCCCGACATCGTGCGCCGCAGCGTCCTCGCCACTTTCGGCGCCGGCGGCAAGGGCGTGGTCTATTCGCCGAACTACGCTTCGATGCGGCTTGAGAACCTCGGCGGCGGCGCTGCCGCGCTGGAGGAACTCGGCTTCCGCACGCCGACGCCATAGGAGGAGGCCATGCCCGAACAGGCGCCCTGGCGCTTCCAGAAGATCATCCGCCCGATGATCGAGACGCCGCAGGAGCACCGCATCCTGCTCGGCCGCGTGCTGACCTGCCGCGACGACGAGGCGATCGAGGACGGCTTCGTGGAATTCGCGGAGGGCCGCATCCTCGCCGTCGGGCCGCGCGCCGGCCTCGGCAGCCGCGCGGCGGAGGCGCTGGAGACGGGCGGCACCATCCTGCCGGGCCTGTTCCAGAACCACGGCCATCTCGCCTGGGACGGCGTGCACGACCTGGCGAACCAGTCGATGCACGACGCGCCGGAGATCGCCGCCTTCAAATGCGCCGGCAACATGCTGGTGAACCTGCGCGCCGGCGTCACCACCTTCCGCGACCTCGGCGTCAACCGGTCCAACCTCTTCGCCAAGCAGGCGGTAGCGCAGGGCATCTTCCCGGGGCCGCGACTGATCGTCTGCGGCGCCGCCATCGTGCAGACCGGGGGGCACACCTACTGGTGCTGCCGGGAGGCGTCCGGCGCGGACGAGATGCGCCGCGCCGTGCGCGAGCAGGTGCGCGGCGGCGCCGACTTCATCAAGATCATGGCCTGCCATGACCGCCTGGAATTCACCGACGAGGAGCTGCACGCCGTCATCGACGAGGCCCATCGGAACGGCCTGCCCATCACGGCGCACGCCACCTTCGACGCCGCCATCAACCGCGTGCTGCGCTTCGGGATCGACGTGGTCGAGCATGGCGGCGCGATGAGCGAGGAGACGATCGGCCTGCTGCTGGATCGCAAGGTGCCGGTCGTGACCACCTTCGCGCCGCTGGTGCAGCAGAGCCAGCCGGAGATCGCACGGAAGTTCAACATCCCCGAGTGGAAGATCGCCGAGCGGCAGAAGGCCATCGCCAACCCCGCCCGCTACGAGGGGCTGCGCAGGGCCGCCGAAGCGGGCGTGACCATCGCCTTCGGCACCGATTGCGGCAGCCCCGCCGTCGGGCATGCGGTGATCGCGCCGGAGATGGCCTTCATGGTCAAGGTCGGCGTCAAGCGCGACAACTACGACGCGATCCGCAGCGCCACCGCGGTCGCCGCCGCGCTCAACCGGATGCAGGACCGCCTCGGCACGCTCGAGGCCGGCAAGGCCGCCGACGTGATCGTGGTGGCGGGCGACCCGCGCGCCGACATCGCGGCGATCGGGGAGGTGAGGATGACCTTCGTGGACGGCAGGAGGATGGCCTGATGCCCTCGCCGCTGCTGGCCCGCATGTCGGGCCGCATCCGCCAGGTGGATGAGAGCTGGCGCTCGCGCCTGCTCGCCATGGCCGCCGGGCTGCCCGATGTCATCGCCATGGGGCGGGGCGATCCCGACTTCCACACGCCGCGCCACGTCGTGCAGGCCGCGATCCGCGCCATCGAGGCGAACGAGCACCACTACACCCCGCCCGCCGGCATCCCGGCGCTGCGCCAGGCGATCGCGGCGCATCTGCGCGCGCGCTTCGGCCTGGATTACGCGGCCTCCGAGGTGATCGTCACCGCCGGCGCGCAGGAGGCCCTGATGCTCGCCATGCTCGCCCTGGTCGAGCCCGGGGACGAGGTGCTGATCCCCCGCCCGCGCTTCACCTCCTACGACACCGCCGTGGCGATGTGCGGCGGCGTCGTGGTGGACGTGCCGACGCGCGACGCGGAGGACTTCGCCATCCTGCCGGCGGAGATCGAGGCGCGCATCACGCCGCGCAGCAAGGCGCTGGTGCTGATCAGCCCGAACAACCCGACCGGCGCCGTCACCCCCCCGGGGATGGTGCGCGAGATCGCGCGGATCGCGCAACGGCACGACCTGATCGTGATCGCGGACGAGATCTACGCCGAGATCGTCTTCGAGGGATCCGAGCATCTCTCCATCGCCACGCTGCCGGGGATGAAGCAGCGGACGATCACGCTGAACGGCTTCTCCAAGACCTATGCGATGACGGGCTGGCGCGTCGGCTATCTCGCCGGGCCGGAGGACGCGATCGCCCGCATGATCGAGCCGCGGCACACGCTGTCCATCAACGCCGCGACGCCGTCGCAGCACGCCGCGCTGGCCGCGCTCACCGGCCCGCAGGACGAGGTGCGTGCGATGATCGCGGCCTATGCGGAGCGCCGCGCGGCGACGATGCGCTGGCTGGACCGGCTCGGCTTCCGCTACGGCCATCCGGGCGGGGCCTTCTATGTCTATGCCGATGTCTCCTCCTCCGGCATGGCCGCGCCGGCCTTCTGCGAGGCGCTGCTCCGGGAGGCGCGTGTGCTCGTCTTTCCCGGCGCGCTCTTCGCCGACCCCGAGGATCGCCACATCCGCCTGAGCCTCCTGCAGCCGCTGCCACGGATCGAGGAGGCCTTCGCGCGCATCGAAGCGGCGGGCAACAGGCTGCGGGCCGCCTGACGCATGGCGGCGATGCGCTTCATCCTGGCGGGTCTCGGCAATCGCGGCGGGCAATGGGCCGCGATCCTCGCCGCACATCCCGGGGTGCGGATCGCCGCGCTGGTGGATCCCGACGCGCAGCGTCTCGCGCACCTGCGCGAGACCGTGCCGGAGGCGCCGCATTTCCCCTCGTTGGAGGCGGCGCTCGACGCGGTGCGCGCCGACGCCGTGCTGCTTGCCACGCCGCCGGAGGGGCATCTCGCACAATGCCGCGCCTGCTTCGCCGCGGGGCTGCCGGTGCTGGCCGAGAAGCCGCTCTCGCTCGATCCGGCCGAGGCGAACGAGATCGTGCGGCTTGCCGCGCTGCATCGCGTGCCGCTCAGCGTCGGGCTGAATTTTCGATACCTTGCCGTCACGCGCGCAAAGCGGGCTCTGCTGGAAGCGGGCGACCTCGGCGCCCCCGGCTTCGCGCAGATGACCTACCAGCGCAACCGCGACGGCCGCGCGCCGCGTCTCAACAAGTACCCGCTCACGATGCGCCATCCGATGATGCTGGAGCAGAGCGTGCACCACCTGGACCTGCTGCGCTTCGTCTATGGCCGCGAGGTCGAGGCCGTCTCCTGCCGCAGCTGGAATCCGGCCTGGAGCATGTACGCGCATGACAGCAACATCGCCTGCCACCTGACGATGGAGGGCGGGCTGGAGGTGTCCTATCTCGGCACCTGGACCGGCGGGTGGGACCGACTGCAATTCCTCTGGCGCACCGACTGCCCCGACGGGGTGATCCTGCAGCGCGCGCTGTTCGACGATCTGGCCACCGCGCGCCGCGCCGATGCCGAGCCGACCGCCGTGCCGCTCGAGCCCTGCGAGCCCTTCCGCGACGACAGCGCGTTGCTGCTGGACGCCTTCATCGCCGCGTTGCGCGCCGGAAGTCCGGTGCCCTGCGACGGGCGCGACCACCTTCGCACGCTCGGGCTGTGCTTCGCCGCGATCGAGGCCGCGGAGACGGGACGCGCGGTGCGGGTGGCGGATCGGACGGCGCGCTGCATGCCGGCGGCGCTTGCATGAGCGCGGCGCCGCTGCTCGAGGTCTCGGGCCTCTCCGTGCAGTTCGCCTCGCAGGGGCAGACGGTGCGCGCGGTGGACGACGTGGCCTTCACGCTCGACCGCGGCGAGACGCTCGGGATCGTCGGCGAGTCCGGCTCCGGCAAGTCGGTGACGGCGCTGTCGCTGATGCGGCTGGTGCCGACGCCGCCGGGCCGTATCGCCGCCGGCGCGATCCGCTTCGACGGGCGCGACATCATGGCGATGAGCCCGGACGAACTGCGAGCGATGCGCGGGCGGGAGATCGCGATGATCTTCCAGGATCCGATGACGTCGCTGAACCCCGTGCTCACCATCGGGCGGCAGCTGACCGAGGTGCTGGAGGAGCATCTCGGCATGGCTCCGGCCGCGGCGCGCCGGCGCGCTGCCGAACTGCTGGCGATGGTCGGCATCCCGGCGCCGGAGCAGCGGCTGGCCGAGTTCCCGCATCGTTTCTCGGGCGGCATGCGGCAGCGCGTGATGATCGCGATGGCGATGGCCTGCCAGCCGCGCCTCCTGATCGCCGACGAACCCACCACCGCGCTCGACGTGACCATCCAGGCGCAGATCCTGGAACTGATCCGCGACCTGCAGCGCGAGCACGGGATGGCGGTGATCATCATCACCCATGACCTCGGCGTGGTCGCCGGCATGGCCGACCGCGTGGCGGTGATGTATGGCGGCCGCATCGTCGAGCAGGGCACGACCGAGGACGTCTTCGCCGATCCGCGCATGCCCTACACGATGGGTTTGCTCGCCTCGATCCCCCGGCTCGAGGAGGAGGGCGCGAGGCGCCTCTCGGCGATCCGCGGCAGCCCGCCGGTGCCGCTTGGCGAAGGCGCGCTCTGCCGCTTCGCGCCGCGCTGCGACCTGGCGACGCCCGAATGCCGCACGCGCCGCCCGCCGCTGCGCCCACTGGAGGGCGGCGCCCGCGCGGCAGCCTGCCACTACGACGTCCGCCTCGGCCCCGATGGCCTGCCGCGGCGCGCGGATGCGGCGGCATGACCGGGCCGGCGCCCCTCGCCGAACTGCGCGACCTGGCCGTGCATTTCGCGGTCACGCGCGGCCTGGTGTTCGAGCGGCGGGTCGGCACGGTCAAGGCGGTGGATGGCGTCAGCCTTGCGATCCGGCGCGGCGAGACGCTCGGGCTCGTGGGTGAATCCGGTTGCGGCAAGACCACGGTCGGGCGCGCGATCCTCGGCCTCGCCCCGGCGACCGCCGGCGCGGTGCTCTTGGACGGGCGCGATGTCGTCTCCCTGTCGCCGGATGCGCTGCGCGCCATGCGCCGGCGCGTGCAGCTGATCTTCCAGGATCCCTATGCGAGCCTCAATCCGCGCATGAGCGTCGGCGCGGCGATCGCAGAGCCGGTGCGCCTGCACGGGCTGCGCCAGGGCACGGCCGCCATCGGCGCGCGCGTCGCGGAGCTGCTCACGCTGGTCGGGCTCTCACCTGCCTATGCCGCGCGCTTCCCGCACGAATTCAGCGGTGGGCAGCGCCAGCGCATCGGCATCGCCCGCGCGCTGGCCTGCGAACCCGACCTGATCGTCTGCGACGAGCCGGTCTCCGCGCTCGACGTCTCCATCCAGGCGCAGATCCTGAACCTGCTGCAGGAGTTGCAGGAGCGTCTCGGCGTCGCCTATCTGTTCATCGCCCATGGCATGAACGTGGTGCGCCACATCTCGCACGCCGTCGCCGTGATGTATCTCGGCCGCGTGGTCGAAAGCGGCGACAAGGCCACGCTGTTCCGCGCGCCGGGCCATCCCTACACGCGCGCGCTGCTCTCGGCCGTGCCGCAGCCCGATCCGCGCATCGAGCGCCGCCGCCGCCGCATCATCCTGAGCGGCGACGTGCCGAGCCCACTGAACCCGCCGCCGGGATGCCGCTTCGCGCCGCGCTGTCCCATTGCGCTGCCGCGCTGCGGAACGGAGGAACCGCCGCTGGCGCCTGCGCCGGGCGGCACCATGGTGGCGTGCTGGCGGGCCGAGGAGGCGCCGGCGCTGATGCCGTTGGTCGATGCCCAGGCGCCGCACCACGAAGGGAAGGAATTCACGCATGGCTAGCTTGCTGGCGATCGCGGGCCTCGGCCGCTGGGGCAAGGTGCTCGTCGATTCCGTCCAGGGGCGCAGCGACACGGTGCGCTTCGCCGCGGCCATCGTGCGCGACGCGGCGCGCTCGGCGGCCGATGCCGCGGCGCGTGGGCTCGTGCTGCACACGGAACTCGGCGCGGCGCTGCGCGATCCCGCGATCGCCGGCATCGTGCTCGCGACGCCGCATTCCCAGCACGCGGCGCAGATCGAGGCCTGCGCCGGGGCCGGCAAGCCGGTCTTCGTGGAGAAGCCGGTGACGCTGACACGCGCAAGCGCGGAGCAGGCGATGGCCGCCGCGGAGAAGGCGGGCATCGTCGTGGCGGCGGGGTTCAACCGCCGCTTCCTGCCGGTGGTGCGCGACCTGAAGCATCTTGTGGACAGCGGCGCGCTCGGCACCATCCTGCACGTCGAGACGCATTTCTCCGGCAACGTCGCCGGCCGCTATGCGGCGGGGCACTGGCGCATCGCGTCGGGCGAAAGCCCGGCCGGCGGTCTCGCGGGATCGGGCATCCACCAGATCGACGCGATCATCCATCTCGCAGGGCCGATCCGGGAGGTCTACGCTGTCTCCACCAAGCGCGTGCATGCCTTCGACATGGACGACACCACCATGGTGACCTTCCGGCTCGCCTCGGGCGCCGTCGCCTCCCTGCTGACGATCACGGCGACGGCACCGCTGTGGCGCATCACCATCTTCGGCACGCAGGGCCGCGCGCAGGCCGAAGGCGCAGCCGAGCGCCGCGGCAGCGAGACGCTGGAGGTCGAACTGACGAACGGCGACACGCAGCTTCGGCGCTATGCGCCCTTCGACATCGAGCGCGCCGAGCTGGAAGCCTTCGCTGCGGCCATCGTCGGCCGTGCGCCCTATCCCGTCACCGCCGCCGAACTGCTGAACGGCGTCGCGGCCTTCGAGGCCGTGCCGCTCTCCGCCGCGCGTGGCGCGCCGATGGCGATCTGATCCGATGGCCGTCGTGATCCCCGTGGCGGAGGCGCGGTCGCTCTGGGCGTTGGAGCCCGGGGCGCGGCATCTCAACCATGGCGGCTTCGGCGGTTGCCCGCTGCCCCTGCTGGAGGTGCAGGCGGCCTGGCGGGCGCGGATGGAGCGGCAGCCCTCGCGCTTCTTCATCAACGACCTCGGCGGGCTGCTGCGCGACGCCGCCACGGTGCTCGCGCGCTTCGTCGGCGCGGCGCCGGAGCGGCTCGGCTTCGTGGACAATGCGACGACCGCGGTCAATGCGGTGATCGCCTCCGCGCCGCTGCGCCAGGGTGACGAGATCCTGACGACGGACCACGTCTACAACGCCGTGCGGCAGACGCTGCGCCACCATGCCGCGCGCGCCGGCGCCGAAGTGATCGAGGCGCCGCTCGGCATGCCGCTGCGCGCGGCGGAGGCGGTGGTGGAGGCCGTTGTCTCGCGCATCGGCGAGCGGACGCGGCTGCTGGTGCTGGACCACGTCGCCTCGCCGTCCGCGGCCGTGCTGCCGGTGACGCCGATCATCGCCGCGGCGCGCCGCGCGGGCGTGCCCGTGCTGGTGGACGGCGCGCATGCGCCGGGGCTGATCGCGCTCGACATCGGGGCGCTCGGTGCCACCTGGTATGCCGGCAATTGCCACAAATGGCTGTGCAGCCCGAAGGGCGCAGGCTTCCTCGCCGCCGCCGCCGACGCGCCTTGGGAGGTGCATCCGACCGTCATCTCCCACGCGTATGGCCAAGGCTTCGTGGCGGAGTTCGACAAGACCGGCACGCGCGATGTCTCCGCCTGGCTCACCGTGCCCGAGGCGATCGCGCTGCACGAACGGCTCGGCGGCGCGGCGCTGCGCGCCCGCAACGCCGCGTTGGCCTTGGAGGCGGGGCAGCGCCTGGCCGCGGCGCTCGGCACGGAGCTCGGCGCGCCGCCGGGCATGCTCGCCGCGATGGCCACGGTGCGCCTGCCGGCGCGCGCCGGCATTGCGCCGGACTGGCCGACCGCGGCGGCGCTGCGCAACGCGATCTGGGACACCGCGCGCATCGAGGCGCCGGTCATGGCGCTGGGCGGAGCGCTGTGGCTGCGGCTCTCCGCACAGGCCTACAACGATCTCGCCGACTACGCGGGCCTGGCTGAGGCCGCCGGCCCCGCACTCGCGCGGGTTGCGGCCGCATGATCGCCTTCGTGCTCTCGCGGCTCTGGCAGGCCTGCATCGTGATGCTCGCGGTGATCGCGTTGGCCTTCGTGATGTTCACCTATCTCGGCGATCCCGTCGTCGCGATCCTCGGCGCCGATTCCACCGCCGCGGCGCGAGAGGCGGTGCGGCGCGACCTCGGCCTCGACCAGCCGATGATCGTGCAGTTCGGCGACTATCTGATGCGGCTGGCCTCGGGCGATTTCGGCATCTCCTACCGTCTCGGCCAGCCGGTCGAGGCCGTGCTGATCAATCGCCTGCCGGCAACCGTCGAGCTTGCCTTCGCCGGCATGATCCTGGCGCTGGCCTTCGGCATCCCGCTCGGCATCCTCACCGCGCTGCGCCGGAGAAGCGCCGGTGCGCAGGCGTTGCTCGGCATCTCCCTCGTCGGCATCTCGATGCCTTCCTTCCTGGCCGGCGTGCTGCTGATCTGGATGTTCAGCGTCACCTTCGAGATCTTCCCGAGCTTCGGCCGCGGCGACACGGTCGAGATCGGCTGGTGGAGCACCGGCCTGCTGACCGCGAGCGGCTGGCGATCGCTCGTGCTTCCGGCGCTGACCATCGCGATCTTCCAGGTGGCGATGATGATGCGCCTGGTGCGGGCGGAGATGCTGGAGGTGCTGCGCAAGGACTTCATCCGTTTCGCCCGCGCGCGCGGCCTCACGGATCGCGCCGTCAATCTGCGCCACGCGCTGCGCAACACGCTGGTGCCGGTGGTGACCATCACCGGCCTGCAGCTCGGCTCCGTCATCGCCTTCGCGGTCATCACGGAATCGGTTTTCCAGTGGCCGGGACTCGGGCTGCTGTTCCTGCAATCCGTCGCAGCCGCCGATGTGCCGGTCATCTCGACCTACCTCGTGCTGATCGCGGCGCTGTTTGTCGCGATCAACCTGGCGGTGGATCTGCTCTATCTGTGGATCGACCCGGGGGGGGGGGGCCCCCGCGGGGGCGGGGGGGGGGGGGGGGGAGAGGGGCGCGGCGCCGCCGCGGCG
>NZ_JBWXTD010000005.1:52425-61876 GCF_056682175.1 Falsiroseomonas sp. RANM36
GGGCGCCGCCCCGCGGGGGGGCCGGGCCGGGCGCGCCCGGCCGCGCGGCGGCGCGCGGCGCCAGCGCCTCGCGCAGCCGCGCCTGGTCCTCGGCCGCAAGGCTGCCGGTGCCGCGCACGCGATCCAGCGCCGCGCCGGCATGGCCGGCGAGCCAGTCGGCGAGATCCGTCGCGAAGGCGCCGATGCGGTCGAGCGGCAGCGGATCCAGCAGCCCCTCCGCGACCGCCAGCAGCAGCGCCACCTCCACGCCGAGATCGCGCGGCGCGTGGCGGCCCTGCTGCAGCACCGCGCGGATCCGCCGGCCATGCTCGAGGCGCGCGCGCGTGCGCGCCTCGGTCGTGGCGCCGAAGCGCGAGAACAGCTCCAGCTCCTCGAACTGCGCGTAGTCGAGGCGCAGGTCCTCGGCGACGTCGCGCAGCGCGCGCGCCTGGGTCTTCCCGCCGACGCGGCTGACGCTGCGGCCGATGTCCACGGCCGGGCGGCGGCCTTCGTGGAACAGCCTGGCGTCGAGCACGATCTGCCCGTCGGTGATGGAGATCAGGTTGGTGGGGATGTAGGCGCTGAGATTGTCGGCCTCCGTCTCCGCGATCGGCAGCGCCGTCAGCGAGCCGCCGCCCTTCGCCGCGGAGAGCTGCGCGGCGCGTTCGAGCAGCCGCGCATGCAGGTGGAAGATGTCGCCCGGATAGGCCTCGCGCCCCGGTGGCTGGCGCAGCAGCAGGGCGAGCTCGCGATGCGTCGCGGCGTGCCTGGTGAGGTCGTCGAGCACGATCAGCGCGTCGCCGCCGGCATCGCGGATGTGCTCCGCCATGGTGAAGCCGGCAAAGGGGGCGAGCCATTGCAGCCCCGGCGCCGTCGCCGCGCCGGCGACGACGAAGATGCAGCGCCGCGGGTCGCCATGCCGGCGCACCGCCTCGATGGCCTGTCGCACGGAGGAGGATTTCTGGCCGATTGCGACATAGACGCAGGCCACGCCGCTGTCGCGCTGGTTGATGATGCTGTCCACCGCGATCGCCGTCTTGCCGGTCTGCCGGTCGCCCAGGATCAGCTCGCGCTGCCCGCGGCCGAGCGGCAGCATGGCGTCGATCAGCAGGATGCCGGTCTGCAGCGGGCGGGTGACAAGGTCGCGCTCGATGATGGAGGGCGCCGGGCGCTCGGCCGGTTCGTGGGACGTCGCCTGCACCGGGCCGAGCCCGTCGAGCGGGCGGCCGAGCGGGTCCACCACGCGGCCGAGCAGCGCATCGCCCACCGGAACGCGCAGCACCTCGCCGGTGCCGTGGACCGGCTGGCCCGCCGCGATCCCCGCGCCGGCATCGAGCAGCACGCAGCCGATGTGGTCCACGTCCAGGATCCGCGCGAGGCCGGTGCTGCCATCGGCGAAGCGCAGCAGTTCGCCCGCGCGCAGCTCCGGCAGGCCGGAGACCAGCGCCACGCCATCGCCGACTTCCTTGACCCGGCCGAGGGAATCCGCGACGGGCCCGAGCGCGGCGCGGCCGATGCGCCCCGCCGCCCGCTCGGCCCAGGCATCGAGGCCCTCAGGCGGGCGCGCCGTCATGCGTCACTTCGGCGGCGAGGCGTTCGAGGTCCGCGGCCCAGCTGCTGCGCAGCACGGCGTGCGGCGCCCGCAGCTCGAGGCCGGCGAGCAGCGCCGGCTCCACCGCGAAGGAGAGGCCGCCAGGGTCGGCGCCGAGCCGCTCCGCGAGCCAGCGGCGCAGGCTGTCCTGCGCCGTGGGCGCAAGCGATGCGGCCGTCGCGACCTCCAGCGGTCCGGCGCGCAGGCTGTCGCGCGTGGCCCCGGGCAGCCCGGCGAGGGCCTCCGCGAGGCGATCGAGGAAGGGATCGGGCGGCGGCGGCGCCGACTGCGCGAGCCGCGCCGCCATCGCCGATGCGAGCCGCGCGGCCTGGCGGTGGATGTCGTCCTGCGCCGCCTCCGCTTCCCGTTCGATCCTTTCCTGCGCTTCCTTGGCAAGGCGCGCGGCCTCGGTCCGCGCGCGCTCCATCTCGGCCGCGGCCTGTGCCTGCGCCGCCTTGCGCGCCTCTGCGAGCAGCGCCTCGCGCTCGGCTTCGATCGTCGCGCGGCGGCGGCCGATCTCGGCCTCCATCGCCTCGGCCTTGCGGCGGCCGGCCTCGGCCTCCGCCATCAGGCGGTCGGAGGCCTCGCGCCGCGCGGCGACGACGCGCATGACCGGCCGATAGAGGAATCGCTGCAGCAGCCAGGCCAGGATCAGGAAGTTGATCGTCTGCAGCCCGAAGGTCCACCAGTCGAACCGCACGCCGTGCTTCCCGCGCTTCAGCGGACGAAGGGATTGGCGAAGAGCAGCAGCAGCGCGATCACCAGGCAGTAGATCGCCATCGTCTCGATCATCGCGAGCCCGACGAAGAGCGTGCGCGACAGCACGCCGGAGGATTCCGGCTGACGCGCGATCGCGTCCATCGCTGCGGCCACGGCGCGGCCCTCGGCGAGCGCGGGGCCGATCGCGCCGAAGGAGACGGCGATGACGGCGCCGAGGATGCTGATGTGCTCGATGTAGGTCATGCGCGGCCTATGCCCTTTCCGTGCTGCCGATGGCGGCGCCGACGAAGACGGCGGCGAGGGTTGCGAAGATGTAGGCCTGCACGAGGCCGGTCAGGATATCGAGCGCCATGAAGGGGATCGGCACGAACAGCCCCGCGAGCGAGAGCACCAGCGCGCCGATGAAGGCCGCGCTCATGATGTTGCCGAACAGGCGCACCATCAGGGAGAAGCTGCGCGTGAACTCCGAGATCACGTTCAGCGGCAGCATGATCCAGACCGGCCTGGCGAAGCTCGCCAGGTAGCGCCCGAGGCCGAGCGTGCGCACGCCGTACCAGTGCGTCGCGGCGAAGACGATGGCGGCGAGCGCGGCCGGGGTCTCGATATGCGCCGTCGGCGGCTCCAGGCCCGGCAGCAGGTGCAGCAGGTTCGCGGTGGCGAGGAAGATGAAGAGCGTGCCGATCAGCGGCAGGAAGCGCGCGGGCTCGACGCGCATCGTCGCCCGGATCTGGTCGGCGATGCCGCAGACCAGGAGCTCGAGCGCGGTCTGCAGCGCCCCCGGCCGCAGCGCCAGCCGCCGTGTCGCGAGCGCGCAGCCGAGCGTCAGCGCCAGCATCAGGCCCCAGGTGGTGACGACCGGCGCGGTGACCGGCACCGGGCCGAGCGAGAACAGCAGGCGCGCGGCGAGCGGGCCTTCGTTCATCGCGCCGCCCTCGCGGCCCGCAGCGCGCCGGCGCGCGCGAGCAGGATGCCGGCGAAGGCGGCGAGCAGGCCGGTCCCGCCGCTTCCCATCGCCACGCCGGCCAGCACGGCGGCGAGCAGCGACATCCGGGCCAGGTGCAGCGCCACCGGCCGCCAGGCGGCCCCCCGTTCCAGGTAGAGCGTGGCGTTGCGCCGCAGGCTGCGGAAGAAGACGAGACCGGCCAGGAGCCCGATCACGCCGCCCGAGACTGCCTGCGCCGCGAGGCTCATCGCGCCTGCCCCATCTCGTTCATCCGCCGCCAGGCGAGCCAGCCACCGATGGCGGCGCCGGCGACCACCAGCGCGCCGGTCCAGAAGATGCCGCTGCCGGCCAGGCGGTCGAGCGCGCGCCCGGCCAGGATGCCGAGCAGGATCGGCGTCACCACCAGCCAGCCGAGCGCGCCGATGGTGGAGAGATCCGTCCCGAGCGCGCGTTCCCCCTCCGCCCGATGGCGTGCACGCCGCGCCTCTTCGCGCCGCACCGCCTCGACCAGCGGGTCGGGCGGCGGCTCCTGCGGGAGCTCGGCGGCGGTCATGCCGCACCCCCGGCGCCCGGCGGCCGCGGGCCGGGCCGCAGCAGGCCGATGATGCGGCGGATCGCCATCGCCTGGAGCTGTGCGGTGGAGACGCGCTCTGCCTGCTCGCGCGCCGCGGCCGCGGCGAGTTCCTCGCGCAGCGCATGCTCCAGTCTGGCGATGTCGTCGTCGAGGACGGCCTGGCGCGTGGCGATCGCGATCTCCTGCCCGCTTCCATCCACCGTGAGCACGCCGCCCCGCACGGCGCAGTGCCCTTCCTTCCCGCCCTGCTCGCGCCAGCTGACGACCGAGGGGGCGAGCGCCGTGAGGAAAGGGGCATGGCCCGGCAGGATGCCGAAGGCGCCGCTCTCGTCCTGCGCGCGCAGCGCGACGATGCCGTCGCGTTGCAGCAGCAGGGCCTCGGGTGTGGCGATGGTGAGCCTCACGACGCCGCCCGTTCCCTGGCGCGCGCCTCGTCGAGGTCGCCCGCCATGTAGAGCGAGGATTCCGCCCAGTCGTCGCATTCGCCGTCCAGGATGGCGCGGCAACCGGCGATGGTGGCCTCCCGCGGGACGCTGCGGCCGGGCTTGCCGGTGAAGGCCTCGGTCACCTTGAAGGGCTGGGTGAGGAAGCGTTGCAGGCGGCGCGCGCGCGTCACCGCGCGGCGGTCGGCGGGGCTGAGTTCCTCCAGGCCGAGCATGGCGATGACGTCCTGCAGGGAGCGGTAGTGGGCGATGATCTCGCGCACCGCTTCCGCCGTCGCGTAGTGCTCCTCCCCCACCACGGTCGGGTCCAGCAGGGTGGAGGTGGACTCCAGCGGATCCACCGCCGGATACATCCCTTCCGCCGCCATGGCGCGCGACAGCACGATGGCGCTGTCGAGATGGCCGAACAGCGCGGTGACGGCCGGATCGGTGAAGTCGTCGGCCGGCACGTAGACGGCCTGGATGGCGGTGACGGTCGCGCCGGGAACGGAGGCCACGCGCTCCTGCAGCTCCGCCACTTCCGTCGCCAGGGTGGGCTGGTAGCCGACGCGCGAGGGCAGGCGGCCGAGCAGGCCCGAGATCTCGCTGCCGGCCTGGACGAAGCGGAAGACGTTGTCCATCAGCAGCAGCACGTCGCGGTGCAGCGCGTCGCGGAAATACTCGGCGACGGTCATCGCCGTCAGCCCGACGCGCCAGCGCGCCCCCGGCGGCTCCGCCATCTGGCCATAGACCAGGACGGTGCGGTCCAGCACGCCGTAGCGGCGCATGTCGAGCAGCATCTCGTGCCCCTCGCGCGTGCGCTCGCCGATGCCGGCGAAGACCGACAGGCCGGTATAGGCCTCGACCGTGGTGCGGATCAGCTCCGTCACCAGCACGGTCTTGCCGACGCCGGCGCCGCCGAACATCGCGGCCTTCCCGCCGCGCGCGAGCGGCGCGAGCAGGTCGATCACCTTGATCCCGGTCTCGAGCAGGTCGCGCCGTCCCTGCTGCTCCGCGAGCGGGGGCGGGGGGCGGTGGATCGGCCAGCGTTCCGCCGCCGCGGGCAGGGCGGGCCCGCTGTCCGCCGGCTCGCCCAGCACATCCAGCAGGCGGCCGAGCACCGCCTCCCCGACCGGCACGGCGATCGGGCCGCCGGTGCGGATGGCGGGCGAGCCGCGGCGCAGGCCGTCGGTCTCGCGGAGCGCCACCGCGCGCACCACCCGCTCGGTCTGGTGGCTCTGCACCTCCGCGACCAGGCGGGTGTCCCGGTCCCAGGCGATCTCGACCGCCTCGGCGAGGCCGGGCAGGTCGTGCGCGGGAAACTCCAGGTCGATGACCGAGCCGCGCACCGCGACGACCCTGCCGCTTGCCGGGGCCGCCGCGGACGGGCCGGGTGCGGGCGTCATCGCCACGCGATCCCGCCGCCTTGCGGAGCGCCGGGGCGGCGGGGCATCGAGGCGCGAGAAGGATCTGGCCGCGACATGCTGCGATCACCCGAGGTCGGCACCATGGCCAAAGCCTAGCAGCTCTGGCCCGGCTTACGGGCTGACCCAGATCAACTCGGCTTGTCGGCGCCGGCCCGGCCTCGGCGCTACCGCGCCCGTGGCCGCGTCGTCGCCAGCCACACGCCGGCCAGCACGATGGTCCCGCCCGCCAGCACCAGCGGCGCGGGAACCTCGCCGAGCAGCAGCGCCCCGACCGCGGCGGCGAAGGGCGGCTGCAGGTAGCCGACCATGGACGCATCGGTCACCCGCGCCCGCGCCAGCAGGCCGAGGAACATCGTCAGCGGCAGCGCGGAGGCGAAGATCCCGAGCAGCGCGATCACCAGCAGAGTCCCGGCCGGCACCGCATAGGCGCCTTCCGGGGCCAGCGGCAGCGAGATCAGCAGCGCGACGCCGCCCGAGACGAGTTGCTGGCCGAGGGCCAGCTGCGCCGGCGAATCGGGCCGCGCGCGCCGGGCATAGATGGTGCCGATCGCGTAGGAGAGGCCCGAGAGCAGCACCAGCAGCCCGCCGGTGAAGGAGGCACGGCCGGCCAGCGCATCCGGCCCGAGCAAAACCGCGATGCCGGCGAAGCCGACCAGCAGGCCCGCCACGCTGCGCGGCCCGGGCCGCTCCTCGCGCAGCAGGCCGAGCGTCAGCAGCGCCACCAGCAGCGGCGTCGCGGCATGGATCAGGGCGGCCGGCGCCGCTTCGATCGAGCCGAGCGCGAAGGCGGTCAGCAGGTTCGGCACCCAGCCATTCGTGGTGCCGAGCACCAGCCAGTCCCGCAGCCTGAGACGGCCGCCGAGCTGGCGCGTGACCAGCAGGAAGGCCAGCACGCCCGCCGCGGCGAAGAGGCCCCGCAACGCCGCCAGCGCCAGGGGCGACATGTCCATCGCCACCAGCCGCAGCAGCGGGAAGGAGGATCCCCAGAGACCGCCGATGACCAGGAGCCGCCACCAGAGGGCCGGGCCGGTCAGCGTCATCGGCCGCCGGTGGCGTTCCTTTGCCGCTCGATCTCGCGCCAGCGGGCGACGTTGCGGTTGTGTTCCTCCAGCGTGCGGCCGAAGGCGTGGCCGCCGCTGCCGTCGGCGACGAAATAGAGGAAGTCGGTCGCCTCGGGGTTCAGCACGGCGCGCAGCGAGTCGCGGCCGGGGCTGGCAATGGGGCCGGGCGGCAGGCCGCGCGTGCGGTAGGTGTTGAAGGGATGGTCGCGGTCGAGGTCGGCGCGGGTCAGCGGGCGGTCCAGCACGCCGCCATCGGCCGCGGCATAGGCGGCGGTGGGATCGGATTGCAGCGGCATCCCCCGGCGCAGGCGGTTGATGAAGACGCCGGCGACCTTCGCCCGTTCATCCGGCTTGCCGGTCTCGCGCTCGACGATGGAGGCCAGGATCACCGCCTGGCGCGGGGTGGCGAGCGGCAGGTTGGGCTGGCGCGCGGCCCAGAGCTCGGCGAGCGCCGCATCCATCGCCTGGTCGGCGCGACGCACGACGGAAGCCCGCGAATCGCCCCATTGGTAGGCATAGGTCTCGGGCAGGATCTGGCCCTCGTCGAAGCGGGGCATGTCCCCGGTCAGGCCCTCGGCGCGCTCGAGGATGGCGACGATCTGGCCGACCACCAGGCCCTCGGGGATGGTCAGGCGGCGCTGCACCGGGCGGGCGGTGCGCAGGACCTCCAGCACCTGCTGCAGGCTGGCGCCGGCGGGGAAGACGAATTCGGCGGCGCGCAGCGCGCCCTGGCCGCGGGTGGCCCAGGCGGCGAGGAGGAAGGCGCGCTCATCGGCGATGACCCCGCGCTCCGCGAGTCCGGCGGCGATGGCCGTCAGGCCGCCGCGGGGGACCACCATCTGCGCCGGCTCGGCGAGCGGCCCGGGTGCCGCATAGGCGCGCTGGGCATACCACCAGCCGCCGGCGGCGAGGCCGCCGAGCAGCAGGAGCAGGATGACGATGACGGAGGATAGGCGGCGCATGCGCCGAGACCTGTGGCCGTCGTCGCGCCGGGTTGCAAGAGGCGCCGCGCCGCTTCGTGTAACGGCGCCGCGCGCGGCGGCTACGCCGCCTTGCGGAAGACGATGCTCGCGTTGGTGCCGCCGAAGCCGAAGCTGTTGGACAGCGCGACCTCGATCTTCCGCTGCTGCGCGACATTCGCCACGCGGTCGATCGGGCTTTCGCGCGAGGGACTGTCGAGGTTCAGCGTCGGCGGGGCGATGCCGTCGCGGATCGCCAGGACGGAGAAGATGCCCTCCACCGCGCCCGCCGCGCCGAGCAGGTGGCCGACGGCCGACTTGGTCGAGGACATCGCGAGGCCCTTGGCCGCGTCGCCCCAGAGGCGTTCCACGGCGCCGAGCTCGATGTCGTCGCCCATCGGCGTGGAGGTGCCGTGCGCGTTCACGTACTGCACCTGGTCTGGCCGCACGCCGGCCGAGGCCAGCGCGGCCTTCATCGAGCGATAGGCGCCGTCGCCATCCTCGCTCGGCGCGGTGATGTGGTGCGCGTCGCCGGACATGCCGTAGCCCACCACTTCGGCGTAGATCTTCGCGCCGCGCTGCTTCGCGTGCTCGTATTCCTCGAGCACGACGACGCCCGCGCCCTCGCCCATGACGAAGCCGTCGCGATCCTTGTCCCAGGGGCGGGAGGCCTTGGTCGGCGTGTCGTTGAAGGCGGTGGAGAGCGCGCGGGAGGCGCAGAAGCCGGCCATGCCGATCTCGCTGACCGCGGCCTCGGCGCCGCCGGCGACCATCACGTCGGCATCTCCGAGCGCGATCAGCCGGGCCGCGTCGCCGAGCGCATGCACGCCGGTGGCACAGGCGGTGACGACGGAATGGTTCGGGCCCTTGAAGCCGTAGCGGATCGAGACATGGCCGGAAGCCAGGTTGATCAGCGCCGAGGGGATGAAGAAGGGCGAGAGGCGGCGTGTCTTGCCCTGGAAGATCTGCACCGACGCCTCGTAGATGGTCGGCAGGCCGCCGATGCCGGAGCCGATCATCACGCCGGTGCGGGTGCGGGATTCCTCGTCCTCCGGCAGCCAGCCGGCGTCCTGCACCGCTTCCTCCGCGGCGACGAGCGCGAGCTGGATGAAGCGGTCCATCTTCTTGACGTCCTTGACCGGGATCCACTCCGCGACGTCGAGCTTGCCCTCGGCCTTGGGCCCCTGGGGGACCTGGCCGGCCACCTTGGAGGGAAGCTGGCTGACGTCGAAGGACTGGATCGCGCCGAGGCCGGATTCACCGGCCGTCATGCGCTTCCAGACATGCTCGACGCCGAGCCCGAGTGGGCAGGCGATTCCCATGCCCGTGACGACGACGCGCCGCGGCGCCGCGAGATGACCGAACACGCCCGTTTTCCCCCTGGCTTGCCGTGAGAAGCGGGCGGCTCAGGCCGCCTTCTGCTTCTCGATATACTCGATCGCGTCCTTCACGGTCGTGATCTTCTCGGCGGCGTCGTCCGGGATCTCGACGCCGAAGGCCTCCTCGAAGGCCATGACCAGCTCGACGGTGTCGAGGCTGTCCGCGCCGAGATCGTCGATGAAGGAGGCCTCGGGCGTGACCTTCGCCTCTTCCACGCCGAGGTGCTCGACGACGATCTTCTTCACCTTCTCCGCGGTTTCGCTCATGGACCGGGGTCTCTCCTGCTGCGTCGTGCCGTGCCCGCCTGGCGCGGGGCGGTTCCTTGTATGCTGTCCGAAACGCCATGCCGAGCCTGCGGGCGCGGCCCCCCCGGGGCCGGGGGCCGGGGGGCGGGC
>NZ_JBWXTD010000005.1:61976-69818 GCF_056682175.1 Falsiroseomonas sp. RANM36
CCCGCGGCCCCGGGGGCGCCCCGCCCCCGGGGGGCGCCCGCCAGCCAGGCCGCGCCCAGCGTGGCCGATCTGGCGGGGGCGCGCGGGTCGAGTGGCGAGATGGGACTGCAGTCGCGCGGCTACACGCTGGCGCGCACGCAGGGCCTCACCGCCTATTGGTCGCACCCTGCCGGCGCCTGCGTCCGGGTGGTGACCAACCAGGGCCGCTACCAGACGGTCGAGAACGTCGCCGCCTCGAATTGCGGGCGCTGACGCCGGCCTCGCCGTGCCGCGCCCCCGCGGCACGGCGGATCCCCTGTCCTGACGGAGCGATGCGATGCGTCTGATCGCAGGTCTGCTGGGCGCAAGCCTGCTGCTGTTCGCCCAGGTGCCGCCGGCCGCGGCGGACGATCCCGTTCGCCATGTCCGCGTGCATTTCGAGCGCGGCGCCAGCGAGGCCACCATCAACGGCCACATCCAGGGCCGTGAGAGCGTGGAATACCGCCTCGGCGTCCGGCAGGGGCAGATGATGAACGTGCATCTCTCCTCCCGCGCCACCTCGGTCTATTTCAACGTCTTCGAGCCGGGCAAGCGGCCGGGCCATGACGCCGCGTTCTTCATCGGCTCGACGAGCGGCAACCAGGTGGAGTTCCGCACCGCCCATTCCGGCGACTACGTGGTGCAAGTGTACATGATCCCCGCGGCGGCACGCCGTGGCGAGAGCGCCAACTATTCGATCCGCCTCGCCGTGACCGGCGGCGCGCCGCATGCCGCCGCGCCGGCGCGGCCCTCCGCGGATGCGCGCGTGAGCGGCACCGAATTCAACGCCACCGGCAACATCCCCTGCGCCCGCAACCGCGGCCAGCCGATGGGATCCTGCCGCTTCGGCGTGGTGCGGGAGGGCCATGGGAATGGCCGCATCACCGTGTTCTGGCCCGATGGCGGCAACCGCGTGATCTTCTTCGAGGACAATACGCCGATGAGCTTCGACCAGTCCCAGGCGGATGGCGATGTCCGCATGACGGTCGGGCACGAGGCGGATCTCTACCATGTCCGCATCGGCAACCAACGCTTCGAGATCCCGCAAGCGGTGATGACGGGCGGCTGAGCGCGCGGCGCGCGTCCCGATCCCTTCATGCAAAGGAACCACGCCATGCAGCTTCGCCCCTTCGGTGCCTTCGCAGCCCTCGGCCTCGGCCTCGCCGCCTGCGCCCCGGCGCAGCCCCCTGCGGCACAGGCTACGGCGCCCGCCGCCGCCGCTCCCGCCCCTGCGTCCGCCCCTGCGCCCGCTCATGTTCGGCCGCAGCCCTCGCGCACCGGCAGCGCGTCGGAGCGTGCCGGCCAGGGCCGCTTCGACGCCACCAGCAACATCCCCTGCGCCGCCGCCGGGCAGCCGATGAGCCAGTGCGCGATGGGCGTGGCGCGCGAGCAGGGCGGCACCGCGACCGTGGTCGTGACCAAGCCGGATGGCCGGAAGCGGATGATCTTCTTCGAGGGCGGGCGCGCGATCGGCGCCGACAGCGCCCAGGCGGACGGCTCGGCCGGCTGGAGCTTCGCGGCGCGCCGGCAGGGCGACGCCACCCTCGTGACCTTCGGCCCCGAGCGCTACGAGATCGTGGACGCCGTGGTGTTCGGTGGCTGACCCCGAGGCCGCCCGCGCGGCCGGCACCCGGCTGCCGCGTCGGCTCCCCCAATTCGGGCGGGGTGCTCCGTGACGGAGAACCCGCCTCCGATGTTCCGATCAATCCGCGAGCGGAGGTAGCTCATGGCCACATTTGACACGACCTTTCGGATAGGCGGGGCATATGACAGCGCCACCGGAACGTTTACCGGCAACTTCCCCAACGGCGGCCAGCCCTTCGACGTCGCGACCACCGATTCCGACCCGTCGAGCACGACATACGAACCCGGGGAAACCATCACCTTCACCCTTTCTGGTTTTACTTTCACAAATACTTTTGTCGGGTGGTACGCTGACGGATTTCTGGCGCAGACCGGGTCAAGTTTCCTCTACTACTCGAATTCGCCGGTCGCCCCCGGTGAGCAGTTCACGATCAGCACGGACCCCTTCACCGTCTGCTTCGCCGCGGGCACGCTGATCGAGACCGATCGGGGGCCGGTCCCGGTGGAGGCGCTCAGGGCCGGGGACTGCGTGCGCACCCTGGCCGACGCGGCCACCGCCCACCGCCCCGTGCTCTGGATCGGGCGGCGCCATGTCGAACTCGACAGTCAGGAGAGGCTGCGTGCCCTCGCGCCCATCCGCATCCGCGCGGGCGCCTTGGGCGACAACGCGCCGGGCCGCGACCTGCTCGTCTCCCCCGACCATTGCCTGCTGCTGGACGGCCGGCTGGTGCCTGCGCGGCTGCTGGAGAACGGCGTCTCCATCGTGCAGGAGCTTCACCACTTCTCCGTGCAGTATTTCCACATCGAACTGGAATGCCACGACGTCGTCCTCGCGGAAGGCGTGCCGGCGGAAAGCTGGCTCGACTGCGGCAACCGCGCCTGGTTCGCTAACGCGCCGCAGGCGCTGCTGCGGGTGGACGCGGCGCCCGATGCCTATGCGGCCGGCCCCGCCACGCCCTGCGCGCCGCTGCTGCATGGCGGACCCGAACTCGCTTCCATCCGGGACGGCATCGCCGCCCGGATTCCGGCCGTGGTCGAAAGCCTCGTCGCGGCCGGCGTCCTGCGGCGCGTGGCCTGAGCGGGCGCCGATCCCGGGGCCGGTCGCCGGCCCCGGGCGGCCTCAGAACATCGCCATCCCGCCATTCACATGGATGGTCTGGCCGGTGACCCAGCCGGCCTCGGGGCTGGCGAGATAGACCACCGCCGCGGCGACGTCCTCGGGGTTGCCCATCTTCTGCGTCGGGATGCGGGAGAGCAGCGCGGTGCGCGCGGCCTCCGGCAGGGCGTCGGTCATCGCGGTCTTCACGAAGCCGGGCGCGACGACGTTGACCGTGACGCCGCGCGTCGCGACCTCCTGCGCCAGCGACTTGCTCATGCCGATCAGCCCGGCCTTGGCGGCGGCGTAGTTGGCCTGGCCGGCATTGCCGGTGACGCCGACGATGGAGGCGATGGAGACCACGCGGCCCCAGCGCTTCTTCATCATCCCCCGCAGCGCGGAGCGCGCCAGGCGGAAGGGGGCGTTCAAATCCACCTCCAGCACGGCGTTCCAGTCGGCGTCGCCCATGCGCAGCGCCAGCATGTCGCGGGTGAAGCCGGCATTGTTGACCAGGATGTCGAGGCTGCCGGCCTCGGCCTCCACCTTCTCCACCAGCGCGGCCGGCGCGGCGGGATCGGTCAGGTCGGCCGGGGCGACGATCACGCGCGCCCCGCCGAGCGACTCGGCCACGCGCGCCAGTTCCGCCTCGCGCCTTCCGGTGATGGCGACGGTCGCGCCCTGGGCGTGCAGCGCCTTGGCGATCGCCTCCCCGATGCCGCCGGTCGCGCCGGTGACGAGGGCGACCTTGCCGGTCAGGTCGAACATGGTCGGTCCCCCTTCAGAGCGACTTGAGAAAGGCTTCGATGTCGGCGGGCGTGCCGACGGCCTCGGCCTTCGCGTCCGGCGCCAGCCGCTTCATCAGCCCGGTCAGGACCTTGCCGCTGCCGATCTCGACGAAGCGGTCGCAGCCCATGGCGGCCATCGCCAGGATGCATTCGCGCCAGCGCACCGTGCCGGTCACCTGCTTCACCAGCAGGTCGCGGATCTCGGCCGGGTCGGTGGCCTTGGCGGCGGTGACGTTGGCGACGACGGGCACGGCGGGGGCGCGCATCGTGGCGCGCTCCAGCGCCTCGGCCATCGCATCGGCGGCCGGCGCCATCAGCGCGCAGTGGAAGGGGGCGGAGACGGGCAGCTTCATCGCCCGCTTCACCCCCGCTTCCTTCGCCTTCTCGATGGCGCGGTCCACCGCGGCGGCGGCGCCGGAGACGACGATCTGGCCGCCGCCATTGTCGTTGGCGACCTCCACCACCTCCGTCTTCCCGGTCTCCGGGTCGGTGGCGGCGGCGGCGCAGATCCCGCGGGCCTGGTCGAGCTCGGCGCCGAGGAGCGCGGCCATGGCGCCGGTGCCGGGCGGCGTCGCCTTCTGCATCGCCTCGCCGCGCAGGCGCAGCAGGCGGGCGGCGGTGGGGAGGTCGAAGGTGCCGGCGGCGGCGAGGGCGGCGTATTCGCCGAGCGAATGGCCGGCGACGAGCGCGACCTTGTCGCGCAGCGCGAAGCCGCCTTCCTTTTCGATCACCCGCAGCACGGCGAGGGAGACCGCCATCAGCGCGGGCTGGGCGTTGGCGGTGAGCGTCAGCTCCTCCGCCGGCCCCTCGAACATCAGCTGGGACAGCTTCTGCTTCAGGGTCTCGTCCACCTCCTCGAACACCTCGCGGGCGGCGGGGAAGGCGGCGGCGAGGTCGCGGCCCATGCCGGGAGCCTGGGAGCCCTGGCCGGGGAAGGTGAAGGCGAGCGCCATGACGGTACCGTGATGCTGGCTGGGGAAGGTCGGGCGGCCTAGGGCGCGGGGAGGGGGGGCGTCAAGGGGCGCGTGCGGCCCCGCTCAGCGCGCCGCCTCGGCTTCCGCCGGCGGCGCCAGCAGCGGCACCGGCACCGGCGGCTGCCAGCGTCCGCTCGCCACCTCCTCGATCTGCTCGTCGATGGTCCCGATCACGTAGCGCGAGAAGGGGCCGAGATGGGTGTAGAGCGCGGCGACCGTGATCGCCGGCTTCAGCGCGCGGGGATTGCGGCGCAGCAGGGTGCCGATCATGCCCCAGAATGCCTGCCGCTCCGCCTTGCCGGCCCGGGTCAGCGCCAGGGCGACGCGGGCGAAGCGCAGGGCATCGCGCGGCAGGTCGCGCGGCGCGATGCGGCCCGCGGGCGGCTTCAGGCCGAGGTTGAGCGCGGCGCGGCCAAGGCGGCCGAAGAAGGCCTCCGGCGTGTAGGCGCGGGCCACCACCTCCCGGTAGTCCGCCAGCACCTCCCGGCGTGGGCGCTTCGTGTCGAAGTTCAGGCCGGAGGTGCACTGGTCGCCGAGCAGGCCCTTGCTGTTCACCACGTCGCCGCCCGGGTGCAGCCGCCCTTCCCGCGCCAGCCGGCGGGAGAGCTGCGTCTCGGGCAGCGCGTAGAGCAGGCCCGCCATGGCGACCGGGATGGCGGCGTCCTCGATGAGCTGGACGATGCCCTCGCCGGCGCCGGCCGCCTCGTCGTCGAAGCCGACGATGAAGCCGCCGATGACGATGATGCCCGCGCGCTGCACGCGGCGCACCGAATCCGGGATGCTGCGCCGCGTGTTCTGCTTCTTCTGCATCAGGCGCAGCGTCTCGGGGTTCGGGCTCTCGATGCCGATGAAGATCAGGAAGAAATTGGCCTGGCGCAGGCTTTCGAGCAGCTCGGCGTCGTCGGCCAGGTTGATCGAGGCCTCGGTCGAGAACTCGAAGGGGTGGCCGTGGCGCCTCTGCCAGGCGATCAGCTCCGGCAGGAAGGCCTTCAGCGCCTTCCTGTTGCCGACCAGGTTGTCGTCCACGAAGTCCACATGGCCCCGGTAGCCGAGCGCGCGCAGCGCATCGAGCTCGGCCAGGACCTGCGCCGCGGTCTTGGTGCGCGGCACCCGGCCGTACAGCTCGATGATGTCGCAGAACTCGCAGGTGAAGGGGCAGCCGCGGGAGAACTGGACGGAGAGATTGGTGTAGTCGGCCAGGCGCAGCAGGTCGAAGCGCGGGGTCGGGGTGGCGGTGACGTCGGCCTTGAACCGCTCGGCCTCGAAGGTGCCGCCGGGCGCGCCGGCCTCGAAGGCGGCGACGAAGCGGTCGAGGATGCCTTCCGCCTCGCCCAGCACGCGGAACTCGGCCGCGGCATAAGCATGCGGCGAGGAGGTGACGTCCGGCCCGCCCACCACCACCGGCTTGCCGAGCGCCCGGGCGCGATGGATCACCTGCAGCGTGTCGAATTGCTGCGGCAGCATCCCCCCGGTCATCACGATGTCGGCCCAGGCGATCGCCGCGTCGGGCAGCTCGGCGGTGTTGCGGTCCACCAGCCGGATCTCCCAGTGCGGGGGCAGCATGGCGGCGACGGTGATCAGGCCGAGCGGCGGGGCGGGGTATTTCGCGCCGAGCAGCTCGCAGGTCGCGGTGTAGTTCCAGAAGGAGCCCGGGTTGAACCGGGGATGCACCATCAGGGCCCGGACGCGGCGGGCGGAGAGCGGCGCGGGCATGCAACGCTCCTGCGCTGTGATGGTCGGCGGGTCCGGGCTACAGGGGCCTTGGGCGCCGCGCCAGCGAAAAAGGCCGCGCGCCGATCCGCCCTTGCCCTGCACCCCCGGCCCGCCCTATACGCCCGCCTTCCCTGCCGGGACCCGAGGCATCGGTCCCGGCTATGCCCGCTTGCGCAACCCAGGGCTTGGCCCGGGCTGCGTCAGGACAGTGACCGGCACCCGTCGGCATTGGGGCTGAGCCAGCCAGAGGGGAGACAGGATGCCGCTTTACGAATGCGTGCTGCTGGCACGCAACGACGTCACGCAACAGCAGGTCGAGGCCATCGCCGACCAGGTCGAGCAGACGCTCAAGGCCGGCGGCGGCGAGGTGCGCAAGCGCGAATACTGGGGGCTGCGCGGCCTGGCCTACAAGATCAAGAAGAACCGCAAGGCGCACTACATGCTGCTCGGCGTGTCGTCCCCGCCGGCGGCGCTGCAGGAAGCCGAGCGCCAGCTCGGCCTGCACGAGGACGTGCTGCGCACCCTGACGATCCGCGTCGAGGAGATCGAGGAGGGGCCGTCGGCCATCCTCGCCCGCCGCGGCGACGACCGCGAGCGCGAGCGCGGCTTCCGCGGCCCGCGCCCGGCCGGGCGCTTCAGCTCGGGCCGTGGCGGCGGGCGCGATCGCGACGACCGCGAGGAATTCCGCGCGCGCCCGCGCGAGGAAATGGACATGGGCATGGACGGGGAGTGAGCCACGATGTCCGACGCGACTGAAGACACCGCCACCAGCCCCGCCGGGCGCCGCCCGGCCGTGGGCGCCCGCCGGCCCTTCTACCGGCGCAAGAAGTCCTGCCCGTTCTCCGGCCCGAACGCGCCGAAGATCGACTACAAGGACGTCCGCCTGCTCTCCCGCTTCCTGTCGGAGCGCGGGAAGATCGTGCCGAGCCGCATCACCGCGGTCAGCGCGAAGAAGCAGCGCGAGCTGGCGAACGCGATCAAGCGCGCCCGCTTCCTCGCGCTGCTGCCCTACGTGATCAACGACTGATCCGGGGAGCATAGGACCATGATCGAACTGATCCTGATGCAGCGCGTCGAGAAGCTCGGCCAGATGGGCGAGCGGGTGAAGGTGAAGCCCGGCTACGCGCGGAACTTCCTGCTGCCGCAGGGCAAGGCGATCCGCGCCAGCAAGGAGAACCTGGCCCGCTTCGAGAAGGAGCGCGCCCAGCTCGAGGCGCAGAACATCAAGCGCCGCGAGGAGGCCGAGCGCGTCGCCGAGCGCGTCTTCGGGCTTGCCGTGGTGATCATCCGCGCGGCGGGCGAGAGCGGCAGCCTCTACGGCTCCGTCACCTCGCGCGACATCGCGGATGCCTGCAAGGCGCAGGGCGGCCTGACGGTGGACCGCAGCCAGGTGCTGCTGGAGCAGCCGATCAAGACGACCGGCATCACCCAGGTGCGCGTCGAGCTCCACCCGGAGGTGATCATCCCGGTGGGCGTGAACGTGGCGCGTTCGCAGGAAGAGGCCGACAAGCAGGCGCGCGGCGAGGATATCCGCGCCGCCGAGCAGTCCGAGGCGGAGAGCCTGGAGGCCGAGCTGGCCGCCGAGCTCGCCGAGCTCGGCTCCGCGATGGATCGCTGAGATCTCGACCCCGTCACGCTTGCCGTGCTGAAGGGGCGGCTGGAGCAGATCGCG
>NZ_JBWXTD010000005.1:69918-73934 GCF_056682175.1 Falsiroseomonas sp. RANM36
GCCGCGCCCCGGCGCCGCGCCGGGGGGGGGGGGGGGGGGGGGGGGGGGGGGCGCCCCCCCCCCCCCCCCCCCCCCCCCCCCTCCCGTTTTTTGCTTCATTCAAATTCGCGCATCTGATACGCCTTCCGGCAGTCCCGGGATCGGGGGCCGGAGCGGTGCGGCATGGCCGCCCCGTCCGTGTCCCCGAAAGGCGGGGCCGCCATGCTGGAAAGCGCGGCGCGGCCTGACCTAGTCTTTCCGGGCAAGGGGGCACGGAGCATCCAACGCGGCCCCGGGGAAGCGGGGTGGCGATGTTCCAGGGGTTGCTCGACCAGGCGCTGCGCAGCTTCATCCGCCGGGGTCGATTGGCCGTCCGGCACGCGGACGGCACGCTGCGGGACTATGGCGGCGATCCCGGGCCTGAGGCCGCCTTCCGCATCCGCGACGCCGCCGCCACGCGCCGGCTGGTGCTGAACCCGGCGCTGGCCTTCGGCGAGCTCTACATGGACGGCGGCGTGGAGCCGGAGGGCTGCACGATCGCGGATGTGCTCGCGGTGCTGGTGCTGAACCAGTACGAGGGCGGGCGGCATCCGGTGGAGGATGTGCTGGAAGCCTGGCGCCGCGCGAAGCGGATGCTCGACCAGTTCAACCCGGCCGCGCGGTCGAAGCGCAACGTGGCGCATCACTACGACCTCGATCACCGGCTGTTCCGCCGTTTCCTCGATCCCGACATGCAGTATTCCTGCGCCTACTACGCGCGCGGCGACGAGACGCTGGAGGACGCGCAGGAGGCGAAGAAGCGCCACATCGCGGCGAAGCTGAAGCTCGACCGGCCTGGGCTCGAGGTGCTGGAGATCGGCTGCGGCTGGGGCGGCATGGCCTGCTACCTCGCGCGCGAATGGGGCGCGCGGGTCACCGGGCTCACGCTGAGCGAGGAGCAGATCGCGGTGGCGCGGGAGCGCGCGGCGGCGGAGGGGCTGGCGGACCGCGTGCGCTTCGAGCTGATGGACTACCGCGCCTGGCGCGGCCAGGCGGACCGCGTGCTGTCGGTGGCGATGTTCGAGGCGGTGGGCCTGCCGCATTTCCAGCAATTCTTCGAAGTGGTGCGCGACGCGATGAAGCCGGACGGCGTCGCGGTGGTGCATGCGATCGGGATGATGGCGGGCCCCTCCAGCATGAACCCCTGGCTGACCAAGTACATCTTCCCCGGCGGCTATACGCCCGCGCTGTCGGAACTGATGCCGGCGGTGGAGAAGACGGGCCTGTGGGTCACCGACCTCGAGATCCTCCGCCTGCACTACGCCATCACGCTGGCCGAGTGGGGGCGGCGCTTCGCGCGGGAGCGGGAGGCGATCGAGGCGATGTACGACGAGCGTTTCTGCCGGATGTTCGAGTTCTATCTCGCGGCCTGCGAGATGGCGTTCCGGCACGGCCGGCAGATGAACTGGCAACTGCAGATGACGCGCGACAAGGCGACGCTGCCGCTGACGCGCGACTGGATCGCGGCGGCCGAGCGCGCGCATGCGCGCGCCGCTTCGGAGGTTCTGCCCGCCTGACGGCCTGACAAGAGGGAGGTGCCGACATGCTGCTGCATCTTGCCATGACGAGGCTCGTGCGCCGCGGAACGCTGACCGTCGAGTACCCGGACGGCAGCCGCCGCGCATACGCCGGCGCGCCCGGCCCGGCGGCCGGCATGCGGGTCCGCACGCGGCGGGCGGAGCGGCGGCTGGTGCTGAATCCCGGCCTGGCGCTGGGCGAGGGCTACATGGATGGCGAGGTGGAGCCGCTGGACTGCTCGCTCCACAGGCTGCTCGACTTCCTGATGCTGAACATCGAGGCCGGCGGCGGGCATCCGGTGGAGGAGGCGCGGCAATGGCTGCGCCGGGTCACGCGGTGGCTGGCGCAGATCAACCCCGCGCCGCGGTCGAAGCGCAACGTGGCGCATCACTACGACCTCAACGGCCGCCTCTACGCGCTGTTCCTCGACCGCGACCGGCAATACTCCTGCGCCTATTTCCCGACCGGGCGCGAGACGCTGGAGGAGGCGCAGGAGGCGAAGAAGCGCCACATCGCGGCCAAGCTGCGGCTCGACCGGCCGGGGCTCGAGGTGCTCGACATCGGCTGCGGCTGGGGCGGCATGGCGCTGACGCTGGCGCGCGACTGGGGGGCGCGCGTCACCGGCATCACGCTGTCCGAGGAACAACTGGCGGTCGCGCGGCAGCGTGCGGCGGAGGCCGGCCTTGCGGACCGCGTGCGCTTCGAGCTGCTGGACTACCGCGCCTGGGACCGCAAGGTGGACCGCGTCGTCTCGGTCGGCATGTTCGAGCATGTCGGGCTTGCGCATTACGGTGCGCTGTTCCGCGTGGTGCGCGATTCACTGAACGAGGACGGCGTCGCGCTGCTGCACACGATCGGGCGCATCGACGGGCCCGGCGCGACCAATCCCTGGATCGCGAAATACATCTTCCCCGGAGCCTATTGCCCGGCGTTGTCGGAAATGATGCCGGCCATCGAGCGGTCGGGGCTGTTCGCGACGGATGTCGAGATCCTGCGCCTGCACTATGCGCTCACCGTCCAGGAATGGCGCCGCCGCTTCGCGGCCAATCGCGACGCGATCCAGGCGCTCTACGACGAACGCTTCTGCCGGATGTTCGAGTTCTACCTGGCCTCTGTGGAGCTGATCTTCCGCCACTGGGGCCATGTGGTGTTCCAGGTGCAGATGACCCGTCGGCTGGAGACGCTGCCGATCACGCGCGACTGGATGGCGGAGGCCGAGGCCCTGGCGGCGCAGGCGCCAAGGGCGGCAGCGTAGCTCTCCCCGCTATCCACATCCGTCCACAGGCAGTCGGGGGAAGCGCCGACTCGCGCGCTGGTCTAGACTGCGGCCATGAACACCTTCGGTCCGGGCCCGTCCTCCGCCGGCGAGGGCCTGTTCGGCCTCTCGCAGCGGCTGCCGCCCGCGAACATGGAGGCCGAGCAGGCGCTGCTCGGCGCGCTGCTGGCCAACAACAAGGCCTATGAGCGCGTCGGCGAGTTCCTGGCCGCCGAGCATTTCGTGGACCCGGTGCATGGCCGCATCTTCGGCGCCATCCAGCGGCGGATCGAGGCCGGGCAGCTGGCCGATGCGGTGACGCTGCGCGCGGAGTTCGAGCACAACGGCCTGCTGGACGAGGTGGGCGGCCCGGCCTATCTGGCGCAGCTGCTCTCCGCCATGGTCGGCGTGATCAATGCCGGCGAATACGGCCGGGTGATCCACGACGCCTGGATGCGGCGCCAGCTGATCGACCTCGGCGAGACGGTGGTGAACCGCGCCTTCGGCGCGGAGCCGGAGCTCGATGCGCGCCAGCAGCTGGAAGCGGCCGAGCAGAGCCTGTTCGACCTGTCCAAGGACAATGCGGCGCAGGGCGGCTTCGTCAGCTTCGAGCGCGCGCTGGCCACCGCGGTGGACCATGCGGCGGCGGCCTTCTCGAATCCCGGCGGCGTGTCCGGCCTGTCCTCCGGCCTGCGCGACCTGGATCGCAAGACGGGCGGGCTGCACAAGTCGGACCTCGTCATCCTCGCGGGCCGTCCGGGCATGGGCAAGACCGCGCTGGCGACCAAGATCGCCTTCGGCGCGGCGCGCGCGATCCTGCGCAAGGCGCGGGACGAGACCCCGAACGCGGTGCCGCGCGGCGGCGTCGCGATCTTCTCGCTGGAAATGAGCTGCGACCAGCTGGCGACGCGTCTGCTCGCCGAGGAATCGCGCATCTCCGGCGACCGCATCCGCCGCGGCGACATCGCGCAGCGCGACTTCGACAAGTTCGTGGAAGTCAGCCGCGAGCTGCAGTCGCTGCCGCTCTACATCGACGACACGCCGGCGATCACCATCAGCGCGCTGCGCACCCGCTGCCGCCGGCTGCAGCGGACCAAGGGCCTGGACCTGGTGGTGGTGGACTACCTGCAGCTGATGCGGCCGGCCGCCGGCACGCCGCCGGAAAGCCGCGGACGGGGGCTCAGCATGTGCACGCCGGGGCGGCAGGGCATCGCCAAGGAGCAGG
>NZ_JBWXTD010000005.1:74034-86759 GCF_056682175.1 Falsiroseomonas sp. RANM36
GCGGGGGGTGGCGGACCCGGGCCGGGCCGGGGGGGGGGGGGTCCCCCGGCCCGCGGCGGGGCCGGGCCGCGGGCCGGGGGCCGGAAAGCCGCGTGCTGGAGATCAGCATGATCACGCAGGGGCTGAAGGCCATCGCCAAGGAGCTGTCGGTGCCGGTGGTCGCGCTGTCGCAGCTCTCGCGCCAGGTGGAGAGCCGGGAGGACAAGCGGCCGCAGCTCTCGGACCTGCGCGAATCCGGCTCGATCGAGCAGGACGCCGACATGGTGATGTTCATCTACCGCGACGAGTACTATCTCGCGCAGCGCCAGCCGAAGGAGATGTCCTTCGACAACTCGGAAAAATTCGGCGCGGCGGTCGAGAAATGGCAGAAGGACATGGAGGAGGCGCACAACAAGGCGGAGCTGATCATCGCCAAGCAGCGCCACGGTCCGACCGGCACGATCAGGCTGTTCTTCGAAGGCGAGTTCACCCGCTTCGGCGACCTGGATACGCAGCATGACGGGGGCTATGGGGACTAGGTGATCCCCGCCCGTCCCGGCCAGGCCGTCCTTCGCGTCGATCTCGCCGCCATCGTCGCCAATTGGCGCGACCTCGTGGCGCGGCATGGCGCGCCCTGCGCCGGCGTGGTCAAGGCGGATGCCTATGGCCTCGGCGCCGGCCAGGTCGCCCGCGCGCTGCGGGACGCGGGCTGCACCACCTTTTTCGTGGCACATCTGACGGAGGGGATGGCGCTGCGCGCCGCCCTCGGCCCCGGCGCCGACATCGTCGTGCTCGACGGCTTCCCGCCCGGCGCCGACGAGGATGCCGGCCTGGTCCCGGTGCTGAACCATCTCGGCGATGTCGCGGCCCATGCCGGCGCCGGCAGCCGCGCCGTGCTGCATCTCGATACCGGCATGTCCCGCCTCGGCCTGGATGCGCAGGAACAGGCCAGGCTGGCCGGGGATCGCGCGATGCTCCATGGGGTGCGGCTGCTCCTCGTGATGAGCCACCTGGCCTGCGCGGATGAGCCGGGCCATCGTCTGAACGAGGTCCAGCGCGCGCGCTTCGCCGCGGCCGCCGGCCGCATCGCCCCGGGCGTGCCGCGCAGCTTCGCCAATTCCTCCGGCATCTTCCTGGGCGAGGCCTTCCGGTCGGAGCTCGCCCGGCCGGGCTGCGCGCTCTATGGCATCAACCCCACCCCCGGCGCGCCGAACCCGATGCGCCAGGCGGTGCGGCTGGAGGCGGAGATCCTGCAGGTGCGGGAGATCGCCGCCGGCGACACGGTGGGCTATGGCGCATCCTGGCAGGCGGCGGGGCCGCGGCGGATCGCGACCGTTGCGGCGGGGTATGCCGATGGCTACCTTCGCGCGCTGTCGGGCCGGTCGCTTGCGCTGCTGCGCGGAAGGGCCGTTCCCCTCATTGGCCGGGTGTCCATGGATCTGACGACCTTCGACGTGACCGATGTGCCGGAGGCCGCGCCGGGCGAACGCGTGCTGCTGATCGGCGGGGCAGGAAACACGCCCGACGACGTCGCCGCGCGCTGCGGCACCATCGGCTACGAGATCCTCACCTCGCTCGGGGCGCGCTACCTCCGCCTCCATGAAGGCGCCTGAGCCCTTGGATCGTGCGCTCGACCTGACAGCCGCACTCGGCCGCGCGGCGATCCTCGTGCTGCGCGGCGCCGGGGCCGTGGCGCTGTTCGCGGCGGAGGCGGTGAGCCACCTGTTCCGCCCGCCCTTCTACGGCAGGCTCTTCCTGCGCGCCTTCATCGAGATCGCCTGGTTCAGCCTGCCGGTGGTGGCGCTCACGGCGGTGTTCACCGGCATGGTGCTGGCGCTGCAATCCTACACCGGCTTCGCGCGCTTCAATGCGGAAGGGGCGGTGGCGAATGTGGTGGTGCTGTCCATCACGCGCGAACTGGGCCCCGTGCTGGCGGGGCTGATGGTGGCCGGGCGCATCGGCGCGGCCTTCGCCGCCGAGATCGGCACGATGCGCGTGACCGACCAGATCGACGCGCTGACGACGCTTTCGACCAACCCGATGAAGTATCTCGTCACGCCGCGGCTGGTGGCCGGCACCATCGCGCTGCCGCTGCTGGTGGTGGTGGCGAACATCCTGGGCGTGATGGGCGGCTGGCTGATCGGCACGCAGCAGCTCGGCTTCGCCTCCGGCGCCTATCTCAAGGCGACCTTCGACTTCCTGCAGAACTGGGACGTGATCTCGGGCCTGATCAAGGCGGCGGTGTTCGGCTTCGTGGTGACGCTGATGGGCTGCTGGTGCGGCTACAATTCGGGCGGCGGCGCGCAGGGCGTGGGGCGGGCGACGACCTCTGCGGTGGTGTCGAGCTCGATCCTGATCCTGGCGCTGGACTACGTGCTGACGGCGATGATGTTCACGCGATGAGCGGCGCGGAGGATGTCCCGCGCGCCGAGGGCGCGACGCCGAAGATCCGGCTGCGCGGACTGGCGAAAAGCTTCGGGCCGAAGGTGGTGCTCGACGGCGTGGACCTGGACATCCGCGCGGGCCATTCGATGGTGATCCTGGGCGGGTCGGGCTCCGGCAAGTCGGTGACGATCAAGTGCATCCTGGGGCTGATCACGCCCGATGCCGGCCTGATCGAGATCGACGGGCGCGACCTCTCGACGCTCTCGCGGCGCGAGCGCGAGGCGGTGAACGACCGGATCGGCATGCTGTTCCAGAACGGCGCGCTGTTCGATTCGCTGCCGGTCTGGGAGAATGTCTGCTTCAAGCTGCTCGCCCAGAACCGCATCACGCGCCGCGCCGCGCGCGACAAGGCGGCCGAGGTGCTGGCGCAGGTGGGCCTCGCGGCGAGCGTGGGCGACCTCTACCCCAGCGAGCTCTCGGGCGGGATGCAGAAGCGCGTGGGCCTGGCGCGTGCCATCGCCGCCGAGCCGGACATCATCTTCTTCGACGAGCCGACCACGGGGCTCGATCCCATCATGGGCGCGGTGATCGACGGGCTGATCGTGGATTGCGTGAAGCGGCTGGGTGCTACGGCCGTCAGCATCACGCATGACATGGCGAGCGCGCGCCGGATCGGCGACGACGCGGCGATGATCCATCGCGGGAAGATCGTGTGGCGTGGCGCGGCGGCGACGCTCGGCGAGACGGGCAACGCGATGGTGGACCAGTTCGCGCGCGGGGAGCGCGAGGGGCCGATCCAGATGGAGCTGCGGAAGTAGGTTGCTTGCACAGGTTGCCTAACGTGTGTATAAAGTGCGCAAAGAAAACGAGTCCTGGGGAGGAGAGACGCGCAAACGTCCTGGAAATGGGGGACATCACACGTGCGTTTTTCCGACGTTACGCACCTGCTCAAGGCAGCAGGTTGGATTGAGGTTGGAGGCAAAGGCAGTCACCGCAACTTCCGGCACCCGGACAAGCCCGGAAAGGTCACCGTTCCCTTCCATGGCAGTCGCGACCTGACAATCGGCGTTGTCCGTTCCATCGAGAAGCAGGCGGGCCTGAACCTTCTGCCGAAGCGCAAATGACGAGGATCGCGTGACCACCCAGGTCTATCCGGCCATTCTCGTGAAGGACGCTGGCGCGCCGGCCAACGCGCCGATCGGCGTCGTCTTCCCCGATCTTCCGGGCTGCACAAGCCAGGGCGACGATGCGCGCCACGCCGCAGTGATGGCGCTGGAGGCGCTTGCGACGCATGCCGAAGCGCTGGTCGCGGACGGCGAGGACCTGCCGGAGCCCTCCGCACCCGGCATCGTGCCCGATTGGCTCGACCCGGAGGAGAGCGAGGTCGTTGCTCATGTGCTGGTGCCGCTGGAACTGCCGGGGCGCAGCGTGCGCGTGAACATCACCATGGATGAGGGGCTGCTGCAGCGCGTGGACCGCGCGGCGGCGAGTCATGGCTTCACCCGGTCCGGGCTTCTGGCGGAAGCGGCGCGGAACTGGCTTCGCCGCGACAGGGAGCCGCCGCGCCGCCGTCGGGCCTGATCCCGAAACGCCCTTCATTCTTCGCGCTGGGCGGGTTATCACGCTTCGTGTTCCCGTCCCGTTCCAGAGGGCAGACTTGGCCAAGGATCGCACCCGTTTCGTCTGCCAGGCCTGCGGCGCCGTCGCGCCGAAATGGCAGGGGCGCTGCGACGCCTGCGGCGAATGGAACACGCTGGTCGAGGAAGTGGCCGAGGCGCGCGGCCCCGGCCCTGCGGCCAAGGCGGCCGGCGGGCGGCGGCTGGAATTCGTCGGCCTGGAAGGAAAGTCCGCGCCGCCGGCGCGCATCCTGACCGGGATCGCGGAGCTCGACCGCGTGCTCGGCGGCGGCTTCGTGCCGGGCTCGGCGGTGCTGGTCGGCGGCGATCCGGGGATCGGCAAGTCCACCATCCTGCTGCAGGCCGCCGCCCGCATCGCCGCCGCGGGCCGCCGCGCGCTCTATGTCTCGGGCGAGGAGGCGGTGGAGCAGGTGCGGCTGCGCGCCGCCCGGCTCGGGCTTGCCAAGGCCCCGCTCGGCCTCGCCGCCGCGACCAGCCTGCGCGACATCGCCGCCGGGCTGGAGGCGGAAGGCGAGGCGGCGGTCGTGGTGATGGATTCGATCCAGACCGTCTGGCTCGACGCGCTCGATTCCGCACCCGGCACGGTCAGCCAGGTGCGCGCCTGCGCGGCCGAGCTGATCCGGCTGGCGAAGACCCGCGGCTTCGCGCTGGTGCTGGTCGGCCATGTGACGAAGGAAGGCACATTGGCCGGGCCGCAGGTGCTGGCCCACATGGTGGATGCCACGCTGCATTTCGAAGGCGATCGCGGCCACCAGTTCCGCATCCTGCGCGCGGTGAAGAACCGCTTCGGCGCCACCGACGAGATCGGCGTATTCGAGATGACCGAGCAGGGGCTGATGGAGGTCGCCAACCCCTCCGCCCTGTTCCTGGCCGAGCGTCGCGGCAATGTCTCGGGCAGCGCGGTCTTCGCCGGCATCGAGGGCACGCGGCCGGTGCTGGTGGAGGTGCAGTGCCTGCTCTCGCCCTCGGCCGGCGGCAGCCCGCGGCGGCAGGTGGTGGGCTGGGATTCCGGCCGGCTTTCCATGCTGCTGGCGGTGCTGGAGGCGCGCTGCGGCATGGGGCTCGGCATGAACGACGTCTTCCTCAACGTCGCAGGCGGTCTGCGCATCGCCGAGCCTGCCGCGGACCTCGCGGTGGCGGCGGCGCTGGTGAGTGCGGCGACCGACCGCCCGACCGATCCCGGCATGGTCTTCTTCGGCGAGATCGGCCTGTCGGGCGAGGTGCGCCAGGTCGCGCAGGCCGAGGCGCGGCTGCGCGAGGCGCGAAAACTCGGCTTCGAGGCCGCGACCCTGCCGCGGCGGATCGCCCGCGGCAACGCGCCGCTGCCCGCCGTGCCCGGGCTGACGCTCAAGGAGGCCGGGCATCTGGCGGACCTGGTGGCGGCCTTCGCCGCGGGCACCGTCCGGCGGAAGAAGGATGCGACCGCGCCGGCAACCGGCTGAGTGACACCCCACACCCCGCCCGCTATACCCCCCGCGCGATGACCTGGGTCGATGGCGTGGTCCTGGCCGTGCTGCTTCTTTCGGCAGGACTGGCCTATTTTCGCGGAATGGTGCGCGAGGTGCTGGGCGTCGGCGCTTGGCTCGGCGCGGCCATCGCCGGCCTGTTCGGCGCGCCCGCCGTCACGCCGATGGTCGCGGCCTATGTCCAGCCGGAATGGCTGGCATCCGGCGTCGCGGTCGGCGGCATCTTCCTCGTCGTCCTCGTCGTGCTGAAGATCCTGATCCACTGGATCGCGGGCCATGTGCAGCGATCGGCGCTCGGCGGCGTGGACCGCGCCCTCGGCTTCGTCTTCGGCCTGGCCAGGGGTGCGTTCGTGGTCGTGCTTGCCTATATCGTGGGCGGGCTGGCGGTGCCGGCGATGGAACGCTGGCCCGATCCGGTGCGGGATGCCCGGAGCCTGCCGCTCGCCGAGCAGGGCGCGCGGTGGGTGGTGGAGAAGCTGCCGCCCGATTTCCGCCCGCTGCTGCCCCAGCAGGGCGCGCAGCAACCGGGACTCGATCAGATACTCCGGCCGCCGGCGCGCAGCCGGACCTGAAGGACCACGATGGACCATACGGCCGAACACGACCCCGGCGACGACGACAAGCCGCATGAGGAATGCGGCGTGGTTGGGGTGTGGGGCAGCGCGGATGCCTCCGCGCTCGCCGCCCTCGGCCTGCACGCGCTGCAGCATCGCGGGCAGGAGGCGGCGGGCATCGTCTCCATGGAGGAGAACGGGGTCTTCCATTCCCACAAGGGCCGCGGGCTGGTCGGCGACAATTTCGGCGACGCCGCGGTGATCGCCGGCCTGCCGGGCCGCGCCGCGGTCGGGCACAACCGCTACGCGACGACGGGCGAGACGGCGCTGCGCAACGTGCAGCCGCTCTACGCCGATTTCGAGTTCGGCGGCTTCGCGGTGGCGCATAACGGCAACCTGACCAATGCGCACACGCTGAAGCGCGCCCTGGTGCGGCGTGGCTGCCTGTTCCAGTCCACCACCGATTCCGAGGTCTTCGTCCATCTCATCGCCATCAGCCTCTACTCCACCGTCACCGACCGGCTGATCGACGCGCTGAAGCAGGTGCAGGGCGCCTACAGCCTGGTGGCGCTGCACAACGGCGCGCTGCTCGGCGCGCGCGATCCGCTCGGCGTGCGGCCGCTGGTGATCGGGCGCCTGCCCGCGGGCGGTCCACGGGGCGCCTACGTGCTGGCGTCCGAGACCTGCGCGCTCGACATCGTGGGCGCCGAGTTCGTGCGCGACGTGGAGCCGGGCGAGATCGTGGTGATCGACGATGCCGGGCTGCGTTCCCTGAAACCCTTCGCGAAGCAGCCCAGCCGCTTCTGCATCTTCGAGTACATCTACTTCGCGCGGCCGGATTCGATCGTGGAAGGCACGCCCGTGTACGACACGCGCAAGCGCATCGGCGCCGAGCTGGCGCGGGAGAGCGGCGTCGCGGCCGACGTGATCGTGCCGGTGCCGGATTCCGGCGTGCCGGCGGCGATGGGCTATGCGGCCGAGGCGGGGCTTCCCTTCGAACTCGGCATCATCCGCAACCATTATGTCGGCCGCACCTTCATCGAGCCGACCGACCAGATCCGCCACCTGGGCGTGAAGCTGAAGCACAGCGCCAACCGCGCGATCATCGAGGGCAAGCGCGTGGTGCTGGTGGACGATTCCATCGTGCGCGGCACGACGAGCCGCAAGATCGTGGAGATGGTGCGCGCCGCCGGCGCGACCGAGGTGCATATGCGCATCTCCTCCCCGCCCACGACGCATTCCTGCTTCTACGGGATAGACACGCCGGAGCGGAGCAAGCTGCTGGCGGCGAAGCACGACGTGGCGGAGATGGCGCGCATCATCGGCGCCGACAGCCTGGCCTTCATCTCGCTGGACGGGCTCTATCGCGCGCTCGGCCAGACGGGGCGCGACGCGGCGAGCCCGGCCTTCTGCGACGCCTGCTTCACCGGCGACTACGCCATCCCGCTGCTCGACCAGCAGGACAACGCGCAGCGCCCCGTCTCCCTGCTGGCCGCGGCGAATTCGTGATGGAACAACCCCTGAAGGACCGCGTGGCGCTGGTCACCGGCGCCTCCCGCGGGATCGGCGCGGCGCTGGCGGTGGAACTCGCCCGGCTCGGCGCGCAATGCGTGCTGGTGGCGCGCACCCAGGGCGGGCTCGAGGAGACGGATGACGCGATCCGCGCCGCGACGGGGCGCGGGGCGACGCTGCTGCCGATGGACCTGCAGAAGCAGGAGAAGGACCTCGACATGCTGGGGCCGTCCGTCGTGGAGCGCTTCGGCCGGCTGGACATCCTGGTCCACAACGCGGGCGCGCTGAACAAGCTGACGCCGGTGGCGCATGTCGAGCCGCGCGACTGGGCCGAGGTGATGGCGGTGAACCTGACCGCGGCCTGGCGCCTGATCCGCACCTGCGATCCGCCGCTGCGCGCTTCCGATGCCGGGCGGGCGGTGTTCGTCACGACCGGGCGCGTGCTGCGGCCGAAGGCCTATTGGGGCATGTACGGCGCTGCCAAGGCGGGGATGGAGCACCTGGTCCAGACCTGGGCGCAGGAGGTCACCAAGACGACGCTGCGCGTGAACCTGGCCGATCCGGGGATCGTCGCGACCAAGATGCGGGCGCTCGCCTTCCCGGGCGAGGATCCCGCCACGCTGGCGCAGCCCGCCGCCATCGCGCCCGGCCTCGCCGCGCTCTGCCTGCCGTCCGAGACGCGCAACGGCGCGCGTGTGGAGATCGCGCCGCAGGCCTAACGCGCCTCGGGCCGCAGCGTCCGCTCCAGGTTCTGCGAGTAGCGGCTCATCGCGAAGCACAGCACGAAGTAGACGCCGGCGGCGAAGAGATAGGCCTCGGTCGGGAAGCCGAGCCAGTTCGGGTCGCCGAGCGCCGCGCGCAGCGTCGTGAAGAAGTCGAAGACGCCGATCACCACCACCAGGGTCGTGTCCTTGAACAGGCCGATGAAGGTGTTGACCTGCGCCGGGATGGTGATGGTGAGCGCCTGAGGCAGGATCACCAGCCGCATCTTCTGCCAGTAGCCGAGGCCGATCGCGTCCGCGGCCTCGTATTGTCCGCGCGGCATCGCCTGCAGGCCGCCGCGCACCACCTCCGCCATGTAGGCGGCGGTGAACAGCGTGTAGGCGACCAGCACGCGGATCAGCCGGTCTATGGTGACGCCCTCCGGCATGAAGAGCGGCAGCATGATCGCCGCCATGAAGAGCAGGCTGATCAGCGGCACGCCGCGCACGCATTCGATCACCGCGGTGCAGAACCAGCGGAGCAGCGGCAATTCGCTGCGCCGGCCGAGCGCGAGCAGGATCGCCAGGGGATATCCAAGCGCCAGGCCATAGACGGCGATGATGCCGGTGATGGTCAGCCCGCCCCATTGCCGCGTCTGCACGTAGGAGAGGCCGAAGACGCCGCCCTGCATCAGCAGCCACATCGCCGGCGCCGCCACGGCCCAGCCGAGCAGCAGCCAGCCTCCCCAGAAGCGGCGGATGGTGGAGGCGATCACCATCGCGACCAGGATCGCGATCATCGTCGCCGGCCGCCAGCGTTCCTCATAGGGATAGAGGCCGAAGATCGAGAACCAGAACTTCTCGCGCACGAAGGCCCAGCAGGCGCCGCCGGCGGCGCGGCAGGCCTGCGCGTTGCCGTCCCAGGTGGCGTTGGTCACCGCCCAGGCCCAGAGCGGCGGCACGGCGAGCCAGAGCACGGCGAGGCAGGCGAGGGTGATCACGCTGTTCACCGGGCCGGCGAAGCAGGTGCGGAGGAAGGCGGCGGCGCGTTCGGGGAAGGCGGGGCCGGCGGGGGCGGTGGTCGCGCTCATCGGATCAACGCTCCTTCAGCAGCGCGACGCGCGAATTGTACCAGTTCATCAGCGCCGAGGTGACGAGGCTGATGATCAGGTAGACGGCCATGAAGATGCTGATCACCTCGATCGCCTGGCCGGTCTGGTTGATCGAGGTGTTGGCCACGCTGACGAGGTCCGGATAGCCGATGACGACCGCTAGCGAGCTGTTCTTCGTCAGGTTCAGGTATTGCGAGGTCAGCGGCGGGATGATGACGCGCAGCGCCTGCGGCAGGATCACGAGGCGCATGATGCGCCCGCCCGGCAGGCCGAGCGCGCGGGCGGCTTCCCACTGGCCCTTGTGCACGCTCTGGATGCCGGCGCGCACGATCTCGGCGATGAAGGCGGAGGTGTAGACGACGAGGCCGATCAGCAGCGCGAAGAATTCGGGCGAGAGCGAGAGCCCGCCCTCGAAGTTGAAGCCGGCGAGCTCGGGCCACTCCACGGTGGGCACGAAGCCCGCGGCGAGGGCGAGCGCGGGGAAGCCGAACAGCATGGCGAGGCCGGGCAGCACGGTCGGGCGGCGCTCCCCGGTCGCGACCTGCCGCGCGCGCTCGCGCCGCAGCAGCAGCCACCAGCCGATCGCGCCGGCGACCGCGGCCGCGAGGAAGGCATAGAGGGCGGGCTCGGCCAGCAGGGCGGGGATCTTCACGCCGCGCTGGGAGAGGAAGACGCCGGGCAGCGGGTTGAGCGCCTGGCGCACCGAGGGCAGCTGCAGCAGCACCGCGTGCCAGAACACCAGCTGCAGCACGAGCGGCGTGTTGCGGATCACCTCGATGTAGCCGCCGACCAGGCCGCGCAGCAGCGGGTTCGAGGAGAGCCGCGCGAGGCCAAGCAGGATGCCGAAGACGGTGCAGAGCGCGATGCCGACCACGGCGACGCGCAGCGTGTTGAGCAGGCCGACGGTCAGCGCGCGGCGATAGGTGTCGGCGGGCGTGTATTCGATCGGGCTCTCGCCGATCGGGATGCCGGCGGAGCGGTCGAGGAAGCCATAGCCGAATTGCAGGCCGCGCGCGGCCATGTTGGCCTGGGCGTTCGACCAGAACCACCAGCCGAGGCCGATCACCGCGACCAGTAGGCCCGCCTGGATGAGCAGGCCGCGGGCGGAGCCCGGCAGCGGGATCAGGCCGCGCGCCGGCGGCATGACGGCGGATGTCGTGCTGCTCATGCGCGGGGGATCCGTGGTCGGTGGCCTGGCTGGGAACTGGGGGGTGGGGGGATGGCCCCCATCCCGGCCCTCCCCCGCAAGGCGGGGGAGGGCGATGTCACGCGCTCAGCGCGCGGGCGGGGCGTAGAGCAGGCCGCCGCGCGTCCAGATGTTGTTCATCCCGCGCTCCAGACCGAGCGGCGTGTTCGTGCCGAGGTGGCGCTCGAAGATCTCGCCGTAGTTGCCGAAGGTGCGGATGATCTGGCGGACATAGTCGGGGCGCGCCGCGCCCAGGCTCTCGCCCATGTTGCCCTCGACGCCGAGCAGGCGGCGCACGACGGGGTTGGTGGAGGAGCCGGCGATCTGCTCCACATTGGCCTGCGTGATGCCGAGCTCCTCGGCGTCGATCAGGGCGAAGGTGGTCCAGGCCACGATGTTGGTCAGCTCCTCGTCGCCCTGGCGGATGGTGACGGCCAGCGGCTCCTTCGACAGGCGCTCGGGCAGGATGACGTGGTCGGCCGGGCGGGTCAGCAGCGTGCGCTGCGCGGCCAGCGCGGCGAAGTCGTTGGTGAAGACGTCGCAGCGGCCGCTGTCGTAGGCGCGGCGGATCTCGTCGAGGTCGGCGATCACCACCGGCGTGAAGCGCAGGTTGTTGGCGCGGAAGAAGTCCGCGATGTTCAGCTCGGTCGTGGTGCCGGGCTGCACGCAGACCGTCGCGCCGCCGAGCTGGCGGGCGCTGGTCACGTTCAGGCGGCGGGGCACCATCAGCGCCTGGCCGTCATAGAAGGTGATGGCGGGCTGGTTGAAGCGGTTGACGTTGGTGTCGCGCGTGAGCGTCCAGGTCGTGTTGTTGGACAGCACGTCCACCTCGCCCGCGGAGAGCGCCGGGAAGCGGCTCTGCGTGGTGACCGGGACGAATTCGACCTTGGAGGGGTCGCCGAAGATCGTGATCGCGATGGCGCGGCAGATCTCGACGTTGAAGCCGCCCCAGCGGCCCTGGCTGTCGGGCACGCCGAAGCCGGGGTTGGACGGGCCCTGCACGCCGCAGCGCAGCGTGCCGCGCTGCTTGATCTGGTCCAGGTCGCGCCCGGCCAGCGCGTCGTTCACGCCGAACGCCATCACCGCCGCCGCGGCCGCGGCGAGCATCGTCAACTTCATCGGTTTCTCCCTCGTCTCCCGGCGGCCGAAGGGCTGCGGCCGCGAAGCCGCGCACATCGCAGCGCGACCGCAAAATTGCAAGAGCGCAATCTACGCTTCATGTTTGGGAAATTTTGCGGCGCCGCCCCGGCTACGGGCAGCCTGCCGCATCCTTGCGCGGCCGGCGCCCAGGCAGCGGGCACCGGCCGCCGGGGGTCAAGGATCGCCCCGGCTCAGCACCAGCAGCGTGTCCTCCTGCCGCGGCAGGATCTCGGCGATCGTGACGCGGTGCAGCGCGCCGTCGAAGCCGAGCTCGCGCAGCCGGTAGCGGTCGGCGATGGCGCGCAGCGTCTCCTCCGGCGCATCGCAGCGCAGGGCGTTGAACTCCATCAGCACCGTGATGTCGGGGCTGCGGTCGAGCACGCGCTGCATGCCGGCCCAGACCTGCTCCTCCGCGCCCTCCACGTCGATCTTGATGAAGTCCACCTTCCCCTCCGCCACGTCGTCGAGCGGCGCGGCCCGGACGGCGACCTCCAGCGTGTCCTCCTCGTCCTCGGCGGCGGGGGGCGGCGTGCCTTCGGGCAGCAGGCGGCCGTTCTTCGGATCGGACAGCGCGGCGCGGAAGCGCAGCGTGCCGGCGCGGTCGGACGCGGCCAGCCGGCGGACCGCGGCGGTGTGCCAGAAGCCGTTGAGCGCGAGGCTGCGCTCGCACAACAGCGCGAGCCTGGGATTGGGCTCGAGCGCCAGCACCTTGCCCTGCCGGCCGACCAGGTCGGCCATCAGCACCGCGTAGTAGCCGAGATTGGCGCCGACATCCCATGCCACCTGGCCGGGCCGGATGCAGCGCAGCATGAATTCGGTGCACCACATCTCCCAGTAGCCGTCGAGCATCAGATGCGGCGCGAGGCCCAGGTCGCGGCTGTCCACCAGGAACTTGTACTTCCCCAGCACGCGGCACAGCACCGTGTGCTGGTCGAGCGTGACGGTCTGGCAGCGCGCCCGCACCGCCGCCTGCAGCAGCGCCCGCGGCGGCGCCGCGCGCAGCTCGTCGAGCGTCAGCAGCGAGCCGGGCTCGTGCTGCGCAGCGGCGCCGGC
>NZ_JBWXTD010000005.1:86859-99896 GCF_056682175.1 Falsiroseomonas sp. RANM36
CGGTTCCGCCCGCCGGGCCTAGCGCGGTCGCGGGGCCGGGGCGGGACCCTCCCGCGCGGCACCGCCGCGCGGGAGTTCAGCCTCCCGCCGCCATCGCGGCCAGCAGGCCCAGCACGATCGCCAGCAGCGACAGGCCCGCGGCGGGCCAGGGCCTGAACAGCATCTCGAAGCGCAGGATGGCGCGGCCCAGCGCCTCGCGCGGGGCGGCCCCGCGCCGCGCCAGCACCAGCACGTCGCCTTCCGGCAACGTCGGCACGCGATCCGCGAAGCGCCGCCAGGGCCAGGCGAGCGCGGCACCCAGCAGCACCGGCGCCACCGCCGCCACGCTCCACATCTTGCCGGCATCGGCGCCCGCGACCGGCAGCAGAATCCAGGGCAGCACCAGCGCCGCGCCGCCGAGGCCGAGCCAGGGCCAGAGCAGGCCGGGCGGTGCGCGCCCTTCGGGCTCGGCCGCCGCGGCGTCCATCACGCGGTGGACGAAATGCAGCATCAGCAGCGTGGAGCCGAAGGCCGACAGCGCCGCGCACCAGGCGGCGATACCGGCACCGAGCTCGTCCTTCACCGCCGCCTTGGCCAGCGCGCCGCCGGTCGGCGGCAGCCCGCCGAAGCCGAGCGCCAGCAGCAGCGCCAGCGGCAGCACCCAGCGCCGCGCGCCCGACCCCGTGGCCAGCGCCACGCCGACGCCGAGGAACAGCGCGCCCTTCGCCAGCATGTGGTGCAGCGCGTAGAAGGCCGCGTGCAGGCCGCTCGCGCCGATGTCGAGCACGATGCCCATGCCGATCACCGCGCCGATGACGCCCATCTGGCTGACGGTGGAATAGGCCAGCACGGTCTTGGGGTTCCGCTGCGTCAGCCCGGCGACCACGCCCCAATAGGCCGTGAGGAAGCCGATGACGGCGAGCGCGGCACCCCAGCCGCCCGGTGCGCCCTGCTCCGGCAGGAAGCGGATCAGCCCGATCACGCCGGCCTTCACGATCGCGCCGCTGAGTGCGGCGGAGGCCGGCATCGGCGCCGCGGGATGCGCGACGGGCAGCCAGACATGCAGCGGCACCAGCCCCATCTTCAGCCCGAAGCCGAGCACGAGCAGCAGCGCGGTGACATGGCCGCCCGGGCTGGCCGCGAGCGGCGGCACGACATCGGCGAGGGCGATGGACTCGCCCGGCGCGCCGACGGCCAGCAGCGCGAAGGCGAGCAGCAGCGCGATCTCGCCCAGCACCGCGAGGAACAGATAGAGCGCGCCCGCGCGCACCGCCGCGGCCGTGCCGTCCTGCACGACGAGGCCGAAGCCGGCGAGGCTCGCGACAGCAAAGGCGAGATAGAAGCTGCCGAGATCGCCGGCGATGAAGACGCCGAGGCTGCCGGATTGCGTCAGCAGCCACCAGGCGGCGAAGCGCGGCTGGTCGCCGAGATAGGCGCGCGCATAGAGCCCCGCCGCGCGCCAGAGCAGCGCGGCGCCGCCGAGCAGCAGCGCGCCGGGCAGGTCGAGCAGCAGGGTCAGGCGCAGCCCGCCCGCATCGGCCACCAGCGGCGGCACATGGCCGACGAGCAGCGCGACCAGCAGCGCCGGCAACGGCGCCGCCCATAGGAGTTTCTGTACGTTGAGACGCGCCGGCGGCCAGGCGAGAGCAACGCACATCGCCAGCGGCACCAGCGGCGCAAGGACGAGCAGGAAACTCATGGCGCGCCCACGCGCACCAGGCCGAAGGCGTAGAGCGGCAGCACGCCGAACAGCATCGAGGCGAGCGCCAGCGCCAGCACGCAAAGCTCCTGCGCCCGCGGCGCGGGCCGCGCCGCGCCGCCCGGCGCCGGCGGCGCCAGCGCGGCCGCGACGATGCGATAGACATAGCCGCCGGTCAGCAGCCCGCCCGAGAGGATCACCAGCGACCACCACCATTGCCCGGTCTCGACCGAGGCGCGCAGCAGCAGCCATTTCGCGCTGAAGCCGCCGCTCGGCGGCAGCCCCATCAGCGAGAGGCCGCCGAGCGCGAAGGCGATGACGGTGACGGGCATCGCGCGCGCCGCGCCGCCGAGCGCGGCGACGCGGTCATGCCCGAGCGAGGCGGCGATCAGCCCCGCGCCCAGGAACATCGCGGCCTTGGCGAGCGCGTGGGAGACCGCCTGCAGCACGCCGCCGAGCCAGGCGCGCGACGCGGTCTCGGCGTCGCCGGCCGCGAGCAGCGGGAACATCAGGAACAGGTAGCCCATCTGCGCGACGGTGGAGTAGGCGACCAGCAGCTTCAGCCGCTCCTGCCGCAGCGCGACGACGCTGCCGATGAGGATCGCCGCGGCGCCGAGCGTGGCGAGCAGCGTGCCGCCGTTCAGCACGACCGGCGCGGGCAGCACCCAGAACCACAGTCGCAGCAGCAGCACGAAGGCGCCCTTCACGACCAGGCCCGAGAGCAGCGCGGAGGCCGCGGCCGGCGCGCCGGCATGGGCGGGCGGCAGCCAGAGATGCAGCGGGAACAGCGCCATCTTCGCGATCAGCCCCGCCGTCATCAGCGCGCCCGCGACCAGGGTCGGCGCATCGGCGCGCGTGCGCCCGGCCAGCAGCGCGATGTCGAGCGTGCCGTACGCGCCGTAGAGCAGGCCGGTGCCGAGCAGGTAGAGCACAGAGCCGATCAGCGCGAAGAGCAGGTAGCGCAGCTCCGACTTGAACTGGCTCGGCTTGCCGTCGAGGCAGGCGAGCGCCAGCGCGGTGAAGGTCAGCATCTCCAGCGCGACGAAAAGGTTGAACAGGTCTCCGCCGAGGAAGGCCGCGGCGAGGGAGGCCGCCAGCGCCGGCAGGAAGCACCAATAGGCATAGGCGGCGCGCGTCTCCTTCGCGCCGCGCGGCGTGGCGTAGGGCGCGCGGCCGAACAGCGCCACGGCGAGCAGCACCACGGCGCCCGCGAGCAGCATGGCGGCGGAAAGGCCGTCGGCGCGCAGCGCCATGCCGAGCGGCGGCTGCCAACCGCCGATCACATAGGCCAGCGGCGCGCCGCTGGCCTGCACCTGCACGGCGATCGTGACGGCGATGACCAGCCACAGCGCCAGCGCACCCAGCGCGATGCGCTGCGCATGCCGCCCGCCCGCGACGAAGGCGAGCAGCATCGCGCCTGCCGGCAGCGCCAGCGCCAGCACGAGCAGCCATCCGCCCGGCGTCGTCGCCGTCACGGATCGGGCGCCGTCGCGTCGGGCGGATCCTCGGCGACGGTGGCCGCGCCGGTGATCTGATAGAGGCGCAGCGTCAGCACCAGCGCGAGCGCGGTGGCGGCGAAGGCGACGACGAGGCCGGTGATGACCATGGCCTGCGGCACCGGATCGGCGGCGAGCCCCGCACCCGCGCCGCGCCGCGCCACCACGCCGAACAGCAGGAAGACGCCGGCGCCGAGCAGGTTGAAGGCGATGATCTTGCGCAGCACCTCGGCCTGCGCGACCAGGCCGTAGAGCCCGATCGCGACCAGGCCGCAGGCGGCGAGCGCCAGGATGTCCGTGCCCGTCATGCGCGGCGCCGCCGCTCCGGCGGGCCGGCGATGAGGCAGGCCAGCGCGGCGGCGACCGAGAGCGTCATCGCCGCCTCGATCAGCAGGATCAGCGGCTTCGCGAAGCCAAGCGGATAGGCGAGGAAGCCGTCCGCGACGACGAAGCCCGCCAGCCCGACGGCGAGGAAGGTCAGCGGCCCGATCGCGATCGTCAGGCGCAGGCGCCAGTCGGTGACGGAAGGCGGGCGAACCAGGCCCGCGATCCAGGGCAGCACCCACATGGCGGCGAGGATCGTGCCGCCCTGGAACTTGCCGCCCGGCGCATCGGCGCCGACCCAGGCGATGTAGATGCCGACGACGATGCCGATCGGCGGCAGGATGCGCGCGAGCAGGGAGAGCGGCCCGTGTTCCTCGCGCAGGAATACCGGGCCGGGCGCGCCGCCCCAGCGGTGATCCGCCGCCATGGACCAGACGGCGAGCACCGCGAAGACCAGCACGATCGCCTCGAGCAGCGTGTCGAGGCCGCGATGCGCCATCAGCACGGCCGAGACCGGATTGCCGAGGCCGAGCGGCGCGGTGCCGGCCAGCGCCGCCTCCGCCAGGCTCGGCGCGGGATCGGGCAGGGACAGGACGCCATAGGCCAGCGCGCCGCCGACGCTCAGCGCCAGCAGCGCCGCGAGGGCGCGCTGCGCCCGGCTCGGCGTGGCGGCCGAGATCTCCGCCTCGCCGCCGCGCAGCCGGGCGACGACGTAGAGCAGGATGACACCGGTGGCGCCGGCGCCGATCGCGGCCTCGGTCAGCGCCACATCCACCGCGCCGAGCCGCACCCAGACCAACGCGAGAAGCAGGCCGGTCGCGACGAAGCCGATCACCGCGGCGAATTGCGACCGCGCGGCGAGGGTCCAGGCCGCGGCGCCGAGCACGGCGAGCGCCAGCAGCAGGTCGAGGAGCAGGCCGGCCATCACGACTCGTCCTTCGCCGCCGCGGCGCCGATGAGCTGCGCGGCGGTGGCGCCGCCGATGACGACCAGCACCCAGACCAGCAGCAGCTTCAGCGCCGCGCCGACACCGGTCGCGAGGGGCAGCAGCCCGAGCACGATCAGGCCGAGGCCGAGATTGTCCGCCTTGGTCAGCGCATGCACGCGGCTCAGCGTGTCCGGGAAGCGGATCAGCCCCGCCGTGCCGGCGACGAAGAAGAACGCCCCGGCCAGCACGCAGACCGTGCTGAAGGCGCCGACCAGCAGGCTCATCGCGGGCCGACCAGCCGCGCCGCCATCACGAAGGCAACGGAGGCGAAGGCGCCGAGCAGCGCGAGCAGCAGTGCGACGTCCAGGATCGTGTCCTCCCCATAGGCGCCCGCCACCAGCAGCAGCGCCGCGATGCCGCCGGTGCACAGAAGCTGCGCGGCCATCAGCCGGTCGGCGCGGCGCGGGCCGCGCAGCACCCGCCACAGCCCGGCCAGCACGCTGAGCAGCACGACGAAGGCCGCGCCGAGCAGGATCCCGGTCATCGCGGCGCGCCCAGCGCGGCGGCGACCGCGGCTTCGGTGGCGCCGAGTTCCTCCGCATGCGGTGCGCGCGTGTCCAGCACATGCACGCGCAGCGTCGCGCCCGTGCTGTCGAGCGGCAGCGCGCCGGGTGCGAGGCTCGCGAGCAGCCGGAAGCCGTCCTGCGCCGGGCCGGGCGGCAGGCGCTGCGGCATGGTGACGAAACCGGGCGCGAGCCGCATGTCGCGCGAGAGTGCGCGCCGGGCGATGTCCCAGCCTGCTGCCACGCCCTGGCGCAACGTCTCGGCCGCGAGGCGGGCGAGCGCGGCCGGCGCGATCCGCGCCGCGCCCGGCGGCAGCAGCGCAAGGCTCGCCCAGGTGGCGAGGGCCGCGGCGAGCAGGCCGAAGGGCAGGCCGGCGGGGTCGGGCCCCGCCACCACCAGCCACAGACCGAACAGCGCGGCCCCGCGCGCCAGGGCGGCGCGGCGCGGGTGCGGGGAGGGGGGAGGGGTTGGGGGCACGGCCGCCATTCTACTGATCCCGGCTTGCCGCGGCGTCCAGAGACTGTGCCCGCCGTGCCCTTGCGGCCCTTGATCCCGCCCCGGCCCGCACGCCATGTGCTGCGGCGATGCGCCTGCCGGACCTCGACCTCGATCTCCTCCGCTGCTTCGTGCTGGTGGCGGAGACCCGCGGCTTCACCGCCGCCGGCGACGCGATGGGCCTGACGCAATCCGCCGTCAGCCTCAGGATCAAGCGGCTGGAGGAGGTGGTGCGCCGCCCGCTCTTCGGCCGCACCACGCGCCAGGTCTCCCTGACGCGGGAGGGGGAGCTGCTGCTCGGCTATGCCCGCCGGCTGCTCGCGTTGAACGACGAGGCGGTGCGGCGGCTGGTGGCGCCGCCGGTGGCGGGGCGTCTCAGGCTCGGCGTCGCGGACCATTTCGTGCCGCGCAGCCTGGCGCCCATCCTTGCCCGCTTCGCCCGCACCTATCCGGAGGTGCGGCTGGAGGTGGAGGTCGGGCGCAGCCATGAGCTGCGCGCCAAGCAGGCCGCCGGCGGGCTCGACCTGGTGCTCGGCAAGCGGCGCGACGGCGAGACGGCGGGCACGCCGATCTGGACCGAGCAGGTGGTCTGGGCCGCCGCGCCGGACTGGAGTGCGCCGGCCGACCGGCCGCTGCCCCTCGCGCTGCTGCCGGAAGGCTGCCTGTTCCGCGAACGCGCGCTCGCCGCCCTGGCGCGTGCCGGGCTCGCGCATGAGACGGTGTTCACCTGCGACAGCCTGCTTGGCCTGGCCGCCGCCGCGCAGGCCGGATTCGCGCTGACCGTGCTCGGCCGCTCCGGCTTCCCGCCCGGCCTGGTCGAGGCGCCGGGCCTGCCCGAGCTCGGCGTGGTGGAGATGGCGGTGTTCGGGGATCCGGCCGGGCGGCATCAGGTGGTCAGCCCCCTCATCGGCTTCATCCGCGACAGTCTTGTGGGCACGAACCAGGAACGATCAATTTCAGGTTGAATACTGCGACGCACTGAACCACCCTGGGTCCATGTGTTTCCCAGCGTGTCGAGGGTGGGCGATGGCGCGCCGATGAGCGTGCAACCAGGCCGCGCCGCCTGCCGCGTGATGCTCGTCCTCGGGACGCGCCCGGAGGCGATCAAGATGCTGCCGGTCCTGGCCGCGCGGCGCGCGCGGCCGGGCGTCGCGCCCGTCCGGCGCTCCACCGGCCCGCCCCGGGCGATGCTGGACCAGGCCGGCCTTCGGCGCCGCCGCGGACCGGGATCTCGGCGTGATGTCGCCGGGGCAGCCGCCGGCGGTGCTGTTCTCCCGCATCCTGCTCGGCGTGGCGGCGGTGCTGGAGCACGAGCGGCCCGACCTCGTGCTGGTGCATGGCGACACCACCACGGCGATGGCCGCTTCGCTCGCCGCCTTCTATGCGCGCATCCCCATCGGCCATGTCGAGGCCGGCATGCGTTCCTTCGACCTGGCGCGGCCCTTCCCGGAGGAGCTGAACCGGGTGGCGGTGGATGCGATGGCGACGCTGATGTTCGCGCCGACCGAGGCGGCGGCAGCCAATCTGCGGCGCGAGTACAATGCCGGCGGGCGCATCCTCGTCACCGGCAACACCGGCATCGACGCGCTGATGGCGACGGCGATGCGGCTTGCGTCCGACCGCGCGCTGTCGGCCCGGATCGAGGCGCTGCTGCCGCCGCTCGATCCCGCGCGGCAGGTGCTGGTGGTGACCGCGCATCGGCGCGAGAGTTTCGGGCGGGGGCTCGAAGGGCTGTGCGCGGCGTTGGCGGCGATCGCGGCGCGCGGCGATGTCGAGATCGTCTGGCCGCTGCACCGGAACCCGGCGGCGCGCGGCCCGGCGCTGCGCCGGCTTTCGGGCGTGCCGGGCATCCACCTGGTCGAGCCGCTCGATTATGCCGGGATGGTCTGGCTGATGTGTCGCGCCGTGCTGCTGCTGACCGACAGCGGCGGCCTGCAGGAGGAAGGGCCGGCGCTCGGCAAGCCGGTGCTGGTGCTGCGCGACGTGACGGAACGGCCGGAGGCGGTGGCGACGGGTGTCGCGAAGCTCGTCGGCACCGACGCCCACACCATCGGCGCGGAGGTCGCGCGCCTGCTGGACGACGACGCGGCCTATGCCGCGATGGCGCGCCACGTGTTCCCGTATGGCGACGGCACGGCGGCGCAGAGCATTGTGGCGGCGATCGCCGACTGGGCCGCGATGCGGGATACGTCGGCGGCGCGGAGTGCCGCGTGAGCCGCATCTGCGTGCACGGCCTCGGCCATGTGGGGCTGCCGACCGCGGCGCTGCTCGCGCTGTCGGGCCACCCGGTGATCGGCCGCGACATCGCGCCGGACCGCGTCGCGCGGGTGAATGCCGGCGCCTCGGGCTTCGTCGAGCCGGGGCTCGATGCGCTGCTGGCGCGCGTCATCGCCTCCGGCGCGCTGCGCGCGACCACGGAGCCGGTCGCCGCCGATGTCCACCTCATCGCCGTGCCGACGCCGCTCGATGCCGCGCGGCGCCAGGCGGACCTCTCCGCGGTGTGGCAGGTCGCCGCCACCATCCTGCCGCGGCTGCGCGGCGACGAGCTCGTGATCCTGGAGAGCACGGTGCCGGTCGGCACGACCGAGGCGCTGGCCGAGCGCCTGCCCGCGGGCGTGGCGGTGGCGCATGTGCCCGAACGCGTGCTGCCCGGCCGCGCCCTGCCGGAGCTGGTGCAGAACGACCGCGTGGTGGGCGGCGTGGACGCGGCGGCGGCCGCGCGCCCCCCCCCCCCCCACCCCCCCCGCGGGGGGGGGGGCGGGAGGCTCTTCGTGGGGACGGGAGCCTTAGTTGAGGAGGCCCGCGGCGGTCATCGCCTCGCGCACCCGGGCCTTGGTGCTTTCGGCCACCGGCGCCATGGGCAGGCGGCAGAGGTCGGTGCTCTTCCCGAGCAGGCTGGCGGCATACTTCACCGGACCGGGCGAGGTCTCGCAGAACATCGCGTCATGCACCGGCACCAGCCGGTCCTGGATGGCGATCGCCTCCTGCGCCTGCCCGGCCGCCCAGGCGTCGTGCATCATCCGGCAGAGCCGCGGCGCGACATTGGCGGTGACGCTGATGCAGCCATGCCCGCCGGCCGCGAGGTAGGAGACGGCCGTGTGGTCCTCGCCCGAGAGCTGGCAGAACTCCGGCCCGCAGGCCATGCGCGTGTGCAGCGGGCGGGTCAGGTTCGCCGTCGCATCCTTCACGCCGACGATGTTCGGGTGCTTCGCCAGGCGCGCCATCGTCTCGACCGTCATGTCCACCACGCTGCGGCCGGGGATGTTGTAGATGATGATCGGCAGGTCCACGCCATCGGCGATCGCCATGTAGTGGCGATAGAGCCCTTCCTGGGTCGGCTTGTTGTAATAGGGCGTCACGACCAGGGCGGCATTCGCGCCCGCTTCCTTCGCGTGCCGCGTCAGGTCGATCGCCTCGGCGGTGGAGTTGCTGCCGGTGCCCGCGATCACCGGCACGCGGCCGCGCGCGGTGGCGATGCACTGCTCGACCACCTGGTGATGCTCGTCATGGCTGAGCGTCGGGCTCTCGCCGGTGGTGCCCACCGGGATGAGGCCCTGCGTGCCCTCCGCGATCTGCCATTCCACGAAGTCGGCGAAGGCTTTCGGGTCGAGGGAGCCGTCGGCCTGCATGGGCGTGATCAAGGCGACCAGCGATCCCCGGAACATGCGTCTTCCCTCGGTGTGTGGCGGGTCGCGGAACCTAGGCGTCGCAGGGCGCAGCCGCAAGGCCGCCCTTGGCGGTGGAATCGCGCTATGCTGCCGGTCATGCGCCGAATCCTGCTCGCCATCCTGCTGATTTCCTTTGGGCTGCCGGCCGCCGCCCAACCCTGGGCGCGGGACGCGGCGCGCAATGCCGGGCGCCAGGCGCTCGCCGCCGCCCAGGCCGGCCGGCACGACGAGGCCGAGGCGCTGGCCCGTTCGGCCGACCCGGTCGCACGCAAGCTGGTGACCTGGACCCGCCTGCACAGCCGCGGCTCCGGCGCCTCGGGCGCCGAGATCGCCGCCTGGCTTGCCGAGAACCCCGATTGGCCGCTGCCCGAGACCACCGCCCGCCGCGCGGAGGAGGCGCTTGCCAACGACCCGGACGACGCGCTGGTGCTGCGGCATTTCGCGCGCATCCCGCCGCGCGGGATTGAGGCGGCGCAGCGCCATGCCGACGCGCTGGCCCGCGCCGGCCGCGGCGCCGAGGCGACCCCGATGCTGCGCGCCGCCGGGCGCGACGGCCCGCCGGCCGACCCGTCCGCCGAGGCGGCGTTCCTGCAGCGCAACGCCGCGATCCTGACCGCCCAGGATCATTGGCAGCGCTTCGACGGCCTGATGTGGGACAATCAGGCCGGCGCCGCGGCGCGGGTGGTGCCGCAGCTCGATGGCAGCCGGCGCGCCATCGCGGAGACGCGGCTGGCGGCGCGGGCCAACGGAGAGGTCAATGCCGGCGCGGCGACGCGCGACATCGGGGTGGCCTATGAGACCGCGCGGCAATTGCGCCGGCGCGACCGCGACGCCGAGGCGGCCGCCGTCTGGGCGGCGGCGGAGCCGCTGCAGCGCGACCTGCCGCCGGAGGCCGCCCGCGCCATCTGGGCCGAGCGGCAGATCCTGGCACGCAAGCTGCTGCGCCAGTTCGACGCGCGCGGCGCCTATCGCCTCGCGGCCAATCACGGCCAGGCCGACCCGGGGGAGCCGCGGCAGGAAGCCGAGTTCCTCGCCGGCTTCATCGCGCTGCGCCGCCTGGACGACGCCGCCGCCGCGCAGCGCCATTTCGCGCGCGTCGATGACGGCAGCGTGAGCGTGATCACGCGAGCGCGCAGCGCCTACTGGGAGGGCCTGGCGCTCGCCGCCCTGAACCGGCCGGCCGAGGCGCGCGCCCGCTGGGAGGCCGGTGCGGCGCTGCCGGTGGCCTTCTATGGCCAGCTCGCCAGCCGCGCGCTGGGGGAGACGCCCGCAGAGCTTTCCGCGCGCATCGCCGCCACCGTCCTGCCGGAGCCGCCGGCCGATGTCGCGCGCAACTTCGGGGCCCGGGAATTGTCCCGCGCGGCGGTGACGCTCGGCGATCTCGGCCAGTCCGACCGCGCGCGGGTGTTCCTGCTGCGGATGGAGGACCTTTCCCCCGACGCCACCGATCGCTGGCTGATCGCCCGCCTCGCGGTGCTCATGGGCCGCCCCGACCATGCCGTCTGGGTGGCGCGACGCGCCGGGGCCGATGGCGTGATCCTGCTGGAGGATGGCTGGCCCACCCCCTACCCCACCCCGGGCGAGGGCGCGGAGGCGGCGGTGGTCAACGCCATCACCCGCCAGGAGAGCAACTTCGAGCTGACGGCCGTCTCCCGCGCCAATGCTCGGGGGCCGATGCAGCTGCTGCCCGCCACGGCCGCCGGCGTCGCCCGCCGCCTCGGCATCCCGCACAACACGGCGATGCTGACCACCGACGCCGCGCACAACCTGCGCCTCGGCTCGGCCTATATCGCCGAGCGGCTGGACCGCTATGCCGGCGCGCTGCCGCTGGCGGCGGCCGCCTACAATGCCGGCGCCGGGCGCGTGGACGAGTGGCTCGGCACCTATGGCGACCCGCGCGCCCCGAGCGGGCCCGACATCCGCGACTGGATCGAGCTGATCCCCTTCTCAGAGACGCGCAACTACGTGCAGCGCGTGATCGAGAACGTGGTCGTCTATCGGGCGCGCAACCCGGCGACCGGCGACATGGCGCATCCGCTGGAACCCTTCCTGGCAGGCCGCCCGTGACCGCGCGGCGCGTCGGCTTCCGCGCCCGGGACGGGCTGGCGCTGTCGGCGCTGGACCATGCGGGGCCGGAAGGCCGGACGCCGATCCTCTGCCTGCACGGCATCACCCGCTGCGCGGCGGATTTCGTGCCGCTCGCCGGGCGGCATGCCGGCCGGCGCCGCGTGCTGGCGCTGGACCTGGCCGGCCATGGGGAGAGCGGCCGGGCCGCCGCGACCTCCCGCTACGGGATCGAGAGCGCGCTGCGCGACGTGCTGGATGCGATGGCCGCGCTGCATTGCCCGCGGGCGATCATCGTGGGCACGAGCTTCGGCGGCATCCTGGCGATGGTGCTGGCGGTGATGCGGCCGGGCGCGGTGGCCGGCGCGGTGCTCAACGACATCGGCCCGAAGCTCGAGCCCTCGGGCCTCGGCGATGTCGAGGGCTTCGTCGGCCATGATCCGGCGCTGCCCTCGCTGGATGCGGCGGCGGAGCATCTTCGCGCGGTGCTGCCGCCGCATGTGACCGACGAGGAAGGGTGGCGTCGCTTCGTGGCGAACACCTATGCGCCCGGCCCGGACGGGCTGTGGCACCCGCGCTGGGACATCCGCATCGCCGAGGCGATGCGCGCGGGCGGGCGCGTGCCGGAACTCTGGGGCGCCTTCGGTGCGCTGGCGCATGCGCCGCTGATGCTGGTGCGGGGCGGGCTCTCCAGGCTGCTCTCGGCCGAGACCGCCGCACGGATGCGGCGGGAACGGCCCGACATGGAGTTCTTCGAGCTTCCAGGCAACGGCCATGCGCCGCTGCTCGGGGAACCGCACGTCGTCGCGCGGCTGGACCGCTTCCTCGAGGCCATCCCGTGACCTCGGGGCGGAAGGACGGGCTGGACGGGCCGCGGCTGGTCGCCACGCTGGGCGGCGCCGGACTGTTGCGGCCCGCGCCCGGCACCTGGGGCTCGGCGGTCGTGCTGCCCTGCGTGCTGCTGGGTCCCTTGCCCTGCCTGCTGCTGGCGCTGGTCCTGACGGTCGCGGGCTTCTGGGCGGCCGGCCGGGTGCTTGCCGCCGAGGACGATCCCGGCTGGTTCGTGGCGGATGAGGGTGCTGGGATGCTGCTCGCGCTGGCGGCCCTGCCGGCGCCGACGCTTGCCGGCGTCGTGCTGGCCTTCCTGCTGTTCCGGCTGCTGGACATCGCCAAGCCCTGGCCGGTGTCCTGGGCCGATGCGCAGCCCGGCGCGACGGGTGTGATGCTGGACGACCTTCTGGCCGGCGCCATCGCCGCCGCGGCGCTGGTCCTCTTGCAGGCGCTTGCGCCGGGAGTGATCGGGTGATGTTGACGCCGACGACGCTGGATGAGGCCGTCGCGCTGCTTGCGGCGCTGCAGGCCCGAGGGCTTACCCTCGCCACGGCCGAGAGCTGCACCGGCGGGCTGATCGCCGCGGCGCTGACCGCGATCCCGGGTTCCTCGGCCACCGTGCTGGCGGGCTACGTCACCTATTCGAATGCGGCGAAGACGCGGATGCTCGGCGTGCCGGAGGCGATGCTGGCCGCGCATGGCGCGGTGAGCGAGCCGGTGGCGCGGCAGATGGCCGAGGGCGCGCTGGCGGATGCGGGCGCGGACATCGCCGTCTCCTGCACCGGCATCGCCGGGCCGGGCGGCGGGACGGAGACGAAGCCGGTGGGGCTGGTCTTCATCGGCTGCGCGCGTCGCGGCGGGGAGACGCGGGTGGCGCGGCACGTGTTTCCGGGGGATCGCACGGAGGTCCGCGCCGCCACGGTCAACGCCGCCTTCGCGCAGCCGATGAAGACCAGCCCCCCCGGCTTCGTCTCCGTCCCGCCGCCCGG
>NZ_JBWXTD010000005.1:99906-102619 GCF_056682175.1 Falsiroseomonas sp. RANM36
CCGCCCGGCCCCCCCCCCCCTCCCCCTCGCGGGGGGGCTTCCCCCCCCCCACCCCCCCCCCCGGCGGCGGCCCCCCCTGGACCTGCGCTCAGCCGCGCTGCAGGGCGCGGCGGAGGATGTGGAGGGTTTCCTCGATCATCGGCGCCGTGACGTTCAGATGCGTGCAGGCACGGATGCGGCCGCCGAGCATCGAAAGCTGCACGCCCTGCATCCGCATCCGCCCGACCAGCTCCGCCGCGCCGAGGCCGGTGCCGGACGGATCGAAGAACACCAGGTTGGTGTCGGGGGCTTCCACCTTCACGCCGGGAATCTGCGCCAGGCCACGCGCCAGCGCCTTGGCGTTGGCATGATCCTCGGCCAGCCGCGCCACGTGGTGGTCGAGCGCATGCAGGCAGGCGGCGGCGCAGATTCCGGCCTGGCGCATCGAACCGCCCAGGCGCTGCTTCCAGCGCCAGGCGTCGTCGATGAAGTCCCGCGTGCCGCAGAGCACGGCGCCGAGCGGCGCACCGAGCCCCTTGGTGAAGTCCAGCCAGACGCTGTCATAGCCCGCCGCCATCTCGGCGGCCGGGAACCCGGCGGCCACGCAGGCATTCATCAGCCGCGCGCCGTCCATATGCGTGGCCAGACCGTTCTCCTTCGCGATGGCCGCGATCGCATCCAGCGTCGCCTTCGGCCAGACCGCGCCGCCGCCGATATTCGCGGTCTGCTCCACCGCGACCAGCCGCTGCGTCGGCGTGTGGCGCGACTTGCCGCGGATATGGGCGCGCAGTTGCTCCGGCGAGAACATGCCGCGCGCACCCGTCAGCGGCAGGATCTGGAAGCCGCCGAGCGCGGCATGCGCGCCGCCCTCGCTGGTGAGGATATGCGCGGTCTCATGCGCGATGATCTCGTCGCCCGGCCGGCAATGCGTCAGCGTCGCGGCGACGTTGCACATGGTGCCGGAGGGCATGAAGACCGCCGCCTCCTTCCCCATCAGCGCGGCCATCCGGTCGCAGAGCGCGTGCACCGTGGGATCGTCGCCATGCTGCTCGTCGCCGAGTTCCGCCCGCATCATCGCCTCCTTCATGGCGGCGGTCGGCAGGGTCTGCGTGTCGGAATAGAGGTTGATGCGGACGGGGGGCGCACCCGCGGGCGGGCGCTGAGGGGCGTAAACCATTGTCTCTCACGGCATCGGGCGTTGGCGCAGGGCAACCTGCCAGGGAACCGGGCGCGATGCTAGGATGCGGGGCGCAGCTTCAACGGCGCAGCGCGGGAGCGGAACGATGCACAACCCCCTGACGGTGCTGGCCGAGCACGCCGCCGGATGGCGCGACCGCCCGCTCTCCGCCGGGCTCGAACGCCATGCGCGCCGGGCGCTGGTGGACTGGTTCGCCTCGCTCCTGGCGGGCTGCGCGCATCCGCCGGCGACGCTGATGGCCCGCGCCCTGCCCGCCGGCACCCCGGAAGGCGGCGCGGCGATCTGCTACGTGGATGGCCGCCCCTCCGACATCCGCCGCGCCGCGCTGCTCAACGGCACGGCGAGCCACACGGTCGAGTTCGACGACATCTATCGCGACGCGGGCTATCACCCGGCCTGCCCGACCATCCCGGCGGCCCTCGCCGCGGCGCAGGCGCGGGGCGCGGACATGGCCGCGCTGCTGCGCGCGATCGTCGCGGGCTACGAGGTCTCCTGCCGCATCGGCCTGGCGGTGCAGCCGAGCCATTACCGCTACTGGCACACCACCGGAACCGTCGGCACCTTCGGCAGCGCCGCGGCGACGGCGGTGCTGCTGGGCTGCGACGCGGCGCGCACGGCGCATGCGCTGGCCACCGCGGCGACGATGGCGAGCGGTCTGCAGCAGGCCTTCCGCGGCGCCGGCATGAGCAAGCCCCTGCATGCCGGCCACGCCGCCGAGGCCGGCACACTGGCCGCGCTCGCCGCCGAGGCCGGCGTGACCGGCGCGCTCGACGTCCTGGACGGCCCGATCGGCTTCGCCGCCGCGACCAGCGAGGATCGCGGGAAGTGGGAGAAGGCGCTGGCGGGCCTCGGCGAAACGCCGGTGATCGAGGCCATCACCTTCAAGAACCATGGCTGCTGCGGACACATCTTCGCCGGCCTCGACGGGCTGCGCGAGCTGCAACGCCAGGCGGGTTTCGGCGCGGCGGATGTGGAGGCGATCCATGTCGGCGGCTACGGCCCCACCAAGGACATCTGCGACCGCCCCGTTGCGACGACGGAGCAGGAGGCGCGCTTCAGCATGCAGTACTGCGCGGCGGCGCTGCTGCTGCTCGGCGGCGTCCGTCTCGCCGCCTTCGCGCCGGAGCGGCTCACCGATCCCGACATTCTCGCGCTGATGCCGCGGGTGAGCGTCAGCCTCGATCCCGAACTGGCGGATGCCTATCCGCAGCAGCGCGCGGCGCGCGTGACGGTGCGGCTGAAGGACGGGCGCGCGCTTCAGCACTTCCAGCCCACGCGCAAGGGCGATCCCGACATGCCGCTGAGCGACGACGAGCTGTCGGAGAAGTTTTTCGAGCTTGCCGCGCCCGCGGTCGGGGATGCGACGGCGCGGCAGGTGCTGGATGCGCTGTGGACGAGCGACCGCCTGCCGGGCGCGATCGCGCTGAAGGCGACGTAGCGCGGCCCCCACCCCGACCCTCCCCCGCACGCGGGGGAGGGAGGAGAGCGGGTGCGGCCGGCATCAGCTTACGATGGTCTCGCCCTCGGGTTCACGGA
>NZ_JBWXTD010000005.1:102719-131624 GCF_056682175.1 Falsiroseomonas sp. RANM36
CTACCGCGCCTTCGTGCGCGGCGCGCTGCTGGAGACGGATGCGCGCACCGCCGAGCTGGTGAAGCTGGCGGAGAACGCGCATCGCGACGTGAACCTCGCCTTCGCCAACGAGCTGGCGGCGATCTGCGCGCGGCTCGGCGTGGATGCGCGCCGCGCCATCGCGCTCGCGAACCGGCATCCGCGCGTCGACATCCTGGCGCCCGGCGCCGGTGTGGGCGGGCATTGCATCCCCGTCGATCCCTGGTTCCTGGCCCAGGCGGCGCCGGAGGATGCCGCGCTGATCCGCGCGGCGCGGGCGGTGAACGATGCGGTGCCGGGGCGCGTGGTGGCGGCGATCCGCGCTGCCTGCGGGCGCTTCGCCGCGCCGCGCGTCGCCTGCCTCGGCCTCGCCTACAAGCCGGATGTCGCGGATGTGCGGGAGAGCCCGGCCATGGCCATCGTGCGCAGCCTGGTGGCGGAGGGTCTTCCGGTGCTCGTCAGCGATCCCTTCGTCACCGAGGTGCCGCCGGGCGCGGTGCGGCGCGAGGCCGAGGAGGCGATCGCCGCGGCCGATGTCGTGGCGGCGCTGGTGCCGCACACCGTCTTCCGCGCCCTTGCGCCGCGCCTCTTCGCGGGCAAGGCCGTGATCGATCCGGTCGGCCTGCTGGCCGGCGCCGCGCCGCGGTGAACGGGCAGGCGGGCGCTACTCCACGGTCACGCTCTTGGCCAGGTTGCGCGGCTGGTCCACGTCGGTGCCCTTCAGCACCGCGACGTGATAGGCCAGCAGCTGCACCGGGATGGCGTGCAGGATGGGCGCGGAGAAGGCGCCGACGGTCGGCAGCTCGATCACATGCTCGGCGAAGCGCCGCAGCGCCGGCGCGCCCTCCGCATCGGTGAAGGCCATCACACGGCCGCCGCGCGCCGCCGCCTCCTGCAGGTTGCTGCAGGTCTTCTCGAAGAGCGGGCCGGAAGGACACAGCGCGATCACCGGCACGGCGGAATCGATCAGCGCGATCGGGCCGTGCTTCATCTCGCCCGCCGCGTAGCCCTCGGCATGGATGTAGCTGATCTCCTTCAGCTTCAGCGCGCCTTCCAGCGCGATCGGGTAGAGGCTGCCGCGGCCGAGGAACAGCACGTCGCGCGCCTTCGCGACTTCGGCGGCGAGCGCGCGGATCTCGGCATCGCGCTCCAGGATCGCCGCGGCATGGCCCGGCACGGAGAGCAGCGCCTGGGTCAGCCGCCCCTCATCCACCTGCGACAGGCGCCTGCGCGCGCGGCCGAAGCCCACCGCCAGGCAGGCCAGCACCGCGAGCTGCGCGGTGAAGGCCTTGGTCGAGGCGACGCCGACCTCCGGCCCCGCCACCGTCAGCAGCGCCGCGTCGGAGGCGCGCGCCATCGTGCTCTCCGGCACGTTGACGATGGAGAGCACGTTCTGCCCGCCCTCCTTCAGCAGGCGCAGCGCGGCCATGGTGTCCGCCGTCTCGCCGGACTGGCTGACCAGGATCGCCCCGCCCCCCTCGGCCAGCGGCGGGTCGCGGTAGCGCAATTCGCTCGCGACATCGGCCTCGCAGGGGATGCGGGCCAGCTTCTCGATCCAGTAGCGGCCGACATGGGCGGCGAGGAAGGCGCTGCCGCAGGCGGTCAGCGTCAGCCGCGGCACCGTCGCGGGATCGAAGGGCAGGCGCGGCAGGCGCACCTCCAGCGTGCCGGGGTCGAGATACTGCCGCAGCGTGTCGCCGAGCACCGCCGGGTGCTCGTGCAGCTCCTTCTCCATGAAGTGGCGGTAGTTGCCCTTGCCGACCGCGGCGCCGGAGACGGCGGTCTGCACCACCGGGCGTTCCACCGCCGCATCGGCGGCGTCGAAGAAGGTCGCGCCTTCGTCGGTGATCACCACCCAGTCGCCTTCCTCGAGATAGGCGATGCGGCGCGTCAGGGGCGCGAGGGCCAGTGCGTCGGACCCCAGGAACATCTCGCCCTCGCCGAAGCCGACGGCGAGCGGCGCGCCCTGCCGGGCGCCGAGCAGCAGGCGGGGGTGGCCGGCGAAGACGGCGGCGATGGCGAAGGCGCCATGCACGCGCTTCAGCGTGGCGGCGAAGGCGGCGACGGGCGCCATGCCGCCGGCCAGGTGCTTGTCCAGCAGCCGCACGAAGGTCTCGGTGTCGGTCTCGGTCTCGAACAGCGCGCCGTCGGATTCCAGCTCGGCGCGCAGCTCGGCATGGTTCTCGATGATGCCGTTATGCACCACGGCGACGCGGGAGGTGGCGTGGGGATGGGCGTTGCGCTCGGTCGGCGCGCCATGCGTCGCCCAGCGGGTGTGGCCGATGCCGGTGGTGCCGTTGAGCGGCGTTCGTTCCAGCACGCCGGCCAGGTTGCCGAGCTTGCCCTCCGCCCGGCGGCGGTCGATCCCGTCCGGCACCAGGGTGGCGATGCCGGCGCTGTCATAGCCGCGGTATTCCAGGCGCCGCAGCGCATCCAGCAGCAGCGGCGCCGCAGAGGCCCGACCGATCACTCCGACGATCCCGCACATGCGGAGCAGTCTCCCTGTTCTGCGCGCGCCCGCGCGACCTGTTCCGCGCGCGGCCGCGCGCCCTTACTCTAACTGTAGCGCCTTCCCGGCGGAATGTGGCCCGTTCGCCCGGCTGCTCACGACCTGTTTCCCGGTCTTGCGCGCCGCATGGCAGCCCGGCGCAACCGCGGATTGACCGCCGCCCGACCGCGGCGCAGCCTTTCCGCCCTCGCCCCCAGGAGCCCTGCCGTCATGGCTGCATCCCCGCTGCCCGACCAGGCACAGACGGGCCGGGATGCGCGGATCATCGCGCTGATCGGCACCGGGCACTTCCTCAGCCACTTCTACATGCTCTGCCTGCCGCCGCTGTTCCTGGTCTGGCGCGCCGAATTCGACGTCTCCTATGCGCAGCTCGGTCTTGCCGTGGCGTTGATGAGCGCGGTGACGGCGGCGCTGCAGACACCCGTTGGGTTCCTGGTGGACCGCTACGGGGCGCGGCCCTTCCTGGTGGGCGGCGTGCTGCTGATGGCGCTGTCCATCGCGGCGATGGCCTTCGCGCCGGGCTACTGGGCGATCCTGCTGCTGGCGCTGCTCTCGGGCGTCGGCAATTCGGTGATCCACCCGGCCGATTACGCGATCCTCGGCGCCTCGATCGACCGCGCGCGCATCGGGCGCGCCTTCGCGCTGCACACCTTCACCGGCAATCTCGGCTTCGCCTTCGGCCCGCCGGTGATCGCGGCGCTGCTGCTGGTGATGGACTGGCGGCCGGCGCTGCTGATCCTCGGCCTGCTCGGCGTGCCCGTGGCCGCGGCGATCCTGTGGCAGAGCCGCATCCTGCAGGACCAGGCGAAGCCCAAGGACCGCGGCGCGCAGCCGAGCGGGCGCGAGCTGCTGCTCTCGCGCCCGATTCTGCTCTTCTTCGGCTTCTTCCTGCTCTCCGCCATGGCGGGCACGGCGATCCAGGCCTTCTCGATCACCGTGCTGGGCAAGCTGTGGGGCACCCCGGTCGCCGTCGCCTCGCTGGCGCTGACCGGCTACATGGCCGGCGCGACGGGGGGCACGCTGGTGGGCGGCTGGTTCGCCGACCGCTCCACCCGGCACTTCGCCTTCATCGTCGGCCTGACCTGCGCGGCCGCCGCGCTGCTGATGGCGCTCGGCACCGTGCCGATGCCGGACTGGCTGATCCCGCTGGTCGCGGGCGCGGCGGGGCTGGCCATGGGCGCCTCCCGCACGCCGCGCGACGTGATGCTGAAGGAAGCGGTGCCGCCGGGGCAGATGGGCAAGGTGTTCGGCTTCGTCTCCTCCGGGCTGCCGCTCGGCGGCGCGATCACGCCGGTGCCCTTCGGCTTCCTGATCGATCTCGGCCTGGCCTGGCTGGTGCTGCCCGCCGCGGCGGCGCTGCTGCTGGCGTCCCTGCTCTGCATGGGCGGCGCGGCCGAGGCCGCGCGGCGCGCCCGGCCGGTGCCGCCGCCGCTGCCCGCGGAGTAGCGCGTGGACGCGCTGGACGCGGCGCTCCGGCTGCTGGACTGGATCGGGATCGCGGCCTTCGCCGCCTCCGGCGCGCTGGTCGCCAGCCGGAAGCAGATGGATGCGGTGGGCTTCATGCTGATCGCCTGCGTCACCGGCTTCGGCGGCGGCACGCTGCGCGACCTGCTGCTCGGCCGCACGCCGCTGTTCTGGCTGCAGCGGCCGGAGCTGCTCGCCATCGCCGCCGGCGCGGCGCTGATCGTCTTCTTCACCGCGCATCTGGTCGAGAGCCGCTTTCGCGCGCTGCTCTGGGTGGATGCCATCGGCATGGCGCTCTACGCCGTGGTGGGGGCCGAGATCGCGCTCATCGCCGGCGCCGATCCCTGGGCCGCGGTGCTGCTCGGCGTGCTGACGGCCACCGGCGGCGGCATCCTGCGCGACGTGATCTGCAACGAGCTGCCGCTGATCCTGCGCCGCGAGATCTACATCACCGCCGCGGCGGCGGCCGCGGTCACCTATGTGGCGTTGCGCCTGGCGCCGCTGCCGCGGGATGTCGCGCTGGTCTCCGGCATCCTGATCGGCTTCGCGATCCGGGCGGCGGCGATCGTCCGGGGCTGGTCGCTGCCGGCCTACAAGTCCCGCCCGGCGCGCGACTATCCCGACCGGCGCTGATCAGGCGCAGCGACCCGCTGCGTCCGGCGCGTCGAAGCCCTCGAACTCGGCCTCATGCGAGGCCGCCTCGACCCAGAGCAGCTTCTGCGCACCCGGCAGGATCCGCGCTTCGCCGGCGATGAGGCGGTTGCCGTCGAGGGCGGAGACGCGCCGGTAGCGCAGCGAGGCACCATCCGGCCCGAGCTGCCAGTCGCGCACCGGCAGGGTCCGGCAGAACAGCAGCAGCCGCACCGCCATCTGGCCGGTGCGGTCGGGCGTGAGCAGCAGCCGCGCGGCGCCGCCATCGCCGCGCAGCCGCGCCGTCCGCCCGATCCAGTCGCGGAAGGGCGGGACGGGGAGCGGCGCCGCCTGCGCGGCGCCGGCCAGGGCCAGCGCCGGCATGGCGAGCACCGAGCGGCGCGCGAGTTGCATCATGACAGGACGCGATCCTGCCACGACATGCCGCGCCGCAGCATTCCGATGTTGTTACCAATAGTTGCAGCGCGCCCACTCGGCGACGATCCGCCCGCCCCGCAGCACATGGTAGCGCTCATGCGCCGCGGCGGTGAGGCAGGCATGGTTCGGCACCACCCGCAGCCGGGCGCCGACCGGCAGACGGTCGAAGGGCAGGGGCGTGTCGCCGGCGGCGCGGACCTCGCCATGCTCCTGGTGGACGCGCACCACCATCGCCTCACCGGGCAGGGGCTTGCCGTCGAGGTCCAGCACACGGCCGAATTGCCAGTCATGCGGCGCGTTCTGGGTGCTGCGGTCCTTCGACAGCGCGAGCGCGCCCGCATCCAGCAGCACCGTGCCGCGCGCGGGATAGCGCCCGATCACGCTGGCCAGCACGGTGACGGCGATGTCCTCCAGCGGATGGGTGCCGATCTGGCCCTGGAAGAGGTCGCCCAGCATGTAGACGCCCGCGCGCATCTCCGTGACGCCGTCGAGATGCGCGGCGTAGAGCGCGGTGGGGGAGGCGCCGGCCGAGACGATGCGCACCGGGTGGCCCGCGGCGCGCAGCCGTTCCGCCGCGCGCACCACGCCGGCGCGTTCCGCCTCCGCGATGGCGGCCATCTCCGCCACGCTCCGCCCGGCATAGGAATGGCCGGAATGGGAAGCGACGCCCGCCAGGCGCGGGCCGAGCGCGGCGCCGATGGCGAGCAGCTCGTCGCTGTCCGGTGCGACGCCGGCACGCGCCTCGCCGACATCCACCTCGATCAGCGCGTCCAGCCTGCCGGGATGCGCGGCGATGGCGCGGGCGGTGTCGAGGTCGTCGGTGATGACCTTCACGGCGTTGCCCGCCGCGTTGAGTGCCGCGACGGCGTCGAGCTTCGCCGGCACGATGCCGACGGCGTAGATCTGGTCCCGGAAGCCGTGATCGGCGAAGGTGCGCGCCTCGGCCAGCGTGCTGACGGTGATCGGGCCCTTGCCCGGTGCGGCCATCTCCGCGATCTGGGCGTTCTTCGCCGTCTTCATGTGCGGCCGCAGGATCACGCCGGGATGCCGCGCCATGGCGGCGGCCATGCGGGCGATGTTGCGCTCCAGGATGTCGAGGTCGAGCAGCAGGCAGGGCGTGGGAAGCGCGAGAAGATCCTTCACAGCGCGACGCCCAGCATCTCCGCGTAGCGCGGCGTGGATTTCAGGCCGGTGCCGGTCAGCACCACCACCGTCCTCTCCGCCGCGCCGATCTTCTTGTTCGTTATCAGCTTGGTGAAGGCCGCGGCGGCCTGGGCGCAGGTGGGCTCGACATAGATGCCGGTGCGGGCGAGGGCGAGGGAGGCCTCGGCGATCTCCGCTTCCTCCAGCAGCACCGCGCCGCCTTCGCTTTCGCGCAGCGCCGTGAGGCATTCCGGCAGGCGCAGCGGCTGCGCGATGGCGGTGCCTTCCGCGATGGTCGGCTTCGCGTCCGTTGCCGGCAGGCCTAGGGCCGCGCGCGCGATGGGTCCGCAATTGGCCGGCTGCGCCGCCCAGATGCGCGGCAGTTTTCCGAGTTGCCCGGCCCGCATGAGTTCCGAAAACCCGAGCCAGCAGCCCAGCACGTTCGACCCCGCACCGCAGGGCACGATGACGTTGTCGGGGGCCGCGAACGAAAAATCCTCCCACAGTTCGTAGGCGAGGGTTTTCGTTCCCTCCAGGAAGAAGGGATGCCAGTTGTGGCTGGCGTAGAAGATCTCGCTCGCCTTGTTCAGCGCGGCGTCCGCGCAGTCCTGGCGGGAGCCGGGGATCAGCTCGATGGCCGCCCCCGCCGCGCGCGACTGCACGGTCTTGGCGGGGCTGGTGCTGGCGGGGACGAAGATCGTCGCGGCCATCCCGCCGGCCGCCGCATAGGCGCTGACGGCGGCGCCGCCATTGCCCGAGGAATCCTCCAGCACGGCCGAAACACCCTGGTCGCGCAGCAGCGACAGCATCACGGAGGCGCCACGATCCTTGAAGCTGCCGGTCGGCATGAACCATTCGCATTTCAGCAGCGCCGTGCCGCCCGGCAGCGCACGCTCCACCAGCGGCGTGCAGCCCTCTCCCATGCTGATCGGCGCCTTGGGGGCGAAGGGAAAGGCGGCCGCGTAGCGCCAGATGCTGCGCTCGTTCCGCGCGATCTCCTCGCGCGCAATGCCCTTGCGGGGCGTGAGCATCAGCGGCTCTCGGGCATCGCCGCTCCAGCGCGGCGCATCGAGCGGCCAGGTCCGGCCGGTGCGGGGGTCGAGGTAGGACTGCATGGGCCGCACTCTCCCTTGCGGGCGGCCGCCGGGCAAGCGAGGCTCCGGGCATGCCAGACCTGACCGACCCCGTCCTGAAGCTTGCCGCGGAGCTCGTTGCGATCGACAGCCGCAGCTTCGTCTCCAACATCCCGGTCGCGGACCGGATCGAGCGCGAGCTGGCCGGCTTCGAGCTGGAGCGGCTGGACTACGTGGACGCGAACGGCGTCGCGAAGCGCGCGCTGGTGGCGCACAAGGGGCCGAAGGGCGGCTATGCCCTCTCCGGCCACATGGACACGGTGCCGGCGACGGGGTGGGAGAGCGACCCCTGGGCGCCGCTTCTGGACGAGGCCGGGCTGCTGCACGGCCTCGGCAGCGTGGACATGAAGGGGCAGGTGGCGGCGGCGATCGTCGCTGCGCAGCGCGCGCCGAAGGACGTGCCGGTGACGCTGCTGATCACGGCCGACGAGGAAACCACCAAGGCCGGCGCCAAGCAGATCGCGAAGGAGAGCCGGCTGGCGCAGTCGCTCCGCCTCAGGGGCATCATCGTCGCGGAGCCGACCAGCCTGGCGCCGGTGCGCGGCCATCGCAGCCACATCGCCTTCATGGCGATCGCGCGCGGCGTGCAGGCGCATTCCTCCACCGGCAAGGGCGAGAACGCCAACTGGAAGCTGCTGCCCTTCCTCTCCGCGATGCGCGGCGTCTTCGACCGGCTGCGCAGCGATGCCTCGCTGCAGGATGCCGACTACGAGCCGCCCTTCTCCGATTTCAACCTGGTGCTGGACAACCACGGCACGGCGCTGAACGTGACGGTGGCGAAGGCGACCGCGCACATCAAGTTCCGCTACAGCGCGAAGGTGGATCCCAGGCCGGTGGTGGATGCGGTGCGCGGCGCGGCGAAGGAGTCCGGGCTCGACCTGCAGGAGCAGTGGGAGGGCAGTCCGCCGGAGCTGCCGGCGGATCATCCGCTGGTGGCGCTCGGCGTAAAACTCTCCGGAAAGCCGCCGCGTACGGCGCCTTACGGGACGGATGCCAGCGAATTGCAGGTGCTGGCGCCGTGCCTGGTGCTGGGACCCGGCGATGTGGGGCTGGCGCATACCCCGCGCGAGAGCGTGCGCGCGGCGGAACTGGTGGCGGCGGTGCCGCTGTTCGGCAAGGTGCTGGCGGGGGGGGGGGGGGGGGGGGGGGGGGGGGGGGGGGGGGGGGGGGGGCGGGGCGGGGGGGGGGGGCGCGGCGGGGGGGGGGGGGCGGGGGCCCCCCCCCCCCCCCCCCCCCGCGTCGGGTGCCTCAGAGGACGAAGTCGTTGAGGACCATGTCCGTCGTGTAGCCCTGCAGCGTGACCATGAACTCCGCGGTCGCGTTGTCGCCGTCGGTGTTCACCATCACGATGGTGTCGCCGCCCGACTTGAACCAGGCCACCTGGTTGTTGGCGGTGAAGATCGTGCTCTCCGTCGCCAGGAAGGTCAGGGTCCCCGGGAAGGCCGAGAAGTCCAGGACCTCGCTGCCGTCGAAGTCGGTGATGACGTCGTTGGTGTCGTCGGTGGACAGGAACACGAAGCGGTCCGTGCCGCCATTGCCGGCCGTCGTGTCCGCGCCGTAGCCGCCGACAATGGTATCGTTCTCATCATTGCCGGCAATCGAGTCGTTGCCCGAGCCGCCATACAGGCTGTCGCCACCATCGCCGCCCAGGATGGTATCGGCACCAGGCCCGCCATAGACGCGGTCGTCGTCGTCGCCTCCGCTCAGGCTGTCGGCGCCGTCCTGGCCGTAGATGCTGTCGGCGCCGTCATCGCCCCGGATGGTGTCGTTGTCGTCGCCGCCGAGCAGCGCGTCGTTGCCCTCGCCGCCGCGGATGCTGTCGGCGCCGCCCTCGCCGTCGGCGTAGTCGTTGTCGTCGCCCGTGTTGATCCGGTCGTTGCCGTCGCCACCGAGGACGGCATCGTTCCCGTCGCCGGTGGAGATGGTGTCGTTGCCGCCGTTGCCGTCGTAGCGCTGGGCGCCGTTATCGCTGCTGTAGTTGTTGCCGCTGTCGTTGCCCTGCGTGTAGCTGCCGCCCGGCTGGGTCGGCAGGGTGGGGCTGTCGTTCGGATCGCCCGTGCCCGTGTTCGGGCTCGGCAGGGTCGCGTCCGTCACCGGCTCGTCGGCGCCGGCGATGTCCACCACGATGGTCGTGAAGGATCCATCCGCCGAGGTGACCGTCAGCGAATCCTGCACGGTGTCGCTCGCACCGAGCGCCTGCACATTGGCGTCGCCATTGCGCAGCGTGTAGGTCCAGGCACCCGTCGCCAGGGTGAAGGTGAAGTCGCCATACACGCCGGCGAGGGCGCTGGTGGAGGCGAAGACGCCCTCGCCCGCATCCACATCGTCCACCGTCAGCGTGCCGCCGGCGATCAGCGTGCCGTCTTCCTGCACGGCGCCGCTGTCGTCGCCGCCGAAGGTCGCCGCGTCGTTCACGGCGTTGACGGTGATGTTCACCACCTGCGTGGCGGTCCCGCCATTGCCGTCGCTGATCGTCACCGTGAAGGCGTCGGCGCCGTTGAAGTCGGCGTTGGGCGTGTAGGTGAAGGTGCCGTCGGCGCTGTTGACCACGACGCTGCCATGGGCCGGGCCGTCGCCGGCTTCCACCGTGTAGGCGAGGGTGTCGCCGTCCACGTCATCGGCATCCACATCGCCGAGGATCTGCGTGTCCTCGTTGCCCGTGCCGCCCGTGAAGCCCTGCGCCACCGGGTCGTCGTTCACCGGCAGGACGGTCACTTCCACGAAGACCGACGTTTCGCCGCCCTGGCCGTCGCTGATCGTCACGGTGAAGCCGTCGCTGCCGTTGTAGTTGGCATCCGGCGTGTAGACGTAGCTGCCGTCGTTGCTGAACACGACGCTGCCATGCGCCGGCCCGTCGCCGGGCAGCACGGCGTAGGTCAGGGGATCGCCGTTCGGGTCCGTCGCGCCGACGCTGCCGGTGATCTCGGTGTCCTCGTCGCCGATGCCGCCGGCGGGCAGGGCCGCCACCGGGGGCGCGTTCTCCGTCGCGAGGACCAGGTCGTCGGCGGACCAGCCGGTCTGGTTGCCCACCACGGAGCCGAGGGTGAGGTTCTTGGAACCGCCATCCACGAAGGCCTGGAAGAAGCCGCTGGTGTCGCCCTGGTACTGCTGGTTGCCGTTGAACCAGATCGTCTGGTTCAGGAAGTTGATCGTCACCTTGGTCATGTGGGCGAGGACGCCGAGGGACAGCTCGCCGGCGGAGCCGTCCTGGACGAAGCCGCCCTGCAGGTCGCCATTGGTGTCGCGGATGGTCGCGCCGTCGCTGTCGATGACGATCTCGGTGCTGGCGCCGCCAAGGACCTTCACGGTGAAGGAGGCCTGCGAGAGCAGGCGGCCCTGCTGGATTTCGAAGTTGATGGACTCGCCGTCATTGATGCGGACCGCGTTGCCCGAGGTCTCGAACCCGCTGCCGCCGATGAAGCCGAAGCCGATGTCGTTCGAGAACACCACGCGGTTGCCGGCGTCGGCGGCGTCGATGCTGGCGCTGTCGAGCTTGCCGGACCCGGCCTTGCCGAGGCCCGTGATCACGATCGGGTCGTCGGCGTCATCGAGGTTGCCGGTGGTGTCCACCAGGCGGCCGCCGCCGGACATGTCGGCGATGTTGTAGGCCTCGACGCCCATGCCCACGCGCAGGTCGCCGGTGGAGTTCACCTGGCCGGAGACGGCGGTGTCCACGCTGCCGTCGAGCACATTGACGCCGAGGGCGGCCATCTCGGCCGCGGTGGCGGAGAAGGCGAGGAACTGCTGCCACTCGCTGCCGGTGAAGTCGAAGGTGCCGTTGGACACCGTGCGGGTGGCGAAGTCCGAGGCGTCGCTCAGGACCTCGAGCTGGGCTCCGGTGTTGCCGCCGTTGACGAAGTCAACGGCTCGCGAGCCGAACCAGATGTATTCGGTTGTTGCGGTGACAGGGATGGACATGGCGGGTTCCTCGCCCGAGTACCTTCGGGTGCGGAACTCTTACCATTCTGAAACCAATCGCTCCACTAACCGACAGTTGATCAATTTTATAGACAAAATCGCGCGAATGTCAGGAATTGTGTGTGACCGCGCGCTTTTTCGATCTCCCTGGTTGCTCAATATCGAGAAAATGCGCGGTAGGGTTGTATCGTCGCTGCTGCAGGAACGACGCGCCCGGGCCGCTGGACGTGCCATCCAGTCAGCGTCTCAATTTTGGAGCCGCGCGGGTGGCTCTCGTCAAGGGGTGGGTGGGCCGGCACGCGGATTGCACCGCTGGCCCGACCAGGGGCCGCCCTGGCACGGACAGGCCCGTTCGGCCGAACCGCGAGGCGGTCCTGCCGAACGGGCGCTCCTCTGGCGCCTCAGAGGATGAAGTTGGCCTGCGCCATGGTCAGGGTCTGGCTCTGGATCGTCAGCATGAACTCGGCCGTCGCCGTGTTGCCGTCGAGTTCGGCGATGATGATCGTGTTCCCGCCCTGGTTGTACCAGGAGACGCTGTAGGCGCTGGCGAAGCCCTGGCTGGCGGTGGCGTTGAAGCCCAGCGTGCCGGAATAGAGATCCGCGAAGTCGAGCATGTCCTCGGACTGGAGGTAGCCGCCCGACACGATCACGTCGTTGGTATCCCTGGCGTGGACGAAGCGGAACAGGTCCGCTCCGGCCCCGCCGCTCAGCGTATCCGCGCCGTAGCCGCCCACGATGGTGTCGGCGCCGTCGCCGCCGGAGATGCTGTCGGCCCCGGAGCCACCGAACAGCGCGTCATTGGCCAGGTCGCCCAGGATCGTGTCCGCGCCGGCCTGGCCGTAGATGATGTCGCCGTCGGCCTCGCCGTTGATCGAATCCGCACCGCCATAGCCATACACGGTATCGCCGCCATTCCCGGCGGCGATCGTGTCGTTGCCGGTGGTGCCGGTGAAGACGTTCGGCTGGCCGACGCCGTTCGGGTTGCGGACCACCGACGTCGTCGCACCCGGGCCGGTTGCGTCGGTCGGGTCCCCGGTGCCGGTGAAGGCGCTGGGCAGGGTCGCGGCCGTCACCGGCTCGTTCGCGCCGGCGATGTTCACCGTGATGCTGGTGCTGGTGCCGTCCATCGAGAAGACGGTCAGGCTGTCCTGCACGGCATCGCCGGTGTTCAGCGCCTGCACGTTGGCGTCGGTGTTGCGCAGCGTGTAGGTCCAGGCGCCGGTGCCGAGGGTGAAGGTGAAGTTGCCATAGGTGCCGGTCAGCGTGCCGGTGGAGGCGAAGGCGGCCTGCGCCGGGCCGTCCACATCCGCCACGGTCAGCGTGCCGCCGGCCAGCAGCGTGCCGTCCTCCGCCACATTGCCGCTGCTGGTGCCGCCGAAGGTGGCCGGGTCGTTCACCGCGTTGACGGTGACGCTCACCACCTGCGGGGTGAGGCCGCCATTGCCGTCATTGGCGACGACGGTGAAGCTGTCGGTGCCGTTGAAGTTGGCGTTGGGCGTGTAGCTCCAGCCGCCGGTGCTGGCGTTGATCGCGGCGGTGCCTTTGGCGCCCTGGGCCTGGATGGAGAAGGTCGGCACGTCGCCATCCACGTCGGCGGCGTCGAGGTCGCCGGTGATGACCGTGTCCTCGTTGCCGCTGCCCGAGGTGTTGCCGGAGACGGTGGGCACGTCGTTCACCGCGTTGACGGTGACGCTCACCACCTGCGGGGTGAGGCCGCCCTTGCCGTCATTGGCCAGCACGGTGAAGCTGTCGGTGCCGTTGAAGTTGGCGTTGGGCGTGTAGGTCCAGCCGCCGGTGGTGGCGTTGATCGCGGCGGTGCCGTTGGCACCCTGGGCCTGGATGGAGAAGGTCGAGACGTCGCCATCCACATCGGCGGCGTCGAGGTCGCCGGTGATGACCGTATCCTCGTTGCCGCTGCCGGAGGTGTTGCCCGAGACGGTCGGCGCATCGTTCACCGCGTTGACGGTGACGGTCACCAGCTGGGCGGTGCTGCCGCCCTTGCCGTCGCTGATCGTGACCGTGAAGCTGTCGGTGCCGTTGAAGTTGGCGTTGGGCGTGTAGCTCCAGCCGCCGGTGCTGGCGTTGATCGCGGCGGTGCCGTTGGCGCCCTGGGCCTGGATGGAGAAGGTCGGCACGTCGCCATCCACGTCGGCGGCGTCGAGGTCGCCGGTGATGACCGTATCCTCGTTGCCGCTGCCGGAGGTGTTGCCGGAGACGGTGGGCGCGTCGTTCACCGCGTTGACGGTGACGGTCACCAGCTGGGCGGTGCTGCCGCCCTTGCCGTCGCTGATCGTGACCGTGAAGCTGTCGGTGCCGTTGTAGTTCGCCGCCGGCGTGTAGGTGAACTCGCCGGTTGCGCCATTCACCACCACGCCGCCATGGGCCGGGCCGTCGCCGCCCAGGACCTGATACAGCAGCGTGTCACCGTTCGGATCGGTGGCGTTCACGTCGCCGATGATGACGGTGTCCTCGTTGCCGGTGCCGCCGGTGTAGCCCTGCGCCACGGGCGCCTGGTTCACCGGCGCCGTCGTCGGCGCTTCGGTCGCCAGCACCAGATCGTCGGCCGACCAGCCGGTCTGGTTGCCGACGGCGGAGCCCAGCGTGAGGTGCTTCGATCCGCCGGCCTCGAAGGCGTCGAAGAAGCCGCTGGTGTTGCCGAGGAACGGGGTGGCGCCGTTGAACCAGATCGTCTTGTTCACGTAGTTGATCGTCACCTTGGTGCCATGCGCCAGCACGCCCAGGTTCAGCTCGCCGGCCGAGCCGTCCTGGACGAAGCCGCCTTGCAGGTCGCCATTGGTGTCGCGGATGGTGATGCCGTCGCTGTCCAGGATCACCTGGGTGCTGCCGGAATTCACCACCTTCACGGTGAAGGAGGCCTGCAGCAGGACCTTGCCCTGCCTGATCTCGAAATTGATGGCGTCGCCGTCGTTCAGGCGCAGCGCATTGGCGGAGCCGCCGCTGTCCGTGCCGCTGCCGTTGATCAGGCCGAAGCCGAGCTCGTTCGAGAAGACCACCCGGTTGCCGACGTCGGACGCCTCGATCGAGGCGCCGTCCAGCCTGTTGCCGTTCGCCTTGCCGAGGCCGGTGATGGCGATCGGGTCGTCGCTGTCGTCGAGCGTGTCCGTCACGTCCACCAGGCGTCCGCCGCCGGACATGTCGGCGATGTTGTAGGCCTCGACGCCCATGCCGACGCGCAGGTCGCCGGTGGTGTTCACCTGGCCGGAGATGGCGGTGTCCACGCTGCCGTCGAGGACGTTGACGCCGAGGGCCGCCATCTCGGCCGCGGTGCCGGAGAAGGCGAGGAATTGCTGCCACTCGCTGCCGGTGACGTCGAAGGTGCCGTTGGACAGCGTGCGGGTGGCGAAGTCGCTCGACTGGTCGAGCACCTCGAACTGCGGCCCGGTGCTGCCGCCGCCTTCGAACATGACGGCGCGCGAGCCGAACCAGACGTATTCCACGGATGTGGACGGGGCGATGGACATGGGGTTTTGCCTTGGCGCCGATGGCATGGTGCCTCGGCTGGCGCGCTTCTTGTCGGTCGGCGATCGCCGTTCCAGCCACCGGCGGTTGTCTTCCCTCGTGCCGATGCGCGCGCCGCAGATTGTCACGCCATGTCGGCTATCCTGCGCCCCACGCCGGCCGACGCGCCATCCGCGGCCGACCGGGACCATTTCCCAAATGAAACCGTGACTTCGCCGCGGGGCGCGAGCCGCGGAAGGCCTGTCCTCATGCGCCGTCCGCATCGCGGCGGAGGATCGGGCCGCGGCGGCGGGCCATGCGCGCCAGACAACTTCATACAAGATTTCCCCCGGTCGCCAGGCGTCCGGGGAACCGGCCGGCGGGGGCGGCGGGCGCCTTCGCGCCGCCGCCCCGGCGGATCAGAGGATGAAGTCCTGGGCCGTCGCGTCCTGGCGCAGCGTGTGCAGCCCGATCAGCTCCACCTCCATGTCGGGCCGGCCATCGCCGGTGGTCTCCAGCTGCACCAGCGTGTTGCCGCTGGCCAGGTGCTGGTAGCGGATCTGGCCGCCGGCGAATTCGCCGCGCATGAAGTCCTGCGTGCCCATGAAGACGAAGGCGTCGTCCACCCCGCCGGGCCGCGCATCGATCGCCGAGAAGTCGAGCTTGTCGCCAGGCAGCCCGAAGCGGCTGGCGGTGAAATCCGTCACCACGTCGCGCCCGGTTCCGGGGAAGCTCTCGGTCAGGCTGCGCCAGACGAAGGTGTCGAGCCCGGCTCCGCCGGTCAGCACGTCGCGCCCGACGCCGCCTTCAAGGCTGTCGAAGCCGCTGCCGCCCTCCAGCGTGTCGGCCCCGGCGCCGCCACGCAGGATGTCGTTGCCGAGGTCGCCGCGCAGGATGTCGTTGCCGGCGCCGCCGTCCAGCGTGTCCGCCTCCGTGCCGCCATCCAGCAGGTCGTCGCCGGTGCCGCCGAGCAGCACGTCGTTGCCCGCGCCGCCGTAGAGCTGGTCGTTGTCGGCGCCGCCATCGAGCCGGTCGGCTCCGCCCTCGCCGCGCAGCGTGTCCGCGCCGGCGCCGCCGAAGAGCTGGTCGTTGCCCGCGCCGGCGGCGCCGGCCACGTCGCCCATCAGCAGGTCGTTGCCGTCATCGCCGAACAGCCGGTCGCTGCCGGCGCCGCCCTGGATCACGTCCCGGCCGAAGCCGCCGTTCAGCACGTCGTTCCCCGTGCCGCCGTCGATGCTGTCGTCGCCGAACCCGCCATCCGCCGTGTCGTTGCCGCTGCCGCCGAGGATCGTGTCGGTGCCGTCGCCGCCCAGCAGCTGGTCGGCATCGGCGCCGCCGTCGAGATGGTCGTCGCCGATGCCGCCCCGCAGCGTGTCGCGCCCGTTGCCGCCCAGCAGCCGGTCATTGTCCTCGAAGCCCTCGAGCATGTCGTCGCCGTCGCCGCCGTAGAGGGTGTCGTTGCCGTCATGGCCGAACAGCGTGTCGTTGCCCGTGCCGCCGCGCAGCAGGTCGCGGCCGGCGCCGCCATGCAGGTAGTCGTCGCCCGCGTCGCCATCCAGCGTGTCGTTGCCGGCGCCCGCCATGAGGGCGTCGTCGCCCTCGAAGCCGCGGGCGCGGTTGTTGCCGTCATAGAGGAACAGCGTCTCGCCGAAGAGGCCGGTGGCGCGCCAGCCGGTGAAGTCGTCGTCGGCGTCCGTGCCGCGGTGGGTGATGATGGTCATGGGTCCGCTCCGTCCTCGGGCCGCGGGATGCGGCGTCGGGGAGAGGATGCGGCGGCGGGGGCGCGGCTGCCTGTTCCGCCGGTGACAGCCCGGGCGACGTCAGTGCGCGACGGCGCGCGCGGCCTCCGCATAGCCGATGCGGCGCTCCGGCGGCACGGGATGCCGGCCGGCGACGCGCTCCAGCAGCAGGCGCGCATCCGCCTGAAGGCCCGCCTTCATGGCGGCATCGAGGAAGAGCTGTTCCAGCACGTCCTGCTGCGCGTGGCTGCCGCCGAGCCGGTACAGCGCCCCGAGCGCGGGCCGAAGCGCCGCCACGGCATCTGCGAAGCGGCCCTGGCGATGCGCCAGCGCGGCCCGGCAGGCGGGCAGCGCGGCCTCGCGCAGGATCGCGGCATGCGCCGTGTTGCCGCGCCCCGCTTCTTCCACTGCCTGCAGCATGCGGTGCGCGGCCGCCTCGCGTCCCGTCGCGGCCAGCGCCATCATCCAGTGCGGCTGGGTGAAGGCGGAGAGCGTGTCTCCGATGCGCGCCTCCGCCTTGTCCGCCAGCTCGGTCCAGCGATCGCCCACCGGCACGCCCTGCCGCTCCAGCCGCCACAGCATCGAGGCGGCGTTCTGCACATCCACGTAGAGATCGGGCATCGCCTGGGTGACGGGCGAGGCATGGTTGCGGAAGCGGCCGTCATAGAGGCGCAGCACGGCGTCGAACTCGGCGCGCTCCACATGGAACATCGCCTGGTGCCACCAGAGGTGGTGCATCAGGTTGCTGCCGCCTTCCCAATGCGGTTCCTGTGCGGTCAGCCAGGCGATCCCCTCGGCGCGGCGGCCCTGCATCTCCAGCACATGCGCCACGCCATGCGTCGCCCAGATGTCGGCCGGGTCGAGCGCGACGGCGGCGCGGCCGGAATGCTCCGCGACGGTGTAGTTGCCGCATTCCTCGTTGGCGAAGCAGCGGGCGGCGAGGACGGCGCCGAAGCCCGGGACATCGTCCGACCAGTGCGGCAGCGCCCGCTCGACGACCGAGAGCATGCGCTCGGCGGCGCCGAGCCAGAAGGCCTGGAAGTGGTGCATGCGAAGGGCGAGGAGATCGCGCGGATGGCTTGCCAGGATGTGCTCCCAGATCGCCAGCGCTGCGTCGGTCCGGCCTTCCGTGACCGCGCGCAGCGCGGCGACATGGGCGCGTTCGCGGTCATTGGCGGGCAGCGCGGCGGCCCGCGCGAGCGCGGCCTCTGCGCGCGGCACCAGCGCCTTGTTGAAGGCAAGCAGCGCGAAGTGGCCGGAGAGCACATGGGCCATCGGCGCCGCGGGATCGAGGGCGAGCAGCGGCTTCAGCCGCGCCCCGGCGTCGAAGCGATAGAGGACATACCCCTCGATCACATGGTCGAAGGCGCGGGCGGCCTCCGCCGAGGCGATGGTGAGGTCCAGGCCCTGTGCGTCGCGCGGCATGTCAGAAGCTCTCCACCCAGGGGCGCACCGTGATCTCATGCGCCCAGGCGCTGCGATGCTGGCCGAGCGCGGCGAAGGCGGCCTCGGCGATCGCCTCGGGATCGAGCAGCGTGTCCTCGCCGGGATCGGGCCGGCGCGCGCTGCGGATCCCGCCATCCACCACGATGTGCACCACATGGATGCCCTGCGGGTGCAACTCGCGCGCCATCGCCTCGCCGAGGCCGCGCAGCGCGAACTTGCCCATGGCGAAGGGCGCCGAGCGCGGAAAGCCCTTCACGCCGGCCGAGGCGCCGGTGAGCAGGATGGCGCCGCGCCCGCGCTCCGTCATCGGCCGCGCCAGCATGCGCCGTGCCGCCTGCTGCGCCACCAGGAACGCGCCGAAGGCGCAGACCTCCAGCGTGCGGCGGACCCCCTCGACATCGAGATCCACCAGCGGCCCGCGCACGCGGAAGGACGGGTTGTAGAGCACCACCTCGGCGCCGGCGGCCTCGGGCGCGTCGAACAGCGCCGCCACCTGCGCCGGGTCCGCGGCATCGCAGGCATGGGTCGTGGCGCCGGTCTCGGCCGCGAGCGCGCCGAGCTTCTCCACGTTCCGCGCTGCGAGCGCCACGGCATAGCCCGCGCGTGCCAGGCGGCGCGCGAAGGACGCCGAGAAGCCGTCACCCGCGCCGACGATCAGGGCCTGCTTCGCTGACGCCACCGTCTTCCTCCGTCTGTGCAACCCATGGTCGCATTGCCGCGCGCGGACCTCGTGTCGTTGCGCCGCCCGGCGGTAGCGCGTAGCCTCGGCAAGAGCGGAACGAACCGCCTGCGTCACCCAGGGCGAGGAGGAGCGAGCATGGCCGGGTCGTGGCAGGTCTTCAATGGGCGACGCTTCTACACCGGCGACAACGGCCCCGAGACCGCGAACGGCACCGATGATCCGGAAACGCTCAGTGGCCGCGCGGGCGACGATGCGCTCTATGGCGGCGGCGGCAACGATGCGATCGACGGTGGCCACGGCAACGACACGCTGTTCGGCGGGCCGGGCGACGACGCGCTGTGGGACGGCTCCGACCTCAGCGGCGGCGGCGTCGGCCCGATCGGTCGCGACCGGCTGAACGGCGAGGAGGGCGACGACATCCTGCGCGTCTGGTCGCCGGATACCGGCGACTTCGCCGATGGCGGCCCGGGCATCGACACGCTGGAGGTCCGCTTCAACCACAACATCGGCCCGCTTCCCGGCAACCCGCCCGTCACCTTCGTGCTGATCCCGGGCGCCACGAGCCCGATCCGGCTGAACGGGATCAACACCGTCGTCGTCAGCAATGTCGAGAAGCTGTTCTTCGTCGGCAACACCGGGGCGGACTTCATCGTCGGCGCGGAATACGACGACACCCTCGTCGGCAATGGCGGCGACGACATCCTGCGCGGCGGCGGCGGGAACGATTCGCTCGATTCCGGCACCGGCCAGGTGAATGTGGATGGCGGCGACGGCCTGGATCGCGTGGCCTTCGACCTGTCGGGCGCGACGGCGCCGATCACCGTGCGCAATCTTCCCACCATCCCGCTCGGCGGCTTCGGCACGATCCGCAACGTGGAGATCCTGTCCGACTTCAAGCTCGGTTCCGGCAACGACCGCGTGCTCCTGACGCAGGCCGGCTCGGCGAGCTTCGAGACCGGAGCGGGTTCCGACCTGGTCATCGCGACCGGCCAGGTCTGGGCCAGCACCGGCAGCGGCGGCGACCGGCTCGTGCTCGGCGATGGCGACGACTTCGTCGATCCCGGCACCGGCGCGGACCTGGTGCGGCTCGGCGGCGGCGACGACCGGCTCGACTACACCGAGACGCGCAGCCGCGCCGGCACCGACCCCGACACGGTCTATGGCGAGGACGGCAACGATGCCATCTACACGCCCTCCGGCAACGACCAGCTGGATGGCGGGGAGGGCAACGACACGCTCTTCGCCGGCGGCGGCGCGGACCTAGTCATCGGCGGGGCCGGCAATGACAGCGTGAATGCCGAGGGCGGCAGCGACACGGTGTTCGGCCTCGCCGGCAACGACACGATCGAGACCGACTACGACTACTGGACCGATTCCACGCCTGCCGAGGCCGATGCCGCCTATGGCGGCGATGGCGACGACAGCCTCTCGGGCGGCCTCGGCGCCGACACGCTGGATGGCGGCGCCGGCGACGACACCATCGCGCCCGCCTTCCGGATCTATGGCGGCCCAGGCCTGGTCTTCGACACCGCGGCGGATTCGATACGCGGCGGCGCCGGCAACGACATGCTGGCGATCTCGAACCTGATCAGCGGCGGCGAGACGCATGTGGCGAAGGTGCATCTGCGCTCCTCCGTCACGCACATCGTTGTCAATGGCGACATCATCGGCAGCGCGCGGCAGTTCGAGGCGCTGGATGTCGCGATCTTCGGAGAGGCGGGCCACGACATCCGCGGCGGCGCGCTCGGCGACCGCATCCGCGTCGGCAACGGCAACGACAGCATCTCCACCGGCGACGGCGCCGACACGATCGATGCCAGCTATCGCGGCTCCGACACGGTGATCGCGGGCGACGGCGCGGACCGCGTGACGCTCACGCTCGACCGGACGGACGTGGTCCTCCTCGGCGGCGGCGACGACGTGCTGACCGCCTATGGCATCTACGCGTCCGATCCCGCGCCGACGCCCGGCGGCGGCCTGCTGGACGGCGGCGACGGCTTCGACACGCTGGTGCTCTCGGGCGGCGGGCGCGGCGTGTCGCTCAACGGCAACCAGCTGGTGATCGAGGGCGTGGTCGTCGGCGCGGTGATCAACTTCGAGCGCATCCAGTTTTCCGGCTCCGCGCTCAGCGAAAGCCTGCGCGGATCGGACAGCGACGACGTGATCCTGCTGGCCGGCGGCGACGACACCGGGCTCGGCGAGGACGGCGCCGACAGCCTCGACGGCGCGGCGGGCAACGACAGCCTGTTCGGCGGCGCCGGCGCGGACACGCTGAACGGCGGCACCGGAGCGGACACGCTGCTCGGCGGGGCGGATGACGACCTGCTGCTGCTGAGCTTCGACGCCGGCGCCGACAGCGTGAATGGCGGCGGCGGCTTCGACCTCCTGCGCCTCAGCGGCGCGCCGGTGGGCGCGGTGGTGATGTCCGGCAGCTTCCCCGGCAGCGTGACGATCACCGTCGGCGGGGCGACCGCGCTCTCGCTGTTCGGCGTGGACGCGATCGCGATCGGGGGCGGCAGCGGCGCCGACAGCCTGTTCGGCGGCAATGCGGCGGACACGCTCGACGGCGGCGCGGGCGCCGACACGCTGCGCGGCAATGGCGGGGACGACCTGCTGATCAGCAACAACGGCCAGGGGCCGGACCGGCTGGACGGCGGCGGCGGCATCGACATCGCGCGCGTCAGCCGCAGTTCGGCCGCCGAGACTTTCGTGGTGGACCTCGCCGGCGGCGCCACCCAGACGCTTGCGGACGGCACCGTGCTCGTCGCCATCGAACGGCTCGACTTCCGCGGCGGCGGCGGTGACGACACGCTGCTGGGCGGCGCCTTCGACGACACCCTGGCCGGCAATGCCGGCGCGGATTCCATCCAGGGCGGCAATGGCAACGACAGCCTCGATGCCGGCAGCGGAGCCGCCGCCGACACGGTGCTCGGCGGCGCGGGCGACGACACCGTCGCCAGTTCCGGGCTCGGGGCGGACCTGCTCCAGGGCGGCCTCGGCGATGGCGACCTGCTGTCGCTGAACCGCTTCGCCGAGGCGTCCGGCTTCCTGCTGGACATCGCGCTCGTCGCCCAGCAGCTGCTGCCCGACGGCACGACGATCGAAGGCTTCGAGCGTGTGCAGGTCACCGGCGGGCTCGGCGCCGACACGCTCTCGGGCGGCGCGCTGCAGGACACGCTGTCGGGGAACGCCGGCGACGACCTGCTGGCCGGCGCGGGCGGCAACGACCTGCTCGATGGCGGGGAGGGTGCCGACAGCCTGGCCGGCGATGCCGGCGCCGACACGCTGGCGGGCGGCGTCGGCGCGGACACGCTGGCCGGCGGCGCCGATGCCGACCGCTTCCGCTTCGACAGCCTGGCGACCGGCGGCCTCGACCGGATCACCGACTTCACCGCCTCCGACAGCCTCGCCGTCTCGCGCTTCGGCTTCAGCACGGCGCTGGTCTCGGGCGGCGCGGTCGTGCTGGTCAGCGGCAGCGATCCCGTCGCGGCGGCGTTGGGCCCGGTGTTCCTCTACGACACGGACAGCGGCGTGCTGGCCTTCGACGCGGACGGTTCCAATGCCGGCGCGGCGGTGGCCTTCGCGGAGCTGCTTTCGGGCGGTGCGCCGGCCGCCCTCGACGCCGGGCAGATCCTGGTGCTGTGACGCGATCGGCGGCGCGTCAGCCGCGCTCGCCCGCGATCAGCGCCAGACCCTCGGCGACGGAGACGAACTCGCCGCCGGCGGTGACGCGCGCGGCGCCGAAGCGCTGCTCGAACAGCCGCCGCACGGCCGGCACGAGGGAGGTGCCGCCGGTGAGGAAGACATGGTCCACCCGCTCCGCCGGCATCGCCGCATCGGCCAGCGCCGCCTCCAGCGCCGCGGCGATGCGCGCGAGTTCCGGCGCGATCCAGGACTCGAACGCCGCGCGCGCGATCGGGACCTCCAGCGCGAGGTCGGCATGGGCGAAGCGCAGGACCGTGCCCTCCGCCTGCGAGAGCGCGGCCTTCGCCTCCGACACCGCGCGGTAGAGCGCGTAGCCCGCCTCGTCCTGGATCAGGCGGAGCAGGTGCCGCAGCCGATCGGGATGCTCCGCGGTGCGCGCGACCTCCGCGATGTCGCGCAGCGTCTTCGGCGCGCGCATCAGCGAGAGCTGGTGCCAGCGCGCGAAGCTCGCGTACCAGGCGGGCGGCACGGGCAGGGGCTTGCCCATCACCGTGTAGCTGCCGCCCTTGCCGAGCGCCGGCGAGACGACGCGGTCGATGATGCGGTAGTCGAAGGCGTCGCCGGCCAGGCCGACGCCGGCATGGCCGAGCGCCGTCACCTTGCGCGGCGGCCCCGGCTCGAAGCGCAGCACGGAGAAGTCGCTGGTGCCGCCGCCGAAATCGGCGACCAGCACGGTCGCCGGGCGATCGAGCCCGGAGGCGAAGCGGTGGCCCGCGCCGGCCGGCTCCAGCGCCACCTCCACCTGCTCCATGCCGGCGGCGGCGAAGGCGGCGCGCAGGCGCTTTTCGCCGAGATCGCCGCTCTCCGCCTCGCCGACGAAGCGCACGGGCCGGCCGATCACGATGCGCGCGCCGGCGAGCTCCGCGGCGAAGGGCGCGAGCAGCTCGCGCAGGAACAGCGCGACCAGCGCTTCCAGCGTCCAGGCGCGGCCGAGGATGCGCGTCTCGGTGAAGCTGCGCTGCGCGAGATAGCTCTTGAGCGACATGATGAGCCGGCTCTCGAGCGGATCGTCGAGATAGGCCTCGATCGCCGCCGGCCCGGCGGCATGGCGCGCCCGCCCGCCGGCGGCGCTCCAGAAGCACAGCACGGAGCGGAACACCTCGCCGGTCGCGTGCCGCAGCGTCTCGCAGCGCCCGTCCGGTCGCAGCAGGGCGACCACGCTGTTGGTGGTGCCGAAATCGATGCCGATGGCGGGGCGCATGGTGTGGCCGAGCGGCGCGCCCCCTCAGCCGATCTCCTCCAGCAGCGCGCACAACGTTGCGCAGCGCGGCGCGAGCTGTTCCCACAGGATGTGCTCATGCGGCGCATGCGCGCCGGCGCCCGGGCAGCCGAGGCCGTCCAGCGTCGGCACGCCCATCGCCGCCGTGAAGTTCCCGTCGGAGCCGCCGCCGCGATGCTGCACCGGCAGGTCGTAGCCATGCTTCGCCGCCAGCGCCTTGGCCTGCGCGTAGAGCGCGAGGATTTCGGGCGTCTCGGCGAAGGGCGGGCGGTTCATGCCGCCGGTCACCGTCACGGCGACGCCGTCGCGCTCATAGGCGAGGCCGCGGATCGCCGCTTCCATCCGCTCGCCGAGCGCGATGGTCGGCACGCGCAGATCCACCTCGCACCAGGCTTCCGGCGAGATCACGTTCGGCCGCGTGCCGCCGCCGATCGGCGCGACATTGGTGGTGACGCCGGCCGCGAGGTCGGTCATCGCGTGGACCTTCAGGATCACCTCGGCCAGCGCGACGATGGCGCTGCGGCCCTCGCTCCAGTTGCCGCCCGAATGGGCGGAGACCCCGCGCACCCGCACCTCGAACCGGCCGACGCCCTTGCGGGCGGTCACCGCCGATCCGTTGGCCCCTGCCGGCTCCGGGATCAGCACGGCGCGGGCGCCCTTCGCCGCCTGCTCGATCGGCGCGCGGCTGGTCGGGCTGCCGACCTCCTCGTCCGGCGTCAGCAGCAGGATGATCGGGCGACGTGTCGAAATCTTCTGGCGCAGGATCTCGCGCACGGAATGGAAGGCCATGAAGCTGCCGGCCTTCATGTCGTAGATGCCCGGGCCATGCGCCTTCGCGCCCTCCACCCGCCAGGGCATGGAGGTCGCGAGCGTGCCGTGGTCCCAGACGGTGTCGAGATGGCCCGCGACCACCACCGGCGCCCCCTCGCCGGGCGTGCGGCAGACCAGCGTGTCGCCGAAGCCGTCGCGGCCGGGCAGGCGCGCGATGGCGCCGCCCGCGGCGGCCAGCTCGGCCTGGCAGCGGTCCAGCAGGCGGTTGACGGCGGCGGCATCGGTGGTCGGCGTCTCGGCCTCCACCCAGCCGCGCAACTCGGCAAGCAGGCGGTCGGAGGAGCCGATCTCGGTCTTGGGCATGGGGTCGTCCGGGCAGGGAAAGCGCGGCTTCTGGCAAGCCGGCGGCGCGGCGTAAACCCCGCCCCTTGCCGCGCCCCGACCCCCCGGCTAACCAAGCGTGTTGCAGTGCAGCGGGGCGGCGGGACAGATGAGCGAAGGCGTCTTCTACGAGGACCTGGCCGTGGGCCAGAAGGCCAGCTTCGGCAAGACCATCACCGAGGCGGACATCGTGCTGTTCGCCGCGGTCACCGGCGACACCAACCCGATGCACCTGAACGAGGAATACGCCAAGGGCACGATCTTCGGCGAACGCATCGCCCATGGCATGCTGGCCGCGGGCCTCATCACCAAGGTGATGGGCACGCAGCTGCCCGGCCCCGGCACCATCTATCTCTCGCAGAACCTGAAGTTCCGCCGGCCGGTGCGCATCGGCGACACGGTGACCGCCACGGTCGAGATCACGGCGCTGAGCCCCGAGAAGCACCGCGTGTCGCTCCGCACCGTCTGCACCGTGCGCGGCGAGCCGGTGCTGGAGGGCGAGGCGCTGGTCACCGTCCCCTCGCGCGCCGCGGTGGCCGCGAAGGAAGCGGCGGAGTGAGCGCATCCGATGACCGCGGGGCGCAGCCGCCGCTCGTGGCGGCGAGCACCGCAGGTCTCGATCGGATGCGCAGACTCAAGCGCGTCTGCGTCTTCTGCGGCTCGATGGTGGGCACCCGGCCGGCCTATGCCGAGGCCGCCCGCGCGCTCGGGCGGGAGGTCGCGGCGCGCGGCCTCGGCCTGGTCTATGGCGGCGGCGCGGTCGGGCTGATGGGCATCGCCGCCGATGCCGCCCTGCAGGCGGGTGCCGAGGTTGTCGGCGTCATCCCCTATGGCCTGCTGAAGCGCGAGGTCGGCCATGGCGGCGGCGTCGAGATGCACATCGTGGACACGATGCATGAGCGCAAGGCGAAGATGGCCGAGCTCTCCGACGGCTTCGTGGTGCTGCCCGGCGGCTACGGCACGCTGGAGGAAGCGGTGGAGGCGCTGACCTGGGCGCAGCTCGGCATCCAGGACAAGGGCGTCGTCTTCCTCGATGTCGAGGACTACTGGCGGCCCTTCCTCGGCGCGCTCGACCACATGGCGGCCGAGGGCTTCGTGCGCCCTGCGCATCGCCCGCTGGCCATGCGCGCGGCGACGCCGGGCGCGGCGCTGGACGCGCTCGCCGCCTACGCGCCCCCGCCCGGCACCCAGGTCTGGCTGCGGCCGGAGCAGATATGAGAACCGTGGTGACGCCCTCAAGCGCCGGGCGGCCGCTCCGCGGCCTTGGCTTCGCCGCATGCGCGGCGGCCGCCATTCGGCGGCTCGGCGTGCTGCGCAGGCCGCGATGAATCCGGTCATCATCGAGGACTGGCGCGCGGTGCCGGTGGCGCTGCGCGGCGCGACGGTGGCGCTCGGCAATTTCGACGGCGTGCATCTCGGCCATGCGGCGGTGGTCCGTGCGGCGCACGCGGCGCGCCCCGAATTGCGGCGCGCGGTCCTGACCTTCGAGCCGCATCCGCGCGAGCATTTCCGGCCCGAGGACCCGCCCTTCCGCCTGACCCTGCTGCCCGCCAAGGCGGAGGCGCTCGGCGCGCTCGGCGTCTCGGTCATCTACGCGCTGCGCTTCGACGCGGCGCTCGCCGCCATGCCGGCCGAGACCTTCGTGGACCAGGTGCTGCAGCAGGGGATCGGCGCGAAGCACCTGGCCTGCGGGCCGGACTTCGCCTTCGGCCACCGCCGCGGCGGCGACACCGCGTTCCTGGCGCGCGAGGCCGAGGCGCGCGGCATCGGCCTGACCATCGTGCCGCCGGTGATGGATGACGGCGCGCAGATCTCCTCCACCCACATCCGCCGGCTGCTGCAGGACGGCTATCCGGAGCGCGCCGCGCGCGACCTCGGCCGCCTGTTCGAGCTGCGCGGCGAGGTGTTTCACGGCGACCGCCTGGGCCGCGAGCTGGGCTGGCCGACCGCGAACATCCTGCTCGGCCGCCAGGTGGAGCCGGCGCGCGGCGTCTATGCCGTGACCGTGGTGCTGGCCGATGGCAGCGAGGTGCCGGGTGTCGCCAATGTCGGCCGCCGCCCGACCCTCGGCGGGGATCCGGTCACGCGGCTGGAGGCGCATCTCTTCGACTGGTCGGGCAACCTCTACGGCCAGGAGATCCGCGTGCGGCTGCACGCCTTCCTCCGCCCCGACGCGACGTTCGGCGGGCTGGAGGAACTGAAGGCCGCGATCGCGGCGGATGCGGCGCAGGCGCGGCGCGTCCTGGGCGCGTAGGACCGCGAACCCGGCTCAGAACCGCTCGAGCAGCTTGCCGCAGCCTTCGACCTTGTCCTGGATGCCGCGCGCACGCAGCGCGTGCCAGTAGGTCGCGGTGTTGATCGCGATCACCGGCTTGCCGAGCCACATCTCCGCCATCGCGGCCAGCTTCACCATGGACAGGTTCGTGCCGACCTGCACGATCGCATCCACGTCGTCGCCATCGAGGTATTTCATCGCGGCCACGCATTCCTCGGACGTCGTCTCGGCGATGCCGATCCAGCTCGGCCGCTTCAGCGCGATGTCGCGCACGACGGAGAAGCCCATGTCGGTGAAGTAGCGCGCGACCTCGGTGTTCATCGCCGGCCAGTAGGGCGAGAGCACCGCGATGCGCTTCACCCCGCCATAGGCATTCAGCGCTGCCGTGCAGGCATGGCTGCCGACGCTGATCTTGAGGCCGGAGAATTCCTCCACCTGCTTCACGAAGCGGTCGGCCCCCTTCGCGCCATCGAAGAAGGTGACGGCGGACATGCCCATCACCAGGTGGTCCGGTGCGCAGGTAATCACGGACTTCACCGCGTCCAGCGTGTTCCCGGCGATCACCTCGGCGCCGGCGCGGAAGGTCTCGTTGGAGATCGCATTCGCGTTCGGCGTGAAGATGCGCGCGTAGTGGTTGGTCACGCCCGCCGGGCGCATCATGTCGAAATCCGGCTGCACGATGGTGTTGGTGGACGGTCCCATGACACCGAACTTGCACCGCCAGCCCAGCATGTCCTTGCTCATCGCAGCCCTCCTCGGCAATCGCGCGGGGGCAGCCTGCCACAACCGCGGCGCGGCGGAAGGGCTCCGCGGGCTTGCGATGGGAGGGCTGCCAGCCTGGGAAGGGACGGCGGGCGCCGCGCCCTGGCGTCCTGGCCCGGCTTGCGTTACGGGCGTGCCCGACCCAGTCTGCGTCCCAATCAGGGAGAGCGAAGCAATGGCTTATCCGCTGCCGCGCCGTTCGGCATTGACCCTTGCCGCCGCGATGCTCGCGCGGCCCAGCCTTGCGCAGACCGGCGACTGGCCGAACCGGCCGATCCGCTGGGTCAATCCGGGCCCGGCCGGGGGCGCCGGCGATGTCATCTCCCGCCTCGTCGCTGACCGGCTGAGCGCCCGGCTCGGCCAGCCGGTGGTGGTGGACAACCGCCCCGGCGCCGGCACCAATATCGGCATGACCGCCGTCGCCCGCGCCGCGCCCGACGGCTACACGGTGGGGCTGGCGACCATCGCCGCCAACGCCGCGAACAAGTGGCTCTACCGGGAGATGGCCTTCGACCCCGAGAAGGACTTCGCCGCCGTCGGCATGATCGCGCTGGTGCCGAACATCGTGGTGATCCCGCCCAGCGTGCCGGCGCGCACGCTGCAGGAATTCATCACCTGGGCGAAGGCGCAGAACCGGCCGATCAACTTCGGCTCGGTCGGCGCCGGCTCGTCGCAGCACCTGGCGGGCAGCCAGTTCCAGGTGATCACCGGGCTGCCGATGCAGCACCTGCCCTATACGAACAGCGGCCAGATGAACACGGACCTCATGGAGGCCCGGATCGACATGCTGTTCCAGTCCATCTCGGCGGTGACCCAGATGGCGCAGACCGGGCGGATGCGCCCGCTCGCGGTCAGCGGCACCGCCCGCGTCGGCGCCTTCCCCGACGTGCCGACCATGCAGGAACAGGGCGTGGACATCACCTCCACCGGGTGGTTCGGCCTCTGCACCCCGGCCGGCGTGCCGGAGCCGATCCTGGCGCGGCTCGACAAGGAACTGGGCGAGATCGTGGAGGACCCGGCCTTCCGCGACCGCATCGCGGCCACCGGCTCGATCCCGCGCAAGATGGGCCGGGCGGACTTCCAGGCCTTCATGAACGCCGAAAGCCTGCGCTGGCGCGACGTGATCCGCGCGGTGGGCGCGACGGCAGGGTGAGGGCGTTCGGGGGGGGGGGGGGGGGGGGGGGGCGGGCCCCCCGCCCCGCCCCCGCCCGCC
>NZ_JBWXTD010000005.1:131724-137762 GCF_056682175.1 Falsiroseomonas sp. RANM36
CCGCGCGCGCGGGCGCCCCCCCCCGCCCCCCCCCCCCCCCCCCCCCGCCCCCCCCCCCCCCCCCCCCCCCCCCCCCCCCCCCCCCCCCCCCCCCAAGGCGCTCGCCCCTTGCGCCCCCGGCGCCCATCCGCTACCCACCGCTCCGCGCTGGCACCCCTGGAGGCCGGCGCTTTTCGTTCTTGCGCACAAGGAGCCTGGCGATGGTCCAGACTGTTCGGATCGAGGCCGTGGCGCGCGAGCGTGCCGGTAAGGGGGCGGCGCGCGCGACCCGGCGAGGGGGGCATGTCCCCGGTGTTGTCTATGGCGCGAAGCAGGAGGCGACGCTGATCGCCCTCGACCCGCGCGACGTGATGAAGGAACTGACCAAGGGCGGCTGGCAGTCCCACCTGTATGAGGTGGCGGTGAAGGACGGCCCGACGGAGCGCACCATCATGCGCGACGTGCAGTTCGACCCGGTGACGGATCGTCCCGTCCATGTGGATTTCCAGCGGGTCGCGCCGGGCGCGCGCATCCGCGTCCGCGTCCCCGTGGTGTTCCTGCATGAGGACACCAGCCCGGGCCTGAAGGCCGGCGGCGTGCTGAACGTCGTCCGCCGCGAGGTCGAGGTGATGGTCGAGCCGGACAAGGTGCCCGACCACTTCGAGATCGACCTGGCCGAGGCGAAGATCGGCGACAACCTGCGCTGGTCCTCGATCAAGGACAGCTTCGGCGCCCGCCCCGGCATCGTCGGCCGCGACTTCATGGTGGCCTCGATCGCCCCGCCGAAGGTGGAGCTGGAGGCCGCCCCGGCCGCCGCCGCGCCCGAGCCCGCCAAGGGCAAGGGCGGCAAGGCCGCGCCGGCCAAGGCCCCGGCCGCCGCCGCGGCGCCTGCCAAGAAGAAGTAGCCTCCGCGCCGGGAGGACGATGCGGTGCTGCTGTGGGTGGGGCTCGGCAATCCCGGGCCGGAACATGCCAGGCAGCGGCACAACATCGGCTTCATGGCGCTGGATGCGATCGCACGGCGCCACGGCTTCTCGCCGTGGCGCAAGCGATTCAAGGGCGAGGTCGCGGAAGGCGCGCTGGGCGGCGCGAAGGTGCTGGCGCTCAAGCCCATGACCTACATGAACGCCTCGGGCGACGCCGTGCAGCAGGCCGCGTCCTTCCTGAAGATCAGGCCCGGCGATATCTGGGCCTTCCATGATGAGCTCGACCTCGCGCCGGGCAAGGTGCGGGTGAAGAAGGGCGGCGGCACCGCCGGCCACAACGGCTTGCGCGACATGCAGCGCGCGCTGGCCACGCCGGATTTCGGCCGCGTGCGCCTCGGCATCGGCCATCCCGGCCACAAGGACCGCGTGACGGGCCATGTGCTCGGCAACTTCGCCAAGGTGGACACCTGGGTGGAGCCGTTGCTGGACGCGGTCGCCGATGCCGCGCCGCTGCTGGCCGGCGGCAAGCCGGAGGACTTCATGACGCGCGTCGCGCTGCTGACGCAGGAGACCGAGCCGCGATGAGCGAGGACGTGTTCCCCGACAGCTTCGGCGAGATGACCCACGGGCCGGGCCCCGAGGATTTCGCCAATGGCGCCGCAGCACTCGCCGCCGGCTTGGTGCGGGAGGCGCAGGCGCTGGCGCAATCCGCCGCCGCGCTGCGCGCCGCCACCGCCCCGGGGCCGGAGGGCGCGGGCGATGTGCGCCGCGCGCGGCTTGCGCTGCATGCGGGCGGCGAGGCCGCGATGCGTGCCGCACTCGCGCTCGATGCCGCTTCGATGCTCGGCGCGAACCAGAAGGCTGCGGAGCTCGCGCCGCGCCTGGCGGAGGCCGCGAAGCGCGCGGGCCTGCCGGCGGCCACCATCGCGCCGCTGCTGCGAGCTGCCGCGCTCGACTTCCGCACCGACGACGCCGCGGCGCGCATCGCCGCCTCCACCCTTGCCGCCGAGCTCTGTGCGCGGCTCGCGGGACAGGACTGAGGACGAGTCATGGGCTTCAACTGCGGCATCGTGGGCCTGCCGAACGTAGGCAAATCCACGCTGTTCAACGCGCTGACGCAGACGGCGGCGGCGCAGGCGGCGAATTATCCCTTCTGCACGATCGAGCCGAATGTCGGCCGCGTCGCCGTGCCCGATCCGCGCCTGGATGTGCTCGCGAAGATCGGCAAGAGCGCGAAGATCATCCCGACCAGCCTGGAATTCGTGGACATCGCCGGCCTGGTGCGCGGCGCGTCGAAGGGCGAGGGCCTCGGGAACCAGTTCCTGGCGAACATCCGGGAGGTGGATGCGATCATCCATGTGCTGCGCTGCTTCGAGGATGGCGACATCACCCATGTCGAAGGCAGCGTGGACCCGGTGCGCGATGCGGAGACGGTCGAGACCGAGCTGATGCTTGCCGACCTCGACAGCCTGGAGAAGCGCAGCCAGGGCCTGGTGAAGCGTGCCCGCGGCGGCGACAAGGAAGCGATCGCCCAGATGGCGCTGATCGAGCCGCTGAAGGCCGCGCTCGAAGCCGGCAGGCCCGCGCGCACGGCGGTGCCGAAGGGCGAGGAAGCGGCGGCCGCGCGGCTGCAGCTGATGACGACCAAGCCCGTGCTCTATGTGTGCAACGTGGAGGAAGCGAGCGCCGCGACGGGCAACGCGCATTCCGCGCGCGTGCAGGCGATGGCGGCGGCGCAGGGCGCGAAGGCGGTGATCGTCTCGGCGGCGATCGAGGCCGAGATCAGCCAGATGCCGGATGCCGACCGCGGCGATTTTCTCTCGTCGTTAGGCCTGGAGGACAGCGGGCTCGATCGCATCATCCGCGCCGGCTATGCGCTGCTCGGCCTGATCACCTACTTCACCGTCGGCCCGAAGGAGACGCGGGCCTGGACGATCACCAAGGGCACGAAGGCGCCGGGCGCCGCCGGCGTGATCCATGGCGATTTCGAGCGCGGCTTCATCGCGGCGGAGACCATCGCCTATGACGACTACGTCGCGCTGAACGGCGAGGCGGGCGCGAAGGACGCCGGCAAGATGCGCGTCGAGGGCAAGGAATACGTCGTGAAGGACGGCGACGTCCTGCTGTTCCGGTTTAATGTGTGACGCGCGCTCTCCCTCTCCCGCAGGGCGGGAGAGGGTCGGGGTGAGGGTGGGTCAAGCGGCTCTGTGCTTGGGCGGAATGCGCTAAGCGGCCTCTCCGGCCGCCCAGCCGCTCGACCAGGCCCATTGGAAATTGTAGCCGCCGAGCCAGCCGGTGACGTCCACCGCCTCCCCGATCAGGAAGAGGCCCGGCACCGCCTTCGCCATCATCGTCCGCTGGTCGAGGGCGGCGGTGTCCACGCCGCCGGCCATCACCTCCGCCTTGGCATAGCCCTCCGTGCCCTCGGGCAGCAGGCGCCACGCCTTCAGTTGCGTGGCGAGGCGCAGCAGGTCCTTGTCGCCGATCTCCCCGATCACGCGCGCCGGCAGGTGCAGCGCGGCGAGCGATTGCGCCAGCCGCGCGGGCAGCATTTCGGCCAGCACGGTCTGCGGCTGCGCCTTCGGCCGCGCGCGCTTGCCGTCCAGCAGCAGCGCCGCGCCGTCGCGTTCCGGCAGCAGGTCGAGCGTGACCGGCTCGCCCGCCTGCCAGTAGGACGAGACCTGCAGGATGGCGGGGCCGGAGAGGCCGCGATGGGTGAACAGCATCGCCTCGCGGAAGGCGGCGCGGCCGCAGCGCGCGATGCTGTCCAGCGCGACGCCGGCCAGCGGACGCATCAGCGCCAGCGCCTCGCCGCCGAAGGTCAGCGGCACCAGCGCCGGGCGCGGCTCCACAACCGCCAGGCCGAAGCGGCGCGCAACGTCCAGCGCGAAGCCGGTCGCGCCCATCTTCGGGATGGAGAGGCCGCCGGTCGCGAGCACGAGCGAGGGTGCGGCGAAAGTGCCGCGCTGCGTCGTCACGGCGAAGCCCGCGCCATGCGCGATGTCGGTGACGCGGTGATCGAGCCTCATGTCCACGCCGGCGGCGCCGCATTCCGCCAGCAGCATCGCCACGATCTCCCGTGCCGAGCCGTCGCAGAAGAGTTGTCCGAGTGTCTTCTCGTGGAAGCCGATGCGGTGCTTGCGGACGAGGCCGATGAAGTCGTGCTGCGTGTAGCGCGCCAGCGCCGAGCGCGCGAAATGCGGGTTGCGCGACAGGAAGCGCTCCGGCACGCAGCCCAGGTTGGTGAAGTTGCAGCGCCCGCCGCCGCTGATCAGAATCTTCTTGCCCGGCGCCTCGGCGTGATCGAGCAGCAGCACACGGCGGCCGCGCTGGCCGGCGCGCAGCGCGCACATCATGCCCGCGGCGCCGGCGCCGATCACGACGACGTCGAAGTCATCCATGCTCAGGCGGCCGCAGCTTCCAGCCCGGCCATGTCGCGCCCCACCGCCTCCGCCACGCGGATGCCGTCCACGCCGGCGGAGAAGATGCCGCCCGCATAGCCCGCGCCTTCGCCCGCCGGATACAGGCCGAGCGTGTTGACGCTGCGGAAGCTCGCATCGCGCCGGATGCGCACCGGCGAGGAAGTGCGCGTCTCCACCCCGGTCATCACCGCATCGGCCATGTCGAAGCCCGCGATCTGGCGGCCGAAGGCGGGCAGCGCCTCGCGGATCGCGGCGACGACGAAATCGGGCAGGCACCGCGAGAGATCGGTCGGCGTGACGCCCGGCTTGTAGCTCGGCATCACCTCGCCCAGCTGCGTCGAGGGACGCTGCGCGAGAAAATCGCCGACGCGCTGCGCCGGCGCGCGGTACTCGCCCTCGCCCGCGATGAAGGCCGCATCCTCCCAGCGCCGCTGCAACGCGACGCCGGCGAGCGGATCGCCGGGGAAATCCACCTCCGGCGTGATCCCCACCACGATGCCCGCATTCGCGTTGCGCTCCGCGCGCGAATACTGGCTCATGCCATTGGTCACCACGCGCCCGTCCTCGCTGGTCGCGGCGACGACCGTGCCGCCGGGGCACATGCAGAAGGAATAGACGCTGCGGCCTTCCAGCCCCTTGCCGCGGCAATGATGCACAAGCTTGTAGTCGGCGGCGCCGAGGATGCGGTTGCCCGCGAAGGTGCCGAAGCGCGCGCGGTCGATCAGCGATTGCGGGTGCTCGATGCGCACGCCGATGGAGAAGGGTTTCGGCTCCACATGCACGCCGCGCTGCAGCAGCGTGGCGAAGGTGTCGCGCGAGGAATGGCCGATCGCCAGCACGACATGGTCGGTCTCGATCGTCTCGCCGGCCTCGGTGACGACGCCGCGCATGCGCCGCAGCCCGTCCCGGCCGGTCTCCACGACGAAGTCCGTCACCTTCGTGCCGAAGCGGTATTCGCCGCCCAGCGCCTCGATCTTGGCGCGCATGGATTCGACCATCTGCACCAGCCGGAAGGTGCCGATATGCGGCTTGGCAACCCACAAAATCTCTTCGGGCGCGCCGGCCTCGACGAACTCCGTCAGCACCTTCCGGCCGAGATGCTGCGGGTCCTTGATGCCGGACCAGAGCTTGCCGTCGGAGAAGGTGCCGGCGCCGCCCTCGCCGAACTGCACGTTGCTCTCCGTGGTGAGCTGGCTCCGGCGCCACAGCGCCCAGGTGTCCTTGGTGCGTTCCCGCACCACCTTGCCGCGCTCCAGGATGATCGGCCGGAAGCCCATCTCGGCCAGGATCAGCGCGGCGAAGATGCCGCAGGGGCCGGTGCCGATCACCACGGGCCGCTTCGGAAGCGGGGTGCGCGCCTGCGTGACATGGCGATAGGTGGTGTCCGGCGCCGGCCCCAGCGTGCGCGCCAGCACCGCATCGCGCGCGTGGCGCCGCAGCAGCGCGCCCTCGTCGCGCACGCAAAAGTCCAGCGTATAGACCAGCTCGATCGCGCTGCGCTTGCGCGCATCCCAGGCGCGGCGCGCGACCGTGCAGGACAGCAGCTCGCCCGGCCGCAGGCCGAGCCGCGCGACCAGCGCGGCCTCGACCGCCCCGGGCGCGTGCTCCAGCGGCAGCTTGAGTTCGGTGAGCCTCAGCATCGCCGCGCCATATGGGCCGCCGCTCAGCCCTCCGCCAGCACCGCCGGCGCGATGTCCCATGCGGCGGCGCC
>NZ_JBWXTD010000005.1:137862-140146 GCF_056682175.1 Falsiroseomonas sp. RANM36
GCGGGGTCTAGGTGTCGCCGTGAACCGAGGGGAGGCCAAAGGGATGACCCATCCATCCGCCACCCGCCGGGGCGTGATCGGCGGCCTTCTGGCCGCGGCGGCGGCGCGCCCCCAGGCGGCGGCGCCGCCCTTGGGCGGCGTGACCAGCAGGGGCAGCGCATTCGGCGTGCGGACATTCGGCTCATGGCCGAGGGCGAGGCGCAGCGCGCGGAACAGCGCGCCATGCGCCACCACCATCACCGGCGCCGGCCGCGCCAGCGCCGCGTTCACGCCGCGCACCGCGCGTTCCAGCAGGGCCTGAAACGTCTCGGCGCCATGCGGCGTGTAGGTGCCGGCGATCCAGTCGTCGTACCAGTCGCCCATCGGCTGGCCTTCCTGGTCGCCGAAATCCACCTCCGCCAGATCCTCGTCCAGCAGCACGGGCAGGCCGAGCGGCGCCGCCACGATCTCCGCCGTGCGCCGCGCGCGCTTGAGCGGCGAGGCGACGATGGTCGCCACGCCGCTGCTGCGCATCGCATGCGCCGCGCGCTCCGCCTGCATCTCACCCACGCGGTTCAGCGGGATGTCGGTGCGGCCCTGCGAGAGGCCCTGCGCATTCCAGTCCGTCTCGCCATGGCGAAGGAACCAGAAAGGCTGGCGGAGCAGCGCGGGGACGCTCACGCCGCCAGGCCTTCCTGCGCCAGCGTGCGCTGCACGGCGGGGCGGGCCAGCATCGCCTTCAGATGCGCATCCAGATGCGGCGGCAGCGTCAGGCCGGAGCGGCGGGTCGCCCAGTATTCCACGAAGAACAGCGCCGCATCGGCGACCGAGTAGCCCGAGGGCAGCAGCCAGGTGCCGCCCGTCCAGCCCTTCTCGATCGTGTCGAAATATTTTTGAGCGTTCTGCTTGCCGAGTTCGACCGACTTCGGGTGATCTTCCTCACGGAACGAAAAATTGCCGGGGCGGAACTGGCGGGTGAAGCCGTGCGGATGCACCGTGCCGCAGATGTAGTCCAGCATCTCCAGGCAGCGGACCTCGCCCTCGAAGTCGGAGGGGATCAGCCCGGCCTCGGGGTTGGACTTCGCCAGCCAGAAGGCGATGACCGGGAACTCGGTCAGCACCTTGCCGTCGCCGCGGTCGAGCGCCGGCACCTTCGACTTCGGGTTCACGGCCAGGTAGTCGGGCTTGTACTGCGCGCCGTCCTTGAGGGCGACGAGCGAGAGCTCATAGGGCTTGCCGATCTCTTCCAGGATCACATGGATGCCGACCGAGCAGGCGCCCGGCGAGTAATGCAGCTTCACGGCTTGTTCTCCGTTGCGGATGCGCCCTTCTACGCGGTAGCGGGCCGGCGCGGCCAGCCCCCTTGGCCGGGCCGCCCGCCGGCCGCAATCTGGCGCGGGAGGACCGTTCGATGCTGATCCGTCGCCGCCATCTGCTGGGCGCCACGCCCCTGCTCGCCCTGCCGCGCCTGGCCGGCGCGCAGCAGGCTTTCCCTTCGCGCACCGTCACCATCGTGGTGCCCTTCCCGCCGGGGGGCGGCACCGATGTGCTGGCGCGCATCCTGGCGCAGCATTTCCAGGAAGCCTGGCGCCAGACCGTGGTGGTTGAGAACCGCGGCGGCGGCGCGGGGCGCATCGGCCTCCAGCAGGTGCAGCGCGCGGCGCCCGACGGCTACACGCTGATGGTCACCTCGACCGGCGGCATGATGGGGCTCGCCGGCGCCGAGCGCGCCTTCGCCGTGCGGGAGGCGCTGACGCCGGTGACGCTGATCGCGGCACCCGCCTATGTCGTGGCGATGCATCCGGGCGTCGGCGCGAAGGACGCGGCGGAGCTGATCGCGATGGCCAAGGCGCGGCCCGGGCAGCTCAGCTTCGGCAGTTCCGGCACCGGCGCGGCGAGCCACCTGGCGGCCGAGCTCTTCGCCTCCATGGCGGGGATCGAGATGCTGCACGTGCCCTATCGCGGCACGGGACCGGCGCTGAACGACCTGATCGCCGGCCGCATCCAGCTGATGTTCGCCCCGCCCCAGACCGTCGCCGCCGCGGTGGCTTCCGGCCAGGTGAAGAACCTGGCGATGACGGCCGAGCGCCGCTCAGACCTGCTGCCCGGCCTGCCGACGGTGGGCGAGAGCGGGCTGCCCGGCTATTCCGCCGTGGGCTGGTTCGGCCTGTTCGGGCCGCGCGGCATGCCGCCCGCGGTGACGGCGCAGATCGCGGAGGAGGCGGGGCGCGGCCCCCCGCCCCCCCCCCCCCCCCCCCCCCCCCCCCCCCCGCGGGGGGGGGCCGGCGCGCCGCCCGCCCCCCCC
>NZ_JBWXTD010000005.1:140246-152366 GCF_056682175.1 Falsiroseomonas sp. RANM36
GGGGTGGGGGGGCTGCGGGGGGGGGGGGGGGCGGGGGGCCGGGGCCCCGCGGGGCGGGGCCTGGGCCTGGCCGGGGGGGGGGGGGCGCGGGAGCCGATGACGCCCGACGCCTTCGACGCCTACATCGACGCCGACATCGCCAAGTGGCAGCGGGTCGTCCGCGAGCGCGGCATCACCCTGGAGTAGTCACCGCATGATCCGACTGGCCAGCTTCCTCTCGTCCGGCGATGTGCGCCCGCGGCTCGGCGCCGCGGAGGGCGAGACGCTGCGCGACCTGACCGCGGCGCATGGTCCCGACTGGGACATGGTGCGCGCGCTGCGCCTGCCGCCTGCCGAGTTGCGCGACTTCGTCGCGGCGGCCGCGCCGCGCCTGCCGCTTGCGCAGTGTCACCTGCTCCCGCCGGTGCCCTCGCCGGGCAAGATCTTCTGCGTCGGCAAGAACAGCAAGGTCCACCGGCAGGAACTGGTCCGCGAAGGCATGCTGAAGGAGGACCCGCAGGAACCCACCGGCTTCGTGAAGCTGGTCGAGACGCTGGTGGGGGAGGGCGCGCGCGTGGTGCGCCCTGACGGCATCAGCACCTTCGACTACGAGCCGGAGCTGGCCTTCATCGTGACGCGCCGCGCGCATCGCGTGCCGCGGGAGCACGCACGGGACTACGTGGGCGCGATCACGGTGCTGAACGACCTGACGGCGCGCGAGATCCAGAAGCAGGAGGTCGTCTCCGGCACCAAGTTCTGGACCGCGAAGAACATGCCGGGCTTCTGCCCGGTCGGGCCCTATGCGGTGCCCCTGTCCGACATCGCCGACCCCTACGCGCTGTGGCTGACCTGCGAGGTGAACGGACAGGCAAGGCTGCGCGTCGGCACCGACGAGTACATCCACCGGATCGAGGGCATCATCGCCCATTTCACCCGCTTCATGCCCTTCGAGCCGGGCGACGTGATTGCCACCGGCGCCCCCCGCGGCACCGCGATCGCCCATGCCAATGCGGCGGAACTCTACCTGAAGCCCGGCGATGTCTGCGTCGCCGGGCTCGAGGGGGTGATGCGGCTGACCACGCGCATCGTCGGCCCCGGGGAGGCGTGAGGAAAGCCTCACCCCGCGTTCATTTTCCCGCCGGCCCGATACCGGCTAGGGTCCTCGGCAATCCCGGAGGAGGGCCTGTCATGACAATCACCCGTCGCGCCGCCGCAAGCATTCTTGCCGGCGGCGGCCTTGCCGCCCTGGCCGCCACCCCGGCCCGGGCCGACACCAAGGCCGAGATCGACGCCGCCGTCGCCGCCGCCATGGAACGCCTTCGCGGCATGCAGAATGCCGAGCCGCTGCTGCGCGTCTCCGTCGCGCAACTCATCTTCCCGCGCATCCTGAGCGGCGGCTTCATCGTCGGCGGCCAGTATGGCGAGGGCGCGCTGCTGCGCGGCGGACAGACGGTGGGCTACTACCGCATCGCCGGTGCCTCCTTCGGGCTGCTGGCCGGCGCGCAGACCGCGGGTCTGGCGATGCTCTTCACCAAGGAAGAGGCGCTCGCCGCCCTGCAGCGCAACGACGGCTGGGAGATCGGCACCGGTCCGTCCGTGGTGATGCTCGACCGCGGCTTGCAGGCCAATGTCACCTCCACGACGCTGACGGAGCCGGTCTATGCGATCAGCTTCAACCAGCAGGGCGTGATGGCGGCGCTGTCCATCAACGGCACGAAGATCACGCGCTTCACGCCGTCGTCGTAGCGGCGGTCATCTCCCTCCCCCGCATGCGGGGGAGGGAGTTGGCGACTACATCCGCCAGCGGCGATGCTGCCACAGCCACTGGCCCGGATATTCGCGGATCCAGCCTTCGACGACGTCGTTGATCGCCTGCGTCGCGGCGTCCACATCCACTTGGCCGCGCGCGTCGCGCGGCAGCGTCATGGCATCGGTCAGTTCCAGGCGGAAGCGGTTGCCCGGCAGGCGGATCGCGCGGGCGCCATGCACCGGCACGTCGAAGCGCCGCGCCAGCCGCGCCAGCAGCGGGTTCGCCGTGGCGGTGCGCCCGAGGAAGCGGATCTTCGGCCCGCGGCCGAAGCGCTGGTCCACCAGCATGCCGAGATGCACGCCTTCGTCCAGCACCTCCATCATCCGCACCGGCGCCGAGATGCCGGCCGGGATCAGCTCGCCCATCACGTCGCGGCGCATCGCCAGGATGTCGCGCGCGATCGCCTGGTTGTTCGGCGTGCGGTACAGCGCGGCGGAAGCCAGCTCGTAGCGGCGGGCGGAGACGGCCGGCAGCTCCCAGTTCGCCAGATGCGCGGCGAAAAAGATCGCGCCCTTGCCGTCGTCGCGCAGCTGCACGAAGCGCGCGATGCTGTCCTCCGGGATCTCGATGCGGCCGGTGTTCGGGCGCTCCGGGTCGTAGTCGAAGATCGCGCCGAGATGGACGTATTCGCAGGCGGTGCGGCCGAGATTGTCCCAGCTCTCGCGCAGGATCGCCTCGCGTTCCGCTGCGGTCTTCTCCGGGAAGGCGGCGGCGATGTTCTCCCGCGCGATGCGGTTGGCCGAGGTCAGCGGGCCCACCAGCCGCGCGCCGGCGCCGCCGAGGTCTGAGGCGCGGTCGGGGCCGAGCGCACGCACCAGCGCGAAGGCGCCGCGCACCAGCGCGGCGAGGGATTCATCGGCGATCCGCGACAGTGCTGCCTTCATGCTCCACCACAGGCGGCCCGCACTTCCGGCGGGCCGAGCGCGCGAATGCGCGCCGCGTACAAACGAACCGCCCAACAGGCGCTACAGTGGCCTGCGCGTCACGCCGAAGGCGTGCCTTCGGCACGACGCCAAGCGCGCGAAGCGCGCGCCCGGCGTTTGAGGGCGCCTCAAAGAGTTACGATGATCTTCCCGAACACGCGGCGCGATTCCAGGCGCTCCAGCCCTTCGCCGAAGCGCTCCAGCGGCACGACGGTGTCGAGTACGGGCAGGATGCCCTGCGCCATCTTCGCCACGCCGTTCGCCACGTTCTCGATCCGGCAGCCGAAGCTGCCGAAGATGTGCAGCTGGCGCTGGAACAGCATCATCAGGTTGGTCTCGGCGGTGACGCCGGAGGTCGAGCCGCAGGTGACCAGCCGCCCCCCCATCCGCAGCGACAGCAGCGAGGCCGCCCAGGTGGCCGCGCCCACATGCTCGAACACGACATCCACGCCGACCTTGTTGGTGACGCGGCGCGCAACCGACGAAAAGTTCTTCTCGCTGTAGTTCACCACGTGATCGGCGCCGAGCTCCTTGGCCTTGGCGCATTTCTCGTCGTCGCCCGCCGTCGCGATCACCGTGCAGCCCAGCGCCTTCGCCGTGCGGATCGCGTAGGAGCCGATGCCCGATCCGGCGGCCTGGACCAGGATGGTCTCGCCCGGCTGCAGCTTCGCATTGTCGAACAGCATGTGCTCGACCGTGCCGACCGTGACGACGGAGCAGGCCGCGTCCTCGAAGCGGACGCCGGCGGGCACCTTCACCATGGTGCGCGCCGGCCAGTTGGCGAACTCCCGCGCGAAGCCGTCCACATGGAAGCCGGCGACGCCCTGCACGTTCTCGCACAGGTTGTCGCGGCCGGCGCGGCATTGCGCGCAGGTGCCGCAGGTGCGCGCGCCATAGGGCGTGGCGTGGTCGCCGACGGACCAGCCCGTCACGCCCGCGCCAACCGCCACCACCTCGCCCGCCGCTTCCGCGCCGACGACGAGGGGAAGCTGGCGCTGCGCGAAGGCCATGCCGCGCCAGCCCCAGACATCGATGTGGTTCAGCGCGACGGCGCGGACGCGGATCTGGATCTCGCCGGGGCCGGGCGGCGGCGGCGGCGCGATCTCCTCCAGCCGCAAGTCCTTGTCGCCGTGAAGCCGGAGCGCCCGCATCATGTCTCCACCCTGCGATTCACGCGTCGGCCCTGCGGCCCTCTGCGACCGCAGGGCCGGGCGCTCCGCCGATCACCAGGCAGACATTCTGCCCGCCGAAGCCGAAGCTGTTGGACAGCACGTTCGTCACCTTCGCATCGCGCGCGACATTCGGCACCACGTCCAGCGTGATCGCCGGATCGGGTTCCTCGTGGTTGATGGTGGGCGGCAGCACCTGGTCGCGCAGCGCCAGCACGCTGAACACCGCCTCGATCGCGCCGGCCGCGCTCAGCGTGTGGCCGATCATGGACTTGTTGGAGGAGATCGGCGGGCAGGCCTCGCCGAACACGGCGCGCATGCCCAGCGTCTCCATCTTGTCGTTCTCCGGCGTGCCGGTGCCATGCGCGTTGACGTAGTCGATCGCGCCCGGCTCGAGCCCGGCATCGGCGATGGCGTTGCGCATCGCGCGGATGATCGCCTCGCCGGAGGGGTTCGAGCGCGTGCGGTGGAAGCTGTCCGACTTCTCGCCGCAGCCGCGCAGGATGCCGAGCACCCTGGCGCCGCGCGCGGTCGCGTGCTCCAGGCTTTCCAGCACCAGGCAGGCGGCGCCCTCGCTCATCACGAAGCCGTCGCGCGTCTTCTCGAAGGGGCGCGCGGCCCTGGCCGGATCGTCGTTGCGCGTGGACAGCGCCGAGAGCAGGGAGAAGCGGATCAGCGCCTCCGGCTGCACGGTGCCGTCCGCGCCGATCGCCAGCGCCGCCTCCGCCTCGCCGCGGCGGATCGCCTCGACGCCGAGCTGGATCGCGGAAGCGCCGGTGGCGCAGGCGGTGGAGAGCGCGATGGGCGCGCCGCGCGTGCCGAAGCGCTCGGCCAGCTTCTCGCCCACGCTGGCGAAGGCGGCGACGCGATAGAGCGATTCCAGCCCGGTGCAGGCTTCCGTCAGCGCCGGATAGAGCGGCGGCGTCGGCGCGATCTTCGCGGCAAGGCGGAAGCGGTCGGGCCATTCGGTCTCGACCGGCGGCATGCCGAGCATGAGCGGGCCCGGAAAGGCGGCGCGGGGCAGGCCGGCGGTCGCCAGCGCTTCCTCGGCCGCCAGCGTCGCGTACCGCGTCACGCGCTCCGAGGAGCACATCGCGCCGGTGTCCTCGTTCGGCAACTCGACGGTGCCGGCGATGGTGGTGCGCAGATGCGCGATCGGGAAGCGGGTGATGCGCCGGATGCCGGAGCGCCCCGCCCGCAGCGCCGCCCAGTTGTCCACCACGCCGACGCCGAGCGGCGTGACGAGGCCGATGCCGGTGATGGCGACGACGGGGCGGCCGGCATGGTCGCGATGGGCGCTCATGGCTGGTCCCCCGCCGGGATCGCCGAGAGATGCGCCATCGCCTCTCCCCGCCACGCGGCGAAGCCGGTCACCAGGATGTCGCGCGGCGCGTCCTCGTATCCTGCCTCCAGCGCCTCCATCGGCGCGGGGAACACGCCCTGGGCGAGGCACAGCGCGGCCAGCGCGACATTGGCCGGGAAGGTCGCCTCGACGCCCCAGCCGAAGCGGCTGCCCGTGGCGCGCACGGCGAGCGGGCGGGTCAGCGCGCCCAGCACCTCGCGCTCCAGCACGGTCGGAATGGTGGCGCCGGTGCAGCCCGAGATGACCGGCAGCACGCCCTCGCCGAGCCGCGGCGCGATGCGGGCGAAGGCCTGGCCCATCGCGGCATGGCCGCTGTCCTCGGCGGTGCGGCGGGCCTGGGCGCTGGCGACGGTATTGAGCCGCGCCAGGCCGCGCGCGCCGCGGGCGCGGGCATGCGCCGCGGTCTCCATCACCACGAAGCCGGCCAGCGTGCCGGTGACGGCGCCCGGCGCATCCTCCCGCGAGAAGACCGGCGCCCAGGGGCCGCGGCGCAGCAGGCTCGCGGCGTGATACAGCATCAGCATGTCCCAGCGCGGCGCCGAATAGGCGCCGCCCGCCAGCGCGATCGGGGAGTTGCCTTCGGCGAGCCTTGCCGCGGCGATGCGCACCGCATCGGCGCCGGCCTGTTCCTCTCCCATGAAGGTGCGCGAGGCGCCGGTGACGCCCTGCACGATGGAGATGTTGCCCGCCAGCAGGTTGGAAAGCTGCGCCAGGAACAGCGTGGGCCGCAGCCCGCTGGCCAGCATCTCGTTCAGCTTCACCGCCGCCTCGGCCGGCGGCAGCGGGGCCAGCGCGCTGAGCACGGCGTCGTCCAGCGCGATGTCCCGCTCGCCCCCGCCGGCGGCGACGATCAGGTCCATGTCGCCCACCAGGCCGCGCGCACCGGCATCGTCGATGGCGAGCCCCGCGGTGTAGGTGCCCAGGCGCTGCCAGGGCTCCATCTGCCGCTGGTCGCCTTTCTTGGGAATCTGCTTGTCGAGCTCGAGCGCCGGGCTCGGATGGATGGTGAAGGGGGCGAAGCTGCCCTCGTCCAGCGTCGCCGGGCGCGTGGCGGCCAGCGCGGCGAGATGCGCGTCACGCCCCTCGCCGGCGCTGGAAACCAGCCCGACGCCGGTGATCCAGATGTCGTTGTCGGCCATCAGCAGAATCCCGGCAGGCCGATGCGCCGGGCATTGCCGCGCATCGCCGCTTCCAGGTCCGCGGCGGGGAAGGGCAGCAGGCGGAAGCTGATCTCGGCATCCGCCACGCGCTTGCCGCCCGCCTCGATCCGCGCCTCCGTCACCGCATAGCCGGACCCGTCATGGGTGCGGCGCGAGATGACGGTGAGCTCGGTCCCCGGCGTGACGAAGCCGCGGAACTTCGCCTCCGCCACCTTCAGCAGGAAGGGCATCTGGGCGAAGCCGTTCAGCGCCATCAGCAGCCAGCCGCCGGTCTGCGCCATGGTCTCCACCATCAGCACGCCGGGCAGGATCGGATGGCCCGGGAAATGACCCTCGAAGACCGGGCTTGCCTCCGGCACATGGCTGGCGACCGTGATGGTCTCGGCGTCGAGCGCCACCACACGGTCCACCATCTGGAAATACTCGAGCCGCATGGCGGCGCCGGAGCCCCCCTCGTGCGGCGCGCCTCAGGCGGTGCCCTTGGCCGCGACCAGTTCCTCGATGCGCTGGGCCAGGTTGCCCATGACGAAATACTGCTCGGCCGGCGCCTTGCCGGCATTCACTTCCTGCGTCCAGGCCTCGACCGGCACCTTGATGCCGAAGGCCTTGTCGATCGCGAAGACGATGTCGAGGAAATCCAGGCTGTCGATGCCCAGGTCGTTGATCACATGCGCCTCGGGCGTGATCTTCTCGCGCGGGACTTCGCTGTTCTCGGCAATGATGTCGGCGATGCGGTCGAAGACCGGGGAGGTCATGGGGAGGGACTCCGGGCGGGTGCGCCGGGCGGCGCTCGCCCGCCTCTTGGCCCGATCCGGCCGGCTTGTCCAGCGCAGGGGGCGCGGGCGCGCCCCCCCGCCGGGCGGGGGGCCCGCCCGCCCCCCGCGGGTGGGGGGGGGGGCCGGGCGCCCCCCCCCCCCCCCCGCCGGCGCGCCTGCGGGTCAGCGCATCGGCAGCGCGTAGATCAGGCCGCCGCGGGTCCAGAGCTCGTTCGGGCCGCGCGGCAGGTTCACGCGGGTCTGCGGGCCGAAATGGCGGTCGTACATCTCGCCGTAGTTCCCCATCGCGCGGACCACGTTGTAGGCCCAGAGCGGGTCGAGCTTCAGCGACTGGCCGAGTTCCGGCGTCACGCCGAGCAGGCGGCGCGTGTTCGGGTTGACGCTGGTGCGGCGCATCTCCTCGGCATTGGCGCGCGTCACGCCCTGCTCCTCGGCCTCGATCACGGCGTAGGTGTACCAGCGGATCAGGTCGAACCACTCGTCGTCGCCGCGCCGCAGATAGGCGCCGTAGGGCTCCTTGGAGAAACGCTCGGGCAGGATGGTCCAGTCGTTCGGGTTCGTCATGGAGGAGCGCACGCCGGCGAGCTGCGAGGCATCGGTGCCGAAGGCGTCGCAGCGCCCGGCCTGCAGCGCTTCCGAGGCCTGGTCGGTGCGCTCGAACACCACCGGGCGGAAGGGGACGTTGATGCTGCGGAAATAGTCCGCCGTCACCTGCTCGTTGGTGGTGCCCTGGATCAGGCAGATCGTCGCGCCGTTCAGCTCGGCCACCTTCTGCACGCCGAGATTGGCGCGCACCATGAAGCCGTGGCCGTCGTAGAAATAGGTCACCGCGTGGCGCAGGCCGAGCGTGGTGTCGCGGAGCATGGTCTGGGTGGAGGTGCGGAACAGCACGTCGATCTCGCCCGAGCCCAGCGCGGTGAAGCGCGTGGAGGAGGAGAGCGGCACGAAGCGCACCTTGGACGCGTCGTTGAAGATCGCGACGGCGAGGCCGCGGCAGAGATCCACGTCCATCCCCTGCCAGGTGCCGCGGCTGTCGGGCAGCGCGAAGCCGGCGACGCCGGTGTGGATGCCGCAGACCAGCTGCCCGCGCGCGCGGACCGCGTCGAGCGTCGGCCCGGCCGCGGCCGGCGTGGCGTTGAAGAAGGCGGCGCAGGCGGCGATGGCCGCGGCCGCAAGGCCTCGTCCCCAGGACATGCGATTGGACTCCCTGTTGGCCCGGCGTCGCATCGTCCCGCGCGAGGCGCGAGGGTGTCAATGGCGCGCGGCGCACTCCTCGGCGACGGCGACAGGCGGGAACCACCGCGCCGCGCGGGTCGTGCCCGCGATCAGGCTCACGCGACGAAGGCCTGCGTCTTCACCAGCCGCGCGTACAACCCGTCGCGCGCCATCAGTTCGGCATGCGAGCCCTGCTCCACGGCGCGGCCATTCTCCATCGCCACGATGAGGTCTGCGTCGCGCACGGTGGAGAGGCGATGCGCGATCACCAGCGTGGTGCGGCCGGCGCGCAGTCGGCCGATCGCCTCCTGCACCAGCGCCTCGTTCTCCGCGTCCAGCGCGCTCGTCGCCTCGTCCAGCAGCAGCACGCGCGGGTTGCGCAGCAGCGCGCGCGCGAGGGCGACGCGCTGGCGCTGCCCGCCCGAGAGGCGCTGCCCGCCCGGCCCGAGCACCGTGTCGTAGCCCTGCGGCAGCGACGCAAGAAAATCGTGGGCGGCGGCGGCACGGGCGGCAGCCTCGACCTCGGCGCGCGTCGCGCCGGGGCGGCCGCAGGCGATGTTGGCGAGCGCGGTGTCGTCGAAGATCACGGCGTCCTGGCCGACATAGGCGATGGCGTCGCGCAGCGAGGCCAGCGTCACGCTGCGCAGATCCGCCCCGTCCAGCGTGATGCCTCCGTCCGTCACGTCGTAGAGGCGGGGCACGAGCGCGAGCGCCGTGGATTTCCCCGCGCCGGAGGGCCCGACGAGGGCGACGGTGCGGCCGGGCTCCGCCATGAAGGACAGGTCACGCAGGGCCGCATCCGGCACGCCTTCGTACGCGAAACCGACGCGGTCGAAGACGACGCGGCCCTGGCCTTCGGGGAGCGGGCGCGCATCGGGCGCATCCTGGATGCGCGGCTGCTCGTCCACGGTGGCGAAGACGCGGCTGAGGCCCGCCAGGCCCTCCTGCAGCGCCGCATTCAGGCTGCCCAATGCGCGCACCGGGCGGGCGGCGATCAGCAGCGCGGCGACGAAGCCGGTGAAGTCGCCGATGGTGCCGAGCCCCTCGGAGACGCGCCAGCCGACGAAGCCGAGCACGCCCGCCACGGCAAGGCCGCCCAGCGCCTCCAGCACCGGGTCCACGCGGGCGCGGGTGCGCTGGATGGCGAAGGTGCTCTCGCGCAGGCGCTCGAAGGCGCCCTCGGCGCGCGCCTGCTCGGCGCTCTCCAGCCGGTAGGTGCGCACCACGCGCGCGGCCCCGAAACTCTCGGTCAGCAGCGCGGCGGTCTCGCCCACGCGGTCCTGCATGCCGGCGGAGGCGCGGCGGATGCGCTTGCCGAGCTTGACGATCGGCACGGCGGCGATCGGGTAGAGCATCGCCGCCAGCAGCGCCATCTTCCAGTCCATCCAGAGCATCGAGCCGACCAGGCCGATGATGGTGAAGAGGTCGGCGACGCCGCTGATGCCCTTGGTCAGCGCTTCCCGGATCAGGCCGGCATCGGTGGTGAAGCGCGCGGCGTGGCGGGCCGGCGCCTCGCGGGCCACCTGGGCGAGGTCGGCGCGGGTCAACGCGGCAAACAGGCGCTGCTGCAGCCCCTCGATCACCCGCAGCACGACGGATTGCGTCGCGACGGCCTGGCCGAACTGGAACAGCGCCTTGCCCGAGGTGACGGCGATGATGATGGGCGGCAGCAGCCAGACGACGCTGGGGTCGCCCTCGGTGAAGCGGTTGAAGGCCTGCTGGATGATGATCGGGTAGAGCGCCGTGAAGCCGGCGACGCCGAGGGTGCAGACCGCGGCCATGACCAGCAGGCGCGGATAGTGGCGGACATGCTCGCGCCAGAGCCGCCGGACGAGCGGGAGGGAGGCGGCATCGAAGGCGGGACGGGCCATGGCCGGGGTCTAGACCGGTCGGCTGCCCTGCGCGAGGGTCTTGCCTTCGCCGCGCAGATGCGCTAGTTCTCTTTTTGTTCCGAAGCGCCGGCGGATCTGTCAGGTCCCCGCCGGCTCCTCTCACGCCGGGGCGGCGGGCCCGCCCGCCGCCCCGGTGACTTTCCGGCGATCCAGCTCCGCCAGCAATTCGGCCCGCGTCGCGGTGCAGCCGCCGTCCAGCCACCAGCCTCGCAATGCCGCCAGCAGAGCCCCGACATGCGGACCGGGCGGGATGCCCTGCGCCAGGAGGTCGCGGCCGAGCAGCGGGAAGACCGGCGTCTCCGTCGCGGCGAGTCGCGCGCGGAGGGCGCTGCGGTCCCGGCCGTCGCGGGATTCGGTGAGCCATTGCTCGTCGAGCGCCTGGGATTTCGGGCGGGTGGCGAGGGTGCGGCGGAGGTCGGCGTCGTCTTCCCCCCACGCTCGGTCATCCCCCCACGCGCGGTCATCCCCCCACCCCGGCCCTCCCCCGCGAGCGGGAGAGGGAGTGTGTCGCTCGGGGCCGCCCGGCTCCCTCTCCCGCGGAGCGGGGGAGGGTCGGGGTGGGGGCAACGCACCCGGCGATTCGCACAGCGCCATGAGGCGCGCGCGCTCCTCGCCGGAAAGGCGCAGCCGGCGCGCGAGGCCCGGCACCACGCCGGCGCGGACGGGCAGCCAGGCGGCCAGGCGGAGCAGCGGATCGGCCGGCGCGCCGAGTGCGATCAGCCGTCGAAGCGATTCGATCGGCCCGGCCTCGGGCAGGGCGGCTTCGCGCAAGCCGGTGCCCTCCATCAGGGCGATGGCCGGCACCGGATCGGGCGCCTGGAGCAGGCGCTTCAACTCCATCCAGATGCGCTCCGGCGCGATGCGCGCCCGAAAGCCCTCGATGGCCTCCGCGATCGCCGCGAGTGCCGCGGCGTCGGGCTCGCCCCGGCCGTAGCGCGCCCAGAAGCGGAAGAACCGCAGCGCGCGCAGGAAATCCTCGGCGAGCCGCGTGGCGGGGTCGCCGACGAAGCGCACACGCCCGGCCGCCAGGTCCTCCCGCCCGCCGAAATAGTCCCAGAGATTGCCCGCCGCGTCGCAGGACATGGCGTTGATGCGAAAATCGCGGCGCGCCGCGTCCTCGCGCCAGTCGGTGGTCCATTCCACCTCGGCGTGCCGGCCGTCGGTCGCGATGTCGCGCCGCAGCGCGGTGACCTCCACCGGGTGGTGGTCCAGCACGGCGGTCACGGTGCCATGCGCGAGACCCGTCTCGAACACCTTGAGCCCGGCGTCGCGCAGCCGCGCCACGATCTCCTCGGGCGCCAGCGGCGCGGCGACGTCCACGTCATGCACCGCAAGACCGGCCAGCGCGTCGCGCACGCAGCCGCCGACGGCCCGCGCGCCGGGCAGCGCGGCCAGCACCGCGGCCGGCGCCGGGTCGGCCAGGAAGGCGGGCGGGGCGATGCGCGCCTGCGGCGGATCGTCCCGCCCCGCGGTCACCGGCGCGGCTCCGTATGGCCCCGCTGCACCGTGCCGTCGGGCCCGAGCACCGCGGGCACATAGGCGGCCCCAGGGTCGAAGCTCCGCGACAGGCCCCACCACACCGCCGCGCCGAGCATCAGCCCGACGCCCAGCAGCAGCGACAGCACCATGCCGGAGGAAGGCTCGCCCGAATTCGGCCCATAGCGGCGCCAGGCGAGGTAGAGCCCGAAGGGCAGCAGGGTGAGGAGGACTGCGATGAAGGCGGCCATGATGGAGCGGATATAGAGGCGCCGCGCCGCCGCCGCACCCCGCCCCCCCCCCCGCCCCCGCGCCCGCCGCCGGGGGCGGGGCGCCGCGAGGGCGCCCCGCCCCCCC
>NZ_JBWXTD010000005.1:152466-155718 GCF_056682175.1 Falsiroseomonas sp. RANM36
GGCCTCTGCGGGGCGGGGGCGTGCGCTGCGCGGGGGGGGGGGGGGGGGCCCCCCCGGCGGGGGGGGGGGGGCCCGGGCCGGCCCGGCGCTATTCGGGCTTGAGCCCGGTCGCCTCCACCAGCCCCCGCCAGGTGGTCCGCTGCGCCTGCATCAGCGCGGCGAACTCGGCCGGGCTGGAGGGGAAGGGGGCGTTGCCATTGGCCGCCAGCCGCTGGATCAGCTCCGGCTTCTTCAACCCATCGTTGATGATCGCGTTCATCCGCGCGACGATCGGCTCCGGGATGCCCTTCGGGCCCATCACGGCCGAGAAGCTCGGCAGGTCGTAGTCGGCCACACCCTGTTCCTGCACCGTCGGGAATTCCGGGGCGAGCGGCCAGCGCTGCGGGCTGGTGACCGCCAAAGCCCGCACCTGCCCGGCGCGCACGGCGGGGATCACGCCGGCGAAGCTGTCGAAGACCAGCTGGATGTTGCCCGCGATCAGGTCGGCCCGGGCCGGCGCGGCGCCGCGATAGGGCACATGGGTCAGCTCGACCCCCGTCCGCTGCATGAACAGCACGCCGAGCATGTGGTTGGCCCCGCCCGCCCCGGCCGAGCCGTAGTTCAGCCGGCCCGGATTCGCCTTCGCATAGGCGATCAGCTCCTGGATGGAGTTGATCGGCAGCCGCGGATTGACGCAGACCATCGCGGTGCCGGTGGCGAAGGTGGCGATGGCGGTGAAGTCGTCCACGCCCTCGTAGCCGGCGTTCTTGAACAGCAGCGGCGCGCCGAGATGGCTCGAGGGGCTCGCCATCATGATGACGTAGCCGTCCGGCGGCGACTGCGCGACATGCGCGGTGCCGATGGTCCCGCCGGCGCCGGCGCGGTTGTCCACCACCACCGGCACGCCCAGCCCTTCCTGCAGCACCTGCGCCTGCAGGCGGCCGGCGATGTCGCTGGCGCCGCCCGGCGGATAGGGCACGACGAGGCGGATCTGGCGGCGGGGCCCGCCGCCCGGGGCCAGCGCCGGGGCGGCGAGCGGCGCGGCGGCAAGGGCGGGCAGGCTGGCGATGAGGTGGCGACGGCGGATCATGGCGGCTCTTCGTTCTCTCCGGTTTCCGGCGCCCGGCGGATGCGGCACGCATCGCCTGTCGCGCGACAGGCGCCGAGCGTGATGCGGCGCGGGCGAGGAGGCAATGACGACTTCGCATCGAACGGCCGGCGCCGCGACGCGACTGGCTGCATTTCGCGCAGACGCGTCCCTGGCCTGCCGCGCGGCGGTGCAGCGGCGGCGCGGTGCCCCGCGGTGGCTGCACGCCATGGCCAGGAGGCTTGACACCGCCCCCCCCTACGCGCGGCAATCCTGTCTCACGTCACGCCAAGGGAGAGAAGAGATGCCGATCCTGACCCGCCGCGCCGCGATCATCGGCGCGACCGCCTTCGGCGTGGCGCCCGCGCTGCGCCAGGCCCCGGCGCCGCCGCAGCCGGGCCTGCTGCGCTACGGCCTGTCCGTCTGGCCGCCCAACCTGCAACCCTGGCCCTCCACCGGCGCGGCCGCCGGCATGGTCAAGATGCTGACGCACCGCATGCTCACCACCTTCGACACGAAGGGCGAGCTGCAGCCGCTGCTGGCGCGCGAATGGAGCAGCGACGAGAGCGGCGCCTGGACCTTCCGCCTCGACCCGCGCGCGGTGTTCCACAACGGCGAGAAGGTCACGTCCGAGGACGTGAAGTGGACCATCGAGCAGGTGGCCGGCGAACGCTCCACCGCCTACTACCGCACGCAGTTCCAGCAGGTGGAGCGGGTGGAGACGCCGGACCCGCACACCGTGCGGCTGGTGATGAAGGAGAAGATCGCCACCGTCCCGCTCTGGTTCGCCAACTACAACATGCCGATCGTCTGGCGCGGCACGCGGGACATGAACAACGCGGTCGGCTGCGGCCCCTATCGCGTCACCGGCTCGGAGCGCGGCAGCTGGCTCGAGCTGCAGGCGGCGCCGAACTACTGGATGCCCGGCCTGCCGCGCACCCGCACCATCCGCATGACCGTCTACGCAGACGAGAACCTGCGGCTCGCCGCGCTGCAGTCGGGCGACGTGGACATGATCGACTACGTCCCCTGGAGCGGGATGGCCGGGCTGGAGGCCGATCCGCGCTTCAAGCTGGTGAGCACGATGGGCCCCTTCATGGACATCCTGTTCAACGGCACGAAGCCGCCCTTCGACAATCCGCTGGTGCGCCGCGCGGTCGCGCATGCGGTTCGGCGCGAGGACATCGTGCGCGTCGCCTTCTCCGGCCGCGGCAAGGTGCTGGAGGGCATGCCGATCGTCGAGGGCTCCCCCTGGTGGGACGCCGAGCTCTCCCGTGGGCATCGCTACGACCCCGAGCGCGCCCGCGCCCTGCTGCGGGAGGCCGGCTATCCGAACGGCATCGACACCACCATCCTCACCACCGGCACCTTCAACATGCACAAGGACACCGCCGAGGTCGCGCAGCAGCACCTGCGCGAGATCGGCATCCGCGCGGAGATGCGGGTGGTGGACTGGTCCACGCGCGTCAGCATGGGCGTGCGCGGGCAATACGACATGGCGGTCCACGGCGTCTCGGCCGATTTCAACGACCCGGACGGGCTGACCGTGGTGCTCGACACATCTCTCTCCCCGGCGCATGGGCGCAGCTTCCGCCTCAGCACGCCGCGCACGGTCGAGCTGCTGAGCCAGGGCCGGGAGGAGCTGGATCCGGCGAAGCGCATCGCGATCTACAAGGACATGCAGCGCGCCGCGCTGGAGGAGGTGCCGATCGTCGGCCTGGCCTGGCGCGAGCAGGGCTACGGCCTCACGGCGAAGGTCAGCGGCTTCGCCATCAAGCCGGGCGCGCTGAGCCTTTCGTCGGGCGATATGCTGGAGTTCGTGAGCGTCGGCGGCTAGTGGTGCGACTCCGGCAGACAGTTCCCGGCCGGAGGGCCGGGCATCGCACCACCAGCCTTTGCGTTGGTGGGCCGATTCACGCTGCTTTCGGGACCCGACAGCAGCGATCGGGCCACTAGATGCTGTTCGTCGCGCGCCGCGTCGGCGTCTCGCTACTGCTCATGTGGGTGGTGGCGACGATCGTCTTCATGACGCTGCACATGGTGCCCGGCGACCCGGCGGAGCTGCTGCTGTCCACCGGCGGCGTGGTGCCGGACCCGGCCTCGGTGGCCGAGCTGCGCGAGCGGCGCCGCCGGCGCCGGCCCCGGGAGGGTGCGGTCGGCGGGGTGCACCCCCGCCGCGCCCCCCG
>NZ_JBWXTD010000005.1:155818-156172 GCF_056682175.1 Falsiroseomonas sp. RANM36
GGCCGGGCGTGCGCCCCGGCGGTGGGGGGGCGCCGTCCGCGGGCGCGGGCGGCGGGGGGCGGGCGGGCGGCGGCCTCGACCGGCCGCTGATGGTGCAGTACGGCGAGTTCCTCGCGCGCCTCTCGCGCGGGGATCTCGGCACCTCGCTGGTGGACGAATATCCGGTGGCGGACGAGATCCTGCTGCGCCTGCCGCGCACGCTGGAGCTGATCCTGGCCGGCACGCTGATCGCCGTGACGATCGCGCTGCCGGCCGGCACCTGGGCCGCGGTGCATGCCGGGCGCGCCGTGGGCCCCGCGGGCGCGGCCCCCCCCCCCGGGCGGGCCGGGCCGCCGGGCGGCGGGCGGCGCCCCC
>NZ_JBWXTD010000005.1:156272-157007 GCF_056682175.1 Falsiroseomonas sp. RANM36
GCGGGGCCGCGGGGCTGGCCGGCCGCGCCTCCCCCCGCGCGGCATCGGCCACCGCCGCGGTGCTGCAGGCGCTGCCGGTCTTCGTGCTCGGCACGCTGCTGATCCTGGTGCTGGCGCAGTGGCTGCGCTGGCTGCCGGCCGGCGGCTACACGCCGCTCGAGCAGGACGCGGGCAAGCATTTCCTGCTGCTGCTGCTGCCGGCCGTGGCGGTGGCGAAGGGGCTGGCCGCCACCGTCTTCCGCATGACGCGCACGGCGATGCTGGACGTGCTCTCGCGCGACCATGTGCGCACCGCCCGCGCCAAGGGGCTCACGCCCGGCCGCGTGCTGCGCCGCCATGTGGTGCGCAACGGCATGATCCCGGTGACCACGGTGCTCGGCCTGCAGATGGGCACGCTGCTCGGCGGCACGGTGCTGGTGGAATACGTGTTCAACTGGCCCGGCCTCTCCACGCCGCTGCTGCGCGCGGTGGAGCAGCGCGACTACCCGATGGTGGTCGGCATCGTGCTGACCGTCTCCGGCCTGTTCCTGCTGATCAACCTGGTGATGGATCTGCTCTACGCCGTGCTCGACCCGCGGATCACGCGGTCGTGACGGCCGCAGGCTGGCACGTGGCGGGCGGCGCCGCCCCCCCCCGCCCCCCCCCCCCCCCCCCCCCCCCCCGGGCCACCCCGACCCCGGCCCCGCTCCAATTGGCCCTCCGCCGCATCCGATGCGGGCCGTCGTTCGGGGCGAC
>NZ_JBWXTD010000005.1:157017-161878 GCF_056682175.1 Falsiroseomonas sp. RANM36
CTGCGCAGCAGGCCGAGGCCGCGAACGCGACCCGCCGCGAATGCGGCGAAGCCAAGGCCGCGGATGCGGCCGCCCGGCGCTTGAGGGCGCATGCAAGTGAAGCGGCTCATCCTGCCGGGCGCGCTGGTCGCGCTGATCGTCCTGCTGGCCGTCTTCGCGCCGCTCCTGCCGCTGCCCGACCCGGTGCGCCAGGACGTGCCGAACCGGCTGGCCGCCTGGCTGCCCGGCAGTCCGCTCGGGCGCGACGAGTTCGGCCGCGACATCCTCTCGCGCATCGTCTGGGGCGCGCAGGCCTCGCTGATGGTGGCCTTCGCCTCGGCCGCGATCGCCTGCCTCGTCGGCACCACGCTCGGGCTGCTGGCCGGCTGGTTCCGCGGCGTGGCGGAGTTCATGGCTGTCCGCGCCGCCGATGTGGTGCTGTGCTTCCCGCCGATCCTGCTGGCACTGATGGTGGTCACGCTGCTCGGCCCGGGCACCGCCACGCTGATCCTGGTGCTCTCCATCCTCTACCTGCCCGGCTTCGTGCGCGTGACCTATGCGGAAGTGCTCTCGGCCCGCGGGCAGGACTATGTGGAGGCGGTGCGCGCGCTCGGCGCGCCGACGCAGCGCATCCTCTCGCGCACGGTGCTGCCGAACATCGCGGGGCCGGTGCTGGTGCAGTTCAGCCTGGCCGTCGCCGCGGCTGTGGTGGTCGAGAGCGGGCTCAGCTTCCTCGGCCTCGGCGTGGTGCCGCCCACGCCCTCCTGGGGGCTGATGATCCGCGGCGCGCGCGCCACGATGGAGCAGGCGCCGACCTATCTGCTCTATCCCTGCCTGGCGCTTACCTTCACCATCCTGGCGATGAACATGCTCTGCGACGCGCTGCGCGACGTGGTGGACCGCAAGGGCGGCGGGCGGCTGCCGCGGCTCAGCGCGGTGGACCGCGTGCTGCCCGGCCTGTTCCCCGCGCGCGACCCGGCGCCGCTGCTCGAGGTGCAGGGCCTGACCGTGGACATCGCCACGCCTGGCGGCGCGATCCGCCCGGTGGAGGACGTCTCCTTCGCGGTGCGCGCCGGCGAGACGCTGGCGATCGTGGGCGAGAGCGGCAGCGGCAAGTCCATCACCGCAACCGGCGTGATGGGCCTGTTGCCGCCCGTCGCGCAGGTGACCGCCGGCGTCGCGCGCTTCGAAGGCCGCGACCTGCTCGACCTGCCGGAGGCCGAGCGCCGCAAGCTGCGCGGCGGCGCCATCGCCATGGTGTTCCAGGACCCGATGAGCAGCCTGAACCCGGTGCATCGCGTCGGCGACCAGGTGGCGGAGGCGATCCGCGCGCATCGCGACGTGCCGGCGCAGGCGGCCGCGCGCGAGGCGGTGGAGCTGCTCAAGCGCGTCGGCATCGCCGACCCGGAGCGGCGCGCCCGCGCCTTCCCGCATGAGCTTTCGGGCGGCATGCGCCAGCGCGTGATGATCGCGATGGCGATCGCCAACCGCCCCCGGCTGCTGATCGCCGACGAGCCGACCACGGCGCTCGACGTCACGGTGCAGGCCGGCATTCTCGACCTGCTGGCGCAGCTGCGCGGCGAGACGGGCATGGGCGTCGTGCTCATCACCCATTCGCTCGGCGTCGTCGCGGAGACGGCGGACGAGGTGGTCGTGATGTACGCCGCGCAGGTGGTCGAGCGCGGCAGCGTCGCCGAGGTCTTCGCCCGCCCGCTGCATCCCTACACGCGCGCGCTGCTGGCCGCCGTGCCGGAAGGCGAGGCCGAGCCCGAGGGCATCCCGGGCGTGGTGCCGCGCCCGGATGCCTGGCCGCCCGGCTGCCGCTTCGCGCCCCGCTGCACCTTCGCCACCCCCGCCTGCGAGCGCCCGCCGCAGCTGGAACAGGCGGGCGAACGCCTGGTGCGCTGCATCCGCTGGAAGGAACTGGCGGGATGAGCGCGTCGCCGCGCCAGGAAGCACTGGTCGTCGCGGAAGCGGTGGAAAAAAGCTTCGCGCCGCGCGGCATCTTCGCGCGCGGCATGCCGGTGCGCGCCGTCGCCGGCGTGGATGCGCAGATCGCGCGCGGCGAGGCGCTGGGCGTGGTGGGGGAAAGCGGCAGCGGCAAGTCCACCCTCGGCCGGCTGCTGCTCGGCCTGCTGGACGTCACCGCCGGCCGCGTGCGCTTCGACGGCGCCGACCTGCCGAAGCCCGGCAGCGCCGCGTGGAAGACGCTGCGCGCGCGCATGGGCATCGTCTTCCAGGACCCCTTCGGCAGCCTCGATCCGCGGCGCAGCGTCGGCGCGCAGGTGGGCGACGGGCTGGCGATCCATCGCGGCGGCGCCGATCCCGCGCGCATCGCCGCGCTGTTCGAGCTCGTCGGACTCGATCCGCTGCGCATCGGCGCCTTCCCGCACGAGTTCAGCGGCGGCCAGCGCCAGCGCCTCGGCATCGCGCGCGCGCTGGCGACCGACCCCGACTTCCTGGTGGCGGACGAGCCGGTCAGCGCGCTGGACGTCTCGATCCAGGCGCAGGTGATCAAGCTGCTGGCGGAGCTGCGGCGCGACCTTGGCCTGGCGATGCTGTTCATCAGCCACGACCTGCCGGTGGTGCGCCATCTCTGCGACCGCGTGGCGGTGATGTATCTCGGGCGTGTCATGGAGGAAGGGCCGGTGCGCGAGGTCTTCGCCCGCCCGCTGCATCCCTATACCCGCGCGCTGCTCTCCGCGACGCCGATGCTCGATCCGGCGAAGCGCGCGATGCGCATCATCCTGCCCGGCGACCCGCCGAGCCCGACCGATCCGCCGAGCGGCTGCGTGTTCCGCACACGCTGTTCCTTCGCGCAGCCGGCCTGCGCGGAGACGGTGCCGAGCCTGCGTGCGTTCGGCGGGCCGGGCCAGCGCGTCGCCTGCATCCGCGCCGAAGAGATCAGTTGAGACCCGCCAGAGGAAGGCCAGACATGACCGAAGTATCACCCCAGAAAGTCCGCATGGGCGAGATCACCGGCGACGAGGCCCGTGCGCTCTATCCGAAGAACCCGGTGATCCTGCTGCCGATGGGCAGCCATGAGGACCAGGGCCCGCACGCCCCGATGGGCGACTACTTCCTGGCCGAGAAGATGGCCGAGCTGATCGCGCTGAAGGCGACCGCCGAAGGCACGCGCACGGTGGTGGCGCCCGTGCTGCCCTTCGGCAAGGGCGACTTCTTCGGCCCGATGATCGGCGGCATCGCGCTCTCCGCCGCCACCTTCCGCGCGCTGCTGGACGAGCTGTTCGCCGAGCTGCTGCGCCACAAGCTGACGAAGCTGGTGATCATCAACGGCCATGGCGGCAACGTGAACGTCATCAACGAGGCGACGCGCGCGGTGATGCACAAGGGCGGGCCGATCATCCCCTCGCTCTATCTCTGGCGCATCGCCTATGCCGAGATGCCGAAGCTGCTGGGCGCGGAGAAGGCGAAGGCCGTCAGCAGCCACGGCGCCGATCCGCTGACCAGCCTCTGCATGCACCTGTTCCCCGAGCGCATCCGCGCCGATCTTGTGCCGGAGCCGCGCAAGGGCGGCGCGACGGCGCTCGGCCTGCCCTTCCAGGGCTGGGGCTCGCTCAGCTTCAACGGCGCGGAGGTGACCACGCCGCATGAATACGACAAGGTCAGCCCGAACGGCCTCGGCACCGGCGACCCGCGGCTGTGCAGCGCGGAGAGCGGCAAGCTGATCGCCGAGCGCCTGACGGAGATCGGCGCCGGCTTCTGCCACCACTTCGCGAAGCAGTAGGCGGCGCCTCCCTCCCCCGCCTTCGGGGGAGGGGACGGCTACAGCACCCGGTCCTTCTCCGGCACCTCCTCGCCGCGGTGCACGTGCAGGATGTTGCCCAGCCAATGCGCCACGCTGCGGCGTGAATTCTCATAGGCCGTGCTGGCGGTGTGGGGCGTGCAGATGACGTTGTCCATGTGCAGCAGCGGATGGTCCTTCGGGGGCGGCTCCTGGTCGAACACGTCCACCGCCGCGCCGGCCAGGTGGCCGGACTTCAGCGCGGCGACCAGGTCGTTCTCCACCACGATGCCGCCGCGCGCGACATTCACCAGCAGCGCGCCCTTCTTCATCATCCCGATCCGCCGCGCATCCAGCATCCCCGCCGTCTCCGGCGTCAGCGGGCAGTTGAGCGAGACGATGTCGCTCTCGGCCAGCAGCGCCTCCAGCGGGCGATACTGCACGCCGAGCGCCTGCTCCTCGGCCTCCGGCAGGCGGTTGCGGTTGTTGTAGAGGATGGTGCAGTCGAAGCCACGCAGCCGCTTGGCCACGCCCTTGCCGATCGCACCGAGCCCGATGATGCCGACCGTCTTGCCGGAGACGAGGATGGAATGGCGCCACACCTCGTTCTTCGGCCAGCCGCCGGCCACGGTCGCCACATGCGCCTGCACGATGCGGCGCGCGATGGCGATCATCAGCCCGATGGTCGCTTCCGCGACGGGGATCGCGTTCGATCCGGTGGTGCGCGCGATGCGGATGCCGCGTGCGCGGCAGGCCTCGATGTCGATGTTGTCGATGCCGACGCCCCATTTGTGATAGAGCTTCACGCGCGGCCCGGCGGCGACGATGTCGGCGGTGACCGGCAGGTCCCACCACACGCAGTAGTCGGCCTCCGCCACGCCGGCCTTCAGGTCCTCCGGCGCGCGCCCCTTCACCGCGCCAAGCGTGAAGCCCGCCGGCAGCTGTTCCTTGATGATCGCTTCCTGCTCCGCGCCGATGGGCTGGAGCATCATGATCTTCGTCATGCCGGGGCCTTGCTGTTGGGTTCGGTGGAGAAGCGCACGCCGGCCCGCGCCAGCCCGCCGCCGAGCGCGGCGACGCTGCCGTGGGCGCGGCGCCGGGCGGCGCCGGGCAGGGGGGCCGCCGGGCGCCGCGCGC
>NZ_JBWXTD010000005.1:161978-162444 GCF_056682175.1 Falsiroseomonas sp. RANM36
CCGGGGCCCGCCCCTCCCCGCCGCGGGGCGGGGGGCCGCGGCCGGCGGCGCGCCAGCAGGCGGCGCCGGTCATGCTGCCATCGGGCTCGAAGGCGATGCCGTTGATGCCGCCGCCGATTGTTTTGCCCCGCTTGACCGTATGGCCCATGGCGGACAGCGCCTCCCCGACCGTGTCGGGGATGGCGGGCTCGAGTTCCAGCGCGTTGCCCATGGTCCAGATGCGCGGCGCCGCCCGCGCCGCCTGCAGCGGCATCGCGGGGGCGATCAGGTTCAGCAGCGCCTGGAAAGCCGAGGGGAAGAGGCGCAGGCCCCCCGGCAGGCCGCGCGCGAAGCGCGGCGCGCCGTCCTGCAGCACGATGGTCGGCGCCATCGAGGTATAGACCCGCTTGCCTGGCGCGACGGACAGCGCCAGGCCCGGCCGCGGATCGAAAATGTGCATGTAGTTGTTGCAGATCAGCCCCGTGCC
>NZ_JBWXTD010000005.1:162544-173885 GCF_056682175.1 Falsiroseomonas sp. RANM36
GCGCCGCGGGGGGGGGCGGCCGCGGGGGGGCGGGGCGGGGGGGGGGGGGGGGGGCGCGCGGGGCGGGCCCGGGGGCGCCGGGGCGGTCGCCCCCGGCTGGAACTGCCAGTTGCCGCGCCCCTCGGCGTTGGTCTCGAGCAGCAGGTCGGGGCGGTCGAGCTCGATCCGCGCGATCTCGACCCGGCGGGAGAGCAGCGGCAGCAGCGCGGCCTGCACTTCCACGCGCCCGGCGGTCAGCATCTGCGGCCGGCTGCCGCCGGGGGCATTGGCCAGCTCCACGTCGCGCAGCACGACCGTCGGGCGGCGCGACAGGCCGAGCTCGACCGCGCCGATGGCGAAGTCCCGCCCGGTCGCCTGCTGCACGGCGGCGACGAGGCGCGCGCGCACCGCCTCCGGGCTGACCAGCACGCGCAGCCCGACGAAGCCGGCCAGCGGGATCGCGACGACGACGCCGAGCAGGATCCAGGGCCAGCGCCGGCGGCGGCGGGTCGGGGGGGTTGGGTCGGGCATGCGTTGCGTCTCCTTCCCGGGGGGAACGCATGGGTGGGGCGAAGGGCGGCGCCGCCCCGCGAAAGGCGCTCAGGCGATGCGGCGCGGCCTCGGCGTGCGCGGGGCCTCGAAGCCGAAGAACGCGAAGGTCTCCTTCATATGGGGCGGCAGCGGCGCCGCCACCTCCAGCGTGCCGCCCGCGGGGTGCGGCAGGACGAGCGCGCGGGCGTGCAGGTGAAGCTGGCCGGGCAGGCCCTCCATATGCGCCGCCGCCCCGCCATACTTGCCGTCGCCGAGGATCGGGCAGCCCAGCGCCTCGGCGCAGTGGACGCGCAGCTGGTGGGTGCGGCCGGTGATCGGGCTCAGCTCCAGCCAGGCGGCGCGGCGGCGCGCGGCGTCGAGGATGCGGAAATCGGTGACGGCGCGCGCGCCCTCCCCATCCTCGGCCGGGGCGGTGCGCTCGCCGCGCGGGCCGCCCTGCTTCACCAGCGGCAGGTCGATGCGCCCGGCCGGCGGGGTCGGCTCGCCCACGGTCACCGCCCAGTAGGTCTTGCGCACGTCGCGCCCGCGGAAGGCGGCGGCGAGATGCGCGGCGGCCGCCGGGGTGCGCGCGAGGACCAGCACGCCGGAGGTGTCGCGGTCCAGGCGATGCACCAGGCGCGGCCGGTCGGGCGCGCCGAAGCGCAGCGCGTCCAGCATGCCGTCGAGGTGCCGCGCGATGCCCGGGCCGCCCTGCACGGCCAGGCCATGCGGCTTGTCCAGCACCAGCACCTGGTCGTCGCGATGGATCACCATCGCCTCCAGCGCCTTGGCCTCGCGCGGGTCGAGCGGCTTCGCGCCGGCCTTCGGCGCCGGCGCGTCGGGCATTGGCGGGATGCGGATCTCCTGGCCGGGCAGCAGGCGGGTGCTGGCCTCGGCGCGCTTGCCGTCCACGCGGACCTGGCCGGTGCGCAGCATCTTCTGCAGCGCGCCCTGGGTCAGCGCGGGGTAGTGGCGGCGGAACCAACGGTCGAGGCGCGTCTCGCCATCGGCGGCGGCGACCTTGCGGAGCTGGATGGTCATCGGCGCATCCCCCACCACGCGAGCGCGAAGGCCGCAAGCCCCAGCCCGACCGAGGCGGCGACATAGAGCGCCGCCTGCGCCGGCGCGCGTTCGAACAGGGTCGCGGTCTCCAGGCTGAAGGCGGAGAAGGTGGTGAAGCCGCCGAGGAAGCCGGTGACCAGCAGGAGCCGCGCCGGCCCCTCCAGCCCCGCCGCCGCCGCCCAGCCGATGGCGGCGCTGCCCAGGATGTTCACCGCGAGCGTGCCCCAGGGCCAGCCCGGCCCGAGCGCGCCAAGCGCGGCCACCGAGACCAGGAAGCGCACCACCGCCCCGGGCGCCCCCCCCCCCCCCCCCCCCCGGCCGCGGATCGAAATTGTGCATGTAGTTGTTGCAGATCAGCCCGGTGCCCGGCACGGCGATGCGCGCGCCGAACAGCGCGTTGATGGTCTGCGTGGTGGCCACGATGTTGCCCGCCGCATCGGCCACCGTCACATGCGTGGTGCAGTTGGATTCCGCCAGCGTCGGATCGGCCTGCCACGCCTGCGCTGCGCCCATGTCAAGCAACGCGCGGCGCCGATCTGCGTAGTCCTTGCTGGTCAGCATCGCCACGGGCACGCGCACGAAATCGGGATCGGCGGTCGCCACCGCGCGGTCGGCGAAGGCCATCTTCAGCACCTCGGCGACCAGGTGCAGCCCCTTCGCCGTGCCGAAGCCGAGCGCCGCGACGTCGAAGCCTTCCAGCACGTTCAGCATCTGCGTGACATGTACGCCGGCCGAGGCCGGGGGCGGGGGGCCGAACACCTCGAAGCCGCGATAGGTGCCGCGGATCGGCGCGCGTTCGAGCGTGCGCACCCCGGCGAGATCGGCCAGCGTGACGATTCCCTCCTGTCGCGCCAGCGCCTCCGCGATCAGCCGCCCGAGCGCGCCGCCATGCAGCAGCTCCGGCCCTTCCTGCGCCACCGCGCGCAACGTCTCGGCATAGGCGCCCTGCACCAGCTTCGCGCCGGCCGGCAGGCGATCGCCGCCCGGCAGGAAGCGCGCGGCGAGGTCGGCATCGCGCGCCAGGTCGGCCGCCGCATCCGCGATGCAGTCGGAAAGATAGGGCGTGACGCGGAAGCCGCGCGTGGCCAGCCGGATCGCCGGCTCCATCACATCGGCCAGCGGCCATGTGCCGTGCCGCGCCAACGCATGCGTCCAGCCGCGCAGCGCCGCGGGCACGGCGACCGAGAGCGCGCCGATCGCGTTGCGCCTGCCCTCGGTCTCCCGTTCCTCGGGCAGCGAGCCCGGGATGGGGCGGTACATGTCCGGCGTCGCGGCGGCGGGCGCGGCGGAAAGCCCGTCCAGCACCACATGCGCGCCATCCGCCATGCGGATGTGGCAGACGCCGCCGCCGGTCAGGCCGACCATCATCGGCTCCACCACGGTCAGCGCGAAGAGCGTGGCGATGGCGGCATCCACGGCATTGCCGCCGGCCAGCAGCACCTCCGCGCCCGCCGCGCTGGCCAGCGGATGGTTGCTGCACACCACGCCGCGCGCGCCGCGCGCCGGCTGCTTCTCCAGGGCCAGGGGGAACCCGTTGCGGCCGACCAGGGCTGGGGGCAAGGCGCGCTCCTTCGATGCGGCCGCAGTTTGGGCGGAGCGGCCGGGCGCGGGAAGGGGGGCGGGTTGAGCCGCGGGCCATGCGGCGCCATCTGCCCTGCAACGCCTGCCGGGAAAGCCCCATGCCCGTTGCCGAAGCCTATCGTCCCGCCACGACCCATGCCGATCTCGGCGATGCGTTCTTCGACCCTGTCGCCGCCGCGCGCTTCCCCGCCCATGTGCTGCGCTGGCGCAACCGTCGCTGGGACGCGCGCGTCGGCCTCGACAGCCTGACGGACGAGGAATGGATCGCGCATTTCGGAAAATTCGAAGCGCTGCCCGGCAGCTTCGAAGCGCCGCTGGCGCTGCGCTACCACGGCCACCAGTTCCGCTCCTACAACCCCGATCTCGGCGATGGCCGCGGCTTCCTGTTCGCGCAGCTGCACGACCTGCGCGACGGGCGGCTGCTCGACCTCGGCACCAAGGGCAGCGGCCGCACGCCCTATCACCGCGGCGCCGATGGCCGCCTGACGCTGAAGGGCGGGGTGCGCGAGGTGCTGGCCACCGAGATGCTCGAGGCGCAGGGCGTCTACACCTCGAAATCCTTCAGCCTGGTCGAGACCGGGGAGGCGCTGGAACGCCACGACGAGGCCTCGCCCACCCGCGCCGCGGTGCTGGTGCGGCTCAGCCACTCCCACATCCGCATCGGCACCTTCCAGCGCCTCGCCTATCACAAGGACAACGACGCCATCGCGCGCCTCGTCGCGCATTGCTGCACGCACTACATCCCGGAAGCGCGGCGCGACGACGCCGGCGCGCAGGTCGTCGCCTTCTTCGAGGCGGTGGTGCGGCGCGTGGCGCGGATGGGCGCGCAGTGGATGGCTGCCGGCTTCGTCCATGGCGTGCTGAACACCGACAACACCAACATCACGGGTGAGAGCTTCGACTACGGCCCCTGGCGCTGGGCGCCGACCTACAAGCCCGACTTCACCGCCGCCTATTTCGACTATGGCGGCCTCTACGCCCTGGCCCGCCAGCCGGAGGCGCTGCTGTGGAACCTGGCGCGGCTCGGCGGCTGCCTGCTGCCGCTGGCGGAGGAAGCGCCGCTGCAGGCCGCGCTGGAATCCTTCGAGGACGCGCTGCATGCGGAATTCCGCGCCAAGGTGCTCTGGCGGCTCGGCCTCGCCTCGGCCGGGGAGGAGCGGGACGCGGCGCTGGTGCGCGCGCTCTACCAGTTCCTGCTCGACAGCCAGGCACCGCTGGACCAGGTGTTCTTCGACTGGCGCGGCGGCGGGCTCAGCGCCGTGCGCGCCGCGCGCAGCCCCATCGCCGCGACCTATGCGGAAGACGGCTTCGCGCCGCTGCGCGCCCTGCTCCTGGACCACCCGCCTGCGCACGGCGCCAATGTCGGGCACCCCTATTTCGCCGCGCGGACGGAGCCCTGCGCCATGCTGATCGACGAGGTCGAGGCGATCTGGGCGCCGATCGCCGAGGCCGACGACTGGTCGCGCTTCGACGCCAAGATCGCCGCCATCGCGGAGATGGCAGACGCGCTCGGCAGCACGACGCCGCCGGCGGCTTGATCAGGCGGGCGTCTCCTCCGCCTCGTCGCGCCGCAGCAGCGCCGCGTCGATCTGCTCCAGCAGCGTGGGGAAATCCACCGGCTTGGGGTGATAGTCGTCGCAACCCGCTTCCAGCACGCGGCCGCGGTCGCCCGACATGGCATGCGCCGTCAGCGCGATGATCGGCACGTGGCGCGTCGCCGCGTCCTCCCGCAGCAGGCGGGCGGCGGTCCAGCCATCCATCACGGGCAGGTTCATGTCCAGCAGGATCACGTCCGGCGCCAGGCTGCGGGCCTTGTCCACGCCCTCCTGCCCGTCATGCGCCAGCTCGACCTCGAAGCCGCGCCGGCGCAGGCGCCGCGAAAGGAAGTCCCAGAGTTCCTCATGGTCCTCGACCAGCAGGATGCGCGTCATCGTGCGTCCTCCCTTCCCGGCGCCGCCGGCGCCACGCGTTTCAACTCGCTCGCCAGTTCGCGCGCCGCGGCGCCGGCGGGCAGGATGGTCCGCACCGCCTGCCCGAGGCCGGAGAGCGCGGCCTCGTCCATCCCGCCCTCGGCGATCGCGATCACCGGCAGATCGCGCAGCATCGGCCGCCGGCGCATCTCGCGCAGCAGCGCAACACCCTCGCCGGCGCTCGCCGGCCGCAGCTCGATCACCAGCACCGCCGGGATCGGGGGGGCGTCCAGCCGCGCCAGCGCGGCCTGCGGCTCCGCCACCGCCTCCACCGTCCAGCCCTCGGCCTCCAGCAGGTCGCGCAGCTCGGCCCCGGCGTGCGGGTCGGGTTCCAGCAGCAGCGCATGGCCCGGCGCGACCTCGCGGCGGAAGCGGTCCAGCACGCGCTTCAGCCGGTCCCAGCGCACCGGCTTGCTGAGGTAGTCGGCCGCGCCGAGCGAGAGGGCGAGGCCGCGTTCCTGCACCACCGTCAGCATGACCACCGGCGTGTCGGCCAGATCCCGGTCGGCCTTCAGCGCCGTCAGCACCGCCCAGCCATCCATCCGCGGCATCATCACGTCGAGCAGGATGGCCGCCGGCCGCAGCCGCCGCGCCATCGCCAGCCCCTCCGCGCCGTCCGCCGCACAGCGCACGGCGAAGCCCTCCCGCCGCAGGAAGCGCGAGACCAGGTCGCGCGTGGCCGCATCGTCGTCGATCACCAGCATCAGCCCGGCATGGCCGTCCTGCTCGACCGCCGGCGTTTCGGCGGCAAGGTTGTCGGGCTCGGCGCGCGCGGCGCGGATGTCGGCCGGCAGTCGCAGGGTGAAGGTGCTGCCCTGGCCCGGCTGGCTGCGCACGCCGATCTCGCCGCCGAGCATGGTCGCGAAGGCCCGCGTGATCGCCAGGCCGAGGCCGGTGCCGCCGAAGCGCCGCGTGGTCGAGGCATCGGCCTGGCTGAAGCGGCGGAACAGCCTGTCCACCTGTTCCGGCGACATGCCGATGCCGGTGTCCTCCACCTCGAAGACCAGCGCCTCGCCGTCCTTGCGCGCGCGCAGCGCGATGGTGCCGCGCTCGGTGAACTTCGCGGCGTTGCCGAGCAGGTTGAACAGGCACTGCCTGATCTTGACCGGATCGGAATGCGCGGTGCCGAAGCCTTCGTCGCAGGTCACGGTCATGCGGTTCTGCCGTTTCGCGGCCAGCGTCTCCACCGTGCCGGCGACGTCCCGCACCAGCGCGCAGACATCGAAATCCTCGGCCTGCACCTCCATCCGCCCGGCCTCGATCTTGGACAGGTCGAGCACGTCGTTGATCAGGGACAGCAGGTGGCGCGCATTGGCGCCGATCTTGCGGAGGTCGTCGAGGAACGCGCCGCCGCCGTCCATCGCCTCGGCCTCCTCCTCCAGCATCTCGGCGTAGCCGATCACGGCCGAGAGCGGCGTGCGCAGCTCATGCGACATGTTCGCGATGAACCGGCTCTTGGCGCGGTTGGCTTCCTCGGCCGCGGCCTTGGCGGCGGCCAACGCCTCCTCCGTCTCGCGCAGCTCGGTGATGTCGGTGTTGGTGCCGAACCAGCCGATGGGCCGCCCCGGGCCCTCCGTCGCCTCCCCGTCCTCGCCATCCTCGAATAGCGGCAGCGCGCGGGAGAGGAACCAGCGGTAGTTCCCGTCCTTGTCGCGCAGCGGGAATGTGTCCTCCCAGGGCGCGCCGGCCTCGATCGCCGCGGCGAAGCGCTCGGCGACGCGCGCGGCGTGCTCCGGGTGGCGCAGGCCGAGCCAGCCATCGCTCACCGCCTGCTCCGCGGACAGGCCGGTGAAGTCGAGGAAACGACGGTTGCACCAGCGCACCCGCCCCGCCGCATCGGTCATCCACGCCAGCTGCGGGATCGCATCCAGGATGGTGCGCAGCCGCGCCTCGCTGCGGCGCAGCCGCTCCTCCGCGCGGCGCCGCCGCGTGTCGTCGAAGGCGACCAGCCCCACGCCGCCCGGCCGCCCGCCCCGCCCCGCGCCGAGCGGGAAGACGCCGAGCAGCAAATGCCGCGCGGCGCGGTCGCCGCCGGGCGGGCGGACGGTCACCTCGATGCCGGGCTGCGGCCGCCCGCCCTCCAGCACCTTGCGCAGTTCAGGCCCGATCCGGGCGCTGACGCCCTCCGGCAGTGCGGCGTCGCTGCCGGCCTCGACGCCGAGCGCGCGTTCCCAGAGCGTGACGAGATGGCGGTTGGCATGGCGCAGCCGCAGCTCCCGGTCCAGGAAGCCGAGGCCGATCGGCGCGTGTTCCAGCACGCCGCCAAGCAGCGCCTGCGCGCGCCGTTCCGCCCGCCGGCGCGCCAGCGCCAGGCCGGCCAGCACGCCGCAGGCGGCGATGACGCTGCCGAGCGCACCGACATAGGGCCAGGCGTTGTCCGCTTCCGTCGTCCAGGCCCATGCGGCGACGCCGACCGCCAGCACCACCAGCGCCGTCGCGACCCCCGGCGCGCGGCGCGCCCAGCCGGGCAGCAGGCCATCCGGGGTGATCGGCGCGGCGGATCCGGCATGGGCGGGGAACACGGGCTGCGGCGGCCTCCATCCTGGTGCGGCGCATGCGAAGGACCGCGCCGCATGGCGATGAACTCCCCGCGAGCCGAAGCGTTCCCTGGCCGCAGCGTCGGACGAGAGGATCGCGCATCTTGGAGATCGGCCCCAACGGGCGGCGCGTCGCGCCGCGCGCCAACACCCAGCTTGCGGCGGTGGCGCCGCTGGTCGCGGCGGCGATCGTCGTCGCCGCCCTCTATCTCGGCCGCGACCTGCTTGTGCCGCTGGCGCTGGCGGTCATCCTGGCCTTCGTGCTGGCGCCGGTGCTGCGGCTGCTGCGCCGGATCGGCCTGGGGGAGGGGCCGGCGGCGCTGCTGACCCTGCTCGGCGCGGTCGGCGTGCTGGGCGGGCTGTTCACCGTGGTGCTGCGCCAGCTCGCCGCCCTGGCCAGCAGCCTTGCCGACTACGCCGGCAATTTCCGCGACAAGCTGAGCGCGCTGCGCATCGCGGACCTGCTGTCGGGCGCGAAGGACGCGCTGGACGCGCTGCGGGAGATGGTGGGCACCGCCCCCTCCCAGGCCGTGCCGGTCACCACCGACGATGCCGCGCCGATCGCGCTGCTGGCCGGGCTGGCCGGACCGGTGCTGGCGCCGCTGGCCACCATCGGGCTCGTGCTGGTCTTCGCGCTGTTCATCCTGCTCTATCGGGAGGACTTGCGGGACCGGCTGATCCGGCTGGCCGGCGTGCGGGACCTGCATCGCACGCTCGGCGCGCTGGACGACGCCGCCTATCGGCTGTCGCGGCTGTTCCTGGCGCAGCTGATCCTGAACGCCGCCTTCGGCACGGCGGTGGCCGCCGCGCTCTGGCTCATCGGCCTGCCGGGCGCGCCGCTGTGGGGAATCCTGGCCGGGCTGATGCGCTTCGTGCCCTTCATCGGCACGCCCATCGCGGTCATCCCGCCGGTGCTGGTGGCGATGGCGGCGGACCCGGGATGGGGCATGGCGCTCGCGGTGCTGGGGCTGTTCGCGCTGGCGGAGCCGCTGATGGGCCAGCTGTTCGAGCCGCTGGTGTTCGGGCGCAGCGCCGGCCTCTCGCCGGTCTCGGTGATCGTGGCCGCCACCTTCTGGACCTTCATGTGGGGGCCGATCGGCCTGCTGCTGGCCACGCCGCTGACGGTCGGTCTCGTGGTGCTCGGCCGGCACGTGCCGCGGCTGGAGTTCCTCGAGGTGATGCTGGGCGACCGGCCGCCGCTGCGCCCGGAGGAGAGCTTCTATCAGCGCGCGCTGGATGGCGACGCGGATGCGCTCGTGCAGCAGGCCAAGGCCGCTCTCGGCGAGGGCCGCACGCTTGCCGCCTGGCACGACGAGGTGGCGCTGCGCGGCCTGGCGCTGGCGGAAGCCGACTGGTCGCGCGAGGTGATGCCGCCGGAGCGGCTGGCGATCATCCGCCAGCAGGTCGAGACGCTGCTGGACGAGATGTCCGAGACGCCGCCGGCCGTGGAAGCCGACGCCCTTCCACCGGGCTGGACGGCGGATGGCGCGGTGCTGTGCGTTCCCGCGCGGGGCCGGCTGGACGACCTCTCGGCCGCCATCGCCGCGCAGGGGCTGGCGCATGGCGGGTTCGGCGCCGTCTCGCTGCCGAGCGCGGCGCTGGAAGGCGCGCAAGACCTGGTCCCCGATCCCGCCCGCATCCGCCTCTGCTGCCTCTGCGTGCTGGAGGCCGGCAGCAGCGCGGCCGCGGTGCGCTACTTCCTGCGCCGCGTGGCGCGGCGCCTGCCGGGCGTGCCCGTGCTGGTCGCGCTGTGGCACGCGCCCGCCGACAGCGCGACGCTCGCCGAACTGCGGCAGGAGAAGGGGGCGGCGGCGGTGATCGCCACCTCCCTCGGCGAGGTCGTCGCCTTCTGCCAGGCGGCGGCCGACCAGCCCGCGCCCTCCCCCCTCCCGCTCGCGGCGGGGTGACCCTGGACAGCCCGCGGGCCGCGCCGCATTGTCCGGCCCCCTTTTTCTCCCGGGAGGCAATACGCACCATGCACAAGCTCGGAACTCGCGCCGCGCTGCGGGCGACCGCCTGCGCGCTGGCCCTGTGGGCGGGCCTGGCGGCCGCGCCCGCCGGCGCCACCACCTTCACCTGGGCCACGGCCAACGACATCCTCGGCCTCGATCCGCATGCCAACAACCATGGCGTCACCAACGCCATGAAGAGCAACATCTACGAGCCGCTGGTGCGTCGCCAGGCGGACGGCACGCTGGCCCCGGCGCTGGCCGAGCGGTGGGAGACGCCGAGCCCGACCACCTGGCGCTTCCACCTGCGCCGCGGCGTCACCTTCCATGACGGCACCCCGCTGACCGCCGCCGATGTGGTGATGTCGGCCGAGCGCGTGCGGCAGAACGACATGGCCTATGTGCTGCAGTCGGTGACCCGCGTGACCGCCGTGGACGACCACACGGTGGAGATGGAGACGCGCGGCCCGAGCCCGATCCTGCTGCAGGACCTGACGCTGTTCTTCGTGATGTCGAAGGCCTGGGTCGAGGCGAACAACGCGATGAGCGTCGCGCGCGCCGGCCAGGCGGGCGCGGCCACCGCCTTCCCGCAGCTCAACACCAACGGCACCGGCCCCTTCCGCCTGGTGGAGCGCCTGGCCGACGAGCGCACCGTGCTGGTGCCGAACCCGACCTACTGGGGCGCGGCGCAGATGAACACCGGCATCACCCGCGCCGTGTTCCGCCCGATCGCCTCCGCGCCCACGCGCGTCGCCGCGCTGCTCTCGCGCGAGCTCGACGTGATGTACCACGTGCCGCTGCAGGACATGCCGCGCGTGCAGCAGACCCAGGGCATCCGGCTGGTCACGGGCCCGACCGCGCGCACCATCTACTTCGCCTTCGACGTGGCGCGGCCGGAAAGCCTGGACGAGCCGGGCAAGCCGAACCCGCTGCAGGACGTGCGCGTGCGGCGCGCGATGTACCAGGCGATCGACATGAACACGATCACCCGCGTGATCCTGCGCAACTCCACCACCGCGTCGGGCCTGCCGATCGCGCCCGCGGTCGGCGGCCATGTCGCCGCGCTGGCCGAGCGCCTGCCCTTCGACGCCGACGCGGCGAAGCGCCTTCTGGCCGAGGCCGGCTACCCGAACGGCTTCCGTATCACGCTCAACTGCCCGAACAACCGCTACGTGAACGACGAGGCGATCTGCCAGGCGGCGACCGCGATGCTGCAGCGCGCGGGCATCCAGGCGCGGCTGAACGCCGTTCCCTTCGGCCGCTTCCTGCAGGGCGGCGCGAACAACGAGTACCAGTTCTGGCTGCTCGGCTGGACGCCCGGCAATTTCGACATGACCAACCCGGCGCGCGAGCTGCTGGGCGCGGGCAGCTTCAACTGGGGCAAGTTCAACGACGACCGGATGAACGCGCTGGCGGCCGAGATCGGCACGCTGGCGCTCGACAATCCGCGCCGGCAGCAGCTGGCCGCCGAATACTGGACCCGCTACCGCGACCTCGTGCCGCAGATCCCGCTGCACCAGGAGCCGCAGATCTTCGCCGTGCGCGACACCGTGGCCGACTTCACGCTGCGCGTGCAGGAGGACCTGGAGCTGCGCAACGTGCGGATGCGCGGGAACTGAGCGCAGCGCGCCGCGCCTGACGCAGGGGCCCCCCCCCGCGGCGGGGGGGGGCCGGGGGGGTGAGGCCCGCCCCCCCCTGACAAGGGAAGCCGGGGCCGGGGCGGGAGCCGGCC
>NZ_JBWXTD010000005.1:173895-176048 GCF_056682175.1 Falsiroseomonas sp. RANM36
CGCGCCTGACGCAGGGGCCTGCCACGGCGACGTGGCGGGCCCTTTCGATTCAGACCAGCCCGCCATTCACATGGATCGCCTGGCCGGTGACGTAGCCGGCCTCCGGCGAGCACAGGAAGGCCGCCATCGCCGCGACGTCGTCCGGCGTGCCGAGGCGCCGCAGCGGAATTTTCGCGGTCACGGCTTCCCATTGCGCGGGCGTCAGCGCGGCATGCGCGCCCGGGTCCTTGCGGGTGTAGCCCGGCACCACCGCATTCACCGTGGTGCCGCTCGCCGCCGCCTCGATCGCGATGGCGCGCACCAGCGCCTCCATCCCCGCCTTGGCCGCGGCGCTGGCCGGGAAGGTGGAGACATCCGTGCGGAACACATGCGCGACGAAGGAGGAGATCGCGACGATGCGCCCTTCCTTCAGATGCGGCAGCGCCGCGCGCGCCGTGCGCAGGAAGCCCCACAGCACGGCATCCAGCGATTTAGCGAACACCGCATCCGGCGCCTGCGCGAAGGGCGTCTTGTCCGCGAAGCCGGCCGCGAATACCACCGCATCCAGCCTGCCGAATCGTTCGAGCGTTGCGGCAACCAGCGCGTCCGGCACCGCGGCCTCGGCGATGTCGCCGAGCATCACGGCCGCCTCGCCGCCAGCCGCGCGGACGCCAGCGGCCATACGCTCCGCGCCCTCGGCGTTCTTGCGCGTGTGCACCAGGATGGCGGTGCCAGGGCCCGCCAGGCGCCGGCAGCAGGCAGCACCGATGCCGGAGGCGGCGCCGGTGACGAGGATCGCGCGCGTCATTGCGGGAACGCGTGCGGCGCGAAGCCGAAGGCCTCCCGGAAGCGCGCCATGTAGCGCGGCCAGGCCTCCGGGTTCACCAGCCGCGGCGGCACCTGGCCGCGGAAGATCGCGATCCACTGCTCCGCCGCGCCGGCCGCCATGTCGTGCAGCGCCTCCTCCGTGATGCCGGCATTGTGCGGGGAGACGATGACGTTCTCGAAGGCCAGCAGCGGATGGTCCGCCGGCGGCGGCTCCTTCAGGAACACGTCGAGCCCAGCGCCCGCGATGCGCCCCGCCGCGAGCGCATCCGCCAGCGCCGTCTCGTCATGGATGCCGCCGCGCGCGGTCTGGATGAACCAGGCGGTCGGCTTCATCCGCGCGAATTGCGCGGCGCCGAACATGCCCATCGTCTCGGCGTTGCGTGGCGTGTGGACGGAGACGAAGTCGCTGCGCTCCAGCAGCTCCTCCAGCGCCACCTTGCGCGCGCCGCGCGCCGTGACCTGCTCGGCGCTGAGATAGGGATCGCAGGCCAGCACGGTCATGCCGAACAGCCCGTTGCACAGCGCCGCCAGCCGCGTGCCGATCTCGCCGATGCCGACGATGCCGAGCGTCTTGCCGCGGATGTCGCGGCCGGTCAGTGCGAAGCGATCCGGCGCCGCCCCTCGCCGCAACGCCTTGTCCGCCTGCGCGAATTTTTTTGTCAGTGCCAGCATCATGCCCAAGGCGTGCTCGGCGACGGCTTCCTTGTTCGTGCCCGACTGGTGGCAGACGATCACGCCCGCGGCGGTGCAGGCCTCCACGTCGATCACGTCGAAGCCGGCGCCGGTGGAGCAGGCCGCGAGCAGCGCCGGCGCGCGCTTCAGCAGCGCGGCGTCGCAGAACCAGGGCTCGACGATCTCGACGCGCGGCAGCGCATGATAGCCATGCGCGCCCGCCATCGCGGCATCCAGCGTGGCGCGGTCATCGGCGAAGCGCAGGCGCCGCAGCGCGATGCGCTCGGCCTCGCCCAGCATCCGCTCGGCGACGGGATTGGTGAAATTCTCGAAATAGACGAGGTTGGCGCGGGTCATGACTTCCATGCGGGGTCGGGGGCGGCGAGGCCGCCGCGGGCGGCGGACCAGCCGAAGGGATCGGCGAGATAGCGGCGCAGCTCCGCCAGGTCGTCGGCGGGCAGCGTCGCGCGCTCCTCCGCCACCGGCAGCACGTCCTGCCAGGTCGCGAGCGCGAAGAGCTCGGCGCCGATGTCCTGAACCTCCGTCACCAGCCGGTCGAAGATGCCGTAGTTGAACAGCACGAAGACATGCGAGACGGAGGCTCCCGCCTGCCCCGCCGCGCCCCCCGACCCCGCCGAGGGGCGGCCCGCGGGGGGGGCGGGGCGGACCCCCCC
>NZ_JBWXTD010000005.1:176148-181258 GCF_056682175.1 Falsiroseomonas sp. RANM36
CCCGGCCCCAGCCGGCCGACGATGCCGTAGTTGACCACCCCGAACACATGCGCGACGGAGGCCCCCGCCTGCCGCCGCGAGCGCGCATCGCGCGCCTTGCGGCGGCCATCGGTGGTGACGTCGCTGACCAGCAGCGCGCGCGCTCCCTTGGGCAGCGCGCCTTCCACATGCGCGTCGGCGCCAAAACCCTGGGCGCGGCGGCGCACCGTCACGAAGGGCAGCCGGAAACGCTCGGCCAGCATGGCGGCGAGGGCGATGCCGCCCTGCTCGGTGGCGGCGATCGCGTCGAAGCCGGCATAGCCCACGCGTTCCAGGATGCGCGCCTCCGCGCCGTCCAGCAGCGCGGCGCGCGCCAGTGGGAAGGACAGCGCGCGCGGGATGTCGAGATAGACCGGGCTTGCCCAGCCCGAGGAGAAGATGAAGGGCCGGTCCGGCCGCAGCAGGATGCAGCCCGTGTCGAGCAGGATCTGCGCGGTGCGCCGCCCGATGCTGTCATTCATCGCAAGGCGTCCGCGCCGGTGAAGAGCAATTCGCGCAGCAGCGCCGCGCCGTGCAGGAAATCGTCGAAGTCCATCGCTTCCCTGGGATTGTGGCTGCCATGCTCGTTGCGGACGAACACCATCGCCGCCGGCACGCCGACATTGGAAAAAATGGCGGCGTCGTGGCCGGCGCCGCTGGCCAGAACCTCATGCGGCAAGCCCGCCGCTGTGCAGATGGCGCGCGCATGCGCCAGCAGGCGCTTGTCCATCGCCGCGGGCGGCGTGCGCACGCCCGCGCCGAGCGCGATGCGCACGCCGCGCTCCCGCGCGATCTCCTCTGCCTCCGCCTGCGCCAGCGCGCCGAAGGCGTCGAGCGTCGCCTCGCTCTCGCTGCGCCATTCGAGGGTGAAGCGCACATCGCCGGGCACGCGCGTCATCGCATGCTCGCGTGGGTCGGTGGTGAAGATGCCGAAGGTCATCACCAGATCCTCGCCGCGCTCCAGCAGCGTGCGCCAGCTTGCGTCGAGGCGCATGGCGAAGTCGGCCGCGCCCAGCACCGCATCGCGCCGCAGCCAGCGCGGCACCGCGCCGGAATGCGCCGCCTCGCCCACCGCGCGGCCGTTCGGGTGGCGCTGGTTGCCGCGTATGCCGGAGACGAGGCCGACCGGCACGCGACGTGCGACCAGCACCGGCGCCTGCTCGATATGCAGTTCCACGAAGTGCGAGAGCGAGGCGGGGTCGCACAGCACGCGGCGCGCCGCGACGGCGTCCACCTCCGCGCCTTCGCGCCGCATCGCCGCGCCGAGCGTGAGCGACGGATCGTGCAGGTTCGGCAGATCCAGCCAGGCCGGATCGAACTGCCCGAACAGCGCAGAGGAGCCGAGATAGGGGCGGCCGTACCACGCGCTTTCCTCGCCGCGCAGCACGAAGAGATGCAGGCTGCGTGCCGGGCGCGGGCCGCGCGCCGCATGCAGCAGCGCGATCAGCCCGGCGATCACCCCGGCCGCGCCGTCGAAATTGCCGCCCTGCGGCACGCTGTCGAGATGCGATCCGCAGGCGGCGGCCGGCAGGGCGGGATCGGTGCCTTGCAGCGTCACGCGCAGATTGGCCGCGGCATCCCAGGCGCAAACGAGGCCCGCTTCGCGCGCGATCGCCTCGATCCGCCGCATCGCGCGCGTCTCGCCGGGCGCGTAGGTCTCGCGCGTGATGCCCACGCCGTCGTGATCGGCGGCGCGCAGCGTCTCGAACAGGTCGCGCGCCAGCGCGGCGAGATCGGGCGCGATGGCGAGCGGGGCGGGGACGGCGAGGTCCATGCGCCGGACCATCGCCCGCCCCGCCGGGCCCGGCAAGCCGCGCGCTTGACTTCGCGCCCCCGCGCCCGAACATCGGATCGCAGGCAGGAGACCGGCTGCATGGATCTCGGGGCGGCCGCCTTCCCGGTGGCCGAGCGCAGCGTGGCGGTGATCGAGAGCGCGCCGGTCGGGCGGCGCTATCACCGCCTGCTGCTCGATGCGCCCGATCTCTCGGCGCGCAGCCTGCCGGGGCAGTTCTTCCATCTGCTCTGCCGCGACGGTGGCGGCGCCGGCCCCTATCTGCGCCGGCCGATGAGCATCTGGCGCTGCGGCGAAGGCCGGCCGCTCGGCTTCCTGTTCCATGTGAAGGGCAAGGGCACGGCGGCGCTGGCGCGGCTGCGCGCGGGCGAGGCGCTGTCCGTCGTCGGTCCGCTCGGCCACGGCTTCCGGCTCGATCCCGCTTGGCGCCGCATCCTGGTCGTCGCGCGCGGCGTCGGGCTGGCGACGCTGGCGCCGGTCACCGAAGCCGCCGCCGCGACGGGCATCGCGGTGGAGGCGGTGCTGTCGGCGCGCGCGGCGCCCGACCTGATGGCGGCGGAATTCGCCGGCGGATCGGGCGCCGCGATCACCGCGGTGTTCGACGCGGATGGCGGCAGCGATGTCGAGCACGTAGAAAAGATGCTGCGCGCGCGCTTCGCGGCGGCGCGGCCGGACGCGGTGTTCACCTGCGGCTCCAACCGCCTGTTTCTCCTGTTGCAGCGCCTCGCAGCGGAGCACGGGATCCCGGGACAGGTCGCGCTGGAACAGCAGATGGGCTGCGGCCTCGGCATGTGCTTCTGCTGCGTGCGCCAGGTGCGCGACGAGCACGGCAAGGTCGTGAATCTCCGCGTCTGCGCGGAGGGGCCGGTCTTCGACCTGCAGGCCGCGCTCGCATGGTAGATTTTTCCGTCCGCATAGGGTCACTGACGCTTGTGAACCCGGTCATGCCGGCCTCGGGCACCTTCGGGCCGGAGCTTGCGCAGGTGTTCGACCTGGATCGGCTCGGCGCGCTCGTCACCAAATCCGTCACGCCGGAATTCCGCGCCGGCAATCCGCTGCCGCGCCTGTGCGAGACGGAGGCCGGCGTGCTGAACTCCATCGGCATCCCCGGCAAGGGGCTGGATCACTTCATCGCCCACGCCATGCCGGAATGGCGCCGCTTCCGCGCGCCGCTGATCGTCAGCCTCTCCGCGCCGACCGTCGCGAGCTTCGCCGACTGCGCCGCGCGCCTCGCCGCGACGCCGGGCGTGGCGGCGATCGAGGCGAACATCTCCTGCCCGAATCTCGAGGAGGATGGCCGCGCCTTCGCGATGCATCCCGAGCCGGCGGCGGCGGCCATCGCCGCGATGCGCCGCGCGGCGCCGGGCATGCCGCTCTGGGCCAAGCTGTCGCCCAACACCGGCGACATCGCCGCCGTGGCGCGCGCGGTGGAGCAGGCGGGCGCGGATGCGGTGGTGGTGGCGAACACCATCCTCGGCCTCGCCATCGACATCGAGACGGCGCGGCCGAAGCTCGGCAGCGGGATGGGCGGCTTCTCCGGCCCGGCCTTCAAGGCGATCGCGCTCCGCCTCGTCTGGCAATGCGCCCAGGCGGTGCGCATCCCCGTCATCGGCGTCGGCGGCATCGCCACGGGGGAGGATGCGGTGGAGTTCCTGATGGCCGGCGCCGCCGCCGTGCAGGTCGGCACCGCCAGCTTCGTCAGCCCCACCGCGATGCTCTCGGTGATCGAGGCGCTCGAAAACTTCTGCGCGCGCAAGGGCATCGCGCGCGTTGCCGAGCTGACCGGCGCCGCGCTGCCGCGCCCGCTGCGCGAGGCGGCGGAGTAGCTACTCCGCCGGCAGCGGGTTGCCGTTCAGCGCCGGGTTCATCCGCCACAGCGTCCAGTTCAGCACGCCCGCGAAGGTCACCCAGGCGAGATAGGGCACCAGCAGCCAGCCCGCCGCGGCGCTGACGGGGAAGAAGGCCAGCACCATCCCCAGGATGGAAAGCCAGAACACCACCAGCTCGTAGAACGCCAGGTCCATGCGGCGCAGGCCGAAGAACAGCCAGGACCAGGCCGCGTTCAGCAGCAGCGAGCCGAACCACAGCCAGATCTGCGGCCCGAAGCCCACCTCCCGCCAGACCAGCCAGGCCGCGACGGCGATGGCCGTGTAGAGCACCGCCCAGGCCGGCCCGAACAGCCAGTTCGGCGGGTTCCAGGCGGGCTTGTCGAGCGCGGCGTACCAGGCCCCCGGCCGGAAGATCGCCCCCGTCGAGGCGGCGGCGAAGCAGGCCAGCAGGAAGCCGCCCAGGGCCAGGAGCGATGCGGTGTTCATGCCGCGCTAGGTGGGGCAGCCGGCCGCCGCTGTCGAGCGAAACCGCAACCCCGCCGGTTCAGCGCGGCGTGACCCGCGGCGGGATGGCGCCCAGCAGGGCGCGGGCGAGCGGCGGGCGGCCGGCGATCGGCACCGGCAGGCTGCGATAGGCGGCGAGTCCGCGGCCCTCCGGCCCGGCGCCGGCCGGCAGCGCCACCCGCTCCGCGCCGTTGGTCAGTCGCGCCGCGCCGCTGCCCGCCTGCGCCAGGGCGGGCGGGGCGGGCAGCGCGACGGGCGGATGCGGCCGGGCCTGTTCCTGCGCCCAGGCGGCCATCACGCGGGCGCGATAGGGCTCGGCGAATTCCGGCGTCTGCGAGTGATAGGCGCTGGCCGCGCGCTGCCAGTCGTTGCGCGAGGCGTTCAGCTCGCTGAGGAAGCGCGCCGCGTAGCGCGCGTTGGTGGCCGGGTCGAAGGCGGCTTCCAGGGTGGGGAAGGCGTCCGGGTGGTGGCGCAGGTTCACCTGCATGCAGCCGATATCGATCGAGCGGACGCCGCGCGCCTGCAAGTCCCGCACGGCGGCGATCGCTGCCGCCTTGGTGGGAAAGAACTGCCCACGACCCTCGGCATTGATGGTCCAGGGCCAGGGGTGGAAGGCGCCCGTCTCGGGGTCGCGCCGGCCGGATTCGACCCGGCCGATCGCCATCAGCAATTGCGCCGGGATGCCGGCGGCGCGCTCCGCCGCCTGGATCGCCGCGCGGCAGAGCCGGCCGGGCTCGGCCGCCGCGGTGGTGGGGGAGAGCAGCAGCAGAAGGGCGAGGAGGCGGCGCATGCCGCCCCCGGCAGCAATGCCCGTGCCAGCGGCGCCTCAGAGAATCGGCAAGGCTGGCGGGATGGCGGGCGCGGCCTCGGCCGGCGGCGGCGCGGCGTCGGGCGGGGCGGCGTTCTGCGGCGCGGGGCCGGGCGGCTCCGGCTCGGCCGGGATGGCCGTCGGCGGCGCCGCGCCGGG
>NZ_JBWXTD010000005.1:181358-187652 GCF_056682175.1 Falsiroseomonas sp. RANM36
CCAGCCGCGTCGCGGTCTTCGACATCGGGCCGGCCCGGGGCGCGCGCGGCGGCGGGGGGGGCGCGCGGGCGGCCGGCCGCGCCGCCGCCGCCGCCCGCGGTGCCGACCTCGTGGTGACCATGCTCCCGGCCGGGTCGCATGTGCGCGAGGCCTGGCTCGGCGCCGGCGGCATGGCCGCGGCCTCGCGGCCCGATGCGGTGCTGGTGGATTGCTCGACCATCGATGTCGCGACCGCGCGGGAGGTGGCGGCGGGATGCGGCCGCGCCTTCCTCGATGCGCCGGTCTCGGGCGGCGTGATGGGGGCGGAGGCTGCGACGCTGACCTTCATGGTCGGCGGACCCGATGCCGCCTTCGCGGCGGCCGAGCCTGTGCTGAAGCAGATGGGCCGCGCCGCGATCCATTGCGGCGGCGCCGGCGCCGGGCAGGCGGCCAAGGCCTGCAACAACATGATCCTGGCGGCGACCATGATCGCCACCTGCGAGGCCTTCGTGCTGGCCGAGAAGCTCGGCCTGACGCATCAGGCGCTGTTCGACGTGGTCTCCAAATCCTCCGGCCAGTCCTGGAGCGTGACGAACTATTGCCCGGTGCCCGGCCCGGTGCCCGCAAGCCCCGCGAACCGCGACTACGCCCCGGGTTTTTCCGCCGCCCTGATGCTGAAGGATCTGGGACTGGCGGCGGAGGCCGCGGCGCAGACCGGTGCCGAGACGCCGATGGGCGCGAAGGCGCTGGAGCTGTACCGCGCCTTCGTGGAGGCGGGGAACGGCGGCGTGGATTTCTCGGGGATCATCCGCACCTTGCGCGGGGGCGGATAAGGCGGGCGCCTCTACTCCACATAGATCATCTTCCGCGTCATCCCGCCATCGCTGACGAACTCCGCGCCGGTCACGAAACCGCTCTCCGGCCCGACCAGCCAGGCCACCAGCGCGGCGATGTCCTCCGGCCGCCCGACCCGCCCCGCCGGATGCTGCGCATGGTCCTCGGGCCGCAGCGCCGCGCCCTTCGTGTGGATCCATCCCGGGCTCACGCAGTTCACCCGCACATCCGGGCCGAGGCTGATCGCCAGCGCATGTGTCAGCGCCAGCAACCCGCCTTTCGAGGCGCTGTAGCTTTCCGTGTCCGGCTCCGACTGGTGCGCGCGGGTGGAGGCGATGGTGACCACCGCGCCCTTCGCCGCGCGCAGCATCGCCTCGGCCTCCCGCACCAGCAGGAAGGTCGCGGTGAGGTTGGTGCCGATCACCGTTTGCCACTCGGCCAGCGTCAGGTCGCGGATCGGCTTGCGGATCATGAAGCCGGCATTGCTGACCAGCGCATCGAGCCGCCCTTCCTGCCGCGCGATGCCGGCCACCAGCCCGCGCACCGCGGCTTCCTCGGCGACATCCGCAATGACATGCCGCGCGGCGAGGCCGGCAGGCGGCTTGTCGCGATCCGCCACCACCACGCGCCAGTCCTCGCGCAGCAGGCGTTCCGCCACGGCAAGGCCGATCCCCCGCGCGCCGCCCGTGACGAGTGCCACCCGTTGCGTCGCCATGGTTCTCTCCGTCATGCCCGGGGACGAACGCCGGCTTCCGCCAGCAGATGCCACGCGGCCTCCGCATCCGCGGCGAAGTGCAGCAGGCCGAGATCCTCCGGCCCGATCATGCCGTCCTCCACCAGCGCGTCCCAGTTGATCAGGCGGCGCCAATAGGCCTCGTCCACCAGCACCACCGGCACCACGCCCATGCGCCCGGCCTGGCGCAGGGTCAGCACCTCGAACAGCTCGTCCAGCGTGCCGAAGCCGCCCGGGAAGATCACCAGTGCGCGGGCGCGCATCGCCAGGTGCAGCTTGCGGATCGCGAAGTAGTGGAACTGGAAGGTCAGCTCCGGCGTGGTGAAGGGGTTCGGCAGCTGCTCCCGCGGCAGGCGGATGTTGAAGCCGATGGACGGCGCGCCCGCCTCATGCGCGCCGCGATTCGCCGCCTCCATCAGCCCCGGCCCGCCGCCCGTCGCGATCACGTTGTCGCGGATGCCGGCCACCGGATGCAGCGCGCCGCCGCGCTCCGACGCGATGCGCCCGAAGCGCCGCGCCTGCTCGTACCAGCGCGCATGCCGGTCCGCCCCGCCGGAGGCGACGCGGGCGCTGCCGAAGACGACGATGGTGGAGCGCACGCCCCAGTCGCGCAGCGCCTCGTCCGCCTTCATGCACTCCACCTGCAGCCGCACGCCGCGCATGGCGGGGCTGAGCAGGAAGTCCCGGTCGAACAGCGCCAGCTCGAAGCTCGGTCCGTGTCTGGGCGTTCCGTGCCGTGTCCTGGCTGCCATCCTCGCCTCCTGCGCCTGGCGCGGCCTATGCTGGCGCCTCGATGCGCGTGAGGCGAGGGGTACCATGGCGATCGGCCTGAAGGTCTGCGGCGCGGCGCGCACGGTCACCGGCCTCAGCCTGCTGTTCGAGACGAAGCGCAGCCGCGTGCTGGTGGATTGCGGCATGTTCCAGGGGCCGAAGACGCTGAAGGCGCTGAACTACGAGCCCTTCCCCTTCGATCCCGCCGACATCGACGCCGTGCTGCTGACGCATGCGCATATCGACCATTCCGGCCTGCTGCCGAAGCTGGTGCGGCAGGGTTTCCGGGGCGCGATCCACGCCACCACCGCCACGCGCGACCTCTGTTCGGTCATGCTGCCCGATTCCGGCAGCATCCAGGAAAGCGAGGTCGCGCAGCTCAATCGCCGCAACCGCCGCCGCGGCCGTGATCCGGTGGAGCCGATCTACACCGCCGAGGATGCGGAACGGACGATGGTGGCCTTCCGCAAGACCGAGTACGGCGCCTGGGTGACGCCCGTCCCCGGGCTGCGCGCGCGCTGGTGGAATGCCGGCCACATGCTCGGCTCGGCCTCCATCGAGCTGGACTTCGCCACCGACGAAGGGCCGATGCGCGTGCTCGTCTCGGGCGATGTCGGCCCCGATCTCGGCCCGATCCAGCGCGACCCGGAAGGCCCGGCGGAGGGGCTGGACCATGTCTTCCTCGAAAGCACCTATGGCGACGAGGACCGGCCCGCGATCGGCCCGGCGGCGCGGCGGGCCGAGCTGGCGAAGCTGGTGAACGACGCCTCGCGCCAGAACGGCGCGCTGCTGATTCCGATCTTCGCCGTGGAGCGCGCGCAGGAGGTGATGCTCGACCTCGTCACGCTGATCCATGCGAAGCAGGTGCCGCCGACGGAGATCCATCTCGACAGCCCGCTGGCGCAGCGCGCGACCTCGGTCTTCGCCAAGCACGCCGCGCTGCTGGAGGATGGCGCGGCGATGCGCGCCGCGCTCGCCGACCATCACATCCACCATGTCGAGGATTGGCGGCAGAGCGCGCGGCTCGCGCGGCAGGACGGCTTCCGCGTGATCCTGGCCGGCAGCGGCATGTGCGAGGCCGGGCGCATCCGCGCGCATCTGAAGGCGAAGCTGTGGGATGCGCGCACCATCGTCGCGCTGGTCGGCTTCCAGGCGCAGGGCACGCTGGGGCGGCTGCTGCAGGACGGCGCCCGCCGCGTGCGCATCCAGGGCGAGCCCATCCGCGTCGGCGCGCGCATCACCATGATCGAGGGCTATTCCGGCCATGCCGACGGCCCGGAACTGCTGCGCTGGCTGGAAGCGCGCGGCCCCGTCTCGGGCGGCGTCTTCCTGGTGCATGGCGAGGAAGAGGCGATCGAGGGGCTGGCCGAGCGCGTGCTGGGCCGCGGCCTGGTGGCGAAGGAGGCGCTGATCCGCCCGCTGCTGGACGAGGCCTTCGTGCTGCGCCCCGGCGCGGCGCCGGAGCGCGACAAGGACGGCTCGAAGGGTCGTCGCCTGGCGCCGGAACGCGTGGGCCTGCCGGACTGGCACAACGCCCGCGCCGCGCTGGCGCTGCAGATCGAGGAGGCGCTGGAGAAGGCGCCGAACGAGGCCGCGCGCGATGCCCTGCTCAGCCGCCTGCGGCAGGCGCTGGACGCAGGCTGACGCACGGCCCAGATATCCGACATGACCGACAACCCGCTTCTCGAACCCTGGACCACGCCCTTCGGCGTGCCCCCCTTCGACCGCATCCGCCCCGAGCATTTCGCGCCCGCCTTCGAGGCCGCGCTGGCCGCGCATCGCGCGGAGATCGCGGCGATCGGCAACGACCCCGCGCCGCCCAGCTTCGCCAACACGGTGGAGGCGCTGGAGCGCGCCGGCGGGCTGCTGACGCGCGTCGGCGCCACCTTCTTCAACCTGGCCGCCAGCCAGGCCACCGACGCGCTGCAGGCGGTGGAGCGCGACTGGGCGCCGAAGCTCGCCCGCCACCGCGCCGAGGTCGCGCTGGATGCGGCGACCTTCCGGCGCATCGCCGCGCTGCATGAAGGCCGGGCAAATCTCGGGCTGGAGCCGGACCAGCTCCGCCTGCTGGAGCGGCTGCACATGAACCGGCTGCGCAGCGGCGCCGGGCTGGACGACGCCGCGCGGGCGCGCATGACCGAAATCTCCGCCCGCCTCGCGGTGCTGCACACCGCCTTCGGCCAGAACGTGCTGGCCGACGAGAACGCCTGGCAGATGGTGCTCGGCGCGGACGACCTCGACGGCCTGCCCGGCTTCCTGCGCGAGGCGGCCTCGCAGGCGGCGAAGGAGCGTGGTGCGGAGGGCCATGTCATCACCCTCGCGCGGTCCTCGGTCGAGCCCTTCCTGACCTATTCGGCGCGGCGTGATTTGCGCGAACGCGCCTGGCGCGCCTGGGTCGCGCGCGGCGCGCTCGATCCCGCGCGCGACAACGAACCGCTGGTGCGCGAAATTCTTGCGCTGCGGGCGGAGCGCGCGCGGCTGCTCGGCCATGCCGACCATGCCGAGTACCGGCTGGCCGACACCATGGCGAAACACCCCGAGGCGGCGGAGGACTTGCTGCGCGCCGCCTGGGAACCGGCGAAGCGCCGCGCGGCCGAAGAGCGCGCCGAACTCGCCGCGCTCGCCCGCGCCGAGGGCCAGAACGAGCCCATCGAGGCCTGGGACTGGCGCTACTGGGCGGAGCGCGCGCGGCTCGCCAAGCACGATCTCGACGGCGCCGCGCTGAAGCCCTTCTTCGAGCTCGAGGCGATGCTGCGCGCGATCTTCACGACCGCCGGCCGCCTGTTCGGCCTCAGCTTCGCGGAACGCGCCGACATCCCCGTCTATCACCCGGATGTCCGCGCCTTCGAGGTGCTGGACGCCGATGGCGCGCATCGCGGCGTCTTCCTGCTCGACAATTTTGCCCGCGTGGGCAAGCGCTCCGGCGCCTGGATGAGCAGTTTTCGCGTGGGCGAGAGTTTTTGCGACCGCGTCTCGCCGATCATCGTCAACAACAACAACCTGGCGAAGTCGTCGCCGACGCTGCTGTCCTTCGACGATGCGCGCACGCTGTTCCACGAATTCGGCCACGCGCTGCATGGGCTGATGAGCACCGCGCGCTATCCCTCGCAATCCGGCACGGCGGTGCTGGGCGACTTCGTGGAGTTTCCCTCGCAGGTGATGGAGCACTGGCTCTCCGTGCCGGAGACGCTGCGCACCCATGCCCGCCATCACGCGACGGGCGAGACCCTGCCCGATGCGATGATCGAAAAACTGCTGGCGGCGCGGAACGAAGGGCAGGGCTTCGCGACGGTGGAATACGTCTCCTCCGCCCTGATGGACCTTGCGCTGCATCGCCATGCCGAGCCCGATGCGCTCGACATCGCCGCCTTCGAACAGGAATTCCTCGAAGAAATCGGGATGCCGGAGGGGATCGTGCTGCGGCATCGCCCGCTGCATTTCGGGCATCTCTTCGCCGGCGGCGGCTATGCGGCGGGCTACTACTTCTATCTCTGGGCCGAGGTGCTGGATGCCGACGGCTTCGAGGCCTTCGAGGAAGCGGGCGATCCCTTCCACCCGGAGCTCGCCGCGCGCCTCAAGGCGATCTACGAGGCCGGCGACACGCGCGAGCCGATGGAGCTCTACACGCAGTTCCGCGGCCGCCCGCCGCGGGTGGATGCGCTGCTGCGCAAGCGCGGCCTGGCGGCGTAGCCATGTGCGGGAGGGGCCTCGCCCCTCCCGTCGCGGCTCAGCTTTCGGGACGGATGCCGAGCTCGCGGATCAGGCCGCCCCAGCGCTCGATCTCGGCCTTCTGCAGCGCCGCGAACTCGGCCGGCGTCGAGCCGACCGGCTGGAAGCCGGCGGCTTCCAGGGCGCGCCGCTGCTCCGGCTGGTTCAGCGCCGCATTGGCTTCCCGCGCGATCCGCGCCACGCGGTCGGCCGGCGGGGCGCCGCGGCGCCAAGGGCGCCGCACGGCCCCCCCCCCCCCCCCGCCACCC
>NZ_JBWXTD010000005.1:187752-189944 GCF_056682175.1 Falsiroseomonas sp. RANM36
GCGGCTCGGGCGGGTCCCGCGGCGTATGGGCTCCCCCGGCGCCCCGCCCCCGGGGGGGGGCCGGCCGGCCGGCCGGGCCGAATAGGCCGATCCAGGCGACCACCGGCTCCATCGGCACGCCCGCCTCGCGCAGCGTCGGCACGTTCGGCAATTGCGGCATCCGCTCGGGCCCCGTCACCGCCAGCGCGCGCAGCTTGCCGTCCGCGATCTGGCCGAGCACGCCGGCGGGTGCCGCCATGAACATCTGCAGCCGCCCCGCCACCAGGTCGAGCACCGCCTGAGCCACGCCCCGATAGGAGATGTGCTCGGCCCGGAAGCCTTCCTTGCGCGCGAAATCCTCGGTGGCGAGGTGGGAGAGCGTGCCGGGCCCGGTGGAGCCGTAGTTCAGCTTGCCCGGATTGGCCTTCGCATAGGCCACCAGCTCCCGAACGGTGTTGGCGGGCACCGAGGGATGCACCGCCAGCACGAAGGGCAGCCGCGCAAGCAGCGAGATCGGCGTCAGGTCGGTGGCCGGATCGTAGCCGAGGTTCGGGTTCAGCACCTTCGCCGTGCTGCCCGGCCCGCCGATGGTCACGCCGATGGTGTGGCCGTCCGTGGCGCGCGCGATCGCCTCGGTGCCGATGTTCCCGCCGCCGCCGCTGCGGTTCTCCACGACCACCGGCTGGCCCAGCACCTTGGCGAGATGCTCGCTCACCACGCGGGCCGCGGTGTCGGGGGTGGAGCCGCCGGGGAAGGCGACGATGATGCGCACCGGGCGGTCCGGCCAGCCGGACTGGGCGCCGGCGATGGTCGGCAGGGTGGCGAGGGTGGCGGCGCCGAGCACGCCGCGACGGGTGAGGGTCATCGGGGTTCCTCCCTGGTGCGATTGATCCGCACCCAAGCCCGGCTGGCGGCCGGGGGCAAGATCATCCGGCGCGGGCGAGGGTGGTGCGCGGATGCACGAAGCCGCGCACCGGGTAGCCCGTGACGCCGAGATCGTTGATCCGCGGATACCACACCCGCACCACGGACCAGTCATTGCCGGGCGAGATGTCCACAACGCGCTGGCCGGTAGCGATGCGCCCCTTGGCCCCGCCGGAGGCCCAGTTGGCGTGATCCACCAGGATCTCCCGCCGGCTGACCACGCGCGTCACCACCGCCACATGTCCGTCGCGCATGCGGCTGGTGCGGTTCAGCACCAGCACGCTGCCGGGGCTCGGCGTGCGGGAGCGGTCGTAGCGCCCGGCGGCCGCGTCCCACCAGGTCCAGGCATCGCCCTGCAGCGCGATGCCGGACCGCGCCCGCGCATAGGGCACGCAGGAGGTGGGCTCGCTGATGCCGGCGCCGGGCGCCGGCGCGCGGCTGGTGCCGCAGGCAGCCAGGGCAAGCAGAAGCAGCATGGCAAGGGCGCGCCGCATGCTGCTGTTTTACTTGATGGATGGCCGCGCCGCCACCACCGAAACGTCGTCAGCGGATCTCGTGCAGGCGGCTGTTCGGCCAGGCTTCGGTCGCCAGGCACCAGTTCGGCTGGCCCGGTTCCGCATCCGCGGCGCAGCCGGGCCACCAATCCTCCCGGCAGACGGTGTTGCGCTGCGTCTGCCAGCCCCGGGCGGAGCGGCAGCGGGCCCAGTTGGCCGGCGAGGAGGCGACCGAGGCGAAATACACCGTCTCCATCCACAGGTCGCCGATCGCCTCGAAGGCCGGGATCATGCTGGTCAGCACCGGCCATTTCGGCGGCTCTGCGGGCCGCGCCACGGCCAGCGCGCCGCGCCCGACCGCGCGGTGGTAGCCGCGCAGGAAATGCGCCTCCAGCCGCACGCCGAAGCTGCCGCCGGAACTGCCGAGCACCATCTCGGCCTGGATCCGGTCGCAGGCATCGGGCAGCACCAGCGCGGTCGGGAAGACGAAGGTGGTGCCGAAGAAGCTGCCGAGGCGGGAGAACAGGTCCACCTCGAAGAAGTAGCCGACGGCCCGCAGGCGCGAGACGGTGTCGTCCAGATGCGCGGCCTCGCCGCCCTCCGGCACCCGCGCCCAGCGGCGCGTCACCTGCGCCCAGGCTTCCGCCGCCCGGGGCTGATGCGGATCGGTGATCGCCCAGTGGCGCTCGAGGCCGGCGTCGAAGCGCCGCGCCGCGCCCGCGCGCCCCTGCCCCAACGTGCGCGGCCGGCTCTCCCCCGCGCCGCTCGCGCCCCCGGGCCCCCAGTGGGCGGGGG
>NZ_JBWXTD010000005.1:190044-194883 GCF_056682175.1 Falsiroseomonas sp. RANM36
CCCGGGCGGGGGCGCCGCACCACCGCGCCCACTTGGGGGCGGGGGGGGGGGGGGCGCCGCCGCGCGGCGCCAAGGCCAGCCCGGCGAAGCCCGTGTAGCGGTCGGTATAGACCGCCAGGACCTCGTAGTTGCGCAGCCCTGGCATCGGGTCGCCTTCCAGCCAGGGATGGGGATCGGGGCTCCGGAGGTCCGAGAAGCGGATGTCGTAGGCCCGCTCTGCCGCGGCGACGGTGACCTCGTCGATCCGCCAGAGCTCCGGGATGCGGGACCGCGGATCCTGCAGGATGCGGGCGGCGTCCAGGTCGTCGCGGTAGCGCATCTGCGGCACGTCGTCCGGCAGCTGCATGTCGCGGATCGCGTGCAGATGCACCTCGACCCGCGCGGCACGCCCGCCATCGGTGATCCGCGCCTCCACCGAGTGGCTGCGCAGGATGTCGCGCGCGGCGGGCAGGAAGGCGGCGAAGGTTGCGCGCAGCTCGTGCAGGTGCGTCTGGTGGAGGCTGTCGGCGACGGCGGCGCAGCGGGCGACCTGCGCCTCCGCCGCGGCGCGTCCGGGCGGGGTGCGCGGCTGCGCCAGCGCGGCGCCCGACACCAGCAGCGCTGTGGCGATCAGGATCGGCAGACGCATCACGGCCTCCCTGCCTGGCGGACGGCCGGCGCCGGGTCCGGCACGCGTTCCGGGTAGCGGGCGAAGCCGAGCATCAGCGCGCTGGCCTCGACATCCATGGTGGTCCGCCCGAACAGGCGCATCAACAGGCCCTCGCCCTGGCCGGGCAGCCGATGGCCGGCGCCGCGTATCTCGTAGAGCAGGGTCGTCGCCCCGGCTGCGCAGCCGCTCGCGCGGTGCAGCAGTACATGCGGCGCGTCCGGCCCGCCCTGCCGCGGCAATTCCACTGCCGGCGCCACCGCGGTGCAGCCATTCGCCGCCTGCCATGCGGCGAAGGTTTCTGGCACCGAATGCCGCTGCTCCGTCGCGAAGAGCGGCGCGTAGCCGATGCGGCCGTCCCAGCCGATGATCGGATCCTCCGTGCCGGCCGCGATCAGCACCGGCAGCGGCCGCGCCGGGCGGCAGGGCGGCGCCAGGGGCAGCGTTGCCTTGAACAGCGCGAGTGAGGCGAGGCGGTCCGCGCGCTCGCAGGCATAGCGCAGCGCCATCATCCCGCCATTGGAGATGCCGGCGAGATGGATGCGCGCCGGATCGGCGATGCCCCGCGCGACCAGCGCATCGAGCAGCGCGTCGAGGAAGCCGATGTCGTCGCTGGCGGAGAGCAGGCCCGGCAGGCGCGCGCGCTGCGCCCCGTCGTTCCAGAAGATGCCGGCCGCGTCCGGGAAGACGACCGCGAAGCCGGCCGCGCGCGCCGTCTCCGGCAGGTCGAGCATGTCGCGGGTGATGCCGCCCGAGAGTGCCGCGCCATGCAGCACCACCAGGACCGGCGCCGGGCCCGGCTGCGGCGCGCGGTCGAGCACCGCGCCGCGTCCGGAGGGCAGCACCAGCCGCTCGCCGCCGCAGGCGGCGAGCATGAGCAGGAGCATGACGGCCGGCAGCGCACGCATGTCGCGACAGTGGCAGGAACGCAGCGACGCGGCCACGCCGATCAGCCGGGCAGCCGGCCCTTCACGCCCCAGGCGCGCACCGCCAGCAGGATCTCGCCATCCGGTCCCGTCGGCAGGCGCGCGCGCAGCGCTTCCCGGATGCGGCTGCGCGTCGCGTCGTCCAGCCCCGCGCAGTATTTCGGCGCCGAGCCCGTGGCGCCGAGGAAGGGCGTCCAGTATGCGTCGAAATCCGCGAAGGCGGCGGGGATGTCGAGCGCGGTCGTCTCCACCGCGTCGAGCCCCGCTCCCGCGAAGGCGGCGGCAAGCGGGGCCGGGCGGCAGATCGGCGCGTTGATGCCATCGTCGAACCGCGCCGCGTCCGGGTCGATGGCGCGCGCGGCGTCGAAGAAGTGGCGCATGATCTGCATCTGCCCGGCATAGTCCCAGACATAGAGCGCAACGCTGCCGCCCGGCCGCACCAGCCGCGCCATCTCGGCCAGCGCCTTCGGCTTGTCGGGCAGGAAGTTCAGCACCAGACCGCTGACCGCGAGGTCGAAAGCGGCGCCGGGCTGGCCGGTGTCGGTCGCCTCGCCCTGCAGGAAGCTGCCCTGCGGCACGCGCGCGGCGGCTTCGGCGAGGAAGGCGGGCGCGCTGTCCAGCCCGACCAGCAGCGCCGGGGCGCAGTGGCGCGCCACGGCCTCGCTCAGCACGCCGGTGCCGCAGCCGAGATCGATCCAGTCGAGCCCCGGCCGCGGTGCCAGCCAATCGAGGAACAGCGGCGCGACGGCACGGCTCCAGCGGCCCATGTAGCGCTCATAGGCCTCGGCCGCGCCCCATAGTCCCGTCGTGCCGCCCATGGCCGTTCCGCCCCGGATTGCCCGGGGCCGAGGCTAGTCCCGCCGGCGGCGCCCGATCCAGCGTCCGGCGCGTCAGGCGGCCTTGCGGGCGGCGGGGACGGCCCGCATCCGCCCGCCCGGCAGCCCGCCGGGCACGCCGGCCGCAAGATCGGCGGCCGTGAGCAGCTTCGCCCAGTCGAGGCCCGTCTCCACGCCCATGCGGCGGAACAGCCAGGCGACGTCCTCGGTCGCGACATTGCCGGTGGCGCCCGGCGCGAAGGGGCAGCCGCCGAGCCCGCCCGCCGCGCTGTCGATCACGTCGCAGCCGGCGTTCCAGGCTGCGGCGACATTGGCGACGCCCATGCCGTAGGTGTCGTGGCCGTGGAAGGCGATGCGGTTCGATCCGTCCGGCGCCGGCCAACTGCGCACGGCATGGCCGACAACCCGGGAAACCTGGTCGGGCGCGGCGTTGCCGGTGGTGTCGCAGATCGCGACCTCGATCCAGGGATCGAGCGCCACGACGCGCTCCACCCAGTCCAGCGCATCGCGTTCCGGCACCACGCCCTCGAAGGGGCAGTGGAAGCAGCAGGAGAGGTTGAACCGCACCTCGCGGCCCGCCGCGAGCGCGTCGCGCACGATGGCGGAGAGGTCCGCGAAGCTGTCGGCGCAGCTGCGGTTCACATTGGCCTTGTTGTGGCTTTCGGTGACCGACATGAACAGCCCAACGCGATGCGCGCCGGCCGCCAGCGCGGCTTCGAAGCCCTTCCGGTTGGGCACGAGCGCGGTGCATTCCAGCCCGTCCAGCGCGAGCGCGGCCCGGAACACCTCGGCGGTGTCGGCCATCTGCGGCACGGCCTTCGGGCTGACGAAGGAGCCGACTTCCATCCGCCGCACGCCCGCGTCGTAGAGCGCGCGCACGAGGGAAATCTTCGTCTCGGTCGGCACGAAGTGGCCGATGGATTGCAGCCCGTCGCGCGGCGCGACCTCGCTGATGGAAACCCGCGGCATCAGGCCCTCTCCCCCAGCAACTCACGAAAAACATGGTCGTTGTGCGCGCCGACCGCGGGCGCGGTCCAGCGCACCATCTCGGGCGGGCTGATCCCGTCGAAGCGGAAGGGCGGCGCGGGATGCAGCAGCGTGCGGTCCAGCAGCGGGTCGCGCACCTCCATCACCGTCTGCCGCGCGCGGAAATGCGGGTCCTCCGCGCAGTCCCTCATGTCGTAGAGGCGCGAGACCGGGATATCGGCCGCATCCAGGATGCGTTCCGCCTCCGCCGCCGGCAGCGTTTTCGTCCAGGCCTCGATCGCCGCGTCGATCTCCTTCACGTTGGCGCAGCGACCGATATTGGTCTGCAGGCGTTCATCCGCGCCCAGGTCCTCGCGCCCGATCACCTTCATCAGCCGGCGATAGATCGCGTCCGAATTGCCGCCGACGCAGAGCCACTTGCCGTCCGCGCAGAGATAGGTGTTGGTCGGCGCCGCGGTCGGCAGCGCCGCGCCCTGCGGCTGCCGCACCCAGCCGAACAGCCCGTATTCGGGCAGCATCCCCTCCATCAGCGAGAAGACGGAGCCGACCAGGTCCACGTCGATGATGCGCCCCTTCGCCTCCGAGTTGCCCTTCGTCGCCCAGGCGGCGCCGAGCACGGCCATCGCCGCGTAGATGCCCGCGATGTCGTCGGCGATGGAGACGCCGCAGCGCGGCGGCGGGTGGTCCGTGACGCCCGGCGTCGCCGTCAGGTGGCGGATGCCGCCCATCGCCTCCCCGATCGAGCCGAAGGCGGGCTTGTCGCGATAGGGCCCGTCCTGGCCGTAGCCGGAGACGCGGGCGATGGTGAGCCTGGGGTTGATCGCCTGCAGCACCTCCGGCCCCAGCCCGATGCGTTCCAGGTAGCCGGGCCGGAAATTCTCGATCAGCGCGTCGGCGCGGGCGGCGAGCGCCTTCACCTTCTCGCGCCCCTCCGCCGACTTCAGGTCGAGCGAGACGCAGAGCTTGTTGCGCCCATGGATGCTGAACCACACGGCGTGGCCGTTCACCTGGCTGCCCCAGCCGCGATGCGGGTCGCCCTCGGGCGGCTCCACCTTGATCACCTCGGCGCCCATGTCGGCGAGCATCCGCGCGGCGAAGGGCCCCGCGATGTAGTGGCCCAGTTCCAGCACCCGAAACCCCGCGAGCGGCAAGCCCTGCCCGGTCATCCGATCTCCTCCGGCGATGTGCGGCTGAGGATAGGCGGCGCAGCGCGCCGCGTCATGACGCCGACGTGTCCCGCGCGCCACGGAAAGACGCGCGGCGCTAAGGATCGGGCAAGGCCCCCGGGCGATAAGGGCGTGGGGTTGCCGAGCTATGCACCCCGTCTCTCCCTCCCGGGAGCCGGCCATCGACCCCCATCCGGCCGGCATCCCCACTCGGGGGGGGGGGCCCCCCGGGGCGCCCCCCCGCCGAGTGGGCCCCCGCCCCGCGCCTCGACACGCCC
>NZ_JBWXTD010000005.1:194983-197223 GCF_056682175.1 Falsiroseomonas sp. RANM36
CCGGCGCCCCCCCCCCCCCCCCCCCCCCCGCCCCCCCCCCCCCGGGGGGGGCCCCCCCCCGGGCGCCCCCCCCCCTTCTTCGTCAGCCCCGGCCGCGGAAGGCGACCGCGCAGGCCGCCAGGCTGAGCGCCAGCCCGACGCCGAACACCGCCGCGTGGCTGTCGCCCGTCGCGTCGAACAGCGCCGCGAGCGCGAAGGCGAAGCCGACCTGCGCCACCGCATAGGCGGCCGTCGCCCGCACCCAGATCACGCCGGCGCGCGGCCCCGCGACCTCCCGCGCCGCGACCAGCGTCACCGCCGTGGCGCCGACGCCGGCGAAGCCGCCGCGCGGGCCGGCCAGGATCAGCGCCGGCCAGGCCGGCACCAGCGCCGCGCCGAGGGCGGCCACCTGCACCACCATCCAGGCCAGCAGCGCCCGCCGCCCGCCGATGCGCCCCGCGACCCGCCCGCCGAGCAGCGTGCCGGCCAGCGCGCCGAGCCCGAAGCCGATCCACACCGCCGCGCCGGCCTCGATCGGCAGGCCCCGCCCGCGCACCGCGAGGTCCGAGAGATAGACCATCGGCGCCACCATCCCCGCGCCCGAGAGCGCATAGGCCAGCAGCAGCCCGCCCGCCGCCGGCACGGCGGTGCGCGTCTCCTCCACCGGCAGGGCCGGCGGATCGGGCCAGTGGCGCCGCGCCGCCCACCACACCATCGCCGCCGCCCCGGCCAGGCCGAGCCAGGCCGCCGGGATCCCGCCGCCGAGCAGCAGCGGGATGGCGAGGCCGCCCGCGACGACGCCGAGCCCCACCCCCGTCATCACGATCCCGCTGGCCGCGCCGCGCCGCTCGGGCGGCACGCTGGCCTGGGCCGAGGGTCCGGCGAGCGCCATCAGCACGCCCCCGGCCGTCCCGGCCAGCGCCCGCCAGGCCAGCAGCCAGCCGAGTCCCCCCTGCCAGGCGCAGGCCGCGAAGGCCGCCACCGCCAGCGCCATCCCCGCATCCAGAGCGCGCGGGACGCCGATGCCCGCCGCCAGCCGCCGCCCCGCCAGCACGCCGGCCAGGTAGCCGGCGAAGTTGGCCGCGCCGAGCAGCCCCGCCTCGCCGCCATCCACCCAGCCGGCCGCGACCATCGCCGGGAACAGCGGCACATAGGCGAAGCGGGCCAGCCCGATACCGGCCAGGATTGCGCCCGCCGCGGCCCAGGCCACCTTCATCGCGTGGCGCGGTGCCGGGGGCGGCGGCCGGCGCGGGCTGTTGAAGCCATGCCGGCACTTGTCCATGCTGCGACGCGACACGGATCGGCGGCCCCGCCGCCATTGCCTGGACGAGCCCTCATGTCCCACCCCATCGGCCGCAGGTCCGTGGCCGCGCTGGTCCTCCTGCCCTTCGCCGGATGCGGCGGCCTGCCGAGCGCCAGCGCCCAGCGCGGCGCCGCCGCGCTGCCCGACTTCGCCGACCTCGCGGAGCGCGTGCTGCCCGCCGTCGTCAACATCGCCGTCACCTCCGAGGAGCGGGTGGAGGTGCCACCCGAGTTGCGCGGCACGCCCTTCGAGCGTTTCTTCCGGGATCGCCGCGGCCGCAGCCGGCAGAGCCAGGGCGCGGGGTCCGGCTTCATCATGGACCCGGCCGGCCTGGTGGTCACCGCCCACCATGTCGTCGGCAATGCCAGCCGGGTGGTGGTCTCGCTGCAGGACGGGGAGGAATATGTCGCCCGCGTCGTCGGCTCCGACGAGCTGACCGACCTCGCGCTGCTGCGGGTGGAGGCGCGGGCGCCGCTGCCCTCCGTGCCCTGGGGCAGTTCCGCGGCGCTGCGCGTCGGGCAATGGGTGCTGGCGGCCGGCAATCCCTTCGGCCTCGGCGGCACCGTCACTTCCGGCATCCTGTCGGCCCGCGGGCGGGACATCGGCTCCGGCCCCTATGACGACTTCCTGCAGACCGATGCGCCGATCAACCCGGGCAATTCGGGCGGGCCGCTGTTCAACACCGCCGGCGAGGTGGTCGGCATCAACACCGCGATCTTCTCGCCCTCCGGCGCCAGCGCCGGGATCGGCTTCGCCGTCCCCGCCGACCTCGCCCGCCCGATCATCGAGCAGCTGCGCGCCGGCGGCCGGGTGGAGCGCGGCTGGCTCGGCGTCAGCCTCGAGGACATCGCGGCCGATGAGCCCGGCCGCCGGCGCCATGCCCGGGGCGGGGGGGGGGGGGCGGGGGGGGGGGGCGGCGCGCCCCCGGGGCGCCGCCCGCCGCGCCCCGGGCGCCCCC
>NZ_JBWXTD010000005.1:197323-202764 GCF_056682175.1 Falsiroseomonas sp. RANM36
TATCTGCGCGCCGCGGCGCGCGGGCGGCGGGGTGGAGCGGGGCTGGCTCGGCGCCAGCCTCGAGGACTTCGCGGCCGATGAGCCCGGCCGCCGGCGCAATGCCGGGCGCGGCGTGGTGGTCGCGGGCGTGGTGCGCGGCAGCCCCGCGGCGCGCGCCGGCCTGCGCCCGGGCGACCAGGTGGTGGCGCTGGACGGCCAGCGGATCGACACCTCCCGCGCGCTGGTGCGCAATGTCGCGGCGCTGCCGCCCGGCCAGACCGTCCAGCTCTCCATCCTGCGCGCCGGCCGCCCCGCGGAGGGGCCGGTGCAGGTCGGCCGCCGGCCGGCGGGGCAGTGACGCCGCACGGGGCTAGGAATCGCCGGTGCGACCGCCCTAGGTTTGCACCAGGGGACCGGGAAGACGGACGATGCGAATCCTGCTGGTCGAGGACGATGCCGAAGTTGCCCGCTTCGTCCGCAAGGGGCTGATGGAGGCCGGGCACACGGTGGAGCACGCGCCGAACGGGCGCGACGGCCTGTTCATGGCCGCGTCCGAGCAGTTCGACGTGCTGGTGCTGGACCGCATGCTGCCCGGCGGCGTGGACGGCGTGCGCCTGGTGGAGACGCTGCGCGGCCAGGGCAACCGCACGCCGGTGCTGTTCCTCAGCGCCCTCAATGCGGTGGATGAGCGGGTGAAAGGCCTGAAGGCCGGCGGCGACGACTACCTCACCAAGCCCTTCGCCTTCGCCGAGCTGCTGGCCCGCGTGGAGGCGCTGGGCCGCCGCCCCGCCGCCGAGGTGCCGACCACACGGCTCAAGGTGGCCGACCTGGAGCTCGACCTGCTCTCCCGCACCGTCACCCGCGCCGGGCGCAAGATCGACGTGCAGCCGCGCGAGTTCCGCCTGCTCGAGCACCTGATGCGCCATGCCGGCCAGGTGGTCACGCGCACCATGCTGCTGGAGAAGGTCTGGGACTACCATTTCGACCCGCAGACCAACGTGATCGACGTGCATGTCAGCCGGCTGCGCCACAAGCTGGACAAGGGCTTCGACAAGCCGCTGATCCACACGGTGCGCAATGCGGGCTACATGATCCGCGCCGACTGATCCCGGCGCGGGCGCCGGCAGGAGCCGTCCGATAACACCCCCGCCCTCCGTCGCGCCATCGAGCTTCGAGCCGCCGCTCTTCGGCCTGCTGCGCAGCGCGTCGGGCCGCTTCGCGCTGTTCTTCACCGCCGTCTTCGCCGCCGCCGCGGCCGCCGCGGCGGTGGTTCTGTGGTGGAACACCGCCGGCGCGCTCGACCGCCAGGTGGATGCCGCGATCCGCGCCGACGCGACCGCGCTGCAGGAACGCATGGCCGTCCGCGGCATCCCCGCCGTCGCCGCCGCCATCGAGGACCGGCTGGCGGTGGATGTGCAGAACGAGACGCTCTACCTGCTGCTGGCGCCCGACGGCAGCCGGCTGGCGGGCAACCTGAGCGCCTGGCCGTCCGAGGCCGGCGGCGAGTTCCCCTGGATCCGCATCCCGCTGCAGCGCGACGGCGCGGTGAGCGAGGCACGGCTGTTCCGCGTCGAGCTCGGCGGCGCCCATCGGCTGCTGGTCGGGCGCGACGTGGCGGAGAAGCTGCGCCTGCGCGGCCTGCTGTCGGAAGGCATCGCCTGGGCCGCTTCCGCCTCCGCCGGCTTCGCGGTGCTGGGCGCCTGGCTGCTGCGCCGTTCGCTCGAACGCCGCCTGAACCCGATCTACCGCACCGCGCGCGCGATCTCCGCCGGCGACCTGTCGCGCCGCGTGCCGCTGTCGGAGCGCGACGACGAGTTCGACAAGCTCGGCATCACGATGAACGCGATGCTGGACCGCATCGCGCAGCTGATGGAAGGCGTGCGCGGCGTCTCCGACGCCATCGCGCACGACCTGCGCACGCCGATCGCGCGCGCGCGCGCCAAGCTCGAGGATCAGCTGCACGCCGCGCATGACGAGGAATCGCTCCGCGCGGCGGTGGAGCAGGGCATCGCCGACCTCGACGCGATCGCGCGCGTGTTCCAGGCGGTGCTGCGCATCGCGGAGGTCGAGGCCGGCGCGCGCCGCGCCGCCTTCGCGCCGACCGACCTCGCCCCGGTGCTGGCCGACATCGCCGAGCTCTACGGCGCCGCGGCCGCGGCGCGCGAGCAGCATCTCGGCGTGGACCTGCCGGAGTCGCTGCCGCTGGTCGGCGACCGCGACCTGCTGGCCCAGGCGGTGGTGAACCTGCTGGACAATGCCCTGAAGTTCACGCCGGAGGGCGGCACGGTGCGCCTCTCCGCCCGGCTGGCGGAGGACCATGCGGAGATCGTGGTCGCCGATGACGGCCCGGGCATGCCCGAGACCGACCGCAGCCGCGCGGGCGAGCGTTTCTTCCGCGCCGATGCGGCGCGCACCACCCCCGGCTCCGGCCTCGGCCTGTCGCTGGTGCGCGCGGTCGCGGCGCTGCACCGCGGCGCGCTGCTGCTGCGCGACACCCATCCCGGCGCGACGCTGCCCGGCCTGACGGCGACCCTGCGGCTGCCCACCGGCTGACCGGCGCGGCGGCGGCGCATGTCGCGCCGTTCACCGCGCCGCCACGGCCCGGATCGGCAGCGCCGTGCAGACTGCCCGCCATGCTGCGCATCGGGACCCTGTTGCTCGTCTTGGCGCTGTGCCCGGGCGCCGGCCGGGGCGAGCAGCCGATGCGGGTCACCACCGACAGCTCCGCCAATTGCGCCGAGCTCTCCCAGCGCTTCGCCGCCCCGGCCGCGACCATGCCGGCCTCGGCCGTGGCCATGGCCGAGGAAGGCGAGCGCCTGTGCCAGACCGGCCATGTCCGCACCGGCATCGCGAAGCTGCGCCGCGCGCTGCGCGTGCTCCAGGCCGGCGGGTAGCCGGGCCTTCCCGCCGTCCTCCGGCGTGCCTGCCGGACGCGCGCCTACCAGTCGCCTGCGGAGAGCGAGCGCGAGAGGCCCGCCGCCGCCTCGGTCAGCAACGGCGCGAAATGCCGCACGGCATCGTCGAGCGCGCAGTCGCGGCGGGAGAAGGCGATGTGCATCGCGGCCACAGGCTCGCCCTGCGCGCCGAAGACCGGTGCGGCCAGGGAGGCCCGGTCGGCGAAGATCTGCTCGGCGACGAGCGCGAAGCCGCGGCGCGCCGCCTCGTCCATCCGCGCCATCAGGGCCGGCATCTCCGTCACGGTATGGGGGGTGAAGGCGGGGCGGGGCGAGGCCTCGAGCACCGCCTGGGCGACGGGGCGCGGCATGGCGGCCAGCATCGTGGTTCCGGAGGCGGTGCAGAAGGCGGGCAGCCTGCTGCCGATGGTCACCTGCGCATGCTTGACCGAGTCGGCATGCCGGCGCAGCAGATACAGCACGTCCGTGCCGTCCAGCATCGTCAGGCTCACCGTCTCCAGGGTGCGGCGGCCGAGCTCGCTGAGCCAGGGCCTGCCCCGGTCCACCAGCGTCGCCGAGCGCAGATACATCGCGCCGATCTCGAGGGCGCGCGGCGTCATCGCATAGCGGCGCGTCTTCGGATGCTTCCGCAGATAGCCGAGCTTCTCCAGCGTGTAGGAGAAGCGCTGCGCGGCGCTGCGGTCCAGTCCCGATGCGGCGGCAAGCTCGGTCAGCCCCATCGGCGCAGGGCTGCGCCCGACGGCGAGAAGCACGCGGAACGCCTTCTCCACCGACTGCACATACAGCGGATCCTCGGCCGAGGCGGCCTTGCCTGCGCTGTTGGACATGGGCCTGGCCTCCTGCTTCCAACCGATGGACGGAACCCGTCCTGCTACCACCTCCGATTGCCGAGCCCGCTATCCAAACCCACCCGAACGGATCGGGCAAGGGCGCCGTGGCGATGGCGGCGCGCCGGGGAGGCAATTGCCGCCGCCTGCCGGCCGTCGCACCATTCTACGCAACTGCCAGGGATATCGCCATGTCGCCCGAGATCGTCGCCCAGCTCGCGCCCACCGGGGAATTACGCGCGGGGATCAACCTCAGCAACTTCCTGCTCGTCACCGGCCGCGGCCCTGCCGGCGAGCCGCAGGGCGTGGCACCCGACATGGCCCGCGCCATCGCCGAGCGCCTCGGCGTGCCGGTCCGCTACGTGCCCTATCCCCGCCCGGGGGAGCTTGCCGATGCCGCCGGCACCGGCGCCTGGGACATCGGGCTGATCGGCGCCGAGCCCCAGCGCGCGGAGAAGATCGCCTTCTCCCCCGCCTATTGCGAGATCCAGGCGACCTACCTGGTGCCGCCCGGCTCGGCCATCGCCGCGATGGAGCAGGTGGACCGCCCGGGCGTGCGCATCGCCGTCGCCGCGCGCGCCGCCTACGACCTCTGGCTGGAGCGCAACATCCGCCAGGCGAGCCTGCATCGCGCGCCGACGCTCGATGCGTCCTTCGATCTGTTCCGCGCGGAGGGGATGGAGGCGCTGGCCGGGCTGAGGCCGAAGCTGCTGGAGGATGCGGCGAAGCTGCCCGGATCGCGCGTGCTGGAGGGCCAGTTCATGGCGGTGCAGCAGGCGGTGGGCACGGCGAAGCCGAACGCGGCTGCCGCCGCCTTCCTGCGCGACTTCGTGGAGGAGGCGAAGGCCTCCGGCCTGGTCGCGGCCCTGATCGCGCGCCATGCGGTGCGTGGCCTGTCGGTGGCGCCGGCCGCCCCGCCCGCGTGAACCGCATCCCCCCTGATCCGTTCCCCCTGTGGAGCAGGAGGGACGGATGCAGCGCGGCATATCCGGCGCGGCGCCGTGAACGGCGCCTGGCTGAGACAATTCTGGTCTGACCTGCGGGCGCAGTTCTGGCTGCGCCCGGCGGCCATGACCCTGCTTGGCGGCCTGCTGGCGATGGCGCTGGTGCGGCTGGACGGGGTGGTGCGGCTGCCGGACCGCACCGCCGCCTGGCTCTACGCGGGCGGCGTCGCCGGCGCGCGGGACGTGCTGGGCACGGTGGCCGCCGCCAGCATCGGCGTCGCCGGCACCACCTTCTCCATCACCGTCGCGGCGCTCAGCCTGGCCAGCAGCCAGATGGGGCCGCGGCTGCTGCAGAGCTTCACGCGCGACCCGGGCAACCAATACGCGCTCGGCACCTTCGTCGCGACCTTCGTCTATGCGCTGGTCGCGCTGCGCTCGGTGCGGGAGGCGGGGGAGGGCGCCTTCGTGCCGCAGCTCGCCGTCACCGGCGCGCTGCTGCTGGCGGTCGGCTGCGTGGCGATGCTGGTGTGGTTCATCCACCATGTCGCCACCTCGATCAATGTGGACCACGTGGTCGCGCTGGTGCGTGCGGACCTGGTGGGCGCGCTGCGCGCGCGGGCCGGGGGGGGGGGGGGGGGGCGGGGGCGCCCCCCGCCGCGGGGGCGGCCCCCGGGGGGGGCTGAGCCGGGCGGGCGTTGCGGGCTATTCGGCCAGCGACATCCCGAGCGCAGGCCTCGCGTCCGTCGGAAGCGGGCTCTGATAGGGCTTGCCGCCGG
>NZ_JBWXTD010000005.1:202864-206471 GCF_056682175.1 Falsiroseomonas sp. RANM36
CCCGGCGGAGATCGAGCCAGACCTCGCGGAGCGTTGGGAAAGCAGCCCGGATGGCCGCACCTGGACCTTCCATCTGCGCCGCGGCGTGCAGTTCCACGGGGGGGGGGGGGGCGGGGGGGGGGGCGGGCGGGGGGGGTGGGCGGGGCGCGGCGCCCGCCGGAGCAATGCCCCGCCGGTCCCTACGCGCCGCTGCGCGCGCGCGGCAGCGGCTATCTGCGCGTGCTGGACGAGGCGGGCCTGGCCGGCTGGGCGGCGGAGCACGACGCCTGCATCCGCCTCTTCGTCCGCCCGGGCGGCGTCGTCTTCCCCGGCCGCGCGCTCGGCGGGGTCGCGCCGGCCGCCCTGCGCGCCGCGGCGGAGGCGGCGGTCGCGGCGTCGCTTGCCCTCGGCGACACGCGCAACGTGGAGCAGGACCTGGAATATGCCGTGCGGCAGCTCGTGGAGGTCGGCATGCGCGCGCTCTCGGCCGGCACGCGCGATCCCTTCACGGCGATCAGCGTGCTCGACCAGCTCGGCGCCGCGCTGTGCGAGACCGCGCGGCACGACCTGCCGGATGGCTGCACCCGGCGCGACGGCGTGCTGCGGCTGCAGCGGCCGGCCACCGACTATGACGGGCTGGCGGATGCGATGTTCCACATGCTGCGCCAGGCCGGCACCAGCGAGCCCTCGGTGAGCATCCGCCTGGGCGCGGTGCTCGCCGCGGTCGCCGCGGTGGAGCGCGATCCGGCGCGGCTCGCCACGCTCGCCCGGCATCTCGACCTGGCGCGGGAGGCAGGGCTGCGCAGCAGCGAGGACGCGACCGTGCGCGCGGCGATCATCGAGCGCCACGCCGCCGGGCTTGCCGCCATCGCCGACGCGACGGGCCAGCCGCGCGGATGAGCGGCGGCTGCCGATCCGTCGCGCCGCCGCCTCTTCACCTCCCGGAAGGGATTCCGTCATCGCTCTGTCATCCGCGGCGCATATCCCGCCCCGACTGCACCCGGGAGATGCATGCCGATGTCGCTTTCGAACACGCCGACCAATGCCCTTGCCATCGAGGTCCTGGGTTCGCTGGGCCTCGCCGGGGCTGAGATCTCGGCCTTCGATCCCGGCAGCGACCGGCTCTTCGTGACCTCGAGCGCGGGGCTGCAGGTGGTGGACCTGTCGAACCCCGCGGCGCCGGTGCTGCTCACGACGATCGACTTCACCGCGCTCGGCTTCGCCACCACCGATATCAGCTCCGTTGCCAGCAAGGGCGGCATCGTGGCGGTGGCGCTGCCGGCCAGCCCGAAGACCGATCCCGGCCATGTCGTCTTCCTCGAGGCCGCGACGGGCGACCTGCTCGGCTCCGTCGCGGTCGGGGCGCTGCCCGACATGGTCACCTTCACGCCGGACGGGATGAAGGTGCTGACCGCGAATGAGGGCGAATACGCCGCCGATGGCAGCGATCCCGCGGCAGGCAGCGTCTCCATCATCGACATCTCGGGCGGCGTCGCCGCCGCCACCGTGCAGACCGCCGGCTTCACCGCCTTCGACGGGCAGGAGGATGCGCTGCGCGCGGCCGGCGTGCGCATCTTCGCCGGCAATTCCGTCTCGCAGGATGTCGAGCCGGAATACATCGCGATCTCGGCCGACGGCACCAAGGCGATGGTGACGCTGCAGGAGGCGAATGCGGTCGGCCTGCTGGACATCGCGACGGCGACCTTCACCGACATCGTGCCGCTCGGCTTCAAGGATTTCTCGACGCTCTTCGCCGATTTCAGCGACCGCGACGGGCCCAGCAACGGCAACCTCGTCAAGCTGATGGGCGGCATGCCGGTGTTCGGGATGTACATGCCCGACGCGATCGACAGCTACGAGGCGGGCGGCAGCACCTATTTCGTCGTCGCCAACGAGGGCGACGACCGCGACGACTTCATCCCGCCGGACGAGCCGGCGCGACTCGGCAGCCTCGACCTCGACGACGCCACCTTCCCGAACGAGGCGTTCCTCAAGCAGAACGCCGTGCTCGGCCGCCTGACCGTGACCAATGCCGGCGTCAGCGGCGACACTGACGGCGACGGCGACATCGACCGCATCCAGATGCTCGGCGGCCGCTCCTTCTCCATCCTCGACGCCGACGGCGCCATCGTCTTCGACAGCGGCGACGTGATCGAGCGGATCGCCAGCCACATGGTGTTCAACGGGCAGCTCGCCCTCGCCGACTTCGACGGCCGCTCCGACAACAAGGGCCCGGAGCCCGAGGGCATCGAGATCGGCGAGATCGGGGGGCGCATCTACGCCTTCGTCGGCCTCGAGCGCGCGAACGCCAACCTGGTCTTCGACATCACCGACCCGACGGATGTCAGCTACACCGGCATGGCGCGCCGCCCCGGCGACGTCAGCCCCGAGGGCAGCCTGTTCATCCCGGCGGCGGACAGCCCGACCGGCCAGGCCCTCTTCGTCACCAGCAACGAGGTGAGCAACACCATCTCGGTCTTCGGCATCGAGGATCTCGGCGCGCCGCAGCCCTTCACCCTGCAGCTGCTGCATTTCTCGGATGGCGAGGCCGGGCTGCTGGCCGGCGACACCGCGCCCTATCTCGCCGCGCTGGTGGACGCCTTCGAGGACGACTACGCCAACACGCTGATCCTGGCCGGCGGCGACAACGTCATCCCCGGCCCGTTCCTCGCCGCCGGCACCGATCCCTCGGTCGGCGCGACGCACAACAAGGGCACCAATCCCGGCGCGGCCGACATCGAGATCCACAACCGCATCGGCGTCGAGGCCTCCACGGTCGGCAACCATGAATTCGACCTCGGCACCAACGCCTTCTCCGACATCGTGAACGACGCCGCCTTCCCCTATCTCTCGGCGAATCTCGATTTCTCCGCGGATGGCGCGCTCGCCGGCCGCTACCAGGAGACGGTCGGGACCGGCGGGCTCGAGAACGCGGCGAGCCTCGCGCGGAAGATCGTGCCCTCCGCCGTCGTCACCAAGGGCGGCGAGCTGATCGGCCTGGTCGGCGCGACGACGCAGATCGTCGAGACCATCTCCTCGCTCGGCGGCGTGGAGGTGAAGGGCTTCGCCGGCGACGGCAGCGAGGCCAACGACATGGCGCTGCTCGCCTCCCAGCTGCAGATCGTGATCGACGACCTGCGCGACCAGGGCGTGAACAAGATCGTGCTGATGGCGCATCTGCAGCAGATCGCCTTCGAGCAGGCGCTGGCGCCGCTGCTGGAAGGCGTGGACATCATCCTCGCCGCCGGCTCCAACACGCGCCTCGGCGACGGCGACGACCTCGCCGTGGGCGTCCCCGGCCATGCGGCGAGCTTCGCCGGCCCCGACCCGATCGTGACCGCCGGCGCCGCCGGCGACCCGACGCTGATCGTCAACACCGACAACGAGTTCACCTATCTCGGCCGCCTCGTCGTCTCCTTCGACAGCCAGGGCCGGATCATCCCGGGCTCGCTCGACGAGGCGGTGAACGGCGCCACCGCGGCGGCGGGCCCCGCCCGCCCCCCCCCCCGGGGGGGGGGGGGGGGGCCCCGCGGGCTGGCGGACACGCTGGTGTATTTCGCCTGCACCCGCGGCACGGCGGTGCCCGGCACGCGCGATCCCGCGCGGCATGTCGCGCACCGCTTCTTCG
>NZ_JBWXTD010000005.1:206571-212899 GCF_056682175.1 Falsiroseomonas sp. RANM36
CCACCGGCGGGCCGAGCGCGCGAATGCGCGCCGCGCCCAGGCCATCAGCGCCGCCGGGTGCGGCAGTGCGTGGCGCGAAAGCCAAGCGGCCGGAGGCCGCGCCCGGCGTCTGAGGGCACACTCTAAAGCATCCAGCCGCCATCGATGACGATGGCCTGGCCGGTGACGAAGGCGCTCTCGTCGCTGGCGAGATAGACGGCGAGCGCCGACATTTCCTCCGCCGTCGCCAGGCGGCCCATTGCCTGGCGCGCGACGAAGGCGGCGCGGGCGGCATCCAGGCCGCCGGCCTGCGCGGCATTGGCGGCGATGCGGTCGCCGAGGCTCGGCGTGTCCACAGTGCCGGGGCAGATCGCGTTGCAGCGGATGCCCTGCGTCACGTATTCGGTCGCGATGCTCTTGGTCAGGCCGATCACGGCGGCCTTGGTGGTGCCGTAGATGAAGCGGTTCGGCGCGCCCTTCAGGGAGGAGCAGGCGCTGCTCATGTTCACGATGGCGCCGCGCCTGCGCTCCAGCATGCCCGGCAATACCGCGCGCGACATCCGCCACATGGAGCGGACATTCAGGTCGAAGGCGAAGTCCCACTCCGCCTCGGTCGCGGTCAGCACCGTGTTCTGGTGCACGAAGCCCGCGCAGTTGAACAGGATGTCGAGCGGCCCGGCCGCCTTCGCCGCGGCCTCGATCGCCGCGGCGTCCAGCATGTCGAGCGGCTGCGTGGAGAGGCCCGCCGCGCGCAGCTCCGAAAGCTTCCCCGCGTCCTTGTCGGTGGCGATCACCTCGGCGCCCTCGGCGGCGAAGGCGAGCGCCGTGGCGCGCCCGATGCCCTGCGCCGCGGCCGTCACGAAGGCGCGCTTGCCCGCCAGACGTCCCGCCATGCCGCTTCCTCCACGAACCTTGCCGGCGGACCTTGGGCAGGCCGCGGCGGCGCGTCAACCGGCCCGCGCGGCGGCGCGTCAACCGGGCGCGGCGGAAAGCCCGGCCGCGCGCATGGCCGCGGTGCCGTCCTCGACCCGGTCGCGCAGCGCCAGCAGCAGCGCATGGCCCGCCGCGCCGCCGCCGCCGGTCAGCCGCTCGCGCAGCACCGCGTCGAGCGTGTCGAGATGCGCCTGCACCGTCGCCCAGGCGACGCGATGCCGGGCATGGCCGCGTTCCAGCACGCGGCAGAGCGAGGTGGCGACGCCGGTGACCAGCGGATAGCCAAGGCTCGCGCCCTCCCCGCGCAGCGTGTGCGCGGCGCGGAACAGCCGCGCCGCGGCCTCCCGCGAGGACGGGTGCGTGCGGCAGGCGAGCCAGGCGGCATGCAATTCGTCGAGGCAGGGCGCGGGCCCCTCGCCGGGCGCCGCCAGGCGTCGCTCCGGCTCGGGCGGGGGCAGGTATTGGCGGCGGCGGCAGGGGCCGCGGAAGGCGCGGGCCTGCACGAAGGGGCGTGGCTGCTCGAGGATCGCGGCCACGCGCTCCGCCAGGCCGCCCGCGCTGATCGGCTTGGCGAGGAATTCCGTCACGCCGGCATCGCGCGCGGCGTTGATGCGCCACTGCTCGGTATGCGCGGTGACCATCAGAACGGGCGTGCGGCGCAGCCGCGCATCGGGCAGGGCGCGCAGGCTGCGCACGAAATGCAGCCCGTCCGGCGGCGGCATCTCCCAGTCGGCGATCACCAGGTCGGGGGGCAGGCGCTGCAACTCGGCGAGCGCGGTCGCCACGTCGCCGGCCTCGCGCGGGGCCGGCACCCAGACGCTGCGCAGCACGCCTTTCAGCAGCTCCCGCATGGAGCGGCTGTCGTCCAGGATCAGCACGTCCAGCCGCTGCAGGCGGTCGAGCAGATGCTTCATGCCGCGCGGCAGTGTCGCCGCGCGGGGTTAAGCGTACACGAACGGGATCAGTGATTGTGGCGCGATTCCCCGCGCGTCTCCAAAATGTTCAGATACAGCGTCGCGGGCTCCAGGCAGGCGCCGGTGCCGAGCTGGCCGACATTGTTCCGGTAGATCTCCTCCCAGGGCGTCTTGTTCAGCAGCTGCGGCGGCTTCCAGGCGGCCTTGCGCGCGGCCAGTTCCTCGGCCGGGATCAGCACGTCCACGCGGCGGTTCTTGAGGTCGATGCGGATGCGGTCGCCATGCTTCAGCAGCGCGAGCCCGCCGCCCACCGCCGCTTCCGGCGTGACATTCAGGATGGAGGGGCTGCCGGAGGTGCCGCTCTGCCGCCCGTCGCCCATGGTCGGCAGCGCGTTGACGCCCTTCTTGATGAGCGCCGCGGGCGGCTGCATGTTCACCACCTCCGCAGAACCGGGGTAGCCGACGGGGCCGCAATTGCGCACGACGAGGATCGTCTTCTCGTCGATGCCGAGCGACGGATCCTCGATGCGGGCGTGGTAGTCCTCCGGGCCCTCGAAGACGGCCGCCTTGCCTTCGAACACGTCGGGATCGTCGGAGAAGAAGCGCTTGCGGAACTCAGCGTCGATGACGCTGACCTTGATCACGGCGCTGTCGAAGATGTTGCCGGTCAGCACCAGGTAGCCGGCCTTCTCCTTCATCGGCTTCGCATAGGCGCGGATCACTTCGCGGTCCGGGCTCAGTGGCACGTCCTTCAGGTTCTCGGCGACCGTCTTGCCCGTCACGGTCATCACGTCGCCATGCAGGCGGCCCGCTTCCAGCAATTCCTTCATCACCGCGGGCACGCCGCCGGCACGATGGAAGGCTTCGCCCAGGAAGCGTCCGGCGGGCTGGCAATCCACCAGCAGCGGCAGGTCGGCGCCGACGCGCTGCCAGTCCTCCAGCGTGTGCTCCACGCCCATGTGGCGCGCGATGGCGATCATGTGCGGCGGGCAGTTGGAACTCGCGCCGATCGCGCTGGCGACGGCGACCGCATTCTCGAAGGCCTTCTTCGTCATGATCGCGGAGGGCGTCAGGTTCTCCTTCACCATTTCCACGATGCGGCGCCCGGACCAGTAGGCCATCTGCGCGCGTTCGCGATGCGGCCCGGGGATGGCGGCGCAGCCGGTCAGGCTCATGCCCACCGCCTCGACCAGCGAATTCATGGACAGCGCCGTGCCCATGGTGGAGCAATGCCCCCAGGAGGTGGAGGAGGCCGCGACCGCCTCCATGAACTGCCGGTTGTCGATCTCGCCCGCGGCGAGCATCCGCCGCGCTTCCCACACCACCGTGCCGGAGCCGACCAGCCGGCCGCGATACCAGCCATCCAGCATCGGCCCGCCGGAGAAGGCGATGGCCGGGATGTTCATCGTCGCCGCCGCCATCAGCGCCGCGCCCGGCGTCTTGTCGCAGCCGATGGTCAGCACCACGGCATCCAGCGGGTAGCCGTGCAGGATCTCGACCAGCGACAGGTACTGCAGGTTGCGGTCCAGCGCCGCGGTCGGGCGCTTCAGCGTCTCCTGGATCTGGTGGACGGGGAATTCCAGCGGCACGCCGCCGGCGTCGCGGATGCCTTCCTTGATGCGCTGCGACAGGATGGTGTGGTGGCGGTTGCAGGGCGCGATGTCGCTGCCGGTCTGGCTGATGCCGATGATCGGCCGGCCGGACTGCAACTCATCGAAGGTCATGCCGAAATTCAGCTGCCGCTCGCAGTAGAGCGAGGTCATGCCGGGGTCCGACGGATCGTCGAACCAGCGCTGGCTGCGCAGCTTGAAGGGCTTCTTGGTCTGGTCGTGATCGTCGTGGTCGTCTTGGCTTGCCATGGCGCTTCCCCTGCGATGCGCGGCACCGCTGCCGGGGAGTGAGGCGCCCGCGGCCCCGCCTGTCAACGTCCGGGGCGGGCGTGCCGGCGCCGCCGGCAGAGGTCCGCTGCGGCCTGGCGGCGCTTTCATGTCGCGTGTTGCGCGACAGTCCTGCAACATGTTGCGCCATGAGCCGCTTGCCGCCGGGCGCCGGGCGCGGGAGATATGCGGCGCGACCTGGCATGAGGACGGAGGACGCCATGGCGGAGACCGCCGCCATCATCGTGTGCGACGACGAGCCCGATCTGCGCGGCGCCGTGGCCGAGTATCTGGCGAAGCGCGGGATGGATGTGCGCGAGGCCGGGGACGGTGCGGCCCTGCGGCGGCTGCTGGCGGACCGGCCGGCCGATTGCGTCGTGCTGGACATCGCCATGCCCGGCGAGGATGGGCTGTCCGTGGCGCGCGCGCTGCGCGCCGAATCGGATATCGGCATCGTCATGCTCACCGCCGCCGGCGACGTGGTGGACCGCGTCGTCGGGCTCGAGGTCGGCGCCGACGACTACATCGCAAAGCCGGTGGACCTGCGCGAGCTGCTCGCCCGCCTGCGCGCCGTGCTGCGCCGGCGGGAGGCGACGCAGCAGGCGCTGGCGGCCGCCCCCGCTCCGGCGGCGGCTGCCCCCGCTCCCGCGGCGCCGGCCATGCCGCCCGGCAAGCGCGTGCGCATGGGCCGCACCTGGCTGGATCTCGATGCGCGCCGCTTGAGCGGTCCGGACGGTGTCGAGATCCCGCTCGGCCCCAGCGAGTTCGCGCTGCTGCGCGCCTTCGCCGAGCGCCCCGGCCGCGTGCTGAGCCGCGAGACGCTACTCGACCTCGCGCATCCGCGCGGCGACGAGCATTTCGACCGCTCGATCGATGTGCGCATCGCGCGCATCCGGCGGAAGGTGGAGGCCGTGCCCGAGCGGCCGGCCGTGATCAAGACCGTCCGCGGCGCCGGCTATGTCTTCGACCCAGCCGCCGAAGCCTGACATCGCCGCGCTGCAGGCCGAACTCGCGCTGCTGCGCGGCGTGCTGGACGCCGCGCCGGCGCGTGTCTGCGTGATCAGTCGCGAGCGCCGCTACCTCTACGTCAACCGCGAGTTCGCCGATTTCGCCGGCCGCCGGCCGGAGGACATCATCGGCATGAGCACCACCGAGCTGATCGGCCCGGAGCTCGCCACGAAGCTGCTGCCCGTCTCCGACCGCGCGCTGGCCGGGGAGGTGGTGCGGATGGAAGGCTGGGTGGACTACCGGACGAACGGCAGGCGCTACATCGCCTACACCTTCTCGCCCTTCGGCGCGCAGGGCGTGCCGGCGGAGGCCTTCATCAACTCGATGCGCGACCTGACCGACCTCAAGCGGCGCGAGGAGGAGGCGGCGGCGCAGCGCGCGCATCTGCGCGCGATCCTGGAAGGCATCGCGGACGGCGTGAACATCGTCGGCCCGGATGCGCGGCTGGTGCTGGCGAACCGCGGCTTCATGCGGATGTACGGCTTTCCCGCGCATCTCGCCGCGCCGGGCACGCCGGTGGCCGACTTCGTGCGCGACCGGATCCGCCGCAGCGATTTCTATGCCGGCGAGGATCCGCAGCGCGCCGAGGATGACCTGGTCGTCGCGCGCGTCGCGCAGATCATGACCGCGCCGGTCGGCCGCTTCGAGGAGACGCGCCCCGACGGCCGCGTGGTGGAGGTGCGGCGGGAAAGGCTGCCCGACGGCACGCTGGTCAACACCTATATCGACATCACCGCCCGGCGCGAGGCGGAGCGCGCGCAGCGCGCCAGCCGCGACGCGCTGCGCCGCAACGAGCGGCTCTCCGCCATCGCCAGCCTGCTGGCCGGCGTCGCGCACGAGATCAACAACCCGCTTGCCGTCGTCGCCGCGCAGTCGCTGCTGCTGGCGGAGGAGGCCGAGGGAACGCCGCTGGCCGAGCGCGCGGAGAAGGTGCGCCTCGCCGCCGAGCGCTGCGGGCGCATCGTCGCCAGCCTGCTGGCCAGCGCGCGACAGCGCCCGGCGCGGCGCGATCCGGTGGACCTGGCGCGCGCGGTGGAGACGGGGCTCGACCTGACGGTGGAGGCCGCGCAGGCGGCGGGGATGGAGTTGCGCGTCGAACTCGCCCGCGACCTGCCGACGATGCGCGGCGATGCCGACCAGATCGCGCATCTCGTCGGCAACCTGGTCGGCAATGCCCGCGCGGCGCTCGCCGGGGTGGAGCCGCCGGGCGGCATCCGCCGCATCTCCGTGACGCTGCGGCGGGAGGCGGCGATGGCGGTGCTGCGCGTGGCGGACAACGGCCCGGGCGTGCCGGAGGCGTTGCGCGAGCGCATCTTCGATCCCTTCTTCACCACCAAGCCGGATGGCGAGGGCACCGGCGTCGGCCTCGCGCTCTGCCGCACCATCGCGAAGTCGCATGGCGGCGGCATCGCGGTGGAGGAGACGCCGGGCGGCGGCGCAACCTTCGTGGTGCGGTTTCCGCTGGGATAGCGTGCTGGCGATGACGGTTGCGCTCTGGGGTCAGCCGACCAGGCGGCCCGCGAAACGGGCCGAGGCCGCGAATGCGGCCCGCGCCCAGATTGACCTCAGGCCGCCGCGCGGCCGTGCGTGGCGCGCAGCCCAGGCGGCGGAGCCGCC
>NZ_JBWXTD010000005.1:212999-215389 GCF_056682175.1 Falsiroseomonas sp. RANM36
GCCGCCGCCGGCCCCCCGCGCCATTCTCCCCCCCGGGCCGCGGGGGGGCTGGGGGGGCCGCTCAGCCTGGGCGGGGCCCCCCCCGCGTCATGCCGAAGGCGTGCCTCCGGCACGACGCGTTTGAGGGCGCCAAACCTACTGGATGTTGTAGTCCGTGATCTGGCAGGTATCCACGCGCCGGCGCTCATTCGCCTGGCCGTTGGCGAGCACCACGCGGATGTCGTTGAGGCACTGCCCCTGCGGCAGGCGGATCACCAGCGTCTGCCCGGGCCCGAGCACGTTCTGGCCGAGCAGGTCCCGGCCCCAGGAATTGTCGTTCGCCGAGGAGACATAGACCTCGTTGATCGTGGTGCCGGAGCGGTTGTTCAGGCGGAAGGACGGGTCCTGGGCCAGTGCCGGCGTCGCGAGGGCGAGCGCGAGGACAGCGGCGGGCAGGCAGCGGCGCAGCAGCATGGAGGCAATTCCCGAGACTCGGCCGGACCGATCCGGCACGCGCCATCCTCGGGCATCGCCCGCAGGCCGCGCAATGACGGCGCCCCGGGCGGGGCGCCCGCATGGAGAAGATTTCAGCCGGCCGCCGCTTCCTCGAGGAAGACCTGCACCGCCTGATAGAGTGCGCCGCGGTTGCGCTCCATCAGCATGGTGTGCGTGCCCTCGCCCAGCAGGACGCAGCGCTTGCCGGGGCTGGCCGTCAGCAGCGGGAAGATGGTGGTGGCCATGGCGGGCGGCGTGTCGCGGTCCCATTCGCCCACCACCAGCAGCGTCGGCACGGTGACCTTCGCCGGGTCCCAGTAGGGGCGGCTCGATTGCCAGTATTCGCGGCTGTCGAGCAGCACGCCGTTCGGCGCCCGCAACACGGAGGGATTGCGCCGCATGCCGTCCGGGTCGGTAGCCCAGGTCACGCCGGCCCAGTGCTCGAACCAGCCGGGCGGGATCAGGCCGGCGCGCGCCGCCTCCGGCACCCCGTTCATCCAGCGCTCCCGCGCCTGCGCCTGCGTCACCATGCGATAGGCGCCGAGCGTCGCATTGGCGCCGGCCGAGGCCGGGCTCGCGCCCTCGCGCAGCCATTGCGGCGCGTAGAGCACCAGGCGCTCCACCGCGCCGGCATTCTCCGTGGCGTAGCGCGCGATCAGCGAGCAGCCCCAGGACCACGCCATCATCTGCATGCGCGGCACGTTGCGCTGCTGGCGGATGAAGGCCGCAGCGGCGCCGATCGCCGCCACCGCCTGGTCGCCGCGCACCAGCGGCGGGTTGGCCTCCGGCGGCTGGCTCATCGCCTCGGGCCGCGTGGAGCGGCCGTAGCCGGGCAGGTCGAGGCACCACACGTCGAAGCCGCGGCCGGCGATGTAGTCCATCCAGGACACGCCCGCGAGCGGCAGGTCGAAGGCGGTGTGCGCCGGATAGGTGGCGCCGTGGACGAAAAGCAGCGTGCGGCCCGGCGTCGCCTGCGCGCCTTCCGGGCGCTTGCTGCGCAGGAACACCTCGATGCCCTGGGTCGGGGTCGGCACCATGAATTCCTCGGTGACGATGCGCGGCGCCTGGGCGGCGGCCTCGGGCGCGAGGGCCGCGGCGGTCACGAACGCGGGAGCGGCAAGCAGGTGGCGGCGCTGCATCGGGTCGTATCCTCCGGCATACGCGGCTGTTTCTAGCCCGCCCCATGCGCGGCGCCCAGGCAGGTCCGCGCGGCCGGCAGATGTCGTTGCGTCGTCGGCGGTCTAGAGGGGCGCGATGAAAGAAAGCCTCGCCCGCCCGCTGGCCGCGCGCGACGCTTCCGCCTGGCGGGCGGAGGCGGTGGCGATGCTCGTCCTCGCCTGGCCGCTGGTGCTGACCAACCTCACGCAATTCGCGCTGACGCTGACCGACACGGTGTTCCTCGGGCGCCTCGGCACGCAGGAGCTGGCGGCGGCGACGCTCGGGATGAACCTCTTCTTCGCAGCCCTCGCGCCCTGCTTCGGCCTGGCGATGGCGGCGGCGCCGATGGCGGCGCAGACGCGCGGCCGGGGGCCCGGGGGCGGGGGGGGGGGGCGGGGGGGCCGGCCCCCCCCGCCGCCCCGATCGCGCCTGTCGCAGTCATCGGCGCCGAGGCCGTGCTCGGCCGCCTGATGCCGCGCCGGCATCTCGGCGTGCCGCGCCCGCTGCTGGCGGAGCAGCGCGCGCGCTGGCGGCAGGCGCGGCCGGACCTGCCGGCGGCCGAGGCCACGGCGCTCGCCGCGCAGAGCTGGATGGCGAAGGCCGACATCGCCGCGATCGCCGCCGCCGCCCGCGCGCCCGATCCGCCCGCGCTGCTCGCCGCGCGCATGGCCGTGGCGCCGCCGCGGCGGGGGGGGGGGGGCCGGGGGGGGGCGGGCCCGGGGGGGGGGGGGGGGGGGGGGGGGGGGGCGGGGGGGCGC
>NZ_JBWXTD010000005.1:215489-220945 GCF_056682175.1 Falsiroseomonas sp. RANM36
GGCGAGTGGGGGGTGGTGTGGGGCATGGCCGCGGGGGGGGGGGCGGGGGCTGGGGGGGGGGCTGGGGGGGCGCCGCCCGCGGGGCCTTCGGGGCCGGCGCCGCGGCGACTGTGCCCACCTGGCTGCTGCTGTGGCAGGCCGAGGCGCTGCTGCTGGCCTTGGGGCAGGAGCCGGCGCTCGCCGTCCTGGCGGGCGACTATGTGCGCGCGCTGATGTGGGGCATGCCCTGCTTCTGCGCCTTCGTCGCGCTGCGCGGCTTCCTCGCCGCCGAGCAGCGGCCCCGCGCGGCGCTTGTGGTCTCCTGCTTCGGCATCCTGCTGAACATCCCGCTGAACCTCTGGCTGATCCATGGCGGGCTGGGCGTGCCGGCGCTCGGCGTGGTCGGCGCCGGCATCGCCTCCTCGCTCTGCAACCTCGCGTTGCTCGCGGGGCTGCTGCTGCTGATCGCGCGCGACCGGCATCTGCGGCGCTTCCGCATCCTCGGCCGCTGGTGGCGCTTCGATGCGTCGCGGCTGAAGGAGACGGTGGCGATTGGCCTGCCCATCGCCGGCGCCATGCTGCTGGAGATCGGCGTCTTCGCCTTCGCCGCGATCGTGATGGGCTGGATGGGCGCTTTGGCGGTGGCGGCGCATGCCATCGCGGTGCAGCTGGCCTCGGCGACCTTCATGGTGCCCATGGGCATCGGCCAGGCGGCGACCGCGCGCGTCGGGCTCGCGACCGGCGCCGGCGACCGCGCCGCGGCCGAGCGCGCGGGCTGGGTGGCGCTGGCGCTCGGCGCCGGCTTCATGGCGTTCGCGGCGGTCCTGCTGATCCTGTTCGGCGGCCGGATCGCCTGGGGTTTCCTGGACGCCGCCAATCCCGGCGCGGCGGAGACCGCGACGCTCGCCGCTTCGCTGCTGGTCGTGGCGGGGCTGTTCCAGCTGGCCGATGGCGTGCAGGCCGTGGCCTCCGGCGCGCTGCGCGGGCTGAAGGACACCCGCGTGCCGATGCTGCTGGCCGGCTTCGGCTATTGGGTGGCGGGGCTGCCGCTCGGGCTGCTTCTCGCCTTCCCCGGCGGGCTCGGCCCGGTCGGGGTCTGGATCGGCCTGGCTTTCGGGCTGTTCCTGGTGGCGGCGCTGATGACCTGGCGCTGGCGGGCGCTTTCGGATGCGGCACGCTTGACGCGGCGCCCGCGCCCCGCGTGACTGGCGCCATGACGGCGATCTGGCAGCGGCATCCCGGCCTCGACGCAATCAATGCGCGCCTCGCGCGCGGCGCCGCGGGCGTCTTCGGCATCACGGTCACGGCGCTGCTGCCCGATGCGCTGCAGGCCGAGATGCCGGTGGAGGCACGGCACCTGCAGCCGATGGGCGCGCTGCATGGCGGCGTCTCGGTGGTGCTGGCGGAGACGCTCGGCACGCTCGGCTGCATCCTGACGCTGCCGGAGGATCGCCGCGCGGTGGGGCTCGAGGTGAACGCCAACCACATGGCGGGCGTCGCGCCCGGCCAGGTGGTGACCGCGCTGTGCCGCCCGCTGCATCTGGGCCGCACGACGCAGGTCTGGCAGACGGAGATCCGGCGCGCGGACGGCAAGCTGGCCTGCGTCTCGCGCCTGACCTGCGCGGTGATCGAGGGGGGCATCACATGAGTGGAGAGCCCCATGCGATCGCCGGAGTGCGCAGCGGCGGAACGACGCGAGCAGCGGAGGCGTGAATCGCATGGGCAAACCAAAGGTCGCGGTGATCGGCACGGGCGGCACCATCGCCAGCCAGGGCCGCGGGCCGCTCGACACGCAGGACTACGCCTCCTCCGGCCGGCCGATCCTGACGGCCGACCAGCTCGTCGCCGGCGTGCCGGCGCTGGCCGAGGTGGCGCAGGTGATCCCGGTCCCCTTCGCCAACATCCCCTCCACCGCGATCGGCTGGACGGAATGGCGCGCGCTGCTGGCCTGCATCGCGGAGACCAAGGCGGCGCATCCGGACCTCGCCGGCATCGTCGTCACCCACGGCACGGCGACGCTGGAGGAGACGGCCTATTTCCTCTCGCTGACGCTGCCGGACGCGATGCCGGTGGTGATCACCGGCGCGCAGCGCCCCTTCACCGCGCTCTCCTCCGACGCGCCGATGAACCTGGTGGATGCGGTGCGCGTCGCCGGCGATCCGCAGGCGCGTGGCCTCGGCGTGCTCGTGGTGCTGAACGACGAGGTGCATGCGGCGCGCGAGGTGACGAAGACCTCGACGGGCCGGCTGCAGACCTTCCGCAGCCCCGATCTCGGCGCGCTCGGCCATGTGGATGCGGACCGCGTCAGCCTGTGGCGCCGCCCGGCGCGGCTGCTGCCGCTGGCCGAGCATTTCGACGTGACGGCGATCGAGACGCCGCCGCGCGTGGACGTGACCTATTCGGTGGCGGGCGGCGACGGCATCGCGGTGCGCGCCTTCCTCGAGGCCGGCGCGCAGGGGATCGTCGCGGCGGCCTTCGCGCCCGGCTTCACCACGCCGACCGAGCGCGCGGCGCTGGGAGAGGCGATCGCGGCGGGCTGCATCGTGGTGCTGTCCTCCCGCGCCGGCTCCGGCCGCGCCTTCCCGACGCGTCGCTATGGCGAGCAGGGCTTCGTCAGCGCCGACAACCTCAACCCGCAGAAGGCGCGGGTGCTGCTGATGCTGGCGCTGACGCGCAGCCGCGACCGCGCCGTGATCGCGGAGATCTTTGCGCGCGCGTGAGCGCGGGTCTCAGCACCCGCCGGGCAGCGGCTGCAGTTCCAGCAGGTGGCCGGTGACGGAGAACTCGCCGAAATCCATCACGATCTCGTCCGCCACGCCGTTCTCGAAATAGCGCAGCCCGACCTCGTATTCCGGCTGGCTCGCGCCGCTGCCGCCGGCACCCCGCTCGAAGAAGGCGATGCGGATGCGCGCGGAGGAGAGGTCGGCCAGCATCGGGAAGCGTGCCGGCGCCTGCGGCGGGGTCCAGGCCGAGATGATCGTCGTGGTGTCCTGCGCGCCTTCGTCGGTCGTGCCGTCGAAGAGCGGCGCGGCGAGGATGCGACGCCCGGCGCGCGCCGCCTCGATCGAGAGCACGGTGTGGCGCGTCGGCAGGATGGTGCCGGCGGGCAGGTCCTCGGTGCGGCCGGCGGGCTCCGTGAAGGTGATGCGGCCGCTGCCGTCGGGCTGCAGCGCCGCGTCGCCGGCCACGCGCTGGCTGACCGCGCCCTCGGTGCTCTGCGTCAGGGAGAAGCGCAGGCTGGAATTGTCCTTCGCCTCATAGGTCGCGTAGTCGGAGATGGTCTCGATCTCCCGCCCGTCGCGGTCCACGATGGTCATCGTCATCCGCTGGCGCGTCGCCCAGCCCTCGCAGGCATCGGCCACGTCGAAGACCATGGCGCCGCGTACCCCGGTGATGCCGGAGCCGCGCGCCTCGCCGAGATCGAGGCGATAGGCGGCGCGATGCGCGGCCATCCGCTTGATCCCCGCCTCCATCGCCTCCGCGCTGACGCCGTGGCTCGGCCCTGCCGCCTCCGGCGGCGCGGCGAGGAGGACGACGGCGGCGGCGGCGATCAGGGCGTGGCGCACGGACATGGCGGCTCCTTGGGCTGCGGCGAGACTTAGGAAGCCTTCGGGCCGGCTGCACCCTTGGCGGGGGGAAGATCGATCCGGATGGAGAGTTCCTTGAGGCGCGCCGGTTCCACGGTGGAGGGCGAGCCCATCATCAGCTCCTCGCCCTGCTGGTTCATCGGGAACAGGTTCACCTCGCGCAGGTTCGGCTCCTCGGCCAGCAGCATCACGATGCGGTCGATGCCGGCGGCCATGCCGCCGTGGGGCGGGGCGCCGTAGCGGAAGGCGTTCAGCATGCCGCCGAAGCGTTCCTCCACCGCCTCGGGCGGGTAGCCGGCCAGGCCGAAGGCCTTCACCATGATCTCGGCCTTGTGGTTCCGGATCGCGCCGGAGGCCATCTCGTGGCCGTTGCAGACCACGTCGTACTGATAGGCCGGGATGGTCAGCGGGTCCTTGGTCTCCAGCGCCTCCATCTCGCCCTGCGGCATCGAGAAGGGGTTGTGGCTGAAATCCACCTGCCCCGTCTCCTCGTTCAATTCGTAGAACGGGAAGTCGGTGATCCAGCAGAAGCGGAAGGCGTCCTTCTCGGTCAGGCCCAGCTCGTTGCCGAGGCGGAGCCGCGTCTGGCCGGCGAATTTCGCGGCATCCGCCTCCTTGCCGGCGGCGAAGAACACCGCGTCGCCGGGCTTCAGGCCGCAGGCCGCGCGGATCGCCTCGGCGCGATCGGCTTCCAGGTTGCGCGCGATCGGGCCCTTCGGGCCGTCCCCGTCGAAGGTGATGTAGCCGAGGCCTCCGGCGCCCTGCTCGCGCGCCCATTCATTGAGCTTGTCAAAGAAGCTGCGCGGGTTGGCGCCGGCGCCCGGCGCGGGAATCGCCCGCACGACACCGCCAGAGGCGGCGATCTTCGCAAACAACCCGAAGCCTGACCCGGAAAAGTGCTGCGTCACGTCGCGGATCACCAGCGGGTTGCGCAGGTCCGGCTTGTCCGAGCCGTAGTCCAGCATCGCCTGGGCATAGGGGATGCGGCGCCAGGGCGTGCCGTCGGTGCCGTCCACCGGCCGGCTGCCTGCGAATTCCTCGAAGCAGCCGCGGATCACCGGCTCCATCGTGCGGAACACGTCGTCCTGGGTGACGAAGCTCATCTCCACGTCGAGCTGGTAGAACATCAGCGTCCGGTCGGCGCGGCCGGCCTCGTCGCGGAAGCAGGGGGCGATCTGGAAGTAGCGGTCGAAGCCCGCGACCATGGTCAGCTGCTTGTACTGCTGCGGCGCCTGGGGCAGGGCGTAGAACTTGCCGGGATGCAGGCGTGCCGGCACCAGGAAGTCGCGCGCGCCTTCCGGGCTGCTAACCGTCAGGATCGGGGTCTGGAACTCGTTGAATCCGGCCGCGATCATGCGGCGGCGGATGCTGTCGATGATCTGCGCGCGCAGGATCATGTTGCGCTGCAGCCGCTCCCGCCGCAGGTCCAGGAAGCGGTAGCGCAGGCGCAGCTCCTCCGGCGCCTCCTGCTCCTGCGCCACCTGGAAGGGCAGGATTTCGGCGGCGGATTGCAGGACCAGCGCCGCCACCCGCAGCTCGACCGCGCCCGTCGGCAGCTTCTCGTTCACCGTGCCCGGCTCGCGGTCCACCACCTCCCCGGTCACGGTGATGACGCTTTCCGGGCGCAGCCGGTCGGCGGCGTCGAAGACCGGGGAGCCCGAGGGGATCACGCATTGCGTGATGCCGTAATGGTCGCGCAGGTCGATGAAGAGCAGGCCGCCATGGTCGCGCTTGCGGTGCACCCAGCCGGAAAGCCGGGCGGTCTGGCCGGCGTTGGGGGGGGGGGGGGCGCCCCCCCGGGGGGGGGGGGGGGGGGGGGGGGGGGGGGGGGGGGGGGGGGGGGGGGGGGGGGGGCGCCCCCCCCCCCCCGGCGGGGGGCGGGCCCCCCCC
>NZ_JBWXTD010000005.1:221045-227685 GCF_056682175.1 Falsiroseomonas sp. RANM36
GGCGGGCTGGCGGAGGACGCGCCGGCCGCCTGGGGGGGGCTGGCGGCCCCCCCCGCCGCACCGCGGGGGGGGCGGGCGGGGGTGGGCGGCGCGGCGCGCGCCGCAGGTATGGGTGCGGTAGGCGTGCATGGGTGGGTCCGGGGTGCCTGGAAGATGGGCGGAAACCGCACCAGCCGGTGCGGGAAGTCAAGCCGCGCGGCTTCCCGCCCCGCCCCCCGGGGCGTAAACCCCCGCTCATGAGCCGCCGCCCGCCGGCAGATGCCGACCTCGTGCCCAGCCTGGTCACCGACACCGCGACCCTCGCCGCGCTGTGCGAACGGCTCCGGCAGGAGCCTTTCGTCACGGTGGACACCGAATTCATGCGGGAACGGACCTATTGGCCCGAGCTCTGCGTGGTCCAGCTCGGCGGCGAGGCCGAGGTGGCGGTGGTGGACGCCCTGGCGCCGGGCCTCGACCTCGGCCCGCTCGGCGCGCTGCTGGCGGATGAGCGGGTGGTGAAGGTGTTCCACGCCGCCCGGCAGGATGTGGAAATTTTCCTGCTGAAGTTCGGGGCGGTGCCCACGCCGCTCTACGACACCCAGATCGCCGCCATGGTGGCCGGCTTCGGCGACCAGGTGAGCTACGATTCGCTGGCCCGCGCACTGTCCGGGGCGCAGATCGACAAGGCGCACCGCTTCTCGGACTGGGCCGCCCGCCCGCTCTCCCCGGCGCAGATCGCCTATGCGGCGGCCGACGTGACCCATCTGCGCCGCATCTACGCCGGCCTGACGGCCCGGCTGGAGCGGGAGGGCCGCACCGGCTGGGTGGCGGAGGAGATGGCCGCCCTCGCCGACCCCGCCACCTACATGCCCGACCCGGAGACCCAGTGGGAGCGGCTGCGCCCGCGCAGCCACAACCGCCGCTTCCTCGGCATGCTGCGGGCCGCCTGCGCCTGGCGGGAGAGGGAGGCGCAGCGGGTGAACATCCCGCGCGGCCGGCTGGTGAAGGACGAGACCCTGCTGGAGATCGCCGCCACCGCGCCGGCCAATGCCGCCGAGCTCGGCCGCGCGCGGGGCATCTCGGAGGGCTTCGCGAAGGGCAAGACCGGCGCCGCGCTGCTGGCCGTGCTGGCCGAGGCGCGGGGCTTGCCGGAAGACGCGCTGCCGGAGGTGCCGCGCGAGCGCAGCGGCCCGGCGGCTTCGCCGGCACTGGTGGCGCTGCTCAAGGTGCTGCTGGCCGCGCAGAGCGAGGCGCATCACGTGGCGCCCAAGCTGCTGGCCAATGCCGAGGAGCTGGAGCGGCTGGCCTGCGGAGAGACCGACATCCCGGCGCTGCATGGCTGGCGGCGCGAGGTGTTCGGGGAGCAGGCGCTGGCGCTGAAGGAAGGCCGGATCGCCCTGGGTGTGGAGGGGAAGCGGGTGAAGGTGATCGAGGCCGGCTGAGCCTCGCGCCTCCGGCCCCTGCGGCGACACCCCACCGGTCGCTGGAGCACGCGGCGCCCGGGCCTCCGAATGAATGTCACGGTTCCGGTTCGCCACCGTTGACTTCGGCCGTGAATGCTCTCCACTCTTGGTTGCAATCAGACATTTCCCCGAGCGCCCAGATCGCCGCAGCTTCGCGACCAGCCTCGGCGACAGGCACGAAGCATCGGGAAGAACCCGATGCCCGAGGAGGATTCTGCATGTCCCAGTCCGAGTTGGACCGGAAGATCGAGCAAGTCAAAAGCCAGCTCGACGATCTCTCGCGGCAGGTCGCGAACGCCAGCACGTCGCAGCACATCGCGGGGCTGAAGACGGAGCTCGATGCGCTGAAGGATGCGGTGGCCCCGAGCAAGTCGGCAGCGGCGTACCAGGGCACGGTGGAGCTGGTGAACGCCTTCAGCGGCAGTGTCAGCCTGATCAACGACGCCGTGGAGGCCGGCCGCAGGGGCGACAAGATCGGAATCGCCGCCTCGTCGCTCTCCTCGACCTCGTCGCTCCTGAAGGGCATCTCGGGAGCCGTCATGGCGGCCTTGCCGATCTCGGGCGCGGCCGCCCCCATCGTTGCCGCGATCGGCGTTGCGCTCTACCTCTTCGCCGGCCTCGTCGAGCTCGCGTCCTCGATCCTCAACATCTTCCGCAAGGTCGAGAACACCCTCCTCGAAGACATCAGGGAACTGCTGGTCCGTGCCCGCGCGCATGAGCTCCAGGACCACCTGGACAATGCGACGGACGCCTTCCGGATCTGGGCGCAGCTTCTGGAGGTCGGCACCCTGCACCATGCGCCCTGGACGGACCTCGCCAAGCAGTTCAGCCTGGTGGACGGCAATGCCGTGACCTTTGTCCGGGAAGCCAACCACTGGTTGACCCTGCCGGACAACCAACAGGTCCCGGATGCCTGGGTGGCGGTCTTCGAGGCCTATGTCGCCGCCGTGAACCTGCAGACCACGGTCTACGAGCGCGCCTACGGCAGCAGCATCCGCTATCGGCAGCGGGCGCCGGGATCGGACGCGGGGGCCCATGACGAGGATGCCCGGGCCGCCATGAAGGTGTATTTCGAGCACCTCCGCGAAGAGTTCCGGAAGGTGCACTGGCTCGCGCGCCGGATGGTGCCGACATGGGTGATCGGCACCCAGAACCTGATCTACACCGCACCCGTCACCTTCCCGGGCTTCAGAAACACCAAGGACGGACAGGTGATCGCGCCCCGCGAGGGCAAGCTCAACTGGAGCGATGACGGTCGCAGCAAACTCGATGACATCGTCGCGGTGCGCCGGAGCTTCAAGGTGGGCGCCGGCGAGGTGCTCTGGGGCTGGAACGACCTCAGCGGCCTATTGTACTATCGGGTGGACGGCATCTGGTACACCTACAAGGTGCCGGGCGAGAAGTTCACCAGCCTCGACGTCGGATTCTACGGCGACAGGCCCGAGCCGGTCCCGCTGAACCCGGACGCGACGCCGCTCCCCAGCAGCGGCGTCCATGTGGTGCTGAGCCTCGCGGATCGGCAGAGCGGACGCGGGGATTCCGTCCTCATCGCCCGCTTCTTCGTACCCGAGAAGCAGGCCGAGTACGCCGCGCTTCCGGCTGTCGATGGATTCAAGCTTCCCTACAGCAACGTGAGTGGTGTGAACGTCAAAGAGCCCGTGCGGCAGGCCCGGCTCCACATCACGGAGCAGTGGATCTACGCCTACGTGCTTGGCGGCGAAGGAAAACAGAACCAGGTCTACTTCGCGAAGGGCGGGAACGAGTTCCTCCTGCCGGTCGGAGAGGCCTTCGACGGCGCCGATGCGCGTCTCTACGTGAGCGCCGACGCGGTCTGGGTCATGACCGCCACGGAGATCCGGAAGCGCAAGCATTTCGATCGCGAGGGCGGCCACGAAGCGGCCTGGGAGATCGTTCCCGCGCCGCCCGGGATGGGGGACCGCAAATTCGTGTACATACACCCCGGGGACGATGGTCTCCTCCTCGCCGGCGTTGGCGACGGCGGGTGGGCCGAGACCTACTACGGCTATACCGAGGAGGACGGATGGCGGCAGGCCAGCGACCGCCGCGGCACGACAGGCTGGGCCGTCCGGCGGATGTCGCGCCTGTCCCTCGGCACCTTCCCCCTGTTCAAGGCCAACTGGGACAAGGCCAAGGACTGGCAGAAGGTGGTGGACACCCGCGAGAAGCTGGAGGCGAAGGCGCGCGAGGAGGCGGCGCAGGCGAAGCCGCCGGCCTAAACCGCGGCGCGGCGGCCCGGCTTGCGCTTGGCCGGCGCCTTGGACCGCTTTGCCGTCGGGGCGACGGGCATGGGCTGAGCCGGGGGGATACCGTCCGTCCCGGTGTAACGCTGCAGCGTCGCGCCGGCCGCGAGGTGCGGATAGGCCTGCGAGCCTTTCGGCCAGGTCCTCGCGAAGGCGGCGACTTCGGCGTGATCGTGTCCGCGGATGGTCTGGACCAGGGAAAACGCCGCCTGGGCCGGCCGCAACCGCTGTTCGCGCAGCAGGTGGAGGAGCCGTTCGCGGGCCCGCAGGGGACACCAGTCCACCAGGGCTTCCTGCAGGGCCCGGCGCACCTCGGCGGGCAGTTCCTCATACGCGCGGTAGGGATCGCCCTTCAGCTTGCTGTAGGGCCTGGTCGCCATGCTGTTGTCCATCGCCGGCTTCTACCGAGGGGAAGCGTTTCGGGAAACCGTAGCGAACCGCTGGTGACGCCCTCGGACCGCCCCGGGCGCCCCTCGGCCCCTGCCCTTCCTCAGCCCTTGGAACTGCTGGCCCAGGCCGAGGAACTGGAGCGTCTGGCGGCGGGCGAGGCCGACCTGCCCTGCCTGCATGGCTGGCGGCGCGAGGTTTTCGGCGAAGCCGCCCTGGCGTTGAAGGAAGGGCGGGTCGCGCTCGGCGTGGACGGGAAGAAGGTGAAGCTGATCCCGGCGGGGTAGGGGCGGGTTCGCCGCGTCATGGCGCCGCCCTGCGCCGGCGCAGGCGGGCTTTCGCGCCTCAGCCGGGTTTCCGCGCGGCACGCCCGAGCGCCCGGAGCAACAGGCGCGCTTCGCGCGGCTCGGCGGCGCCGCGCCAGATCGCGAGGATCTCGCGCCGCACCGTCGGCCGCAGCGGCAGGAACACCGTCTCGGTCTCCGGCCAGCGCGGCATGAGCGGGGCGGCGGCGAGGGGCAGCGCCGCGACGCCGAGGCCGGCCGCGACCAGCGCGAGCGCGGTCTGCATGCGCGCCACCTCGTAGAGAGGCGCGCGCGGCGGCACGCCCGCGGCCTCGAGGGCGCCGGCGACGACGCGGCCGACTTCGCTGCCGCGGGTCACCGCGATCTCCGCGACCCCGGCGAGGTCGCGCCAGCGGCAGGTCCTGCGACCGCTCGCCGCCAGGGCGTGATCCTTCGGGCAGAACAGGCCGACTTCATCGGTGCCGAGATGACGGCGCCCCAGGTCGGCCACCTCCGCCCTGGGAAAGCTGCCGACCCCAAGCACGGCCTCGCCGCTGCGGACCAGCTGTGGCAACTCGGTCGGCGAGGCCTCGAGCAACACGGGACGCGCGGCGTTCCGGTCGGCGGCCAGCATGGCCAGGGCGCGCGGCAGCAGGGTGCAGGCCACGAGCGAGGTCGCGGCGACGCGCAGCGGTCGCCCTTCCGCGGGCGCGACCTCGCGCAGCACCGCCTGCATCTCGGCAAGCAGCCGCCGGGCCGGCGGCAGGAGGCGAAGCCCCGATGCGGTCAGCGCCGCGCGCCGCGTCGTGCGCTCGATGAGGCGCGTGCCGAGCCGCGCCTCCATGTCGGCGAGCAGGGTGGAGACGCTGGACTGCGCCAGGCCGAGCGCGGCACCGGCCGCGGCGAAGCCGCCGGCCTCGGCGATCGCGACGAAGGCGGCGAGGTGGCGCGGCGACAGGGCCGCCATCGCGCCCGAACGGAAATCCGATGGATTGATCGCCATTTCCGGATTGTGGCGCCGGCCGCGCCGCATTGGAATGCGCCGGCCAGGAGGAACCGGGCATGGTTCGACTGACCCTTTTGGGGACCGGCGCGGCGCTGATGGATCCGGACCGGGCCCAGACCGCCCTGCTGATCTCCGTCGACGACCGCGAGCACATCATGCTGGACTGCGGCGACGGCGCCGTGCGTCGCCTTGTCCAGGCCGGGGTCAGCCCTTCGGAAGTCGGCACCCTCCTGCTCTCGCATCTGCATTTCGACCACACCGCGGACCTCGCGACCTTCGCGATCGCCGGCTGGATGCTGAACCGCAAGGGCGCCTTTCGGCTGCTCGGGCCGCCCGGCACGCGGCGGATGGTCGCGCACCTGCTGGAGGGCGGCGCCTACGACGTGGATATCCGCGCCCGCGCCGCCTACCGGCTGCGCCAGTCCAACATGGAGGCGCTGCGCCCCGAGATCACGGAGATCGCGCCGGGCGTCATCCATGACGACGGGCGCCTGCGCATCACGGCCGCCCTCGTGGACCACATCCCCGAGGAGATCTGCCAGTGCTACGGCTTCCGCATCGAGGTCGGCGGCCGCGTCATCGTCTTCAGCGGCGACACCACCCCGACCGCGGCGATGCGCGACCTCGCGCGCGACGCCGACGTGCTGGTGCATGACTGCACCTTCCCCGAAGCCTTCCTCGAACACCGGCGGAAGAGCGGCGTCGGCACCTCGGCGCATACCTCGCCGCTCGAGCTCGGCCGGATCGCCGCGGATGCCGGGGTGAAGCTGCTCGTGCCCTCGCATTTCGGGCATTTCGACACGACGAGCCCGGTGCTTCTGCGCTGCGCGGCGGCGCATCTGCCGCCCGAGCTCGCCGGGCCGCACCAGCTCGGCGCTATGGTGCGCGACATCCGCAAGCACTACGCCGGCCCCGTGCTGCCGGCGCAGGACCTCATGAGGATCGAGCTCTGATGGCCTTCCCGCCGGCTTCCCGTCGCCTCTTCCTCGGCTCCGTCGCCGCCTGCCTGGCGCGTGGCGCCCATGCGCAGGCGACGTCGCCGATGCGCATCATCGTGCCCTTCGCGGCGGGAAGCGCCGGCGCCGTGGTCGGGCGCCTGCTGGCGGAGCAGCTCTCGCCGATCCTGGGGCGTTCGGTCCTGATCGACACGCGCCCCGGCGCCGGGGGCAACATCGGGGCCGCGGCCGGGGGCGCGGCGGCCCCCGGCGGCGGCCCCCCGCGGCGGGGCGCGCCGGCCCACATAGCGGAAAACCCGGTACC
>NZ_JBWXTD010000005.1:227785-230202 GCF_056682175.1 Falsiroseomonas sp. RANM36
GGGCGCCGGGGGGCGTGGCTACGCCTGTCTCGCGGGCCGATCCGGGGGGGCGGGCGGGACGCCCCGCTCACGGCCGCGGCGACGCCGGACGGCGGCACCCTGCTGCTGGGCGCGACGAACAACTTCGCGATCAACCAGTTCCTCTACCGCGCGATGCCCTTCGACCCGGCCACGGAGCTGGCGCCCGTCTCGATCGTCGCCGACGTGCCCTCCGTCATCCTCACCAACGCGCGCCAGCCCGCGGCGACGCTGCAGGAGTTCGTCGCCCTCGCGCGGTCACGCCCGGGCGCCTTGAACTTCGCGTCCCCCGGCGCCGGCTCCACGCCGCATCTCGGCGCGGAACTGCTGGCACGGCAGGCCGGCATCAGCATGCTGCACGTGCCCTATCGCGGCGGCGGCGAAGCTGCGACGGCGCTGCTGCAGGACCAGGTGCAGCTGTATCTCGTGGGCTATGGCGTCGCGCGGCCGCTGATCGAAGGCGGCGGGCTGCGCCCGTTGGCGGTGGCGAGCCCGACCCGCTTGCCGGCGCTGCCGCAGGTGCCGACGACGGCGGAGGCAGGCTTCCCCGGCGTGCTCGTCAACAACTGGTGGGGACTCGCCGGCCCCGGCGGGATGCCGGCGCCGCAGCGCGACGCCTTGTCCGGCGCCGTGCGCGAGGCCATGGCGCGGGGTGAGCTTGCCCAGCGGCTGGAGGCGCTGGGTTTCGTGGTGGTCGCGGGCACGCCCGAGGCGATGGCGCGGACCATCCGCGAGGATGCCGCGCGCTGGTCGGCCGTGATCCGGGAACTCGGCATCACGCTGCAGTGACGGGGAGGTGCCGGCGGGCGCCCTGCCTGGAGCATTTTCAAGCGTGCCCGGCCATCAGGCGGGACGCGATCAGTCCGCCCTGACCTCCACCGTCGCGGTCAGGCCCATCGCGCCGGCCAGCGCATCCAGCCGCCGCTGCACGCTCTCCCCGGCGAAGACGCCGCTGCCCTCCCGCAGCGCGAGGCGAAGCTCGCCGCCGATCCGGCGGAGTTCCGTGCCGCCGAGCAGGGTCGGCGCGCCGCCCGAGAGGGTGAAGGCGAGCCGCAGCGCGGCGCCCAGCACCTCCGCCCGCTTCAGCGCCGCGGCGTCGAGCAGCGCGCGCGCTGCGGCCAGGAAGGGCGCGTCGCTGCCGGTCTCGTAGCGCAGCGCCACCACCAGGGCGAGGAAGGCACGCTGGTGGTGATCCACGCCGACGCCGGGCTGGCGCAGCACGCGGTAGAAGGCGTGCTCGCCGCGATAGTCGGGATGGTCGTGGCTGCCGATATCGGCGATCCAGCACGCCGCCTCGCGCAGCAGCGCGGCATCCGCCGCCTCCTCCGGGAAGAGCGGGTCGGTCCAGGCGCGGAGCGCCGGGGCGAGGTCGGCGTCGCGGCCGAAGCGCGCGGCCAGGTCGCGGCCGGCGGCAAGCAGCGGATCCTCCTCCCGCACGGCGCGCGGCAGCAGGCGCGCGTACCAGCCCTCGCGCAGGCCGTTGGCGCTGAACACCACGCGGCGGGCGCCGGTGGCGCGCAGCAGCCGGCGCAGCACCACGGCGGCGAAGGGCATGTCCTGCAGGCGCTTGGCGGGCGCGCCGGGCATGCGCTCCAGCGTCTTGCGGTTCGCCTGGGCCACCACCCCGGCGAGGTCGCGCGCCTCCTCCCGCGTGATGACGTAGTGATGCACGATGGAGAGCGGGTAGCCGGTCTGCATGATGTGCATCCGCGCCAGCGCCCGCCAGGCGCCGCCGACGAGATAGAGGTCGCGAGCCTCGCCGCGCTTCAGCCAGGGCACGCGCGCGAGGTCGGCCTCCACGATCGCGCGCGCCTTCGCCGCATCCGACCCCGCGCGGTCGGCCAGGCGGATGGCGCCGAGCGGCAGCGACTGGATCGCGCCGGGCTGGCCGCGGTCGAGCTCGACCAGCTCGAGAGAGCCGCCGCCGAGATCGCCGAGCACGCCGTCGGCGCCGGCGAAGCCGAGCAGCACGCCATCGGCCGAGAGCGCGCCTTCCTCCGTGCCCGACAGGATGTGGATCGGGATTTCGGGCAGCCGCGCGCCGATGGCGGCGATGAACTCCGGGCCGTTCTCGGCGTCGCGCGCGGCGGCGGTGGCGAGGATCTCCACCGGCTCCGCATCCATCGCGGCGGCGATGGCGGCGTAGCGCGCGAGCACGGTGATCGCCGGCGCGACCGCCGCCTCGTTCAGCCGCCCGGTCTGCTGCAGGCCGCGGCCGAGGCCGAGCACCGCCTTCTCGTTGAAGACGGTCAGCGGGTTCCGCGAGACGCCCTCATAGACCACGAGGCGGACGGAGTTGGAGCCGAGATCCACCACGCCGAAGCGGCGCGGCCGGTCGCGGGGCCCGCGGGGGGGGGGCGGCCGCGGCGGGGGGGGGGGGGGGGAGCGGCCGCGGGGGC
>NZ_JBWXTD010000005.1:230302-236282 GCF_056682175.1 Falsiroseomonas sp. RANM36
GTCCGCCCGGCCCCTGCCCCCCCCCCCCCCCCCCCCCCCCCCGCCGGCCGCCCCCCCCCCCCCCCCGGCGGGAGGCGCGCGGCGGCGTCAGGGTGAAGCTGTCCATGCCGCCGTTCAGTCCTGCGCCACGCGGTCCTGCCGTCCCTGCCGGGTGAGCGGCACGCCCGCCGCATGCCGCGCCCCGCGCGCCGTGCGCGGGCGCAGCGCGCTGCCGCGCCCGGACAGCGAGGGGTTGGTCATGAAGTACTCGTGCGCGGAGACCGGCTTCTCGCCGGGCGCCATGCGCCGATAGACCGCGTCGGCGCCGAGCTCCCAGCTCTGCATCGTGTCCTGCAGGTTCACCATCATCACCTGGTCGAGGATCTGGGTGTGCACGGTCGGGTTCTCGATCGGCACCATCGTCTCGACGCGCCAGTCCATGTTGCGCGCCATCCAGTCGGCGGAGGAGATGAACACCCGCGCGCGGCGGGAGGGCAGCTTCTGGCCGTTGCCGAAGACGTAGATGCGGCTGTGCTCCAGGAAGCGGCCGACGATGGACTTCACGCGGATGTTCTCCGACAGGCCCGGCACGCCCGGCCGCAGGCAGCAGATGCCGCGCACCACGCACTCCACCTGCACGCCCGCCTCGCTCGCACGGTAGAGCGCGTCGATCAGCTGCTCGTCCACCAGCGAGTTCATCTTCAGCCAGATCGTCGCCGGCTTGCCTTCGCGCGCGAAGCCGATCTCGCGCTCGATCAGGCCGAGCAGGGCGGGGCGGATGGTCAGCGGCGCGAAGGCCAGCGCCTCCATCGTCTCCGGCCGCGCATAGCCGGTCATGTAGTTGAACAGTTTCTGGGCGTCGCGGGTCAGCGCCGGGTCGGCGGTGAAGAAGCTGAGGTCGGTGTAGATGCGCGCGGTCACGGGATGGTAGTTGCCCGTGCCGAAATGCGCGTAGCTGCGCAGGCCCTCGCGCTCCCGCCGCACGACGAGGGAAACCTTCGCGTGGGTCTTCAGCTCGACGAAGCCGAAGACCACCTGCACGCCGGCGGCTTCCAGCTCGCGCGCGAGCGCGATGTTCCGCTCCTCGTCGAAGCGGGCCTTGATCTCGACGATGCCGGTGACGGACTTGCCGCTCTCGGCGGCCTCGATCAGCGCCTTGACGATCGGGCTGTCGCGCGTGGTCCGGTAGAGCGTCTGCTTGATCGCAACCACGTTCGGGTCGCGCGCCGCCTGGCGAAGGAACTGCACCACCACGTCGAAGGATTCGTAGGGATGGTGGACGACGATGTCCTTGGCCGCGATGGCCGCGAAGCAGTCGCCGCCGAAATCCAGGATGCGTTCGGGGAAGCGCGGCGTGTAGGGCGTGAAGAGCAGGTCCGGCCGGTCGTCCACGATCAGTTGGCGCAGATCCGCCACGCCCAGCACGCCCTCCACCTTGAAGACGCCCTGCACATCGGCGTCCAGCTCCTCCACCACCAGCTCGACCATGTCGGGCGGCATGCGCGCATCCACCGAAAGGCGGATCGCGCGCCCGCGGCGGCGGCGCTTCAGCGCCGTCTCGTAGGAGCGGACGAGGTCCTCGGCCTCCTCCTCGAATTCCACGTCGGTGTCGCGGATCAGCCTGAACAGGCCGCTTTCCGCGGGCAGGAAGCCGGGGAAGAGGCGGTCCAGGAACAGGCCGATCAGATCCTCCAGCATGACGAAGCGGATCGTCATGCGGTCGCCCTTCACCGCCGGCTCGCCGGGCAGGCGGATGAAGCGCTCGACCTGCGGCGGCAGCGGCAGCAGCGCCCGCATCGTCCCCCCATCCTCGAGGCGCACGAGCTTCAGCACCATGCAGAGGGCGAGGTTGGCGATGAAGGGGAAGGGATGCGCCGGGTCCACCGCCAGCGGCGTCAGCACCGGGAAGACCCGGTCCATGAAATAGCCGTCGAGCCAGGCGCGGTCGGCCGCGGTCAGCGTTCCGGGCTCGCAGACGCGCACCCCGGCCTCGTCGAGCAGGACGCGCAATTCCCGCCAGGCGTCCTGCTGGCCGACGATCAGGTTCTGCGCGCGGGCATGGATGGCGGCCAGCGCCTGGGCCGGGGTCAGCCCGTCGGCGGAGGCGGTGGCGATGCCCGCGCGCTCCTGCCCGATCAGGCCGGCGACGCGCACCGAATAGAATTCGTCGAGGTTGGAGGCGGAGATGGCGACGAAGCGCAGCCGCTCGAGAAGGGGGTGGCGCGGATTGGCCGCTTCCTCCAGCACCCGCGTGTTGAAGGCGAGCCAGGAGAGTTCCCGGTTGATGAAGCGGGCGCTGTCGGCGGGGCCGACTTGGGCGGTCAGGTCGGGGGCCAGCGTGTCCATGGCCGCGGAGACTACCCCATGCGCCCCGCCGGCGGCGAGGCGCCAGGAAGCCCGGCCACCGAACCGTCATCATCGCCGAGCAGTCCGGCCAGCACGGTGCGGGCCAGCGGCCGCGTGATCGCCCCGCCACCGGCCAGCGCCGCGGCGTCCAGCGCGGCGACGGCGGCAGCGACGGCGGCGGCCTCGCGCGGCAGCCGGGCGAGAAGATAGGCGCGGACCTCGGCGCCCACGCGAAGCTGGCGGTCGGCCAGGTGCTTCGCGAGCAGCGCACCGAGCAGCGCCTCGGTCGGCGCCGCGATCCCGACCGCGAGCGTCGCCCGCAGGCGGGAGGCGAGGTCGGGCAGCGCCACGGACCAGCGCGCGGGGGCCTCCCGGGCTGCCAGCAGCAGGGGCGTGCCGGCCTCGGCGCCGCGGTTGATCAGGTGGAACAGCGGGGCCTCGGGCGCCGCATCGGCCTCGTCCAGCGCGGTGCCGGGGGCCGGGGCGAGGGCGAGCGCCTCGGTCAGGGCGCGCCCCGGCAGCAGCCGCCAGCCCCCTGCGGCGGCGGCGGCGCGCAGCATGTGGGACTTGCCGGTGCCGGGCGGGCCGAACAGCGCAAGGCGGTGCAGCGGCCAGTCGCCGGGCCGGTCCAGCCAGGCCAGCGCCTCGGCGTTGGAGGCATCCTCCACCAGGTCGGCCCGCGCGGAGGAGGTCGCGACGGGCAGGGGGAGGGGAAGCTGGGCGGCTCGGTCGCGCTCGGTCACGGCCTGCTGCATAGCGCGGCGGCGCCGGGCCCGCCCAGGCCGCGGCGGCTCAGCGGAAGCTGCTGCGGCTGCGTTCCGCGCCGAAGGTGTCGGCGGCGGCGAGCGCGCTCGGCACGCGCGGCGGAGCGCTCAGCCGTTGCACCGTGCCGGCCGGGCCGGCGGTGAAGACCTCCTGCGGCAGAGCCCGGTCCAGCGCCACGCGGTCGTTCGCCGCCAGGGCCTGCGAGGCGGCGGCCAGGCCGTTGATGACCTCCTGCGCCGGGGCGTCGCGCGAGATGGCGAGGGCGTCGCGTGCCTGGTTTCGCGCCATGGCGAGCTGCTGGAGGCCCTGGCCGCCGAGCGAGGCCCAGTTCTGGGCGTTGGGCACGGCGGTCGCCAGCCATTCGAGCTCCGCGAAGGCGCGGGCGGCGGCGGCCGGCTGGTTGGGCGGGCTCGTGCGGAAGAAGCTGCCCGCGCTCTGCCCGACCACCACGATCGGGTCGCGCCCCGGCGCGTTCGGCGCGATGGACGCGGGCAGCGTCGCCTCCTGCGGCGGCCTCGCCAGGGGTTCCACCGTGGCGCAGGCGGCCAGCAGCGGCAGGAGCAGCAGGAGCCGTGTGTGCATGGCGGGTCTCCAGGTGTCGGGGCGGGCGTTGCGGCCGGCATTGCGGCAGGCGCTGGGGGTGCCACCCGATTCTACGCCCGGATCGGTGCCGAAGCGACGTGATTCCCGCCCGTCAGGAGCCGGTCCGCGGCGGATCGAGGTAGAAGGGGCTCTCCAGGTAGCGTCGCAGCCAGTAGCGCGCGACCACGCCGATCGCCGCGGCCATGGGCACCGCCAGCAGCACGCCGAGGAAGCCGAAGGCCACGCCGCCGGCGAACAGCGCGAAGATCACCCAGACCGCGTGCAGTTCCACCCGGTCGCCGAGCAGCCGGGGGTAGATGAAATAGCCCTCGAGGATCTGGCCCGCGACGAAGACCGCGACCACGAGGCCCACCCCTTGCCAGCTGCTGAACTGCGCCGCCGCCAGCAGCACGGCCACGACGAAGCCGGTCAGCGAGCCGACATAGGGGATGAAGGAGAGCACGCCGGCCATCAGCCCGACGATCAGCCCGAGCTCGAGGCCCACCAGCTGCAGCCCGGCCGCGTAGAACACGCCGAGGATGCCGCAGCACAGCAGCTGCCCGCGCAGCCAGGCGGACAGCACCCGGTCGGTGTCGCGGGCGAGCTGGCGCAGCGTATGCGCCGACCGGCGCGGCAGCCAGCCATCCACCCGCGCGATGATCCGCGGCCAGTCGCGCAGCAGGTAGAAGGCGACGATCGGCGTCACCACCACCAGCGTGAAGACGTTGAACAGCGCGACGCCGCCGCCGATCAGCCGCCCGACCGCCGTGCCGAGGAAGGTCACCATCGCGCCGGCCTGGCGCACCGCCAGGTCGCGCAGCTGCGCGTCCACCACCTCCGGCCCGAAGGCTTCCTGCGCGCGTTCCAGCGCCTGCTGGACCAGCGCGCTGATGCCGGTGACATAGGCCGGCAGGCGCTGGATCAGGATGCCGATCTGCGCGATCAGCAGCGGATACAGCAGCAGCACCGCCAGCAGGCACAGCGCGGCCAGGCCCAGCACCAGCAGGAAGGCCGCCAGCCCGCGCGGCACGCCGACGCGCCGCATCCGCGTCACCGGGGGATCGAGGAAATAGGCGATGCAGATCGCCAGCACGAAGGGCGTCAGGATCGCCGAGAACAGCCACAGCGCGAACAGGATCGCGGCCAGCGCGCCGAGCACCAGCGCCATGCGCTGCGAGCGCGTGGCCGCCCGCGGCGGCGGCTGTCCCGGCCAGGCGGGCGCCGTGGCCTGGGTGGGCACGGCGATGCCGCGGGGCGGCGGGGCGGGCACCGGCGGGCGCGGTTCCTCCGGCCTCATCGTGGCCGCCTCGCGGCCCGCCAGACATAGACAGCGCCGGAGGCCAGGGTGCTGGCGGCGACCAGCCAGACCAGCAGCGAGACCAGCCCCGAAGCCGGCAGGCCGAAGCCGGCGACCAGCAGCGCCAGCGCGGCCAGCGCGATCTGCAGCACCGTGTTCGCCTTGGAGAGCAGGATCGGCTGGATCGCAGGCGGCTGCCCGGCGACGTAGAGGACGATGACGCCGCCCACGATCACCAGGTCGCGGAACACGACGAGGATCGCGAGCCAGTCCGGCAGCACGCCGATCGCCGCGAGCGTGACGTAGATCGAGACCAGCAGCGCCTTGTCGGCCACCGGATCGAGGATCGCGCCGAGCCGCGAGCGCGCGTTGCGCACCCGTGCGAGCCAGCCATCCACCCCGTCCGACAGCCCGGCGGCGAGGAACACCCAGAAGGCGAGGTCCAGGCGGTGCTGCAGCACCAGCCAGACCGCGGCCGGCACGGCGCAGAGACGCGCGAAGGTGATCGCGTTCGGCAGCGTGAAGACCAGCGCTTCCGGCCCCGGCGCGCCCGGGCCTGGGGATCGCGCCGGGGGCGCGCCATGCCGGTCGGGCGGCGTCTGGTCAGCGTCCGCCGGCAAGGCCGAGGCGCCAGCCCTCGCTGCCCGGCGTCCCCTGGGGCGTCCCCTGGCCCGATCCGGGCTGGGCCGGGGCGACCTGCAGGCCGGAGGCGGCGAGATCCGTCGCCGCCTGCGGCGGCACGCTGCGCAGCCCGAGCCTGAGCCGCGCCATGTCGCCGGCGATGCTGAGCAATTCCACCCGCGCCACCACCGGCGCGGCGCCGAGCCGGCGCGTGATCTCCAGATATTCGGGGAAGGAGCGGTAGAGCGCGGTCGCCTCGATGCTGGCGATGGCCGGGCCCGAGGGCGTCGCCCGCCCCTCCAGGCCGTAGGCCCGCGCCCCCGCCGGCCCCCCCCCCCCCGGGCCCCCCCCCCCCCGCCGGGGCCCCCCCCCCCCCCCCCCCCCCCCCCC
>NZ_JBWXTD010000005.1:236382-247051 GCF_056682175.1 Falsiroseomonas sp. RANM36
GGGGGGGCCGGCCGGGCCGGGGGGGGGGCGGCCGCCGGGCCCCCCCCCCCCCCGCCCCCGGCGTGGCCACCCTGTCCGGAATCGCGGAAATTCACCGTGATGCGGGCGCTGTAGCCGCGCGGCGTGATCCGCTCGCTCTCGATCACCAGGGAGGCGACCATCGCCTCGATCTGCTGGTCGGAGAGGTTGGTCGGCAGCCCGAGCTCGGCGGCCATGCGGCCATAGGCGATGCGCTGGCCCGAGACGAGCGCCCGGTCGCGTGCCACCACGGCATTCTCCGCCGTGGCCTCGGCCGGCACATTGGTCTGCACGCGCGGATTCCCCTGCGCCGCGGCGCCGGACAAGGGAGCCAGCGCGAGGCCGAGCAGGAGCAGCAGGGCGGCGATTGCGCCCCGCGCGCCGCCGTGGTTGTTTCCCGCCCCCGCGCGGCCGGCGATGATGTCGCGCAATCCGGTGCCGTGCCGGGTGCGGTCGCCGTGTTGGGTGCGGTGCTGGCCGAACGGCATCCTGCCCATCCTGTCCCGACCCGCAGCGCATAGCCGATCGAGGGCCTGCATGACCAGCCTGACCTACCGCGACGCCGGGGTGGACATCGAGGCGGGCGATGCGCTGGTGGAGGCGATCAAGCCGCTGGCCCGCGCCACCGACCGCCGCGGCACCATGGGCGGCCTCGGCGGCTTCGGCGCGCTGTTCGACCTGAAGGCCGCGGGTTTCCAGGATCCGGTGCTGGTCTCCTCCACCGACGGGGTGGGCACCAAGCTCAAGCTCGCGATCGACTCCGGCATCCACGGCACGGTCGGGCAGGACCTGGTGGCGATGTGCGTCAACGACCTGGTGGTGCAGGGCGCGGAGCCGCTGTTCTTCCTGGATTACTTCGCCACCGGCCGGCTGGAGGTGGCGCAGGCGCGCGACGTGATCGGCGGCATCGCCGAAGGCTGCCGCATCGCCGGCTGCGCGCTGGTGGGCGGCGAGACGGCGGAGATGCCCGGCCTCTACAAGGGCGGCGACTACGACCTGGCCGGCTTCGCGGTCGGCGCGGCCGAGCGCGGCGCGCTGCTGCCGCGCGCCGATCTCGGGCCCGGCGACGTGCTGCTGGGGCTGGCGAGCTCCGGCGTGCATTCCAACGGCTTCTCCCTGGTGCGGCGGGTGATCGAGGCGGCGGGGCTGGCGCTTGCGGCGCCCGCGCCCTTCGCCGCCGGGCAGAGCGTGGCGGAGGCGCTGCTGGCCCCGACGCGGATCTATGCGCAGCCGCTGCTGGCGGCGCATCGCGCGGGGTTGGTCAAGGCCGCGGCCCACATCACCGGCGGCGGGCTGCCTGGCAACCTGCCGCGCGTGCTGCCGCGGGGCGTGGTGGCGGCGCTCGATGCGCAGGCCTGGCCGGTGCCGCCGGTCTTCGGCTGGCTCGCCCGCGCCGGCAGCATCGCCCCGGACGAGATGCTGCGCGTCTTCAATTGCGGGATCGGCATGGTCGTGGTGGCGGCGGCCGACCGGGCCGAGGCGGCGATCGCCCTGCTGGCCGGGCAGGGCGAGAGGGCGATGCGCATCGGCGTGCTGGAGGCGGGCGAAGGCCCGGCCGCGGTCCGGGTGGACGGGATCGGGGCGGGCTGGCCCCGCTGATGCCCCAGCCGACCCGGCGCGTGCGCACGGCGGTCCTGATCTCGGGCCGCGGCAGCAACATGGCGGCGCTGCTGGCGGCGGCGGCGGACCCGGCCTATCCGGCGGAGATCGTCCTCGTCCTGGCGAACCGGGAGGATGCGGCCGGGCTCGCGGTCGCGCGCGCGCGGGGCGTCCCGATCGCGGTGGTGGAGAGCCGCGTCTTCGGCCGCGACCGCGACGCCTTCGAACGCGCGATGGAGGCCGAGCTGCAAGGCCATGGCGTGGAGCTGGTCGCGCTCGCCGGGTTCATGCGGGTGCTGACGCCCGGCTTCGTGGCCCGCTGGCAGGACCGGCTGGTGAACATCCATCCCTCCCTGCTGCCGGCCTTCCCGGGCCTCGACACGCATGCGCGGGCGCTGGCGGCGGGGGTGAAGCTGCATGGCTGCACCGTCCATCTGGTGCGTGCCGGGGTGGATGACGGCCCGATCCTGGCCCAGGCCGCCGTGCCGGTGCTGCCCGACGACACCGAGGCGGATCTCGCCGCCCGTGTCCTGGCGCAGGAGCATCGGCTCTATCCGGCGGCGCTCGGCTGGCTGGCCGCCGGGCGGGTGCGGCTGGAGGGCGGGGTCGCGCGGATCGGCGCGGAAGCGGCGTCCGGCGCGCTCGCCAACCCCTTGCCGGGTCCCGCGGGCGTTCCTAAAAGCGGCGCAGGAAGCTGAGCCGACGGGGAATGACGATGGCCGACCATGGCCCGACGACGATGGAGCTGGTCGAGGTGAAGTCCGATGACATCATCGGCGAGCGGCGCTCTTTCTACGCGCAGTTCCTGACCGGCACGACCTGGGCGGTGGCCGCGACCATCGTCGTGCTGCTGCTGATGTGGATCTTCCTGGTCTAGCGGCCGGGTTCCGGGCGCCGCAGGCCCTGCCATGATGGACGGTCCGCGCTTTCGTCGGGCCACGGAGGCGGACCTGCCGGCGATCGTAGCGATGCTCGCCGATGATGCGCTGGGCCGGCAGCGGGAGGATCCCCGGCTGCCGCTGGATCAGGCCTATCTGGCCGCCTTCGCGGCGATCGCGGCCGATCCGAATCAGATCCTGATGGTGGCCGAGGATGCGCAGGGCATCGCCGGCACGCTGCAGATCACGTTCATCCCGGGCCTGTCGCACAAGGGCGCCTGGCGCGGGCAGATCGAATCCGTGCGCGTCGCCTCGGACCGCCGCGGCTCCGGGCTCGGCCAGCGGATGATCGCATGGGCGGTGGAGCAGTGCCGGGCGCGCGGCTGCACGATGGTGCAGCTGACCACGAGCAAGTCGCGCGCCGACGCGCAGCGCTTCTACGACCGCCTCGGCTTCCGCGCGACGCATGAGGGCTACAAGCTGGCGCTGTGACCAGGTTGCCGCGGCAGCGGGCGGCGCGCGCAACGATCGTTACAGGCGATGAAGCGGCGGCGTCGCAAACCAGGGGCGCGCAACATCATGTGCGCCACCTCCGCCGGCATGATCCCCCCATCGCAACGGCGTCGCACGCAATGGCGTCGCCCAGGGGATCGGCACCATGTCGTTCAGCTACAAGTTTCTCACGGGCGGCAATGACAGCTACTACCAGGACTGGAATTCGCCCTCGCGGTGGATCGTCGCCCGGGGCGGGAACGACACGGTCAGTTCCTACAGCGCGAACGCCGACACGGTGGATGGCGGCTCGGGCAACGACGACCTGACCGGCAACGGCCGGGACGTGCTGATCGGCGGCACCGGCGACGACAAGCTCCATCTCTGGTACCTGCCGGGCGATCCCTCCATCGGCGGCCGCGTCATCGAACTGGCGGGCGGCGGCACGGACACCCTGGAGCTCCTCGTCCGCTACAGCGGCACCTTCGACCTGCCGGCGAATGTCGAGAACCTCGAGCTGAGCGCGCTGGAATACGGCGACTACTACGACCCGACCTTCCGCTTGCGCGGCAACGAGCTCGGCAACCGCATCGACGGCTCGCGCCACAACGACACGATCGAAGGCCGCGCCGGCAACGACATCCTGAACGGCTACGGCGGAGCGGACGCCCTCTACGGCGAGGAGGGCAACGACGTGCTCTATGGCGGCAACAACGCCGACTACATGTCGGGTGGCGCCGGGAACGACACCCTGAACGGCGTCTCGCTGGAGGACGCCGCCTTTGCCGACACGATGCTCGGCGGCACCGGCAATGACCACTACTCCATCGGCTGGAACGACGTCGTCATCGAGAACGCGGGCGAAGGCTGGGACACGGTGGAGACCCAGATCGCGAGCTACAGCCTTACCGCGCATGTCGAGGAACTGCTCTTCACCGGCACCGGCGGCGCCAGCTATGGCGGCAACGACCAGGGCAACCTGATCCACGCCAAATACGCCGCGACCGGCCAGCTTCTTTTCTGGGGCGGCGAGGGCGCCGACACGCTGCGCGGCGCCTCCGCCGGCGACGTGCTCCGCGGCGATGGCGGCAACGACCTGGTCGAGGGCAATGGCGGCCACGACCTGATCCTCGGCGGCGACGGCCTCGACGTGCTCCGGGGCGGCACCGGCAACGACACGATGGACGGCGGCAACGACAGCGACACGCTGGAAGGCGGGGCAGGGCGGGATTCGCTGCTCGGCGGCGCCGGCCATGACAGGATGCTCGGCGGCACGGAGCTCGACATCCTGCGCGGCGGGTCGGGCGGCGACACGCTGTTCGGCGAGGATGGCGACGACCGCCTGTTCGGCGACGGCGGCAACGACAGCATCCAGGGCGGCGCCGGCAACGACCTGATCATCGGCGGGACGGGCCGCGACACGATGATCGGCGACGCCGGCTTCGACCAGTTCATCTTCACGCGCACCACCGACAGCATGGCGGTCGCCGCGGACCGCATCATCGGCTTCGACGCGGCCGAGGACCTCATCAGCCTCGTCGCCATCGACGCCGACGGCAGCTACGGCACCAAGGACAAGTTCACCTATGTCGGCGATGCGCCGGTGGTCGGCATCAAGGGCGCACTGTGGATCACCGGCGGGTCGGGCTACAATTCGGTGTTCGGCGACGTGAACGGCGACGGTCTGGCGGAGATGCGGATCGAGGTCTTCTCATCGGGCGGCTTCAGCGAGGCCAACATCCTGCTCTGAGACTTCGACGCGTGGCGCTGCCCCCCCTGCCGCTGGCCTGGCGGCGGGGGCCATGCCATAGGGGCGGGCATGCCGCTCAGCCCCCCCGCCGCACGCAAGCCCCTGCATCGCCGCCTGATCGAGATGCACGGCTACCAGCGCGAGGACGGCCTCTACGACATCGAGGCGTGGCTCGCGGACACCAAGACCTATGCCTTCGACAATCTCGACCGCGGCACCGTGCAGCCCGGGGAACCGCTGCATGGCATGTGGGTGCGGCTGACGGTCGGCGAGGACATGGTGATCCGCGCCTGCGAGGCGGCGTCCGACTTCACGCCCTATGCGATCTGCCCCCAGGCCGCGCCGAATTTTTCGCGCCTTGCCGGCGTCTCGATCGGGCCGGGCTTCAATCGCGCGGTGAAGGAGCGCGTGGGCGGCGCGCTGGGCTGCACGCATCTGCGCGAGGTGCTGGCGCAGATGGCGACCGTCGCCTTCCAGACCATCGGCCCGATGCGCTGGCGCAAGGCGCGGGAGGAGCGCGCCGCCGCCATCGCCCGCGGCGAGACCCCGCCGCCGGCCAGGCGCGTGCTGCCGATCAACTCCTGCCTCGCCTATGCGGAGGGCAGCGCCGTGGTGCGCCGCCACGAGGAAGTGGCGGAGGAATAGCCCGGCTCAGCCGCGCGCCTCCTCCGGCGTCTTCAGCGTCAGCGCCAGCGCGTGCATGCCGCCGGCGAATTCCGCCGCCAGCGTGTCATGCACGGCACGCGACCGGGCGACGCGGCTCATCCCCGCGAAGGCCGGGGAGACGACGCGCACGCTGTAATGCGTCTCGCCTTCCGGGCTGGCGCCGGCATGGCCGGCATGGCGGTGGCTGTCATCGGCCACCTCCACCTCGGCGGGCGGGAAGGCGGCGCGGAGCGCGGCGGCGATGCGGTCGGCACGGGTCATATTCGGTATATATGCCCCTTGCGCCGCGGCTTTGCACCGGGGCCGGACGCATGAAACCCACGCGGCCGCAACGCCTTGCGCACCCCCGGACCCACGCCCATAAACGGGCCATGGCACGCAGGAGCGAGCGGATCTACCTGGGACTGGCCGACCAGCCGGAGGCGCCCGCGCGCCCCTGCGAACAGCCGGGCTGCCCGAATGCCGGCGAGTTCCGCGCCCCCCGCGACCGCATGCGCCTCAACGAGTATCGCTGGTTCTGCCTCGACCATGTGCGCGAATACAACCGCGCCTGGGACTACTACAAAGGCATGGGCCCGACGGAGATCGAGGCCGAGTTGCGGGCCGATTCCGGCTGGCAGCGGCCGACCTGGCCGCTCGGCCGGCTCGGCGGGTTCAATCCGTTCGAGAGCGAGTATGTCCGCGACCCGCTGGGCGTGCTGCGTGACACGCCGCTGCACAAGGCGCGCCGCGACCGGCCGCCCAAGCGCGATGAGCCGCCGGCGGAGCTGCGCGCGGCGCTGGATGTGCTCGGCCTCGCCTGGCCGCTCGATGCCGCCGCGCTGCGCGCGCGCTACAAGGAACTGGCCAAGCGATACCACCCCGATGCGAATGGCGGCGACCGCCAGGCGGAGGAACGGCTGAAGGACATCAACCGGGCCTACAGCCTGCTGCGCCGCCGCCTGCCCGCCCGCCAGCCGGAGGCCGCGGCCGCCGCGCCGGCGGGCTAGCCCCGCCCCCCTGCCCGGCGACGCCGGATCCCCTCGCGACGGGTAGCCTCTGCCGCCCGGCCGCCCTAGATTGCGCCCTCCTGCCACAGCCGGACCGTCACATGACCAAGGTCGCCCTCGCCGAGAACCGGACCACCACCGCGATCGACATGCCCGACACGCAAGTGAAGGTGCGCGAGGTGTTCGGCATCGACAGCGATCTCGTCGTGCCGGCCTTCTCCGTCCGGACCGAGCATGTGCCGGAGGTTGACGCCTCCTACCGCTTCGACCGGGAGACGACGCTGGCCATCCTGGCCGGCTTCGCCTTCAACCGCCGCGTCATGGTCCAGGGCTACCACGGCACCGGCAAGTCCACCCATATCGAGCAGGTGGCCGCCCGGCTGAACTGGCCCTGCATCCGCGTCAACCTCGACAGCCACATCAGCCGCATCGACCTGATCGGCAAGGACGCGATCGTCCTGAAGGACGGCAAGCAGGTGACGGAGTTCCGCGAGGGCATCCTGCCCTGGGCCCTGCAGCATCCCTGCGCGCTGGTCTTCGACGAATACGACGCGGGCCGCCCGGACGTGATGTTCGTGATCCAGCGCGTGCTGGAGGTCGAGGGCAAGCTGACGCTGCTCGACCAGAACAAGGTGATCCGGCCGCATCCGATGTTCCGCCTCTTCGCCACAGCCAACACGGTCGGCCTCGGCGACACGACGGGGCTCTATCACGGCACGCAGCAGATCAACCAGGGCCAGATGGACCGCTGGAACATCGTGGCGACGCTGAACTACCTGCCGCATGCGCAGGAAACGTCCATCGTCATGGCCAAGCTCGGCATGGACGAGAAGGACGCGAAGCAGAAGCGCCAGGTCGAGGCGATGGTCGCCCTGGCCGACCTGACCCGCGCCGGCTTCATCGCCGGCGACATCTCCACCGTCATGTCGCCGCGCACGGTCATCACCTGGGCGGAGAACGCGAAGATCTTCGGCGATGTCGGCTTCGCCTTCCGCCTGACCTTCCTCAACAAATGCGACGAGGCGGAGCGGAGCACGGTGGCCGAATACTACCAGCGCTGCTTCAACGAGGAACTGCCGACCGGCCTGCTGCTGCGCAAGGCGGGGTAAGGAACGAGGCGGACGCCCCGGCCGTCCCGATGACGGAGCACCGCAGGCGCCGGGCGCCGAGGAGCGAAGTCTGAATCGGGCCGGCGGCCGGAGCGCAGCGGAGGCCACCGAGTGTCAAGCCAGTCGAAGGATCAGACCAGGCAGGAAGAATTCAAGCGCGCCACCGCCGGCGTGCTGCGCGCCATCGCGCAGGTGCCGGAGGTGCAGGTGGCCTTCCAGCCCGGCCCCTCGGGCCTGGCCGGCAAGCGCGCCCGCCTGCCGCTGCCGACGCGCTCCCTGCCGCCGGCGGAGATGGCGAAGCTGCGCGGCGCGGCGGATGCCATCGCGCTCAAGCTGCGCCACCACGACGAGGGCGTGCACGCCGCCCGCGTGCCATCGCGGCGCGAGGCGCGCGAGGTCTATGACGCGCTCGAGGATGTCCGCGTCGAGGTGATCGGCAGCCAGCACATGTCGGGAGTCGCGGCCAATCTGCGCGCCCGCCTCGCCGACCAGTGCGAGGCCGAGGGCTACGACCGCATGACGCGCAAGGACCAGCTGCCGATGGCGGCTGCCCTTGGACTGCTCGCGCGCGAAAAACTCTCGGGGGAGAAGGCGCCGGCGGCGGCGCAGCGCGTGCTCGATCTCTGGCGCGACACGCTCGGCGGCAAGGCCGATGACGCGCTGGCCGAGATGGCGAATGCCGCCGCCGACCAGGACGCCTATGCCCGCGCCGCCCGCAAGCTGCTCGCCGCGCTCGACCTGGCCGAGGCTGAGGTCGAGACGGAAAGCGAGCAGGACGAGGAGGAAGGCGAGGGCGGCGAGACCAGCCCGCAGCAGGACCAGTCCGGCGAGGGCGAGGCGCAGGCCCAGGACACCGAGAGCATGCTCGGCGCCCAGCCCGAGACGATGCAGGGCGACGCCGCCGAGGACGAGACCGAGGAAGGCGAGGAGGACGGCGCGGCGGCCGATGGCGACGACCGCCCCGGCGGCCCGACCCAGCGGCGCGAGGTGCCGCAGGTGGACGACCCCTCGGCCTACAAGGCCTTCACCCGGCAGTTCGACGAGGTGGTGGAGGCCGAGGACCTGTGCGACGCCGACGAGCTCGGGCGGCTGCGCCAGCAGCTCGACCAGCAGCTGTCGCATCTGCAGGGCGTCGTCTCCAAGCTGGCGAACCGGCTGCAGCGGCGCCTGCTGGCGCAGCAGCAGCGCGCCTGGGAGTTCGACCTCGAGGAAGGCTTGCTCGATGTCGCCCGCCTGGCGCGCATCGTCGCCAACCCGATGCACTCCCTGAGCTACAAGCGCGAGCGGGAGGCGGATTTCCGCGACACGGTCGTGACCCTGCTCATCGACAATTCGGGCTCCATGCGCGGGCGGCCGATCACGGTGGCGGCGATGTGCTCCGACATCCTGGCGCGCACGCTGGAGCGCTGCGGGGTGAAGGTGGAGATCCTGGGCTTCACGACGCGCGCCTGGAAGGGCGGGCAGTCGCGCGAGCGCTGGGTGCAGGAAGGCAAGCCGCGCAATCCGGGGCGCCTGAACGACCTGCGGCATGTGGTCTACAAGGCAGCCGACGAGCCCTGGCGGCGGGCGCGCAGGAATCTCGGCCTGATGCTGCGCGAAGGGCTGCTGAAGGAGAACATCGACGGCGAGGCGCTGGATTGGGCCTATCGGCGCCTGCTCGCCCGCACCGAGCACCGCCGCATCCTGATGGTGATCAGCGACGGCGCGCCGGTGGACGATTCCACGCTGTCGGTGAACCCGGGCAACTACCTGGAGCGGCACCTGCGCAAGGTGATCACCGACATCGAGGGGCGCGAGCTGGTGGAGCTGATCGCCATCGGCATCGGCCACGACGTCACGCGCTACTACCGCCGCGCGGTGACCATCGTGGATGCCGAGGAGCTGGGCGGGACGATGATGAAGAAGCTGGCCGAGCTGTTCGACGAGGATGCGGCGCTGGCCTGGCAGAGGGCGGCCGCCGAGCGCGCACCTGCGATCGCCTGACGCGCCCGCGCGGCTTTCTCGCCGTGCGCTGCTCGCCGGCGCCCTGGCTGCCCTGCCGCATGGCGCGGCGCGCGGCTCGGCCGCACTGGCCACGCCCTTCGCGCTGCCCCGCCTGCCCGGCGGCACGCCGCTCCGCCCGCTCGGCGGCTTCGAGATAGACCGCGAGCAGCTCGGCTTCGGCGGACTCTCCGGCCTGCACATCGCGCCCGACCTGACCGTCACCGCCATCAGCGATCTCGGCTGGTTCGCGGAGTTCGCGCTGACGATGGGGTCGGGACTGCGCCCCGCGGCGCTGGCGCTGCGGCGCTCAGGACGGCTGAAGGATTGGGCGGGGCGCCCGCTGCCGCGCGGCCATGCGCGTGATGCCGAGGCGCTGGCCCGGCTGCCGGACGGCAGTTGGCTGGTTGCCTTCGAACGATGGCACCGCATCTGGCGCTATGCCGACCTGGACGGGCCGGCGCGGCATGTCGACGCGCCGCCGGGCCTGGCGCAGGCGCCGCGCAATGCCGGGCTGGAGACGCTGGCCGTGCTGCAGGACGGGCGCTGGCTGGCGATCGCCGAGGACCTGCCGCTGCCGGACGCGCCCGGCACCACCACGGCCTGGCTCGGCCGGCCGGGCGCCTGGATGCCGCTGGGCTGGCGGCCCGGGCCGGGGATGAACCCCGTGGACGCCACGCCACTGCCCGGCGGCGATCTGCTGGTGCTGGAGCGCGGCTTCACCTGGATCGCGGGCTTCTGGGGACGCGTGGTGCGGCTGCCCGCCGCATCGCTGGCCGCGGCAACAGCGGGGGCGGTGCTGCAGGGCGCGCCGCTCCTGCGACTCGATCCGCCCTTGCCGGTGGACAATTACGAGGGGATCGCGGCGGTGCGCCATGAAGGCCGGACGCTGGTCGCGATCGTCTCCGACGATAACCAGAGCTGGCTGCAGCGCAGCCTGCTGCTGTTCTTCGAACTCGCCGAATAGGCACATGCCGGGCGCCGAAGGTTCATACCGCGCGCACAAAGGTTTCACCTTTGTGCCCCTCATACGCCGGGGGGGCCGCATCTGCGGCCCTTGGCTTCGCGCCGTGCGGCGCGGCGCGCATTCGCGCGCTCGGCCCTTCGGGCCGCAGGTCGGAACTTCGTGCGCCTGGTACAACCTTCGCGCCTCTCGGACGCCGGGCGGGCCGCGGTCGCGGCCTCGGC
>NZ_JBWXTD010000005.1:247151-249272 GCF_056682175.1 Falsiroseomonas sp. RANM36
TGCGCGGCCTCTGCCTGGCGCGAGCCGTGGCGGCGGCGCATGGCGGCGACATTCGGCTGGCGACCGCTCGCGGCCTCGGCCCTCCGGGTCAGGCGGCTTCCAGCAGCCGCTCCCGCGGCAGCGTCAGCCAAGCGCGGGCGCCGATGCCGGGAGCGGTCTCCAGCCGAATGTCGCCGCCATGCGCCGCCGCCAGGGATCGCGCCAGGCTGAGGCCGAGATCGAGCCCGCGGGTGCCGCCGGCCGTCGCCATGGCGTCCGGCACCAGATCGGTCGCCGCCAGGCCGTCGCCCTCGTCCTCCACCACGATCGAGACCGTCTCGCTCGCCACCACCCAGCGCAGCGCCACCACGTCGCCATCGCGGGAATGGCTGGCGGCGCGGCGCAGCAGCGCGGCCAGGGCGCCCTGGAGCGCCCGGTGGTCGGCATTCACGGTCAGGCAGCGCAGCGCCGGGTCCACCTGCCAGTAGCGGATGCCGGGCCGGATCTGCGCGCTGACCAGCGTCAGCGCCGCATCCACCAGCGGACCGAGCGGCGCCGGTGCGGCATGGATGGCGCGCATCGGCGCCGCGGCGGCAACCTCGGCCAGGTCGTCGGCCAGCCGCAGCACCTGCTGCACCGGGCCTTCCGCCAGCCGGAGCGTCGCCGGCAGGTCAGGCTTCGCCCGGCCCGCCGCCGCCTCAGCCGACGCGGTGTCCCAGCCGCCGATGGCCACCGCGATGCCGCGCAGCTCCTGCGCCGCCAGGGACATGGAGCGGCCGCGAGCAACCGCCAGCTGCTCCGCCTGGCCGGCCCGGGCCTCAGCCGCGGCCAGCTCGCGGCGGAGCCGGAAGGCGGAGAGGCCGGCCAGCGCGGCGGTCATGGCCAGGGCGAGGGTCGCGACCAGCGCGAGGAGAAAGGAACCGGAGGACATGGCGCTCACCTGCATGGCGGCGATCCTGCGGCGGCAAGGTTGATGAACGGTTAATGGCAGTCCCGTGGAATCATTCTTGTAAAGCCGGTACGGCGGCGCCTGTCAGTCCGGCCTGACAGCGACCGGGGCGGGAAGCGCGAAAACCGGGCCAGGAGGATCCTGGCCCGGCGCGCGGGCGTCGCGCGGCACCGGGGCGGCGGCGCCATGTCGGGTGGAGGACCGTGCCGTCACCAGGCCGGGCGCCGAGGGCGCCCTGCCGGTCCGCGGCAGGATCAGGCCGCGGCCTTGCGGGCCTGCGCCTTCTCCAGCCGGCGCTTCAGCACGATCGCCTCCTGCGGCAGGCGGCGATCCGGCGTGCCGAGCAGGAAGGCGTCAAGCCCGCCATTGTGTTCCACCGTGCGGATGCCGTTGACCGACAGGCGCAGCCGGATCGGCGCGCCGAGGATGTCGGAGAAGAAAGACGTCTCCTGCAGGTTCGGCAGGTAGCGGCGGCGGGTCTTGTTGTTGGCGTGGCTGACGTTGTTGCCGGTCAGCACGCCCTTGCCGGTGACTGCGCAGCGGCGGGCCATGATGCACTATCCCGTTGAACACCCGCGCGGCCTGCCCCGGTGGGCCGGCCGGACGCGGGCGGAGTGGTTCGGAGCGGGGCCGTATCGCGGAAACCGCGCCCGCCGTCAAGGCGCCGCGGAGTTGGCTGAGGCGCGGACCCGGCCTTCGCCGAGGGCCTCAGCCCCCAGGCGCGCCGCCCTCGCGCATCTCCGCCAATTCGCCGGCCTCGACCGAGCTCAGCGCGTTGCGCAGGACCTGCGCCACGCCGCGGTCGTCCATCGAGCGCGCCAGCATGCCGAGCGCGCCGCCGAGCAGCGCGGAGGCGACCGAGATCGGCGCGATGTTCTGGCCGATCATGTATTCGATGGCCTTGTCCACGACGGCCCCGGCATGGCTGAGGTCATCCGGCGCAACGCCATGGGGATCGAACTGCATGCCTGGACCTCCTGTCGCGTCAGGCAGATAGGCAGGCGGATGGGTCAGCGGAACCCCCGGCGGCCTTCGCGGCCGCCGCCTGCGTCTTCACGATCACGGATCAGGCGGGGATCATGCGGGCGCGCGGACCGGCAGTTCCGACGCCTCGGCCGCCGCGGCCGCCGCCGGCCCCCCGCCCGCCCCCCCCCCCCCCCCCGCCCCCGGGGCCCCCCCCCCCCCCGAACGGG
>NZ_JBWXTD010000005.1:249372-253812 GCF_056682175.1 Falsiroseomonas sp. RANM36
GGGGTTCTCCCCTTCCTCGTTTCGGGGGGGTTTCTGGGGGGGGCGGGGCCGGCCCGTCCCGCGGCGGGGGCGGCGGGGGCCGCCGCGGCCGCGGCTTCCGCGGCCTCCACCGCCTGGGCCTGGCGGCGCCACATCTCGGCATAGAGGCCGTCGGCGGCGATCAGCTGTGCGTGGGTGCCGCGCTCGGCGATCCGTCCCTCCTGCAGCACGATGATCTCGTCCGCCTCGACCACGGTGGACAGGCGATGCGCGATCACCAGCGTGGTCCGCCCCCGCGCCGCATTGCGCAGCGCCGCCTGGATCTCCTGCTCGGTATGCGTGTCCAGCGCGCTGGTCGCCTCGTCCAGGATCAGGATGCGCGGGTCCTTGAGCAGGGTGCGCGCGATCGCCACCCGCTGCTTCTCCCCGCCCGAGAGCTTGAGGCCACGCTCGCCCACCCGCGTGTCGTAGCCATCGGGCAGTCTGAGCACGAAGTCGTGCACCTGGGCGAGCCTCGCCGCCTGCTCGATCTCCGCCTGGCTGGCGCCGGGGCGGCCATAGGCGATGTTGTAGCGGATCGTGTCGTTGAACAGCACGGTGTCCTGCGGCACCACGCCGATGGCGGCGCGCAGGCTGTCCTGCGTCACGTCGCGCACATCCTGCCCGTCAACCAGCACCGCGCCGCCATGCGCGTCGTAGAAGCGGAACAGCAGGCGGGAGATGGTGGATTTCCCCGCCCCGGTCGGCCCGACGATCGCCAGCGTCCGGCCCGGCGGCACGACGAACGAAACACCCTTCAGGATCTCCCGGTCGGGGCGGTAGCCGAAGCGCACATCGGCGAAGCGGACCTCGCCGGCGGCCGCCCGCAGCGGCGCGGCGCCGGGGCGGTCGGGCACCTCGCGCTCCTCCCGCAGCAGGCCGAACATCGCCTCCATGTCGGTCAGGCCCTGCTTGATCTCGCGATACGCGAAGCCGAGGAAGTTCAGCGGCTGGAACAGCTGCAGCAGATAGGTGTTCACCAGCACGAAGTCGCCGACCGTCATCTGGCCCTGCGCCACGCGATGCGCGGCCAGCAGCATCACCGCGGTCAGCGCCACCGCGATCACCGCTTGCTGGCCGAAGTTGAGCGCGTTGAGCGTGACCTCGGAGCGCACATAGGCGCGCTCGTAGCGTTCCATCGCGCCGTCGTAGCGGCGCGCCTCATGCGCCTCGTTGCCGAAATACTTCACCGTCTCGAAGTTCAGCAGGCTGTCCACCGCCTTGGTGTTCGCCTCCTGGTCGGTCTCGTTCATCTGCCGGCGGAAGCGCAGGCGCCATTCGGTGAAGAGCAGCGTGAAGGCGATGTAGAGGCCGAGGCTGAACAGGATGATGGCGCTGAAGGAGACGTCGAACATCACCCAGAGGATCGCCGCGACGATCAGGATCTCCAGCAGGGTCGGCGCGATGCGGAACAGCAGGAAATCCAGCACGAAGGTCATGCCCCGCGTGCCGCGCTCGATCACGCGGGAGAGGCCGCCGGTCTGGCGATCCAGGTGGAAGCGCAGCGACAGCCGGTGCAGATGCTCGAACACCTCGAGCGCGATGCGCCGCATGGCGCGGCCCTGCACCTTGGAGAAGACGGCGTCGGAGGCTTCCGTGAAGGCCGAGCTCAGCAGCCGCACCATGCCGTAGGCGGCGACGATCGCGACGGGCACCGCGACCATGGCGGCGGCGCCGGCGGTCACGTTCAGCGCGTCCACGGCGCGGCCGAAGGCGATCGGCACCAGCACGTTCACGCCGCGGGCGGCCAACAGCAGGCCGAGGCTGACGATGACCCGGGCGCGCAGCCCGGGCTCGCCCTCCGGCCAGAGGTAGCGGGCAAGGGTGAAGAGGGTGCGCAGGTGGCTGCGCTCCTCGGCGGTCCGGGCGGGGGTCATCGGCGGAGCATGTGGCGATGCGCGGCCGGCGCGGAAGGCTCGCGGCGGCTTCCCGGCCATGCGCCCGGCGCGTTACAGGGACGCATGAACCCTGGTCAGGACCTGTTCGGCCGCCTCTGGCGGCATGTCGAGGCGTGCAACAACGTCGCCTCCCCGGCGCATCTGATCCCGTTCCGCATCGCCGGGCAGCAGGTGGGCTGGCTTGGCGCCGAGCTCGCCCGGGCGCTCGCCTTCTTCCCGCGCGACGTGCATTTCGACCGCGACGGCGCGGCGCTGGCCGGGCGGATCCGCGGCGAGGCGGCGGCGACGGCGGTGCTGGAGCGCCTGGCCCGCGCGCTGGCCGGGCGCGGGCATTTCCGCCTGCGCGACGAGGCCTTCGACGTGCGCGCCACGCCCGACGGACCGGTGCTGGCGCGGATCGACCGCGGCGCGCTGCCGCCCTTCGGCATCCTCTCCCAGGGTGTGCATGTGAACGGCTTCGTTCGCCGCCCGGACGGGCTGCATCTCTGGGTCGGCTGGCGGTCCCGCCACAAGCCGGTTGCGCCGGGGCAGATGGACAACATGGTCGCCGGCGGCATCCCCGCGGGCCTCAGCCCGGAGGAATGCCTGGTGAAGGAGGCGGCGGAGGAGGCCTCCCTGCCGGCGGAGCTCGCCGCCCGCGCCATGCCGGCCGGGCGCGTGGCCTATGTCATGGCGAATGAGGAGGGGCTGCGGCGCGACGTGCTGCACTGCTTCGACCTGGAGCTGCCCGAAGGCCTGGTGCCGCGCCCGCAGGACGACGAGGTGGAGCGGTTCGAGCTGCGCCCCGCGGCGGCGGTGCTGCGGGAGGTGGCGGAGGGCGACCGGGTGAAGTTCAACGTCAACCTGGTGCTGATCGACTTCTTCCTCCGCCACGGCCTGCTGGATGCGCTGCCGGAGGATGCGCGACGGCGCCTTCGCGCGGGGCTGGCGGCGGAATAGGCCGGGCCGTCATCCCTGCGCCGGTGGTGGCGGGGCCAGGGGCGGCGGGGGAGCCGGCGGTTCGCGCAGCCGGCCGGCGACGCCTTCCACCATAGCCTCGATCACCGTGAACACCGCTTCGAGCGCGAAGCCGATGAAGAAGGCCGCGGCCGCGAGCGTCAGCGTGTAGCCGCCGAGCTGCACCGGCGCGTCGCCGCTCCAGACCACGCCGACCAGGCCGCCGAGCATGGTGGCCAACAGCACGCGCAGCACCGCATGCCAGCCGTCGCGCACCTCCAGCGTGTTCTCCGACAGCTTGTGGTCCAGCCGCCGCAGCACATAGGCCGCGCCGCCGATGAACCCCATGATCAGCGGCAGCACGAAGCCCGTCAGGGTGGAGATCACCGCCGTGGTGCGCATCTCCGTCCGGTCGAGGTGCTGCTGGAGCGTCACCCCGTACATCTTCTCCTGACCGTCCGGCGCGACGCAGGGATCGAGCAGCGGCAGCCCGCAGGAGAGGCGGTTCCAGCGCGTCAGGCGCATCACGACGAGCCGGTTGCGCAGGATCGCCTGGCCCAGCTCGTTGCAGAGCGCGTCGGCGCGGGCGCCTTCCAGGTTGTCGGCCGGGATCAGCCCCGTGCGGTCCTCCTGCGGGCACATCTGCCGATGGGCGCCTTCGATCGGCGGCACCTGCGGCGCGATCCAGGCCGTCTGCGGCAGCTTGGCGAGCTCGCCCTCGATGGTCCTGATGTCGGCCCGGGTGTTCTGCAGCTGCTCGATCGCGCGGCGGCCGCTGTCCACATGGGCGAGGAGGCTGATGGCGACGACGACGAAGAACACGACCAGCCCGATCAGCCCCAGGATCACCACGCGCAGCCATGCCACGCGGGCCTTCACCTCGGCCGAGGGCTCGCCGCCTTCCGGCGTGCTGCGCAGATAGGCCCGCGTCAGGCGGATGGTGCTGGCATTGGCCGGCGCGGCCTGCCGGCTCAGCGTGTCCACGCAGGCGGAGAGGGCGGCGAACTGCGCGCGGTCGCGCACGATCTCGACCGGGTCCGTGGTGAGGATGGCAAGCTGCGCGCTGCCGCCGAGGGTCTGCGCCGCACCGAGGGCGCGATCCGCCCGGCGCGCCACATGGCGCAGCAGCAGCCGCGCGTCGCGCTGCAACTCGCGCACATAGGCGATGGCCGATTGCTCGTCCTCGGTGAGGTGTGGGCCGTCCTGGGGCCGGGTCACGACCGTATCCATGCTGCCCTCCGCAACCGCTGCGGTGGCGGGACACTGCGCGCCCGGCAGGCGACCCGTCCAGCATGAAATAAGGCAACGCGCGGATGGGCGCGTTCCGTTCCGGTCGTCAGGCGCCGCCTACGCGGCGGAGAGAAACCCCTTCCCGAGCTATTCCGGCGCATTGGCCCCAAGGCCCGGCGCGGCGAACGCAGCCAGGGCAGCCAGCGCGGCCGCGGCCTCGGCGCGGATGCGCTCGCCCAGGTCGGCCGGCAGGGCGCGGCCCGGCAGGTCCAGCGCGGCGCGCGCGGCGGCCGCGAGCCGAGCCGCCCCGCTCGCGGCCGCCGCCCCGGCCCGGCGGTGCGCGGCCCGGCGGACGGCC
>NZ_JBWXTD010000005.1:253912-255152 GCF_056682175.1 Falsiroseomonas sp. RANM36
GCGGCGGCGCCCCGGGGGGGGCGGCGCGCGCCCCGGGCGGCCGGCCGGGCGCGGCCCGGCCGGCCCCGCGCGGCGCGCGCGGCGGCCGCGAGCCGAGCCGCGCCGATCGCGGCCGCGGCGCCGGCCAGGCTGTGCGCGGCCCGGCGTACGGCCTCGGCATCGGCCAGGGCGGCCGCCTGCACGCACTCCGCGGCAAGACGGGCGAGATCGGTCTCGAAGGTGCGCAGCAGCCGCCGGAACTCGTCCTCCGGCAGTGCTTCGGCCAGCTGGCCGGCGACGGAGGGATCGAGGGGGCTCACGCCGCCCCTCTCGCATCGGCGGCCGGCACCGTCAATTCGGCGCGGGCCCGGACGCCGTCGCGCGCCTCACTGCGGCGTGCCGTAGCGCATCAGCATGGCGCGCAGCGGGTCGGAGCCCGGGTTATGGGCTTCCATCTGCACCACGATCTGCCGGGCGGAGGCGTCCTTGCCGTAATAGGCGCGGGCGTAGTCGGGCAGGTAGCTCAGCAGCGAGCCTTGCAGCGACATGCCGGCGAACAGCCCGCGGGCGCGGGCGACGGCGACGATGTCGGCCCCGGCCGCGGCGGTGGTCGCGCCCTGCACCGCGCCGCCGAGCGTGGCGAAGGCGATGGAGGCCTCGGCCCCCACCTTGAACTGGCTGTTCATCAGCGCCTGCAGGCCGCGTTCGGTCATCACCATGAGCACCAGGCTCATGTCCTGGATGCCGGCCTGCAGCCCGACGCTGCCGGAGGTCATCTGGTAGAAGGCCGGCGAGGACCAGGAGCCGCCGCCATCCCGGCCGAGCAGGGTGCAGGTGCCGCCCTCGCCGCCGAAGATGAAGCTTGCGCGGAAGATGCGCGGGCAGACCAGCACCGCGCGGGCGCGGCGGAGGAAATCCTGCGCGTCCTGCGGCCGGTCGCCGGAGGTCATCACCTCCTGCACGGCCAGCGTGGCCCGATCCACCAGCGACTGCTGGTCCTGCTGGGCGGCGGCAGGGTGGGCGGCGAGGAGAAGGGCGGCCAGGAAGATGCCACGGAACATGAGCGGCCTCCGGCAAGATATTGTCATGCGGTCACTTCTACAGGGTTGCGACTCCGCTGTCCAAGGCGGAGGCAAGGCATTTCGGGGGCGGCGTAAGGCGCGCCGGGGGCGCGGGCGGGCGGGCGGGGGGGGGGCGCGGCGGGCCGCCGGGCCGGGCCGCGCGCCCCCCCCCCGCCGCGCGCCCCCCCCCCCCCCCCCCC
>NZ_JBWXTD010000005.1:255252-257686 GCF_056682175.1 Falsiroseomonas sp. RANM36
GCCGCGGCCGCGGCATGCTGTTCACCGCCGACCAGGAGGAACGCCTGGTCGAGCGGCGCCGGCTGGAGGAGGACCTGCACCAGGCGGTGCAGGCCCGGCAGATCGTGCTGGCCTACCAGCCGAAGTTCCGCCTGCGCGACGGCGGGCTCGACGGGGTGGAGGCGCTGCTGCGCTGGCAGCACCCCGAGCGCGGCTGGATCCCGCCGGGCCTGTTCATCCCGGTCGCCGAGGAGACCGGGCTGATCCACAAGCTGACCGGTTTCGTGCTGGACGAGGCCTGCCGCCAGGCGCTGCGCTGGCGCGCGGAAGGGCTCGAGGTGCCGGTGGCGGTGAACCTCTCCGCCTCCGAGTTCGGCGCCGGGCAGGGGGCGCGGCTGGTGCAGGAGGCGCTGGGGGCGACCGGCGGCGATCCGCGCCTGCTGGAGGTGGAGGTCACCGAAGGCGTCTTCCTGCGCAAGGCCGAGCGCGCCGCGGCCGAGGTCGCGGCGCTGCGCAAGCTCGGCGTGCGGGTCGCGCTCGACGATTTCGGCACGGGCTATTCCTCGCTGGGCTACCTGCAGCACCTGCCCTTCGACGTGATCAAGGTGGACCGGCAATTCGTGGACCGCATCGAGGAGGCGGGGCCGAGCCTGCATATCGTGGATGCGGTGATCCGCCTGGCGCATGGCCTCTCGGCCAAGGTGGTGGCGGAGGGGGTGGAACGGCGCGGTCAGCTGCAGGCGCTGGCGGCGCTGGGCTGCGACCAGGCGCAGGGTTTCTTGCTCAGTCGCCCGCTGGCGCCGGAAGCGCTGCCCGCCCTCATCGCCCGCCGCCGCCCCGGCCAGGACGTGACGACGCTCGAGGCCGCGTAGCCGGGCCGCCTACACGCCCCGCCGGCGGCGCTCGATCAGCGGGCCCTGGAACAGGCGGATGCCGGCTTCCCAGCCCCAGGCGATCGCCGCGGGGCGGTCCACGCCGGCCAGCACCAGCCGGTCGGACGCGGCCTGCAGCAGCCGGCGCACGGCCTCGGGGATGGCGGAGGGCAGGTCAGGCGACCAGCGCAGCCGCACCATGTCGAGCCCGAGCCGCTCCGGCGGCAGCAGCGCGATCAGCCCGGGCGTCGCGTCGTCGAGCGCAAGCCGGAAGCCGCGCTGGCGCAGCAGCGGCGACAGGCGGCGGACCCCGCGCGGATCGGCCAGCACGTCGAAGGGGCGCAGGCCGATGATCACCTCGGCGCGGCGCCCGGCCGGCAGCGCCTCGGCGAAGCGGGCGAAGATGCCGCCCTCCAGCGTCGCCGGCGCCAGCGGCAGCCCCACCGGGCGCCAGGCGAGCTGCGCCGCGGGCCGTGCCATCTCGATCAGCATCCGCCCCTCCGCCATGCGGCCGAGGCGGCGCAGCAGGCCGGGCGCGGCGTCGAGGTCGCGGCCGGGCAGCACCAGGGCGTTGAGCGCCGGCCAGGAGATGCGCCGATCCTCCCAGACCGGCTGGGGCGCGCCGCCGTCCGGGTCCAGCCGGCAGACCGACTGGGCGAGCGTGACGGGCTCGAGATCGGCCGCCGCCAGGGCGCGCTCGGCCGCGGCGAGCTCGGCGCTGTCCAGCGGCGCGAAGGGACCGTCGGCCGGCGCGGTCTCGGCAGGCTCGACCGGTTCCATGCCGAGGCTCTCCGCCGCGGCGCTCAGCAGCCGCGCGGCTTCCTCGGGCAGGCGCAGCCGGCGGACCGCGCCGGCCGAGGCCGCATCCAGGCTGCGCAGCAGCGCCGCCTGCGCCTCCTCCAGCGCAGGGGCGGGCACCCGCGCCACCGCGACGACATCGCCATTCGGCAGGTCGAAGATGTTGGCGCGCGCGGCGGCGAGCGCGCCGTCCAGCGCATCGCGCAGCAGGCGCCGGTGATGCGGGCGGCGCAGCGCCGGGGCGAGGGCGGCGAGGCGCAGATGCAGCACCTCCCGCGCCGCATCGGCCGCGACGCTCTCGCGCACCAGCGTGGCGAGCTCGATCGCGGCGCGCGTGCTCGCGCGGCCTCCGGCCTCGCGCAGTGCCGTCACGCCGCGACGCCCTCGACCTGGGCGATGCCGGGCGCGGCGGCGACGCGCCGCGCCGCGTCGTCCTCCGCCCCGGCCAGCACGATCCGCGCGGGAGCGAGCGCGGCGAGCGCGGCGCGCGCATCCGGGGCGGCGCGGCCCGCCGACCAGCGCAGCCGCCGCAGCGCCGGCGGCCGGGCGCGCGGGGCGCGCAGGGCGAGGCCGGGGGCGTCCAGCCCGTCGAGCTCCAGGCCGATGCCCGATGCCGCGAGCCGGGCGCGCCGGGCCTCCAGCGCCGCGGGGTCGGCGGCGGCGGCAAGCGGCAGGGTCGCCACCAGCATCCCCGGCGGGGCGGTCGCGGGGGGGCGGGGGGGGGGGGGGGGGGGGGGGGGGGGGGGGGGCGCCCCCCGGGGGGCGGCCCGCGGCGCCGCGCGCGC
>NZ_JBWXTD010000005.1:257786-260659 GCF_056682175.1 Falsiroseomonas sp. RANM36
GATGCGGGGCGGGGCGCCCGGGCGGGCTTGTGGCTCTGGGGGGGGGGGGGGGGGGGGCCGGGGGGGGGGGGGGGGGGGCCCCGCCGCGGGGCCGCCGGCGGCATAGTCCAGCAGCGCCGCCGCATCCTGCTCCAGCGACCAGATCAGCGTGCCGGCCGGGCCGACCAGGCGTTCCAGCAGGCGGCGCAGCCGCTCCGCGCGCATCGCCTCCGCGCCGCCCAGCAGCAGGTCGCCGCGCGGGCCGTCCAGCACCTGCCCGCCGGCGGCCAGCGCGCCTTCCTGCAGCAGCGCGCGCGCCACCTTGCGCCGGTGCGGCGCGGCTTCCTCCACGCGCAGCACGACCCGGCCCGGCGCGCCGAGCAGGCGGCGCCGCGCCGGCAGCAGCCGTGGCGCAGCGGCGTCCGGGATCCTCGGAAGGGGCTGGGGCGGCGTGCCGGTCATGTGTCTCCCGCCCCGGCCGTCGGATGGCGACCTTCTGCCGCGGGCGGGCTAGCTTGGCGCGGCGATGATTGCGGAATCCTTGTCGCCCGGCTGGCTGCCGCCGGGCCTGCGCGTCTATGCGATCGGCGACGCCCATGGCTGCGCCGCGCGGCTGGCCGCGCTGCACGACCGGATCGCGGCGGATGCGGCCGCGCGCCCGGCGGCGCGGGTGCTGCTGGTGCATCTCGGCGACTATGTGGACCGCGGCGAGGACAGCGCGGGCGTCATCGCCCTGCTGCGCGGCCCGCCGCGCGTGCCGGGCGCCGGGGTGGTGAACCTGATGGGCAACCACGAGCAGATGATGCTGGCCGCGCTGGACGGCACGGCCGATGCGCGCCGCGTCGGGCTCTGGCTCGACAATGGCGGCGGGCCGACGCTGGCGAGCTACGGCGCCGACCCCGACGACCCGCGAAGCTGGCGGCTGGTGCCGGAGGGCGACCTCGGCTGGATGCGTCGGCTGCGCCCGAGCCTGGCGCTCGGCGGCTATTTCTTCGCCCATGCCGGGGTGCGGCCCGGGGTGCCGCTGGACCGGCAGGACCCGCTGGACCTGGCCTGGATCCGCGAGCCCTTCCTGTCCTGGCGCGGCGACCTGCCGGCGGTGGTGGTGCATGGCCACACCCCCGCCGATGCGCCGGAGGTGCTGCCGCACCGGATCGGCCTGGACACCGGCGCGGTCTATGGCGGGCCGCTGAGCTGCGCCGTGCTGGAGGGCGAACGGGTCGGTTTCCTGGTCGCCTGAGGCCGGGCTGCCGCCTCCGCCGTGTCACACTGCCTTGCCTTCGATGCAAAGGGTGGGGTAACGCCATTCCATGCAAGGCCCCGCGCCCGGCGATCGCCCGATGCCCGAGATCCCAGCGGGCGACCTCGCGGATGCCGTCCGCCAGCTTCGCCGCGCCTCGGTGCTCGTGGTGGGCGACGCCATGCTCGACCGCTACGTCTATGGCCGGGTGCAGCGGGTCAGCCCGGAAGCGCCGGTGCCGGTGATCGCGGTGGAGCGCGAGGTCGCGATGCCCGGCGGCGCCGGCAATGTGGTGCGCAACCTGACCGCGCTCGGCGCCGCGGTGGCCTTCATCTCCGTGGTGGGCGACGACCAGGCGGGCAGCGACCTCACCGGCCTGATCGGCGGCCAGCCCAATGTCGAGCCCTGGCTGCTGGTGCAGGGCGGCCGCGCGACCACCACCAAGACCCGCTTCATCGCCGCCGGCCAGCAATTGCTGCGCGCCGACCACGAGCAGTCCAGCGCCATCCATGAGCGGCTGGCCGAGCGCCTGGTCCGCATCGCCGCCGATGCGGTGGCGGCGACCACGGTGATGGTGCTGTCCGACTACCAGAAGGGCGTGCTGGCCGGGGACACCTGCCAGCGCCTGATCGCCGCCGCGCGGTCGGCCGGGCGGCGCGTGGTGGTGGACCCCAAGGGCGGCGACTACGGGCGCTATGCCGGCGCCGACCTGATCACGCCGAATCGCGCCGAGCTCGCCCAGGCGACCGGCCTGCCGGTGGACAGCGAGGAGGCGATCGTCGCCGCGGCCGAGGCGCTGCGCACGCGCCACGGCTTCGGCGCGGTGCTGGTCACCCGCAGCGAGGACGGCATGACGCTGGCCGAGCCCGAATGCGTCCGCCACTTCCCGGCGGAGGCGCCGGAGGTCCACGACGTCTCGGGCGCCGGCGACACGGTGGTGGCGGTGGTGGCGGCGGGGATCGCGGCCGGCCTCTCGGTGCCGCTGGCGGCGCGGCTGGCGAACATCGCGGCCGGCATCGTCGTGGGCAAGATCGGCACCGCCGTGGCGCGCGAATCCGACCTGCTGGAGGCGCTGACGCCCGAGCGCGGCGCGCTGCGCAAGGTGATGGGCCGCGCGCAGGCGGTGGAGCAGGTGGAGCGCTGGCGCCGCCGCGGCTGGCGGATCGGCTTCACCAATGGCTGCTTCGACCTGCTGCACCCCGGCCACGTGCACCTGCTGGAACAGTCGCGTGGCTGGTGCGACCGGCTGGTGGTCGGGCTGAATTCCGATGCCAGCGTGAAGCGCCTGAAGGGCGCGTCCCGCCCGATCCAGGGCGAGGCGGCGCGCGCGGCGGTGCTGGCGAGCCTCGCCTCGGTGGATTGCGTGACCGTCTTCGAGGAGGACACGCCGGTCGAGCTGATCCGCCTGCTGCGCCCGGACGTGCTGGTGAAGGGTGCCGACTACACGGTGGCGCAGGTGGTCGGCGGCGACCTCGTCGGCGAATGGGGCGGCGTGGTCAAGCTCGCGCAGCTGCTGCCCGGCCAGAGCACGACCGCGACGGTGGCCAGGATCAAGGGCTGACACCAGGTCCCGCGGGTCGCGGCCCGCGCCCGCCCCCCGCGGGCGCACACGGACGGCCCCCCCCCGCGCGCCCCGCCCCGCGGGACGCCCCCC
>NZ_JBWXTD010000005.1:260759-284971 GCF_056682175.1 Falsiroseomonas sp. RANM36
CCCCGCGGGGGCCCCCCCCCCCCCCCACCCCCCCCGCCCCCCCCCCCCCCCCCCCCCCCGGGGCCGGGCGGGCGGGGGGGCGGGCGGCCGCGGCGCCTGCCGCGGCAATGAAGGTCCTGCGGCGCATGCGTGGCTCCCACGGTCACCGGTCGCCGCCATGGAACCGCAATGCGGCCGCCCGGTTCAAGAACAACTCGCGGCCAAGCTGCGGAAGGCCGCGCGCTGGCCCGGCGCGCGCGGCCGTGCTAGCCGGGCGCCGCCACGTCGCCTCAGCGGAACAGCAGCATGTCGGACCAGCCCGCCCCGTCCTCCCCGATCCCCTACGGCCAGCCGGCGCCGCCGTTGCAGCTGAACATCCAGTACACCAAGGACCTCTCCTTCGAGGTGCCGGGCGCGCCGGAGATCTATCTCAGCCTGCGCGAGCAGCCGCGGGTGGACCTCTCGCTCGACGTCCAGGCGCGGCAGGTGCCGGGCCAGCAGCCCAACGTATTCGAGGTGTCGCTGCAGATCCGCGCCGACGCGAAGATCAAGGAGACCTCCTGCTTCATCGCGGAGCTGGTCTATTGCGGCGTCTTCACCCTGAACGTGCCGCAGGAGCATGTGGAGCCGGTGCTGCTGGTGGAATGCCCGCGCCTGCTCTTCCCCTTTGCGCGCAACATCCTGGCCGACGTCACGCGCGACGGCGGCTTCCCGCCGGTGATGCTGAACCCGATCGACTTCGTCGCCCTGTGGCAGAGCCGCCGCGGCCAGGTGCAGCAGGCCGGCACGGCCTGACATCGCGGCGCCCTCCAGCGAGGGCCGGATGAGCAGGCTGCAGCGCGCGCCCGCCGCCGGCCGCGCGCGGCTGACGCGGCACCTGGCGGGGCCTGGCTTCTGGCGCGCGCTGTTCCTTGCCTTCGCGCTCGGCGCGGCGACCGCGCTGGCGCTGCCGCCGGTGCATCTGGTGCCGGTGCTGCTGCTGACCCTGCCCGGCCTGTTCGTGATGGCGACCGAGGCGCCGGGCTGGCGGCGTGCCGCCTGGATCGGGCTCGCCTGGGGCTGGGGCTTCCATGTCGCCGGGCTGCACTGGCTGACCAGCGCCATCCTGACGGAGGCGGAGCGCTACTGGTGGCTGGTGCCGGTCGCCGTGCCGGCGCTCGCCTTGCCGCTCGGCGCCTTCACGATCATCCCGGCGCTCGGCGCGCGGCTCGCCAAGCCCGGATGGCGGCGCATCCTCGCCTTCGCGGCGGCCTGGACCGCGGCCGAGATGCTGCGCGGCGTGCTGTTCACCGGCTTCCCCTGGAACCTGCTCGGCACCGTCTGGGCGTTCGGCGCGCTGCCGATCCAGGCGGCGGCCTGGATCGGGGTGCATGGGCTGAGCCTGGCCACCGCGCTGCTTGCGCTGCTGCCGCTGCTCGGTCGGCGCGGCTGGCTCGCCGTCGCCGGGCTGCTGGCCGGCTTCGCCGCCATCGGCGTGGTGCGGCTCTGGCCGGTCGAGCCCGCCCCTCACCCGGTGTCGCTGGTGCTGGTGCAGGGCAATGTGGCCCAGGAGGTGAAGTGGCGGCCCGAGACCCGCTGGCCGATCTTCCGCCGCTACATCGAACTCAGCCGGGACGGGCTGGAGCTCGCCCGGGCCGAGGCGCCGGACAACCGCGTGCTGGTTGTGTGGCCGGAGACCGCGAGCCCCTTCCTGCTGGCGAACGACCCCGAGGCCGCCCGCCTCGCCGCCCAGCCGCTGCCGCCCGAGGGCGTGCTGCTGGCCGGCACCGTGCGCGCCGCCTTCGACGCGGAGGGGCGGCCGACCCGCCTCTGGAACAGCATGGTGGCGCTCGATCGCGATGGCCGCGTGCTGGAGGTGGTGGACAAGACCCATCTCGTGCCCTTCGGCGAATACATGCCGCTGCGCGGCCTGGTGCCGGTGCGCCTGGTGCAGGGCGTGGCCGACTTCGCCTCGGGCGGCGGGCTGCGCGCGGTCCGTCTGCCCGGCCTGCCGAGCTTCACCGGGCTGATCTGCTACGAGGTGATCTTTCCGGGCGCGGTGACCGGGGCGGAGCGCCCCGGCTTCCTGGTGAACATCACCAACGACGCCTGGTTCGGGATCTCCGCCGGTCCCTGGCAGCACCTGGCCGCGGCACGGATGCGCGCGGTGGAGGAAGGGCTGCCGCTGGTGCGCGCGGCGCAGACCGGCATCTCGGCGGTGCTCGATGCGCGGGGCCGGACGGTTGCAAGGATGGGGCTGGCCGAAACCGGCGTGGTCGTTGCGCCTCTGCCACGAAGTGCCGCGCCGACCCCCTTCGCGCGCGGCGGACTCGCCATTCCGCTGGCACTGCTTGGCATTTTCTGTATATTTGCAGGCTATGGCACGATCTTTGAGAAACACGTCACGCGGCGATGAGTCGTCGTGACGACAACTTGCATCCAGGGGTTGCGACCACAAATTGAGATTTCTCAAAACAGTTGACAAAGCATGACGGATGGCCTACCCCCTCTGTGCAAGGGCGGATGGTGTCGAAGCACTGCACGGCAGCTTCGCCGCAGCCCAGGCCAGGATGGTCAACCCACGGCCAGATGGGGTGATGGGTCGATGAGTTTCGGAGACGTGGCCATGTCGGGTGACGACGTCGTGGAGCGGGCGGAGCGTGAGCACCGGCCGAGCCCCATTGACGTGCATGTCGGCAGCCGTGTGCGCCTGCGGCGGACCTTGCTCGGGATGAGCCAGGAAAAGCTGGGCGAGGCACTCGGGCTGACCTTCCAGCAGGTGCAGAAGTATGAGCGCGGCGTGAACCGCATCGGCGCGAGCCGGCTGTTCGACCTCTCCCGCGTGCTGGACGTGCCGATCGGCTTCTTCTTCGATGACATGCCGCCCGAGATGGGCGGCGACAAGAACCGCCGCTTCACCGGCTTCCAGGAGACGCAGGACGGCTTCGAGGACGACACGCTGCACCGGCGCGAGACGCTGGAACTGGTGCGCGCCTACTACCGCATCACCGATCCCTCCGTGCGCAAGCGCGTCTTCGACCTGATCAAGAGCCTCGCGCCGACCGAGTAGCGCGCCAGGCCGACAGGCGACCCAATTTCCCGCTCAGTCGCGCAACTGCGGGTTGTCGAAGCGCGGCGAGCGATAGCCGCGCAACGCACCGGTCAACGCCGCCGCCAGATCCTGCTTCGCCGCCGGCGCCAGGAAGCGACCGATCTCGACGCTGCGGCCGCGTGCGCGCGCCCGCAGCACCGGCCCGGCGCCGGGCCGCTCCTCCAGCTCCACCTGCGCCCAATAGGGATCGAGCCGCACCTCCTCGCGCCCGCCCCGGCCGTCCTCGCGCCGCACCAGCAGCCCCTCCGCGGTCAGCAGGATGATCTCCTGCGCCGCGCGGCTCCAGCGCCGGTGCAGCGCCACCAGCCCGAGCACGAGAACCAGCTCGCCGCCCAGGAAGCCGAGCACCGGCCAGGCCCCGAGCACCGCGAACACCACCGCCGGCACCATCGCCACCGCGGCCGCCAGGCCGCAGAGCCAGCGCATGCCCCGCGCCGAAAGACCGCCCGGCGGCCGGGTCACCGCCTCGAACAGCACCACCTTCCCAACCCCTGACATCGCGTCACACTCTACGGTAGCTCTGCACCGACGCCATGCCCCGCGCCAGACCCAAGCCCGCATCACCGCTGCACGGCAGCGCCCAGGCCCCGCGCCGCGCCCGCGCCATGAACGCGGCGCAGGCCGGCGACTTCCTGCGCGCGCTTGCGGTCGCCAACCCGGCGCCCGAGACCGAGCTGCTCTATCGCGATCCCTTCACCCTGCTGGTCGCGGTGGTGCTCTCGGCCCAGACCACGGATGCGGCGGTGAACAAGTGCACCCCCGCCCTGTTCGAGGCGGCACCCACCCCCGCCGCCATGGCCGCGCTGGGGGAGGCCGGGATCGGCCCCTTCATCCGCCGGATCGGGCTCTGGCAGGGCAAGGCCCGCAACGTCGCCGCCCTGTCGCGCATGCTGGTGGAGCAGCATGGCGGGCAGGTGCCGGCCGACCGCGCCGCGCTGGAGGCGCTGCCGGGCGTCGGGCGCAAGACCGCGAATGTCGTGCTGAATGTCGCCTTCGGGCAGGAGACGATGGCGGTGGACACCCACATCTTCCGCCTCGGCAACCGCACCGGCCTCGCGCCCGGCAAGACCCCGCTTGCGGTGGAAGAGGCGCTGGTCCGCAAGTGCCCGCCGGAGTTGCTGCGCGATGCGCATCACTGGCTGATCCTGCACGGGCGCTATGTGTGCAAGGCGCGGATGCCGGAATGCTGGCGCTGCCCGGCGGTGGCGCGCTGCAACTACCGCGACAAGGTGCTGGCGCCGCCGGCGCGCTGACGCCGCGCGCCGCCCGCCTATTCCGCCGCCTGGCGCGGCGCCTCCCCCAGCACGCCCGGACGGCGCACGCGCAGCCGCCGGATGCGGCGCGGATCGGCTTCCAGCACGCGGAATTCCAGCCCTGACTCATGGCTGATCAACTCGCCCCGCGCCGGCACGCGGCCGGCCAGGGTGAAGACCAGGCCGCCCACGGTGTCGATGTCCGCCGCGCGCTCCTCCTCGGTCAGGATCGAGCCCATGCGCTGCTCGAAGGCCTCAATCGTGGTGCGCGCGTCCAGCTCCAGCGTGCCGTCGGGGCGCTCCACGATGGTCGGCGTCGCCACCTCGTCATGCTCGTCGCTGATGTCGCCGACGATGGTCTCGACCAGGTCCTCGATGGTGACCAGGCCGTCTATCCCGCCGTACTCGTCCACCACCAGCGCCATGTGGATGCGCTGCGCGCGCATCTGCAGCAGCAGGTCCAGCACCGGGATCTGCGGCACCACCAGCAGCGGCCGGCGCAGGATGCTCTTCAGCGAGAAGGTGGAGGGATCGCGCCCGACGGCGGCGAACACGTCCTTGATGTGGACCATGCCCACGATCTCGTCGAGGTTGCCGCGATAGACCGGGAAACGGCTGTGGCCTTCCTTCTGGATCAGGCGGATCGCCTGCTCGAGCGTCAGGTCCTCCGGCATGGCCAGGATGTCGGCCCGCGGCACCATCACGTCATAGGCGGTCTTGTCGCGCAGCCGCAGCACGTTGCCGAGCAGGATGCGCTCATGCGGGTCGAGGCCCGTCTCCTCCGCGTCGCGGCGCTCCTCGTCGGCGCGGCGCCGCGGTTCCTCCAGCAGTTCCTCGAAGCGGTCGCGCACGCTTTCGGCCTCGCGCTTGCGCAGCAGGCCCTGCAGCCGCCAGAAGAAGCTGTTGCGCCGCTCGCGCTCGGCATGCCCGTTGGGGCCGCTCCCGTTGCCGTTGCCGCTCATCGGACGTTGCCCGCGCGCAGCGGCGCGGCGCCTTCCTTCCAGGGATTCGGCCGGCCGAGGCGGCGCATCACCCGCGCCTCGGCGCGCTCCATCCGGCGCGCCTCGCCGGCGTCCAGATGGTCGTGCCCCACGAGGTGCAGCGCGCCATGGGCGACGAGATGGGCCAGATGGTCCGCCGGCTGCCGCCCGGCCTGCCTCGCCTCCCGCCGGACCACGCCGAGCGCCAACGCGACATCCCCGAGATAGCCGGGGGCGCCGGCCGGGAAGGACAGCACGTTGGTCGGCTTGGCCTTGGCGCGGTGCTGGCCGTTGAGCCGCTTCACCGCCGCGTCGTCGGCCAGCATCACGGTGACGGCGCCGCGCGCGCCCGCTTCGCCATCCCCCTCGGAGGTGGTTGCGAGCAGGTGGCCGAGGAGATCGCATAGCGCCGCTGCGAGATCCTGGGCGGCATCGGGACAACTCGCCTCCGCCCCGCGCAACGCCTCGAGCGCGAGGACGAGAAGGCGTCCCTGCGCCGAGGATGCCGGCAGCGACAGATAGGGAGGGTCCCGGGAGGGGTCGTAGCCGACGGCCTCGTGCGGGATGAGCACGCCCTCCGCCGCCACCTGCGTGGTCATCGTCACGTAGCGGCGCGACATGTCCACCAGGTGCAGCGTGCCGGGCCCGATCCGCGTCGTCGCCTCCGCCGCCAGGCCGCGGCCCTCGCCCGAATGGTAGCGCTCGAACAGCAGGTAGTCGTTGTTGAAGCCCGCGAGGCGAGCGGGGTCGTGCTCCATGCGCTGCGGCGAGAACGTCACCTGCGACAGGGTGAGGCTGCCGACGCGCTGGAAGCCTGCCTGTCCCGCGAACGCCGCCGGCTCCGTCAAGGGTCTGATGTCGAAGAAGGGCCGCGCCGCTTCGCGCCACTGATCGAGATCGGCGACGGGACCGGGCGCGCCATGCCGGCGCGGGCGCTGCGGCGGGTGCTGGACCGCGTTCAACGGCATCGCCTCGCCTGGTTGGTTCGTGCGGAAGGTTAGGCGGGCACCATAAGGCCCGGCAACTCTCTTGCGCCGGGCGCCTCGGCGACCGACCGGCTCCGCATGACGAGGCGGCCGGGTGGTCGGCGCCCGGCGGTCATTCCACCCGCAGCGCCGCGCGCAGCTCGGCGAAGCCCACCGGGTCCTGCATCGCCGCGAGCCGACCCGCCGCGACCACCGCGTAGCGGTGCAGCAGCGCCTTGCGGCGCGCCCCAGCCAGCCGGTGGTCCGGCGCGTCGCGGAGCAGTTCCGCGTCCGGCCCATCGGCCACCAGCAGCCCGACCTCGTCCGGGATCAGCTCGCGCGGGAAATCCAGGTCCACGGCGAAATACAGCCGGTCGCAGAATCCACGGTACTCCGGCCACTTCTGATCCGAAAGAAAATCGCGGGCGCAGGACTTCACCTCGATCACCGCGAAGCCGCCATCGGGAAGCAGCGCCAGGATGTCGGCGCGGCGGCCGTTGGGCAGCGGCATCTCCGTCACCGGCGCCCAGCCGAGCCGGGCGCAGAAGCGCGCGGCGGCGCGGCAGACGGCCAGGGTGCGGGCCGCCGGCGGCGGCGCGAAGGCGAGCGTCATGGGCGCATGTTCGCGCTCCGTTCGCGCGGCGGTCAAGCCTCGGGCGAGCGGAAGGAACCGCGGCCGGCATGGTGCGTGATGCTCATGCCATGGTCGCCACGCGCTTCGCTGTCGCCGTCCACATCCTGCTGCTGCTCGCCGCCGTGCCGGGCGGCCAGGCGACGAGCGGACGGATCGCCGGCAGCGTGGGCACCAATCCCGTGGTGATCCGGCGACTCGCCGGGCAGCTCGCGCGCGCGGGCCTCATTCGGGTACGGCGGGGGCAAGGCGGGGCCGAACTGGCGCGCCCACCGGACGAGATCACCCTTGCCGATGTCTGGCGGGCGATGCGCCGGCCCGACCTGCCCTTGCTGCCGACCCATGCCGGGCCCGCCGGCGGCGATCCGCTCGGCAAGGCGGTGCCAGGCCTGCTGCGCGGGGTCCTCGACGAGGCGGAGCGGGCGATGGAACGGCATCTCTCGGGCATCACGCTGCGGGCCTTGCAGGCAAGCCTGGTCGAAGCGTGAGCAATCCGCCCGAAGGGGGCCGCCGCCGGCGTGCCGATGCACCGCGAAATCCAGGTTGAACCGGCTGCCGCCGCATGGCCATGCTGCAGCCCCTGGCCGGGAGACGATCCGCATGATGGATCCGCTGGAACTCGTCACGGACCGCAGCATCCGCCGCGCGCTCGGCTTCGCCGGGCTCGGGGTCGGGATGGTGATGCTCTCGCTGTCCTTCGACCTGCCGCTGGCCTTCCGCAGCGGCGCTGACCTGGCCGCGCTGGTGGCGGTGACGCTGATGGTGCTGGCCTGGCGCGCCCCGAACCGGGACATCCGCCACAGCGAAGCCTGGATGATGCTGAACGACCTGGTGCCGGAGGCGGCCTGGGGCGTGCCGCGCGCCGATGTCCAGCGCCGCCTGAAGGAGACGCTGCGCCGCCGGCTGCTTTGGCATGCCGAGCGGGTGGGCCTTCTGGCGGTCGTGCTCTGGGCGCTGATGCTGCTCGCCACCGCCCTGCGGTAGCGCGTCTCAGCCCGGCAGGCTGCGGTCTCCCTCGCCGAGCGGCTTCTGCATGACGACGAGATCCACCCAGCGGCCGAACTTCAGCCCGACCGACTTCACGATGCCCGCCTGGCGGAAGCCGAGCGAGACATGCAGGCCGATCGAGCCGACATTCTCGGAATCCCCGATCAGCGCCAGCATCTGGCGGAAGCCCGCTTCCTCGGCGCGGTCGAGCAGCGCCTGGACCAGCGCCTTGCCCACACCCTGGCCGCGCACGTCGTCGCGCACATAGATCGCGTTCTCGGCGCAGTGCCGATAGGCGGAGCGGTCGCGGAACTGTTCGTAATGGGCGTAGCCGAGCAGCGTGCCGTCCGGCGCCTCGGCCACCAGCCAGGCCCAGCCATGATCGCGGATGCGCGCGAGCCGTTCGGCCATCTGCGCCGCATCGGGCGGCACTTCCTCGAAGGTGCCGGCGCCGTGCCGCACATGGTGCGCGAAGATCGCGGTGATCGCCGGCACGTCGGCGTCGGTGGCGTCGCGGATCTGCATGGGGCAGGCGCTTACGTCCGGTCGCGCGCGGCGGCAAGCGCGGGGTCGAAGGCGATCAGGCCGGCAGGCCCAGCGCCTCGGCCACCTGCTCGGCCAGGGCCAGCAGCGCGCGGTCGCGACCGGGGGCGGCGACGAGCGAGAGGCCGACCGGCGCGCCCTCCACCTTCGCGGCCGGCAGGCTGACCTCGCAGAGGCCCGCGAGGCCGGCGATGGCGGTGACGCCCATGGTGCGTTCGCGGACCGCCTGCTGCATCTCCATCGGCGAATCGAGGCGCGGCGGAGGAATCGGCGAGGTCGGATAGGCCAGCACCGCGCCGCCCGCGAGCAGCGCCCGCACGCGCCGGCGCACCGAATCGCGCAGCACGCGGCCCGCTGCGGCCGCTTCCGGCTTCACGGCCTTGGCCGCGGCGAAGCGCTCGCCGACGCCGGGGCCGAATTTCGGGCTCGTCGCCTCGATCCAGGCGCCGAGGCTCGCCCAGGCCTCCTCGGCCTGCACGACGCGGAAATTCTCATAGAGCTGGTCCAGCGTCTCCGGCACCAGGTGGATCCCCATGGCGGGGCCGAGCACGCGCTCCGCCGCGCCCAGCGCGCCGGCCAGCGCCGCCGCCGTGGCCGGGACGGCGTTGATCCAGGCCTCCTGCACCTTCAGCAGCGGGCCGAGCGGCGCATCGCCGCCCGAGGGCAGCAGCACCTCGCCCACCCGGCGCAGCACGGAGGCGTTCGCCGCGAACCAGCCCGGCGTGTCGAAGGAGGGGCCGAGCGGGCAGGCGCCAGCCAGGCTGATGACCCCCCAGGAGGGACGGATGCCGAAGATGCCGCAATAGGAGGCCGGGATGCGCACCGACCCCCCGGTGTCCGAGCCCAGCGCGAAATCCACCAGCCCCGCCGCGACCGCCGCGGCCGAGCCGCAGGAGGACCCGCCGGGGAAGCGGTCCGGCGCCGCCGGGTTGATCGGCGTGCCGTGCCAGACATTCTCGCCCGTCAGCCCATAGGCGAGCTCGACCGTCTTGGTCTTGCCGCGCAGGCTGGCCCCGGCCTGCAGCAGGGATTGCACGATGGGCGCGGTGGCGGCCGCGGGCGGATGGGTCCGTCCCCAGTCCGGGTTGCCATAGGTGGTCGGCGCACCGGCGACGTCGAACAGGTCCTTCACCGCGAAGTCCAGCCCGGCGAGCGGGCCCTCCGCCGCGCCGGGTAGTTCCACGCGTCGGCCCGGCACGAAGGCGCCCACCCGGTCCTCGATCTCGCGCGGCATGGCAGGCCCGTCCCCGATCAGTTCCCGTCGCCGTCGAACCTGCGGCAACTGCGGCGCGAAGACAATGCCGGACGCCGGCCGCCTAACCGGCGAGCCGGGACGTCGCGGCCGAGAGGCTGCTGCGCGGCGCGTCCCGATGGTCCCAGTTGGCGTCGTCGAGCCAGGCGGCGATGGCATCCCGCCGCGCCGGCCATTCCTCCGCCAGGATCGAATACCAGGCGGTGTCGCGCCGCCGGCCCTTCACCACCAGATGCGCGCGGTGCTCGCCCTCGAAGACGAAGCCGAGCCGGTCGGCGGCGGCGCGGGAGGGGGCGTTGAGCGCGTTGCACTTCCAGACCAGCCGCCGGTAGCCGAGGTCGTCCATCGCATGGCGCATCAGCAGGAACATCGCCTCGGTCGCCGCGCGGGTCCGCTGCATGCGGGGCGAGAACCAGATGTTGCCGAGCTCGATCGCGGCATGGGCGGGCTGGATCTCCATCAGGGTCAGCCAGCCCTCCACCCGGCCCGAGCGCAGCGGGCGGACGGCCCAGGCCATGGGATCGTGGGTGGTGGCGAAGGCGGCGACGTGGCGGCGCATCGCGGCGGCATCGGCGAAGGGGCCGTAGCCCATATAGGCCCAGGAATGGCCCGCCATGTCCGATTGCGCGGCATGCCAGAGATCTTCCGCATGGCGCACCGCCAGCGGCTCCAGCGCGACCGCCGCGCCGCGATGCGGAATGCGGGCGGGGAGGGGGCGCGGGGTGGCGTCCACCTCGGGGCCGATGGGTGGCTCGGGCATCGCGGCGTTCCGTTGGTATCTCGGGCGGGGCAGGATGCGCCCGCCGCGCGAGTTGCGCCATCGCAAGGCGCGCCTTCCTTCCGCGTTGCAGCATGCGCCCGCCGCAGGCATCTAGGAGACCCATGAGCACCTCCGCCCCCGACATCACCGCGCCCGCCGCGCTGCCCCCGGCTCCCCCCGGCTTCTTCATGGAGCGGGTGCTGACGGTGCATCACTGGACCGACCGGCTGTTCTCCTTCACCTGCACGCGCGACACGTCCTTCCGCTTCGGCGCCGGCCAGTTCGCGATGATCGGGCTGGTGGTGGAGGGCAAGCCGCTGGTCCGCGCCTATTCCATGGTCTCCCCGCCCTGGGAGGAGCACCTGGAGTTCCTCTCCATCAAGGTGCAGCACGGGCCGCTGACCTCGCGCCTGCAGCATATCCGCCCGGGCGACGGGGTGCTGATCGGGAAGAAGGCAACCGGGACGCTGGTGAACGAGAACCTGCTGCCCGGCGGGGTGCTGTGGCTGTTCGCGACCGGCACTGGCCTCGCCCCCTTCATGAGCCTGATCCGGGAGCCCGAGACCTATGACCGCTTCGACCGGATCGTGCTGGTGCACACCGTCCGGCAGGTCGCCGAGCTGGCCTATCGCGAGCTGATCTCGAAGGACCTGCCGGAGCACGAGCTGCTCGGCGAGATGGTGGCCGGGAAGCTCGCCTACCTGCCGAGCGTGACGCGCGAACCCTTCGCCACGACCGAGCGCATCACGACCATGATCGAGAGCGGCAGCCTGACCGGCCGCTTCGGCCTGCCGCCGCTCTCGCCCGAGCGCGACCGGGCCATGCTCTGCGGGTCGGAGGCGATGAACGCCGATGTCCGGGCCCTGCTGGAGGCGCGGGGCTTCGTCGAGGGGTCGAACAGCAACCCCGGCAGCTACGTCGTGGAAAAGGCCTTCGTCACGAAGTAGGCGGGGTGCGGTCGATCACGGATCCGTCAACGCGGGCATTGCGCGGCGGTGCTTCGTTCAGTTAAGGAGGCGCCTCATCAACCCGCCGCACCGCGCCAAAGCGGGCGGCTGCTGGGAGGACTCGCATGACCGACACCACAAATTCGCCCGGCCGCCGCGGCCTTCTCAAGGCAGCCGCTGTCGGCACGGCCGGCGCCGCGGTGCTGGCCACGCCGAATGTCAGCCGGGCGCAGACGGTCACCTGGCGCTTCCAGTCCACCTGGCCCGCGCGCGACATCTTCCATGAATTCGCCGGCGACTTCGTCACCCGCGTGAACGCCATGGCCGGCGGCCGGCTGCGGATGGAGCTGCTGCCCGCCGGCGCCGTGGTCGGCGCCTTCCAGCTGATCGACGCGGTCGGCGCCGGCACGCTCGATGGCGGCCACGGCGTCTCGGCCTACTGGTTCGGCAAGAACAAGGCCTTCAGCCTGTTCGGCACGCCGCCGGCCTGGTTCTACGACGCCAACTCCTACCTCGCCTGGTTCTACTATGGCGGGGGCGAGGCGCTGTACAACGAGCTCATCAGCCAGATCCTGCGGGTGAACGTGGTCGGCTTCCAGACCGGGCCGATGCCGACCCAGCCGCTCGGCTGGTTCAAGAACCGCATCACCTCGGCCGAGCAGATGCGCGGCATGCGCTACCGCACGGTGGGCCTGGCGACGGACCTGTTCAACAGCATGGGCGCGGCCGTCACGGCGCTTCCGGGCGGCGAGATCGTGCCCGCGCTGGAGCGCGGCGTGATCGACGGCGCGGAGTTCAACAACCCGTCCTCGGACCGCGTGCTCGGCTTCCCGGACGTGGCGAAGAACTACATGCTGCAGTCCTATCACCAGAACACCGAGACCTTCGAGGTCCTGTTCAACAAGGCGAAATACGACGCCCTTCCGGCCGAGCTGAAGGCGGTGATCCGCCATTCCGCCGAGGCCGCCTCGGCCGACATGTCCTGGAAGCAGCAGCTCCGCTACCCGAACGACCTGCAGGAGATGGCATCCCGCCAGGGCGTGACGGTTGCCATCACGCCGCGCCCCGTCCTGGAGGCGCAGCTGCAGGCCTGGGACGGCGTGATCCGCAACCTGGAGAGCGATCCCTTCTTCAAGAAGGTGACCGACAGCCAGCGCGACTGGTGCCGCCGCGTCAGCGCCTTCTACCTGCGCTACCAGGCGAGCCCGGCGCTGGCCTTCAACCACTTCTTCGCCCGCGGCTGACGCGCCGCCGGCATCGCGTTGCTAAAGGCCCGCCCGGTTCGCCGGGCGGGCTTCTGCATGACAGGCCCCGTCACTCCCGGAACACCTCTGCATGACCGGCCAGATCTATCCGCCAGGCGGGTTGCAGCCCGTGCTGACGGGCATCGACAAGCTGAGCAGCTTCGTCGGCAAGCTGTTCGCGTGGTGCATCCTCGCGTTGACCTTCGCCATCTGCTACGAGGTCTTCGCGCGCTACCTGTTCCGCGCCCCGACCACCTGGGCCTTCGACGTCTCCTACATGCTCTACGGGACGCTGTTCATGATGGCCGGCGCCTACACGCTGTGCCGCAACGGGCATGTGCGTGCCGACTTCGCCTATCGGCTGCTTCGGCCGCGGCAGCAGGCGGCGCTCGATCTCACGCTCTATCTCGTCTTCTTCCTGCCCGCGATGATCGGGATGATCGTCTATGGCTGGGACTTCTTCCTGCAGTCCTACCACCAGAACGAGGCCTCCTCGGTCAGCCCGAACGGCCCCTACATCTGGCCCTTCAAGTTCGTCATTCCCGCCGCCGCGACGCTCGTGCTGATCCAGGGGCTGGCCGAGATCGCGCGCTGCTTCGTCTGCTTCAAGGAAGGCGACTTCCCGCCCAAGGCGCATGACGTGCGCGAGATGGAGGAGATCGTCCTCGAGCTCGCCGCCGCGAAGAACAAGGGCGCCGCGCCATGAGCGATCCCGTCCTCGGGATGGTGATGCTCGGCAGCTTCATCTTCGTGGTGCTGCTGGGCTTTCCCGTCGCCTTCACGCTGATGGCGATGGGCATCGGCTTCGGCTATCTCAGCCTCGGCGAGCGCGTCTTCGACCTGCTGGTGCAGCGCACCTATGCGGTGATGGCGAACGACGTGCTGATCTCCGTGCCGCTCTTCGTCTTCATGGGCTATGTGATCGAGCGGGCGAACATCCTCGACCGCCTGTTCCGCTCGCTGCAGCTGGCCTCGGGCGGGCTGCCGGGCGCGCTGGCGATCGCGACGCTGGCCACCTGCGCGATGTTCGCCACCGCCACGGGCATCGTCGGCGCGGTGGTCACGCTGATGGGGCTGCTCGCCTTCCCGGCGATGCTGCGCGCCGGCTACGATACGCGGCTCGCCGCCGGCGTGACCTGCGCGGGCGGCTGCCTCGGCATCCTGATCCCGCCCTCGATCATGCTGATCCTCTATGGCGCGACGGCGGGCGAATCGGTGGCGCGGCTCTATGCCGCGGCCTTCTTCCCCGGCGTCGGGCTGGCGCTGCTCTACATCCTCTATGTCGTGATCCTGGCGACGCTGCGGCCGGGCATGGCGCCGAAGCTGCCGCCGGAGGAGCGCAACGTGCCGGTGGGGACGGTGATCCTCGCGCTCGTCACCTCCTTCATTCCGCTCGCCGTGCTGATCGGCGCGGTGCTCGGCGCGATCCTGCTCGGCCTCGCCACGCCGTCGGAAGCGGCGGCGATGGGCGCGCTCGGCGCCATCCTGCTCGCCATGCTCTACCGCGCGCTGACCTGGGAGCGGCTGAAGGAGAGCGTGTTCCTCACCGCGCGCACGACTGCGATGGTCTGCTGGCTCTTCGTCGGCGCCTACATCTTCACCTCGGTCTTCGGCTATCTCGGCGGCCATCACGTGATCGAGGAGATCTTCGTCGAGCAGCTGAACCTCAACACGGTCACCTTCCTGATCGTGACGCAGCTGATCATCTTCCTGCTGGGCTGGCCGCTGGAATGGTCGGAGATCGTGCTGATCTTCGTGCCGATTTTCCTGCCGCTGCTCGACACCTTCGGGGTGGACCCGATCTTCTTCGGCGTGCTGGTGGCGCTGAACCTGCAGACCAGCTTCATGACGCCGCCGGTCGCCATGGCCGCCTACTATCTGAAGGGCGTGGCGCCGCCGAAGGTGAAGCTGACGCAGATCTTCGCCGGCTGCCTGCCCTTCGTGGGCATCGTCATCCTGGCGATGACGCTGCTCTACATCTTCCCCGGGATCGCCACCTGGCTGCCGAGCTACCTCTACGACCAGGTGCCGACGGGCGAGACGCAGGACCTGACGCGCGTGCCCGAAGGCGGCTTCCAGGAGATGGAAGAGCCCGAACTGCCGCCGCTGAACTGATGGCGGCGGCGGAGGTGGACCGCGCGGCGGAGGCGGCGCGCTGGCTGGCCGAGGCAGTGGAGACCGGCTGCCCGCTGGCGCCGCTGCCGGAGGACATCGCGCCGCGCGACATGGCGGAGGCCGAGGAGACGGCCGCCGCCGTGCTGGAGGCGCTGGAGATCGCGCCCTGCGGCCTGCGCCTGCTGCGCAGGCCGGGCGGCGATTCGCTGGCCGGGCCGATGATCGAGGGGCGGCTGCTGCGTTCCGGCGCCGAGGTCGCGCCCGCGACGCTGCGCCATCCGCAGGTCACCGCGGCCGTGATCGGCATGCTGGCGGAGCCGCTGGAGGAAGGGGCGGCGACGCCGCCCGTCTTCGCGCGGCTGCATCCGGCGATCGACATCGCGGCGAGCCGCTTCACCGCGCTGCCGGAGGATCCGCTTCTGCTGGCCGCCGACCTGGCGCGGCTCGGCCTTGTCGTGGCGGGACGGGCGAAGGCGCTGGAGCCGGGCCTGCTGCGCGTCGCCCTCGCGCCGAAGGGCAGCCGGGCGCGCGGCATCGAGACCGATCTTGTCGCCGCCTTCGCGGAGGCCGCGGCGGCGGCGCGGCGCATGGGCGGGCTGCCGGCGGGCGCCTTGCTGGTCGTGGCCGGGCTCACGCCACCGATCGAGCCCGCGGGCCTGCTGCGCGCGAGCCTCGGCGCGCTGGGCGGGGCGGAGGCGACCTTCGGCCCGGGGTGAGCCTCAACGCCGGGGCGCGCCCCGCAGCGAGAGGATGTAGGCGATCACGTCGTCCAGCTCGGCCGGGCTCAGCACGATGTCGGGCATCGGCGGGTGCGGCTGCCGCAGGAAGGCCTGCAGCGCGAGCTGGGTGGTGGAGGGCATCGCCGCCACATCGGCGAAGGCGGGCACGCCTGGAACGCTGCGACCCGTTCCGGCCGGCCCGATCGCGTGACAGGACCCGCACCGCGCTTCCGCCAAGCGCCGTCCTGCCGCGGGGTCGCCGAAGGGCTGTGCCTGGGCGGCGACCGTCATGAGGTGAAGCGCCAACGCGATCGGCAACATGCGCATGGGGATATCCTCCGAGCCGATCCTGCTCCGCATCGCGCGCCATGGCGACCTCTCCCAGCGGGAGGGTCAGGTGGCTGCGCGGAATCTGGCCGCGGTCACCGCATCGTCGCGCAGCGCCGCGGCGATCTCGGCCCGCGCCGCCTCGGTGCCGGCCAGTACCAGGACGCGGTCGAACCAGCCGCATCGGCCCCGGACCCGGGCCTGGAACAGGCCGTCGAGCGCGGCGGCGGCGGCGCTTCGGCCGGAACAGCAGGCGCAGGCGAGCGGATGGGACGGGGCGGAGGTCTCGAAGCTCGCGGCGGCGACGGCGCCGGCGGGCAGGGCGGGGTGCGGCGCAGAGGCCAGCACGGCGGCGGGCTTTCCCGCGGCCAGCGCAGCGGCCAGGGCCGCCGGGTCAGCCACGGTCACGATCGGGATACGGGCGTCGAGTGACCACGTCATGTGCTGGACATAAGGATATCTTTATGCCATTTGCAAGCGCATGGACGACCTCCTTACGCAGCTCCGCGCCGCGGCCGAGCCGACGCGGCTCCGCCTGCTCGCCCTCTGCGCCCGCCAGCCGCTCTGCGTCACGGATCTCTGCGCCGTGCTCGGCCAGTCGCAGCCGCGGCTGTCGCGCCATCTCAAGCTGCTGGCGGATGCCGGCCTGCTGGAGCGCGTGCCGGAGGGGTCGAACGCCTATTTCCAGATGCCGGCCAGCGCCGAGCTGGCGCGGATGATCCTGGCCCGCCTGCCGGAGGAGGATGTGCGGCTGGCCGCCGACCGGCGCGTGGCGGCGCGGCTGGCGGCGGAGCGGGCGCGCAGCGCCTCCGACGCCTTCCGCCGCGACGGCATGGACTGGGACGAGATGCGCGCCCTCGGCCTGCCGGCCGCCGCCATCGAGCAGGCGCTGCTCGAGTCGCTCCCCGCCCGTATGGAGGCGCTGCTCGACATCGGCACCGGCACCGGCCGCCTGCTGGAGTTGGTGGCGCCGCGCGTGGAACGCGCGCTCGGCGTGGACATGAGCCGCGACATGCTGGCGCTCGCGCGCGCGCGTCTCGCGGAGCGCGGCCTCGCCGATCGCGCCACGGTGCGCCAGGCGGACATGTATCGCCTGCCCTTCGCCGATGCGTCCTTCGACGCCGTCGCGATGCAGATGGTGCTGCACTATGCCGAGGACCCGGCCGCCGCGCTCGCCGAGGCCGCGCGCGTGCTGCGCCCGGGCGGGAAGCTGCTGATCGCCGACCTTGCCCCGCACGACCAGGCCGCGCTGCTTGAGAAGCATGCGCATCGCTGGCCCGGCTTCGACGACGCGCAGCTTGCCGGCTGGCTCGGCGCCGCCGGCTGCAGCCTGGCGCAGGCCACCAGCATCCCCGGCCCGCTCACCGTCCGCGTCTGGCCCGCCCAGCGCCAGCCCGCTTCCCTCTCCGCTCTCGCCCGCTGAGGTCTCCCCGCATGTCCCGCCCCCATCTTCTCGACGCCCTGCGTGACCGCGTGCTGCTCTGCGACGGCGGCTTCGGCGCGCGCATCCAGGGCATGACGCTCGACATCGAGCGCGACTTCTGGGGCAAGGAGAACTGCACGGAGGTGCTGAACCTCTCGCGCCCCGACATCGTACGCGAGATCCATCACAGCTACTTCGCCGCCGGCGCCGACATGGTGCTGACCAACACCTTCGGCGGTTCGCCCGTCACGCTCGGCGAGTTCGAGCTGGAGGAGAAGGCGTTCGAGATCAACAAGCTCGCCGTCGAGATCGCGCGCGAGGCGGCGGCGGACTTCGCCGATGGCCGCCATCGCTGGGTGATCGGCGACATCGGGCCGGGCACCAAGCTGCCGACGCTCGGCAATATCGGCTACGACGCGCTGGAAGCCGCGCTTGTGGTGCAGTGCCGCGGCCTGATCGCGGGCGGCGCCGACGCGCTGCTGACCGAGACCAACCAGGACACGCTCTACATCAAGGCGGCCGTCAACGCCGCGAAGATCGCGCGCGCGGAAGCGAAGTCGGACATCCCGATCTTCGTGCAGGTCACGGTGGAGACGACCGGCACGCTGCTCGTCGGCCCCGACATCTCGGCGGCCGCCGCGGTGGTGCATGCGCTGGACGTGCCGCTGCTCGGGCTGAACTGCGCGACGGGCCCGCAGGAGATGGCCGAGCATGTGCGCTGGCTGTCGCGGAACTGGCCCGGCCTGATCAGCGTGCAGCCCAATGCGGGCCTGCCGGAGCTGGTGGACGGCAAGACGCACTATCCGCTCGGCCCGGCGGAGCTCGCCACCTGGATGGAGCGCTTCGTCACCGAGGACGGGCTCAACCTGATCGGCGGCTGCTGCGGCACCAACGACACCCATATCGCAGCCCTCGACGCGCTGCTGCGCAAGCTGGCTGGCGGCGCGGCGCGGCCGGCGCCCGTCGCGCGCAAGCCGGTCTGGATCCCGTCCGTCGCGTCGCTCTACACCGCGACGGCGCTGCGGCAGGAGAACAGCTACTTCTCGATCGGCGAGCGCTGCAACGCCAACGGGTCGAAGGCCTGGCGCGAGCGGCAGGCGCAGCACGACTGGGACGGGTGCCTGGCGATCGGGCGCGAGCAGGTGGCGGAGGGCAGCAACAGCCTCGACATCTGCACCGCCTTCGTCGGCCGCGACGAGATGGCGGAGATGAACGAGGTGGTGCGGCGGTTCACCAGCAGCGTGAATTCTCCCCTCGTCATCGACAGCACCGAGACGCCGGTGATCGAGGCGGCGCTGAAGCTGCATGGCGGCAAGGCGATCATCAACTCGATCAACTTCGAGGAAGGCGAGAAGGCGGCGCATGACCGCATGGTCCTCGCCAAGAAGTTCGGCGCCGCGGTGATCGCGCTGACCATCGACGAGGTCGGCATGGCGAAGACCGCCGAGGACAAGCTGCGCATCGCGGAGCGCCTGGTGGACTTCGCCTGCAACCGCCACGGCCTGCCACAGTCGGACCTGATGATCGACCCGCTGACCTTCACCATCGCGACCGGCAACGAGGACGACCGCAAGCTCGGGCTGTGGACGCTGGAGGGCATCCGGGCGATCCGCGAGAAATTCCCGGAGATCCAGATCATCCTGGGGCTGTCGAACATCAGCTTCGGCCTGAACCCCGCCGCGCGGCACGTGCTGAACAGCGTTTTCCTCGACCACGCCGTGAAGGCCGGCATGACCGGCGCGATCGTGCATGTCTCCAAGATCAAGCCGCTGCACCAGATCCCGCCCGAGGAGGTGCGGGTCATGGAGGACCTGATCTACGACCGGCGCAGCGATGGCTACGACCCGCTGCAGAAGGTGCTGGAGATGTTCGCCGGCCGGAAGGCCGCCGATGCCGGTGCCAAGAAGCGCGCCGAGACGGTGGAGGAACGCCTCAAGGACCGCATCGTCGATGGCGACCGCAAGGGCCTCGACGACGAGCTGGCGGATGCGCTGGCCAAGGGCATCGCGCCGCTCTCCATCATCAACGACATCCTGCTCGACGGCATGAAGGTGGTCGGCGACCTGTTCGGCGCGGGAAAGATGCAGCTGCCCTTCGTGCTCCAGAGCGCGGAGACGATGAAGGCGGCGGTGGCCTATCTCGAGCCGCACATGGAGCGCGTCGAGGGGCAGGAGAAGGGCATCATCGTGCTCGGCACGGTGAAGGGCGATGTCCACGACATCGGCAAGAACCTGGTGGACATCATCCTGACCAACAACGGCTACAAGGTGGTCAATCTCGGCATCAAGGTGCCGCTGGCCGACATCGTCACCGCCGCGAGGGAGCACAAGGCGCATGCCATCGGGATGTCCGGCCTGCTCGTGAAGTCCACCGTGGTGATGCGCGAGAACCTGGAGGAGATGTCGCGCCAGGGCGTCGAGCTGCCGGTGCTGCTCGGCGGCGCGGCGCTGACGCGCAACTATGTCGAGGAGGATTGCGTGAAGGCCTATGCCTGCGGGCGCGTGGCCTATGCGCGGGACGCCTTCGACGGCCTGCACCTGATGGACAAGGTGATGGGCAACGGCTTCGACGACTACCTCGCGGCGCTGCAGGCGAAGCGGAAGGGCAAGGCGAAGAACGAGAAGCGCGTGCTCGGCCAGGCCGATCCGCGCGGCTTCGCGCCGGTGGACGTCAACTACGCCCAGGCGCGCCGGCGCCGCGTGAGCGCGGAGAGCAGCGCGCCGACGCCGCCCTTCTGGGGCGCGCGCGTGATGGAGGCCGCACCCAAGGCGCTGGTGCCCTTCATCAACGAGCGCAGCCTGTATCAATTCCAGTGGGGTTTTCGCAAAGCCGGCCGCAGCCTCGACGACTTCCTGGGCTGGGCCAAGCAGGAGCTGCGCCCGGTGCTGAAGCGCATGCTCTCCCTGGCGGACGAACAGAAAATCCTCAAGCCGCAGGCGATCTACGGCTACTGGAAATGCGCCGGCCAGGGCAACGACCTGGTGCTGTTCGAGGAGGACGGCGTGACGGAGGCCTGCCGCTTCACCCTGCCGCGGCAGCCGAAGGAGGACGGCGAGTGCATCGCCGACTTCGTCACCGACATCGAGGACGGGCGCGATGTGATCGGCTTGCAGGTCGTCACCGTCGGCCAGAAGGCGTCCGACATGGCGCGCGACTGGTTCGAGGACAATCGCTACCAGGACTACCTCTACCTGCACGGCCTGTCGGTGGAGATGGCGGAGGCGATGGCGGAATACGTCCACAAGCGCATCCGCGCCGAATGGGGTTTTTCGGGCGAGGACGAGCGCGACATCGAGAAGATGCTGAGCCAGGGCTATCGCGGCGGCCGCTATTCCTTCGGCTACCCCGCCTGCCCGCGGCTGGAGGACCAGGTGCCGCTGCTGAAGCTGCTCGGCGCTGAGCGCATCGGCGTCGAGATCAGCGACGAGTGGCAACTTCACCCGGAGCAATCCACCAGCGCGATCGTGCTGCACCACCCGAGGGCGAAGTATTTCTCGGTTTGATCCGGCGTCCGTTAACGGGCTTGCGCCTGAAGGTTTCGAAACGTTAAACTTCCAAGGTGCGCGGACGACGGGACAGGAGGGTTCAGATGCAAGCTTTGAGCAGCATGGGCTTGACGGGCGCGGCATTGGTCTCTGCGCTAACCTGCGCCATGCCAGCTTTGGCTCAGGGCTCTGGTCAAAATGCAGACTTACTCAGGCGAGCATTGTTCGCCACGGCGCGCGGTCAGTGTCCGGCAGAGTTGATGAGCCCTTTGTTGAAGGCACAGTGCGACCAGCAGATGCCACGCATGGCGCAACACTTGAGCAGCTTAGGATCCGTGTCAAACATAACCTTCATGGGCATTGAGCAAACGCCGATGGGTCCAGCCGAGGTATATCGGGTCAGCTTTTCTTCCGGGCAGATGATCTGGCTTATAAGCCGCACTCCTGATGGAAAAGCGCAAATATTTTGGTCGCCGGGCTAATTATAATCTTCTACCAGATGGGAGTTTTTATAAATCGCTGTAATGTCGTTATCAATAGGATAGCCGAGCAACCCCACGCTGAGGCCCTGGTGAGGTGAAAAAAATGAAGAATAGTTACATTCCCGTTTTTAGAGCGTTCTCCAAATATAAGTAAGACTAGCAAAACTACGAGAAAAAAAGCTGCGACAAGATTGCTTGTATCAAATGATACCGCACTAAGTTTATTGAGGTCAAAAGAGCTGGTTGTTTCTCTAATATAAAGAGATGTCCCGCTCACTAGGAATAGTGCCGAAGCGGCTGTATAAGCCATTCTGGGTCCGATAAGAACGGCTTGCATACCAATGTCTGAGCGTTGTTGTTGCTGCTCAAGAGCCGCCAGACGCTCCCCGAAATGGCGGATATTCTCTTGCTGGGGGCCGAGAACAGTGTTTTTAGTAGCCTCCGTCTGTCTCGTCAGCACAACGATTTGTGCCTCCGTTGAGCGTTGGCGCTTCTGTATCTCGCCAAGCACCTCACGAAGCGACTCGAGACCAGCCTCGATTCGCTGAATGTCAGCTAGTCGACGGCGTCGGTTGTAGGCAAAGCGAAAGCCTCCGCCATTTTGGAGGTTGACGCGGCGCGGTAGGGGCGCGTCGGCAAGTCGGCGGATACGAGACTCTACCTCGCTGAATACCTCGTCCAGGGTAAGCACCAAAGACGACCCTTCGAACCCGCCCTCCAGCACGTCGACAAGAGCACCGGTGAAGCGCGTAAGTGCTTCCTGTGGAGGGGCGTAGGCCCGCGCATCGCCCGGCGCTGCCGCGATCCCGTATGTTCCTTCTAAGTCGATCGATGGCTCAGCAGCCGCTTTTGCGCCATCTCCGCCCATCATTCCCTCGAACGCGCGGCCACTGTAGCAGCAATCCAGAATCAGCACGCGCTTGTTCGCTCGGGAATTGCGCATCGCTCTACGTACCAGCGTAATGGGCACTGCATTGAAGGCCTTGCGATCGTCCGTCGTGTTCGCTGCGGCGAGATAGAGCGGCACCTCCGCGTCACCATAAAGCCCGTGCCCAGCGTAATACACAATGAGAGTGTCGGTCGCCGCCTCGGATGCAGCAGCGACCGCCTCGGTGACATGATTGGCCTCCTGCGCGTCCAGCAAGGTCGTCACTGAAGTGGCAGGCAGGCCGACGACATCCGGATCTTTCAGCAACCGTTCAAGCCGAAGGATATTTTCCTTCACTTGCGGCAGGGGCGGTAGGTAGGCCTCATCCCTGGCGCAGCGCGTCGTGCCGATCAGAAGGACACGTGATTGGGCCCTGAAAGAGAGCTCCGCAGGGTAGGGTTCGCTCATCCGTCCGCCAGCCGACGCGCTTGTTCCACCAAGTCCGCCAGCGAGTTGTGGTTCTTCGCCTCTATTGTCACTGTGCGCGCGCCCGTCTTCACGGTCACGGTGGCCGAAGGCCTAGTTGCCTGGATCCAGGTATGAATGCAGCGCACAAGTTCGACTACGGCTGGCCCGGCCAGGACAACGGTCAGAAATGGGAGCAGTTCGGGGCCTTGCTCGCCGGGCGCAGGTGGTCGCCGACCCTGCTCCACGCGATCCACCTCACGAAGTCGGGCTTGCCGAAGCCAGTCCAGGAGGGTAGCCGCATCTTGAGCGGCGTTTACTCCGTTCAGCGCGACGGTCACGTCCATCGCCCTCGTCCTCCAACCTCTTGGTGCGAAGGCTATCGCAACTCGCAAACTGTTGCGAGGCTAGAGTTGTGCATCTGTGCAAGCGGCCCGCGGTATCTGATTTCGTGCGGCAATACCGAGTCATCCGGGATTGCCCCAGCCCGAGCAGTAGGGGCATGGGTGGGATGTCACCTCGCCGGATGTCACGTGCGCACGCACTCGCCGCTTTCCCGCATCGAGCATGTCGCTGCCGCCTCCGTCGCGGTGGCGCTGGCCGTGCTTGCCCTCAAGGCCGGCGCCTGGTGGGTGACGGGCTCCGTCGCGCTCTTCGCCGATGCGCTCGAATCGGTGGTGAATGTCGCGGCCGCCGTCGCGGCGCTGGTGGCGATCCGATTCTCGGCGCTGCCGCCGGACGCCAACCATCCCTACGGCCATGCCAAGGCCGAGTATTTTTCCGCCGTGCTGGAAGGCGCGCTGATCATCGTCGCCGCGCTGCTGATCCTGCACGAGGCCTGGGCGGCCTGGCAGGCACCGCGCCCGCTGGACCAGGCCCCGCTCGGCCTGGTCGTCTCGGCGGTGGCAACCGGCGTCAACGCCGCCTGGGCCGCGGTGCTGTTCCGCCGTGGTCGCGCCGGGCGCTCGCCGGCGCTGCTGGCCGATGCGCGGCACCTGCTGGCCGATGTGGTGACCTCGGTCGGCGTGCTGGTCGGCGTGGCGCTTGTGGCGCTGACCGGCATCCTCTGGCTCGATCCGCTGCTGGCGGCGCTGACCGCGCTCAACATCCTCTGGTCCGGCACGCGGCTGATGCGCGAATCGGTCGGCGGGCTGATGGACGAGGCGGTGCCGTCCGACACGCTGGCGCGCATCCGCGCTCTCGTCGCGCAGAACGCGGATGGGGCGATCGAGGCGCATGACATGCGCACCCGCCATTCCGGCCGCTTCACCTTCGTGGAATTCCACCTCGTGGTGCCGGCGGCGATGACCGTGACGGACGCGCATGACATCTGCGACCGCGTCGAGGCGGCGCTGAAGGCGGAACTCGGCACCGCCGTCATCACCATCCATGTCGAGCCCGAGGGCAAGGCCAAGCACAAGGGCGTGCTGGTGCTGTGAACGGGCCGCGGGCGCGGGCGCGGGCCGGGACGGGCCGCGAGGCCGCCGCCTTCGCCGTCTCCCTGCTGCTGCACGCCGCCGTGCTGGCGGGGCTGCTGTGGACCGCCTCGCGCCCCCTGACGGTGCCGGTGGAGCAGCCCGTCGCGCTGATCTGGGCGGCTTCGGAGAACGGTGCCGGCGACGCGGCCGACAGCGCCGCCGAACCCGCCCCGCCGGGCGCGCCGCCCGCCGTTCCGGCGCCGCCCCCGGTGGCGGGG
>NZ_JBWXTD010000005.1:285071-300748 GCF_056682175.1 Falsiroseomonas sp. RANM36
ACAACACGGCCCGCCCGCACACGAGCCTGAACGGGCTCACCCCAGCCGCATTTGCAACCCGCCCCGCATCGGGGCAAATGGAGAACAGGCTCTGCTCATGAACGAGGGCAATTAGGGGGCAGGGTCAGTGCGGATCTCCCTCGGTGCCTGTGCCGCCGGCAGGTCGCGCACGAAGCGCTCGCCGGAGGTGCCGACCTGCACGCCCACCACGCGCCCCGCCAGATCTTCCGGCCTGTCGAGGTTCAGGCCCGGCCGGTACGCTGCCGCGATGCCGGTCTTGTAGTACGGCGTGGAGAAGGCGATGCGGTCCGCGCGGTCCTGCGTCCAGGCCATCGCGGTGATCAGGCAGTCCACGCGGCCGGAGGTCAGCGCGGCGATCAGTCCGTTGAAGGCGATCACCTGCCATTCGATGCGCAGGCCCATGCGCTTGCCCATCTCCTCGCCGAGGTCGCGGTCGAAGCCGGTGAGCTGGCCGTTCTCCATGAATTCGAAGGGCGGGAAGGCGCCGCCATTGCCCACCACCAGCAGCGCGCCCGCGGCGCGCGCCTTGGCCAGCGCATCCGCAGGCTGTGCCCGCACCGCGGGGGCGGCCAGCAGGGCGGTGGCTGTCAGCATGGCGCGACGTGTCGGCATCGGGTCTCTCCTGTTCAGGCGGTGACGGTCTCGGGCCGCAGCACGCGGCTCAGGAAGCTTCGGGTGCGCTCCTCGCGCGACCGGCCCAGCACATCCTCGGGCGGGCCCTGCTCCACGATCACGCCGCCATCCATGAAGATGACTCGATCGGCGGCCTCGCGCGCGAAGCCCATCTCATGCGTGACCACCAGCATCGTCATGCCGTCATCGGCGAGGCGGCGCATCACCGCCAGCACATCGCCGACGAGCTCGGGATCGAGGGCGGATGTGACTTCGTCGAACAGCATCACCTCCGGGTTCATCGCAAGCGCGCGCGCGATGGCCACGCGCTGCTGCTGGCCGCCGGACATGTCGGCCGGATACGCATCGGCCTTGTGCGCCAGCCCGACCCTTGCGAGCAGGGCGCGCCCAAGCTCCTCGGCCTCGCTGCGCGGCCGCTTCAGCACCTGCACCGGAGCTTCCGTGACGTTGCCGAGCGCGGTCAGGTGCGGGAACAGGTTGAACTGCTGGAAGACGATGCCGATGCGCCGGCGCGCCAATGTCATCTCGCGCTCCGGCACGCGGCGCCGGGCGCCGCCGCGCTCCGGTCCCCAGCCGATATGCTGGCCGGCGACGATCACCTCGCCATGCTCGAAGGGCTCGAGGCCGTTGAGGCATTGCAGCAGCGTGGACTTGCCGCTGCCCGAAGGGCCGATCACGCACACCACCTCGCCGCGCGCGACCTCGAGATCCACGCCGCGCAGTACCAGCGTCGCCCCGTAGGATTTGTGCAGGTTGCGCACGATGATGGGATTCACGGCGCGACCTCGCGCAGCGCGGGGCTGACCAGCGCCCCGTCGCGCAGCAGGAAGGCGCCGGCGCCGATCACATGCCGCAGGTCGCGCGGGCGGGCGGCGAGCAGCAGGCGCGCGGCGATCTCCTCGGGGCGTGCGCGGACGAAGGCCGGCGCCGCCAGGTCGAAGGCGATGAGGTCGGCCGGCTCGCCCGGCGCCAGAGCCGCGCCGCCCGTCGCGGCGCCGAGCACCTGCTCCGGTGTCGGCCATTCCGCGTCGGGGCGCCCGGCGCGCGGCAGCAGCAGCGCGAGCTTCGCCGCCTCCAGCATGTCCTGCGTGTCGTTGCTGCCGGCGCCGTCCGTGCCGATGGCCACGCGCACGCCGCGCGCCAGCGCGCGCGCCACCGGCGCGATGCCGCTGCCGAGACGCAGATTCGCCAGCGGATTGTGGACGAGCGTGGTGCCCGCCGCGGCCATGCCCGCCAGTTCGTCGTCGTCGAGATGGACGCAATGCGCGTATTCGACATGCGCGCCGGCCATGCCGAGCGCGTCGAGATGCATCACGGCCGGCCTGCCGTAGCGTTCCAGGCAGCGCGCCCGGTCGAGCGCCGTCTCGCAGACATGGAGGTGGATGAAGCCGCCATGCGTGCGCACCAGCCCTGCGATCCCCTGCAGCAGCCCATCCGAGCAGCGCTGCGGCGCCGAGGGGCCGAGACCGATCTCCGCCCCGCGCGGCGGGTCGCGCAGCAGCCCCTCGCCGAGGGCGAGACAGCCGGCCATGTCCATCGTTGGCGTGCCGGAGGGCGAGGGCAGGTCGCGCAGCATCACGGCAAGCCGCGCCCGCATGCCGCTTTCGCCCCAGGCGGCGGCGGCGATGGCGGCGGTTTCGCGGGTCTGCGGCGACTGGCGGAAATGGTCGGTCACGCGGACGGCGCCGCCGCGGATCGCCTCCGCGGCGCAGAGCAGGATGGCGCGGCGGATCTCGGCTTCCGGCAGCGCATCCTCGCCTTCCGCGTATTGCGCGCCAAGCCAGGCATCGAGCCGCGCCATCGGCGCCCGTCCGCGCGCCAGCGCCTCGGGGGAGTGGGTATGCGCATTGGCGAAGGCCGGCAGCAGCAGCAGGCCGGAGGCGTCGATCGCCTCGGCGTCGCCGGCGTCGCCGATTGCGCCGAGCGCCGCGATGCGCCCCTTGGCGACCAGGATGTCGGCGCGGCGTGGCGACCAGTCCGTGCCCCCGGGCATCACGCTGGCGTTGCGGAACAGCAGCGTCCTCATGCCACGCGCCACCTCGCTTCGAGCCGCGCGACGAGCGCGACCAGGGGCAGGGTCATCATCAGGTACATCAGCGCCACGCCCGCGAAGGGGCTGAAGGTGTTGGCCTGCCAGGTCATCACGTCGGTGCCCGCGCGGAGCAGGTCCGGGATGGCGATGACGGAGACGAGCGCGGTGTTCTTCAGCAGCGTGATCGCCTCGTTGCCGATCGGGGGCAGCACGCGCCGGATCGCCTGCGGCAGGACGATGCGGCGCATCGCCAGCGGCCAGCCCATGCCGAGCGAGCGCGCCGCCCGCAGCTGGCCGCGGTCCACCGAGAGGATGCCGGCGCGCACGATCTCCGTCACATAGGCGCCGTTGGTGACCGACAGCGCGACGATCGCGACCGTCTTCGCCTCCAGCAGCAGGCCGAGCGAGGGCAGGCCGTAGTAGAGGAACAGCAGCGTCACCAGCAGCGGGATTCCGCGCATCAGCGTGGTGTAGGCGATGGCGGCCACGTTCAGCAGCGCGATCCCCGAGACCCGCGCCAGCCCGCCGAAGACGCCGATGACGAGGCCGAGCAGGATCGAGATGGCCGCCAGCTCCGCCGTCGTCGCCGCGCCGCGGGCAAGCGCGGGAAGGGCGGCGACGAAGATGCTCCACTCGAAATCCATCTCAGGCCATGCCTCGTGCATGCGCCGCGATGTCGCCCGGGCGGCATAGCCAGATCCGCTCCCGCGCAGCCGAGAGATGCGCGAGGACGCGGCGCAGATGCCGGAGGCGGAAGGGATGCCCGACGAGGAAGGGATGCAGCGAGAGGTTGAACGTCAACGGCCAGCGCGCCGACAGGCGGAGCGATTCCTCGAAGCCGTCGATCAGCGCATCGGCCCAGACCGCGGGCGGCCATTTCGCGGCGTGCAGGGCCGGTATGTCGTTGGTCGGGCGGGAGTAGGGAACGGTGACCAGCTCCCGCCCGGACCGCGTCGCCAGCCGCGTCGGCTGGCAATCATGCGTCCAGTCCATGACGTAGTCGAAGCCGGCCTCGGCCAGCAGCTCGGGCGTGACGCTGCTCTCCGCCACCCAGGGGCTCATCCAGCCGCGCGGCGGCGCGCCTTCCTCCACCGCGATGCGGGCGCGGCACTCGGCGAGCATCGCCCGCTCGGTCGCGCCGTCCATGTCGCATTGGCGCTCGGCATTGGTGCGGCCATGCCCGACGATCTCGTCGCCCCGCGCGCGGAACGCCGCCGCGACCTCTGGACAGAGGTCGTAGATCGCGGTGTTGAGCAGCGCCGCGGCGGGGATCGCATGCTCCTCCAGCGCGTCGAGCAGGTTCCACACGCCGACGCGGTTGCCCCAGTCCCGGAAGCCGAAATTCTGCACGTCCGGTTCCGGCACCGGGTTCACCAGCGGAATGCCCATGCCCTCGCCGAAGGGGAAGGCCTCCAGGTTCACCGCGACGAAGACAGCCAGCCGCGCGCCGTTCGGCCAGTCGAAGACCGGGCGCTGCGCGATGGCGCTGTAGGGGTATCTGCCGTGCGTCTTCAGGGCACGATCTCGAAGGCAAGGCCGTACTCGGTGTCGAGCCGCACCGTGTCGTGGTCCGTGACGTTGGTGTCCGCGAGCTCGAGGTTCAGGAAGTCCTGCTCCGGCGCTGCGAAGTACGGCCCCGCATGCCAGGTGCCGCGCTTCAACGCGAGCGCAACGTCGCCACCGATGCGGAAGCAGGCGATCTTCGCAGGGTCCGGCTTTTCCGGCGCGTCCGGGTCCACCGGCGCGGCGAGGCAGACGAACCAGTCCCGGCCCATGGTCGCCGCCAGGCACTGGGTCACCTTGCTGTGCCGCGTGATGGACTTCACCACCAGGCCACGATTGGGCAGGCGCATGATGTAGAGCCGCGGCGTGCCGGCATTCAGCGCGAGCGGCGCATCGGCGGGCCCGAAGGGCGTGCCGTCCTCGCCCGGCTCGATCAGCGTGCCGAAGGGCGCGATGCTTTCGGGCGTCGCCGGTCGTGGCGTGACCTTCACGATGTTCATGCGGCTTTCTCCGGACGGTTGGCGGCGGGCAGGGTGAAGGGGCGGAGCTCGGCATGCTCGCCGGTCAGCAGGGTGGTCCAGTCGGCCTCCTGCTGGTCGAGGAACAGCGCGCGCTTGATGCCCTCCACCATGCGCGGCGCGACGTATTTCATCGTGCTGACCGAGGAGGCGACCGGCCCATGGGTCAGGTTCGCCGCGCTGATCATGGTGACGATGCGCGAGAGCCAGGGCGCGCTGCCCGGGTCGCGTTCGGTGAAGGCGCAGAACCGATCGAGATAGGGCGCGGCGCCCATGCGCGTGTCCTCGGCGCCTGGCGGCGGCACGTAGCGATCGCGCCAGCGCGCGGCATGCTGCACCACCGCCGCGAGTTCCGGCCGCAGTGCGAGGTCGGAGACGAAGCCGCTGGCGATCGCGATCTGGTCGTAGAAGGCGCGCTGGCCGCCGCCTTCCACCAGGATCTCGCTGCCTGTCCAGCGCACATGCTCCCACGGGAAGCCGCAGCGCAACACGAAGCCCGGGCGCTCCAGGCAGGCATCGAAGGTCGGCTGCGGCGGCGGCTGGCCGATCTCGCGCAGGTAGGAGGTCACCTTCCACTTCTGCGCATCGGGCAGGTCGAAATAATGCGCCAGGTAGCCGGCATTCTCCATCCAGCGCCGCGGGTTGTCGCGCGGCAGTTCCGGCCGGCGCACCGCGACCTCCGCGCGCACCGCGCCCTGGTCGAGCGCGACGACTGCAAGGTCGAAGGCCGAGGCACCCGCGCCGAGGATCCCCACGCGCCTGGCGCGGAACACGGCCGGGTCGAACACATCCATCGCATGCACTACGCGCTCGGCCGGCACGCCCCGCCGGATCTCCTCGGGTATCGCGTAGCCGCCCGCGCCCATCGCGCCGGTGGTAAGCGCGACGGTGCGCGCGTAGCGGGTCTGAGGCCCCTCCGCAGTATCGAAGCCCAGGCGGAACAGCCCGTCACCCACCGGCTGCAGCGACACCAGGCGCCAGCCATTCGTCACCGGCAGCGCCATCACCCGGCGGAACCAGGTCAGGTAGTCCATCCAGGCGGTGCGCGGTACCCGATACATGCGTTCCCATGCCTCCGCGCCGTGTTGCGCTTCCCACCAGGCGCGGAAGGAAAGGGCAGGTATGCCGAGCTCCGGCCCCGAAAGTTCCTTCGGCGTGCGCAGCATGGACATGCGCGCGAAGGTGACCCAAGGGCCTTCGCGACCGGGTTCCGCGGCGTCGAACAACGCGATGTTGGTCACGCGCTCGCGCAGCAGCAGGCCGCCGACCGCGAGGCCGAACATGCCCGCGCCGATCACCGCGCAATCGAGCGGCACGCTGCCATCCGGTGCGCGCGCGGGCACGACCCAGTCGGCCGCGGGATAGGCGAGCATGTCGCGTTCTCGCGCGACCTGGCGCTCCAGCGCGGCAAGACCGATGGCAGTCATGGAAAACCTCGGGGCAGTGACGACAGGGTGCGGCTCACCGACCGTGCGGCCCATGCGGGGCGCAACGGCAAAGGGATCAGCCGGCTGGTCGCCACCGGCCGCGGGCGCGGGCAAGGCCATGCGCGCGCGGCGGCCGGCCAGGACGCCGGAGGCGTCCCTGCGGGCGGCTGGCGGACGAGGCTGCGAGCGCGTTCATCGTCGCAAGTGTGGGTGCAAGCCATGTGCCAGCGCCAGGCCGCGGCAGCAGCGCGGCGTCCCGCCGATCCTGACGCGCCTTTGTGCAACTTCTGCCGCGTCACGCGTCATAGGCGGCCAGCAGCGCGCGCCCGAGCGCCTCCACGAGGGCGGGATCGCGGGTGGGATGGCGGCGCGCGCGCTGCGCCGTCGCGATGGCGGCAGCCTCGGCCTCCGGCAGGTCGCAATGCGGGAAGGCGCCGTCGCGATAGAGCACGCGGCCACCGACCATCGTCATGCGCACGTCGCGTCCCTTGGCGCGGGCCATCAGCAGATCCAGCAGCGGCATGTCCGGATCGCACCAGGGCCCCGACGCGTCCCGCGGGTCCACCGCGACGATGTCGGCCGCGAAGCCGGGTGCGATGCGCCCGATCACGCCGTGCAGACCGAGCACGCGCGCCCCGGCCTCGGTGGCGATGGCCAGCCGCTCGGCGGCGCCCGGCGCGGGCGGGGAGGCGACGGCCCTGCTGCCCGCGAGCGTGCTCAGCAACCGCAACTCGCCCCAGGGATCGCGGTCGTCGTGCAACTCGCAATCATCGCCGCCGAGAGCGACCGGCACGCCGGCCGCGCGGATGGCGGCATAGTCGGGAACGCCGCAGCCGAGACGGAGATTGCTGCCGGGATTGGCGACCAGCGTGGTGCCATGCGCCGCCATCACCGCCATGTCGGCGCGTGTGAGGAACACGCCATGCGCCGCGCTGGCATTGCCTCCCAGCACGCCGAGCGCGGCCAGGCGGCGCAGCGTGCCTTCGGGATACAGCGCCGCGCAGGCGCGGGCCTGCGCCGGGCTTTCCAGCAGGTGGAAATGCAGCGGCGCATGCCGCTCGCGCGCCGCGGCGGCTGTCTCGGCGAACAGCGCGTCGCTCACCCATTGCGGCCCGGCCGGCCCGAAGCCGAGCGACAGACGCGGATGGCCGGACCAGCGCGCGGCAAGCCGGTCGTGGATGGCGGCGGCTTCGGCGGCGGTGGCGGGGAAGGGATGGCGCGTCAGCGCGGCGGCGAGGGCGCGCAGCGGCGGATCGAGGCCGGCGAGGAAGGCGGCCTCCTCCACCGCGCCCGGATAGACCAGCGCGCCGCGGTCGGCGACGCCGATCATCACCGCGGCGCGCATCCCGGCCTCGTCATAGCCGCGCAGCGTGGCGTCGAGTTCTTCCGCCAACGCCCCGCCATAGGACCAGTTGGCATGCAGCGTCGCGGTCACGCCGTTGGCGAGCATGCGCAGCGCCGCAAGGCGCACCAGCGGGAAGGGATCGGGCGCGCCGCGCGCGCGTCGGCGATTGCCCCAGGCTTCCAGCCGGTCGTCGGGATAGCCGAGCAGCGCCTGCGAGAGCCCGCGGCCGTGCTGGTGCGCATTGACGAAGCCGGGCAGCAGGACCGCGTCGCCGAGGTCGAGCCTTTCGGTCCCGGCATCAGCCGCATCCGCGGCGGCCGCACCGGTTGCGACGATCACGCCTGCGCGGATCAGCACGCGCCCCGGCGCCTCGGGCGGCAGGCGGCCGCCGGGGATCAGCGCGGCGGCGCCGAGCAGCGTCGCCATCACGCGGCGCCGGCGAGCGTCCGCGGCAGCACTTCCGCCAGCAGGTCCTCCAGCAGTTCGGGCAGCGCCAGTGGCGTGGCGCCGCCGCCGCCTTCCGAGCCCTCCCCCCCGGTGCAGGAGGCGGCGGTGCCGCCGCCGCCCCCTCCGGCGCCGCCCGTGCCGGCGGCTGCGGCGCGCCCCGCGCCGCAGGCCACGCCCCGCACGCGGGAGGTCTGGTCGCCACCCGCCCGCCCGCTGCCCGATGGCGGGGCGAGCGCGATGGCCTCCGGCGCCGCCGCGGCGATCGGCGCCATCGTGCCGCCGCGTCCGGCCGGCGCGAGCAATCCCTCGCCGCAATACCCGCCTGCCAGCCGGCGGCGCGGCGAGCAGGGGCGCGTAACGCTGCTGGTGCAGGTGGACCCCGGCGGGCGCGTGGCCGATCTCTCGGTGGTCATGTCCTCGGGATTCGTGGCGCTCGACCGCGAGGCGGAACGCACCGTGCGCCTCTGGCGCTTCGAGCCGGCGCGGCAGGAAGGGCGGCCGGTCTTTTCGGCGGTGTCCCTCAGCATCACCTTCCGCCTCGAGGGAGAATGACGATGGTGAAGCTCGACGTGATCACGACGCGCGGCGGCGATGCGGGCGAGACCTCGCTGGGCGACGGCGCGCGGGTGCGCAAGGATTCGCTGCGCGTGGAGGCGTTCGGCACGGTGGACGAGGCGAATGCCGCGATCGGCGTGCTGCGCCTGCAGCTGGAAGGCGATGCCGACGCGGATGCGATGCTCGCGCGCGTGCAGAACGATCTTTTCGATCTCGGCGCCGATCTCTGCGTGCCCGGGATCGGCGCGGACCGCTTGCGGGTGAGTGACGCGCAGTCGCTGCGGCTGGAGCAGGAGCTGGCCGCGATGAACGCCGCGATCCCGCCACTGGCGAGCTTCGTGCTGCCGGGCGGCTCGCCCGGTGCCGCGCAGGCGCATGTCGCGCGCACCGTGGTGCGCCGGGCGGAGCGGCTGGTGGTGGCGCTGGCGGGGGAGGAGCCGGTGAACGCCGCGGTGATCCGCTACCTCAACCGCCTCTCGGACCACCTCTTCGTGCTGGCGCGGCGGCTGAACGGCAATGGCGCGCGCGACGTGGCCTGGGTGCCCGGCGCCTCGCGATGAATCCGGCGTAACCGTTCGGCGTCGTGCGGCGAAGTCCGGGCAGCATCCGCCGAGGAGGACACGCCATGCAGACCCCCGCCATCCGTCTCGACCGCCGCAGCCTGGCGGCGCTGTTCATCGGCCTCGCCGTTGCGCCGCAGGCCGCGCGCGCCGCGAAGCCGGAGATCAACGCCGAGGACGGGCTTGCGCTGCGCGGCTACGACCCCGTCGCCTATTTCACGCAAGGGCGCCCGGTGCGCGGCGATGCGCGGTTCGAGGCCGAGTGGGGCGGCGCGCGCTGGCGCTTCGCCGATGCGGCGAACCGCGACGCCTTCCGCGCCGATCCCGCGCGCTACGCGCCGCAATATGGCGGCTACTGCGCCTGGGCGGTCGCGCAGGGCTACACCGCGCCGGCCGATCCGCTGCAGTGGCGCATCGTCGAGGGCAAGCTCTACGTGAACTACGATGCCGGCGTGCAGCGCCGCTGGCTGCGCGACGTCCCCGGCTTCATCGCCGCCGCGAACCGCAACTGGCCCGTTGTGCTGACGCGCTGAGACCCGGCGCACGAAGTTCCGCCCTGCGGCCCGGAGGGCCTAGGCCGCGCATGCGGCCCGCCCCGCGAATGCGGGGCACGAAGGTGAAACCGTCGTGCCCTTGGCATGAAAAATCAGCTCAGCGGCCCGGCGCAGTGCTTCGCGAAGCCGGGCCGCGTCTTGAGCCGCGCGTACCACGCCTCCAGCGCGGGCATCGGCCTGCGCGCGATCGGCAGGCTGAACCAGCGATGCGCGTAGATGCCGAGCGCGATGTCGGCGATGGTGAAGTCCCGGCCGCAGATCCAGTCATGGCCGTCGAGCTTCGCCTCCACCATCGCCCAGAGCCGCTCCGCCGCGTCGCGCGCCTTCGCCGCGGCCGCAAGGTCGCGCTCCGGCTCCGGGGTGCGGACGAAGGTGAAGAAGATCGTGGTCATGGGCGGGTTCAGCGTGCCGAGCTGCCAGTCCATCCAGCGGTCGCAATCGGCGGCCGCCCGGGCATCCTGCGGATAGATGGTGCCGCCCGGCGCGCGCGTGCGCGCCAGGTAGCGCATGATCGCGTTGCTTTCCCACAGCACGAAGCCGCCATCCTCGATGGTCGGCACCAGCGCATTCGGGTTCATCGCGAGGTAGTCGGGATCGCGCGTGCGGCCGAAGGCGCCGCCGGCGTCGATGCGCTCGAAGGCGATGCCCAGCTCCTCGCACAGGCAGAGCACCTTCATGACGTTGGACGAGCTGGTGCGGCCCCAGATGCGCAGCATGGCGTGATCTCCGCGGTGGTCGCGGCAGGGTAGGCGGGGCGCCCCGAGGGGTCCAGTTGCGGCGCGGCGCCGGCGGGGCGATCCTCGGACCATGCCGTTCCCGCTGATCGCCGCGATCCTGGCCGCCGCGGCGCCGCTGATCGCCATGGGCAGCGAGCGCTGGCCGGGCCTCGCGCCCTGCGCGCTCTGCCTCTGGCAGCGCTGGCCCTATTGGGTGGCGGCGGCGATCGCGCTGCTGGCGCTGGCCTTGCCGCCGGCCGCGCGGGTCTGGGCGCTGCGGGCGGCGGCGGTGGCGGTGCTGGCCTCGGGCGCCATCGCCTTCGTGCATGTGGGGGTCGAGTTCGGCTGGTGGCCCTCCCCGCTGCCGGCCTGCCTGGCGCCGACGGCGACCCTCGGCAGCGTGGACGACATGCTGGCCAGCCTGCCGGCGATGCCGGCCAAGCCCTGCGACGATCCGGCCTATGCCTTCGCCTGGCTGCCGCTGACCGTGCCGCAGATGAACCTGATCTACGCGCTGGCGCTGGCGGGCTTCATCTGGCGCGGCGCGGGGCGAAGCCGGCGACGCTGAGCGCGCGTCTCTCGGGCGCCGCAGGCGGCGGAACGGCCAGAGCAGCGGCAGCATCGCCAGCACCAGCGCCGCGGTGACCAGCAGCGGCAGGCCGAACCCGCCGGAACGGTCGCCGAGCCAGCCCGCCAACGCCGAAGCGGCGCAATCCGCGGACGCGATCCGCGCGCGTGGCGCGCCAGTCCGAAACCATGCGTCGCTGGTCGATGCAATTCACGAATTATTGCGTATGCAAAGGAACGCATGTTGTGTGCTTGGTTACATCATCGGCGCCTGAGCCGCCGATACGGCTGCTGTTTTGCCGCGGAGGGCATGGCCATGGACGGCTCGGCGGATGGCATCCTGCGGCGCTGGCTGCGGCGCCTCTGTGGCGGCGTTCTGGCACTGTTCCCTTTCCTCGTGCCGCCGCCGCCGGCCTCGGCGATGCATGATCCGGACCATGCCGGCACGGTGGGCGTCCTCCGCGGCCTCCCGTTGAACGACACCGCCTGGGGCCTGCTGTCGCTGCCGGCATCACCGGAGGCAGGGGACCGGCCGGCGGGCATTGTGCTGCTCGGCGACGGCCAAAGCGTGCTCGACGGGCGGAGCGAGCTCTACGCGCAGCGCCTGCTCTCGCTGGGATACGGGGTGTTCGACGCGGATTTCGATGGCCAGGTTGCCGACGAGGGCACCCCGACCCATCCGGATGTCGAGCCGATCGAGCGCCGCCTGGGGCTCGCGCTGGGCGCGCTGGATCAACGGGCGCAGCTCGATCTCGACCGGCTGGCGGTGATCGGCATCGGCCGGGGCGCGCGCGCCGTGCTGGAGCGCTGGGCACGGCATGGCGGGTCGTTTCGCGCCGCGGTGCTGCTCTATCCGGTCTGCGACGCCGATCTGCTCGCCAGGGCCCCGGCGCTGCGGCCGCCGCCCGGCCACGGACGCGTCCTCCTCGTGCATGGGGATGTCGATGACGGGGAGGCCGCGAATTGCGGTGCCCTGGCCGCGGCGTTGGGCGGTGCCGACCGGGGCGTGGCGCGCCATGTGCTCCGCGGCGCCGATCTCGCCTGGGATATCGACGCCGCCGTGCCCGAGGCACGCTACCATTTCCCCGATCCGTCGAACCCCGCCGAGCTGCGGCTGGCGCAGCCCGACGATGCCCGCGCCGCGGTCGCGCTCGATCGCATGCTGATCTTCCTGATGGCTGCGCTGGCGCCCCCTCAGCTTTCCAGCTCGGCGTCCCAGTAGGGGCACCGGCGCAGGCGCCCATGCAGGCAGTCGGTCGGGACGCGCCGGCAACGGGGAAACCGGGGCAGCGGAGCCGAACCGGAGCACCATGCTCCTGCGGGCCCCGTCGGCACAGGCGGAGAACGCCGGCGCGGCCGCATGCGCGCCCCGGCATGGTCACGAGCCCCGCATGCGGCCCGATCGTGTCCTTGACGATCGATACGAAATGCAAAGTGTTCAATATAATGAATAGTGCAGGCTGTGCGTTTGGTCACAGCGCGGGCGCTTGGGCGGCAGATACGGCTTTCGTGGTGCCGAGGAGGGCATGACGATGGGCGGTTCGGCGGATGGCATCCTGCGGCGCTGCCTGCGGCGCCTCTGCGGCGGCGCGCTGGCGCTTCTCCCGCCCTTGCTGGCGCCGCCGGCCGGCTTGGCGATGCACGAGCCCGGCCATGGCATGCCGCTTGCCGCCATCCGCCCCCTGCCGCTCGGCGACAGCGCCTGGGGCATTCTGGCCGTGCCCCACCCGCAGCCCGGCGAGGCGCGGCCCGCGGCCGTCATCCTGCTCGGCGACGGCGAGAGCGCGCTCGATGGCCGCAACGAGCTCTATGCGCAGCGCCTGCTTTCGCTCGGCTTCGCGCTGTTCGACGCCGATTTCGACGGCCTGCTCGCGGATGAGGGCACGCCCGCCCATCCCGAGGTCGAGCCGCTCGGGCGCCGACTGGAGTTCGCGGTCGCCGCGCTCAGCGACGACGTGTCGCTCGACCGCGAACGGCTGGCGGTGATCGGCATCGGCAAGGGCGCGCGCGCGGTGCTGGAAGGCTGGGCGCAGCATGGCGGGCCGCTGCGCGCCGCCGTGCTGCTCTATCCGGTCTGCGACGCCGATCTGCTCGCCAGGGCCCCGGCGCTGCGGCCGACATCGGGCCACAGCCCCATCCTGCTGGTGCATGGCGACGCCGATGAAGCGGAGGTCGCCGGTTGCGGCGCCCTGGTGGCCGCGCTCGGCGGCGCCGAGCGCGGCGTCGCGCGCTACGTGCTGCGGGGCGCCGGGTCCGGCTGGGACATCGATGGCGGCGAATTGCAGGCCCGGTCGCAGTTCCCCGATCCGGCGCGGCCCGGCCGTCGTCTGACGGCGCAGCCCGACACGGACCGCGCGGCGGTCGCGCTGGACCGGATCCTGCTCTTCCTGATGGGCGCTCTGGCGCCGCCTCAGCTCTCCAGCTCGGCGTCCCAGTAGAGGTAGTCGCGCCAGCTCTCGTGCAGGTAGTTGGGCGGGAAGCTGCGGCCATTCTCCTGCAATTCCCAGCTCGTCGGCTGGCGGGGCGGGAGGCGGGGCAGCATGTGGCATTCGCGCGGCAGGCGGTTGCCCTTGCGCAGGTTGCACGGGCCGCAGGCGGTGACGACGTTTTCCCAGGTGGTGCGCCCGCCGCGGCTGCGCGGGATCACATGGTCGAAGGTCAGATCCTGCGTCGGCTTGGGCTGTCCGCAATACTGGCAGGCGAAGCTGTCGCGCAGGAACACGTTGAAGCGCGTGAAGGCCGGGCGGCGCGCCGCCGGGATGAACTCCTTCAGCGCGATCACGCTCGGCAGCTTCATGCGCAGCGACGGCGAGTGCACCACCGTCTCGTATTCCGACAGCACTGAGACGCGGTCCAGGAACACCGCCTTCACGGCGTCCTGCCAGCACCAGACGGACAACGGGAAATAGGAGAGCGGCCGGAAATCCGCGTTCAGGACGAGCGCGGGGAAGGACCTGTCGCCGACGAAGGCTCCGCCATCGGGCAAGCGTCACTCCTCATGCCGAGGGCGACACCCAAGCGCTGGGGCCAGAAACGACAGGCTGGCCCCATATCCTGTGGCATCGCCGCGTTAGCAGTGTCTTCATGCCAGCGGCCGCGCCGCAGCGCAACTCATGCCGGACGGGTGGACGGGGCGGCGCCCGGCCATTTCATCGCGCCGTCACGCGGCCGCGCCGAGATGCCGCTGCAGCATCAGTCCGCCGAGCGCGATGCCGGCATCGTCGAGCCCATGCGCGAGGCCGGGGCGCCAGGCCGATTCGACCGGCACGCCCGCCGCGCGCAGCGCCACTTCGGCTTCCCGGCTGCCGGCGACGGGCACGACGTCGTCGGCCTCGCCATGCACCAGCAGCACCGGCGGGCGGGCACGGCATTCGGCGGGCAGCGCCTCGGCGCCCAGCAGCCGGCCGGAATAGGCGAGAATGGCGGCCGGCGGCGGGTTCCGGCGCAGCCCGGCGAAGAGCGCCGTCATCGCCCCCTGGCTGAAGCCCATCAGCGCGACGTCGCCGGGCGTCAGGCCGAGTCGCGCCGTCTCGGCTTCCAGGAAGGCGTCGAGATGCCCGGCCGCGACGCGCACCCCGGCCAGCATCCGCGCCGGGGTGCGGTCCTGCACGCTGAACCATTGCCGCCCGTACGGAGCCATGTCGCAGGGCTCCGGCGCATGCGGCGCGACGAACAGCGCGTCCGGCACCGCCTTGCCCCAACCGGGGGCCAGGTCGATCAGGTCGAAGCCGTCGGCGCCGAGGCCGTGCAGCAGCACCACGAGCTTGCGCGGCGCGCCGCCATCGGCCGGGCCCCAGCGCGGGCCGTCGAGCGTTTCGGGCATGGCCTTGTTCCCCGGTGTCCTTCCTCGTAGGCGTCAGACATGGCGGCAATGCTGCGCTGCGTCACCCGTTTCGCGCCGAGCCCGACCGGATTCCTGCATCTGGGCCACGCCCATTCGGCCCTGGCGGGCTGGACGCGCGCGCGGGCGGCGGGCGGGCGCTTCCTGCTGCGGCTCGAGGACATCGACCCCGGCCGCTGCCGGCCGGAGTACGCGACAGCGATGCTCGAGGACCTGCGCTGGCTCGGCCTGGACTGGGACGGGCCGGTGCGGGTGCAGTCGGAGCATCTGGACGAGTACCGCCAGGCGCTCGATTCGCTGGCGGCGCGGGGGCTGCTCTATCCCTGCTTCTGCACGCGCGCCGACATCGCGCGCGAGATCGCCGCGAGCGGCGCCGCCCCGCATCTTGCCCCCATGGGTCCGGACGGCCCCGTCTACCCGGGCACCTGCCGCCATCTGTCGAAGGACGAACGCGCGCGGCGCATCGCGGGCGGCGAGGCGCATGCGCTGCGCCTCGACATGGCGCTCGCGCTGGCCCTGGCGCCGGCCGATCTCTCCTTCCACGAGGCGGGCGAAGGCCGCATCGCCTGCCGGCCGGAGCGCTTCGGCGACGTGGTGCTGGCGCGCAAGGACGCGCCGGCGAGCTACCACCTCTGCGTGACTCATGACGATGCGGCGCAGGGCGTGACGCTGGTGACGCGCGGGGCGGACCTGAAGCCGGCGACCGACCTGCACCGCCTGTTGCAGGCGCTGATGGGCTGGCCGGAGCCGGCCTACGCGCATCACCCGCTGCTGACGGATGCCGCCGGAAGGCGGCTGGCCAAGCGCGACAAGGCGGCGACCCTGCGCGACCTGCGGGCATCGGGCGTGTCGCCGGCGGAGGCGCGGGCGATGGCGGGGCTCGGGTAGGGCGGTCGCCCTGGCGGGCAAGGCGGTCGTGCCCCCACCCCGACCCTCCCCCGTGAACGGGGGAGGGACC
>NZ_JBWXTD010000005.1:300848-304576 GCF_056682175.1 Falsiroseomonas sp. RANM36
GGGGGGGGGCGCCGGGGGCGGGGGGGGCGTGGGGGGGGCGGGGGTCGGGGGGGCGCCCGGGCGGGCACGGCGGCCGCCCCCCCCCCCCGCCCCCCCCCCGTGACGGGGGGCGGGACCGACGCTCACGCACGCGGCGTCAGCAGGAGCAGCCCCGGCCCCGTGGCGCCCATCGCCAGCTCCAGCCGCACCTGACCCGCCGCGGCGAGCGCAGAGAGTAGCGGCAGCGCGATGCCGCGGGGGGTGAGCACCGGCTTCCCGCCGGCGAGCAGCGCGGGAAGCCCGGCCGGCCAGGCCGCACCATGGCCATCCGGACGCAGGCCGATCCCCTCCGCCGGGTGGCCGCCGACATGCAGCGTGCCGCCGCGCGGCATCGCCTCCACGCCCACCAGCATCGCCATCAGCAGCGGCTGCGCCAGGGCCGGGCCGATCGGCGCCGCCGGCGCCAGGCCGGAGAAATCCACCACCGCCTTGCGGCCGAGCGTCAGCCCCTCCGCAAGATGCGCCAGCGCGGCGACGTCGAGGTCGGAGGCCGGGCCGCCCACCGCCGCGCGCCAGAAGCGCAGCCGCCGGTCTATGATGCGCACCGCGTCGCGCGCGACATCCCCGGCCTCGTCGGCCGCTCCGTCCAGCAGTTCCAGCGCGCCCGCCAGCGCGCCGGTCGGGCCGCCGAGGTCGTGGCAGAGCCGCGTGCACACCGCCTGCGCCAGCCCCACCTGTGCCGACGCCCCACCTTCCGCCATTCTGGATCCCCCAGCCTCTTCGCCAGCGTCCCTTCGCCCCTCCCGGGCGCGGCGACACTAAGCCACAGGCTGGTCAGCGAGGGGTTAACGATGCTGAACGGCCGGCCGTGAGCAGCGACTTCGTCCCGGGCATGCGGGTGCGCCTGCCCGCGCAGCCCGATTGGGGCATCGGCCAGGTGCAGTCGGTCGCGGGCGACCGGGTCACGGTGAATTTCGAGAATGCCGGCAAGGTGACGCTCCGCCTCTCCGCCGCCGCGCTGGAGCCGGTGGAGGACGAGCGGGCGTGAACGCGGTTCTCGGGGAATTCGGCGGGCTGCTGTCGGATTGGCGCGTCTTCGTGGCGCTGGCCGTCACCGCCGTCGCCGGCGTGATGCGCGGCTATTCGGGCTTCGGGACGGCGGTGCTGCTGGCGCCGGCCTATTCGGTGCTGTGGGGGCCGCGGGTCGGGGTGCCGGTGATGCTGCTGATGGAGCTCTTCGTCTCCGCCCAGCTGCTGCCGAAGGCCTTCGGCCAGGCGGATAGGCGGGTGATCCTGCCGATCGGCGCGGCGGCGGTGCTGCTGACGCCGGTCGGCGCCTTCATCCTGCTGACGGCCGACCAGGACCTGCTGCGCCGCGCGATCGGCGCCTTCGTGCTGGTCTTCGGGCTGCTGCTCAGTTCCGGCTGGCGCTACCATGGCTCCCGCCCGCTGCCGCTGAACCTGGCGGTGGGCAGCCTGGCCGGGCTGCTGAAGGGGGCGACGGGGATCAGCGGGCCGCCGGTGATCCTCTATCTGCTCGCCGGACCGGAGGAGGCGAAGCGACACCGCGCCAACCTGATCCTGTTCTTCGCCGTGATCTCCGTGATCTCGGTGATCCCGCCGGCGCTGGGCGGGCTGATGGGCTGGGCGGTGCTGGCCAAGGTTGTGGTGCTGCTGCCCGTGCTCCTGCTTTGCGTGCCGATCGGGGCGCGGCTGTTCCATGTGATCCCGGACCGCTGGTATCGCCGCCTGGCGCTGGGGTTCCTGGTCACCACCGGATTGATAACGGTTCTTGCCTAGGGGCTTGATCAGGGGGCACCCGCCGGACCAGATACGGCCCGGGGAGATACGGCGGCACTCATGATTGATCCCTTCGGTCGGAAGATCAGCTACCTGCGCGTGTCGGTCACCGACCGCTGCGACCTCCGCTGCGTCTATTGCATGGCCGAGGACATGACCTTCCTTCCCAAGAAGGAAGTGCTGACGCTCGAGGAACTCGACCGGCTCTGCGGCGCCTTCATCGCGCTGGGCACCGAGAAGATCCGCCTGACCGGCGGCGAGCCGCTGGTGCGGAAGAACGTCATCAGCCTGTTCCGCAGCCTCGGCGCGCGGCTGGATGGCGGCGGGCTGAAGGAGCTGACGGTCACCACCAACGGCACCCAGCTCGAGAAGATGGCGGGCGACCTGTACGCGGCGGGGGTGCGGCGCATCAACGTCTCGCTTGACAGCCTCGACCCCGCGACCTTCACCGCCCTGACCCGCTGGGGGAAGATCGAGCCGACGCTCGACGGCATCTTCGCCGCCAAGGCCGCCGGGCTGCAGGTGAAGATCAACGCCGTCGCCATGAAGGGCGTCAACGAGCACGAATTCGACCGCATGCTGGTCTGGTGCGGCGAGCACGGCTTCGACCTCTGCCTGATCGAGACCATGCCGCTCGGCGAGATCAGCCAGGACCGCACCGACCAGTACCTGCCGCTCTCCACGGTCCGGTCCCGCCTGCGGGAGCACTGGACGCTGCAGGAGACCGATTACAAGACCGGCGGGCCGGCCCGCTACTACACGGTGAAGGAGACCGGCCGGCGGATCGGCTTCATCACGCCGATGACCCACAATTTCTGCGAGAGCTGCAACCGCGTGCGGCTGACCTGCACCGGCACGCTGTATATGTGCCTCGGCCAGGACGACGCCGCCGACCTCCGCCGCGTGCTGCGCGATCCGAAGGTTGACGAGGCGGGGCTGCAGCAGGCCATCCTGGAGGCCATCGCCCGCAAGCCGAAGGGGCATGACTTCGTGATCGACCGCGACCGCCAGGCGCCCGCCGTGGCCCGCCACATGAGCGTCACGGGGGGCTGATTGCTCCAGGACCTCGCCAGCGCCGTCACCCTGCCGGGCCTGCCGGAATGGACGGGGCTCGTCGCGCTGGTCGTGCTGCTGCTGGTCGGGCTGGCCTATCTGCTGATGCCCTTCGCCGTGTTCGGGGTGAAGGGTCGGCTCGACGCGATCGAGGCGCAGCTGGATGAGATCCAAACCGAGATCCGCACCCTTGCGCTGCGCCTGCCCGAGCCGGGGCGGGGACGGCGGCCGCCGGTGGAGGAGGACTGGGCCGAGCCGCCCGTCGCCGCGCGCCGCGCGGACCCGGCGCCGCCGCCCCGCCCCGCGCCCCCGGTGCCGCCGCCCGCCGCCTGGCCGGAGCGCGGCGCGGGCCGCGCCGAGCCGCGGGTGGAGTGGCCGCGCCCGCCGCGCTGATTCGCTGCCTGAAGAAAAAAGACCTTTCTTGACCCCTTGTTTGCAGTTTCACGACTAATTTCGGCCCCTCTTCGCAAGGGAAAAGGGGTTGCCGTTCATGCGTCGTCGTCTTCTGCCCGTGGCCGTGCTTGCCGCGGCGGCTTTCGGTCTGGGTGCCTGCCAGCAGCAGCCGGCGCAGCAGGTGGTGGTGGTGCCGACCCAGGCCTGCGACACCTCCTTCCGCGTGGCGAACCAGTCCTCCGCCACGGTGCAGACGCTGCAGTTCAGCCATTCCAGCCAGAGCGGCTGGGGCGCGGACCAGCTCGGCCAGTCGGTGCTGCCGCCGGGGCGCTATGTGAACTACCGGGCGGCCAACACCGGCAGCTACGATTTCCGTGTGGTCTGGACGAATGGCCGGGCGGCGGAGCTGCGAGGCGTCAACATCTGCCGCGCCAGCCGCATCACCGTGACCAACAACGGGCTGATCGCGAGCTGAAGCCTCGGGCCGCCCGCAGCCGGGCGGC
>NZ_JBWXTD010000005.1:304584-309863 GCF_056682175.1 Falsiroseomonas sp. RANM36
GGGTGGGGGGCTTCTGCCTGGGGCCGCCGGGCGGGGGGGGGCCCCCTCGGGGGCGCGGGGGGCGTGGGCGCCGCGCCGTCCCGGCGCTTGATCGGGCGATGCGCGTCGCCGTCATCCAGATGAACCAGGGCTCCGACAAGGCCGCGAACATCGCGCAGGCCCGGAGGCTGATCGAGGGCGCCATCGCGGCCGACCGGCCGGACATGGTCTCCCTGCCCGAGACCTGGACCAATCTCGGCGGCGGGCGCGATGCGCGCATGGCGGCGGCCGAGGAATTGCCGGAGCCGGGCGCGACGGGCGGCCCGGCCTATGAGTTCCTGCGCGAGGTCGCGCGCGCCAACGGCATCCATGTGCATGGCGGCAGCATCATCGAGAAGGGCGAGGAGAAGCTCTTCAACACCTCCCTCGTCTTCGACCCGGGCGGGCGCGAGGTCGCGCGCTACCGCAAGATCCACCTGTTCGACATCACCGCCCCCGACGGCACCGGCTATCGCGAAAGCGCGCTCTATGGCGCGGGGACCGAATTGGTCTGCGTGGATGCGGGCGGCGTCACGCTCGGGCTGACGGTCTGCTACGACATGCGCTTCGCCGAGCAGTTCGTCGCGCTGCGGCGGATGGGCGCGGAGGCGATCCTGGTGCCCTCCAACTTCACGCTGCAGACCGGCAAGGACCATTGGGAGGTGCTGCTGCGCGCGCGCGCCATCGAATCGCAGTGCTGGATCATCGCCGCGGCGTCCTACGGGTCCTATGAGGAGCGCGGCGCGACGCGGCAGGTCTATGGCCATTCGCTGGTCTGCGACCCCTGGGGGCATGTGGTCGCGAAATGCAGCGACGGCGTGGGCTGGGCCACGGCGCGGATCGACCCCGCGGTGACCGCGCGCGTGCGGCGCGACATGCCGGTGCTGGAGCATCGCGCCGCCAGGCGCGTGGACGCACTCGACGCCGCCAGGCGCGTGGACGCACTCGACGCCGCCAGGCGCGTGGACGCACTCGACGCCGCCAGGCGCGTGGACGCACTCGACGCAGCGAGGCGCGTGGAGGGGCTGTGAGCCGCATCGGCGGGTCTTCCCGCTCCGGCCGGGACGGCCGCGCTTGACCGCCATCGCCTTCCTCGCGGCGCCGACCGAGGTCGCGCGCGCGGCGCAGGACAGCCTGGCGGCGCGCTATGGCGCGGCGTCGCTGGACCGGGCGGAGGTGGTGGTCGCGCTCGGCGGCGACGGGATGATGCTGGAGACGCAGCACCGCCTGCTCGGCCGCAACCTGCCGGTCTATGGCATGAACTGCGGCAGCGTCGGCTTCCTGATGAACGACTACCGCGAGGACGGGCTGCCGGAGCGCCTGGCGCAGGCGCAGGCGGCCATGCTGCATCCCTTGCGCATGCACGCCTTCACCGGCGGGACGGACATGACCGAGGCGCTGGCGATCAACGAGGTCTCGCTGCTGCGCGAGACCCGCCAGGCGGCGAAGATCCGCGTCATGGTGGACGGCAAGGTGCGGCTGGCGGAGCTGATCTGCGACGGCATCCTGGTCAGCACGCCGGCGGGCAGCACGGCCTACAACCTCTCGGCGCACGGGCCGATCGTGCCGCTCGGCGCCAACCTGCTGCCGCTGACGCCGATCAGCGCCTTCCGCCCGCGGCGCTGGCGCGGCGCGCTGCTGCCGGCCGAGGCCGAGGTTGTGTTCGAGGTGCTGGAGCACGAGAAGCGCCCCGTCTCCGCCACCGCCGACTACACCGAGGTGCGCGACGTGCGCCGCGTGGAGGTGCGGGAGGATCGGAGCGTGTCGCTGACGATGCTCTTCGACCCTGACCATGGGCTCAGCGAGCGCATCATCGCGGAACAGTTCACGGTGTGAAGACCGGCAGGGTGCAACGCGGTCAGCCGCCATTGACCACGGCGAGCGGCACCTCGTAGCGCTCGCCGCCGATGCGGATGAGGAACAGGTCGTTCAGCCGCTCCACGGTGAAGACGCCCTCGCCATCCGAGCGCACCGGCGCGCCCTCGTCGAAATAGATCCAGCGCGTGACGCCGGCCGCGCCGCGCACCCGCAGGCTCGCCGCGCCCGGCGCGCTGCGCAGCACGCCGAAGCCGCAGTCGCGCGAGGTCTGGCCGGGGATGGTGGCGCAGGGGATGGTGCCCGTGGCGTCGAAGACGGGCTCGGGCTCGGGCGGCGGCGCGGGGACGGCGCCCGGCGGGGCGGGCAGCAGGAAGCGGGCGGCGACCCAGCCGGCTTGCGCGCCGGCCAGCCGCTCCACCCGGCACCAGCGCTCGGCCCGCACGGTGCGGCAGCCGCGGTTGCGCACCACCTCGCCGGGCGGCAGGCCGGCGATGATCAGTCCCTCGACCGGTTCCTCGCGCAGATTGAGGCGGCTGCCACCGGGCACGCCGCGCACCGCCCAGAAATCGGGCTCGGTTTCCGCCGGCGCGGTGAGGCCCGGCGACTGCGCGGCCGCGGTGCCGAGCCAGAGCAGACAGGCCAGGAACGGCACCAGCAGGCGCATCGCAATCCTTCCGCTTCGGCGGGGACAGGTTAGGAAGGCCGCACCGCAACGGTCCAGACGCCCCGCGAAGGGCTGCCGCGCGCACGCCGCCGGTTGACCCGCCGGGCCGGCTCTGCGATTCGCGCCCGGACCCGCAAGATATTCACCCGGGGGCCACGCCGCCGTGATCGCGACAGGGCGCCAGGATCGACCATGGAAACCCTGACGGACGCAACATTCCCCGCCGATCCCTCCACCCCGGCCGAGGCCGGCGGCACGCTGATCCTGGCGCTGCCGAAGGGGCGGATCCTGGCGGAGCTCGCCCCGGTGCTGGCGCGCGCCGGCATCCGCCCCGCCGCCGACTTCGCCGACGAGGACAGCCGGCGCCTGCGCTTCGAGACCGACCATCCGGGCCTCGATGTGGTGCGGGTGCGCTCCTTCGACGTGGCGACCTTTGTCGCGCATGGCGCGGCGCAGATCGGCGTCTGCGGCGCCGACGTGCTGATGGAGTTCGACGACGACCAGATCTATGCGCCGCTCGACCTCGGCATCGGGCGGTGCCGCGTGAGTGTCGCGGCGCCGGGTGAGATGGCGGGGCAGGATCTCGGCGCGGCGTCGCGCGTCAGCGTCGCGACGAAATACCCGGCGATCGCGCGGCGGCATTTCGCGCAGAAGGGCGTGCAGGCCGACATCGTCCATCTGAACGGCGCGATGGAGCTGGCGCCCTCGCTCGGGCTCGCGCGGGTGATCGTGGACCTGGTGCAGACCGGCTCGACGCTGAAGGCGAACGGGCTGGTGGAGACGGAGGTGATCGCGAACGTCACCTCCCGCCTGATCGTCAACCGCACCGCGCTGAAGACGCGGCCGGAGGCGATTGCGGGCTGGATCAGCCGCTTCCGGGCGGCGCTGGCGGAGCGTGACGCAAGGTGATGATGCCCACGCGCGGGGGCGCGCGATGAAACGACTGGACACCATGGATGCCGGCTTCGAGGCGGCGTTCCGCGCCCTGCTGGACGAGGCGCGGGAGACGACGGCGAGGGTGGATGCCGCCGTCGCGGGCATCATTGCCGAAATCCGCGCGCGGGGCGATGCGGCGCTGCTGGAGCTGACCGCGCGCTTCGACCGCTGGACCCCCGCCTCGGCCGCGGCGCTGCGCGTGACCGCGGCGGAGATCGACGCCGCCGTCGCCGCAATCCCCGCGGAACGGCGCGCCGCGCTTGAATTGGCTGCCAAGAGAATCGAAAAATTCCATCGGGCGCAGATGCCGCGGGACGTGGAACTGGCCGAGCCTGGCATCGTCACGGGGATGCGCTGGGGCGCGCTGGATGCGGTGGGGCTCTACGTGCCCGGCGGCAAGGCGGCCTATCCGTCCTCCGTGCTGATGAACGCGCTGCCGGCGCGTGTCGCGGGCGTCTCGCGCATCGCGATGTGCGTGCCGACGCCGGACGGCGTGCTCAACCCGCTGGTGCTGGCCGCGGCGCGGCTGGCCGGCGTGACCGAGGTCTTTCGGGTGGGCGGCGCGCAGGCGGTGGCGGCGCTGGCCTGGGGCACCGACGGCATCGCGCCGGTGGACCGCATCGTCGGCCCGGGCAACGCCTATGTGGCGGAGGCGAAGCGCCAGGTCTTCGGCCGCGTCGGCATCGATTCCATCGCCGGCCCCTCCGAGGTGGTGGTGATCGCCGATGCGTCCAACGACCCGCGCCATGTCGCGCTGGACCTGCTGGCCCAGGCCGAGCATGACGAGGCGGCGCAATCCATCCTGATCACCGACGACGCCGGCTTCGCCGACGACGTGGCCGCCGCGGTCGAGCGCGCGCTGCGGACCCTGCCGCGCGCGATGATCGCTGGCGCCTCCTGGGCGCGGCACGGGGCGCTGGTGGTGGTGCGCGATTGGAACGAGGCGGCGGAGCTGACCAACCGCCTGGCGCCCGAGCACCTGCAGATCATGGTGGCCGATCCGCGCGCGCTCTTCGGAAAAATCCGGCACGCGGGCGCGGCCTTTCTCGGCCGCTGGTGCCCGGAGGCGATCGGGGACTACGTCGCCGGCCCGAACCACGTGCTGCCCACCGGGCGCACGGCGCGCTTCGCCTCCGGCCTTTCCGTCTTCGACTTCCTCAAGCGCACCACCTGGGTCGAGGCATCCGAGCAGGGCCTCGCGGCGATCGGCCCGGCGGCGGTCACGCTGGCCGAGGCGGAGGGGCTGCACGCGCATGGGCTGAGCGTGGCCGCGCGGCTGTCTCGCGATCCTTGACCCGGGGGGACTTGACGCTCATCTTCCCGCCCGAATCCGAATATTGCGCCCGCTTCGGACGCTCCGGCCCGGCGAGCGGTGCCTCGGTGCGAACCTACAGGGTGCGACAGCGAAAAGGAGCCTCATGTCGAAGGAAGACATGATCGAGTTCAGCGGCCAGGTGGTGGAACTGCTGCCCAACGCGATGTTCCGCGTGAAGCTCGACAACGACCACATGGTGCTGGCGCATACCAGCGGGAAGATGCGCAAGAACCGCATCCGCGTGCTCGCGGGCGACCGCGTGAACGTGGAGATGACGCCCTACGACCTGACCAAGGGCCGCATCACGTTCAGGTTTAAGTAACGCCCCAAGCGCCGGCGTCGTGCGGAGAGCACGCCTTCGGCGTGACGCCTCCGGCGGCTTGGCTTTCGCGCAGGCCACTGTTCAGCCCGGCGGGACGGTTGGTTTGTGCGCGGGCCGCCTTCGCGGCCGGGGGGGGGGGGGGGGGGGGGGGGGGGGGGGGGGGGGGGCGGGGGGGGGGGGGGGGGGGCGCGGGCCCGCGCGCCGGC
>NZ_JBWXTD010000005.1:309963-316949 GCF_056682175.1 Falsiroseomonas sp. RANM36
CCAGCGCGTAGCGCCAGCGATGCGCGGCGGCATGGATCGGCGGCGGCAGGTCGCCCCCGGCCAGCGCGCCGAAGGCCGCCAGCAGCGCCGCCCCCGCCCCCCCCCGCCCGGGGGGGGGGGGGGGCGGGGGCCCCCCGCGCGCCCGCGGCCCGCTCCGCGGGCCGCCCAGGATCGAGCAACGTGCCAGTCCATTCCAAGCCTGAGCGCCCGCCGCTCGTCCTCGCCTCGGCCAGTCCGCGTCGGCGCGAATTGCTGGCGCGCATCGGCGTCGTGCCGGATCGCGTGCTGCCCGTGGATATCGACGAGACGCCGCGCAAGGCGGAATTGCCGCGCCTGCTCGCCGCGCGCCTCGCGCGCGAGAAGGCGGAGGCGGCGCATGCCGCCGCGCCCGATGCGCTGGTGCTGGCGGCCGACACGGTGGTGGGCGTCGGGCGGCGCATCCTCGGCAAGCCGGCCGATGCGACGGAGGCGCGGCGCTTCCTGGACCTGCTCTCGGGCCGGCGGCACCGCGTGATGACGGGCGTCTGCCTGATCCGCCCGGACGGCAAGCGATCGGAGCGCCTGGTCACGACCATCCTCGCCTTCCAACGCCTGACCGAGGCGCAGATCGCGCAGCACCTCGACAGCGACGAGTGGCAGGGCGTGGCCGGCGGCTACCAGATCCAGAAGCGGGCCGAGGCCTGGACGCGCTTCCTCTCCGGCAGTCATTCCAACGTGGTCGGCCTGCCGCTGTTCGAGACGGCGCAATTGCTGCGGGGCGCGGGGTGGCTGAGACCGTAATCCGGGTCTCCTGCTCGCCCGGCGAGCGGCGCGTGGCGCTGCTGCGCGACCATGTGCTCGACCTCGCCGCGGTCGAGCGGCCCGCGCGGCCGGATGGCGTCGGCGACCTGCATCGGGCGCGCGTGACCGCGATCTCCCGCGCGATGAGCGGCACCTTCCTGGCCATGGCGGATGGCGCCACCGGCTTCCTGCCGGAAAGCGAGGCGCCCGACCGCAAGGCGGTGACGGAGGGCGCGATCCTGCCCGTGCGCGCCACGCGCGCGCCGCAGGGCGGCAAGGGCCCGCGCCGGACAGCGCGGCTTTCGGCCGTGGACAGCGGGGGGGCGGCGGGGCTGGGTGGGGCGCGCGTCCGCCGCGGCCCCGACGCCGTGCTGCGCTTCGCACGCCTGGCGCGCGAGGCCGCGGTGGTGACCGATGACGCGGCGGAGCTCGCGCGCCTGCGGCCGCGGCGCGGCGCGCGGGTGGGCCGCGCCCGGGCCGGCGCCTGCGACGACGCGCGCGAAGCCGAGTTCGACCTGCTCGCCGGCCCGGAGGTGCCGCTGCCCGGCGGCGGGCGGCTGACGGTGCATCCGACGCCCGCGCTGACCGCGCTGGACGTGGATGCCGGCGGCCAGGTGGCGGGCGACGCCGAGGCGGTGATGCGCCTCAACCGGGCCGCCGTGGCCGAGGCGGCGCGGCAGATCCGGCTGCGCGAGCGGGCCGGCGCGATCCTGCTCGCCGTGGCGGGGCTCACGGTGAAGCGGCGCGAGGCGCTGTCGGAGCCGCTGGCCGCCGCGCTGGCGGCCGATCCGCTGCGGCCGAAGCTGCTCGGCCTGACCAGGCTCGGCCTGTTCGAGATCCAGCGCCAGCGCGTGCATCCGCCGCTGCATGAGGTGCTGGGCTGGCCGACCTCGCCGCTCACCTGCGGCCGCGCCGCGCTGCGCCGCGCCGCGCGGGAGGTGGCGGCGGTGCCCGGGCGCGTGCCGGCGCTGCATGCGTCGCCCGCGGTGGTGGCGGCGTTGCAGGCCATGCCGGAGGCGCTGGCCGCGCTGCCGGGCCTCAGGCTGGTGGCCGAGCCCGGCCTTCCGCCGGGCCGGGAGGAACTGCGATGACCACGCCCCCGCGCAAGCCGCGCAAATGCCCGGTCTGCGGCAAGCCCTTGGCGGAGCCCGGCCAGCGCTTCTGCTCGGAACGCTGCCAGCGCGTGGATCTCGGCCGCTGGCTGACCGGCACCTACGCGATCCCGGCCGTCGAGGAGGAGCCGGATGACGAGACGGGGACGGGTGGACAGCCCTGAGGGCTTCCGCTATCACCCGCGGCCTCTGCCGGGCGGGCGCGCGCAGCGTCCGTCAGCGATGGGCCCAGGTAGCTCAGTTGGTAGAGCATGCGACTGAAAATCGCAGTGTCGGTGGTTCGATTCCGCCCCTGGGCACCATTTTTCTTTCATTCATGTAGGTTCAATCCGAGTGGTCCGCTGCGCCGCGTGCCGCGGCATGGTCGGGCTCGCGATGGCCGACGGTGCGACGCTCGGCTTCCTGTCGGGCGCGATCGGCGATGCCGGGGATCGGGCGCTGCGGGGCGGGCGCGGTGGCCGGCCGGTCGGGTTCGTGCGGCATCCTGCTGGTCCTTCTGATTGGCGGAGGGAGCTAGCCGACGGCGCCGCGCGGCGCGTGTTCCGGCGGGAACAGCGCGGGCGGCGCGGCGGCGCAGCGGCACTTCCCCATTGACCGGCCTTGCCGGAACGTCTCTCACTGGCTGCAAACGGGGAGAGTCGCGACCTTGGCCTATGCCCTGCAGCAGCTGATCAACGGCATCAGCCTCGGCATGATCTACGGGCTGATCGCCGTGGGCTACACGATGGTCTACGGCATCATCGGCATGATCAACTTCGCCCATGGCGACATCTTCATGATCGGCGCCTTCATCGCGCTGATCTCGCTCGTCATGCTGGTGTCCGGCGGCTTCATGGAAGGCCCGGCCGCCCTGCTGCTGGTGCTGGCGATCTCCATGGCCTTCACCGCGCTCTACGGCTGGACGGTGGAGCGCGTGGCCTATCGCCCGCTGCGCGGCAGCTTCCGCCTGGCGCCGCTGATCAGCGCGATCGGCATGTCCATCGTGCTGCAGAACTACGTGCAGATCAGCCAGGGCGCGCGGGTGAAGCCGATGGAGCCGCAGGTGACCGGCGGCTTCGAGATCATGCGCGAGGGCAACTTCGTCGTGCAGCTCTCCAACATGCAGATCCTGATCATCGTGACGACGCTGGCGGTGCTGGCGATCTTCACCTGGCTGGTGACGAAGACGCCCTTGGGCCGCGCCATGCGCGCCTGCGAGCAGGACCGCAGGATGGCCAGCCTGCTCGGCATCGACACCGACCGCACGATCAGCCTGACCTTCGTGATCGGCGCCTCGCTCGCGGCCGTCGCGGGCACGCTCTACCTGCTCCGCTATGGCGTGATCGACTTCTACATCGGCTTCCTGGCCGGGGTGAAAGCCTTCACTGCCGCGGTGCTGGGCGGCATCGGGTCCTTGCCTGGCGCGGTGCTGGGCGGGCTGCTGATCGGGCTGATCGAGACCTTCTGGTCGGCCTATTTCAGCGTGCAGTACAAGGACGTCGCGGCCTTCTCGATCCTGGCGCTGACGCTGATCTTCCTGCCGACCGGGCTGCTCGGCCGGCAGGAGGTCGAGAAGGTATGAGCCCGAACGCAATGGGCTGCGACCTGCGGCCCGCAGGGCCGAGCGCGCGAATGCGCACCGCGCCGAATGGCGCGCAGCCAAGGCGGCCGGATGGCCGCCGCCCGGCGCATGAGGGACGCGAAGAATGACCCCGCGCCTGCTCGGCGCGGTGCGCGACGCGGCGCTCGCCACGCTCGTCGCCTTCGGCGTGTTCGTGGTGATGGTCGGCCTGCGCACCGATGTCGCACCGAGCGGCGCGCTGTTCCTGCGCCAGCGCTGGGCCGATGTGGCGCTGCTTTGCGCGCTGGTCTTCGTGGGGCGGCTGGTGGTCTCGCTCTGGGGCCTCCGCCCGCAGCCGGTGGCGGCATCGCCGGGGCGCGCGGCGCTGACGGCGCGACTCGGAAAGATCTTCGCGCCGGCGCTGCTGGCCGCGGCGCTGGTGCTGCCCTTCATCCCCGGCATCGGGCGCTACGAGCTCGATCTCGGCATCCTGGTGCTGACCTATGTGATGCTGGGCTGGGGGCTGAACATCGTGGTCGGCCTGGCCGGGCTGCTCGACCTCGGCTACGTCGCCTTCTATGCGGTCGGCGCCTATTCCTACGCGCTGCTGGCGCAGAATTTCGGCTTCTCCTTCTGGCTCTGCCTGCCGCTGGCCGGCATCCTCGCGGCCTTCTGGGGCATCCTGCTCGGCTTCCCGGTGCTGCGCCTGCGCGGCGACTACCTTGCCATCGTGACCCTCGCCTTCGGCGAGATCATCCGCATCGTGCTGCTGAACTGGACCGAGCTGACCAACGGGCCGAACGGCATGACGGGCATCCCGCGCCCGACCTTCTTCGGACTGCCCTTCAGCATGTCCGGCGAGCCCGACACCTTCGCCGGCTTCTTCGGGATCGAGCCGGACCCGATCCACCGCGTGATCTTCCTCTACTACCTGATCCTGGTGCTGGCGCTGCTGACCAACTGGGTCACGATCCGCATCCGACGCCAGCCGATCGGCCGCGCCTGGGAAGCGCTGCGCGAGGACGAGATCGCCTGCCGCGCGCTCGGCATCAACATCACCGCGACGAAGCTGACCGCCTTCGCGCTGGGCGCGATGTTCGGCGGCTTCGCCGGCGCCTTCTTCGCCACGCGCCAGGGCTTCATCAGCCCGGAATCCTTCACCTTCATCGAAAGCGCGATCATCCTGGCCATCGTCGTGCTCGGCGGCATGGGCAGCCAGGTCGGCGTCGCCGTCGCGGCGTTGGTGATGATCGGCGGCTTCGAGCTGTTCCGCGACCTCGAGGAATGGCGGATGCTGGTGTTCGGCGCGGCGATGGTGGTGATCATGGTGCTGCGCCCGCGCGGGCTGGTGGGCACGCGCACGCCCTCCATCGCGCTCGGCGACCGGCGCGCGATCTCCGCCGCGCATGTCAGCGAGGGGCGGGGATGAGCGCACGGCTCGCCATGCCCGGGGGCGCCATGTCCGATCCCATCCTGGAGGTGGACGCGCTGACGATGCGCTTCGGCGGATTGCTGGCGGTGGACAGTGTCTCCTTCACCGCCAGGCGCGGCGACATCACCGCGCTGATCGGGCCGAACGGCGCGGGCAAGACCACGGTGTTCAACTGCATCACCGGCTTCTACCGCCCGACCGATGGCGCGCTGCGGCTGCATCGCGGCGGGGGCGCGGTGGCCGAGTTGCACCGGCTGAAGGACCACCGCATCGCGCGCGCCGGCGTCGCACGCACTTTCCAGAACATCCGCCTGTTCCCCGGCATGACCGCGCTCGAGAACCTGCTGGTCGCGCAGCATGTCGTGCTGAATGCGGCGACGGGCTTCGGCGTCGGTGCGCTGCTCGGGCTCGGCGGCTATCGGCGGGCCGAGAAGGCGGCGGTGGCGCGCGCCGCCGCCTGGCTCGTCGCCACCGGCCTGATCGAGCGCGCCGACGATCCCGCCGGCGCGCTGCCCTATGGCGCGCAGCGACGGCTGGAGATCGCGCGCGCGATGTGCACCGGCCCCGCATTGCTCTGCCTCGACGAGCCGGCCGCGGGGCTTAATCCGCGCGAATCCGAGGAACTCGCGGCACTGCTGCGCGCGATCCGCGACGGCCGCGCCGCGGAAGGCGCGGCGGCGACCTCCGTGCTGCTGATCGAGCACGACATGGGCATCGTGATGGGCATCTCGGACCACGTGATCGTGCTGGACCACGGCAAGAAGATCGCCGACGGCACGCCCGAGGCGGTGCGCAACGATCGCCACGTGATCGCCGCCTATCTGGGCGAGGAGGAGGACGCATGACCGCCCCCATGCTGGCGGTGTCCGACCTCGTTGCCGCCTATGGCGCGGTGCAGGCGCTGAAGGGCGTTTCGCTGCATGTGGACCGCGGCGAGATCGTCACGCTGATCGGCGCCAATGGCGCGGGCAAGTCCACGCTGCTGATGAGCATCTGCGGCGATCCCCGCGCGCGATCCGGCCGCGTGGTGCTGGACGGGACGGAGATCACGCAGCGCCCGACGCATGAGATCATGCGCATGGGCGTCGCGCAGTCGCCGGAGGGACGGCGCGTCTTCCCGCGCATGAGCGTGCTCGAGAACCTGCTGATGGGTGCGCAGGCGCAGGGCCACGATCCCGGGCCGGAGCTGGAGAAGGTCTTCGCGCTGTTCCCGCGCCTGAAGGAGCGGGAGGCGCAGCGCGGCGGCACGCTCTCGGGCGGCGAGCAGCAGATGCTGGCGATCGGGCGCGCGTTGATGTCGAAGCCGCGGCTGCTGCTGCTGGACGAGCCCTCCCTCGGCCTCGCGCCGCTGATCGTGCGGCAGATCTTTTCCGCCATCCGCGCGCTGAACGAGCAGGAAGGGCTGACCGTGCTGCTGGTGGAGCAGAACGCCAACCAGGCGCTGCGGCTGGCGCATCGGGGCTATGTGCTGGTGACCGGCCGGATCACGATGGAGGGTACGGGCGCGGAATTGCTGGCGCGGCCGGAGATCCGCGACGCCTATCTCGGCGGGGGCCACTGAGCGCTCGGCGCCTCGCCGCGGGACCGCCGTTTACCGCTTCTTCGCCACCTCCCCTGCAGGATGCGGCGTGCCGCAACCGCCGGGATGCCCATGGACGACCTGATCGCGGATTTCCTTGCCGAGACCCATGAGGGCCTCGCCGCCCTCGACGTGGCGCTGGTGCGGCTCGAGAAGGCGCCGCAGGACGGGCCGACGCTCTCCGAGATCTTCCGCGTCATCCACACGATCAAGGGCACCTGCGGCTTCCTCGGCCTGCCGCGCCTGGAATCGGTGGCGCATGCGGCGGAGAACGTGCTGGGTCGCTATCGCGACGGCTCGCTGAAGGTCACGCCGGACGGCATCACGCTGATCCTGCAGGCGCTGGACCGCATCAAGCTGATCGTCGCGGGGCTCGAGGAGAAGGGCGCGGAGCCGGCGGGGGACGATGCCGCGCTGATCGCAGCGCTCGACGCGGCCTTCGCCGGCGAGGCGCCGGCCCCCGCCCCCCCCCCCCCCCCCGCGGGGCCGCCGGGGCCCGCGCCGCCCCCCCCCCCCCCCGCGGCGCACGCCCCCCCCCCCCCC
>NZ_JBWXTD010000005.1:317049-321492 GCF_056682175.1 Falsiroseomonas sp. RANM36
GCCGGCGGGTGGGGGGGGGGCGGCGGGGCGGCCCCCCGCCGGCGCGGGGGCGGCGCCCCGCCCGGCCGGGGGGGGGGGCGCCGCCGCGCCGCCGCAGAGCATCCGCGTCTCGGTGGACGTGCTGGAAGACCTGATGATGCTGGTCAGCGAGCTGGTGCTGACGCGCAACCAGCTGCTGCAGGTGGCGCGCGCGCGCGGCGACCAGGCCTTCTCCGTGCCGCTGCAGCGGCTGTCCCACATCACCTCCGACCTGCAGGACGGGGTGATGAAGACGCGCATGCAGCCGATCGGCAATGCCTGGGCGAAGCTGCCGCGCCTGGTGCGCGACCTGGCGCGCGAGCTCGGCAAGAAGATCGAGCTGGAGATGCGCGGCGCCGACACCGAGCTGGACCGCCAGGTGCTGGAGCTGATCAAGGACCCGCTGACGCATATGGTGCGCAACAGCGCGGATCACGGCCTGGAATCCACCGAGGAGCGGCGCCGCGCCGGGAAGCCCGAGACCGGCCGCGTGATGCTCAACGCGTATCACGAGGGCGGCCACATCCTGATCGAGATCGCCGATGACGGGAAGGGCCTCAACACCGCCCGCATCCGCGAGAAGGCGGTGGCGCAGGGCCTCGCGAGCGAGGCCGAGGTCGCGGCGATGTCGGATCGCGAGATCCACCGCTTCATCTTCCGCGCCGGCTTCTCCACCGCCGCCGCCGTCACCGCGGTCTCCGGCCGCGGCGTCGGGATGGATGTGGTGAAGACCAATGTGGAGCGGATCGGCGGCACGATCGACGTCGCCTCCGTCGCCGGGCGTGGCACCACCTTCATCATCAAGATCCCGCTGACGCTGGCGATCGTCTCCGCGCTGGTGGTGGAGGTGGCGCAGGAACGCTTCGCCATCCCGCAGATCGGCGTGCTGGAGCTGGTGCGCGTCGGCGGCGCGACCGGCGCGCAGGTGGAGCGGATCAAGGACGCGCCGGTGCTGCGGCTGCGCGACCGGCTGCTGCCGCTGGTCTCGCTCGGCCGCGTGCTGGGGCTGGAGGAGGAGGCGCCGGCGGCCGATATCGGCTTCGTCGTCGTCACGCAGGTCGGCCCCGCGACCTTCGGCATCATCGTGGACCGCGTGCACGACACCGAGGAGATCGTGGTCAAGCCGGTGCCGCCGATCCTGCGCCATATCGGCGTGTTCAGCGGCAACACGATCCTGGGCGACGGCAGCGTGATCATGATCCTCGATCCGAACGGGATCGCGCGCGCCACGGGCGTCGCGGCCGAGGGCGCGAATGCGCGTGCGGCGGAAGGCGTCGCGGCGGGCATGCGCTCGGCCGGCAAGACGGCGCTGCTGCTGTTCCGCGCGGGCGACGCGACGCCGAAGGCGGTGCCGCTCGGCCTCGTCGCGCGGCTCGACGACCTGCCGGTGGACCGCATCGAGTTCTCGGGCGGCGCGGCGGTGGTGCAGTACCGCGGCGCGCTGATGCCGCTTGTGCCGATGGGCGGCGTGGGACTCTCGGCCGAGGCGGAAGGGCGCGGGCGGCAGACCGTGCTGGTGTTCAGCGAGGGCGAGCGCAGCCTGGGGCTGATGGTGGACGCCATCCTCGACGTCGTCGAGGAGCGGCTGGAGATCAAGGGCGGCACCGACCGCGCGGGCTTCCTCGGCTCCGCCGTGGTGGCTGGGAAGGTGACCGACGTGATCGACACCGCCTGGTGGCTGCGCCAGGCGGGCGGCGACTGGTTCCGTGCGAACGAGGCGGCGGCGGCGAAGCGCCTGCTGGTGGTGGAGGACAGCGCCTTCTTCCGCGAGCTGGTGGTGCCGAGCCTCGCCGCGCAGGGCTACGAGGTGGTTGCCGTCGGCCAGCCCGCGGAGGCGCTGGCGCTCCGCGAGCAGGGCGCCGCGTTCGACGCCATCGTCTCCGACATCGAGATGCCGGGCATGGACGGCTTCGCCCTGGCCCGCGCGCTGCGCGACGGCGGGGCCTGGGCGGCGCTGCCGCTGATCGCCCTCTCGGGCCGCACCGATCCGCCGGCGCTGGCCCGCGCGCGGGAAGCGGGCTTCACCGATTTCGTGGCGAAATACGACCGCGACGCGCTGGCGGCCTCGCTCGCCGCCTGCCTCGCGATGCCGGTCGCGGCGGCCTGAGGAGAGGTAGCGATGCGCACGCAATCGACACAGGCCGCGATCGACGAGGGCGAGCTGGTGCTGACACTGACCGTGGGCGGGCAGCCCTGCGGCGTGCCGGTGCTGGCGGTGCGCGACGTGCTCGGCGCGCAGGGCATCACGCCCATCCCGCTCGCGCCGCCGGAGATTGAGGGCGCGATGAACCTGCGCGGGCGGATCGTCACCGCGGTGGACCTTCGCCGCCGCCTAGGCCTGCCGTCGCGCGATGCCGCGGCGAAGCCGATGAGCATCGTGGTCGAGCAGGGCGGCGAGCTCTATTCCATGCTGGCCGACGCGGTGGGCGAGGTGGTGCCGCTGCTCGCCGCCGACCGACAGCCCAACCCGCCGACGCTCGATCCCGCCTGGCGCGAGGTCTCGCGCGGGGTGCATCGGCGCGACGGGCAGCTGCTGATCCTGCTGGATGTCGAGCGGCTGCTGGCGATCGGGGGCGACCGATGAGCGCGACGATGGAAGCTGGCCGCGACTGCCTGGTGGTGGACGACAGCCGGGTGATGCGCAAGGCGGCGCGCCGCCTGCTCGAAGGTCTCGGCTTCGGCGTGCGCGAGGCGGAGGATGGCGAGAAGGCGCTGCTTGCCTGCCGCGAGGCGATGCCGGACCTCGTGCTGCTCGACTGGAACATGCCGGTGATGGACGGTCTGGAATTCCTGCGCGCGGCGCGCGCCGAGCACGGCGCGGAGCGGCCGCTGGTGATGCTCTGCACCACCGAGAACACGCCGGAGCGCATCATGCAGGCGCTGGAGGCGGGCGCGCAGGAATACGTGATGAAGCCCTATGACGCGGAGATCCTGGCGGGCAAGCTCGCACAGCTCGGCCTGCTGCAGGACGCCGCGTGAGCGCGGCACTCGCCACGGCGCCGCCGGCCGTCGCCGGCGCGGTGCGGGTGATGCTGTGCGACGACAGCGCGGTGGCGCGCGGCGCGCTCGCGCGCCTGCTGGGGCGGGATGCGGCGATCCGCGTGGTGGCGCAGGCGCAGGACGGGCGGCAGGCGCTGGAGATGCTGGCGGCGACGCCCGCCACGGCGCGCCCCGAGGTGATCCTGCTCGACCTCGAGATGCCGGTGATGGACGGGCTGACGGCGCTGCCGCTGATCCTGCGCGCGGCGCCCGGCAGTTCGGTGATCGTGGCAAGCGCGCTGAGCCAGCGCGGTGCCGCGGCGACCATGGCGGCGCTGCGCGCCGGCGCGGTGGACTACGTGCCGAAGCCCGCCGCCGCGCAGGGCGGCATGGCCGACCCCGCCTTTGGCGAGGAACTGCGCGCGAAGGTCCTGGGCTGGGCGCGGATGCGCCAGCGCGCGGCGCCGCGGCCGATGCGAATGCCCGTCGCGGCTGCGGGCACGCTGCCGAAGCCGCAGGTGATCGCCATCGGCAGTTCCACCGGCGGGCCGCAGGCGCTGGCCGCGCTGGTCGGTGCGCTGACGCGGCCGCCGCCGGTGCCCGTCCTGGTGGTGCAGCACATGCCGGCCGGCTTCACGGCGCTGCTGGCCGACCATCTGGCGCGGTTGCGCCGCCTGCCCTGCGCCGAGGCGCGCGACGGCGAGGCGCTGCTGCCGGGCCGGCTGTATCTCGCGCCGGGCGACCGGCACCTGCTGGCGAAGCCCTCCGCGGCCGGGCTCGTCGCGCACTTGTCGGACGGGCCGGCCGAGAATTTCTGCCGCCCCGCGGTGGACCCGCTGCTGCGCAGCCTGGTCGCGGCCTGCGGCGGACGCGTGGTGGCGGCGATCCTGACCGGGATGGGCCAGGACGGGCTGGCCGGCTGCCGTGCGCTGCGCGAGTCGGGCGGCGGCGTGCTGGCGCAGGACGAGGCGAGCTCGGTGGTGTGGGGTATGCCCGGCGCGGTGGCGCGCGCGGGCCTGGCGGCGGCGCTGGCGCCGCCGGAGGAGATCGCGGCGCGACTGCTCGCCGCCTGCGGGGAGGGACGCGCGTGACGGAGCCGGGCTTCGCCGAGATTGCCGCGCTGGTGCGCCGGCGCGCCGGCATCGTGCTGACCGAGGACAAATCCTACCTGCTGGAGACGCGGCTCGGCCCCGTGCTGCAGCGCTTCGGCCTCGCTTCCCTGCGCGTGCTGGGGGAGAAGCTGCGCCTGGCGCCGGGCGAGGCGCTGGAACGCGCCGTGGTGGAGGCGCTGACCACGCATGAATCGAGCTTCTTCCGAGACGGGCGCCCCTTCGAGCATCTCCGCGGCCTGCTGCCGCGGCTCGCCGCCGGCAAGGCGCCGGGCGCGCGCGTGCGGGGGGGGTGGGGCGCCGGCACCACCCCGCACGCGCCCGAGTACCACGCGCA
>NZ_JBWXTD010000005.1:321592-325553 GCF_056682175.1 Falsiroseomonas sp. RANM36
CACGCATGAATCGCGCTTCTTCCGCGCCGGGCGCCCCTTCGAGCATCCCCGCGGCCTGCGGCCGCGGCCTCGCCGCCGGCAAGGCGCCGGGCGAGCGCGTGCGGGTCTGGTCGGCCGCCTGCTCCACCGGGCAGGAGCCCTATTCCATCGCGATGCTGGCGCAGGAGACGCTCGGCGCCGGCGCGGCGCGGGGCGTCGAGATCCTCGGCACCGACATCTCGGGCGAGGTGCTGGCGCGCGCGCGCGAGGGCGCCTTCAGCCAGTTCGAGGTGCAGCGCGGCCTGCCGATCCGCGCGCTGATGACGCATTTCGCGCAGGAGGGCGCGCGCTGGCGGCTGAAGCCCGAGCTGCGCGGGATGGTGCGCTTCGAGGAGCGCAACCTGATGGCGGATTGCGGCGCGCTGGGGCGTTTCGACGTGATCTTCTGCCGCAACGTGCTGATCTACTTCGACAGCCCGACCAAGACGCGCGTGCTGGAGATGCTGGCGCGGATGCTGGCGCCGCAGGGCGTGCTCTATCTCGGCGCGGCGGAGACGGTGGTGGGCCTCACCACGCGCCGCGCGCCGCTGCCGGGAGAGCGCGGGGTCTATGGCGTGGCGGCGCAGCGGGCGGCGGCGTAACGCCGGATGACAGCGCGGGCGGCGGCTGCCATCGTCGCCGCATGGACGCGCTGACCGGGGACCCCTTCGCCATCGCCACGCCGGAGGCGCTGGACGCGATCTATGGCGCGCCGAGCGCGCTGGCGCAGGGCAAGGTGGGGGACCGGATCGGGCCGGCGACGCGCGCCTTCGTCGCGGCGAGCCCCTTCTGCCTGCTGGCGACGATCGGCGAGGCGGGGCCGCACATCACGCCGCGCGGCGACGCGCCCGGCTTCGTCGCGCTGGCGGATGACCGGACGCTCGTGCTGCCGGACCGGCGCGGCAACAACCGGCTGGATGCGCTGCGCGACATCCTGCAGGACCCGCGTGTCTCGCTGCTGTTCCTGGTGCCGGGCGCGATGGAGGCGCTGCGGGTGCATGGGCGCGCGCGGATCACCGCCGACCCGGGGCTGCGTGCGCGCCATGCCGCGCAAGGGAAGGAGCCCGCGACGCTGCTGCTCGTGACGGTGGAGAGCCTGTTCATGCAATGCGGCAAGGCGCCGATCCGCTCCCGCCTGTGGGAGGACCGGGCGCGGCCCGAGGGTCTGCCGACGATGGGCGCGCTGATCGCCGAGCACAGCGCCGGCGCGGCCGAGGCGGGCGCGGGGGATGCCGGGCTGCCGGAGACCTACCGCACGCGGCTCTACTGAATCGGCCTGACTGACCCGGCCGCGTCGCGCCGCCGGCCTGGCGGCGCGACGCGGCGGATGGGCTCAGGCGGCGGCGATGGCCGGGCGGTCGGCCGGCGGCAGGGTGATGCGCGCCGGGCTGGTCGGGTCGCGCAGCACGTAGCCGCGGCCCCAGACGGTGCCGATCAGGTCGGGCGCGCCGGCCTGGGCGAGCTTCTTGCGCAGCTTGCAGATGAAGACGTCGATGATCTTCACCTCGGGCTCGTCCATGCCGCCATAGAGGTGGTTCAGGAACGCCTCCTTGGTCAGCACGATGCCCTTGCGGAGCGTCAGCAGCTCCAGCACGGCGTATTCCTTGCCGGTCAGGTGGACGTTGGCGCCCTCCACCATGACCTCGCGCGAGCCGAGGTTCAAGGTGAGCGGCCCGACGGTGAGCGTCGGCTGGCTGAAGCCCTTGGCGCGGCGGACGATCGCCTGGATCCGCGCGATCAGCTCCTGCTGGTCGAAGGGCTTGGTGATGTAGTCGTCGGCGCCCATGCCGAAGCCCCGGACCTTGGCCTGGGGCCTTGTGAGGCCGGAGAGGATCAGGACCGGCGTCTCGATCCGGGCGGCGCGCAGCCGGCGGACGACCTCGTAGCCCTCCATGTCGGGCAGCATGAGGTCCAGAATGATGATGTCGTAATCATAAAGCCGCGCGAGTTCCAAGGATTCTTCACCCGTATCGGCTGTATCGACGATCATCGAAGCGGCCTTGAGCGCGAGCGACACGCCGCGGGCGACAATCGTATCATCCTCAACCAAAAGGACACGCATCGGTGGCACTCCCACATCCCACGCGTGCAGTGATACCATGTGCCGGGTGAAAGGGAAGCCATTTTTTTAAGAAAAAAGCTAATCCGAAGGTAAATACGTAGCAAAAATAGGACAATGACTCGTCAATCAAGATCATGCTCGACCCGATCAAAGGCGTCCCTTGCGCGGGTGCTGCTCGCACAGGTTGAGGCGTCGGAATCGCGCGGACAGCTCGCTGCAGCCGGCCCGCGCGGCCTCGAGATCGCCGGTCTGCGCCCGGCGCCCTCCCCGGGCGAGCGAATCGCCGTGCTCTCCGCCGGGCCGCCCCTGCTCGCGGAGGTCGTCGCGACCAAGCCGGAGGCGCAGCAGGCCCTGCCGCTCGGCCCCGCCGGCGGCGCCCGCGCCGGCCAGGCGGTCAGGCTGCTCGGCCCGGCGCGGCTCGACGTGACGGAGGGCTGGCTCGGCCGGGTGGTTGATCCGCTCGGCGCGCCGCTCGACGGGCGCGGGGCGCTGCCGCGCGGCGGCTGCCCGCGTCCCTTGCAGGCCGATCCGCCGCCGCCGGGGCTGCGCGCGCGGCTCGGCCCGCGCATCGGGCTCGGCGTGCGGGCGCTCGACCTGTTCTGCGCGATGCGGGAGGGGCAGCGCCTCGGCCTCTTCGCCGCCTCCGGCATCGGCAAGTCCACGCTGCTGGCGATGCTGGCCGGCGCGCCGGGCTTCGACGTGGTTGTGGTGGGCCTGGTCGGCGAGCGCGGGCGCGAGTTGCGCGAATTCATCGAGGACGATCTCGGTCCGGAGCGCCTGGCGCGCAGCGTGGTGGTCTGCGCCACCTCCGACGCCGCGGCGCCGCTGCGGCGGGAAGCGGCGCTGGCCGCGATGACCGTCGCCGAGCATTTTCGCGATGCCGGCAAGCGCGTGCTGCTGCTGCTTGACAGCGTGACGCGCTTCGCCCTCGCCTGCCGCGAGATCGGGCTTGCCGCCGGCGAGCCGCCGGCGACACGCGGCTTCCCGGCCAGCGTCTTCGCCGAGCTGCCGCGGCTGCTGGAGCGCGCCGGTCCGGGGGCGGAGGGCTGCGCGGGCTCCATCACGCTGCTGGCGACCGTGCTGGTCGAGGGCGACGACCATGACGAGCCGGTCGCCGATGCGGTGCGTGGTATCCTGGATGGCCATGTCGTGCTGGACCGCGCGATCGCGGAGCGCGGCCGCTACCCGGCGGTGGATGTGCTGCGCAGCCTGTCGCGCAGCATGCCGGGCTGCCTCGATCCCGCGCAGCGCGACCTGGTCGCGCGGGCGCGGGCCGTGCTGTCGCTGCAGCAGGAGATGGCGGAGCTGGTGCGCCTCGGCGCCTATCGCGCCGGCACCGACGCCGCCGTGGACGCGGCGCTGCGGCTCGGGCCGCGCATCGAGGCGCTGCTGCGCCAGGGCCGCGGCGAGGCGACGCCGCCGGAGGAGAGCTTCGCCCTGCTCGCGGAGGCGCTGGGCGATGCCACGTGATCCACTGGCCGTGCTGGCGAGGCTGCGGCGGCTCGATGTGGCTGCTGCGCGGCGGGAGATGGCGACACGGCAGTCGGCCCTCGCCGGTGCGGCCGCACAGGAGGCGGCGGCGAAGGCGGCCCTGGCGGCGGAGCTGCCCGGAAGCCCGGCCGACTACGCCGCCTTCCTGCCGCGCGCGCGCGCGTCACGAGACGATGCCGTGGCGGCGACGGCGCGCGCGGAGGCGGCCGCCGAAGTCGCGCGCAGCGGCCTGGCCGATGCCCGCGTCCAGGCGCGCGTCGTGGAGGCGCTGATGGCGCGCCGCGCGGACGCGGCGCGCGAGGCGGCGGCGCGGCGCGAGCCGGGGGGGCGGGGGCGCGCGGCGGCCCCCCCCCCCCCGCGGGGGGGTAGGGCGCCGGGGGGGGGCCGCCC
>NZ_JBWXTD010000005.1:325653-365047 GCF_056682175.1 Falsiroseomonas sp. RANM36
CTTGCGCGGCCCGGCCCCCCGGGACTCATCCAGCCTGAGGCGGGATCAGACGCTGTAGTACATCTCGAACTCGACCGGGTGCGGGGTGTGCTCGAAGCGGTACACCTCGCCCCACTTCAGCTCGATGTAGCTCTCGATCTGGTCCTTGGTGAACACGTCGCCGGCCAGCAGGAAGTCGTGGTCGGCGGCGAGCGACTGCAGCGCCTCACGCAGCGAGCCGCACACCGTCGGAATGCCCTTCAGCTCTTCCGGCGGCAGGTCGTAGAGGTCCTTGTCCATGGCGTCGCCCGGATGGATCTTGTTCTTGATGCCATCGAGGCCGGCCATCAGCATCGCGGCGAAGGCGAGATAGGGGTTCGCGCCCGGATCGGGGAAGCGCACCTCGACGCGCTTCGCCTTCGGGCTCGTCGCGTAGGGGATGCGGCAGGAGGCGGAGCGGTTGCGGGCGGAGTAGGCCAGCAGCACCGGCGCCTCGAAGCCCGGGATCAGGCGCTTGTAGGAGTTGGTCAGCGGGTTGGTGAAGGCGTTCAGCGCCTTGGCGTGCTTGATGATGCCGCCGATGTAGTAGAGTGCCGTCTCGGACAGGTCGGCATAGCCGTTGCCCGCGAAGACCGGCTTGCCGCCCTTCCAGATGGACTGGTGGACATGCATGCCGCTGCCGTTGTCGCCGTAGATCGGCTTCGGCATGAAGGTCGCGCTCTTGCCGTAGCTGTGCGCCACGTTGTGGATGCAGTACTTATAGATCTGCAGGTGGTCGGCCATCTTCACCAGCGTGCCGAACTTCATGCCGAGTTCGTGCTGGCTCTGCGCCACCTCGTGGTGGTGCTTCTCGATCACCACGCCCATCTCGCCCATGGTGGACAGCATCTCGGCGCGCAGGTCGCTCTCGCTGTCCACCGGCGGCACCGGGAAGTAGCCGCCCTTGACCACCGGGCGGTGGCCCATGTTGCCCTCGGGGTAGTCCTTCAGGCTGGCCTGCGGCCCCTCGATGCTGTCGAGCTGGTAGATGCCGTAGTTGCCGCCCGTGCCGAACTTCACGCTGTCGAACACGAAGAACTCAGCCTCGGGGCCGAAGAAGGCGGTGTCGCCGATGCCGGTGCTCTTCAGGAAGGCCTCGGCGCGCTTGGCCGTGCTGCGCGGGTCGCGCGAATACATCTGGCCGGTCGAGGGCTCGATGATGTCGCAGAACAGGATCAGCGACGGCTTCGCCGCGAAGGGATCCATGCAGGCGGATTCGGCGTCCGGCATCAGGATCATGTCGGACTCGTTGATCGCCTTCCAACCGGCGATCGAAGAGCCGTCGAACATGATGCCGTCGGTGAAGGTGTCTTCCTCGATCGTGGAGACGTGCTGCGCCGTGTGCTGCCACTTGCCGCGCGGATCGGTGAAGCGGAAGTCCACGTATTCGACGCTATGCTCCTTGATCATCTCCATGACCTTGGAGACGGCGGCATTGCCCCCGCTTGCTGCCGGCTTCTTCGCCATCGTGTGAGGTCCTGTTCCTCTGCGTGTTCCGGTCCCGTTTGCCGCGCGGCGGAGACCGGTGCCCCGCAACGCGCCCATCTCGCCGTCCTGCCCCCCGCGGGGATACCGGCGATCCGGCGGGCCGCGCGCGGGCATCCGCGCCGGCCCTTCCCTTCCCCCGCCGTCCTGGCGGGGCGTTGTCCCTGCGGCCTACACCGCCTCCTCGCCGCGCTCGCCGGTGCGGATCCGCACCACCTCGTGCACGTCGCTGACGAAGATCTTGCCGTCGCCGATCCGCCCCGTCCGCGCCGCCGCGGTGATCGCCTCGATCGCGCGCTCCGCCAGGTCGTCCGGGCAGACCACCTCGATCTTCACCTTGGGCAGGAAATCCACGACGTATTCGGCGCCGCGGTAGAGCTCCGTGTGCCCCTTCTGGCGACCGAACCCCTTCGCCTCCACCACGGTCAGCCCCTGCAGGCCGATCTCGTGCAGCGCGTCCTTCACCTCGTCGAGCTTGAAGGGCTTGATGATGGCCTCGATTTTCTTCATCGGCTCCGTCGCTCCGCACGCCGCGCCCCATGCGCCAGCCTGCGACCCCTCCTCCCGAACCCCGTCGCCGCGTCGGGCGGCTTCGAAGGCGCCGGCGGTCCTGCCGGCAGCCGGCGGGGTTTTGCATGGCCCGTGCCAGACGGGCAACGCCACTGGCCGGGGATTCTGGCGATTGCGTCACCAACCCTGTACCGCACTTGGGCAAACTGCTCAATGCACGGGCAGCAACCATGCCGCACCGTTGCGCGGCGGGCCCGGCATCGCCATTCTCCGCCCGCCGGCGGCCCCGCCCGGCCGCGCCCCCGCTGGAACACCGACGTGAAGCCCCAGAACGACCTGCTCTCCGCCACCGGCACCACGATCTTCACCGTCATGTCGGCGCTGGCCGTCGAACACGGCGCGATCAATCTCGGCCAGGGCTTTCCCGATTACGACGGCCCGCCCGACGTGATCCACGCCGCCGCCGCCGCGCTGCTCGACGGCCGCAACCAGTACCCGCCGATGACCGGCGTGCCGGAGCTGCGCGAGGCGGTCGCCCATGCCAACCGGCGCTTCTACGGCCTCGAGGTGGACCCGAAGACCGAGGTCGTCGTGACCTCCGGCGCGACCGAGGCGATCACCGCCTGCCTGATGGCGGTGCTCAATCCCGGCGACGAATGCGTGCTGATCGAGCCGCTCTACGACACCTACCTGCCGGTGGTGAAGTTGTTGGGCGCGGTGCCGAAGCTCGTGCGGCTCTCGCCCCCGAAATGGGAGCTGCCGCGCGCCGAACTCGCCGCGGCCTTTGGCCCGAGGACCAAGGCGATCCTGCTCAACTCGCCGATGAACCCCGCCAGCAAGGTCTTCACCGCGGCGGAGCTTGCCTTCATCGCGGAGCTGCTGACGAAGCACGATGCCTATGCCGTGTGCGACGAGGTCTATGAGCACCTGACCTTCGACGGATGGAAGCACATCCCGCTGATGACGCTGCCGGGCATGCGCCAGCGCTGCATGCGCGTCGGCAGCGCCGGCAAGACCTTCAGCCTCACCGGCTGGAAGGTGGGCTACGTCACCTGCGACGCCTCGCTCGCGCCGAATGTCGCCAAGGCGCACCAGAACCTCACCTTCACCACGCCGCCGAACCTGCAGCGCGGCGTCGCGGTGGGGCTGATGAAGGAGGATGCCTATTTCGAGGGCCTGTCCTCCGCCCTGCAGGCGAAGCGCGACCGCCTGGCGGCGGGGGGGGGGGGGGGGGCGGGGGGGCGCGCGCTGGCGCGGCTGGACGACTGGCGTCCCGCCGCGCCCTGAGTGGCTATTCGGCCGCCGGGTTCAGCACGCCGCGGCGGATCTGGTCGAGCTCGATGCTCTCGAACAGGGCGCGGAAATTGCCTTCGCCGAAGCCCTGGTCGCCCTTGCGCTGGATCAGCTCGAAGAAGATCGGGCCGATCACCGTGCCGGTGAAGATCTGCAGCAGCCGCCCGCCTTCCGGCGTCGGCGCGCCATCGGTCAGGATGCGGTTCTTCGCGAGACGCGCGACTTCCTCCTCCGACAGGTCGGGCATCCGCTGGCGCAGCAGCTCGTAGTAGGTGTCGGGCGTGTCCATGAACTCAACGCCGCCCGCCCGCATGGCCTCGACACTGCCAAACATGTCGGTGGTGCCGAGGGCGACGTGCTGGATGCCCTCACCGCGATAGGCGCGCAGGTATTCCTCGATCTGGCTCTTGTCGTCGCTGCTCTCGTTGATCGGGATGCGGATCTGGCCGCAGGGCGAGGTCAGCGCGCGGGACTTGAGGCCGGTCAGCTTGCCCTCGATGTCGAAGTAGCGGATCTCGCGGAAGTTGAAGAGCTTCTCGTAGAACTGCCACCACACATCCATCCGGCCGCGATGCACGTTGTGGGTGAGGTGGTCGATCACCGTCAGGCCGTTGCCCGCGGGCTTCGGGTCGCGCACGCCCATCCAGCGGAAATCCACGTCGTAGATGCTGCCGTTCTCGCCGTAGCGGTCCACGAAATACAGCAGCGATCCGCCGATGCCCTCGATGGCCGGGATGTTCAGCTCCATCGGGCCGACCCGGCCGGTGACGGGGCGCGCGCCGAGCGCGATCGCGCGATTGTAGGCCTGCGCGGCGTCGGCCACGCGGAACGCCATGGCGCAGGCGGAGGGCCCGTGCACGCGCTGGAAGGACTGCGCGAAGCTTTCCGGCTCGGCGTTGAGGATGAAGTTGATGTCGCCCTGGCGCCACAGCGTCACGCGCTTGGAACGGTGCTGCGCGACCGCGGCGAAGCCGAGCTGGGTGAACAGCGATTCGAGATAGGGGATGTCGGGCCCGGTGAACTCGACGAATTCGAAGCCGTCCGTGCCCATCGGGTTGATGTCGCTGATCGTGCCGGCGACGGCGGTGCGGTCGGGCGGGATGTCCATGGACGTGTTCCTTCCTGCGGTGGCAGGAGAATTAGCCCAGGCGTGGAAGAGAATTCGGGCGAAATGGCCATCCGGCAGGCTAATTGACGCAGTATTTCGCCAATATGGCCCGAAAAATTGGTGAAAATTGCTTCTGCGCGGGCGCTAGGCCTTGGGCGGCAGCGTGCCGCGGCGCATCTGCTCGAGCTCGGCGCTCTCGAACAGCGCCTTCACGTTGCCCTCCCCGAAGCCCTGGTCGCCCTTGCGCTGGATGATCTCGAAGAAGATCGGGAAGAGCAGGGTGGCGGTGAAGATCTGCAGCAGGCGCCCGCCATCGGGCGTCGGCGCACCGTCGGTCAGGATGCCGTTGCGGGCGAGGCGCGCGATCTCCTCCGCGCCGAGGTCGGGCATGCGGGCGGGCAGCAGCTCGTAATAGGCGGCGGGCGTCTCCATGAAGGGCACGCCCTGGCGGCGCATGGTCTCGACGGCGGCGAAGATGTCGCTCGCGCCGAGCGCGATGTGCTGCACGCCCCCGCCGTTGTAGGCGTGCAGGTATTCCTCGATCTGCGAGGTGTCGTCGGCGCTCTCGGTGATCGGGATGCGGATCAGGCCGCAGGGCGAGGTCATAGCCCGCACATGCACGCCGCTCTGCCGGCCCTCCACGTCGAAATAGCTGATCTGGCGGAAGTTGAAGAGCTTCTCGTAGAAATGCGACCAGGCATCCATCCGGCCGCGATGGACGCTGTGCGTCAGGTGATCCACCACCGTCAGCCCGTCGCCGGCGGGCACCGGCTCGCGCGCGCCGGTCCAGTGGAAATCCACGTCGTAGATGGAGCCGCGATCGCCGTAGCGGTCCACGAAATACAGCAGGCTGCCGCCGATGCCCGAGATCGCCGGGATGTTGAGCTCCATCGGGCCGACACGGCCGGCGACGGGCTTCGCACCGAGTGCGACGGCGCGCGCATGGGCCTTGGCCGCGTCGGCGACGCGGAAGGCGATGGCGCAGACGGAGCGGCCATGCACGCGCTGGAAGGCGTTGGCGAAGCTGTCGGGCTCGGCATTGACCACGAAGTTGATGTCGCCCTGGCGCCACAGCGTCACGGCCTTCGAGCGGTGCCGCGCGACGGCGGCGAAGCCGAGGGAGGCGAAGGTGGCCTCGATCTGCGGGATGTCGGGCCCGGTGAACTCGATGAACTCGAAGCCGTCGGTGCCCATCGGGTTGGTGTCGCAGATGATGCCGGCGATCGGGGTGCGGTCGGGCGGGGTCTCCATCCACCTGGTCCTTGCTGGCGCGCTGCTTGCCCGGATGGAATCATCCTGCCCCATGCCTGGAACGAACGCCATGATCGAGCTCGACGCCGCCGACCGGCGCATCCTGCGCGTGCTGCAGCGCGACGGACGGATCGCGGTGACGCAGCTGGCGGAGGAGGTCGGGCTTTCCGCCACGCCCTGCCTGCGGCGCATCCGGCGGCTGGAGGAGGCGGGCGTGATCGCCCGCTACGCCGCGCTGGTGGATCCGAAGCGCGTTGGCCTGCCGATCCAGGCCTTCGTGCAGGTGGCGCTGGCCTCCCATGCCGAGGAGGTGGCGGAAGCCTTCCACAAGGCGATCGCCGCGCGGGAGGAGGTGCTCGCGGCCTGGGCGATGAGCGGCGACATGGACTACCTGCTGCATGTCGTCGCGGCCGATTTCGACGCCTATGCCGAATTCGCGCTGAAGGCGCTGCTGCGCATGCCGGGCGTGAAGGAGACGCGGAGCTCCTTCGTGCTGACGGCGCTGAAGCCGCCGGGGGCGGTGCCGGTGTGACACGCGGCGCTTGACGCCGGTGCGGCTGCCGCGCCACCATTCTTGCCCTAAGCAAGAATCACCACAGGAAACGTGCAGGACGCCCCCCGCACCCGCCGCCAGACCCGTGCCGCGATCCTGTCCAGGCTGCTCGCCTCGGACGGGCTCTATCGCCCGCGCCTGGCCGCGGAATGCCGGCTGACCGAAGGCAGCATCTCGCGCATCCTGGCCGAGCTGCGCGCCGAAGGCCTGGTCGAGGAACCACGCCGGCCGACGCCCTATCCCGGCGGGCCATCCTCCATCGTTGTCTTGAACAAGGATCTGCGGGTCGCCGCGCTGGAATTCGCGAATGACCGGCTCGGCTTCGGCATCGCAAGCCTGGCCGGCGAGCCCGACACCGCCACCCGAATCCCGCTGCCCGCCGGCGCCGCGCCGCCCGCCATCGCCGCCGCGGTGGCCGAGGCGGTCGGCAGCCTGGCCGAGTGGTGCGCCCGCCATCGCATCCGGCCACGCCAATTCGCCGTCTCCATCCCCGGCTACCGCGCGGGTGCCGCGAACCCGATCCTCGGCCTCGACGCCGAAGCGTTGGAGGCGCGGCTGCGCGCGGCGTTCCCGGCTGTCCCGATCGCGCTCTGCAACACCGCCACGGCCCAGGCCGCGATCCACCTGCATGGCAGGGGCGGCGCCATCGAGGAGCGGCATCTCTTTCTGTATCTCGGCCATGGCGTCGGCGCGGCCTGGGTGGATCCGGTGACCGCCGGCGATCCGATCCGTGCCGTCGAACTCGGCCATGCCGTGCTCGACCCGGACGGCCCCGCCTGCCGCTGCGGCCATCGCGGCTGCCTCGAAGCGCATGCCTCCACCGTCGCACTGGCCGATCTGGCGGGCGTGGACGAGGCGGCCCTCGTCGCCGCCGGCCCGCGCTGGCCCGACCTCATCCGCCTGACCCCGCGCCGGACCGAGGTGCTGCGCCGCGTGCTGCGCGCCACCGGCCTGGTGCTCGGCAATGCGCTGAACGCGGCGGGGCCGGCGCGGCTTGCCGTCTGCGGCTGGCCCGCGGCGCTGCCGCCGGCGCTGCGCGCCGCGCTCGAGGATGGCGTGGACCGCAGCCTCTTCGGCGGTCGCGCCGGGCCCGTCGCCTTCCTGCACCCGACGCTCGGCCAGGAGCCGGCCGCGGCGCTTGCCTACGCCGTCCATGCGCTGGTGCGCGCGGGCGGCATGCCACCGATCGAGGATGCGCCGGCGCAACTCGCCGGTTGACGAAGGGAGGAGAAGAGATGCGCAGGACAGGATGGGCGCTGGCGCTGCTGGCCGGACTCTCGCTGGCGGGGCCGGCCGCCGCGCAGAGCGTGCTGCGGGTGAAGCCGTCCTCGGATGTGCGGACCACGGATCCGCATCTCGGCTCCGACAGCATGGCGCGCAACCTGGGCTACATGGTGTTCGACACGCTCTTCGCCGTGGATGCCGAGCTCCGCGTGCGGCCGCAGATGGTCGAGAGCTTCGAGGCGGCCGAGGGCGGGCCCATCTGGCGCTTCCGCCTGCGCGAGGGCCTGGTCTTCCAGGACGGCACGCCGGTGACCTCGGCCGACGTCGTCGCCTCGCTGCGGCGCTGGGCGCAGAATGACGGGCTCGGCCAGCAGCTGATCGCGCGCGGCGCGGTCTTCGCCGCCGCCTCGCCGCGCGATTTCTCGCTCACGCTCAACGCCCCATGGGGCATGGTGCTGGAGGCGCTCGGCAAGCCCGGCGCGCCGGTGCCCTTCATCATGCCCGAGCGCCTGGCGCAGACGCCGCCGAGCCAGGCCGTGCCGGAACTCGTCGGCAGCGGCCCCTTCCGCTTCCTGCGCGAGGAATGGCGCGCCGGCGACCGGCTGGTCTTCGCGCGCCACGCCGGCTACCGCCCGCGCAGCGAGCCCGCCAGCGGCATGGCCGGCGGCAAGGTGGCGCATTTCGACCGCGTCGAATGGCGCATCCTGCCCGACCAGCAGACCGCGCTCGATGCGCTGCGCACCGGCCAGATCGACATCGCCGAGGACATCCCGGCCGACCTGCTCGCGGTGCTGCGGCGCGACCGCAACATCGTCATCGCCAACCAGGACGAACTCGGCGTCGCCCAGCAGATCCGGCTGAACTCCACCCAGCCGCCCTTCGACAATCCGCGCCTGCGCCGCGCCCTGCTGGAGGCGGTGAACGGCCAGGACTTCCTGAACGCGGTGACCACCGACGCCAGCCAGGGCCGCGTCTGCAACAGCTGGTATGTCTGCTCCTCGCCCTGGTACACCGAAGCCGGCTGGCCGCGGCCGAACCTGGAGCGCGCGCGGCAGCTCGTGCGCGAGAGCGGCTATGACGGCACGCCGGCGGTGCTGCTCAACGCCGCCGAGAACACCAACATCAACGCCTTCACGCTGGTCGCCGACCAGCTGCTGCGCAGCATCGGCATCCGCACCGACGTGCAGAACATGGACTGGGCGACGGTGGTGTCGCGCCGGCAGAGCCGCGAGCCGAACAGCCGCGGCGGCTGGTCCATCTTCATCTCCGGCCCCGGCGGGCTCGACATGATGGAGCCGGTCAGCCACCTGGGTCTGCGCAGCAACTGCGAGCGCGCCTGGTTCGGCTGGCCCTGCGACGCGGAGATCGAGCGCCTGCGCGCCGCCTTCGCCGATGCGCAGGACGAGGCGACGAAGCGCGACATCGCCGGGCGCATCCAGGCCCGCGCGTTGGAGACGGTGCCCTACATCCCGATCGGCGTGCAGTATCAGCTGCGCGCGCACCGGGCGAATCTGACCGGCCTGCTCAACCCGCCCGCGCCGGTCTACTGGAACGTCAGCCGGCGCTGAAGATGCGCTGCACGGCCGATTCCGACGCCCGTGCGGGTTTCGCGCTGAAGCCACCGCGGGCGGTGCCGGTGTAACCACCCGCCGATCCGCGGAGAATGGGAGAGCTCCGAGCGGAGAGGCGCGATGCGGGACCAGGAGGAGGGCGTGCGGCCCGTCGTGACCGGCGATCTTCCCGCGCTGCGGGCGGTGATCGCCGCGACCGGGCTGTTTCCGGCCGAGATGCTGGACGGCATGGCTGCCCCGTTCCTGACCGGCGAGGCGGAGGAGGTGTGGCTGACCGCGGCAGGCGGCGCCGCGGTCGCCTATGTGGCGCCGGAGCGGATGACGCAGGGAAGCTGGAACCTTCTGCTGATCGCCGTGCATCCGGGCCACCAGCGGCGTGGGCTCGGCGCCGCGCTCGTCGCGGCGGCGGAGGCCGAGGTCGCGGCGCGGGGCGGCCGCCTGCTGCTGGTCGAGACGTCGAGCCTGCCGGACTTCGACGGCACGCGCGCCTTCTATCGGCGGCAGGGATACGAGCAGGAGGCGCGGATCCGCGACTTCTACCAGGCCGGCGAGGACAAGGTCGTCTTCCGCAAGCTGTTGCGCGCAGCCTGATCGCTCAGGCGTTCCGCGCCAGCACGCCCCGCGCAGCCGCCACCCCCGTCGCGAAGCAGGCCTGCAGCAGGTAGCCGCCGGTCGGCGCTTCCCAGTCCAGCATCTCGCCGGCGGCGAAGATTCTTGGATGCTTCCGCAGCATGAAGCGGTCGTCGAGCTCGGACCAGGCGATCCCGCCGGCGGAGGAGATGGCGCGCGAAAGGGCGGCCAGGGAGCGCGTCACCAGCGGCAGCGCCTTGACCAGCGTGGCAAGATCCTCGCTTGCGCCGGCGTGTCGTGCCTCGTGGATCAGCGCGATCGCGACGGGCGGCAGGGCCAGCGCCTTGCGCAGCGCGGTGCTCACCGTCTCGCCACGACCGCGCGCGGCGAGCCTGGCGCGCACCGTCTCCATCGTCATGTCGGGGCGCAGGTCCAGCGTGAGGCGCGCCTCGCCCTGCTGCGCGATGGCGTCGCGGACCGGTGCGGAGAGCGCATAGACCGCGCCGCCCTCCAGGCCGCCGGCCGTCAGCATCGCCTCGCCGCGGACGGTGGCGCCCGCATGCGTGATCGCGATGCGCTTCAGCGGCGTGCCGAAGAGCGGGGCGAGCTTCGCCGACCAGGGGATGATCACGCCGGCATTGGTGGGCGCGAAGGGCGCGATGGCGACATCCGGCAACAGCGATGCCCAGGACCCATCGGAGCCGAGCCGCGGCCAGGAAGCGCCGCCGCAGGCGAGCAGCACGGCGTCGGCCTCCGGCGCAATCTCGCCCTCCGGCGTGGCGAAGCGCAGCGGCGCGAGCCCGACGCAGCGATGCCGGGTGCGGATCTGCACGCCGAGCGACGCGAGCCGGCCGAGCCAGGCGCGCAGCAGCGGCGAGGCCTTCAGCGGCTTCGGGAAGACCCGGCCGGACGACCCCACGAAGGTCTCGATGCCGAGGCCCTCGCACCAGGCGATCAGCGAAGCGGGCGGGAAGGCGCGCACCGCGTCCAGCAGCAGCGGCGCCTGCGGGCGGTAGCGGGCGAGGAAGGGCTCGAGCGGCTCGGAATGCGTCAGGTTCAGCCCGCCGCGCCCGGCCATCAGGAATTTCCGGGCGACCGAGGGCATGGCGTCGAACACCGTCACCGCGCAGCCCGCCTGCGCAAGGATTTCGGCGGCGATCAGCCCGGCGGGGCCGGCGCCGATGACGGCAACATGGGGCATGGCGGCTTTCTGCGCCCGGCCGGGCGGGATATCCAGTCGGCATGGATGCGATCCTCGTCACCGGCGGCGCCGGCTTCGTCGGCCTCAATGTCGTGGAGGCGCTGCTCGCCCGCGGCGAGCATGTGGTGGTGTTCGGACGGGAGGCGGCGCTGCCCGATCCGGCGCCCGCCCGCTTTGCCGCGCTGCCGGGCCGCGTCGAGGTGATCCAGGGCGACGTGACCGACCAGGCCGCGCTGCGGGAGGTTTTCGGCGGGCGGCGCATCGGCGCGGTCTTTCCCTTCGCCGCGATCACCGCCGGGCCGCAGCGCGAAGCCGCCGATCCGCAGCGCATCCTGGATGTGAACCTCGGCAGCGTGATCGCCACGCTGCAGGCGGCGCGCGATGCGGGCACGGTGCGGCGCGTGGTGCTGCCGTCCTCCGGCGCGGTCTATGGCGAGAGTTCCTATGCCTTCCCGGTGCTGGACGAGGCGACGACCCCGCCGGTGCCGATCAGCCTCTACGGCGTGACGAAATACGCGGTGGAGCGGGCGGGGCTCCGGCTTGCCGGGCTGTGGGGGCTGGATGCCGTCGCCGCGCGGATCGGCGCCACCTTCGGCCCCTGGGAGCGCGACACGGGCATGCGCGACACGCTCAGCCTGCATCTTGCCTTCGCCGAGGCGGCGCGGCGCGGGGAGGCGGTGGTGCTGCCGCCGGCGCCGCTGCCCGGCTATGACTGGGTCTATGTGCGCGACCTGGCGGCGGGACTGCTGGCGCTGCTGGATGCGAAGGACCCGCCGCATCGGGTGGTCAATTTCGGCAGCGGCATGGACTGGGCGCCGCATTACGCCGCCTGCCTGGATGTTCTGGCCGCCCGCTTCCCCGGCTTCCGCTGGCGCCATGCCGAAGCCGGTGAGGCGCCGAGCCTGCGCTGGAACGAGAGCCAGCCGCGCGGCGTGATGGCGATTGCGCGCGCCGCCGATTTCGGCTGGTGCCCGCGCTTCGATCCCGCCTCGGCCACCGCGGATTACGCGGGGTGGTTGGCAAACGGGGATCAGGGATTACGCTAGGGGTCTCTGCCCCCACCCCGACCCTCCCCCGCAAGCGGGGGAGGGAGAATCGAGGATCTTCCCGGCATGCCCGACACCCTTGCCTTCGATCCCTCTCGCCTGAAGTTTGGCATCGGCCAGCCGGTGCCCCGCGCCGAGGACCCGACGCTGCTGACCGGCCGCGGCAACTACACCGACGACATCCAGCTTCCCGGCCAGGTCTGGGCGGTGATGGTGCGCAGCCCCTATGGCCATGGCGTGATCCGGGGCATCGACACCGCGGCCGCGAAGGCGATGCCGGGCGTGCTCGGCGTGTGGACAGGCGCGGACCTGCCGGCCTTCGGCCCGATGACCTGCGCGATGCCGCTGAAGAACGCGGACGGCTCGGCCCTGAACTCCACGAAGCGCCAGCCCCTGGCGACCGACAAGGTCCGCCATGTCGGCGATCCCGTGGCCTTCGTGGTGGCGGAGACCAAGGCGCAGGCCAAGGACGCGGCCGAGGCGGTGGAACTCGACATCGAGCCGCTGGACGCCGTGACCGATGCCTCCGCCGCCGCCGCCCCCGGCGCGCCGCAGCTCTATGACGAGCATCCGAACAACGTGGTGCTCGATTTCGTCGCGGGCGATTCGGCCAAGGTGGCGGAGGCCTTCGCCAAGGCCGCGCATGTCACGAAGCTGTCGATCCGCAACAACCGCATCGTCGTCGCCGCGATGGAGCCGCGCAGCGCGATCGGCAGCATCGAGGACGGGCGCTACGTGCTGCGCGTGGGCTGCCAGGGGGTGTTCGGCCTGCGCGCCTCGCTCGCCGCGCAGATGGGCGTGGAGACGAAGCAGGTGCGGGTGCTGACCGGCAATGTCGGCGGAAGCTTCGGCATGAAGGCCGGGCTCTATCCCGAATACGCCTGCCTGCTGCATGCGGCGAAGCAGCTCGGCCGCCCGGTGAAGTGGACCGACGAGCGCACCGGATCCTTCCTGTCGGACGCGCATGGCCGCGACCATGAGGTGGAGGCCGAGCTCGCGCTGGATGCCGAGGGAAAATTCCTGGCGGTGCGGCTGGTGAGCTACGCCAATATGGGCGCCTGGCTCTCCGCCGTCTCGCCGCTGATGGGCACGGGCAACTTCTTCAAGAACGTGCAGTCCAACTACGCGACGCCGGCGATCGAGGTGCGCACCAAATGCGTGCTGACGAACACCGTGCCGATCAGCGCCTATCGCGGCGCCGGCCGCCCCGAGGGCAACTACTTCATGGAGCGGCTGATCGAGCAGGCGGCGCTGGAGATGGGCAAGGACCCCGTCGCGCTGCGCAAGCTGAACCACATCCGCCCGGACCAGTTCCCGTATTCCGCCGCCTCCGGCTCGGTCTATGACGGCGGCGCCTTCACCGCACTGCTGGAGAAGACGCTGGAGGCCTCGGACGCCGCCGGCTATCCGGCGCGCGTCGCCGCGAGCAAGGCGCAGGGCCTGCTGCGCGGCCGCGGCATCGGCAACTTCCTCGAGTGCACCGCGCCGCCCACCAAGGAACAGGGCGGCATCCGCTTCGAGAAGGACGGCACCGTCACCATCATCACCGGCACGCTCGACTACGGGCAGGGCCATTGGAGCGCCTTCGCGCAGGTGCTGCACCAGTCGCTCGGCGTGCCCTTCGCGCAGGTGCGTCTGCTGCAGGGCGATTCGGACGAGCTGATCGCCGGCGGCGGCACCGGCGGGTCGAAATCCATCATGGCCTCGGGTGCGGCCATCGTCGAAGCCAGCGAGAAGGTGATCGAGAAGGGCAAGGCGGCCGCCGCCTGGGCGCTGGAAGCCGCCGTCTCCGACATCGAGTTCGAGGCCCATGCCGGGCCAGAGGCCAGCGGGCGCTTCACCATCGCCGGCACCGACCGCGCGATCGGCATCATGGAGCTTGCCGCGAAGCTGCGCGCCACGCCGCAGAAGCCGGAGGGCGTGCCCGAGAACCTGGACGTGACGCATGTCTTCGACCAGGCGCCGCAGGCCTATCCGAACGGGTGCCACGTCTGCGAGGTCGAGGTGGACCCCGAGACGGGCGTGGTGCGGATCGACCGCTACCTCGCTGTCAACGACTTCGGCGTGCAGGTGAACCCCCTGCTGGTCGCAGGCCAGGCGCATGGCGGCATCGCACAGGGCGTCGGCCAGGCGCTGCTCGAACACGTCGTCTTCAGCGAGGATGGGCAGCTCGTCTCCGGCAGCTACATGGACTACGCGCTACCGCGCGCCGGTGACCTGCCTGCGATCGCGACGGAGAGCCACTCCATCCCCTGCACGACCAATCCGCTCGGCGCCAAGGGATGCGGCGAGGCCGGCTGCGCGGGCTCGCTGCCGGCGGTGATGAACGCGCTGGTGGATGCGCTGAAGCCGCTCGGCGTGACGCATATCGACATGCCCGCGACGCCGGAGCGGGTGTGGATGGCGATCCAGGGCGCGAAGGCGTAGGCGACTCCCGAAAGCCCTCTCCCCTCTAGGGGGGGTTCAACGCCGAAGGCGTTGGACGGTGGGTGAGGGGGGCGAGCAACTCCCGGAACCGCCCCAGCCAACCGATTCCGTCCGTCGTGGCGCCGCGCGGGCGATACTCCGCGGCGATCCAGTCGTCGTAGCCGGCCTTCCGCAGCGCGGCGAACGCCGTCGCGAAGTCGATTCCGCCGCTGAACGGCTCGTGCCGGCCGGGCGCGTCGGCGAACTGCACATGCGCGATGCGCGCGCCGGCCTTCGCGATGGCGGCCGGCAGGTCGGTCTCGGTGCGCGCCATGTGATAGAGATCGAATTGCAGCCCGGCATTCGGATGGTCCGCCTCACGCAGCACGCGCAGCGCGGCGTCCAGGCTGTCCAGGAAGAAGCCGGGCACGTCGAAGGGGTTCACGGGCTCCACCAGCACGCGGATGCCGAAGGGCGCGAAGGCGTCGGCGGCGTGGCGCAGGTTCTCGACCAGCGTCGCACGGCAGGCGGCACGGTCGGCATCCGGTGCGGGACGGCCGGAGAGGATGTTCACCCGCAGCACGCCGAGCGCCCGTGCATAGGGGATGCAGCGTTGGACGGCGGCCCGGAATTCCGCGCAACGGTCGGGCAGGGCGCCGAGCCCGACATCGCCGCCCGCGATGTCCCCGGCCGGGATGTTGATCAGCACCACCGGCATCCCGGCCGCCTGCGCCGCCTGCGCCAGTGTCGAGGCGTCGTGGTCGTAGGGGAACTGGATCTCCACCCCCTCGAAGCCGCAGGCGGCCGCCGCGGCAAAGCGCACCGGCAACGGCAGGTCGGCGAACAGAAGAGACATGTTGGCGGCGATCCGCATCGGCGTTCCCGGGGCTGAGGCGCGGCGGAATCCCGCCCCGGGGGCGATTTTGCCGCCGCGCGAAGTGATCTAGTCTCCGCCAGGATCGGGCATTCCGGGGGAGGCAGTCGAGTGGCGGGGCAGGGCAGGCCGTTGCGGTCGCGCATCACCACGGACGGGCTCGACCGCACGCCGCACCGCGCCTTCCTGCGCGCCATGGGCCTGGACGACGCGGCCATCGCGAAGCCGATGGTCGGCGTGGTCTCGATGAAGGGCGAGACCACCCCCTGCAACATGAGCCATGACTGGCAGGCCGAGGCCGCGAGGCAGGGCATCGCCGAGGCCGGCGGCACGCCGCGGGAATTCACCACCATCTCCGCCTCCGACGGGCTCGGCATGGCGCATGAGGGGATGAAGTTCTCGCTCGTCTCCCGCGAGGTGATCGCGGATTCGATCGAGGTCGTGGTGCACAACCACGCCTATGACGGGCTGGTCGGCTTCGGCGGCTGCGACAAGACGCTGCCGGGCGTGCTGATGGCGATGGTGCGCTGCGACGTGCCCTCGGTCTTCGTCTATGGCGGCAGCGCGCTGCCGGGCACCTGGCGGGGGAAGAAGGTGTCCGTGCTGGATGCCTATGAAGGCGTCGGCGCGGTGATGGCCGGCACGATGACCGAGGAAGAGTTGCGCGGGCTGGAGATGGCCTGCAAGCCGACCGTCGGCGCCTGTGCGGGGCAGTTCACGGCGAACACCATGGCGATGGTGGCGGAGGCGATCGGCATGGGCCTGCCGGGCAGCGCCACCATGCCGGCCGTGTTCAGCGAGCGCGCCGCGCTCAGCCGCCGCGCCGGTGCGCTGGTGATGGCGATGATCGCCGGCGACGGTCCGACGCCGCGCCGGATCGTGACGCGCAAGGCGATCGAGAATGGCTGCGCCATCGTCGCGGCGACGGGCGGCTCCACCAACGCCGCGATGCATCTCTGCGCCATCGCCAACGAGGCGGGCATCCGCTTCACCATGGACGACGCGGCGGTGGTGATGCAGCGCACGCCGCTGATCGGCAATCTGCGGCCCGGCGGCGCCTATCACGCGGCGGAGTTGCACGAGGTCGGCGGCGCCGCCGTGGTGATCCGCGCGCTGATCGAAAGTGGCCATCTGCATGGCGACATCCTGACCGTCACGGGCCGCACCCTGGCCGAGACCTATGCCGACGCGCCCGCGCCGGATGGCGAGGTGATCCGCCCCGTCGCGCGCGCCATCCTGCCGACCGGCGGCGTCGTGGTGCTGAAGGGCAATCTCTGCCCCGATGGCGCGCTGTTGAAGGTGGCCGGGCTGAAAAGCCAGGTCTTCGAAGGCCCTGCGCGGGTGTTCGACAGCGAGGGCGAGGCCGTGGCCTGCGTCGCGGCGCGCGCGTACAAGCCTGGCGAGGTGCTGATCGTGCGCTACGAAGGCCCGGTTGGCGGGCCGGGCATGCAGGAGATGCTCGGCCTCACGGCGCTGATCTACGGGCAGGGCATGGGCGAGCAGGTGGCGCTGCTGACCGATGGCCGTTTCTCCGGCGCGACGCGCGGCATGTGCATCGGCTATGCCGCGCCGGAAGCGGCGGTGGGCGGGCCGCTGGCGCTGGTGCAGGACGGCGACGTGATCCGCATCGACGGCCAGGCGGGCCGCATCGAGATCGCGGTGGATGCGGCGGAGCTGGAAGCGCGTCGCGCCGCCTGGCAGCCGCGCGCCACGCCGCATGTCTCGGGTGCGCTGGCGAAATACGCGAAGCTCGTCGGCCAGGCGAATGAAGGGGCGGTGACGCACCAGGGCGGCGGGCGCTTCCCGGACGGGCGCGGCGTGCGATGAGCGGGATGCTCGGCTTCGTCGGCATGGGGCTGATGGGCCTGCCGATGGCGAAGCGCCTGCTGGGCGCGGGGCATCGCGTGACGGTGTGGAACCGCACGGCGGCGAAATGCGCGCCGGCGGTGGAAGCGGGAGCGGTGCTGGCGGCGAGCGCCGCGGACTGCGCGCGCGACGCGCCGGTGGTGTTCATGTGCCTGACGGACACGAAGGCGGTGGAAGCCGCGGTGTTCGGGCCAGGCGGCATTGCGGAGGGCATCGCACGCGACGCGGTGCTGGTGGATTTCTCCTCCATGGCGCCGGAGGCGACACGCGGCTTCGCTTCGCGCCTGCTGGCGGAGCGCGGCGCGCATTGGCTGGATGCGCCGGTTTCCGGCGGCGTGCCCGGCGCGGGAGCGGGCACGCTGGCGGTGATGGCGGGCGGCGACGCGGCGGCTTTCGCGCGCGCCGAGCCGTATGTGCGCGCGATGGCGCAGCGCTTCACGCTGATGGGGCCTTCCGGCGCGGGGCAGACGACGAAGCTCTGCAACCAGGTGATCGTAGGCAGCCTGATGTGCGTGCTGGCGGAAGCGACGCGGCTGGCGACGAATGCGGGCATCGAGGCCGCGCGCCTGCCGGAGGCGCTGGCCGGCGGCTGGGCGGACTCCAAGCCGATGCAGATCTGCGTGCCGCGGATGGTGGCGGGCACCTACGACCCGCCGCTCGGCCACGCCTACACCATGCTGAAGGACCTCGACACGGCGCGCGCGCTGGCGGTGCAGAAGGGCAGCCCGCTGCCCTTCGCCGGCCTCGCCGCCGAGATCTTTCGGACGCTGATCGCGCGCGAGGGCGCGGAGGCGGACGCGCTGCGCATCTTCGCGCTCACGGAACCACAGGCAGGGAGAGAGCAAGCATGACCACACGACGGATGCTGATGGCGGGGACGGCGGCGGTGCTCGCCACCCCCGCGCTGGTCGGCCGCGCCGCGGCGCAGACGCGCACCATCCGCGTCGGCAACTGGCTGCCGGCGCATCACCTGATCCCGCGCGGCATCATCGAGCCCTGGGCACGCGCCATCGAGGCGGAGAGCAACGGCTCGCTGAAGTTCGAGATCATGCCGAGCGCGCTCGGCCCGCCGCCACAGACCTTCGACCTGCTGCTGGATGGCGCCTTCGACGTCGGCTACGGCGTCTCCGGCCACAATCCCGGCCGCTTCACCATGACGCAGGTGATGGACCTGCCCTTCATGTCGCCCGATCCCTGGGCCGGTGCCGCGGCCTCCTGGCTGACCTACCAGCGCTACGGCGGCCGCTACAACGAGCATCGCGGCGCGCATGTCGCCGGCCTCTTCGTGCATTCCGTGCCGGCGCTGCACTGGCGCGGCGAACCGATCACGAAGCTCGAGGACATGCAGGGCCGCCGCGTGCGCGTCGGCGGCAACGTGACGGGGCGGATCATCACGGCGCTCGGCGGCACGCCGGTGCAGCTGCCGCCGACCGAGGCGCAGCAGGCCATGGCGCGCGGCGTGGCGGACGGCATCACCTTCCCGATCGAATCCATCGCCTTCTTCAACATCACGCCGGTGATCCGCTCCACCACGCTGATCCCGGGCGGGCTCTACACCGACACCTTCTGGATCGCCTTCAACGAGCGCACCTGGCAGGGGCTGACGGATGCGCAGCGCGCCGCGGTGAACAAGCATTCCGGCATCGCCATCGCACTGCAGTCGGGCTGGGCCTGGACCATGGGCGATCGCGTCGGGCAGCAGGGGCTGGAGGCGCGCAACGTCGCGTTCAACACGCTGGCGGAAGCCGAGGTCGCGCGCGCCAAGGAGCGGCTCAAGGTGCTGGAGACCGAATGGCTGGCCGAGGCGCAGAAGCGCAACCTGCCGGGCCAGGAGATCCTGGACTACGCCCGTACCATGACGCGGCTCTACACCGCGGAGCGGCGGGTGAACGTGCGTTGATCTGGACGGACCGCCTCTTCGCGCTGCTCGGCCTCTGCGCCGGCGTGCTGGCGGCGGCGATGATGCTGATCACCACGGTGGATGTCGGCGGCCGGTATTTCCTGAACCGGCCGCTGCACGGCGCCTTCGAGGCGACCGAGGTGATGATGGGGCTGATCGTCTTCCTCGCGCTGCCGCTGGCGACGCGGCGGCGCGAGCACATCACGGTGACGCTGTTCGACCACCTGCTGCCCGAATGGGTGAAGCGCGCGGCCGGGCTGGTGTTCGGCCTGGTCTGCGCCGGCGTGTGCGGGCTGCTGGCGTGGCGACTGGGCCTTTATGGTGAGCGCCTGCTGCGGGTGGGGGAGGTCACGCTGGAACTCGGCATCCCGCGCGGCGGCGTCGCGACGGCGATGTCCTGGCTGCTGTGGGTCGCGGCCGCGGCCTTCGTGCTGGACGGCATCGCGGCGCTGCGCGGCCGACCGGGTGCGCAGGCGGGCGCCTGATGGAAGTCTGGGAAAGCGCGGGCCTCGCCTTCGCGGCGTTGTTCGGGCTGATGATGCTCGGCCTGCCGATCGCCTTCGCGATGCTGGCGGTGGGCGGCGCGGGGCTGTGGCTGCATGTGGGCGAACGCGCGGCGTTCGGCATCATCGGGCAGATCCCGTTCACCGCTACCATGTCCTACGAGCTGTCGGTGGTGCCGATGTTCCTGCTGATGGGCGCCTTCGTGACGCGCGCAGGCATGTCGGAGGACCTCTATCGCCTCTGCCACGGCTTCCTTGGCCATCGGCGCGGCGGGCTGGCGATGGCGACGGTCGCGGCCTGTGGCGGCTTCGCGGCGGTCTCGGGTTCCTCGATCGCGACGGCGGCGACGATGGCGAAGGTCGCCATGCCGGAGATGCGGCGCTACCGGTACTCGGACGGCCTGGCCGCGGCCGCGATCGCGGCGGGCGGCACGCTCGGCATCCTCATCCCGCCCTCGGTGATCATGGTGCTGTACGGCATCGCGACGGGCACCGATATCGGGCAGCTCTTCATCGCCGGCATCGCGCCGGGCATCGTCGCGATCCTCTTCTACCTGCTCGCAGTCGCCTTCGTGGTGCGGCGCAACCCGGCGGCGGGGCCGGCGGCCGATCCCGTGCCGGTGCGGGAGCGTTTCGCGCGGCTGCTGACCATCGGGCCGGTGCTGGCGCTGTTCGTGCTGATCATCGGCGGCATCTATGCCGGCATCTTCACGCCGACCGAGGCCGCGGGCGTCGGCGCATGCGGCGCGTTGCTGTTCGCGCTGTGGCGCCGCAGCCTGACGCCGCGCGCCTTCCTCTCCTGCCTGCTGGAGACGGTGCGCACCACGGCGGCGCTGTTCGTCGTGCTGATCGGCGCGCTGGTGTTCTCCAACTTCATGAATCTGATCGGCCTGCCGCGCGCGCTGGAGGAACTGGTGACCGGCGCCGGGCTGTCGCCACTGGCGGTGATCCTGCTGATCTTCGCGATCTACCTGGTGCTGGGCTGTTTCATGGAGAGCCTCTCCATGATCCTGCTGACGGTGCCGGTGCTGTTCCCGGTGGTCAGCGCGCTGGGCTTCGACCCGGTCTGGTTCGGCATCTTCGTGGTGATGGCGACCGAGCTCAGCCTGATCACGCCGCCGCTCGGGCTGAATCTTTTTGTCATTCAGGGCGTGATCCGCGACGTGAAGCTGGGCACGATCTATCGCGGCATCGTGCCCTTCGTGGTGGCGGACATCGCGCGCGTGCTACTGATCATCGCGCTGCCAGGCCTGGTGCTGTTCCTGCCGAAGCTCATGGCCGGCTGATGCGCCGCGCGCTGGTCACAGCCGCCGCGTCCGGTATCGGCCTCGCAGTGGTGCGCGCATTGCGCGAGGCAGGATGGGGAGTGGTGCTCTCCGACCTGCTGGGCAGCGAGGGCGCCCTGCACGCAGCGGAATGCGGCGCCGAGTGGGTGCCCTGCGACCTGCGCGATCCCGCGCAGATCGCCGCGCTGGCGGAGAAGGCCGGCGACGTTTTCCTGCTGGTGAACAATGGCGGCATCGCCGGCCCCACGCTGCACGTGACAGAGATGCCGCCGGAGGACTGGGCCGAGGTGATGGCGGTGAACCTCACCGCACCCTTCCTGCTTTCGCGCGCGATCCTGCCGCGCATGGTGGCGCGCGGGGAGGGCGTCATCGTCAACATGGCCTCGGTCGCCGCGCGCATCGGGCATCCCGGGCGCAGCCCCTATGTCGCCTCGAAATGGGGCCTGCTCGGCTTCACGGCGACGCTGGCGCGCGAGGTCGGCGCGCAGGGCATCCGCGTGAACGCGATCCTGCCGGGATCGGTGCGCGGCGAGCGCATCGCGCGCGTGCTGTCGGCCTTCGCCGAGGCGAATGCGCTGACGCCGGAGGAAGCCGAGGCGCGCTACCTCGCGCGCCAGGCGACCGGCCGCTTCGTGGAGCCGGAGGAGATCGCGGGAACGGTGCTGTTCCTCGCCTCCGACGCCGCGCGGTCCATCACCGGCCAGTTCATCGGCGTGGATGGCGGCTTCCAGTAGCCCTACTTCTCCGCGGCGGTTTCGCCCTGCGGCACCCAGCCCTTGCCCTCGCGCATCTCCTGCATGGCGCGACAGAAGCCTTCGAAGGCGGGCATGCCGGCGGGCAGTCCGGCGAGGAACGCGGCCTCCACCACCTCCTCGAAGGTTGCGCCGTATTGCATCGCGCGCTTCGAAGCCCACTCGATGCCCTCGCGGTCGCCCTTCACCGCGGTGGTGATGCCGACCATCACGAGGAAGCGCGTCTTCAGGTCCAGCGCGCGGCCTTCCGCGGGGCCGAAGATGACGTGGCTGGCCAGCTCGCCATAGCGGCGCAGGAATTCCGGATTGCACTCCGCCAGCATCTCGTGCAGCGGCAGGGTGTAGCCGCGCACGGCGCGGATCTTGGCGAGTTCCGCCTCGCCTTCGGGTGTCATCGGCATGGCGCAGTACGCTCCTTCAGGTGGGAATGCGGTTGCCGCCATCGGCCATGCGCAGGCAGGCGGCGCGATGCGTGGCCTCCGCGCCCGGCACGGCTTCGAGCGGCGGCGCGGCCTCGCGGCAGCGCGGCAGCGCCACCGGGCAGCGGCTCGAGAAGAAACAGCCGGGCGGCAGGTTGATCGGGCTCGGGATCTCGCCGGTCAGCAGATGGCGGGCCAGATGCGCGGTGGGATCGGCGGGCAGATGCGCGCTCATCAGCGCCTGGGTGTAGGGATGCGCGGGCCGGTCGAAGATTTCCGACGCCGGCGCTTCCTCCACCACGCGGCCGAGATACATCACCATCACGCGGTCCGCCATCAGCCGCAGCGTGCCGAGGTCGTGCGTGATGAACAGCATCGCGGCACCCGTCTCCTCCTTCAGCTCCGCCAGCAGGTCGAGGATGCCGGCGCGGACGGAGAGATCGAGCGAGGAGGTCGGCTCGTCCAGCACGATCAGCTTCGGGCGCGTGGCGATGGCGCGCGCGATGCAGACGCGCTGCTGCTGCCCGCCGGAGAGCTCGCCCGGATAGCGATCGAGCATCGCGGAAGGCAGGCGCACCCGCCGGCCGAGGCGCTCGGCTTCCTCGCGGCGCTCGGCCGCGGAGAGCGGCGTATGGAGCAGCAGCGGCTCCTCGATCAGGCTGCGCGCGGTCATGCGCGGATTGAGCGCGCTCCACGGATCCTGGAAGACCATCTGCATGCCCGCGCGCAGGCCGCGGCAGCGCGATTCCGGCGCGGTGGTGATGTCCTGCCCGTCGAACACCACGCGGCCCGCGCTCGGCGCGATCAGGCGCAGCACGCAGCGGCCGAGCGTGGACTTGCCGGAGCCGCTTTCTCCCACCAGGCCGAGCGTCTCGCCGGCCGAAAGGGTGAAGGACACGGCGTTCACGGCGGTCAGCACGCCGCCCGGCACGGGGAAGCGTTTCGCGAGGTTGCGCACCTCCAGCACGGGCGTGCTCATGCTGCTGCCCGTTCGCCGGCGAAGTGGCAGCGCGCCACATGGCCGCCTGGCAGCGGCACGTCCGGCGGCGGAATGGCGCAGGCAGCCTCGGCGCGGGGGCAGCGGTCGCGATACAGGCAGCCTTCCGGCAGCGCATAGAGATTGGGCGGCGAGCCCGAAGGGCGCCGCGCGCGCAGCTGCAGGCGCTCCGGTGTCGCGGCGATCAGCGCCTGGGTGTAGGGATGCGCGGGCGCGGCAAACAGCGCACCGACCGGGCCCTGCTCCACCACCTGGCCCGCGAACATCACCGCGGCCTCGTCGCAGTAATGCGCGACGACGCCGAGGTCGTGCGTGATGATCACGGCGCCGATTCCGCGCGCATGCGCGAGGCCGCGCAGCAGGTCCAGGATCTGCGCCTGCACGGTCACGTCGAGGCCCGTGGTCGGCTCGTCCGCGACCAGCAGCGTGGGTTCGTTCACCAGCGCCATCGCGATCAGCATGCGCTGCGCCATGCCGCCGGAAAGCTCATGCGGCCAGGCGCGCAGCCGGCGCTGCGGGTCGGGGATGCCGACGGCGGCCAGCATCTCCGCCGCACGCGCCTGCGCGGCGCTCTCGGACAGGCCGGGCCGATGCGCGCGCTGCACGCGGGCGAGCTGCGCGCCGATTCGCGCCAGCGGATCGAGCGAGGTTTTCGGCGACTGCACGACCAGGCCGATGCGCGCACCGCGCAGCGCGTTCAGCTCCGCCTGCGGCAAGGCGAGAAGGTCGCGCCCCTCGAACAGCGCCTGGCCGGCGACGACGCGGGCCGGCGGCTTCAGCAGGCCCAGGACCGAGAGCGCGGTGAGCGACTTGCCCGCGCCGGTTTCGCCCACCAGACCCAGGATTCGGCCCGGTGCGAGGCTGAAAGAAACGCCGTTCAGCGCGCGTGCGATGCGCACGCGGTTGTCCAGGTCCCGCGCGATGAAATGGGTGTGGAGGTCCCGCACCTCCAGCAGCGGTGTCACCGTGTGGCCGCCTTGCGGCGCGGGTCCAGCAGGTCGGACAGCCCGTCGCCCAGCATGTTGAGGCCGAGCACCATGACGATCAGCGCCGTGCCGGGAAAGACGGCGACCCACCACTCGCCGGTGACCATGTATTCGGCGCCCTGGCGGATCATCGCGCCCCATTCGGGCGTTGGCGGCTGGATGCCGACGCCGAGGAAGGCAAGCGTCGCGCTGATCCGCACCGCCCAGGCGGCGCGCACCGCCGTCTGCGCCATCGCGCCGCGCAGGGCGTTGGGCAGGATGTGGCGGAACAGGATCCGGCGCGTCGGATTGCCGGCAGCGACGGCCGATTCCACGAAGGTGCCGCCGCGCAGCGCCAGCACTTCCGCGCGCACCAGCCGCGCATAGACCGGGCTGTCCAGCAGCCCCAGCACCAGCACGACGTTCAGCAGCGATGGCCCCGCCGCGGCGACGACAGCGAGCGCCAGGATGATCGAGGGAAAGACGCGCAGCGCATCGAAGCCGCGCATCACGATCTCGTCCGCCCAGCCGCCGCGCCAGCCGGTCCAGAGGCCCACGGGCACGCCGACCAGCAGCCCGATGATCACCACCGGGATCGCGATGCCGAAGGCGTAAAGCGAGCCGTGGATCACCCGGCTCAGCACGTCCATCCCGTTGCCGTCGGTGCCGAGCCAGGTGCCGGCGCCCGGCGGCTGCAGCACGCGCGCGGCATTGGCGGCGACCGGATCCTCCGGCGAGATCCATGGCGCGAAGACGGCCATCATCGCGAAGGCCAGGATGATCGCCGCGCCGATCGCGAGCGTCGGCGAGCGGCGCGAGATGCCGGCCAGCCGCGCCGCGATGCGCGCGGGCAGCGACGGTGCGGCGGGCGGGGCAAGCGCAAAGTTGCTCATGCGCGCGCCGCCGCCCGGGGTTCCAGCAGCATCACGGCGAGGTCCACCACCAGGAAGACCAGCACCGAGAAGATAGCGAGCATCAGCACATAGCCCTGCACCACGGCGAAATCGCCCTGGATGATGGCGGTGAGCCCGTATTGCCCGACGCCGCCCCAGGCGAAGACGTATTCGATCAGCGCCGTGGTGCCGATCAGACCGGCAAGCTCGGTGCCGACGAAGGTGACCACCGGCACCATGCTGTTGCGTAGCACCATCCGCCGCATGTCCGGCGCCGGCAGGCCCTGCGCGCGCGCATAGCGGACATAGTCGCTGGCCAGCACTTCGAGCGCGATCGCGCGGGTCTGCTTGATCATCGGCGCGGCGGAGATGATGGCGATGCAGAGCACCGGCAGGACGAGTTGCGCGGCGGCGGATCGCGCGGCCTCCATCCTTCCCTGCAGCAGCGCATCCCACATGTAGCTGCCGGTGATGCGCTCCGGCGGGTCCACCATCAGGCTGATGCGGCCCATGCCGGGCGGCGCCCAGTCCAGCAGGTAGAAGAAGACGAACAGCGCCATCAGCGCGAGCCAGTAGGTCGGCGTGGAGAAGCCGAGCAGCGACAGGAAGCGGCTCACCTGGTCGAAGGCGCCGTCCGGCTTCTGCGCGGCCTTCAGCCCGACGGGAATGCCGACCAGCGCGCCGATGCCGACGCCGTAGAGCAGCAACTCCAGCGTGGCCGGCATGCGGTCCAGCAGCTCGGTCAGCACGGGCCGGTTGCTGATCCAGGATCGGCCGAGATCGCCCTGCAGCACATGGCCGAGCCAGACGGCGAATTGCGCCCAGAGCGGCTGGTCCAGCGCCAGCGTTGTGCGGACCATCTCGATCTCGGCGGCGGTCGCGGTGGGTCCGGCGAGCATCGCCACCGGATCCTGCCCACCCAGCCGCACCAGCATGAAGCAGAGGAAGGAGACGATGACCAGCAGCGGCGCGAGCAGCAGCGCGCGGCGCGCCAGGAAGCGCCCGATCGCCGCCGCGCCCATCGGATCAGCCGACCTTCAGGTCCGCCCAGCGCTCATGCTCGTCCGGGTGGGGCACCCAGCCGGAGATGTTGGGCGCCATCGCCTCGAAGGTCTGCGGATAGACGGTGAGGATCCAGGGCGCGTCCTCCATCCAGATCCTTTGGGCTTCCTTCACCGCCTGGGTCTGCACGGCGCGATCGGGGCTGGTGCGGGCGCGCTGCACCAGCGCATCGAAGGCCGGGTTGGCATACTTCGCGCGGTTGGACACGCCATTGGACGCCGCCATCAGCGCAAGCGCATAGACCGGATCGAGCACGATCGGCCCGTCCTCGAAGGTGAAGAGCGGCATGTCCTGACGCGCCGGGGCGCCGCGGGCGCGCAGGTCCGATCCGGTGATGCGCTGCGGCTTGCAGGTGATGCCGACCGCCTTGAGCTGGTCCGCGATCTGCACCGCCATCGGCTCCTCCCACCACCAGATGTTGGAGAAGAGCAGCTCCACCTCGAAGCCGTTCGGGAAGCCGGCTTCGGCGAGCAGCGCGCGGGCGCGCTCCGGATTGTGGTCGTACGCGAAGAAGGAGGGATCGTAGTCGCGCACGATCGGCGGGACGATGCTGCGCGCGATCTCCCCGGTGCCGAGCATCACGCCCTGCTTGATCGCATCCTTGTTGACCGCGTAGTTCATCGCGCGGCGCACGCGCACATCATCGAAGGGGCGCATCGCGCAGTTCATGCGCACGCTGGCCATCGCGCGGCCGGCCTGGTCCTGCACCTTCACGCGGCGGTCGCGCTGCATGTCCAGCACCTGCTGCACGGTCGGGCGGTCGATCCACTGCACCTGGCCGCTGCGCAGCAGCGTGGTGCGCGACGCACCGGAGGGCACGGCGCGATAGATCACCCGCTCGAAATGCGGCGAGCCGCGGAAGTAGTTCGGGTTGGCGACGAACTCGGCCTGCTCGCCGGGGCGCAGGTTGCGCAGGTGATAGGCGCCGAAGCCGGCGGTGTTGGACTCCATCCAGCGCAGGCCCCAGGGATCCTCGGCCGTCGCGTGCTTCTTGACTTCCGTGCTGTCGTAGATGCCGGGGACGTAGAGCGTCAGCGCCGCGAGGAAGATGGAGGAAGGCGCGGAGAGGGTGAACTCCACCTCCCGCCGCGAGAGCGCCTTCACGGCCGTCACGTTGGACACATTGGCGATGAAGGCGCCCGTGCGGCGCTGCGCGAAGCTCTTCGCCCAGGACCATTCGACATCGGCGGCGGTGAGCTCGTTGCCATGCGGGCTCTTCACGCCTTCGCGCAGCGTGAAGACGTAGCGAAGCCCGTCGTCGGAAGCCTGCCATTTCTCGGCGAGATGGCCCTCGATCTCGGACGGGTCGAGATAGGTGCGGTCGCCGCGCTGCACGCGACCGTAGCGCGTCAGGCCCTCATAGACCTGCACCACGACTTCCTGCGTCCCGGGGCGCAGCGCGTCGCCATCGAAGCCTTCCGGCGTGCCGGGGGCGGCGATCAGCAGCGTGCGGCCGGCACCCTGGGCCAGCGCGCCTTCGCTGGTGAGCTGCAGATAGGCCGGCAGGGCGAAGGCCCCGGCGCCGGCGAGCAAGACGTCCCTGCGCTTCATCGTTCCCGTCTCCCGCTTGCGGCCCGCGCTGCGCGCGATTGTCCGGACATCTACGGTTGCCTTCATGCGCCGCCGCGTCAAGACTGCGGCCGGAGGTGGCGGATGCCGGACGGGCTGGCTGCGGGGATGCAACGATATCCGGCGGTGTTCCGTCCGCTCCGCATCGGCGGCGTCACGCTGCGCAACCGCATCCTGGTCCCGGCGCATACGACGAACTACGGCGAGGATAACCTGCCCTCCGACCGGCACCTGGCCTATCACCGCGAACGGGCGGCGGGCGGGGCGGCGCTGATCATCTTCGAAGGCATCCGGGTGCACCGTTCCTCGCTCGGCCGGCGGCAGGGCGTGAACGGCTACGAGCGCGCGGCGATCCCGCGCTTCGCCCGCATCGCGCAGGCGGTGCAGGCGGAAGGTGCCAGGCTGTTCGGCCAGGTGATCCATCTGGGCCGGCATATCGACGGCAATTTCGCGCGCATGCCCTCCTGGTCCGCTTCCGCCGTGCCGTGGTCGCCCACCGCACCGCCGCCGCATCCGATGACCGAGGCGGAGATCGAGCAGGTGATCGCCGCGCATGGCGAGGTGGCGGCCAACCTGGTCGAGGCCGGGCTGGACGGCATCGAGCTCACCATGGCGCATGGGCATCTGTTGCAGCAGTTTCTCTCGCCGGCGGTGAACCGGCGCAGCGATGCCTGGGGCGGTTCGGAAGAGAACCGCATGCGCCTTGCGCTGGAATGCCTGCGCCGCGTGCGCGCCGTGGTCGGCGACCGCGCGGCGGTGGGCTTGCGCGTCTCGGCCGACGAATGCCTCGAGGGCGGGCTGACGCTGCCGGACATGCAGCGCATCGTCGCGCGGCTCTGCGCCGAGGTGGCGGTGGACTTCGTGAATGTCAGCCACAGCGCGTATCACGGCAGCTACACGATCTCGACGCAGATGGCCGACATGGGCTTCGCGGCGGATGCCTTCCATCACCTGCCGCGCGGCATCGCGTCCGCCTTGCGCGATTCGGGGCGCGACGTGCCGGTCTTCGCCGTGTGCCGCTTCCGCAGCGTGGCGGAGGCGGAGGCGATGCTGGCCGACGGCACGATCGCCATGGTCGGGATGGCGCGCGCGCATGTCGCGGAGCCCGCGCTGGTGCGGCGCGCGGCGGAGGGGCGCGAGGCGGACGGTCGCCCCTGCCTCTCCTGCAACCAGGGCTGCGCCGGCTTCCTCGCGCAATCCCTGCCGATCACTTGCCTCGCGAATCCCCGCGCAGGGCGCGAGACGGAGTGGCCTGAGCCGCCGGAGCCCGCCGCGCAGCGGAAGCGCATCCTGGTGCTGGGCGGCGGCCCGGCGGGCATGGAGGCCGCGATCCAGGCGGCGCGGCGCGGGCATGACGTGGAACTGTGGGAGGCGCGTGACCAGCTGGGCGGCGCGCTGACCTGGACCGAACGCCATCGATCGCTGCGCGGCGAGATGGCGAAGCTGCTGGACTGGCAGCGCGGTGTGCTGGCGCGGGCCGGCGTGCGCATGCGGCTCGGCAAGCGCGCGGATGCCGCAGGGGTGCAGGAGGCGGCGCCGGATGCGGTCGTGCTCGCCCTCGGCGCGGAGCCGGCCGCCACCGTCTTTCCCGGCGGCGGCCGCGGCCTGACGATGGAGCAGGCGCTGGCGGCGCCGGATGCGCTGCCCGATCGCGTCGCGGTGCAGGATGTGCTCGGCAGCTTCGCCGTGGCGGGCTTCGTGGAATGGCTCGCCGGCACAGGGCGGCGCGTGACGCTGATCGCGCCGACGGGCACGCCCGGCTGGCAGGTGAACATCTACTCCTCCTTCGCCTGGCGGCAGCGCCTGCGCGCGGCGGGCGTGCGCATCCTGGCCCTGCAGGCGGTGCAGGCCTGGGAGGGGCCAGGGCGCGCTGTGCTGGCGGATCTCTCGACCGGCGAGATGCGCGCCTGCGGCGAGTTCGACGCCATGGTCGCGCCCGCGCATGGCGTGCCACGTGACGCGCTGGCCGCGGAGCTGCGCGCCGTGATGCCGGAATTGTCGTTGCACCTGGCGGGGGATTGCGCCGCGCCGCGATCGGCGCTGGAAGCGGTGTTCGAGGGCCATGAGATCGGGCGGTCGCTCTAGGCCGTTGCCCGAGGGAGAGTGCATGCGCGAGACCGGCTTCGATCCCGTGACGCTCCAGATCCTCTGGAGCCGGCTGATCTCCATCGCCGACGAGGCGGCGGCGGCGCTGCTGCGCACCTCCTTCTCCACCATCGTGCGCGAATCGAACGACTACGCGACGGTGCTGATGGATGCCGCGGGCGCGAGCCTCGCGGAGAACTCCACCGGCATCCCGAGCTTCGTCGGCCTGCTGCCGCGCACGTTGAAGCACATGCTGGCCGAGATCCCGGTGGAGGAGTTGCGGCCCGGCGACGTGCTGATCACCAACGACCCCTGGATGGCGACGGGGCACCTGCTGGACATCACCACCGTCTCCCCGGTGTTCCGCAACGGCAGGCTGATCGCCTTCGCCGGCGCGACTTCCCACATGCCGGATATCGGTGGCGTGCTGTGGTCGGCCGATTGCCAGGAGGTGTACGAGGAAGGCCTGCGCATCCTGCCCACCAAGCTGATGAGCGAGGGCAGGGAGAATCGCGAGCTGGTCAAGATGATCCGCGCCAATGTGCGCGTGGCCGACCAGGTGATGGGCGATGTCGCCGCGCAGGTCACGGCGCAGCGCGTCTGCGCGCGACGGCTACTGGAGTTCCTGGACGACACCGGTCTCGAGGATCTCACCGCGCTGTCCGCGGAATTGCAGGCGCGTGCGGACCAGGCGATGCGCAAGGCGATCGCGGCGCTGCCGGATGGCACCTGGCGCCATGTGATCCACGCCGATGGCTATGAGGATGCCGAGACGCGGATCGAATGCGCCGTGACCGTCGCGGGCGACACGCTGACGGTGGACTACGAAGGCACCTCGCCGCAGGTGGCGCGCGGGCTGAACAGCGTGATGAACTACACCTACGCCTACACGGTCTATCCGCTGAAATGCGCGCTGGATCCCGACACGCCGCGCAACGAGGGCAGCTATCGCGCGGTGACGGTGAAGGCGCCGGAAGGATCCATCCTCAATCCGCGCTATCCGGCGGCGGTGAATGCGCGGCACCTGACGGGGCTTTTTCTCTCGGGCGCGATCTACGGCGCGCTGGCGCAGGTGGTGCCGGGCAAGGTGATCGCGGACAGCGCCTCGCCCTCGCCGCGGCCGGTCGTGACGGGGCGCGACCGGCGCGGCGACCGCTTCTCCCAGGTGCTGTTCGGCAGCGGCGGGATGGGCGCCGGCGAGGGGCGCGACGGGCTGAACGCCACGGCCTTCCCGACGAATTCCGGCTCGGGTTCCGTGGAAGCCTACGAAGCGAGCTGCCCGGTCCTGATCTGGCGCAAGGACCTGCTGGCGGACAGCGGCGGCGCGGGCCAGTGGCGCGGCGGGCTTGGGCAGGAAGTGGAACTGGAGGTGATGTCGGACGAGCCGGTGCGGCTCTCGCTCATCGCCGATCGCATGAAGCATCCGGCGGCGGGGCTGGTGCAGGGCGGCGCAGGCGCGCCGGCGCTGGTGGCGAAACGCGACGGCACGAAGCCGCATCCGAAGGGCCGCTCCATGCTGCAGCCGGGCGACCGGCTGGTGATGCATTACGGCGGCGGCGGCGGCTATGGCGATCCGCGCGCGCGTGATCCGGCCGCGCTGCGGCGGGACATCGAGGATGGCTACGTCACGCCGGACGGCGCGCGACGTGACTATGGTGTGGACGCATGACCGTGCGACCCTTGCGCATCGGTGTCGATGTTGGCGGCACCTTCACCGACTTCGTCCTGGTGGACGAGGCCGCCGGCCGCGTGATGACCGGCAAGCGCCTGACCACGCCGGAGGACCCCGGCCGCGCGATCCTCGACGGCATCGCGCGTCTGCTGGACGAGGCGGGCGCCGGGATCAGCGCCGTGAAGCAGGTGGTGCATGGCACGACGCTGGTCACCAACACGGTGATCGAGCGCAAGGGCGCGCGCATCGGCCTGGTCACCACGCGCGGCTTCCGCGACAGCCTCGAGATGGGGCGAGAGATGCGCTACGATCTCTACGACCTGGCGCTGGAGAAGCCGGAGCCGCTGGCGCCGCGGCCGCGCCGGCATGTGGTGACGGAGCGGCTGGATGCGCAAGGCCGCGTGCTGAAGACGCTCGACGAGCAGGAAGCACGGCAGGTCGCGCGCGCGCTGCGCGCACAGGGGGTGGAGGCGGTGGCCGTCTGCCTGCTGCACAGCTACCTCGATGCCACGCACGAGCGGCAACTGGCGAAAATCCTGCGCGAGGAATTGCCGGGCGTGCCCGTCACGCTCTCCTGCGAGGTGGCGCCGGAGATCCGCGAATACGAGCGTGCGAACACCGCCTGCGTGAACGCCTACGTCATGCCGCTGATGGATCGCTACCTGGCGCGGCTGGAGGCGGAGTTGCGGCGGCGCGGGCTGGATGGGCCGCTGCACCTGATGCTCTCCGCCGGCGGCATCGCCACCGTGCGGCATGCGCGCGCCAATCCGGTGCAGCTGATTGAGAGTGGGCCCGCGGCCGGCGCGATGGCGGCGATGCATGTGGGGCAGGCCTGCGGCCTCTCCGACATGATCAGCTTCGACATGGGCGGCACCACGGCGAAGATGTGCCTGATCGAGGACGGCGAGGCGGAGCATTCCTCCACCTTCGAAGCCGCGCGGGTGCGCCGCTTCCGCAAGGGCTCCGGGCTGCCGCTGAAGGTGCCGGTGATCGACCTGATCGAGATCGGCGCCGGCGGGGGTTCCATCGCCGCGGTCAGCGCCATGGGCCTGCTGACGGTGGGGCCGGAGAGCGCGGGCAGCGTGCCGGGCCCGGTGTGCTACGGGCGCGGCGGCAGGCGGCCGACGGTGACGGATGCGGACCTGCTGCTCGGCTATCTCTCGCCGGAATACTTCCTCGGCGGCGAGATGGGCCTTGATCGCGCCGCGGTGGAGCGTGCGATGCAGGAGCAACTGGCGGAACCGCTCGGCATGTCCGTGCTGGAGGTCGCGGCCGGCATCCACGCGGTGGTGAACGAGAACATGGCGGCGGCGACGCGCATGTACATCGCCGAGAAGGGGCGCGATCCGCGGCGCTACGCGCTGATGGCCTTCGGCGGTGCAGGCCCGGTCCACGCCTATGGGCTGGCGAAGCTGCTCAAGCTCTCGCGCATCGTCGTGCCTGCGGGCGCGGGGGTGGCCTCGGCGCTCGGCTTCCTCGTCGCGGCGCCGGCCATCGACCTCGTGCGCAGCGGCGTGCGGCGGCTTTCCGCCGTGGATTGGGGAGAGGTCGCGACGCAGTACGCAACGATGGAGGCCGAAGCGCGCGCGCTGCTGGTGGAAGCCGGCGCCGCGCCCCGCGACGTGACGTTCCGCCGCGGCGCGGACATGCGCTATGTCGGCCAGGGCTTCGACATCCCCGTGCCGCTGCCCGAATCGCTCGATGCCGCGGGCGTGGAGCGCGCGTTCCTCGACGCCTATGAGCGCCTGTTCGACCGCCGCATCGAAGGCCTGCCGATGGAGGTTCTGAGCTGGCGCCTGCACGCCACGGCGAGCCGCCCGGACATTCCAGGCGCGCTCGGCCGCAGCATCGGCGGCGAGGCGCGCAAGGGCACGCGCGACGTGTGGTTCCCGCAGACCGGGATGGCAGCCTGCGCGGTGTATGACCGCTATCGCCTGGCACCGGGCGTCATGCTGCGCGGGCCGGCGGTGGTGGAGGAACGCGAATCCACGACCGTGATCGGGCCCGACGCGAGCTTCACGCTGGATGCGCAGGGCAACCTCGTCATCGAGATCGACCAGGGGAGTTGAACCGCATGGCCAAGAGCGCGCCCTTCGTCTGGCTGGACGGCAAGCTGGTGCCCTGGGAACAGGCGACGATGCATGTCGCCACCGAATGCGTGCTGCGCGGCGAGAACGTGTTCGAGGGTATCCGCGCCTATTGGAGCGAAGCGGAGCAGGAGCTGTTCCTGTTCCGCCATGCCGACCACATCGCGCGGCTGCGCCAGGGCGCGAAGATCATGCGCATGACCATCCCCTACAGCGATGCGGAGATCGAGGCGGCGAGCCTCGAACTGATCCGCGCCTGCGGCTATCGCGGCCAGGTGCATTATCGCCCCGTCGCCTATTTCGACATGGGCAACCTGACCGACTACCTGCCGAGCGAGATCCGCACCGGCATGTTCATCCTCGCCTTCTCCATGCCGACGACGAAGGCGGTGCATGACGGCGTAGCCTCCTGCATCTCGACCTGGCGGCGCAATTCGGATCTCGCCTCGCCGTCGCGGATCAAGGCGGGGTCGAACTACCACAATTCCCGCCTTGCCTATATCGACGCGCGGCTGAACGGCTTCCAGATTCCGATCCTGCTGAACGAGGCGGGCAAGGTGGCGGAAGGCCCGGGCGCCTGCTTCATGATGGTGCGCCACGGCAAGCTGATCACGCCGCCCGTCACCGCCGACATCCTGGAGAGCATCACGCGCGAGACGCTGATCGAGCTGGCGCGCGCGGAGCTCGGCCTGGAGGTGATCGAGCGCGACATCGACCGCACGGAGCTCTACATCTGCGACGAGGCCTTCTTCTGCGGCAGCGGGCATGAAGTGACGCCGATCAATTCGGTGGACCGCTACGAGGTGGGCGATGGGCGGCCCGGACCGCTGACGCGGCGTATCCAGAAACTCTATTTCGACGTGGTTTCCGGCGCGGTGCCGCAATACCGGCACTGGCTGACGCCGGTGCTCGGGAGCGCCGCGCGCGCTTCGGCGGCGGAGTAGGCCATGCCGCGCAGCGTGGGGAGGCTGGTCGCCGAAAGCCTGGTCGCGCATGGCGCCGACCTGATCTTCTGCGTCCCCGGCGAGAGCTTCCTGGGCCTGACGGACGCGATGACGGACCTGCCGGAACTGCGGCTGATAGTGTGCCGCCACGAAGGTGGCGCGTCCTACATGGCGGTTGCGGATGGGCGCATGCGTGGCGGCCGTGCGGGGCTGTGCCTCGTCTCGCGCGGGCCGGGTGTCGCGAATGCGATGATCGGTCTGCACACAGCCTTCCACGACGCCGTGCCGATGCTGCTGCTGGTCGGGCAGATCGAGCGGCGCGACATGGGCCGTGGCGCGCTGCAGGAACAGAACTACGGCAAGCTGCTGGGCGACGTGACCAAGGCGGTGATCGAGGTCGCGCAGGGCTCGCAGGTCTCGGAAGCGGTCGCGCGCGCCTACCACCTGGCGGAATCCGGCACCCCGGGCCCGGTGGCGCTGATCCTGCCGGAGGATCTGCTGGACGATCCGGCCGACGACCTGCCGCTGGCGGCGCCGCGGCCGCGCACGGCGCCGCAGCCCTCGGCGGCGCAGCTCGACGAACTGGCGTCACGCCTGGCCAGGGCGGAGCGGCCGCTGGTGCATGTCGGCAGCCTGGCGGACGGCACCCCGGATCAGCTTGCGGCCATCGCGCAACTGGCAGAGCGCTGGATGCTGCCGATGGCGCCGACGCATCGCTGGCCGCATATCTTCGACAGCGCGCATCCGCATTACGCCGGCTATGTCGGCAACCGCGTGCAGGCGAAGCTGATGGCGGCGATGAAGCAGGCCGACCTGCTGGTGGCGCTTGGCGAACGCATGACCGATGTGGTCAGCCAGTCCTACACCTGGCCCGCGGCGCCCGACCCGCAGCTTCCCTTCGTGCATGTCTGGCCGGACCCGCTCGAGATCAACCGTGTGTTCCGAGCCGAGCTTCCGATCGTCGCCGATCCGCATGCCGTGGTCGCCGGCCTGCTGGCGCGCAAGCCGGGTTTCCCGTCCGGGCGCGTGGCCTGGATCGCGACGCTCAACGGCATCCATCGCGAGCTGACCGCACCGCGCCAGGATCCCGCGCCGGATGGCGTGAACTTCGCCGCGGTCTGCATCGCGCTCGCCGCGCGCATGGCGCCGGATGCGATGCTCAGCACGGATGCGGGTAACTTCACCTCCTTCGTGCATCGCCATGTGCCATTCGGGCCTCGCCGCATCTTCCTGGGTTCGGCGGTGGGCGGCATGGGCGCGGCGGTGCCGATGGCGGTCGCGGCGGCGCTGCGCCATCCGGGCCGCCAGGCCATCGCGGTGGTCGGCGACGGCGGCGCGCTGATGACCGGCAACGAGATCGCGACCGCCATGCGACACGGTGTCGCGCCTGTGATCATCGTCGCCGACAACCGCACCTATGGCTCGATCGGGATGCATCACGGCAACCGCTATCCCGGCCGGCCGGTCGCGGCAGCGGCGGACCTCGTGAACCCCGATTTCGCCGCCTGGGCGCGCGCCTTCGGTGCGGAAGGCTACACGATCCGCACCGAGGCGGAGGTCGCGCCGGCACTGGATGCGGCGCTGGCGCCGCGCCGCGTGCCGGCGGTGGTGCATGTGCACGCCTCCGCGCTGCAGGTCACGGCGTGGCGGCGGGCGGAGGCACCTACTCCGCGGTGATCCCCGCCGCGCGGATCATCGGCACCCAGAGCGCGAGCTCGCGATCCACCTTGGCCTGCGCCGCGGGGCCCGTGGTCGGCGTCGCGTCCACGCCCATTGCCGTGATGCGCTCGATGACGGTCGGGCTGGTCAGCGTCGCGGCGGTCGCGTTGCGCAGCGTGTCGAGCACCGGCGCGGGCGTGCCCGCTCGGGCCGAGATGACGTGCCAGATCTCGAAGGAGAAGTCGGGCCAGCCGCTCTCCGCGATGGTCGGGATCTCCGGCGCGCCGGAGAGGCGCTTCGCACTGGCCGCCGCGATGCCGCGCAGGCGCCCGGCGCGGATGTGCGGGATGCAATCCGATGCGCCGGAAAACATGAAATCCAGATTGCCCGCCACGAGATCGGTGGTGGCCGGCGCGCCGCCGCGATAGGGCACGTGCTGCGCCTCGACGCCGGCCGTGCGCAGGAAGAGCGCGGTGGTGATGTGCGCGGGGGAGCCGACGCCGGCGGTGCCGTACGAAAGTTCGCCCGGCTTCGCGCGGCAGGCCGCCACCAGATCGCGCGCCGTGTTGATGCCGGGCTGGCGCTGCGGATTCACCACGGCAATGTTCGCGGCCGTCGAGGTGATGCCGCGGCCGCCGCCGGCGGGCGCCCGGGCGGGGGCCGGGGTGCGGGGCCCCCCCCAGCGGCATTGGGCGGGGGCGGGGGGGGGCCGGCCGCGGGCCCGCCGGGCCCGCGCCGTGTCGTAGCCGGGATTGCGGTGCACCGCCATGTTCACGACATGCGTCGCGACATGGCCCATCACCAGCGTGTAGCCATCCGCCGGCGCCTGTGCCGCCGCGGCCATGCCGATGGCGCCGCCCGCGCCGGGCCGGTTCTCCACGACGACCGATTGGCCAAGCCGCTCCGTGAGGCCCTGCGCGACGATGCGCGCCGTGGTGTCGGTGCCGCCGCCCGGCGCGAAGGGCACGATCAGGCGGATCGAGCGATCCGGATATGCATGGGCGAGGCGCGGCGCGGCCAGCATGGCGGCGGCCGCGAGCAGGGTGCGGCGTGATGTTGTCATGGTTCCTCCCTCCGGCGGGCCCGCAGGCTCCGCATGTTGTGCACGTGCACGTGTTCGCCGGCAGCGATGTCAGCGATCGCCTCGCCGATCACTGCGCCATATTTGCGGATGGGCGTGCCGCGCGGCAGGTCGCGGCGCGCGACCTTGTGGCCGAGAGGAACGGCGCCGCGCAGCGAGAGCGGCAGCACGGCGTCCCCCGCGCGCACCCGTGCGACGCCATCCGGCAGGTCGCGCAGCGCGACGGCGACGTCGTCCTGCGCGTCTATGGCCAGCAGGTCCCAGCGTGCGCTCATCAGAAATCGGCCCCCAGCCGCGCGAAGGCGTAGCCGCCCTCGTCCAGCACCTCGCCCCAGCAGCGCGTGCCGCTCGCATGGTCCAGCAGCTGCGCGAAAAGCGCATCCGCCGCCTCCTCCGGCTCCCGCGTGCCGAGCATCAGGCCGGAGCCGTCGAAGTCGATCTGCTGCGTCAGGCGCTGCGCGGTCTTCGGATTGACCGTGACCTTCACCGTCGGCGCCAGCGCGTCGCAATAGGAATTGCCGGGGCCGGTGGTGAAGATCAGCATGGTGCAGCCCGCGGCGACGAAGCCCGTGATGGACGGCGGCGAGAAGGCCGGCCCCTGCATCACCCAAAGCCCCGGTCCGGGCAGCGGCGCGGCATGCGGCACCACGCCCTGCACGGGACGGGAGCCGCCCTTGGCGATGGCGCCGAGCGACTTCTCCTCGATGCTCGAAAGGCCACCGCGGATGTTCTCCTGCCCCGGGTTGTTGCCGGTCAGGTCCTCGCCGCTCGCGGCCGCCCAGGCTTCGCGCTGCGCCACCGCCTCCACGATCGCGCGGCCGATTTCCGGCGTGGCGGCGCGCGCGGCGAGAACATGCTCGGCGCCGAGCCACTCCATCGTCTCGCCGAACACCGCGGCGCCGCCCGCATCCACGATGCGGTCGGCGACGAGCCCGGCAATCGGATTGGCGCCGAGGCCGCTCGTTGCGTCCGAATGGCCGCATTCGATGCCGAGGCGCAGCAGCGAAGCCGGAAGCGGAACCCGGCGTGCGCGGGAGATGTCGCGCGCCATCGCCGCGGCAAGCCGCAGCCCGCGGTCGGAGAGCGCCAGGGAATCCTCGTGCACGTCGTCCAGCGCGATCGCCTCGAGCGGCTTGCCGGACGGCGCGATCGCCTCCGCCACCGCATCCAACCGCAGCCGGTCGGCGCCGACCAGCACCACGCCGCCGGCATTGGGGTTGTTGCCGAGGCCGGCGAGCATGCGGCGCATCATCGCGCGGTCCTCGCCGAACTGGCCGCGGCCATAGGGCATCTCGATCAGCAGCGCGCCGGGTACCTGCCGTGCGATGCGGCGTGCCGGTCCGCCGGTGAGGCCGAGGATCGAGATGACCAGCAGCCGGTTGCGCGTGCCGGCGCTGCCGTCCGGTCGCAGGTAGCCGAGGAACTCGTTCTTCATGCCGTCATGTCGTCCAGTTCGGTCCAGGCGCCGCCGGCGGCGTTCGAGGCGAGGCAGGCCGCGACGAAGCGCAGCCCGGCCAAGCCGTCGCGCGCGCCCGGGGCGGAGGTTGCGAGCGGGTCAGGCGGCACGCCGAGGCGCCGCGCCGCGGCGAGTTCGGAAAAATCGCCGTAGAGATTGGCGAAGGCCTCGTGCAGGCCCTCGGGATGCCCGGTGCGGCGGAATCGCGTGGCATGGGTTGCCGCCGCGGAGAGCCAGGGCTGGCCGCGCGAGAGCAGAACGGGCGGGCCGTCCAGCGGGCAGAGGCGCAGCTCGTTATGCGCCGCGTGGCGCCATTCCAGATGGCCCTCACTGCCGATGACGCGCAGCAGGATGTGGTTCTCGACGCCGGCGGCGCCCTGACAGAGCGTCATCGCGCCGCGCGCGCCGGAGGGCAGGCGGAAGCGCAGATGCGCATAGTCATGCACGCGCCGCCCCGGCATCAGCGCGCCGACCTCGGCGCTGACGGCGTGGAAGGGTTCGCCGCAGACGAAGCTCGCCAGGTGGTGCGCATGCGTGCCGATGTCGCCGAGCACCAGCGAAGGGCCGCTGCGCGCGGGATCGAGCCGCCAGCGCCTCGCGGCGTCGGGGGCATCCTCCACGCGCGCGGCAAGACCGGAGCCGAGATACTCCAGCTGCACCGAACGCACCGCGCCGATGCGGCCCGCGGCGACGAGGGCGCGCGCCTCGCGGATCATCGGATAGCCGGAATAGCCATGCGTGAGCACCAGCGCGACACCGCGCGCGGCGGCGGCGCGCGCGACCTCCTCGGCTTCGGCGACCGTGTTGGTCATCGGCTTGTCCAGCATCACGTCGAGGCCCGCCGCCATGGCCGCCAGCGCGAAGCGGTGATGCGTGTCGTTGGGCGTGATGATCGCGACCGCCTCGATGCCGTCATCCCGCGCGGCCTCCGCCGCGATCATCTCGGCGACGCCGGCATGGCTGCGTTCCGGCGCGATGCCGTATTCTGTGGCCGCGGCGCGGCCCCGCGCCGCGGCGCGGGGCCGCGCGCCCGCGCCCCCCCCGAATCGCCCGGCCCTCCGCGCCGCGCGCCGCTGCCCCTGCCCGGC
>NZ_JBWXTD010000005.1:365147-377664 GCF_056682175.1 Falsiroseomonas sp. RANM36
GGCTGCCATGCGCCTCCAGCGCGTCGGCGACGCGCAGCAGCGGCAGCTTCAGGCGCTGGTCGAGATAGCGCCGCGGCCTGCCGCCCGCAGCCCGCGGTCTCCGCCAGCCCCGCCCGCCCCCCCGCCCCCCCCCCCCGCGCCGCGTCGCGGGACAGCGCGCCGGCGACCACCACGAATCGCCGGTCCATCAGCGCCGCGCGCAGATGCACCTGCCCGATCATGGAGGGCGCGGCGCCGCCAACGAAGCCGAGGCGCAGCCGACGGCCGAGCGCCTCGAACGCGCTCATGGCGCGATGCCCAGGATGCGGCGCGCCTGCGCGCGATCCATGCCGCGTCGCAGCGCGGCGTCGAAGGGCGCGTCCGTCGTGCGGATCATGTGCTGCGCGATGAAGGGCGCGCCCTCGCGCGCGCCGTCCTCCTTGCGCTTCAGGCAGTCCTCCCATTCCAGCACGCACCAGCCGTGGTAGCCGGCGGCGGCAAGGCGGGAGAAGACGCCCTTGAAATCCACCTGCCCGTCGCCCGGGGAGCGGAAGCGGGCAGGGCGCTGCGCCCAATCCTGGAAGCCGCCATAGAGGCCGCTGCGTGCGCTGCGGACGAACTCGGCGTCCTTCACGTGGAAGGCGCCGATGCGCCCAGCATACAGGTCGATGAAGCCGAGATAGTCCATCTGCTGCATCAGCATGTGGCTCGGGTCGAACAGGATCCGTGCGCGGCGATGGCCGTCCAGCAGGTTCAGGAAGCGGTCGAACGTGACGCCGTCATGCAGATCCTCGCCCGGATGCAGTTCGAAGCAGATGTCCACATCGGCGTGCTCGGCGTGGTCCAGCAGGGGGCGCCAGCGTCGCGCCAGCTCCTCGAAGGCGGCGTCCACCAGGCCGGGCGGGGCGGGGGGCCAGGGGTAGAAATACGGCCAGACGAAGGCGCCCGAGAAAGTGGCGACGCGTTGCAGGCCGAGCCGCGCCGCGGCCTCGATCGCAAGCCGCAGGCGTTGCGCCGCCCAGGCGGCGCGGGCCGCTGGATTGCCGCGCACGGAGGGGGCGGCGAAGACATCGGCAATCTCGGACCAGGCGGGATTCACCGCGGTGAGCTGGCCCGCGCGATGCGCCGCAAGTTCCGTGATCTCCAGGCCGAGGTCGGCCAGGCGCAGCGTGTAGTCGCGGCAATAGGCATCGTCCGTGGCGGCGCGGTCGAGGTCGATCAGGCGCGGGTCGTGAACCGGAACCTGCACGCCGACATAGCCGAAGCCGGCCAGCCATCCCGCCACGCTCTCCAGGCTGTCGAAGGGCGCGGCGTCGCCCATGAACTGGCTCAGCATCACGGCGGGGCCGCGCATGGTCACTCTCCTTGCAGGGCGGCGCGGATGCGGCGCGCGGCGTCGCGCGCCACCGCCTCGGCGTCGGTGTAGGTGGTGCGCCAGACGCAGAGATGCGCGGCGAGCGCGGGGTCGAGGATGGCGGAGGAAAACGCCTCGAAGCCGATCGGGCCGGCATAGCCACGCGCCGCGCCCGCAATGGCGTTCATGTCCACATTGCCGGTGCCGAGCGGGCCGCGATGGCTCTCGGAGAATTCCAGGAAGCCCAGGCGCGGCAGCGCCTTCGCGACGGCGAGCGCGGGATCGGCTTCCTCGATCAGCATGTGATGCGTGTCGAGGTGGACGAACAGGTTCGGCGCGCCGGCTTCCGCGATCAGCGCCAGCGCATCCGCGGCAGTGTTCAGCAGCGCATTCTCGAAGCGGTTGACGCATTCCAGCGTGATGCGCAGCCCGGACGCGGCGGCGAGCTCCGCAGCCTTCGCCAGCGCGGCCACCGCATGGGCGCGGCCGCGCGGCGTGACGGGGCCGGGCGCCTTGCCCCAGGCGGCATGAGGGATGCCGCCAAGTTGCACCGCGCCGAGATCGCGCGCGAGGCGCACGGCATCCAGCAGGCGGATCGCGCCCCGCGCCGCGATGGCGGGATCATCGCTGGCCGGATCGGCTTCGGGCGGATGGTTCGTGTTGCAGATCAGGTGCAGCCCTGCCGCCTCGGCACGGCGCGCGATGTCGGGCACGTCCACCTCGGCCGGGTCGCGTCCCGGCACGATCATCATGTCGAAGCCGGTCGCGCTGGCGCGTTCCAGCGCGAGCGGACCCGCCGCGCGCGTCCAGCGCGGGATGAAGACCAGCGGGTGGACGCAGAGTGGGTTCAATGCAGGGGCGTGCCCTCGATGGTGATTCGATGCATCAGTCGGCGCTGGCCGTGATAGTCATTCACCGCGCAATGCCAGGTGCTGCGATTGTCCCACAATGCGATGGAGCCGTTGCGCCAGCGGAAGCGGCAGGTGAATTCGGGCCGGGCGCCATGGCGATAGAGGAAGCCGAGCAGCGCCTCGCTTTCCTCCTTCGTCCAGCCCTCGATGCCGACCGTGAAGTTCGAGTTGACGTAGAGCGCCTTTCGGCCGGTGTCGGGATGCGTGATCACGACAGGATGCACCGCGTCCTGCGTCGCGGCGTCCGGGTTGTGCAGCCGGCCCTTGAGGTCGTTGTGATGGTAGCCCGCGTCGTGGCCGAAGATGTGGCGGCTGGAATGCAGGGCGCGCAGCGGCGCCAGCGTGCGCTTCATGCCGTCCGACAGCGCGTCATAGGCCGCGTACATCGAGGCGAACATGGTGTCGCCGCCATGGTCGGGCACCTCGCGCGCCACCAACATGGAGCCGAGCGCGGGGATCTCGTCGTAGCTGTGGTCGGTGTGCCAGGTCTCGCCGATGTTTTTTTTCTGTTCGGGTTCCTTCCGCACTTCCGCGATCTCGGCATGGCCTGCCACCGGCGTGAAGAAGCGGTTCACGTTGATCGGGCCGAAGCGGCGGGCGAAGGCGATGTGCTGTTCCGGCGTGATGTCCTGATCGCGGAAGAAGATCACGCTGTGGTCGCGGAAAGCCTGGCGGATGTCGCTGAAGGTTGCGTCGTCCAGCGGGCGGGTGAGATCCACGCCAAGGATCTCGACGCCCAGCGCGCCGGCGACGGGGGCGATCTCGATTCGGCTGTTGCGCATGGCCTTGGCTCCTTCAGCCCGGGATGGGCGCGTTCGGGTCCAGCAATCCTTCGTGGCGGAGTTCCGCCCAGAGGTCGGTGGGGATGGGCAGACGCAGATGCGCAGCGTTCAGCGCCACCTCCTGCGGCGCAAGCGCGCCGGGGATGGTGCTCGCCACAACCGGATGGGCCAGCGGGAATTGCAGCGCGGCCGCAGCGAGGGGCACGCCGTGCCGGGCGCAGACCGCCTCGATCCGGCGCGCACGATCGAGCAGCGCGGGCGGGGCCGGGGCGTAGTCGTACCAGGCGCCGTCCCGCACTGGGCCGGCGAGGATGCCGGAATTGAACGGCCCCCCCAGGATGATGCTGGCGCCGCGCCGCGCGCATTCCGGCAGCAGTTCGGCCAGCGCGCCCTGCTCCAGCAGCGTGTAGCGGCCGGCGAGCAGCATGCAGTCGAAATCGCCTTCGCGCAGGAAGCGGAGCGTCGCCTCCGTCTCGTTCAGGCCGCAGCCGATGGCGCCGATCACGCCGGCTCGGCGCAACTCGTCCAGCGCACGGTAGCCGCTGTCCATCACGGTGCGGAAATGCTGCTCGAACAGCGCTTCGCTGCCGGTGCTGCGGAGATCCACGTCATGCACCAGCACCACGTCGAGCCGCGCGAGGCCGAGCCGCAGATGCGACTGCTCCAGCGAGCGCATCACGCCGTCGTAGCTGTAGTCGAAGGCCGGAACGAAGCCGGGCAGCCCGCCCTGGCGCATGCCAGCCGGCGGCTGCTCGCCGGGGCGCAGCGCGTGCATCACGCGGCCGATCTTGGTGGACAGGAGAAAATCCTCGCGCGGCCGGTCGCGCAGCGCGGCGCCGACCCGCAGCTCGCTGCGGCCATAGCCGTAGAAGGGCGAGGTGTCGAAGAAGCGGACGCCCTGCGTCCAGGCCTCGTCCACGATCCCGATGGCGTCGCGATCCGGCATTGTCGCGCGGAAGCCGCCGATCGGCGCGGCGCCGAAGCCGAGCAGCGTGACCTCCAGCGCGGTGCGGCCCAGGCGGCGGCGTGCGGCGGGATCGAAGATCATCCCTTCACCGCGCCGCCGGTCAGGCCGTGGACAAGGTATTTTCGGACGAGCAGGGAGAACAGCAGAACGGGCAGCATCACCATCGTGCCGCCGGCGGCGATCCGGCCCCACTCCCAGCCCTCGTAGTTCATGAAGTTCACCACGGCGACGGGTGCGGTCATCGCTTCGGTCCGCGTCAGGATCAGTGCAAAGAAAAAATCATTCCAGGCGAAGAGGAAGCAGAGGATGGCGGTGGCCGCGAGACCGGGCGCCGAGAGCGGCAGGATGATGCGGAAGAAGCCCTGCGCCGTGGTCGCGCCGTCGATCCAGGCGGCTTCCTCCAGCGCGCGCGGCAACTGGTCGAAGAAGGGGCGCATCATCCAGATGACGAGCGAGAGGTTGAACGTCATGTAGATGATGACGAGTCCGGTGCGCGTATCCAGCAGCTCCAGGTGCCGGTAGGCGAGGAAGTAGGGAATGGTGAAGGCGATCGGCGGCGCCATGCGGGACGCCAGGATCCACAGGCTGAAGGTGCCCGCGATGCGCGCCTGCCAGCGGGAGAGCGCATAGGCCGCCGGCACGCCGAGCAGCATCGGCGCGACGGTGGCGGCGCCCGCGACCACCAGGCTGTTCACGAAGCTCTGGCGGAAGCCGCTGGTCCACAGCGCCTCGTAATTCTCCAGCGTCGGCGTGAAGATCAGCGGTGGCGGGAACTGGAAGACCTGGGCGTTGGTCTTGAACGACATCTGCAGGAGCCAGAGGAAGGGCGCCATCACCAGCGCCGCCAGCACGATGGCGAGGAGCTGGATGAAGCGCCGTTCGCGCGCCAGGGCCGAGCTACTCGCCATGCTGCCCCCAGCCGACAAGCCTGACGATCGCCCAGCTCATCAGCACCGTGACCGTCAGCATCACCACGGTGATGGCGCTGGAATAGCCGAGGAAGCTGAAGTTGAAGGCCTGCAGGAAGGAGTAGTAGTTCGTCACCTCCGTCACGCTGCCCGGTCCGCCTTCGGTCAGGATGAAGATCAGCGGGAAGGCCTTGATGGAATCGATCAGGCGGAACAGCCCGGCCACCAGCAGCACGCCCTTCAGGAAGGGCAGGGTGACGTGCCAGGTCATCTGCCAGGCGCTGGCGCCGTCCACCTTCGCGGCGTCCACCATCTCCTGCGGCATCATCTGCAGCGCAGCCAGCGTCATCAGCATGGTGAAGGGGAACCACTGCCAGGTATCGGCGATGATGATCGCGGTCAGCGCCCAGTCCGGATGCGTGATCAGCGCCGGCACGGTGAAGCCGAGCAGCGTTGTGCCCCAGTGCAGCGGGCTGATGTCCGGCGTGTAGAGCACCTTCCAGATGATCGCGACGACGATGGGCGGCAGCACCATCGGGATCAGGAAGACGGTGCGCAGCGCCTCCAGGAATCGCGACCGCATGTTCAGCAGCAGCGCGAAGCCGAAGCCGATCACCAATTGCAGCGTCACCGTCCAGAAGGAGAGCTTCGCCTGCACCCAGAGCGAGTTCACCAGGCGCGAATCGGCCGGCATCTGGCGGTAGTTCTCGAAGGGCTTGGCGAAATTCCAGGCAGTCTCGGGCCGCGTCAGGTCGAGCGGCGTGAAGCTGGTGACCAGCAGGTAGATGGCCGGCGCGAGCGTAATGACCGCCAGCACGGCGAGCGACGGCGCGACGCAGAGCGCATAGAAGCGGTCGCGCGCACGGGTCGCCCCGCTGCGCGCCACCGCCCTTTCCCTCGGCGCCGGCAGCGCCTGCGCCGCGCCCGACATGCCGCGCCTAGTTCGCGTCGAGCGTCACGCCGGCGCGCTGCAGCACCTGGATCGCATCCTGCTGCGCCTGGCGCATGGAGGCCTGCGCATCCTGCTGGCGCGTCGCGATGCGCGCGATGCCGCGGTTGATCGTGTCGCCCACCTGCGGGAAGACCGGCACGGTGCGGTATTTCATGTAGCCGGAGCGGCCGCCGAGCTCCAGCACCTGCAGGTAGAGCGAAGCGACGTCCTGCCCGTTCAGCGTCATCGCCTCCTTGAAGGCCTGGCTGGTGATGACGCTGCGCCGGCAGACGCTCGGATAGCCGCGCGTCTCGACAATGCGGTTCAGCATCTCCTTCGACAGCGCCCACTTGATGAACTCCCAGGCCAGCTCCTTGCGGCGCGAGCCGATGGGAATGCCAAGGCCGTGGCTGTTCGACCCGGGGAAGTTGCCCGCGGGACCGCCCGGCATCAGCGCGTAGCGCACCGTGGTCTTCACCGTGCTGTCGGCGTGCTTGGCCAGCGGCACCAGCCAGGTGATCGCCTGCGTGCGGAAATTCGCCCGCCCTGCAATCTGCGTGCGCATCGCCTGGTCGTCGCTGAAGGAGAGCACGCCGGAGGGGCCGTATTTCGACAGCAGCTCCGCATACCAGCCGGCCGCCTGGATCGCCTGCGGCGAGGCGAGCTCCGGCGTCAGGTTGCCGGGCGGATCGCGGAACACCTTGCCGCCATGCCCCATCAGATAGGGGATCCAGTTCCAGTGATGCAGCTGGTCGGCGACGAAGGCCGACATGTTGTCCTTGCCCTGCACAGCGTCGCAGGCGGCGATCAGCTCGTCGAATGTGGTGGGCATCGCCTTGCCGGCCTGGTCCAGGAGGTCCGCGCGGCTCGCGGCCATCAGCATCGCGCCGGCTTCCCAGGCGAAGCCATAGGTGTTGCCCTGGGCATCCTGCATCGCCGATTGCGCGCCGGAGACGAAGTCGGCCGCGTCCCAGGCGGGGTCGGTCTTGTTGCGGTCGTTGACGAACTCGCTGAGGTTGGTCAGCCAGCCGGCGCCGATCCAGCGGCCCGAATAGATGAAGGTCACGTTGATGACATCGAGCGCGCTGCCACGCGTGGACAGTTCGAGGTCGGTGCGCTGGTTGTAGACCGGGAAGGCCTGGGTGTTGAAGTTCAGCTTGGCGCCGGTGCGTTCCTCGAATTCCGGGAAGAAGGCGCGCAGATATTCGAAGAAGGTGCTCTGGAACGCCGCGCCGTTCAGCGTCTGCCCGGCGAAGGGCCTGGCCTGCCCGAGGACCGGCGGCGCGGCGAGGGCGCCGAGGCCGAGCGCGCTGGCGCCCAGCAAGAGGTGACGACGGCCCGTGCGCGGTTCGCTCATGCCTTCCTCCCATCGCGCCGGTGTCCTACGCCGGATGGCGTGGCGCCGCGCCTTGCGAAGTGAACGCTATCGGCGCGTGTCGCGTGGCGTCAAGGCAGTCGCGCCGCTGCACTTCGACGACTAGGCTCATCCGGGCAGCGAGGAGGGGACGCCATGGACGCATTGGCGGGCAAGGTCGCGGTGGTGACGGGCGCGGGGCGCGGCATCGGCGCGGCGATCGCGGAAGCCTATGGCGCGGCGGGCGCCACGGTGGTCTGCGCGGCGCGCAGCGCGCCGGAGATCGAGGCGACGGCGGCGCGCATCGTCGCGGCGGGTGGCGCGGCCTTCGCGCTGCCGGTGGACGTGACCGACGCGGCGCAGGTCGAGGCGCTCTATGCGCGGAGCGTGGAGCGCGCGGGCGGGCTCGACATGCTGCTGGTCAATGCCGGCGTCAGCCTGGACCAGCGCCCGGTCGAGACCAGCGATCCCGACGCCTTCGCGCGCACCATCGCGGTGAACCTCACCGGCGCCTATCATTGCGCGCGGCTTGCCATCCCGCATATGCGCGCGCGCGGCGGCGGGCGGATGGTGATGCTCGGCTCCGGCATGGGACATTCCAGCGCGCATGGGCATGCGGGCTATTCCTGCTCCAAGGCCGGGCTCTGGATGCTCACGCGCATCCTGGCCGACGAGCTGCGCCAGGACGGCATCAGCGTGAACGAGCTGGTGCCCGGCCCGGTGCAGACCAGCATGACGGCGGTGCCGCAGCGCAGCGGATCGGTGGTGTCCAACCCGATCGAATGGCTGAAGCGGCCCGAGGATGTGGTGCCGCTCGCGATGTTCCTCGCCACCTGCCCGGCGCCCGGCCCCACGGGACAGAGCTTCAGCCTGATGCGCCGGACCTGGTGATCAGCCGTAGCCTGCCGGGAAGCGGCCTTCCTCGACATCGGCGACGACCGCGCCGCCGAAGGCCGGGTGGCGGTGCCAGGGCGTCGCGGCCTGCTCGGTGAGCGCGTTCAGCGTCTCGAGGTTGCGGCGCGCGTCCTGCGCCAGCACGCGGTCCATCGCCGCGAAGTCGGGGAACTTCGCGAAGGCGTCCGCCCATATGGCGCGGCCGGCGAGATAGCCGGAGGCGCCGGCACGGCAGGCATAGCGCATGCTGCGCACGAAGTCGGTCATGCCCGCACCGGCCGAGAGCATCACCCAGGGCCGCGGCAGCATCGCCGCCATGCGGTCATAGGCGGCCTGCTGCGCCGCGGCCTGCGGCCCGTCGGGATCCGGCACGCCGCTGATCGCGCCGGGCGGCTCCAGCTTGAAGATGTCCACGCCATAGGCCGGGTCGGTGAAGGGTCGGATCGCCTCGATCACCAACTCGGTGCGTCGCGCGGCGAAGGCGCCAGGCTCCTCGCCGGGCAGGGGATAGACCAGCACTTCCAGCAGATGCGTCAGGTCCTGCGCGCGGCAGGCCTCGCCGGCGGCGCGCACGAAGGCCTCCTGATGCGCGCGCACCTCCGGCGCGGCATCGTGGCGATGCCAGACCAGCACCTTGGCCGCATCGCCGCCGATGCGACGGATCGCGCCGGCGCCCCAATGCGGGATCGGCGAGGATCTGCGGCCGCCCGGCATGTTCTCCGTGACGTGGTGCTCGTAGGACAGGATCAGCCCCTTCTGCGGCGGGATCTCCGCGATCGGCCGCGCATAGCCGTGGACGGGATCGGTCAGCACGGCGGAAGCGAGCGGCGCGAGATGCCGCGCCAGCGCCTGCTTCACCCGCGCGACGTCCTCGGGCGGCGCCTCCTGCGTGCCGCGCGCCTCCGCGATCGGCGCAAGGAGCGGCGTGCGCTGGTCGATCGCCAGCATCTTCCAGAACCCGCCGGCATCGGCCAGGCGCCGCATGCCCCAGAGCTTGCCGGGCGAGATCCGCATCACCATCCCTCCTTGAGCAGGCGCTCGACCGCGGCGCGGTCGGGCATGCCGTCCCAGCCATTGCCGTTCGCGGCCTTCAGCGCGGCCGCGGCGGTGGCGAAGCGCGCGGCGGCCAGCACGTCCGCGCCCTCAGCCAGCGCCAGCGCATAGGCGCCGTGGAAGACGTCGCCGCAGCCCGTGGTGTCGCGTGCGACGATGCGCGGTGCCGGCATCGCGACGATCGCCCCGCTGCGCCACCACAGGCTGCCGCGCGCGCCGAGCGTGACCGCCACCACGCCGCGCAAGGCCCCCGCCGCGCGCGTGAGGCCCGCTTCCGGCTCGGCGATGCCGGTGAAGTCCACCAGGCCGCGCTCGGAGAAGATCGCATGCCCGGCCTGCGGCGCGAGACGCTGCAGGATGTGCGAGGGCGCAAGCTCCGCATCCAGCACGCTCGGCAGGCCGCGCGCGCGGGCCATGGCGAAGACCTGCTCCGCGCCACCCACCCAGCGCGGATCGGCCAGCACCGCGCCGGCGCCGTCCAGCGCGGCCGCGGGGATCGGCGCATCCTCGGGCAGGTCGCCGCCCGGAAACACGGCCAGCACGCGCTCGCCCTCGGCATCGAGCATGATGCCGGCGGAGGGCGACTGCCCGCCGGCCACGATGGTCGCGCCGCGCGCATCCACGCCCCGGCGCTGCAGCATGGCGCGCAGCGTGTCGCCGGTGGCGTCGGCGCCGAGGCGCCCGAACCAGGATGCATGCCCGCCCAGCGCCACGATGGACACCGCGGCGGTCGCCGCCATGCCGCCGCCATTCTCGCGATAGCCGGCTGCGATGTGCTTGCCCGGCGTCAGGGGCAGTGTCGCGAAGGCATAGACCCGATCCAGCACCGCGATGCCGGAACACACGACATGTCGCGTCATGGAACGAAGAGCGGCTTCAGCGTCTCGCCGCGCCTGAACGCCTCGAACAGGTCCCGCAGCTCGTCGAAGCCGGCCACGCCGTCCACCAGCCGCTCGTACTGATCGCGCCGGGCGCGGAGCAGCGCGATGTTCGCGGCGTGATCCCCGATGGGGAAGTAGAAGGAGCGAAGGAGGCAGAAATCCTTGCGGCGGATCGCCTTGTTCTCGGTGATGGTCCAGGCGTCGCTCTCGCCGAACTGGACGATCGCGCCGTCCGGGGCGACGACCTCGAAGGCCAGCTGGCGTGCCGGATCCTTGCCGGACGCCTCGATCACCAGGGGAAAGCGGCGCCGCGCGGCGTCCTCCGGCGCGAGGCGGGTGGCGCCGAAGCTGGCGGCCGCGGCGGCGCGCCGCTCGCCCGGCTCCACCACGAAGACCGGGCCGTATCCCAGCGCCTGCATCACCAGCAGCGCGCCGAGCCCGATTGGCCCCGCGCCGAGCAGCAGCGCCGCGCCCGGCCGCACGATGCGCTGCGCCAGGCGCACGCCATGGCCGGTGGTGCCGATCGCGTCCAGCAGCAGCGGCGCCAGGCGATCCGGGATGTCGTCCGGCACCGGCAGCAGGCATTGCGCCGGCACGGCCACCGCCTCGGCATAGCCGCCGTCGCGCTGCCAGCCCATCAGGTCCGTGGCATTGCAGCAGAAATGGGTGTTGCCGGCTGCGCAGTCCTCGCAGCGTCCGCAGAAGACCGGGATGTAGACCAGCGCGCGGCGGCCGTGCCAGGCGTGGCCGGGCTGGTCCACACGCCCAAGAATCTCGTGGCCGGGCGTCACCGGCCAGCCGCTGCGCAAGGGGCGAAGGTCGCTGCCGCAGAGCGCGCAGTTCGTCACGCGCAGCAGCACCTCGCCCGGGCCGGGAAGCGGCGGCGGTGCCTCGACGATCTCGATCCGGCCTTCGCCGGCGAAGCGCGCCGCCTTCATGGCACCGCGGGCGGCCCGCCGGCGCCCATCCGCTCAGCTCGCGACATAGCCGCCATCCACCGGGATGGTGACGCCGTTGACGAGGCCGGCTGCCGGCGAGGCGAGGAACACCGCGGTCCCGGCCAGTTCCTCGGGCTCCGACCAGCGCTTCGTCGGCAGGCGTGCCATGACCTTCTCGTTGAAGGCGGGCTCCTCGCGCCCGCGGCGGCTGATCTCGGTGCGGATCCAGCCGGGCGCGATGGCATTCACGCGGATGCCGTCCTCGGCATAGGCGATCGCGAGCGACCGAGTGAGCCCGACGATCGCCGTCTTGGCGGCGGCATAGGCCGGGATCATCGGCGCGCCGAAATAGGAATACATCGAGCCGATGTTGATCAGGCAGCCCTTCGTCCTGGCCAGATGCGGGCGGAAGGCGGTGGCGAGGCGCATGTTGCCGGTGAGATGGATGTCCACGATGTCGGCGAAGATCTCGGGCTGGTGTTCCTCGTGCCGGATCAGCCGTCCGGCGCAATGGATCAGCACGTCCAGCTTTTCGATGCGCGCCGCCAGCGCGCGCACCGCCGCGTCGTCGCGCACGTCGAGCGGCTCGTAGCGGAACGGCGTGCCTTCGGGCGGCGGCTTCAGGTCGGCCAGGATCGGCGTGGCGCCGCAGGCGGCGAAGGCGCGCGCGAAGGCCATGCCGATGCCGCCGGTGCCGCCGCTGATCAGCACGACCTTCCCGGCCACGGAAAAGTCCGGCGCGGTGCTGGTGTCCGCCATTCTGGTGCTTCCTCGATCGCGTCCCGGAAGGCCGATCCGGCCGCCGGGCTTCTGCCGCGCCGACAGCAAGGCAGGAGACGCCCGTTTCCACAAGCCCGCCCTTGCCGGGCTCAAGCCGGGCGAGCGGCGACAGGCTCGATGCGCGCGGCGCTGCGCTTGAAGTCGGGAATCCTGGCGACGGGATCGAGCTGCGCACCGGTCAGCAGGTTCGCCGCGGCCTCGGCATAGGCGAAGGGGATGAAGGCGATGCCCTCCGGCAGCGCGGGATCCTCGCGCGCGGCGAGTTCCACCGCACCGCGGCGCGTCGTCACGCGCAGCATGGCGCCCGGCGCAGCGCCCAACCGGCGCAGCGCAGCCGGCGCGAGGGAGACGGTGGGCGCGGGCTGCAGCGCATCCAGCACGCGCGCGCGCCGCGTCATCGCGCCGGTGTGCCAATGCTCCAGCTCGCGGCCGGTGGTCAGCACGAAGGGGAAGTCGCGGTCCGGCAACTCGCCGGGATCGCCCGGCCCCGCCGGCACCAGATGCGCGCGGCCGCCCGCAAGCGGGAAGTGGTCGTGGAAGACGATGTCCTCGCCGGGCGCGTCGGGGGCCGGGGAAGGGTAGGTGACGCTGTCCTCGCGCTCCAGCCGGTCCCAGGTGATGTTCGCCAGCGAGGGCATGGCGCGCGCCATCTCCGCGAAGACCTCGCGCGCATGGCCGTAGCGCCAGTCCAGGCCGAGCCGGCGCCCCATCGCCACGATGATGTCGAGGTCCTGGCCCCCCCCCCCCCGGGGGGGGGCCGCGCGGGGGGCCCGCTGCCCCGGGGG
>NZ_JBWXTD010000005.1:377764-392692 GCF_056682175.1 Falsiroseomonas sp. RANM36
GAGCCCCGGGCCGCCCGGCCGCCCCCCCCCCCCGATTTTGCGGCGGGCCGGCCGCGCCGCGCCGGGGGGCGCCCGGGCGCGGCGGCCCATCTGCACCTGGCGGTTGGTGTTGGTGACGGTGCCGTCCTTCTCCGGCCAGGCGCTGGCGGGCAGGATCACGTCGGCCAGCGCGGCCGTCTCGGTCAGGAACAGGTCCTGCACGACGAGATGGTCGAGCTTCGCCAGGCCCGCCCGTGCATGGGCGAGGTCCGGGTCCGACATCGCGGGGTTCTCGCCCATGACGTACATGCCGCGGATCTCGCCGCGCTCCGCGGCGTGCAGGATCTCCACCACCGTCAGGCCCGGCTGCGCATCCAGCTTCGCCCCCCACATCTCCTCGAGGAAGGCGCGATAGGACGCATCGCCGGTGCGGTGGTAGTCGGGCAGCATCATCGGGATCAGGCCGGCGTCGGAAGCGCCCTGCACGTTGTTCTGCCCGCGCAGCGGATGCAGCCCGGTGCCGGGCCGCCCGACATGGCCGCAAAGCAGCGACAGCGCAATCAGCGCGCGCGCATTCTCCGTGCCGTGCACCGATTGGCTGACGCCCATGCCCCACAGCGTCAGCGCCGCGCGCGCGGTGGCATAGAGCCGCGCGACACGGCGGATCTGCAACGCGGGAACGCCGCATCGGTCCGCGACGGCCTCCGGCGCGTAGGCGGCGAGATGCGCGCGCAGGGCCTCCAGCCCATCCACGCGCGCCGCGACGAAGGCGGCATCGTGCAGATCTTCCGCCAGGATCACATGCAGCATGGCGTTGAGCAGCGCCACGTCCTGCCCCGGACGGAAGCGCACGACCTCCGTCGCGAAGCGGTCGAGGCCCGTGCCGCGCGGGTCCATCACCACCAGCTTCGCGCCCCGCGCCGCGACGTCCTTCAGGAAGGTGGCGGCGACCGGGTGGTTCTGCGTGGGTTGCGCGCCGATGACCAGCAGCAGGTCCGCCTCGGCCGCCGCGGTGAAGGGCGCGGTGACGGCGCCGCTGCCGATCGTCTCGAACAGCGCGGCGACGCTGGCGGCGTGGCATAGCCGGGTGCAGTGGTCCACGTTGTTCGTGCCGAAGCCGGTGCGCACCAGCTTCTGGAACAGATAGGCTTCCTCGTTGGAGCCCTTGGCGCTGCCGAAGCCGGCCAGCGCCCGCGGGCCGGCGGTATCGCGGATGCGGGCCAGGCCGCCGGCCGCCCGCGCCAGCGCCTCCTCCCAGCTCGCCTCCCGGAATTTGTGGCGCGCGCGCTTCGGATCGAGGCAATCGGCGGCATCCTTCGGCGTGCCCTCGATGCGGACCAGCGGCCGCGTCAGGCGGTCGGGGTGGCGCAGATAGTCGAAGCCGAAGCGCCCCTTCACGCAGAGCCGGCCGAGATTGGCCGGGCCGTCGCGCCCCACCACCTCCTCGATCACGCCGTCGCGCGTGCGGAACGCCACCTGGCAGCCGACGCCGCAATAGGGGCAGACGCTCGCCACCTCATGCTGCGGCGGCGCGGCGCGCTTTCCGGCGGCATCCAGCACGGAGGCCGGCAGCAGCGCCCCCGTCGGGCAGGCCTGCACGCATTCGCCGCAGCCGACGCAGGAGGACGCGCCCATCGGATCGAGCAGGTCGAAGGCGACGGTCACGCCCATGCCGCGGCCTGCGAGGCCGATCACGTCGTTGTGCTGAACCTCGCGGCAGGCGCGCTCGCAGAGGCCGCAGGCGATGCAGGCGTCGAGCTGCACGGCCATGGCCGGGTGCGTCATGTCCGGCGCCGGCCGTGACGGCTCCGGCGCGAAGCGCGATGCCGTGACGCCGAGGCGCTGCGTCCATTGCGCGAAGCCGCCCGTGGCGTCGCGCGCCTCGGCCGAGGGCTGGTCCGCCAGCAGCAGCTCGAACACCATCCGCCGCGCGCGCGTCGCGCGGTCGGATGCGCTGCGCACCACCATGCCCGGCGCCGGCGCGCGGATGCAGGAGGCGGCGAGCACGCGCTCGCCCTCGATCTCGACGAGGCAGGCGCGGCAATTGCCGTCCGGGCGGTAGCCGGGGCGCGGGCGGTGGCAGAGATGCGGGATCTCGGTGCCCAGCCGGTTGGCGACGGACCAGATCGTCTCGCCCGGCGCGGCGGTCACCTCGTGCCCGTCCAGCGTGAAGGCGATGCCCGTCATGGCGCGGCCTCCGGGAAGAAGCGGAGCAGGCTGCGCACGGGATTCATCGCCGCCTGCCCGAGGCCGCAGATCGAGCCGTCCGCCATGGCCGCGGCGAGCTCCTGCAGCAGCTTCGCGTCCCAGCGCGGTGCTTCCAGCAGCCTTGCGGCCTTCGCCGTGCCGACGCGGCAGGGCGTGCATTGCCCGCAGCTCTCGTCGCGGAAGAAGCGCACCAGGTTGCGGACGGTCTCCGGCAGGTCGTCGCGGTCCGACAGCACGATGACGGCGCCGGAGCCGACGAAGCAGCCGAATTCTTCGAGCGTGCCGAAATCGAGCGGCAGGTCTGCCATGCTCGCCGGCAGGATGCCGCCCGAAGCGCCGCCGGGCAGATAGGCGGCGAGGCGATGGCCCGGCGCCATGCCGCCGCAGAACTCCTCGATGAGTTCCTGCGCGGTGATGCCGGCGGGCGCGGCCTTCACGCCCGGATCGCGCACGCGGCCGGAGACGGAGAACAGCCGCTGGCCGGAACGCCCGCGCCGCCCGGCGGCCGCGAAGCGCGCGGCGCCCTCCGGCGTGCCGAGGATCTCCGGCAGCCACCACAGCGTCTCCACGTTGTGGATCAGCGTCGGGCGCCCGAACAGGCCGCGCTCGCCGGGGAAGGGCGGCTTGTGGCGCGGATAGCCGCGGCGCCCTTCCAGGCTTTCCAGCAGCGCGGTCTCCTCGCCGCAGATATAGGCGCCGGCGCCGCGGCGCAGATGCAACGGCATCGGCAGCAGGCCGGCGGCGTCGAGGGCGGCGATCTCCTGCGCGACGGGATGGTGCAGATGCGCGTATTCGTCGCGCAGATAGAACCAGCATGCCTCGGCGCCGATCGCGATGGCCGCCAGCAGCATGCCTTCCAGCACGCGGTGCAGGTCCGTCTCGAGACAGTGGCGATCCTTGAAGGTGCCGGGCTCGCCCTCGTCCGCGTTCACCACAAGGTGTCGCGGTCCCGGTTGCGATAGGACGAGGCGCCATTTACGCGCCGCAGGGAAGCCGGCGCCGCCCAGGCCGCGCAGCCCGGCATGCTCCAGCCGCGCCAGGATGGCGGCAGGATCCGGCCCGCCGCCGCGCAACAGGGTGTAGGCGCCGCCATCGGGCGTGGCGGGCTGGACCTGCGGGGCGGGCGCCGCCGCCTGCTGCGCCGCGGCGCGCACCGTCCCGGCCGTCGCGTGCTCGACCAGGCGATGCCCGACGGCGCAGGCCGGGGCGCGGTGGCAGGCGCCCATGCAGGGTGCGTGCAGCACGCGCGTGCCGGGCGGCGCGGTCTCGCGCAGCGCCGCATGCAACGTCGCCGCCCCCGCCATCGCGCAGGGCAGGCCGTCGCAGACGCGCAGCGTGAGCGGCGGCGGCGCGGCGTCGTCCTCGATCAGGTCGAAATGCGCGTAGAAGCTCGCCGTCTCGAACACCTCGACCGGCGCGACGCGGTGCAACGCGGCGAGCGCGACGAGGTGCCCGGCGCGCAAGGCGCCATGCCGGTCCTGCAAGGCATGCAGGTGCTCGATCAGCAGGTCCCGCCGCAGCGGCAGCGCGGCGATGGCGGCCTGCACCTCCGCCAGCGCCTCCGGCGTGGCGGCGCGGCCGCGCGGGCCCGTGCGTGGCCTTCGCGTGCCATCCGGCATCGCCGTCATGCGCAGTGGCGCGTCCTTCCCCATGCCGCATCCAACACCGGATCGGCGCCGCGGTCACCCGGGCGGCGCGCGAAGTCTTGCGGAGTTTGCATGCGCATGCAAGCCTTTCCGCCGATCACGCGGCTCGAAGACAGGACAACGACATGGCGCGGTGGCTCAAGCGTTCCATCGGCGCGGCTGACAAGGCGGCCGCGCAGGTCGAGGTGCGCGCAACGGTCGAAAGGCTGCTCGAGGACATCGCGCGGCGCGGCGACGACGCGGTGCGCGAGATGTCGGCGAAGTTCGACGGCTGGGAGCGTGCCGATTTCCGCCTGACCGACGCCGAGATCCGCGCCTGCCTCGACGAGCTGCCGAAGAAGGCGCTGGACGATATCCGCTTCGCGCAGGAGCAGGTGCGCAACTTCGCCCAAGCCCAGCGCGAATCCATGAAGGACATCGAGGTCGAGACGCTGCCCGGCATCGTGCTCGGCCACAAGAACATCCCGGTGAATTCCGTCGGCTGCTACGTGCCGGGCGGGAAGTATCCGCTGCTGGCCTCCGCGCACATGTCGGTGGTCACCGCGAAGGTTGCCGGCGTGCCGCGCATCATCACCTGCGCGCCGCCCTTCGAGGGGAAGCCCGCGCCGGCGATCGTGGCCGCGCAGCATCTGGCCGGCGCCGACGAGATCCGCGTGCTCGGCGGCGTGCAGGCGGTGGGCGCGATGGCGCTCGGCACGGAAAGCATCGCGCCGGTGGACATGCTGGTCGGCCCCGGCAATGCCTATGTCGCGGAGGCCAAGCGCCAGCTCTTCGGCCGCGTCGGCATCGACCTGTTTGCCGGCCCGACCGAGACGCTGGTGATCGCCGACGAGACGGTGGACGGCGAGCTCTGCGCCACCGACCTCCTTGGCCAGGCCGAGCATGGGCCGACCAGCCCGGCCATCCTGCTGACCGATTCCGAGAAGCTGGCGCGCGACACGATGAACGAAGTGGAGCGCCTGCTGACCATCCTGCCCACCGCCGCGATCGCCGCGAAGGCCTGGGCCGATTACGGCGAGGTGATCGTCTGCGCCGACAAGGCCGAGATGTTGCGGGAGGCCGACCGCATCGCCAGCGAGCATGTGCAGGTGATGACCGCGGACGACGACTTCTTCCTCAAGAACATGACCAACTACGGCGCGCTGTTCCTCGGCCCGCGCACCAATGTCAGCTATGGCGACAAGGTGATCGGCACCAACCACACCCTGCCGACGCTGGGTGCCGCGCGCTACACGGGCGGGCTCTGGGTCGGCAAGTTCCTCAAGACCGTGACCTATCAGCGCGTGCTGACCGACGAGGCCAGCGCGATGATCGGCGCCTATTGCTCGCGGCTCTGCATGCTCGAGGGCTTCGTCGGGCATGCCGAGCAGGCCAATATCCGCCTGCGCCGCTATGGCGGGCGCAACGTGCCGTACGGGAAGGCGGCCGACTGAGATGCAGCTCCCGAAGACGCCGTCGCTGCGGCTGGACGGCAAGCGCGCGCTGGTCACGGGTGCAGGGCGCGGCATCGGTCTCGGCGCCGCGGCGGCGATGGCGGAGGCCGGCGCGCATGTCGTGCTGGCCGCACGCTCGGCCGCGGAGATCGAGGATGCCGCGGCCGCGATCCGCGCCGCCGGCGGCTCGGCCGAGGCGCTGACGATGGATGTCGCGGAGATCGAGGCGACCGCCGCGAAGATCGAAGCCGCCGGCCCCTTCGACGCGCTGGTGAACAATGCCGGCACCAACCGTCCCGCCGCCTTCCAGGACGTCCGCATCGAGGATTTCGACGCGGTCATGAACCTCAATGTCCGCGCCGCCTTCTTCGTCGCGCAGGCCGTCGCGCGCGGGATGATCGCCGCAGGCAAGCCTGGCGCGATCGTGCATGTCTCGTCGCAGATGGGGCATGTCGGCGGCGCCCGGCGCAGCGTCTATTGCGCCTCGAAATGGGCGATCGAGGGCATCGCGCGCGCCATGGCGCTCGACCTCGCGCCGCACGGCATCCGCGTGAACACGCTCTGCCCCACCTTCATCGAGACGCCGATGACGCGTCCCTTCCTGGCCGACGCGGCCTTCAAGGCGAGCGTGCTGCAGAAGATCAAGCTCGGCCGGCTCGGCCAGGTCGAGGACCTGATGGGCGCCATCGTCTTCCTCTGCTCCGATGCGGCCGCGCTGATGACCGGCTCCTCCCTGCTGGTGGATGGCGGCTGGACGGCGGAATGAGCGAGGCCCGGCCGGCACGCACGCAGCGCCACGCCACCGCGAGCGACGTGGCGCGGCTGGCCGGGGTGTCGCAATCCGCCGTCAGCCGCGCCTTCACCCCCGGCGCCTCGATCGCGCAGGAGACGCGCGCGCGCGTCGAGGATGCGGCGCGTGCGCTGGGCTACCGACCCAACGCGATCGCGCGCAGCCTGACCACGCGGCGCAGCCGCATCATCGGCGTGGCCGCAGCCTATCTGCAGAACCATTTCTATCCGGATGTGCTCGAGGCGCTGTCGAAGGGGCTGCAGGCGCGCGGCTATCACCTGCTGCTGTTCACGCCGGACGCCGCGCGCGACGCCGACCCCATGCTGCAGGAGGTGCTTGCCTGGCAGGTGGACGCGCTGATCCTCGCCTCCACCACGCTGTCCTCGGCGCTGGCCGGGCAGTGCCGCGCTGCCGGCATTCCGGTGCTGCTGTTCAACCGCACCAGCCGCCACGCCGATGTCTCCTCCGTCACCGGTGAGAATTTTCGCGGCGGCCGCCTGATCGCCGAGTTCCTGATCGCCGGCGGCCACCGCCGTCTCGCTTTCATCGCCGGCATCGAGAATTCCTCGACCAGCCGCGACCGCGAGGCTGGCTTCGCGGGCTGGCTGGCCGAGCATGGCCATGCGCCGCCGCTGCGCGAGGTCGGGCTCTATGACTTCGAAGCGGCCTCCGCCGCCGCGCGGCGCCTGCTGGCACGGCCCGACCGACCGGATGCGATCTTCGTCGCCAACGACCACATGGCGACCGCCGTCAGCGAGGTCGCGCGGCATGAATTCGGCCTGCGCATCCCGCGCGACCTTTCGCTGGTGGGCTTCGACGACACCGGGCCGGCGCGCTGGCCGTCCTTCTCGCTCACCTCCTTCGCACAGCCGCTGCACCCGATGGTGGACGCCGCCGTGGCGATGGTCTGCGAGATGATCGAGGATCCCGGCGCGCCGACTCGCCACCAGGTGGTTCCGGGCGAGCTCATCGTGCGCGGCTCCGCCCGCGTGCCGCCCGAAGGCTGTGTCAGCCGGGGCGATGCGCTGGTCTGGCGGCCGATGCGGATGGAGGCCATGTGATGGCGCTCGATGGCTATGCGACGCTGCCGGACTACATCCTCGGCATCACGGAGCGCATCTGGGAACAGCGCGGAATCCACCTGATCCATCGCTGGTATGCGCCGGATTGCCTGGTGCATTCGCCATCGGGCCCGGTGCGGGGCGCGCAGGCGGTGGCGCAGGGCACGCTGGAGACGCTGCACGCCTTCCCCGACCGGCAATTGCTCGGCGAGGACGTGATCTGGTCGGATGACGGCGCCGGGCGCGGCCTGCATTCCTCGCACCGCGTCTTCTCCACCATGACCCATCGCGGGGACGGGCTGTTCGGCCTGCCGACCGGGCGGAATGTGGAGGTGCGCACCATCGCCGACTGCCTGGTGCGCGACGGCGTCATCGTGGAGGAATGGCTGGTCCGCGACCAATCCGCGATCGCGCTGCAACTCGGGCTCGATCCGGCGGAATGCGGGCGGCGCCTGGGCGCGGCCGATGCGGCGACGGGGCTGGCCGGCTGGCACCTGGACGCGCTGCCGGCAATCCGCCGCGGCGAGCCGGAGCAGCCCTGCATCCGTCACGCCCATCCGGCCGCCGAAGCGCTTGCCGGCACGCTGGAAGCGGCCTTCAACAACGCCGACCTCGCGGCGCTGGCCGCGCTGCACGACCGGGCGGTGGCGCTGGCCCTGCCCGGCCATCGCCAGGCCAGCGGCAGCGCGGCGCTGGATGCCTTCGTCATCGGCTACCTCGCCGCCTTTCCCGATGCGCGGCTGGTGGTGGATCGCTGCGTCGCGCTGGAGGAGGCCGCGCGACCGGTGCGCGTCGCGGCGCGCTGGCGGTTGGCGGGCACGCATGCAGGCCGCGGCGCCTTCGGTGCGCCCACCGGGGCGGCGGTGATGGCCATGGGGATCGTGCATGCCGAATTCGCCGGCAGCCGCGTCCATCGCGCTTACTGGCTGCTGGATGAGCTCTCCCTGCATCGGATGATCGGCGCGAAGGCGGGCTGACGATAGGGCCTTGCCAGGGATGCGGACCTGCCGATAGGTTTGCATGCGCATGCAATATCCGGCCCGAGGGGCCGGGCTGAGGGAGGAGAGGCGCCATGGCGCTGCGTCGTCGAGACATCCTGGCCGGCGCCGCCGGCGCCGCGGCCTTCGCCGCCACCGGAGCCCGCGCCGAGCTCGGCCCGGCACCCAACCTCCGGCCCGGCAAGCCCTTCGCCGGCACCGAGCTCAAGGTGCTCTGCGTCGTCGCCAGCCAGTTCCGCGCGCATGAGGCCCGCCTCGCGGCCTTCACCGAGCAGACCGGCATCACCGCGAAATACACCTTCGTGCCCTTCCCCAGCATGCGGGAGGCGCTGACGGCCGAGATGGTCGGCGGCGGCGGCGACTACGATCTCGCGATCGCGATGGACCAGTGGGTCGCCTCGCTGAACAACCTGTTCGATCCGCTGGATGCGCGTGTGCGGGAGAAGGGCATCCCCCTCGATCGCTGGCCGGCGGCGCATCTGCGCCAGGGCACGGTGAACAACCGCCTGCTCGGCCTGCCGAGCCGCGGCCATGTGCAGCTGCTTTTCTACCGCAAGGACCTGTTCGAGAAGCACAACCTGACGCCGCCCGCCACCTGGGAGGCGCTGGTCGAGACCGGCAAGGCGATCCAGGAGAAGGAGAGCGGCATGTCGGGCGTTGCGGTGCCCTATGGCCGCAACAACGGCCAGAACCTCATGGTCTGGTACAACTTCCTCTGGGGCCGCGGCGGCACGCTGTTCGACGAGCGCGGCCAGCCCGCCTTCAACAGCCAGGCCGGCCTCGCCGCCGTGCAGGACTATGTGGACCTGCTGCGCAAGCATCGCGTGACGCCGGCCGGCGCCGTGTCCTTCACCGAGCAGGATGCCGTGAACAGCATGGGCCAGGGCAATTCGGCCATGCTGCCGGTGTGGTGGTGGGTGCGCTCGACGCTGGTCAACCCGCAGGCCAGCCGCCTGCGTGCCGAGCAGATCGGCTTCGCGCCGATGCCGAGCTATGCCGGCAAGCCGCGCACCACCTTCACCAACACCTGGGTCTGGGGGATCACGCAGCGCTCGCGCCGCAAGGATGCGGCGATGGAATTGCTGACCTGGATCGCCAACCCGGCGTTGGAGCGCGACATCCTGCTCGACCCGAAGGAGAACGACGTCGTCGCGGTGATGTGGCCGAACCTGATGGACGATGCGGTGAATGCCCGCTTCGGCGGCATGCATCGCCTGGCGGCGGAGGGGCTGCGCGACACGCAATCCATCACCTTCGGCCCCGAATGGCCGCAGATCAGCGAGGCGCTGGAGACGGCGATGAGCGAGGCGGCGAGCGGGACGAAGACCGTGCCCGACGCCTTCAACGCCGCCGCCGCGCAGGTGCGGCGGATCGCGCGGCGCGGTTGACGCCGGGCTTCCGGAAGCGCCCTCCCCCGCCCGCGGGGGAGGGCTGAGTTCCCATGCGCGATCGCACCCTCAAATACATCCTGATCCTGCCGGCGGCGCTGATCGTGCTCGGCACCACGATCTGGCCGCTCGGCGTGTCGCTGATCACCAGCTTCCGCGACTGGCGGCTGACGCGCTCGCTGACGCCCGGGCCCTTCATCGGCACCGAGCACTACCTTATCGCCTTCACCGACGATCCCGACTTCGCCAATGCGGCGATGGTCACCGCGCTGTTCGTGCTGATCGACGTCACGCTGACCGTCGTCTCGGCCCTTGGCCTTGCGCTGCTGCTGCGCCGCGCGGGCGTCCTGCAGAGCCTGACGCGTGCGGTGCTGATCCTGCCCTTCGCCGTCTCGCCGGCGCTGGTCGGCATCTCCTTCCGGTTCATGTTCAACGCCGAGATGGGCGTCTTCACCTGGCTGGCCGGCGTGCTGGTGCCGCCGCTCTCGGGCTTCGTCTGGCTGGCCGACGAATGGGCGGCGCTGCTGGTGCTGGTCTTCTCCGACGCCTGGCGCTGGATTCCGTACATGACGCTGGTGGTGCTCGGCGGGCTCGCCGCGCTGCCGAAGGAGCCGGAGGAAGCCGCGCGGATCGACGGCGCCACCGAATGGCAGGTGCTGCGCGACGTGACGATCCCGGCGCTGCTGCCGGTGCTGGCGGTGGTCGCCATCCTCAAGACCGTCTTCGCCCTGAAGATGTTCGACCAGGTGGTGACGCTGACCGGCGGCGGGCCCGGCGCGGCGACGACCACGCTGGCCTATCTGGTCTATTCGATCGCCTTCCGCTGGTACGACATGGGCTATGCCAGCGCGGTCGCCTGGATCCTGACCGCGATCCTGGTCTTCCTGGCCGTCTGGTACATGAAGCTGATCCTGCGCAAGCCGGGGCAGACATGAGCGGGCCGGAGCAGCGTGCCGCCGCCGCGCGACGCCGGCGGCGTCTCGGGCAGGCGCTGGAAGCCGCGATCCTGCTCGGCGCGCTGTTCCTGATCCTCTTCCCGATCCTGTGGATGGCGCTGACCGCCTTCAAGCGGCCGGTTGACCTGTTCGGGCTGACCTTCCTGTTCACGCCGACGCTCGACAATTTCCGCACCATCTTCGCCCCGCCCTGGAACATCGGGCAGACGCTGCTCAACAGCTTCATCGTCGCCGCGGCGACGGTGGCGATCGCCGTTCCGGCCTCGACCCTCGCGGCCTACGCCTTCAGCCGCTTCGAGATGCCTTTCAAGGGCGCGCTGTTCTTCACCATCCTCGCCACGCAGTTCATCCCGGCCGTCGTCGTGGTGCTGCCCTTCTACCTGCTGTTCCGCGACCTCGGCCTGCTCGACACGGTCTATGCGCTGATCGTCGTCAACCTCGCCATCGTCACGCCCTTCGCGACCTGGATGCTGAAGGGCTTCCTGGATGCCGTGCCGACCGAATCCGAGGAAGCGGCGCTGGTGGACGGCGCCACGCGGCTGCGCGTGATCCTCGACGTGGTCGTGCCGATGATCTGGCCGGGCGTGGTCGTCACCGCGGTCTTCTGCTTCATCCTCACCTGGAACGAGTTCCTCTTCGCGCTGATCCTGACGCGCGACGACGCGGTGACGCTGCCGGTCGGCATCACGCGCTTCCGTACCGAACGCGGCGACCTGTGGGAGCTGATCGCCGCGGCCGGAATCCTGATCTCCATCCCGATGTTCCTGATGGCGTCCGTCATCCAGCGCCACTTCGTGCGCGGCATGACCGGCGGAGCGGTGAAGTGATGGCAGAGGTCCTGCTGCGCAACGTGACCAAGCGCTGGGGCGGCTTCGTCGCCGTGCGCGACCAGTCGCTGACCGTGAAGGACGGCGAGTTCATGGTCCTGCTCGGCCCCTCGGGCTGCGGCAAGACCACGACGATGCGCATGGTCGCGGGGCTGGAGGAGCCGACTTCCGGCGACATCCTGATCGGCGGCGCGCGCGTCAACGACCTGCCGCCGCGCGAGCGCGACGTGGCGATGGTGTTCCAGTCCTACGGCCTCTATCCGCACATGAACGTGGCGGACAACATCGGCTATCCGCTGAAGCTGCGCGGCGTGCGCGGCGCGGAGCGCGAGCGCCAGATCCGCGCCGCCGCCGACAAGGTCGAGCTCGGCGACCTGCTGCACCGCAAGCCGCGGGAGCTTTCCGGCGGCCAGCGCCAGCGCGTCGCGCTCGCCCGCGCCATCGTCCGCCGCCCGCAGGTGTTTCTCATGGACGAGCCGCTGTCGAACCTCGACGCCAAGCTGCGCGTCTCCACCCGCGCGGAGATCAAGCACCTGCAATACGAGCTCGGCGTCACCACCATCTATGTCACGCACGACCAGATCGAGGCGATGACGCTGGCGCACCGCGTCGCGGTGATGAGCCAGGGCGAGATCCGCCAACTCGACACGCCGGAGGCGATCTACGACCGCCCGGCGGATCTCTTCGTCGCCGGCTTCATCGGCTCGCCGCCGATGAATCTGCTGCGCGGCGAGCATGGCGAGGGCGTCTTCAACGCGCCGGGCGGCGTGCGCGCGGCCACCCGCGTGCCGCGCCATCGGGGGGCTGCCGTGCTCGGCATCCGGCCGGAGGACGTCACCGTCGCGCCCGCCGGCGCCGGCGACCTCGAGGCGCGCGTCTATGCGGTGGAGCTCACCGGCGATTCCGTCCTCGTCACCGCCCAGGCCGGCGAGGCGCGGCTGATCGCCAAGGCCGACCGCGCCTGGCGCGCGGAGCCCGGCACCGCGATCGGCCTCAGGCTCGATGCCAGCCGGCTGCACCTCTTCGACGCCGAGACCACGAAACGGCTCAACCCGGAATGACCGCCATGCTCGCCAGCCGCCTGATCCGCTATGCGGACCTCATCCCCTGCAAGAACGCCTTCGTGGACACGCGCAGCCCCGGCTCCGACCAGAAGGAGAACTTCACGCTGATCGGCCCCGGCGTCAGCGAGAACCCGAACCAGCACGTCCACATCCCGGAACCGCACGGCTTCAACATCGGCGGCGCGCGCCAGCCGCCGCGCTGCCTGAACAGCCAGCACAGCCACGAGACGGCGGAGGTCTTCATCGTCCACAAGGGCCGCTGGCGGATGATCTTCGGCGTCAACGCCGATGAGGGCGATGTGACGATGGAGGAAGGCGACGTCATCTCCATCCCCATCCACATGTTCCGCGGCTTCGAGAATGTCGGCGAGGAGACCGGCTTCCTCTTCGCGGTGCTGGGCGGCGACGATCCGGGCAAAGTGACCTGGAGCCCGCGCGTCTTCGACCTGGCGAAGCGCTACGGCCTGGTGCTGCTGGAAGGCGGGCGGCTGGTGGACACCACGGTCGGAGAAAGCGTGCCGGCCGGCGCGCGGCTGCAGCAGCCGCCGAGCGCGGCCGAGATCGCGGAGCTCGCGACGCCGCCGCGCGACAAGCTCGCCGGCTGCGTGCTGAAGCCGAAGCAGTTCGCGGTGAACCCGCGCTCTCCGCTGGCGCGCGGGGGCGTCGAGGAAGCGGCGATCATCACGCCGAAGGCGACGGGCGACGGCTTCGCGCCGGGGCCGATCGCCGGCTGGTGGCCGCACGGCTTCAACCTGCGTTGCCTGCGGCTGGAATCCGGTGCCGCGGTGCCGCCCCACACCCGCGCGGAGGCGGAGGTGATCTTCGTCCATCGCGGCGTGCTGCAGGTGACGACGCCGGAAGGCGAGGTGATCCTCGGCCCCGGCGACACCTTCACCACGCCGAAGGGCCTGCCGCGCGGCTTCCGCGCAAGCTCCTCCAACGGCGTCGCGGCCTATGTGGTGCGCGGCGGCGACGCCCCTGCCATGCCGGACTTCGTATCATGACGCGCATCCTGACGACCCATGTCGGCTCGCTGCCGCGCAGCCAGATCGTCGCCGACCTGCTCTTCGCGCGCGAGCGCGAGGAGAAGGTGGACCCCGCCGCCTACGACGCCGCGATGGAGCAGGCGACGCAGGAGGTCCTGCGCCGGCAGAAGGAGATCGGCATCGACATCCCCTCCGATGGAGAGACGGCGAAGATCTCCTACGCCACCTATATCAAGGACCGTCTCACCGGCTTTTCCGGCGACAGCCCGCGGCGCGTGCCGGCGGATCTGCTCGACTATCCGGCCTATGCGGAGAAGATCGCGCGCAGCGGCGGCACGCCGACCTATCGCCGTCCGCGCTGCACCGGCCCGATCGGCGTGAAGTCCATGGCGCCGCTGCAGCGCGACCTTGACGTCATGCGTGGCGCGATGGCGGCGGCGGGCTATGGCACGGGCTTCATGAACAGCGCCTCCCCCGGCGTCATCGCGCTGTTCCAGCCCTCCGACATCCATCCCGACCTCGACAGCTACCTCGAGGATCTCGCGGAGGGGATGCACCACGAATATCGCGCGATCGTCGAGGCCGGTCTGATCCTGCAGATCGATGCGCCGGATCTCGGGCTCGGCCGCCACATGATGTATCCCGATCTCGACGAGGACGCCTTCCTCCGCCGGGCGGGCCGTCACGTGGACGTGATCAACCATGCGCTGCGCGGCATCCCGCCGGAGCGCGTGCGGCTGCATGTCTGCTGGGGCAATTACGAGGGCCCGCACACCCGCGACATCACCCTCGCGCGCGTGCTGCCGGAGTTGCTGCGTCTGCGCATCGGCGGGCTGCTGTTCGAGGCATCGAACCCCCGGCACGCGCATGAATGGACGGTGTGGCGCGCGGCGAAACTGCCGCCCGAGTGGGTGCTGATCCCGGGTTGCCTCGACAGCACCACGAACTTCGTCGAGCACCCGGAACTGGTCGCCCAGCGCATCGAGACCTTCGCCCGCATGGTGGGGCCGGACCGCGTGATCGCCGGCACCGATTGCGGCTTTGGCACCTTCGCCGGCTATGGCGCCGTGCATGGCGACATCGCCTGGGCGAAGCTTTCGTCGCTTGTCGAAGGCGCCAGCATTGCGGCCCGCAATGTTTGAATAAGCGCTTCCGTAGTTTTCTGTATACTGTCCAACCGAGTTCTGTTCTGCCCTTGCAATGCCATCGCACGTCGCCTTACGGTGTCAGCCAGGGTCAGTATCGAGGCTGACATGGTTGAGGAAAGAAAGCGGGACGCGACCGAACTCCGCGCGCAGGCCAAGCGCGCGCGTTCGCTAGCGACCGGGCTGGTGCCGGGCGAGGATCGCCGCCGGCTGAGCGCGATCGCGGACTCCCTCGACGAGGAGGCGGCGGAAATAGTCGATTCCGCGCGCCGGGCCGCCGCGCCGCAACGGCGGGACCGCCAGGCCGCCGAATAGGCGGCGTCCTCACCCGGCGTGTCGGCGCGCGCCCGCGGTCAGCGCCCCGCCCCGCCCCCCCGCCCCCCCCCCCCGCCGCCCCAGCCGCGGCGGCCCCGCGCCCCGCCGCCCCCGGCCGCCCCGCCCCCCCCC
>NZ_JBWXTD010000005.1:392792-397072 GCF_056682175.1 Falsiroseomonas sp. RANM36
GCCCGCGGGCGGGGCCGCCCCGCCGCCCGGGCGGCCCCGCCCGGCCGCCTATTGGGGGGCGCCCCCCCCGGGGGGGGCGGCGCGCGCCGGCTGTCAGCGCCACGCCCAGCACCGCAGCCGCCAGCCCGAGCAGCACATGCGGCGGCGGCACCTCGCCGAGCAGCACCAGGCCGAACAGCGCCGCACTCGCCGGGCTCAGCGCACCCAGCGACGCCGCCCGTGCCGCGCCCAGCCGCGCCACCGCCAGCGCGAAGGCGAGCGGGCCGAACAGACCCGAAAGCCCGCCCTGCCAGGCTGCCTGCACCGCGATCTCGCCCCAGCTCGCCACGGCCAGGCCGGGCTCGCAGGCGAGCAGATAGACGGGCGCGAATCCCACCACCGAACCCGCGCTGACGAGCGCCGTGGCCTCCAGCGCGCCGAGGCCGCTCCGGCGCAGCGCCAGCGTGTACGCCGCCGCCAGCCAGGAAGCGCCGAGCAGCATCGCCGGCCCGGCCAGGCCCTCGGCGGCCAGGGCCGGCGGCCCGGCCACCAGCAGCACCGACAGCGCCATCAGCAGCAGGCCGAGGCGTTGCGCCGGCGCCGGCATCGCGGCGCCCGCACCACCGGCGAGCAGCGAGGCTGCCGTCACCCAGAGCGGCATGGTGCCGGGCAGCAGCGCACCCGCATCGGCCGCCGCGGCCTCGCGCAGGCCGGCGCCCGCCAGCAGCACGAAGGGCGCTCCGCCGCCCGCGAGCAGCAGCGCGAGGCGCGGCAGGTCTGCCCGGCGCAGCCGCGCCACGGCGCGCACCGCAGCAGGCAGCAGCAGCAGCGCCGGGGCGAGGAAACGCAGCAGCACGATGTCGTGCGGCCCGAGTGCCGCGGTGTCCGCCGCGACGCCGAGACGCGTCATCGCCAGGGCGCCGCCCCAGATCGTCGCGGCGGAAAGCCCGGCGGCGAGGCCGAGCGCGTGGTCGCCGGCCAGGCGGAAGGCGCGCGCCGGCCGTTGCGCGGATTGCGCGATATGCGCGGACATGGCGGGGTCTCCTGCAGGCCGGCGCGCTCGGGCCCGGCCGGCTCCGTCTCAGGGCAACCAGAAGGGCTTGCGCGCCTCGGCGAAGGCCTCGCCGGGGCCGATGCCGATGTCGCGCCACTCGCGATGGCCCATCTCGGCCAGGGCGCGGCGCTCCTCGGCGCGCGCGCGCCAGAGCGAGAGGGTGTGGCGCAGCCGCCGGCCGATCGGCATCGTTGCGGCGTGGGTGGTGCGGGTCATGCTCGTCATCCTTGCATCCGGGGTTCCGCCGCCTGTCGCGGCGTGCTCCCTTGTGCCGGGGCCGTGTCGCGCGCGCTTGGCGAAGCCCTGACGAGCGTCTTGAGATTGCGTGGAAATGTCCCGCTCCGCGCCCTACCTTCCGCAGGCAAGGTTGGACGCGGCGCGGTGTGTTGCGTTATCGCGGCATACGCGAAACAGGCAGGAGGCAGGGCAGGCGCATGCGGCTCGGCTTCGGCGACATCGAGGTGGATCTGCGCCGGCAGGAGCTGCGCCGCGGCGGCGATGTCGTGCATGTCGAGCCCCAGGTCTTCGACCTGCTGGTGCATCTGCTGCGCAACCGCGAGCGTGTGGTCGGCAAGGACGAGCTGTTCGACACGATCTGGCAGGGCCGCATCGTCTCGGAAGCGGCGCTCAGCAGCCGCATCAACGCCGCGCGCAAGGCGGTGGGCGACGACGGCGACCGGCAGGAGGTGATCCGCACCGTCCACAAGCGCGGCTTCCGCTTCGTCGCGGAGGCGCGCGAGCTGGAACCGCCCGCGCCCGAACCGCCGCCCGCGCCCGAACCGCCGCCCGAGCCGGAGAGCCCTGCCCAGCCGCCGGAGCGGCAGCCGTCAAGCAGGCCCGCCATCGTGGTGCTGCCCTTCGCCAATCTCAGCCCGGAACCCGACACCGAGTATTTCAGCTACGGCCTGACGGAGGACATCATCCGCCTGCTGGCGCGGCACCACTGGCTGGAAGTGCTGAGCCGCCATTCGGGCGCCGCCTTCAAGGGCCGCGAGGTGGATGCGCGGGAGATCGGCGCCGCGCTCGGCGTGCGCTACCTGGTGCAGGGCAGCGTGCTGCGCCATGGCGAGCGGGTGCGCATCACCGCCGACCTCGTCTGCGCAGAGACCGGGCGGCAGCTCTGGTCCGACACGCATGCCTTCACGCTGGACCACCTGCTCGACATCCAGCGCAGCATGGCCGAGCAGATCGCCGCGACGATCGAGCCGGAACTCGGGCGCATCGAGCGCGAGGCCGCGGTGCGCCGCCCGCCGCGCACCTTCGATGCGTGGGACTGCTACCAGCGCGGCCTGTGGCACCTCTGGGGCTTCACCGCGCCAGGCATGGAGGAGGCGGAGACGATGTTCCGCCGCGCGCTGGAGATCGACCCCGCCTTCGCCCGCGCCCATGGCGCGCTGGCCTATGTGCATCTGCAGAGCGCCGTGCTGCGCCCGCCCGCGGACCGCCCCGCGCTGATCGCCGCCGCGATGGCGGAGGCGCGCGCCGCGGTCGCGCTGGACGACCAGGACTGCATGAATCTCTGCGTGCTCGGCCGCGCCCACACCTTCCTGCAGGACTACGACGAGGGGATCGCGCGGCTGGAGGAAGCGCTGGAGCTGAACCCCAGCTTCGCCCAGGCCTGGTACGCGCTCGGCTTCACCATGACCTTCTGCGGGCGGGAGGAGGAGGCGATCGCCTGCATCGAGCGCGCGACGGAACTCAGCCCGCGCGACCCGCATCTCGCCAGCTTCCATTCCACGCGCGCGCTCGCGCATTTCTTCCTCGGCGACCTCGATGCCGCGGTCGCCTTCGCCCGGCAGGGCATGCGAGTGCCGAACGCGAAGCACTGGCCTTTCGCGGTGCAGGTCGCCGCGCTCGGACTGCTGGGGCGGGAGGCGGAGGCGCGGCGGGCGGTGGCGGCGCTGGAGGAACGCCATCCGGGCTATGCGGTCGCGACCGCGCGGGAGGATTTCTTCTTCTGCCGCGAGGCGGCGAAGATCGAGCTGTTCGCCGAGGGGCTGCGGCGGGCGGGCGTGCCGGACGCCCCGCCCGCCGCCCCGCCGGAGGGCATCCTCAGCCGCAGGGGATGAAGGCCTCCAGCAGGCGCCAGGCGGCATCCTGCGCGGCGCGGGCCTCGGCCGCGCGCTGGCGGTGCAGCGCATGGCCGGCGACATGGCGCATCCATTCGGCGCCCTGGCGGTGGCGAAGCACGATCGGGGGGTGGAACACGAACATCGTCTGCTCTCCTGCTGTCGCCGGCCCTGATCGGCCGGCAGGTCGAAGCCTAGGCGTCGCGCCGGCGCCTCGCTTGGACGCCATCCTGCGAAGTTCTTGAGTCTTCCTGGAGATCGCGCAGCGGCGCAGTCCAGGTCGTGGCGCTGCCGATCAGGCAATCCTCGCCCGCCGCGTTGCGCACGGTCGTGCGCAGCGTGCAGATCGGCTTGTCATCGCGCAGCGCGGTGACCTCGACCTCCGCCTCGATCGTCTCGCCGATGCGCACCGCCTTCACGAAGCGCCATTCGGTGCCGAGGAAGACGCTGCCCGGCCCGGGAAGATCCTCCGCCACCACCGCGTTCAGCAGGCCGGAGGTGACGCCGCCCTGCACGATCAGCCCGCCGAAGGGCGAGCGCGCGGCCAGCGCCGCATCGAAATGCAGCGGGTTGCGGTCGCCCGTCATCTCGGCGAACAGTTCCACGTCGCGCGCGGTGGCGGTGCGGCGGCGCGTGGCGCGCTGGCCGATCCGCGGGCTGCCGGCGAGGGTCAGGCTCCAGGGATCGCCGCGAGGATCGCCGCGCATCACGCGGCCTCCCGCATCGCGGCGCCGGCGCCGAGCATGTGCGCGACCTCCCGCTTCATCGCCTGGTTCAGCGCCTTGTGCAGCGCCTGGACGCGCGGCAGGTCCCAGTCGAAGGCGGCGATGGCGTCCGTCGCCTCGAACAACGGCAGGGAGAGTGCGTCGCGCGTCGCGGCATACTCGGCGAAGGCGGCAGGCGTGCCGCGTGCCGCCGCCTCCGCCAGCGCCTCGGCGTCGCGCAGCGCATCGGTGATGCCATGCGCGGTGATCGGGTCCTTGAAGTACCCCGCATCGCCCACCAGCGCCCAGCCTGGCCCCCAGGGCTGCCGGAGGAAGCCGCGCCGCCCGGCGAAGGCCGACAGCGCGCCGGCGCGCACGCCCTGCTCGGCGCGGGCGGCGAGCGCCGGCGCCCCCACCGGCCGCGGGGCGGGGGCGGGCGGGCCCCGCGCCGCGCGGGGCCGCCCCGGGCGGGGG
>NZ_JBWXTD010000005.1:397172-405828 GCF_056682175.1 Falsiroseomonas sp. RANM36
GGGGCCCCCGCCCCCCCCCCCCCCCCCCCCGCCCCCGCCGCGCCCGGCCCCGGCCGCCCGGCGCCCCCGCGCGCGCCAGGTCGCGGGCGGCACGGCGGCGAAGACGCAATGCAGCCCGGCATTGGTCGGGATGGCGCCGGCGCTGGCGCCCGGCACGTAGTGCCAGTGGTAGCCCTCGGTGCCGATGCCGGACCAGTAGCCGAAGACGGTCGCGGTGGCATGCCGCGCCTCCCGCAGCATCGGCGCGGCGACGAGCCGCGCGACGGCGGAGCCGACGCCGTCCGCCCCGATCACCAGGTCGGCCGCGATCTCCCGTCGCCTTCCCTCCGCGTCGAGTGAGACCACGCCGGCGACACGGCCGCCGCGTTGGTCGAGGGCGAAGACGATCTCGCCATGTCGGATCTCGACGCCGGCCTCGACCGCTGCATCCACCAGCGCCGCGTCCAGCACCGACCGCCGCGGCGCGTAGAGCGCGTCCACGCCGTCGCCGGCGCGCAGGTCGATCGCGACCTCCTCGGCGCCGTAGTGGAAGCTGGTGCGGCGCACCGCGGGCGTTCCGGCGGCCAGGATGTGCGGCAGCACGCCCCAGCGCGCCAATTGCAGCACGCCGCCGCGCATCAGCGCATGGGTGGACAGCGTCTCGGTGCCGTAGGCGCCGCGGTCCAGCGCCAGCACGCGCATGCCCTTGCGGGCCATGAGCATGGCCGTGGCGGCGCCGGCGCAGCGCGCGCCGACAACGATCGCGTCATAGCGTGATGTCGCGGACATCGCCTGTCTCCTTTGGTCAGGCCGCGGCGCGGCCGATGTTGCGGACGCTGCGCTCGGCCAGATGCCCGGCCGCCTCCAGGGCGATCGCCGCGGCATCGGCGCCGACGCCACCGATGAAGTTGGAGCTGCGCCGGCGCAGGAAGCGCAGGCCGAGCAGGTAGAGGCCGGGTGTCGGCGTGACGCCGCCGCGATGGCGGATCTCGCCGGCCGCATCGAGCAGGCCGGGGATGCGCAGCCAGGCATTGTCGCGGCGATAGCCGGTGGCCCAGACGATGCCGCCGATGCCCTCCGCCTTCAGGTCGAGCCGCTCCGGCCCCGGCCCGAACCCGGTGAGCGGCGCCGGCCAGTCCTCGCGCGGCGCGCCAAGCGCGTCGGCCACGGGGTCGATGCGCGCGAGCAGGCTGTGCAGCGGCTTCTGGGCGCCCGCGACATTCTCCATCAGGTCGTCGCAGAACTGCGCGAGCCGCCCCGAGGCGCCGCGCATGCGGCCGACGACGCGCACGCCCATCGCGCGCAGCGTGCCGAGATCAATGTCGCGCGGCGGCGTGCCGCCGACGAGTTGCAGAGAAGGCTGCGCCCGCGCCCGCGCCAGATCCGCCTGGTCCTCGGCGCGGTCCTCCGGCACGCCGGCGCGGTGCATCCACCACCAGATGTCGCGGCCGCGATAGCGCCGCGGCAGCCGGGTGTGCCGCCCGGCCGAGAGGATCACCTTGCGCCCGGCCGCGGCGAGTTCCTCGGCGATCTGCAGCGCCGAGGCGCCGGCGCCCACCACCAGCACGCCGCCTTCGGGAAGCGAGGCCGGGTTGCGGTAGCGCGACGGCGTGAGCTGGTGGACATGCACGGGAAGGCTCGCGGCGAAGCGCGGCACCGCCGGCAGCCCGCAATGGCCGGTGGCCACCACCACCGCACGCGCGCGCCAGGTGCCGCGGCTGGTCTCCAGCAGATACTGGCCGCCGAAGCTGCGCAGCGCGCGCACCTCGGTCTCCGTCTCCACCGGCGCGCGCGCCGCATAGGCCTCGAGGAAGCCGATCACCTCCGGCATGGTCATGAAGCCGTCCGGATCGGGGCCGGCATAGGCTTGGCCCGGCAGGCCGTTCATCCAGTTGGGCGTGAGCAGCCGGAGGCTGTCCCAGCGCTCGCTGCGCCAGCGTTCCGCGACGCGGCCGCGCTCCAGCACGACATGCGCGATGCCGAGGCGGGTGAATTCATGGCTGATGGCGAGGCCGGCCTGGCCCGCGCCGATGACGACGGCGTCGGTGCTGCGCATGGCGCGATGTCCTTGCAGGGGGAAGGGTGCGGGGCCGGCCGGCGGCCCGCCGGGGGGGGGGCGGGGGGGGGGGGGGGGGGGCGCGGGGGGGCGCGCCGCCGGGGCCGCCCGGGGGGCCGGGGCGGGCGGCGGGTCAGGCCTTGGCCGAGACGGTGACCGGCAGGCCGTTGGTCAGCATGTCGAAGACCGCGGAGCGCGCGACGGACTGGCGCACGATCTCCTGCAGCTTCTCCGGCGACGCGTCGCCGGCGATGTCGAAGCTGATGCGGATCGCCTCGAAGCCGTTGCGCACCTCGTCCGACAGGCCGAGGATGCCGCGCAGGTCGATGTCGCCCTCGACCTTCGCCTCCGCCCTGGTCAGCGTCACGCCACGCGCGGCGGCGATGTTCGCGATGCCGGCGGTGAGGCAGCCGGCGAGCGCGTGCAGCAGCCACTCCACCGGCGTCGGCCCGGCATCCTCGCCGCAAAGGACCGCGGGGTGGTCGCTGTCGGCCGTCATCGGCGCCTTGTGCAGGTGCTCTCCACCGGCGCCCGAGAAGCCTGCCATCGAGCTCTGCATATGGGTGCCGGACTTCCAGGCGCTGTTCGCGCGGAACTGGAACTTCGCGAGCTCGGGCTGGCCCTTCACCACGTTGATCGTGGCGAACAGCGCGGGCGTGTTCACGCCGTGGCGCGGCGGCGGGGGGGCCTTCGCTGCGGCGGGGGCGGCGGCGGGGGCGGCGGTTTCGGCGGTGGCGGACATGGAGCGTCTCCTCGCGGGTTGCAGGTCCCGCCCCGCCGGCTCGTCCGGTGCCGCGCACCGGCCCCTGGGCGGGACGTGGCGGCATCCTGGCGAGACAGGGCCGCGCTCGCTTGGAGGCGGCCTTGAGGAGTTCTGGAGAAAGCCTGGATTCGGCGCCCGACCGGACGCCGCGGGCTCACGGCGCCGCGAGCAACCGGGCGATCGCCGCGGCGCGCGCCGCCGGCGGCGCCGCAGCGTCGAAGGGCAGGCCGCGCAGCCGCGCGATCACGGAGGCGGCGAAATCCTTGATCCGCCAATGCGCGGCGTTGCCGATCGTGGCGTCCTCGCTGCCGCCGTAGCGCACCGCCCGCTCGTCGCCGAGCAGCGGGCGCAAGGCCGGGATCGCGGCCTCGCCCAGCGAAAGCAGGTTGCGCGCAGCCGGGGTGTCCAGGTCGCCCGGCAGGCCCCAGACATTGCCGACACGCGCGCCCGCCAGCGCCCCCGCATAGGCCTCCGCCAGCAGCGGCGCCGGCGCGTTCGGCAGGGCGCCGCCCTGCGCGGCGGTGACCTCGGCGGCAAGGAAGCGGGCTTCCGGCGGGGCGGCGGGGTCGGCCACGAGAGCTGCCAGCGCCGCCGGCGCGCCCGGCTCCCGCCACAGATCGGGTGCTTCCGGCGGCATGCGCAGGAAGAGCCCCTGGTAGCCGAGGCCGGTCAGCCGTGCCGCCAGGTCGCCCATGGTGTCGTCACGCGACCCGCGTGTCGCCGCTGGGCATCGGGAAGTCGCCCATGCGGGACGTCAGTTCCCGCCGCAGCGCCGCTTCCTCGAAATCGAGCGTTTCGGTCGTACGCGGCTCGCCGAAGCCGATCGCGGCGATCATGTTGCCGACGACCGCTTCCCGCCGTTCCTGCTCGATCTGCCGCAGGCGCGTCATGATCTCGGTCGTCGTCATGTCGCGCGGCAGCTTGCCGCCCGCACTGCCCGCCGCCACCGGAAGCTCCAGCGTGCTCGCGCCGGTCGAGGTGGGGTTCTCGTTCCACAGGTCGGAAGCGATGCGGAAGCTCGCGCTCGGCACGCCGACGCTGATCACGGATAGTGGCAGGAGCGTCGCGTTGTTGGATGCGTCCGACTGCCAGCCCCAGCGCACCGATCCATAGAAGGTGCCGGCCTGCGTGCCCTCCACCGCGAGCGCGGTCGTCTCGAAGATCTGGCTGGCGTTGGAGCCGTGGCCGGGCAGCGCCGGCCCGTCATAGAGCGTCGCATCCTGATGCGCGACGAAGCCGAGGTCGATGCCGAAGAGCGAGGGGCGGAAGTGCCAGCCCCATTGCGCGTTGCTCGCCGCGGTGGAGTCGCCGAGCGTCGGATTGGCGTTCGTCGGGTCGTCCATGCCGTAGACGGGGTTGCGGCGGGACGCCATGCGATCGATGTGCAGTCCCTCATCGGTCTCGCCCGCCGGGATCGACCGCGCCCCCGCGGTCGCGTTGATCGCGGTCGGGCTGCCATTGTCGCGCGAGGTCACCGCCTGCACCAGGCCGATCTTCGTCGCGTCCACCGGATCCTTCGGCGTGAACCGCAGCCGGTTGATCTCGCAGCCTTCGTGGTTGCCCGCGGCGTCGAAGGTCAGCGTGTAGCTGTCCGTGTCCCAGGTGCCGCCCAGCGTCTCGACCGCGCGCTGCACGCCGAGCGGCGCGGCGCCGAGCCCGAGGGCGGGCGAGCCGCCGGCCTGCTGGGCGACATGCGCCAGCTCATGCGCCAGCAGATGCCGCCCGGCCTCGGTTTCCGGCGCATAGCGGCCGGGCGCGAAGGCGATGTCGCTGCCCAGCGCATAGGCCGAGGCGCCCATCGCCCGCGCGGTGGCGCCCGCCAGCGGGCCGGTATGCACCCGGACCCCGCCAAAATCCCGGCCCAGCCGGCGCTCGAAATAGCTCCGCGTCGGCGTCGGCAGCGGCTGGCCGGGGCTGCCGAGCGCGCCGGCGACCAGGCGCGGACCCGCGCCCACCGGCTGCAGCCCGGCCTGGTCCGGCTCGGGCCCGGCCAGAGCCTGCTCGGCGGCGCGATGGGCCAGGTGCTCATGCGTGTCGTGGCGTGAGCGCACGGGCACGCTCCGCCGATGGGCGGGCGCCGGGCCGGCAGGTCGCGGGACGGGAGGCGCGAACATCCACAAACACTACGCCCGAGCCGGGCAGCGGGGCCAGGAAAAGCAGCGGATGGCATGCCCCTGCTCACGCAGGCGTAACTTCGCGACCCGTCGGCGCGAAGCGCTCCCCAAGACCCGCGCATGTGACGTCTCGCGCGGATGCCGGGGATCGGGGTAGTCTGCGATGCCACATGCCGTATTGTTTTCTCCTGCGGCCGGCTTCCTGCTCGTGAGAGGGGAGCGGCCTTCCGACGCGGCCCTCGACCGCGATGCGCGCGATGCGCGCTGGTCGGAGCTGATGGCGGCTGCCCAGGCGGGGAATGGGCGCGCCTATGACATGCTGCTGCGCGAATGCCTGCCCCTGCTGCGGGCCATCTGCCGCGCCCGGCTGCGCGATGCCGCCGATGTGGAGGACGCGGTGCAGGACGCGCTGCTGACGCTCCATCGGGTGCGCCACACCTACGACCCGGCGCGCCCCTTCCGCCCCTGGCTGGCCGCGATCGCCGAGCGCCGTGCGCTGGACCGCGGCCGGAAACGCGGCCGCTCGGCCGGCCGGGAGGTGGAGATGGAGGCGGCCGGCGAGGTCGCCGCCCCGGGCCGCGATGCCGAGGCCGAGCTCGCCGTCCGGATGGAGGCGGCGCGGCTGCGCGACGCGGTGGCGGACCTGCCCGCCGCGCAGCGCACCGCGCTCGGCCTGACCAAGATCGAGGACCTGTCCCTGGCCGAGGCCAGCGGGCGGTCCGGCATGAGCGTCGGCGCCCTGAAGGTCGCGACGCACCGCGCGCTCCGCTCGCTCCGGCGGCGGTTCGGCGTGGAGGAATGAGCCGGCCATGCGTAGCGAAGACCTGATCGAGCAGCTCTCCACCGGCCTAAAGCCGGTCAAGCGCGTGTGGAACCCCGCCGTCGCGGCGATCGTGTGGCTCGGCATCGTCGTGGCCGTGATCGGCGCCGCCGTCGCCATCTTCGGCTTCCGCCACGACCTGGCCGAGCGCCTCGCCTCCGGCTTCGATACGCCGCAGCTGATCAGCGCGGCCGCGACCGGCATCCTGGCGGGCTTCGCCGCCTTCCAGCTCGCACTGCCCGATCGCGACCGGCGCTGGGCGCTGCTGCCGGTGCCGGCCGCCATCGCCTGGCTCGCCACGATGGGCTGGGGCTGTCTGGCCGACCTGTTCCGCGCCGGGCCGGAGGCGCTGACGCTCACCACCAGCTTCCCCTGCCTCGGCTTCATCGTCGGCTTCGGCGTGCCGCTGACCATCGGCATGGCCTGGCTCACGCGTCATGCGGCGCTGATCAGGCCGGTGCCGGTGGCCACCCTCGGCGGACTGTCCGCGGCCGCGCTCGCCAGCGTCGGGCTCAGCCTGGTGCATCACCTGCAGGCGGCGGCGATGGTGCTGGCCTGGCACGGCATGGCGATCGTCGTGACGACGCTGATCGCTTCCGTGATCGGCCCGCGCCTGATGCGCGCGGGGCTTTCGGCGAGCGCCGCCTGAGCGCCCGGATGCGCCGCTTCTACGGCTGGGCGACGCCCAATTCGCAGCGCGTCTCGATCCTGCTCGAGGAGCTCGGGCTGGAATACGCGGTGACGCCGGTGAACATCCGCGCGCGCGCGCAGTTCGCGCCGGAGATCCTGGCGCTCAATCCCTATGGCAAGATCCCGATTCTGGTGGAGGCTGGCGCGCCGCCGCTGTTCGAGAGCGGGGCGATCCTGCTGCACCTGGCCGAGACGCATGGCCGCTTCCTGCCCGCTTCTGGCGCGCCGCGCGCTGTCGCGCTCGCCTGGCTGATGGTGGTGCTGACCTCGCTCGGCCCCTTCACCGGCCAGGCGCATCACTGGACGGAGCTCGCGGCGGAAAAGCCGGAGGCCGCGCGGCGGCACACCGTCGCCCTGGTGGCGCGCGCCTATGGCGTGCTGGAGGGGCGGCTCGGCGCATCGCCCTTCCTGGCGGGCGACGACTATGGCCTGGCCGACATCGCCGCCTTTCCCTGGATCGCGCGGCATGGCTGGGCGGAGCAGCGGCTGGAGGATTTTCCCGCGCTCGCCCGCTGGTTCGCGCAAGTGGGCGCACGGGCCGCCGTGCAGCGCGGCATGCAGGTGCCCGCCGGCGCCCGGCTCGACTGACGGCGAAACCTTCGCAGCGGGTGCCGCGAAGCATTCCGGCAAGGGCGGCGCGAAGGCGCATGCCGCCAGGATGGATGCGATGGACCTGCGCGAGATCGACTATTTCCTGTGCGTCGTGCGCACCATGAACTTCACCCGCGCGGCGGAGGCCTGCGGCGTGACGCAGCCGACGCTGACGCGCGCGATCCAGCGGCTGGAGCGCGAGTTCGGCGGCCCGCTGCTGGCGCGCGAGCGCGGCAACACGCATCTGACCGCGCTCGGCCGCCTGGTGCATCCGCAGCTCGAGGAGATCGTCGCGCGCAGCCACGCGCTCCGCCAGCAGGTGTCGCTGCACAGCCGCCTGGAAGGGTCGGACCTGCGGCTCGGCGTGATGTGCTCGATCGGGCCGGCGCGGTTCGGCGGCTTCCTCAGCCGCTTCCGCGCGCGGCGCCCGGGCATCGCCATCACGCTGTCCGACGCCACGCCGGGCCAGCTCTGCGAGCGGCTGCTGCGCGGCGAGCTCGATGCCGCCATCACCTCCCTGCCCGAAGGCCCGGGCGAGCGGCTGCGCGCCGATTCGCTCTACACGGAGAATTTCCGCGTCGCCTGCGCGCCCGGCCATCCCTTCGCGGCACGGCCTGCGATCCGCATGCGCGACATGGACGGGCAGGTCTATCTCTCGCGCATCAACTGCGAGCACCGGGAGGTGCTGGGCGATGCGCTGCGGGCGGTCGGCGCGAAGCTCGTGCATGGCTGCCGCAGCGAGCGGGAGGACTGGATCCAGAGCCTGGTCGCGGCGGGCATGGGCGTGTGCTTCCTGCCCGAGTTCAGTGCGGCGCAGCCGGGTCTCGTGCTGCGCGCGATCGAGGATTCGCCGCCGGCGCGCAGCGTCTGCCTCGTCACCGTCGCGGGGCGGCGCTGGTCGGCCTCCCTCGGCTGCTTCGTCGAGGCGGTCCGGCGGGAGCGCTGGCAGGCCTGACCCGCACGGCGATGCCGGCGTTGCATCGAAACCATGCGCGCGTCGTCGTGGCGGCCTGCCGCTCCGCTTCCGATACTCGCCCTCGTGGCCACGACGCCCGCGGCTCGCCCGCGCGCGGCACGGACATGGCACAGGCGCAGAAGAGCCATAATAAAAAATACCGCTCGAATTTGCGCGATTGCCGTAACTTGCAACTTGTGCAGGCGAATTACAGTCACGGCCAGCTCATCCTGGCATGGTCGTAGGAAGGGAGCTTGATATGTCGAATTCGTTCCGGAAGATGTCCATCCTTGCGGCTGTCGCCGGGGCGGCGCTGGCGGTTGCCGCCGGCCCCGCTGCCGCGCAGTCCTATCCGCGCGTGGTCGGCACGGGCGAGAACATGACGGTGGACTACGGCCCGATGGCGCAGGGCAACCTCGTCGGCGGCGGCCGCGTGATGGTGACGGAGCCGACCGGCATGGGGGACGTCCGGGTGATGCACCTCGATTCCGTCTTCGCTCAGCAGCCGCGAGAGGGCTTCGTCCCCGTCGTGATCGGCATGGGCCAGAACATGACGACCATCTACGTGCCGCAGGCGATGGCGGAGCGTATGGCACGCGCCGGCACGGGCCGCTGAACCGGACGGCGGGGCCGGCCCGGCCGGTCCCGCCATCCCCGCCGGCATGGGGGGCCGCCCGGGCGCGGGCCC
>NZ_JBWXTD010000005.1:405928-410282 GCF_056682175.1 Falsiroseomonas sp. RANM36
CGGCCGGGACGGCCGCGCTTGACCGCCATCGCCGTCCTCGCGGCGCCGCCCCGGCGTCAGGCGAAGCGCTTTCCGATCAGCGGCAGGCGCCGCAGCCAGCCCGGGATCTCGTGCCGGTGCAGAACCAGGATCAGCGCCGCCATCGCCAGCGTGAACACCGCTTCCTTGAACAGCACGCCGCCATCGCCGTAGGGATCGATGCCGAGCGGGCTGACGACATGGAAGAAGATCGCGCCCGCCATCGTCGCGAAGGACAGCGCCGCGCCGGGCACCCGCGTCCAGGGCAGCAGCACCAGCACCGCCGCGACGATCTCCTGCGTCGCGACGAAGAGGCGGAAGGGCTTCTCCCCGCCCGGCGTGCCGAGCCAGTCCGACAGGATGGTGAAGAGATGGACCGAGCCTTCGTTGCCGGTCAGCTTGTATTGTTCGTAGTAGCCGAACTCCCAGGCGATCCAGCCCGCGGCGAGCCAGGAGGCGATGCGCGCCGCCCGCGGCATCGCGGCCAGGCCGGCGGCGCCGATCGGCGCGGCCTGCGCCGGCAGCGGTCGGCCGCCCGTGGAGGTGACGGTGGCGTTCATCGGGCGTGCTCCTCGCGCCGCCCCGCCAGCGCCCCTTGCGCCCGTTCGACGGCCCGACCCTGCTTCGCCGCGCCGCCGCGGAAGTTACACGCGCGCGGCGCGGCGGGCGGGCGGGCCGCTACAGGATGAGGTTCGCCGCCGTGATGCCGCCGGTGTAGTTGTTCAGCGTCACCATGAATTCGGCATTGTTCACGTTGCCGTCGGTGTTGACGATGACGACCGTGTTCGCGCCGGAGACGTACCAGGCGATCTGGTCGTCGGCGTCGAACTCGGCGCCTGGCGATGCCTTCAGGGTCAGGCCCCCGAAGGCGGTGAAGTCCAGCAGATCCGCGCCGGTGCCGAAATCGGTGATGATGTCGTTCGTGTCCGCGGTGCTCAGGAACACGAAGCGGTCGGCGTCGGTGCCGCCGCTCACGCTCCCCGAGAGGGTGTCCGCGCCGTAGCCGCCGATGATGATGTCCTCGCCGCCACGGCCGCGGATCGAGTCGTTGCCCGAGCCGCCATAGAGCGTGTCGGCCAGGCTGGTCGAGCCCGTCAGCGTGTCGTTGCCGGCGCCGCCATAGAGCAGCGGGTTGCCGTTCAGCGAGTCGTGGTCGTTGCCGCCATACAGCGTGCCGCCGCCGGAGGAGCCGGTCAGCGTGTCGTTGCCGTCGCCGCCGATCAGCACGTCGTCGTTGCCGCCGCCCGACATGATGTCGTTGCCCGGCCCGCCATCGATCCAGTCATTGCCGTTGTTGCCGGTGATGTTGTCGTTGCCGCCGCCGCCATAGACCGCGTCGTCGCCGGAACCGGCCGTGACGGTGTCGTTGCCGTCGCCGGCGATGATGTATTCCGAGCCCGAGGTGCCGGTGATGGAATCCGCCCCGTCGCCATAGGTGACATAGGTGCCGCTCGGCGCGGGCGGGGTGGGCGGGTTGTCGTTCGGATCGCCGGCGCCGCGATACGGGCTCGGCAGGAACGGCTCGTCGGCGCCGGCGATGTCGATAACGATCGTCGTCGTCGCGCCGTCCAGCGCCGTCACCACCAGGCTGTCCTGCACGGTGGTGCCGGTGTTCAGCGCCTGCACCGCCAGGTCGCCGTTGCGCAGCGCATAGCTCCAGGCGCCGGTGTCCAGCGCGAAGGTGAAATCGCCATAGGCGCCGGCCAGGCTGCCGGTTCCGAGGAAGCCGGCCTCGCCCGGATCGGGATCCACCACGGCCAGCACGCCCGCGGCGGTCAGCGTGCCGTCCTCGGCGACGCTGCCGGTGGTGCGGCCGGTGAAGGTCGCGGGATCCGCGACCGGGGCGACGACGATCTCCACGAGCTGCGTCGTGATGCCGCCCTTGCCGTCGCTGATCGTCACCGTGAAACTGTCGGTGCCCGAGAAGTTCGCCGCCGGCGTGTACCAGAAGTTGCCGTTGGAGGAGAGCAGCAGCACGCTGCCATGCGCAGGCCCGTCGCCCTCCAGCACCGTGTAGCTCAGCGCGTCGCCGTCCGGGTCGCTGGCCTGGACGTCGCCGGCGATCGAGTTGTCCTCCTCGCCCACGCCGCCGGTGTAGCCCTCGGCGACCGGCGGGTCGCTGACCGGCGAGACCCCCACCTCGACCAGCTGCATGGTCACGCCGCCGCGGCCGTCGCGGATGGTGACGATGAAGCTGTCGGTGCCGTACCAGTCGGGCTCGGGCGTGTAGGTGAAGGCGCCGGTGCCGGCATCCACCAGCACGCCGCCGCTGAACGGCCCGTCGCCCGGCTCCACGGTGAAGACCAGCTCGTCGCCGTCGGCGTCGGAGGCGAGGACCTGGCCGAGCACGGCGGTGTCCTCCTCGCCCGTCCCGCCCTCGAAGCCCTCGGCCACCGGGGCGTCGTTCACCGGCGCGACGGTCACGGCGACGGTCTGCAGGGTGAAGCCGCCCTGCCCGTCGCCGATCGTCACCACGAAGCTGTCCTCGCCGGAGAAATCGGCGTCGGGCGTGTAGGTCGCCTCGCCGCTGCCGGCGTCGATCTGCACGACGCCATGCGCCGGGCCGTCGCCGGGCGCGACGGCGAAGTCCAGCGTGCCGCCGTCCTTGTCCGTGGCGAGGATGGTGAAGGTGACGGGCGCGTCCTCGTCGGTGCCGACCGCGCGCGGCGGCGCCGCGTCCGGTGCGTCGTTCACCGCGGCAACCGAGATCTGCACCAGCTGGAAGGCGAAGCCGCCTTTGCCGTCCGCGATGGTCACGGTGAAGCCGTCGTCGCCATGGAAGTCGGCGTCGGGCGTGTAGAGGAAGCTGCCATCGGCCGCGATGACGACGCTGCCATGCGCAGGGCCGTCGCCGGCCTCGACGCTGAAGGACAGCAGGTCGCCGTCCCCGTCGCTCGCCAGCACCTGGCCGGCGATCGCGGTGTCCTCCTCGCCGGTGCCGCCGGTGAAGCCTTCGGCCAGCGGCAGCGCGTTGGATTGCGCCGGATCGTCGGTCGAGAGCACCAGGTCGTCGGCCGACCACCCGATGCCGCCGCCGACGCGCGAGCCGAGGGTGAGGTCCTTGAAGCCGCCGTCGCTGAAGGCGTCGAAGAAGGCGTCCGTCGCCCCCTCGAAGGCCACGTCGTTGATGCTGATGGACCGGGCCAGGTAGTCGATCGTCACCCGCGTCCCGTCGGCGAGCAGGCCGAGATCGAGCTCGCCCGCCGAGGCGTCCTGCACGAAGCCGCCCTGCAGCGCCCCGTTGGTGTCGCGGATCGTCGCGCCGTCGCTGTCGAGCACCACGCCGGCGCTGCCGCCATTCGCGACGCGCACGGTGAAGCTCGCCTCCACCAGCATGCGGCCCTGCCGGACCTCGAAGTTGATCGCGTCGCCGTCGTTCAGCCGCGTCGCGCCGCCATTCGGGTCGAAGCCGCTGCCGTTGAGGAAGCCGAAGCCGGCATCGTTGGAGAAGACCACGCGGTTGCCGGTCTCGCTGCCGTCCAGGCTCGCGCCCGAGAGCCTGGAGGCATTCGCCCGGCCGAGCCCGGTGATCGCCACCGGGTCATCGGCGCCGTCCAGCGTGCCGCCCACGTCCAGCAGCCGGCCGCCGCCGCCGACATCGGCCAGGTTGTGCGCCACCACGCCCTCGCCCACCCGCAGGTCGCCGCTGGTCGCCACCTGGCCGGCGGCCGCGCTGTCCACGCCATCGTCGAGGTTGATGCCGAGTGCGGCCTGCTGCGCGGCCGTGCCGGTGAAGGCCAGCAGCTGCTGCCACTCGCTGCCGGTGTTGTCATGGGTGCCGCCGGCGAGCGTGCGCGTCGCGAAGTCGTCCGACGATTCCAGCAGCCCGATCTGCGGGCCGCTGTTGCCGCCGTTCTCGTAGCGCACCGCGCGGGTGCCGAACCAGATCTGCTCGATGGCCATGGGCGTGGTTCCTGGTGGCGACGAAGCTCGCCGATGCGCGATCTATCCGCTGCGTCCGACGCAACCGACCACCAACCGGAAATTGCGCACAGCGTTCCGGCCACAACGCGATGCACGTGCTCTACAATGCAGCGGCGGCGCGGCGCCACCGGCCCGCGCGGCGCGGCGACGGCGTCGCCGTGCTGCCGGCGGTCCAGCTTTTCCGCCGGCTTCGCCCGTCCCTGCCACGCCCTGCGCGAGCGTCCCGGCGGTGCCCGCAGGCGGCGCGGCGCGCGCCCCGCCGCGCGCCACGGCTTCCGGCGCACCGCCCTGGTCACCGGCCATGGCGGCAATGCCGAGGCGACCGCGACCGCGGCGATCGAGCTGACGAAGTCGCTCGGCGTGCCGGTGGTCGGCGTCACCTACTGGCAGGCCAGCGCCGACCGCTTCGCCG
>NZ_JBWXTD010000005.1:410382-411966 GCF_056682175.1 Falsiroseomonas sp. RANM36
GCGGCCCTGCTTTGCCGCGGGCGTCGCCCGCCCCGCCCCCCCCTGTCGCGCGCGGCCGGGGGGGGCCCGCCGGGGGCGGGGCGCGCGCGGGCGCGGCGCCGGGACGGCTCAAGAAATCATCCAATTCCAGACAGTGTGGACGCGGTTCAACCGCCCAGCTTGGACAGCACGCGCGCCGCGATGAGCAGCAGGGTGGCGACGAACAGCGCGCGGAGCAGCCGCTCGGACAGCCGGCGCGCCAGCCGGGCGGCGGCGGGCGCGACGAGCATCGCCGGCCCCGCCAGCAGCGCGGCGGCAACCAGCGCCACCCGGCCCACCGCGTCCCCGGGCAGGCCATCGGGCGGGCCGGGCTCCATCGCGAAGACCAGCGCCGAGGGCAGCGCCACCACCAGGTTGAAGGCCGCCCCGGCGCCGACCGCGCGCAGCAGCGGCACGCCGAACAGCCCGAGCACCGGCCCGCTGAGCGTGCCCGCGCCGATGCCGAGGCCGGCGGCGAGGAAGCCCACCATCGCAGGCGGCACCAGGCCCGGCAGGCCCGTGGGCAGGCTGTCGCCGATCCGGACCCGCCGCCCGGCCAGCATCTGCGCCGCGAGCAGGAGCATCAGCGCCGCGAAGACGATCAGGGCGAGCACCGGCGGGACGACATGCGCCGCGATCAGTCCTGCCACGCCGCCGGCGGCAAGCGGCGGCAGCCAGGCGCGCAGGACCGGCCGGTCCAGCGTGCCGGCGCGCGCATGGCCCCACAGCGCCGGCACCGCCGCCAGCGCGACGACGAGATGCGCGGTGCCGACCGAGACGGGAAGGCGCGCATCCTCCGCCACGCCGATCGCGGCGAAGACATCCAGCAGCACCGGCACGGCGATCACGCCGCCACCGATGCCGAGCAGCCCGCCGACCGCGCCGATGAGCGCGCCGGCCAGGCCGAGCGCGAGGATGGCCGGCAGCGCATAGCCGGCGATGCTGTCGAACACCCCGTAGGTCTCGCGCCATGCGGCACGGCTGGCAAGGGGCGCGCCCGACGCGACCCGGTATCAGAGACGCGGCAGGCCGAAGAGCGGGCGCAGCCGGATGCCGATCCAGCAGCCGGGCAGCACCGCCAGCAGCCAGACGAAGCCGTGCAGGCTGGCCGAGGCCGCGCCCCCGATGAAGGCGCCGACATTGCAGCCGAAGGAGAGCCGCGCGCCGACGCCCATCAGCAGCCCGCCCAGCGCCGCGCCGGCCGCGCCGCGCCGGCCGAGCGCCACGCCATGCCGCAGCCCGCCGCCCGCCGCCGCGGCCAGCAGCGCGCCGAGCAGCAGCCCGAGATCGGCCAGCGAGGAATGCACCGCCAGCAGCGGCCCGCGCAGCGCCTCGGCCGCCCAGGGCTCCATCCAGAAGCTGCTGGCCGAGAGGCCGAGGCCGAGCCCCTGCAGCGCCTTGGCGCCCCACAGCGTCAGCCCGGTGGTGATGCCCCAGGGCATGCCGGAGACGAGGAAGAACAGCGCCACCAACACCCCGATCACCGCCGCGGCGCGCCGCCGCGCCGCCGCGGGCCGCGCGCCCCGCCGCCCCCCCCCCGCGCCCCGCGCCCGCCGCCCCGCCCCC
>NZ_JBWXTD010000005.1:412066-412992 GCF_056682175.1 Falsiroseomonas sp. RANM36
GGGCCGGCGGCTGTCGTTCAATCCCCGCCCCACACACCCCCCCACCCCCGCCGGGGGGCGCCGCGGCGCCGCCGCGGGCCGCGCGCCGCGCAGCACCGCCAGCGCGCCGAGCGCAAGCAGCGCCTCCACCGCCAGCAGGGCGCCCCAGGGGCCGAGCGACGCCACCAGGTCCACGCTGCCGAGACCCGGCAGGGCGAGGCCCATCGGCAGCAGCAGGCTGCCGATGACGCCGCCGAGGCAGAAGAAGGGCAGCGCCACCCACATCCGCCGCGCCCCCTGGCCCGCCGCGACCAGCACGCCGGAGCCGCAGCCATTGGCGACCTGCATGCCGATGCCGAAGACCATCGCGCCGACCAGCAGCGGCAACCCGACCGGTGCGACGAAGCGCCCATGGCCGGGCAGAAGCGCCGCCGCCGGCAGGATCACCGCGGCGGCGACGGCGGGGATCAGGAAGGTCGCGGCGAGGGCGCGCCCGTCGCCGGCCTCGAGCAGCGCGCGGAACCCGCCGGCGAAGCCGAAATCGAGCCAGACGAAGGCGGCGCCGCGCCGCAGCGCCACGGCGACGCCGCCGGGCAGCGCCGGGTCGGGCAGGGCGGGCAGCATCGCCGCGATCGCCAGCAGCCCGGCCGAGCCGAGCGCCAGGCCGGCCAGGCTCGCGCGCGGCCGGGCCGCGACCGCGTCGGGCGCCACCTTCAGCCTGCCGCCTGACGGACCAGCCGATCCAGGAAGGCCTCGGTGCCGGCCTGCTGCTCGGGCGGGATCGCCATGCCGTGCCGCGCGAAGACGCGCGTGGCGATGTCGGCGCCGGTGCTGCGGGTGATGAAGACGCGGCCGGCCGCGGCCGCCCCCACCCGCGCGCGCATCGGCAGGGCCAGCGCCCGCGTCGGGCGCGCCGCCCACCCGCCCCGGCCCGCGGGGGGCGTGGC
>NZ_JBWXTD010000005.1:413092-413570 GCF_056682175.1 Falsiroseomonas sp. RANM36
CGCCGAGCCGGGGGGCCGCGCTGGGCCTCTCGCCGCACAGCAGACGCCGCAGCAGGCGGCGTCATCCCCGCTTGCGCCCGGCGGCCACGCCGCGCTACCACGCGCACTGCATCAGGAGTTGGGCCGACGCCCAACGCCAACCGGCCTTCCCGGGCACGGTGGCGCCTCCGAAAGGGGGGATGCGGCCATTCCGGCAAACATTCGGGAAGCGCCGCCGTCGGTCACGCTCCGCACAGGAGGGTGACATGTTCGATACGGCGGGCACCGCCCCGGATCTCTCGTTGCTGCTCGGGCCGCACGATCGCGCGGTCTTCCTCGGCATGGCGGATTGGCGCACGCGCGCCGGGCGCCTGGAGCCCTCGCTGTTCTACGTCGTGCTGCACCGTGCCGGCGCACGGCATTGGACCCAGGCCTGCCGCATCGTGCCGGATGGCAGGCCGGGCCATCTCACGGTTCATGTGGAGCGGATCGCCGAAGG
>NZ_JBWXTD010000005.1:413670-417779 GCF_056682175.1 Falsiroseomonas sp. RANM36
GCCCCCCCGGCCCGCCCCACCCCCCGGGCCGGGGGGCGGGGGGCCGGCCCGGCCGCCGGGGCGGGCGCGGCAAGCAGCGTGGCCGGGGCGGCAGCCAGCAGGAGGCGGCGGGACAGGGGCATCGGGACGGTTCCTTGCGCAGATCGCGGCCGAAAGGCCGGGTCCATGCAAGCAACCCGCGTGCCAGAGATTACGAAGACGTCATCGCGCCGTTAGGCAGGCCCAATGCCGGTCGCCGCGCGACCGGCGGCGGCGCCGGCTTGTCGCGCAGCTCCGCCAACAGGGACCAGACCTTGTGCGGATCCATGCGCGTCTCGGGATCGTTCAGGAGCCGATCGAGCTCCGCCAGCTTCGCCTCGATTTCGCGCTCGGTCATCCGTGCATGTCCTGCGGCCGGGGCAGTCGCCGGCCCCTTCCGACGGGCCGGCAGATCCGCACCATGGCGCAGGAACGTGGCGGGGCCCCAGCGGTTGCGTGGCCCCGGCGTGATCAATTCGACGACAGGATGGCGGGCGCCAGCGCCTCGGACCTGCAGGCGGCGTGCCCGGGGTTGCGGAAGCGCAGCTCGCCTTCGGGCGCCGCATCGGGCGGGGCCATGCCGAACAGCTCCATCCGGCTGGCGCAGGTCACCGCCACCACGCGGCGGGCCGAGGCCTCCGTCATCCAGCGCCGCGTCGCGCCTTCCAGCTCCATCCGCTCGCGCAGGCTGCGCCATTCCCCGCGGTCCAGGTCGTCGAGAAAGACGGCCAGGATGCCGGGCCGCGTGCCGGACAGGCGCTGCTCGGCCGCCTCCGCCATGCGCCGCGTGGCCGCGCTGGCGATCATGTTCTCCCGCCCCGCCCTGGCCGCCATGACGAAGACCGAGCCGCTGTCGGGTGCCGAGGTCACGGCCAGATGCGCTTCCTCGCCGAACTGGGCGCGTAGCTGGGCCGGCAGGCCGCGCACCGCCGCCTGGGCGCCGGCGAGCACCAGCGGGTCGAGCTTCAGCACGGCGTCGGCGCCGGCGTCCTGGCGCTTCTGCTCGGCGAGCAGGCCGCTGATGCGCCGGTGCAGCTCCGCCACCTGGTCGTCCGAGACCATGCCCTCCGGCAGGGTCATCTTCAGCAGGTAGCGCCCGGGATGGGCGGCAAGCCAGGTCTGCAGCTCGGGGTTCACGCGGTCCACCAGGGCGCACCAGTCGCCGCGATGCACCTGCCGGCCTTCCTCGGCCGAGACGGTCTCGCAGGCCACTTCCGCGCTCGCGCCGTCGCGGGCGATGGTGAGGTCCCAGGGGGTCTCCTCGGCCAGGCCGCTGAAGGCGACCGTGAAGCCCAACGCGCGGTGGCGCTCCGCCGTGCGCAGCAGGTGGAACAGCGGCATCAGCGTGGCCTCGCCGCTCAGCCCCGCCTCGATCCGCTCGCGCAGGCGCTTGCGCGGGCCGGCCGGCAGCGCCTCGGCCAGGCGCACGGCCTCGCGGGCGAAGGCGATCACCCGCTGCTCGGCAGGGCCCGCCCGCTCGAGGCTCGGCGTCTCCGCCAGGCGGGCGAGCACCAGTTCCAGGGCATGGCGTTGCTGCGCCACGCGGCCCGCCAGCGACGGCGCGGCGGTGCGGCGGCTGAGTTCCGCCAGCCGGCTCGTCCAGCGGCGGGCGCCGCAAAGGGCGCGAAAACGCGCAAGGTCGGCCGGATCCGGCCGGTGGTCGGCGGAGGGAGACATGCGACGACCCAGGTTGTTGTGGTCTTGACCCGTTCCTATACGCGGAAGGTGGCCGGCGGCAAGCAGCTTCGGCGCCGCTGCCGGCCGGCCCTCCCGCGCGCCGCGATCGCGCCCGGTCAGGCGCCGAGGGCGGCCGGGGATCGCCCGGCGCGCCGCCGGGCGCCGAGCGCGAGACCGAACAGGCCGGTCAGCAGCAGCGGCCAGGTGGCGGGCGTCGGCACCGGGTTCGGGATGGGAATGGCATAGACATAGCTGGCGCCGTCCTCCAGCGCGGCGAATCCCAGCACCAGCTGCGTCGGCAGGCTGTCCGCCAGCGTCGCCTCCGGCGGGCTCTCCGGCCACTGGCATGTTCCGCCCGGCGCGGGGCAGGTGAAGCTGGTGAGGATCACAAGCGGCACCGGCGTCAGGCCGGAGAGCGTGATGTCCACAAGCCCGGCGGGATCGGCCAGGCGGCGCGCGTGGCTGGCGGCGAAGCGGACGACGATCTCATAGGGGCCGACATCCACCGAGACGTCGAAGCCGAGGCCCTCGCCCGGATGGACCACCTGCCCGCTGAAGGAGGTGCCGATGCGGACGGGGGCGGGGGCGCCGAAGGGCATGGCAACCGCCAGGTCGCCCTTCGCCGTCAGCGTGGCGCCGACGGTGTCCTGGAACCAGCCCGCCTCGGCGCTCCCCATGGCGGACAGCGCCAGGGCACAGCCAGCGACCAGCCTCTTCGCTCCGCCGCGCATGCCGCCCTCCCGCCTTCCATTACGATCGCAACACAGCATGCCCGGCCGCCGATCTCAATCCGCCGGCCGCCGGCCTATCCCTCGCCGGTATAGTAGAGCGTGACGGTGTGGGTTGCCTCGGCGAACATCAGCCAGCGTTCCACCAGCATCGCCGCCAGCGCCACGGCGGCGGCCGGCAGCAGGGCCAGCGCGGCGGCGGCGCCGGGCAGGGGCAGCGCGGCGAGCGCCAGGACCGTGGCGATGGCGAAGCCGCCGAGCGTCAGCCGCCGCAGCTTCGCGCGATGCGCGCGGGCGACCCGGAACCCCATCTCCCGCAGCAGCCAGTTCTGCTCGGTGTGCGGCGGATCGAGCGGCCTGGTGGCGCCGATCCGCCCGAGGCCCGTCGCGCTCTCGATGCTCGGCGCATCCGCCGGCTTCGGCGCGTCGATCGCATCCCAATAGGCGCGCTTCAGCGCGATCGCGCCGCCGCCGAGCAGCGCGGCCAGCAGCGCCGGCGGCCGCGCCTCGCCCCAGGGCGCGGCCAGCGCGGCGAGCAGCGCGGCGCCGCAGAAGGCGCCGAACAGCAGGTAGCCCCAGGGCACCATCGGCAGGTGCCACTGCCGCACCGGCTTGAGCGAGGCGTAGATCATCCCCGTGCACCAGGTGGTCGCCACGGCGCCCGCCGCCGCCAGCACGCCCATGGTCGCGGTCAGCGCCGCATCGCCCGTGGCGAGGCCGAGGCCGAACAGCAGCGCCGGCACATAGGTGGCGACCGCGGCGACAGCCTCCCGCGAGAGCCAGGAGGAGCGCCATTGCGACAGCGCCCGCCAGGCGCGCTCAGGCCGCCCGAGATGCTTGAGCGAGGCCAGCAGGCCGGCGGTGATCAGCAGCAGCGCCAGCGCCAGCGCCGTCAGGCCGAAGGCCGGCGAGGCGGGCGCCAGGCCGAAGGCGCGCAGCAACCCGAGCCAGAACAGCAGGCCATAGCCGGCGCCGGAGGCGGTGGTGAAGAAGACGATGCTCGGTGCGGGATTCATGCGTGTCCGGTGCCGCCTGGTGCGATCATCCCGGCGAGACCGGCCGAGCGTCCCGAGGATCGTGAAGCCGGGGTGTCCCCTGGCGTCAAGATCGCCGGGGCGAGATGGCGTGCTTGATCGGCCGTGGCGCAGCGTGCATGCAGGACATCTGGGCGGAGCCGGGGACCGGGCGATGTGCGATGCCTGCGAGGATTGGGACGCGCGCGAGAAGCGGGAGCCCGGCTCGCATCGCGTCGCACTGCGCGCCCGCGCGATCGAGCGCGCCATGCCGGGCGATCCGGTTCCCGACGCGGCGTGGGGCATCGCGCTCGGCGAGGCGACCGGCGCCATCGCCTGGGCGGATCAGATGCGGATCATGGCCGCGATGCAGGCGGCCGCGGCGCAGCCGCCGGCGCTGTCCTTCGGGCGTCGCCGGCGCGGCGCCCGGCTCGCCTGCGCTGCGGCGAGCTGATCGGCCGCGGCGAGGCTATCCGCAGGCGGCGCAGGTCATCAGGCCGCGCCGCTCGCGCGCCGGCTCCACGGCATAGCCGCAACGCATGCAGTTCGCGCCGTCGTCATCCGGGTCGAAGGGGTCGGCCACCCGGCGTTCCGTGACCTGTGGCCGGGCTGATGTTCCTGGCCAACCCGAACAACCCCACCGGCTCCATCCTGCCGCAGTCGGAGATGGAGC
>NZ_JBWXTD010000005.1:417879-425217 GCF_056682175.1 Falsiroseomonas sp. RANM36
GGGGGGCGGGGGGCGCCCCCCGGGGGGGCGGGCCCGGGGGGGGGGGGGGCGGCGCCGGGCGGGCGGCCACGGCGCGGGCGGGGCGCCTCGGGCGCGGGCGGCGGCGCTTCGGGCTCGGCGCGGCTCCGCTCCCACATCGGCATCACATGCGCCGTCGGCTCGGCACGGACGGGCTCCGGCGCCTCGGGCGGCGGTGGCGCGGGACGGGCCGACTGGGCCGGGAAGCCGTCCTCCCAGGTCGCGGCGCGCAGATGCTGGTCGGCGCGCTGGCGGCCCGGCGCCTCGGCGGTGCCCTTCGTCGGCAGGCGCACCACTTCCACCGTCCGCGTGGCGGAGGCGCTGCCCTTGCCCGGGATGCGCCGAAGCTCGCGTCGGGCACTCGGGGCGGATTGCCCTCCGCCTAGGCCTGCAAAGACGCGGTCGATTTCGGACATGCTGCTCCGGGACTTGCGACAGTGTTGCGCGACGATGCGGCGGGGTCACCGACCCGTGGGGCGGCGGCAACCCACCATGGCCCGGGGAGAGGGGGCGGCGCCGATACCGCGCGGCATCTCAACGCGACGCCACCGCGCAAGTTTCGGCCCCCTGGGCGCCGCGGTCAATGTGTCGCGGACGCCGCAACGGACGGGCCTCAACGGGACAAGGCGCGATCGAGCCAGCGAAGCAACGGGTTGCCGATGTCCATCGGCGTCGGCGCCGCTTCCTCCAGCGTATGGGCGCGCATCGGCGGCTTCTCCCGCGGGGGGAGGTATTTGTTCACCGGCGCGTAGCCCATCTCCGGCATCAGGTCGTAGCCGCCGCGCTCCGCCACCAGGCGCGAGACCTTGCTGGTCGGGTCGCCGAGATCGCCGAAATGCCGCGCGCCGACCGGGCAGGTGATGACGCAGGCCGGCTGGCGCTGCGCCTCCGGGATGGTCTCGTTGTAGACGCGGTCCACGCAGAGGGTGCATTTCTTCATCACCCCCTCGTCCTCGTCCAGCTCGCGCGCGCCATAGGGGCAGGCCCAGGCACACAGGCCGCAGCCGATGCAACTGTCGGTGTTCACCAGCACGATGCCGTCCTCGGCGCGCTTGTAGCTGGCGCCCGTGGGGCAGACGGTGACGCAGGAAGGCGTCTCGCAATGCAGGCAGGAGCGGGGGAAGTGGACCGTGCGGCCTTCCTCGCCCGCGCCGGCCTCGTAGGAATGCACGCGGTTGAACCACACGCCCTCGGCGCCGGCGGAATAGGCGTTGAAGTCGGGCAGGGGACCGAGATGGCCGCCCGCGTTCCATTCCTTGCAGTTCGTCGCGCAGGCATGGCAGCCGACGCAGGTGTCGAGGTCGATGACGAGCCCCAGCTTCTTGGCGGTGGGCGGCGGGAGTTCGGTCATGCCCCGGGCTCCCTCACCAGGTCGGGCGCGGGTCGCAGCCCGGGCGGTCGTTCGAGCGCCGCCGGATGCGGATCCGTCAGCGGGATCTCGTCGGCCGCGCATTTCGTCACGCGCACGCGCAGGTCGTACCACGCCGCCTGGCCGGTGACGGGATCGCTGTTGGCGAAGCGCTGGCCATCCGCGACCTGCGCCGGCAGCCATTCGCTGATGACGTGATTGAGGAGAAAACCCCGCGTCGCCTCCGGGCTGTCGGGCGAGAGGTTCCAGGCGCCGGCGCGCTTGCCCACCGCGTTCCACGTCCAGACGGTGTCGGGGTTCACGCCTTCCATCAGCGCGAGTTGGCCCTTCACGCGGCCGTTGCGGCTTTCCACCCAGACCCAGTCGTCCTGCGCGAGGCCGAGCCGGTGCGCCGTGAGGCGGTTCATGTAGAGCTTGTTGGCGCCGCGGATCTGCCGCAGCCAGGCGTTCTGGCTGCCCCAGGAATGGTAGTGGTCCATCGGCCGCTGCGTGATGGCCGATAGCGGGAAGGGATCGGTGTCGTGCCGCTGCTGCTCGAGCGGCGCGTACCAGATCGGCAGCGGGTCGCAATAGGTGGCGATGCGCGCGCGCGTCGCTTCGTCCGGCGGCTGCTTCGCGCCATGGCCCTGCGCGGCGAGGCGGAACTTCTGCAGGGGCTCCGAGTAGATCTGCAGGACGATCTGATCGGACTTGCCGATCAGCCCCATCGCCTTGCTGTCCTCCAGATAGGCCTTGTTCGCGTGCTTGAAGTAGAGCTGCTCGGGCGGCAGGTGGTGGCGCCAGAAGCAGCCATTCTCGATGTATTTCTGCAGCTGGTTCGGGTTCGGCTCGCCGACGCCCTTCTTCGTGCCGTCCTCGCCCCGGAAGCCGGCCAGCGGGCCGACGCCCGGCATCCGCTGGTGGTTCATGATGTAGTCCGGGTAGTCCTTGAACTTCGGCGAGCCGTCCTCCTTCACGAAGGCCGGCAGGCCGAGGCGCGCGCCGAGCTCGATCAGCACCTCCTGGAAGCCGCGCACGTCACGGTCGGGCTGGATCACCGGCTGGCGGATCGCGTCGCCCGGGCCATGCGCGCTGCCGATCGGGCGATCGAGCAGCGAGATCGCGTCCCAGCGCTCCAGATAGGTCGTGTCCGGCAGGATCAGGTCGGCATAGGGCACCGTCTCGGAGAAATAGGCGTCCGAGTAGATGACGTGCGGGATGCGGTATTCGCCGTCCTCGCGCGTCTCGGTCAGGATGCGGATGACCTCGCCGGGATTCATCGCGCTGTTCCAGGCCATGTTGGCCATGAACATGAACAGCGTGTCGATCTCATAGGGATCGCCGGCGCCGGCATTGCCGATGACGGTGTGCATCATCCCGTGCAGCGCGAGCGGCGCATGCCAGGAGAACGCCTTGTCGATGCGGATGGGGCTGCCGTCGTCGTTGACGAGCAGGTCATCCGGCCCATGCGGAAACGAGAGAATATTGCCCGTGAGCGGCGTGTTCGGCTTGGCGCCCTTGCCGGCCGGGCCGGGGCCCGGCGGGATCGGCCGCGGGAAGGGCGATTTGTAGCGCCAGGACCCCGGCACATCGATCGCGCCCAGGATCATCTGCAGCAGGTGCAGCGCGCGGCACGTATGAAAACCGTTGGAATGCGCGGAGATGCCGCGCATCGCGTGGAAGGAGACGGGCCGCCCCACCATCGTCTCGTGCCGGCGGCCGAGGCTGTCGGTCCAGGGCACGTCGAGGGTGATGGTGTGGTTGAAGGCGATGTCTGCGAGTTCGGCGGCCAGCCTCTTGATCGTCGCGGCGGGCACGCCGCAGGTGGCAGCGACCTTGTCGGGCGCGTAGTCCGGCGAGAGGTAGCGCTCCGCCATCAGCTGGAACACCGGCACCGCGACGCGGCCATCCGGCAGGGTGTGCTCGCCGACGATCGCCGGCTGCATCTCCGGCGTCGCCGCATCCATCGCGCCGCGCGCGCGGTCCCAGGCGAGCGGCTTGCCATCGGCGTCGCGCGCGAAGAGCCCGTCATCCGCGCCGCCCGGATTCTTCACCACCAGCCAATGCGCATTGGTGTAGCGGACGAGGAAGTCGAGATCGACGCGGTCGGTCCGCAGCAGCTCGTGGATCAGCGCGATGACGAGCAGCCCGTCCGTGCCGGGGCGGATGCCGACCCATTCGTCGGCGATGGCGGAATAGCCGGTGCGCACCGGGTTCACGCTGACGAATTTCGCGCCGCGCGCCTTGAGCTTGCCGAGCCCGATCTTGATGGGATTGCTGTCGTGATCCTCGGCCACGCCGAACATCACGAAATACTTCGCGTGCTCCCAATCGGGCTCGCCGAATTCCCAAAAACTGCCGCCGATGGTGTAGAGGCCGGCGGCGGCCATGTTCACGCTGCAGAAGCCGCCATGGGCTGCGAAGTTCGGCGTGCCGAACTGCGCGGCCCAGAAGCCGGTCAGGCTCTGCGACTGATCGCGACCCGTGAAGAAGGCGAGTTTTTCCGGCGCGGTCTCGCGGACGTTCTTCAGCCAGCCGGTGGCGATGTCCATCGCCTCTGCCCAGGAGACCTCGGCGAATTCGCCCGAGCCGCGTGGCCCGACGCGCTTCAGCGGCGCGCGCAGGCGCGACGGCGCGTATTGCGTCATGATGCCCGCCGAGCCCTTGCCGCAGAGCACGCCGCGGTTCACCGGATGGTCCGGATTGCCCTCGATGTAGCGGACGCGCCCGTCCTTCAGATGGACCTTGATCCCGCAGCGGCAGGCGCACATGTAGCAGGTGGTGGTCTTCACCGTGTCGCCGATCGGCGCGGAGGTCTCGATGACCTCCCCGTTCCCGGTCATGCGCCTCGGCAGGGCCGCGCGGTCGTCTCGCGGCAGGTTGGTATCCGGCATCACGCTCTCCCGAAGCCCCGATTATCGGGGCGCAGGCGAGCGCCGAAAAGCCCCGCGCGGGAAAAGATGCTGGCTAGGCTTCGCCGCCCTCGCCATCCAGCCCGCCGCGGCGGAGCTGCTTCTCGCGGAACACGCGTTCCAGCCCGTCGGACAGGCTGCGCGCGCGATAGGTGCGGTCCAGGTCGTCGCCGGGCATGGCGCGGGTGATGGTGTAGACCCCGCGCGGAATGTTGGCGTCCCAGGGACCGGGCTGGAATTCGACATGCTGTCCGACGGCGAATTTGTGCGGCGCCATGACGGGCCTCCTCTGCCGTGGTCGGGACGGTGGGCGGGCGCGGCCCCGTGGAGGAGCCGCGCCCTGCGTGCCTCAGGCGCGCTGCAGCCGCGTGGCCGAGCTCTTGCCGCCCTGGCCTGCCTGCAGTTCGTAGTCGATCTTGTCGCCTTCGCGCAGGTCCTGCATGCCGGAGCGCTGCACTTCGGAGATGTGGACGAAGACGTCCTTGGAGCCGTCATCCGGCTGGATGAAGCCGTAGCCCTTGGTGGCGTTGAACCACTTGACGGTGCCGATGGCCATGTGTGTTGGTCTTCCGATACGCACGAGTGTGCCGGCGCGCGAACGTCACGCGACGGGCCAGCCGACCGAAGGGGGCGGACACCGGGCTCGGCACCCCGGGACGGAGATTGGAGAACAGGCCGAGCCAGACGGAAAGCGTGACCCGCTCTACATGGGCCCTCCGGCACCCGGATGCGAGCGAAATCGGGTGACGGTTGCGTGTGCGGACGCTTTTTTCGCGTCAAGCGACGGAAATCGCTCAGTTCCGCGGCAGCCGCGCCCGGCTCGGCGCATCCGGGTTCTGCGCGCGGTGGCGCAGCAGGTGGTCGGCCAGCACCAGCGCCATCATCGCCTCGCCCACCGGCACGGCGCGGATGCCGACGCAGGGATCGTGGCGCCCCTTGGTCAGCACCTCCACCTCCGCCCCGAAGCGGTCCACCGACCGGCGCGGCGTCAGGATGGAGCTCGTCGGCTTCACCGCGAAGCGCGCCACCACCGGCTGGCCGGTGCTGATGCCGCCCAGGATGCCGCCGGCATGGTTGCTCTCGAACAGCACCTCGCCATGCGGGCCCATGCGCATCTCGTCGGCATTCTCCTCGCCGGTGAAGCCGGCGGCCGCGAAGCCCGCGCCGATCTCGACGCCCTTGACCGCATTGATGGACATCAGCGCCGCCGCCAGGTCGGAATCGAGCTTGCCATAGACCGGCGCGCCGAGGCCGGGGGGCACGCCCTCCGCCACCACCTCCACCACGGCGCCGAGGCTGCTGCCGGATTTGCGCGCGGCGGTCAGCCTCTCCTCCCACCGCGCCGCGGCCTGGGCATCCGGGCAGAAGAACGGGTTTTCGTTCGCCTGCGCCCAGTCGAAATTGGCGACGTCGATCCAGTCGCCGCCCATGCAGACCAGCGCGGCGCGGATCGTCACGCCCTCCAGCACCTTGCGCGCGACGGCGCCGGCGGCGACGCGCATCGCCGTCTCCCGCGCGGAGGACCGGCCGCCGCCGCGATAGTCGCGCACGCCGTATTTCAGCTCATAGGTCAGGTCGGCATGGCCAGGCCGGAAGCGGTCCTTGATCTCGCCGTAGTCCTTGCTGCGCTGGTCCTGGTTCTCGATGACCAGCGAGATCGGCGTGCCGGTGGTGACGCCCTCGAAGGTGCCGGAGAGGATTTTGACCGTGTCCGGCTCCTGGCGCTGGGTCACGAACTTGCTCTGGCCGGGGCGGCGACGGTCGAGGAAGGGCTGGATGTCGGCCTCGGTCAGCGGGATGCGCGGCGGGCAGCCATCCACCACGCAGCCGATCGCCGCGCCATGGCTCTCGCCCCAGGTGGTGAAGCGGAACAGGTGGCCGAAGGAGTTGTGGGACATGGTCAGCGGTGTCCTGGCCCCCACCCCGACCCTCCCCCGCTCGCGCGGGAGAGGGAGAAGCGGTCAGACCGTGGCGATGTCGGGGGCGTCGGGGTTCTTCATGCCGACGATGTGGTAGCCGCAATCCACGTGGTGCACCTCGCCCGTCACGCCGGAGGACAGCGAGGAGAGCAGATACAGCCCCGCCCCGCCCACATCCTCGATCGTGACGTTGCGCTCCATCGGCGCGTTGTACTGGTTCCACTTCAGGATGTAGCGGAAATCGCCGATGCCGGACGCCGCCAGCGTCTTGATCGGGCCCGCGCTGATCGCGTTCACCCGGATGCCGGCCTTCCCGAGATCGGCCGCCATGTAGCGCACGGAGGCCTCCAGCGCCGCCTTGGCCACGCCCATCACGTTGTAGTGCGGCGTCACGCGCTCCGCGCCGAGATAGCTCATGGTCAGCAGCGACCCGCCCGGCTTCATCAGCGGCACCGCGCGCTGCGCGACGGCGACGAAGGAATAGACGCTGATGTCCATCGCCTGCAGGAAGGCAGGGCGGGGCGTGTCCATGTAGCGCCCGCGCAGATACTGCTTGTCCGCGAAGCCGATCGCATGGACCAGGAAGTCCATCCCGCCCCATTCGGCCTTCACGCGCTCGAACACCGCATCCACGCTGGCATCGTCGGTGACGTCGCAGGGCAGCACCAGCTTCGAGCCCACCTGCTCGGCCAGCGGGCGCACCCGCTTCTCCAGCGCCTCGCCCTGATAGGTGAAACAAAGCTCGGCGCCCTGCGCGGCGACCGCCTGCGCGATCCCCCAGGCGATGGAGCGGTCATTCGCCACCCCCATCACCACGCCGCGGCGGCCGGCCATCAGCGTGCCGGTCGGGATCGCAACGGTGGGTTCGGAAGCTTCCGATGGGGGCATTGCGGCGGACCGGCGACTGGTTGCGGGGGTCCGGGCGGGATGGCACATGCCCCAGGCCGGGGCAAGCCACCCGGCCGCCATGCACCCCTGGGAGCCCCCCCTTGGACCAGCCCGCCCGCACGCAGGCCACCGAAGACCCGATCGCCCTGTTCGGCGCCTGGATGGCGGAAGCGGCGAAATCCGAGCCGAACGACCCCAACGCCGTCTGCCTCGCCACCGCGACGCCGGGGGGCCGGCCCGCCCCGCGGGGGGG
>NZ_JBWXTD010000005.1:425317-431935 GCF_056682175.1 Falsiroseomonas sp. RANM36
GTCCACGATCGAGAGCAGCACGGGCATCTCGAGGTCGTCGAAGATCACCGCCGCGTCGCGCGGGCGCCTCCCCGCATAGAGCGTCACCAGGCCGCGCAGCCCGGCCTCCTCGCGCGCCCCCCCCCCCCCCGCCCCCCCCGCCCCCGCGCCGCCGGCGGGCCGGCCCTCCGCGCGGATGGTGCTGCTGAAGGACGTGGATGCGCGCGGCTTCGTCTTCTACACCAACCTCGAAAGCCGCAAGGGGCGGGAGCTTGCCCGAAACCCCTTCGCCGCCATGACCTTCCACTGGAAGACGCTGCAGCGCAGCGTGCGCGTGGAAGGCGCCGTCGAGCCGGTGAGCGCGGAGGAGGCGGATGCCTACTACGCCTCCCGCGCCCGCGGCAGCCGGATCGGCGCCTGGGCCTCCCGCCAGTCCCGCCCGCTGGAAGGCCGCTTCGCGCTGGAGAAGGCGGTGGCCGAATACACGATGAGGTTCGGCATCGGCGAAATCCCCCGCCCCGATTTCTGGTCGGGCTTCCGCCTGCTGCCCGACCGCATCGAGTTCTGGCGCGACATGCCCTTCCGCCTGCATGAGCGCCGCGTCTTCCATCGCGCCGGAGGCGCGTCCGCTCAGGAAGCGGGCGGCGGGTGGGAGACGGAGATGCTCTACCCGTGACCATCCCGGCGGAGCAGGCGGAGGTCGCCGCGCTGCTCGCGCGCCTGACCGGCGCGGCGCCGATCGAGACGCATATCTCGGCCGTCTTCGTCGGCCCGCAGGACGCCTTCAAGCTGAAGAAGGCGGTCACGCTCCCCTTCCTGGATTTCGCGCCGCTCGCCGCGCGAGAGCACTTTTGCCGCCGCGAGCTGGAGATCAACCGCCCCAACGCGCCCGGCATCTATCGCGACGTCCTGCCGATCACCCGCGAAGAGGGCGGCGCCCTCGCGCTCGGCGGCACGGGCCAGGTCGTGGACTGGGTGCTGCGCATGGCGCCGGTGCCTGCCGAGGACTTTCTGGACGCTGTCGCGGCGCGCGGCGCGCTGGATGCGCGGCTGCTGGATGCCTTGGCGGATGCGACAGCCGCATTGCTGGCCGCGGCGCCGGCCGCACCCGGCGTGGACAGCGCCGCGCGCATGGCGCTGGTGCTGCAGGGCAACGTGGCCGGCTGCCTCGAGGTCGGTCTCGATCCCGGCCGCGTCGCCGCGGTGGCCGCGACCATGCGCGCGCGCCTGGACGCGCTCCGCCCGCTGCTCGGCGCGCGCGCGGCGCAGGGCCTGGTGCGGCGCTGCCATGGCGACCTGCACCTGGCGAATCTCTGCCTCTGGGACGGGCGGCCGGTGGCCTTCGACGCGATCGAGTTCGACGAGGCGATCGCGCGCATCGATGTGGGCTACGACCTGGCGTTCCTGCTGATGGACCTCGATGTGCGGGTGGACCGCGCGGCGGCGAACCGGGTGATGAACCGGGTGCTGGCGCGGAGCTTCGACATCGGGATGCTGCCCGCGCTGCCCTTCTGGCTGGCGCAGCGCGCCCTGGTCCGCGCCAAGCTGGAGCCGGCGCGCGGCCGTGACGGCCTGCCCTATCTCGCGGCCGCGGAGGCCTATCTCCGCCCTGTTCCGCCGCGCCTGGTGGCCGTGGGCGGGCTGCAGGGCACGGGCAAGACCTGGCTGGCGCGCGCGCTGGCGCCCGCGCTCGGCATCGCGCCCGGTGCGCTGCATCTGCGGACGGACGAGATCCGCAAGCGCCGCGCCGGCGTCGCGCCGGAACAGCGCCTGCCGGAAGCGGCCTATGCGCCGGCGGAGAGCGCGGCGGTGCATGCCGAGCTGTTCGCCGCCGCGCGCGACGCCCTGGCCGCAGGACATTCCGTGGTGCTCGACGCCGTGTTCCTCGACCCGGCGATGCGCGCGGGCGCGCGGGACGCGGCGGCGGGCTTCGCATTCCACGGCTTCTGGCTGGAAGCGCCGATGCCGGTGCTGCGGTCGCGCGTCGGATCGCGCCGCGGCGACGCGTCGGACGCCGATGTGGCCGTGCTCGAACGCGCGGCGCAGGCCGATCCCGGCGCGATCGACTGGCGGAAGCTGGACGCGGCCGGCGATGCCCGCGCCGCGGCCTTCGCCGCTCTGGCCTTGAACGGCGGAATCGAGGCATAAAGTTTCACAGGGAAGGTTTCGGGAAGGGAGAGCCGCAATGGCCTACCGTCGTCTGCTGCTGCCGCTGACGGGGACCGCGGCCGGGGAAGCCGCGCTCGCCACGGCGCTCGATGTCGCGCGGATCTGGCACGCGCATCTGCATTGCCTGCATGTGCGCGTGGATGCGCGCGACGTCGCGCCGCTGGCCGGAGAGGGCCTCTCGGGCGCGATGATCGAGGAGATGATGGCCGCGACCGAGCGCGAGAGCGGGGAGCGCGCCAATCGCGTGCGCGAGCTGTTCGACCGCTTCGCCGCCACCCATGGCGACCTGGTCCTGGCCTCCGACCCCAACACCGCGGCCAAGAGCCAGGGCATCACGATCAGCTTCGAGACCATGGCCGGCCGGGAGGAGGACATCGTCGCGCAGCAGTCGCGGCTGTTCGACATGGCGGTGGTGCCGCACCCGGAGGCCGAGGAGGATGTCTCCTCCTCCGACGCGCTGCATGCGGTGCTGTTCGATTCGGGCCGACCGGTGCTGATCGCCCCGCGCGTCGCGCCGCAGACCATGGGCACGCGCGTGGCGGTGGCCTGGAACGGCAGCGCCGAGAGCGCGGCGGCCGTCGCCGCGGCGCTGCCCTGGCTGCACCGCGCGCAGGCGGTGCGCATCCTCTGCTCGGACGACTACCAGCGCCGCGGCCCGGGGGCCGAGGGCATCCGCGCCTATCTGCGCTGGCACAACATCGAGGCCGAGGTGGTGCCCTTCAAGCCGGCGACGCGCGAGGTGGGCGCCGGGCTGCTGGGCGCGGCGCGCGACTTCGGCGCGGACCTGATGTGCCAGGGCGCCTACAGCCATTCGCGCCTGCGCCAGCTGATCCTGGGCGGCGTGACGCGGCACGTGCTGGAGAATGCCGACCTGCCCGTGCTGATGTGCCGGTAGGTCCTGCCCCGCCCTCTCCCCGCATCGCGGGGTAGGGCGGGGCGCCGGCGCTCAGTTCCCCGGGCCGACCAGCGTGATCTCGATGCGCCGGTTCTGCGCCCGGCCTTCCGGCGTCGTGTTCGAGGCGACGGGGTTCGCATCGCCCCGCCCGTCGGCCGAGATGATGCCGCGCGGCGCGCCGAGGCGGATCAGCTCGTCCGCCACCGTGTCCGCGCGCCGCGAGGACAGGTCGAGGTTGGAGGTGATCCCCTCGCGCCGCAGCTCCGGGCCGACCGGCGTGGTGTCCGTGTAGCCCTCCACGATCACCCGGGTCTGCCGCAGCCCCTTCAGCGTCGGCACCATCTTCGCCAGCTCGCGCCGGGCGCTCTCGGTGATGCGGTAGCCGCCCGAGGGGAACAGGATGCGGTCCGTCATCGTCACCTTCAGCCGGCCTTCCAGCATCTGGATGGTGGCCTGGTCGGCGTTGTAGTGGGCCTGCAGCTGGGTGTAGGCCTGCTGCAGCTCGTCATAGCGCTGCTCCGAGACGCAGGCGGCGAGGCCCAGCACGGCCGGTGCGAGGGCGAGCTTCAGGAACGTGCGACGCATGGGGGGGAATCCTTCCTCGGGCGCGCCGCGCGGATGCGAGCTCCGACACGCCGCCGCCGGCAGTGTGGCGCGGGGGCAGTGGTCCGGGCAGGGCCGGACGCTATCCGTTTCAGGCGGATTCCACCCCGGCCGCCGCGTCCAGCCCGTGCTTGGCCATGCGGTAGCGCATCGTGTCCCGGCTGATGCCGAGCAGCCGCGCCGCCTGGGACACGTTGCCGCCGGTGCGGTCCAGCATCTGCACCAGCGTGTCCCGCTCCATCTGCCGCAGCGTCGGCGCGGCGGCCGGCGCCTCGGCCAGGGCCGGCGCCGGCGCGAGCGCGACATGCGCGGCGCCGAGTTCCCGCGCCTCGCCCGCGGCCAGCGCCGCCTGCTCCATCGCGTTGCGCAGCTCCCGCACATTGCCCGGCCAGGGATGCCGCGCAACCAGGTCCAGCGCCGCCGCATCCAGCCGAAGGCCGGGGCGGCCGTAGCGCCTGCCGTGCAGCGCCAGGAAATGCGCGGCGAGCAGTGCGGCGTCGCCCAGGCGCTCGCGCAGCGGCGGCACCACCAGCTGCACGACGGAGAGGCGGTAATAGAGGTCGGCGCGGAAGCGCCCCTCCTTCACCAGATCCTCCAGCGGGCGATGCGTGGCGGCGACGAAGCGGACATCCACCTGCCGCTCCCGCACCGCGCCCAGGCGACGGACGGTGCGGTCCTCCAGCACCTTCAGCAGCTTCGCCTGCACGGCGGGTTCCAGCTCGCCGATCTCGTCGAGGAACAGCGTGCCGCCATGCGCCGCCTCCACCAGTCCGATGCGGCGCTCGCGCGCATCGGTGAAGGCGCCGCGCTCATGGCCGAACAGCTCGCCTTCCACGAGCTGCGACGGCAGGGTGGCGCAATTCACTTCGATGAAGGGCGCCTCGGCGCGCCGGCCGTCGAAATGCAGCGCCCGCGCCACCAGCTCCTTGCCGCTGCCGGTCTCGCCGCGGATCAGCACCGGCGGCGGCGCATCGCCTTCGGCCATCGCGCGCTCGGCCAGCAGCAGCGCGCGGATGCGCGCCTTCAGCTGCTCGATCGCCGGCGAGCCGCCGAGCATCGCCTCCAGCCCGCCCTGCCGCGCATCGCGCCCGCGGTAGTAGGAGAGCGTCTCCTCCATGCGTCCCTGGCCGAGCGCCTTGTCCACCAGCAGCTTGAGCTCGCCGAGCGCGATCGGCTTGGCCAGGTAGTCCCAGGCGCCGGACTTCATCGCCTCCACCGCGGTCTGTACGCTGCCATGGCCGGTCAGGATGATGACCTTCGCCTGGCGGTCCGCGGCGCGGATGCGCGCCAGCAGGTCGAGCCCGCTGCCGTCGGGCAGGTTGAGATCCAGCAGCACGACATCGGGGCGGAATTCCTCGAAGTCGCGCCAGCCGGCGCGCATCGTCGCGGCGATGCGCAGGTCGAAGCCGTCGCGCTCCAGGTAGCGCTGCACGTTGCGCGCCAGCGTCGCCTCGTCCTCGACCAGCAGGATGCCGTGGCCCATCGTCAGCCGCCGGCGACGGGCAGGCGGATCACCGCCCGCGTGCCTGCCCCGGCCCTGCTTTCCAGCCGCAGCGCGCCGTCATGCCGGGCGAGGATGCGCCGCGTGAGCATCAGGCCGAGACCCGTGCCGCGCGCCTTGGTCGAGAAGAAGGGCCGGCCATCCTGCAGGCCGCTGGGCAGGCCGCCGCCGGTGTCCGCCACCACGATCTCCACCTGCCGCCCGTCCGGCGCGACGCCGGTCGAGAGATCGAGCGCGCCGCCCTCCGGCATCGCCTCGATCGCATTGGCCAGCAGGTTGTCCAGCGCCTGGCCGAGCGCGCCGGCCTCGCCGCGTGCCGGCGGCACCGCGGCGGTCGTCACGCGCAGCGTCACGCCCTGGCGCGCGGCCGCGGCCTGGAAGGTGCGTGCGCTCTCGTCCAGCACGGCGTTCACGTCCACCGCCGCCGGCGCCACCGCCTCGCCGCGGGCCTGCAGCAGCAGGTCGCGCACCCAGCCTTCCATGCGGTCCGCCTCGCGCTGGATATCGGCGAGGCACTGCCGCGCGCCCTCGGCATCCTCCACCGCCGCGAGCTCGGCCGAGGAGCGGATGGAGGAGAGCGGGTTGCGCACGCCATGCGCGACGGCGGAGGCGACCGCGCCGATCGCGCCCAGCGCCTCGGCCTCCAGCAGCGCCTGCTGCTGGCGCGCCATCAGGCATTGCGCCCGCAAAGCCAGGCCGAACAGCGCCGCATACAGCAGCAGCATGCCGAGCCCGGCGGCGATCCAGATGCGGCGCACGCCGCCGTCGATCGCCTCGAACAGCGCGTCGGGCAGGCGGTAGATCTCGACCACGCCGACGACGCGGCGATGCGCCTCGTCCCAGACCGGCAGATAGGCCTCGGTGAAGCGGCGCCCGCCGGCATCCTTCTCCAGCGCGACATGCTCGGTCTTCGGCACGGTGCCGGATTCCACCGCGACCCGACCGCCCAGCGCGGCGGCGAGTTCCTCGTTGTCGTCGAAGCGCCGGCCGATCATCTCCGCGTTGCTCGACCAGAGCACCGTCCCATCGGCGCCGAAGACGTTGGCGCGCACCACGCCGGGCAGCTCCGCGACATGGTTGAAGAAGCTCTCGAGCGGCAGGCGCGCGGCGGCGGAGGCGGGATCGGAGAACCAGGACCAGGTGCGCTCGGCCTGCACGATGCTCTGCAGGAATTCCGCGCTGACCTCCGCGTCGCGGTCGAGCATCTGGGCGGTCAGAAAGCGGCTCAGCACCATCGCCGTGCCCGTGCCGAACAGCACCACGCAGGCCAGGCTCAGCACCGCGAACCAGCGCAGCAGGTTGAAGCCGCGCCGGCCCTCGATCGCGCTGGCCGCGAGGCTGCCGGGCTGCGCCATGCCGTCCATCATCGCACCAGCCTATCAAGCCCCAGGCTGACGCGGTAGGCGAGGCGGAGCCCGACGCTGAAGGCCGCGCCGCCGCCCGCCGCGCCGTGCCAGGCGACGAGGCCGCG
>NZ_JBWXTD010000005.1:432035-432325 GCF_056682175.1 Falsiroseomonas sp. RANM36
CCGGGCTGCGCCATGCCGTCCATCATCGCACCAGCCTATCAAGCCCCAGGCTGACGCGGTAGGCGAGGCGGAGCCCGACGCTGAAGGCCGCGCCGCCGCCCGCCGCGCCGTGCCAGGCGACGAGGCCGAGCGTCAGGTCGGGCGCGACCGCGCGCTCCACGAAGGCGCCGAGGTCGAGCATCGGCGCATCCGTGTAGGCTTGCCGGTCCTGCGCCTCCAGCATGACGCCCGCGGTCCAGAGCTCGTCGAGCTCGACCGAGAGCACGCCCGCCACGCTCCAGTAGTCGCCG
>NZ_JBWXTD010000005.1:432425-448364 GCF_056682175.1 Falsiroseomonas sp. RANM36
CCCCCACGCCCCCGTCCGCCCCCCCGCGCACCGCGGCCGGGGCCAGCGGCGCGAAGCGCCGTCCGGCCGAGACATCGAGCGTCACCTTCTCCCCAAGCGGGATCGATCCGTCCAGCCGCAGCAGATGTTCCGTCACGCCGCCCGCCATGGCCGGCGTCGAGGCCGAGGGCAGGCGGGTGCGCAGCGCCACTTCGAGCAGGACGCCGTCGTCGGATTCGTAGAGCCGATGGCCCAGTGTCAGGCGCGCATCGCCCAATCCGCCGCGGTCTTCGCGGACCGCCGGCGCGTCGAAGGGCAAGGTGCCCGTGGCCGGCGCCATCGCCGGCAGGCGCAGCGTCGCATAGCCGCCCCCGGCGGCCAGCGTCGCCTGCAGCGGCACCAGGGAGGCGCCGCTGGCGGTGCCGTCCCGCCCATCGGCGAATTCCCGCGCCGCGGTCAGGCGCAGCTCCGCGGCACCCGCCGGCCAGGCGAGCAGCAGCGCGAGCAGCGCCGCCACGCCGCCTTGCCGGCGATGCCGCATGGCTCAGCGACCTGTCCGGCCGCCGTTCCGGCGCTGCCGGTTGCCGCCGCTGGCACCCTCGCGGACGAGCAGGATGGCGCCGTCATCCATCGTGTCGAGCGCGGCGCCGCGACGGTCGTTGCGCCGGTCGTTGCGGCGGTCCTGCCGGCGATCCTCGCGCCGCGGCCCCTCGCTCGCCTCGCGGGCCAGCAGCAGCTGCAGATCGGACGGCGCCTCGGTGCTGCGACGGTCGTTGCGGCGGTCGTTCCGCCGGTCCTGCCGGCGATCCTCGCGGCGCGGCCCCTCGCTGGCCTCGCGGGCGGGTGTCAGCGCCGTCGGCTGCTCGCTGACGGCGGGCGCCGACAGCCGGCTCGCGGCGTCGGCCGGCGGGACGGAGAGCGCCAGGGCGGAGACGCCGAACAGGGCGGCGGCGAGAAGGCGGCTGGACATGACGGAAACTCCCTCGACACCGGCGGGATGCCGGATGCCAGGGGCTACTGCACCGCGCGTGCCACTCGCCGGAGGACCGGCAAGTGCTTGGCGCACAACGATTCCCTCTGGGGCGAGGGTGGGGGTTGCGCGGTCGGGTGGGTGATATCCCCCACCCATTATCCCCCACCCGTCATTGCCGCGGTGAATGGCGCCGATCCGTCCCGCCCCGCTGCACCGACGGCGTCGCGCCCCCATCTTGCGCCCCGAACGACAGGGCCCCACCCCACGGCCCAGAGGAGATTGAGGCGATGATCGACATCCGACCCTTCGGCAGCCTCGGCGGCGCCGACCATGGCTGGCTCAAGGCGAAGCACCACTTCTCCTTCGCCAACTACCATGACCCCGCGCGCACCAGCTGGGGCCGGCTGCGCGTGTGGAACGACGACGAGATCGCGCCGGGCACCGGCTTCGACCCGCATCCGCACCGCGACATGGAGATCATCACCTATGTCCGCGAGGGTGCGATCACCCACAAGGACAACATGGGCAACGAGGGCCGCACCGAGGCCGGCGACGTGCAGATCATGAGCGCGGGCACCGGCGTGGTGCATGCCGAGTACAATCTCGAGCCGGAGACGACGAAGATCTTCCAGATCTGGATCATCCCCGACCGCCGTGGCGCGAAGCCGAACTGGGGCGCGAAGCAGTTCCCCAAGGCGGCGCGCGAGGCAGGCTTCGAGGTGCTGGCCTCCGGCCGGCCGCAGGACCAGGGCAACGGCGCGCTGCCGCTCAACGTCAACGGCGCGGTGCTCGCCACCACGCTGAAGGCCGGCCAGACGCTGGTGCAGTCGCTCGGCGCCGACCGCGCGGCCTATCTCGTGCCGGCCAAGGGCGCGGTCACGGTGAACGGCGCGAAGCTCGGCGCGCGCGACGGCGCGGGCATCGTGGACGAGCCCGAGATCCGCATCACGGCGGAGGAGGATGCGGAGCTGGTGCTGGTGGAGGTGGCGAAGGAGTAGCCACCCCAAGCAGCGCCGAAAGCTCCGCGCGCAGGAAGGCCACCGGGTCGCGCCCCGCCCCGGTGGCCACCAGCGCCCGATGCCCGCCGGCGAAGACCGCGTGCCGCGCCCCGGGCAGCTTCGTGGAGGCGACCGGCACCAGGCCGTCATTTGGCCCGGCGCCCTTCTCCTCCATCCAGCGCGCCAGCGGCAGATAGGCGCGGTCGCGCCAGGGGCAGGGATCCGACAGCGCGGTGGCGAGGCTTGCCACCGGCAGCCGCGCGCTCAGCGCGGCGATCTCGGCCTCATGTGCCGCCATCCAGGGCTCCCGCACCGCGCAGGTGAGGTCCGCGAGGCCCTTGCCGTCGCCGAGCCGCGCGAGCCGCAGCGCATGATCCGCCAGGTCGCGCAGCGGGCCGTAGCCGAGGGCGGCATCGGCCACCGGCGAGCCGCGGAAGGGCGATTGCAGCGCCAGGAAGCCGCGGCAGCGCGCCGCGATGCCGGGCATCAGCAGCGCCGACAGCGCCTCCAACCCGCCCTTGGAATGGCCGATCAGGATGATCGGCGCCTCGTCGCCCTCGATGATGGTCGCGATGCGCGCCGCATTCTCCGCGATCGGCGCGGCGGTGGGCGTGGGCGCGCGCGCCACGGCGATGCCGAGGCCGCGCAGCCAGTCGAGCTGGGTGGACATGTAGTCCATGTGCAGCCCGGCGATCACCTCGCCGAGCAGCCCGTTGCACAGCAGCAGGCGGTGCCCGTCGAGCCGCGCGACGAGGGCCGCGTCCGCCGCGTCCGGGGCGTCAGCCGAGCGCGACAAGGAGCTTGCCGAAGTTGCGGCCCTGCAGCAGGCCGATGAAGGCGTCCGGCGCGGCTTCCAGCCCCTGCACGATGTCCTCGCGGTAGCGCAGCCGGCCGGCGGCGATGTGGCCGAGCAGCTCCGCGCGGAACTGCGCGTAGCGCTTCCAGCCGGTGTCGCCGACGATGAAGCCCTGGATGCGCAGCCGCTTGCGCACCACCGGGCCGAGATTGGGCCCCGGCGCGGCGCCGATCGCATCCGCGCCCGCGGCGGTGTTGTACTGCGCGATCATGCCGCACATCACCATGCGGCCGAAATTGTTGAAGCGCGGGAAGACCGCCGCCTGCACCGCGCCGCCGACATTCTCCCAATAGACATCCACGCCGTCGGGGCAGGCGCCGTCGAGCTGCGCGGCCAGGTCGCCCTTGTGGTCCACCGCCGCGTCGAAGCCGAGCTCGTCCGTCAGATACGCGCATTTCCGCGCGCCGCCCGCGATGCCGACCACGCGGCTTCCGGCGATCTTCCCGAGTTGTCCCACCACCTGCCCGACCGCGCCGGAGGCCGCCGAGACGACCAGCGTCTCGCCGTCCTTCGGCTCGCCGATGTCCTTCAGTCCGACCCATGCCGTCAGCCCCGGCATGCCGAGCACGCCGAGCGCGGTGGAGGGCGCGGCCTCCTGCGGGTCGATCGCGATCAGCGCCTTGCCCGGCCGCGCCGAATGCGTCTGCCAGCCGAAGCCGCCGAGCACCCAGTCGCCCTCCCTGAAGCGCGCGTCGCGGCTGGCGGCGACCTGGCCGACCGCCTGGCATTCCATCACGCCGCCGATCTCGACCGGCTTCGCATAGGACCGCGCATCGTCCATCCGCCCGCGCTGGTAGGGATCGAGCGAGAGGAAGCGATGCCGCACCAGCACCTCGCCATCCGCGAGGTCCGGCAGCGGCGCCTCGTCGAAGCGGAAATCCTCGGGCACCGGTGCCCCCTTCGGGCGGCGGGCGAGCAGGATGCGGCGGTTGGTCTCGGGCATGCGGTCTCCTTGGCCGGCATTATTGCCGGGAATGTCGGCGCTGCGTAAATCGCAGCACGTGCCGAGGCACAGGGGGGAAGGTTCCATGACGACACGACGCATCCTGCTGGGCGCCGCCTTCGCCGCGCCGGCCTTGGGCGGTGCCGCGGCCCAGGGCGCCTGGCCGGAACGCCAGGTGCGCTTCGTCGTCGCCTTCGCGCCCGGCGGCTTCACCGATGTGATCGCCCGCATGCTGGCCGAGCGGCTCGGCCCCGCCTGGGGCCACACCGTCGTGGTGGAGAACCGCGGCGGCGCCGGCGGCAACCTCGCCGCCCGGCAGATCGCGCGCGTTGCGCCCGATGGCTACACCGCCCTCGTCACCACCGGCGCCTTCGCGATCAATCTCAGCCTGTCGCGCAATCCCGGCTATCGCGCGGAGGAATTCGACGTCGCGGCCGTCGTCGCCGGAACGCCCAACATCTTCGCGGTGCGCGCGGAGAGCCCGGTGCGCACGCTGGCCGACCTGGTCGAGCTCAGCCGGCGCCGGCCGCTGAACTACGGCACGGCCGGCGTCGGCGTGGCGGCGCATCTGTCGGCTGAACTGCTGTTCAAGCGCGCCGGCGGCACGGATGTGCAGCACGTGCCCTACACCGGCGCGGGGCCGGCGATGCTGGCGCTGCTCGCGGGCAACATCGACATGGTCGCCGCCTCCCTCCCTTCGGCGATCAACCAGATCCGCGACGGCAAGGCGCGTGGCCTGGCGGTGACGAGCGCCACGCGCAACTCCGCCCTGCCCGACGTGCCCACCGTGGCGGAGGCCGGCCTGCCGCCGATCGTGGATGTCGCCTGGGTGGCGGTGATGTTCCCCGCCGGCACGCCGCGCCCGGTGCTGGAACGCGCGAATGCCGACATCAACCGCGTGATGGCCGAGCCGGCCTTCCAGCAGCGCCTGCGCGACGGTGGTTTCGAGCCGATCGGCGGCAGCCTCGACCAGGCGACGCGCTATGTCGCGGAGGAAGTCGCCAATTGGCGCGAGGTCGTCCGCACCGTGAACGTGCAGATCGACTGACCATGCTGCTGACGCGTGAGGGCCGCCGCATCCATGCCGACCTGCTCGGCCCGCGCGGCCGGCCGGCGGTCTGCCTGGTGCATGCGCTGGCCGCGGATTCCGGCCTCTGGGCGGAACAGGTGCCGGCGCTACTGGACGCCGGCTTCCGCGTGCTGCGCGTGGACCTGCGCGGGCATGGCGGCAGCACGGCGACGCCGGGCCCCTATCGCATGGCGGAACTCGGCGACGACCTCGCCTTCGTGCTGCGCGCGCTCGATCTCGACCCCGCGCATTATGTCGGGCTGTCGCTCGGGGGCATGAGCGGGCAGGCGCTGGCGCTCGACCATCCCGGCCTGCTGCGCTCCATCGTGATCTGCGATGCGCTGCCGGAATCGCTGCCCAACGCCGCCGAGATCTGGGGGCCGCGCATCCGTGCGGTGCGTGCGGCAGGCGGCTGCGCGCCGATTGCGGAGGCGACGCTGGAACGCTGGCTGACGCCCGGCTTCCGCGCCGCCAACCCCGCGCGCTGGCAGGAGATTCTGGCGACCGTCGCCGCCACGCCGGCCGAGGGCTATGCCGGCTGCGCCGAGGCGATCAGCGATTTCTCGCATGTGTCGCGCCTGCCTGGTCTGCCGATCCCCGCGCTGATCCTCTGCGGCGAGGACGACCACGCCGTCCCGCCTGCCGAGGGCGAGCGCATCGCGCGGCTGGTGCCCGATGGCCGCTTCGTCGCGATCCAAGGCGCGCGGCACCTGCCGAATGTCGAGAAGCCGGAGGTCTTCAACCGGCTGCTGCTCGAGTGGTTGGCGCGGGCGGCGTAGCGCGCGTCAGCCTTCCTCCGCCGCGCGCTTCGCGCGTTCCGCCTCGCGCAGGTAATCCTCGGTGGTTTTCGTGACCGGGCGCGGCGGGCCGGCATAGGGGTCCATCGCGCTCTCCGTCGCCTCGAAGACGCGGCAATCCTCGCAGAGGCGCAGCACGCGCAGCCGCGCGGGGTCGGCGAACATCCAATGGCCCTGCGCCTGCAGCTTCTGCGTCACACGCGCGATCTGGCTCTTCACGCCGAAGGGTTTTGCGCAGCGCTCGCAGCAGAAGGGCTCTTCTTCCTTGACCACGCGCGGCTGCGCAGCCTCGGGCGCCAGGTTCAGGCGCGGAACCAGCGAAATGACCTTCTCCGGGCAGGTCGCGGCGCAGAGGCCGCATTGCACGCAGGCATCCTCCAAAAAGCTCAACTGGGGCTGCTCCGGGTTGGCGGAGAAGGCGCCGGTCGGGCAGACGCTGGTGCAGGCGACGCAGAGCGTGCAGCCCGAAACGTCCACCCGCGCCTCGCCGAAGGGTGCGAGGGCCGGCATCGCGATCTCGCCGCCGCGTCGCCCCGCGCCATCGGCCAGCGCGCGCGCCGCCTGGCGCAGCATCTCACGCGGCGCGCCCATCGCCAGATGCGTGGAAGGCGGGAAGGGCAGGCCGCGGCGCGGCACCGCGCGCAGCGCCTCGCCGAGGGTGAAGGGATCGTCCGTCTCGATCGCCGCCGCGCGCGGCGCACCGTGGTCGGGGATGCCGAGGCCGGCCAGCACATGCTGCGCGTAGTCGAGGTTGCGGAACACGCCCTCCGTGCCATGCGCGCGCTTCGCCTTCATCAGCAGCCGCAGCTGCGCCGCCCCCCAGGCGAAGGCACTCAGCAGGAAACCGAGGTCGAGCTGCGAGATCTCGTTCACGCGCAGCGGCAGCACGCGCGCGGGCAGGCCATCGCCGTGGCGCGCCAGCGCCTCGATCATCGCCTCGCCGGACTCGTCGTGGACGAGCACGAGCGGCGTCTCGCCACCCGCCTCGCGATAGGTGAGCAGCAGCGCCCGCAGCCGCTTCAGCAGCGCCTGCGCGGGCGGCAGGGCGTAGCTCGCCGCGCCGGTGGGGCAGACCGCCGCGCAGGCGCCGCAGCCGGCGCAGATCTCGGCGCTGATCTGCACGGAATCCTTGCCCGGCGTGATGGCGCCGGTGGGGCACAGATCCAGGCAGCGCGTGCACCCGGTGCGGCGGTTGCGGCTATGCGCGCAGAGCGATGCGTCGAAGGTCACGAAGCGCGGCTTGTCGAAGCTGCCGACCAGCTCCCGCGCCGCCGCCACGGCGCGCTCCACCGCCGCGCCATCGGCCGGGTCGGCGCGCAGATAGCCCTGGCGCAGCTCATGCGTCGGAAACAGCGGCGCGCCGCCGGTCAGGTCCAGGATCACGTCGCAGCGGCTGACCGCGCCGTCCTTGCGCGGCCCCCACTCATAGGCGGCGCGGGAGGAGGGGCGCGGCATGGCGTAGCCGTCCACCGTGACCTCGAACTTGCCGAGCCAGCCGGTGGCGGCGCGGGCGCGGCCGCGCGCCACGGGGAACTCCGCCGCACGCAGCGGCTCCACCGCCTCGGCGCCGGTCAGTAGCACGGTGATGTCGAGCGTCTCGGCCAGCTTGCGCGCCGCCTCCAGCGCCACGGCGTCGCGGCCGAGCACCAGGGTCACGCCCTCGCTCGCCAGTGGCACCAGCGGCACGGCCGGCATCTCCACCGCGGCGGCGGCCAGCAGCGCGGCCATCTTCGGGCCGGCGGCCTTCGCCTCGGCCGACCAGCCGGCGGTCTCGCGAATGTTCAAGAAAGCCAGGGGCGCCGCGAAGCCGGCCTCCTCGGCCTCCTGGCGGAACAGCGGCGCCTGGGCGGTGCAGGCGACGGTGAGCGGCTTGCCCTCGGCCAGCGCGGCCTGGAAACGATCGAGCTGCGCGAGGCAGAGCTGCTCGGCCGTGCGAAGCTCGCCCCCGCCGCCGCAGCCGCGCGCGATGGCGCGGCCGTCCAGCGGCATGGTGTCCTCGCAGCTGCAGACGAAGGTGGTCATCCCGGCCCGGCGCGTCCCTGTTCTTCCCCGACCCCTAGGCTCGGGGATTGCTGGCGCATATATCGCCCCGGACCCGCCGTTGCGAGGGAGGGGAGGGGAGCATTCCGGCCGTTTCGACCAGCACCGATCTGCCCGAGCTGCCCTCGGTCTTCTCCCCCGTCGTCCCGCTGCGGGAGGGGGGCGACGCATTTGCCCGTGCCGTTGCGCTCGCGCCCGAGCATGGCGCCGGCACCCTCGCCTGGGTGCGCTCGGCCTCCCGGATCGAGGCCGCGGTGGTGCTCGAGCCCGAATGGCCGCTGGCCGCCGCCCGGCCCGCGCTCTACGCCGCCGCCTCGGCGCTGGCCGATGCGCTGGCCGCCTTCGGCCCGCCGGAGGTCCCGCTGACCTTCCGCTGGCCCGCCCGCGTCCTCGTCAATGCCGGCGAGATCGGGGGGGCGCGGCTCGCCTGGCCGGAGGGCTGCGCCGAGGATGCGGTGCCCGACTGGGTGGTGGTGGGCGTCGTCGCGCGCCTGAGCTTCCCGCAGGGCTGGGAGCCCGGCCACGGCCTGCAGCAGACCGCGCTCGATGAGGAAGGCTGGGACCCGACCGAGGCCTCGGCCGCCGAGCTCACCGCCGCCTGGGCGCGGCACCTGATGGCGGGGCTGGCGGAATGGCAGCGCGGCGGCCCGACCGGCGGCTTCCGGCGCATGGCCGAGCGGTTCCTGGCGCGGCTGGAGCAGGACGAGGCCGCTGGCCGCCATGGCCTCGACCCCGCCTCCGGCGACCTGGTGACGGAGCGCGAGGGTGTGCGCAGCCAGCGCAGCCTGCGGGAGGCGCTGGCCGGATGACGAAGCTCCCCAGAACCTTGCGGCTCGACCGCTCGGATACGCTGATCTTCGACCCCGCCGCGGAGCCCGGGGAATGGGCCGTGCCCGGCGGCTTCGCCTTCTGGGACGAGGACCCGGCGACGATGCCGGGCAAGCGCCGCCAGGCGTTTCGGGGCGGGTTCCTGGGTCTTTCCTCCTTCGGCTGGTCCACCCTGGTGGAGGTGGCGGAGGCCGGCGCGGCGGAGCGGGAGGCGGCGCTGGCCGCCCTTGCCGCCCATCTCCGTGCCGCGCATGGCGCGCCGGACGAGGCCGCGGCCCGCGCGGCGGCGGAAGAGGAGATCGCCTTCGCCGAGAGCCTCTGCGACCACCCGGCGGGCACCATCCTCGCGCTGACCCGCAGCATCGAGGACGGCGCGCAGCGCGAGCGCTTTCGCACGCTCCATCGGCGCGACACGCCGCATCAGGCCTTCGACCGGCTGCCGGTGTTCGGCGTGGCGGTGGTGGAAGGCGAGGACGAGCCGGCGGAGCGGCCCGACCTGACCTCCCTCGGACGCGGCGCATGAGCCACCACCACCACCATCCCGCGCCGCCCCCGGGCCTCGCGCCCGGCGATTTCTGGGTCGCCTGCGGCCATCACCTCTGCGACCGCGACGCGGAGGGGCGGATCCACGCCACCCCCGACCTCTGGCGCGCCTTCTGCGCCCGGCCCGAATTGCTGCCCCCGCAAGAGGCCTGCGACGCCGAGCGCGCGCTGCATGCCGCCCTGCTGGCCGACCCGCTGCGCGCCGTGCCGCCAGCCGAGCTCGCCGCGCTGGCGGACGCCGATGCGCGGGAGAACTGGCAGGTCTTTCTCTCCTTTCGCGATCGCGTGGCGGCGGCGCCGAATCTCGAAGCGGCGTGGCTCGCGCTCTACGAACAGGGCGTCGCCGGCATCCCGCCGCTCTTCCTGCAGATGCTGACGCATCTCGTCGTCCGCTCCGCGATGGAGGGCGTGGGCGATCCCTTCGTGCTGCGCGCGGCCGAATGCCTGTTCCGCCCCCAGCGCGCCGGCATCCACCAGGGCTCCACCCTGCTCGCCGACGAGGAACTGCTCGACATGAAGGCGGCCGAGGGCGATCTCGGTCCGCTCGGCAACCTGCTGATCGAGGCCGGCGCCCCGCCGCGCGAGATCGAGATCGACGTGCTGACGGAGGCCAATGCGCCGGCCTATTTCGCGCGCTCAGACGCGCATGACTTCGCGCTCGACATCGTCGAGGGCAGCGCGGGTCAGAAGGCGCTCGGCCGCGCCATCGCGATCTTCCTGCGGCACATGCTCGGCGAGGAGGTCGCGATCCGCCCGGTGCCGGTGATCGAGGACGCGAACTGGACCTGGCATGTCGGGCTGGACGCCGAGGCGACCTCGATCGCCAACGACCTCTGGCATGGGAAGACGGTGAAGCAGGAGAGGCTGGCGCGCATCCTCTGGCTCGGCGTGCTGGACTTCGCCGACACCGCGCGCGTGCTGCCGAAGGTGGCGGGCAAGCCGGTCTATCTGGCGCTGGCGATGGACGTGGCCCGGAAGGTGCGGCTGAAGCCGCAGAACCTGATCGCCGGCCTGCCGCTGACGCCGCGGGAGGCGGCGGCATGAACGCCCCCGATGATCGCAGGGCGCAGGCGCGGCACGCGCCGAGCACCGGAGGTCTGAATCGGGTGCGCAGCACATGAACCCCGACAGCCTGGCGATCCCCGTGGCGGTCCTGGCCGAGCGGCGGCCGGGCGTCACGCGATGGGCCGAGCATGTCTGGCGCGTGGTCGAGGTGCTGGAGGACGCGCCCGCCGTCCCGCCCTGGACCCTGCTGCGGGAGGAGGAGGGCCGTGCGCTGTTCTTCGCCGGCGTGGCGGAGGTCGCGCTGCACCCGACCGACACCGACAACTACAAGCACAACCTGGAGGCTGCCGCGCCGCTGGTCTGGGTGACGCTGCGCCCGGCCGAGACGCCCTCCGGCTTCGCCCTGCAGGCGGTGACGGTGGACCCCGGCGAGGCGCATCTCTACGCCGATGCCGGCGATGACCTGCTGGAATCGCTGCCGATGCCGCCGGGGCTGCGGGCGGTGACCGCGGAATTCGTTGCCCGACACCACAAGGAACGCGCGTTCCACAAGCGCCGCCGCGACCGGGCCGACCCCGAGGCGCTTGGTCGGCGCCGCCCTGGCGCGGGAGGCGAGCCATGAGCGGGCCGGAGCCGGAGGCCGGCTTCCTCGCCCGCTGGTCGCGCCGCAAGCGCGAGGCGGCGGTCGAGCCCGAGCTGCCGGCGGCGGACCCGCAGCCGGATCCGCCGCCCGAGGCCGACGCTGCCGCGGCGGCCGAGCCGCAGGCCGCGCAGCCCGCCTGCCCGATCCCGAACCTGCCGGCGATCGACCCGGCCAGCCTGCCGCCGATCGAGGGCCTGACGGCCGAGAGCGACTTCTCCCTGTTCCTGCGGCCGGGCGTGCCGGCGGGGCTGCGCAACGCCGCGCTGCGCCGGATGTGGAGCCTCGATCCGGCGATTCGCGACTATATCGGCCCGGTTGAATACCAATGGGACTTCAACGCGCCCGGCGGCCTGCCGGTTGGCTTCGCCAACGAGCTCCTCGGCGATGTGAAGACCCTTCTCGCCCAGGCGATCGGGGAGGTCCCGGCGCGGCAGGCGGGCGAGGACGCCGCGACGGCCGAGGCGCCGCCGGCCCGGACACCGGCCCCGGAGCCGGAAGCGCCGGCCACGCCGGTGCAGGCGCTGCCCGGGCCCGACACGACGGCCGAGGCCCGAGGCGAGAGAGCGCCGGCCGCGCCTGAGGCCGAACCGGTGGCGACGCCCGCCCCGCGGCGCCGGCACGGATCGGCCCTGCCGGGCTGATCCGGATTTTTCCGCCGCCTGCCGGTGCGAGACCCTTGCGCAAACCCGATGACTGGGGTTGGTTCTTTCCAGTATTGGGGAGGTTCCCGGCGGGATCCCTTGCGGGATCGTGGTGGGACCATAAGGCTGTCGTTGGGATGAGAGGGACGGAAGCGACCGCAAGCGATCCGCTGGATGTCGAACGTGCGCGCCTTTTCGCGCTGCTCGGGCGGCTGATGGGGGGCGCGCCGGATCCTGCGCTGCTCGGACAGTTGCGCCGCATCTGCCCGATGCCGGGCGAGCTGGGCGAGGCCTATGCCGCGCTGGCCGCAGCGGCGGCGGTCGCGACGCCCGAGAGCATCGAGCGCGAGTATTTCGATCTCTTCATCGGGGTCGGCCGCGGCGAGATCCTGCCCTATGCCTCCTATTACCTGACCGGTTTCCTGCATGAGCGCCCGCTTGCGGACCTGCGCGGCGACCTGGCGCGACTCGGCATCGAGCGGGCCGAGGGCGTCGCCGAACCGGAAGACCACATCGCCTTTCTGTGCGAGACCTATGCCGGGCTGATCGCGGGTGCCTTCGCGGCCGGCCCGGACGAGGCGCCGCCTTTCTTCGCCCGCCATATCCGCCCCTGGGCCGCGCGGCTCTTCGCGGACCTGGAAGCGGCGCAGGCGGCGGCCTTCTATCGCGGTGTCGGCCGGCTTGGCCGCGTCGCTGTCGAGATCGAGGCGGCGGCGGCAGACCTGCCCGCCTGAACATGTCAACCCGAACAAGGGGAGCTGGGGAAATGGCTGCTAACGGGGAGGAGAGGTCGGTGCGCCGAGGGTTCCTCAAGGCGCTGGGCCTGGGTACCGCGGCCGCGGCGGCCGCGCCGGCGATGGCGCAGCGCGCGGACAGCGTGCCGTCGGGCCAGGCCCGGAAGGAGAACGAGCAGCAGCGCCTGGCGCCCCGCTACAAGGCCGACAGCGCCGACGTGCAGTCCTTCTACCGCACCAACCGCTACGAATAAGAACCGGGAGACAGCGCCGATGCTGATCAAGCGCTCCGAAGGCAAGGCGGCGAAGCAGCGCCTTGCGCAGGCCTATGCGGGCCTCTCCTCCGGCGGGCTGGACCGCCGCGCCTTCCTCCGCCAGGCGGGCTTCGCCGGCGCGGGCCTCGCCGCCCTCGGCACGCTGGCGCCCTCGCGCGTGCAGGCCTCGGGCGCGGCGACCGGGGTGGCCGACCACTCCCGCCCGATCCAGCGGATCAAGAACATCTGCACCCACTGCTCGGTGGGCTGCACGGTGACCGCCGAGGTGCAGAACGGCGTGTGGGTCGGCCAGGAGCCGACCTGGGCCAGCCCGATCAATCGCGGCACGCATTGCGCCAAGGGCGCTGCGGTGCGCGAGCTGGTGCATGGCGACCGCCGCCTGAAGTACCCGATGAAGCTCGTCGGCGGGCAGTGGCAGCGGATCAGCTGGGACGTCGCCTATGCCGAGATCGCCGAGAAGCTGATGAAGGTGCGCGCCGAGAGCGGGCCCGACAGCGTCTTCTGGCTGGGCAGCGCCAAGTTCTCCAATGAGGGCGCGTATCTGTACCGGAAGTTCGCCGCCTTCTGGGGCACGAACAACGTGGACCACCAGGCGCGCATCTGCCACTCCACCACCGTGGCCGGCGTGGCGAACACCTGGGGCTACGGCGCGCAGACCAACTCCTACAACGACATCCGCAACTCCAAGACCATGATCATCATGGGCGGGAACCCGGCGGAGGCGCATCCGGTCAGCCTGCAGCACGTGCTGTCGGGCAAGGAGCGGAACCGCGCGAACATGATCGTCATCGATCCGCGCTTCACCCGCACCGCCGCGCACGCAACCGAGTACGTGCGCATCCGCCCCGGCACCGACATCCCGATCATGTGGGGCATGCTGCACCACATCTTCGCCAATGGCTGGGAGGACAAGGAGTTCATCCGCCAGCGCGTGTACGGCATGGACGAGATCCGCGCCGAGGTGGCGAAGTGGACGCCGGCCGAGGTCGAGCGCGTCACCGGCGTGCCCGGCGAGCAGCTGAAGAAGGTGGCGCAGCTCTTCGCGACGCAGAAGCCCAGCACGCTGATCTGGTGCATGGGCGCCACGCAGAAGACGGTCGGCACGGCGAATGTGCGCGCCTTCTCGATCCTGCTGCTGGCCACCGGCAATGTCGGCTCGGACGGCACCGGCGCGAACATCTTCCGCGGCCACTGCAACGTGCAGGGTGCGACCGATTTCGGCCTCGATGTCGGCACGCTGCCCGGCTACTACGGCCTGGCGGAAGGCGCGTGGCGCCATTGGGGGCGCGTCTGGGGCGTCTCCTACGAAAACCTCCTCGCGCGCTTCGACAGCAAGGACATGATGGAGGCGCCGGGCATCCCGACCACGCGCTACTTCGATGCCGCGACCCTGCCCAAGGACCAGATCCAGCAGCGCGACCGGCTGAAGGCGATGGTGGTGTTCGGGCATGGCGGCAACACCGTCACCCGCATGCCGGAGGCGGTGAAGGGCCTGGAGGCGATGGACCTGCTGGTCGTGGCCGACCCGCACCCGACCACCTTCGCCGTGCTGTCCGGCCGACGCGACAACTCCTATCTGCTGCCGATCTGCACCCAGTTCGAATGCGACGGCAGCCGCACCGCCTCCAACCGCTCGGTCCAGTGGGGCACGAAGGTCGTCAACCCGATCTTCGAATCCAAGACCGACTACGAGGTGATGTACCGGCTGGCCGGCGCGTTGGATGCCGCGGCGGAAAAGAGTGGCCAGGCCGTCCGCTTCCAGCAGGACATGTTCAAGCCTTACGAGATCAAGGACGGCGCGCCGACGGCGGAAAGCATCCTGCGGGAGATCAACCGCGGCTCGCTCTCCACCGGCTACACCGGCCAGTCGCCGGAACGCCTCAAGCTGCACATGGAGCACCAGGACAAGTTCGACCTGGTGACGCTGCGCGGGCGCGAGGGCACGCCGGTGGCCAACGAGTTCTACGGCATGCCCTGGCCCTGCTGGGGCCCCGGAAGCTGGAAGCATCCGGGCAGCCACGTCCTCTACAACACCAACCTGCACGTGAAGAACGGCGGCGGCACCTTCCGCCCGCGCTTCGGCACGGAGCGCAACGGCGTCACGCTGCTGGCCGAGGGCTCCTGGTCGCAGGGCTCCGAGATCCAGGACGGCTACCCGGAGTTCACCACCGCGGTGCTGAAGCGCCTCGGCTGGTACGACGAGCTGACCGCCGAGGAGAAGGGCTGGATCGAGAGCAACGGCGGCAACTTCTCCTGGGCCACCGACCTCTCCTTCGGCGTGATGCGCGTGGCGATGGAGCATGGCTGCGTGCCCTACGGCAACGGCAAGGCCCGCGCGGTGGCGTGGAACCTGCCCGACCCGGTGCCGGTGCATCGCGAGCCGATCTACACGCCGCGCCTGGATCTGCTCGCGCAGTATCCGACGCTGCCCGACCGGCGCGGCTTCCGCCTGCCGCATCTCGGCCAGAGCGTGCAGAACCGCTCGCGCGAGGTGGCGAAGGACTTCCCGATCATCCTCACCTCCGGCCGACTGGTGGAGTACGAGGGCGGCGGCGAGGAGACGCGGTCCAACAAGTGGCTCGCCGAGCTGCAGCAGGACATGTTCGTCGAGATCAACACCTCTGACGCGGCCGAGCGGAACATCCGCGACGGCCAGTGGGTCTGGGTGAGCGGCCCCGAGAACAACGCGCGCACCCGCGTGAAGGCGCTGGTGACGGAGCGCGTCGGCAAGGGCGTGGCCTTCATGCCCTTCCATTTCGCCGGCTGGTTCATGGGAACCGACCAGCGGAGCAAGTATCCGCAGGGCACTGACCCGATCGTGCTGGGCGAGTCGGTGAACGCCGTGACCACCTATGGCTATGACCCCGTCACCTTCATGCAGGAGACGAAGGTCACGCTCTGCCAGATCCGTGCGGCCTGAGAGACCGGGGGGAGAACAGAACAATGGCCCGCATGAAGTTCCTGTGCGACAGCGACCGTTGCATCGAGTGCAACGCCTGCGTCACGGCCTGCAAGAACGAGCACGAGGTGCCCTGGGGCATCAACCGCCGCCGCGTCGTCACCATCAATGACGGCAAGGCCGGCGAGCGCTCCATCTCCATGGCCTGCATGCACTGCACCGACGCGCCCTGCGCGGCGGTGTGCCCGACCTCGTGCTTCTACACGACCGCGGATGCGATCGTGCTGCACGACAAGGACACCTGCATCGGCTGCGGCTACTGCTTCTACGCCTGCCCCTTCGGCGCGCCGCAGTATCCGCGCGTCGGCAACTTCGGCACCCGCGGCAAGATGGACAAGTGCACCTACTGCGCCGGTGGCCCGCAGGCGGACAACGTCAGCGCCGAGTACATCCAGTACGGCGCGAACCGCATCGCGGAAGGCAAGCTGCCGATCTGCGCCGAGATGTGCTCGACCAAGGCGCTGCTGGCGGGCGATGGCGAGATGATCGCGACCATCTACCGCGAGCGGGTGCAGAAGCGCGGCTACGGCGCCGGCGCCTGGGGCTGGCGCACCGCCTACAAGGAAACGCTCAGCGTCTGAGGCAAGAAGGGCGGGGGGGGGGGGGGGGCCCCCCCCCCCCCCCCCCCCGCCCCCCGGGGGGGGGGGGGGGGGAGA
>NZ_JBWXTD010000005.1:448374-452631 GCF_056682175.1 Falsiroseomonas sp. RANM36
CCACCCCTCTCCCCCCCCGCCCGCTCCGCGCGGCGGCGGGCGCCGCGGGGCCCCCGCCCCCCCCCCCCCCCCCCCCCCCCCCCGGGACTGCCCCTTGGGGAGATGATCATGATCGCACGCATCCTGCCCGCCCTGGCGCTCGCGCTCGGCCTCGGGTTCGCCACGCCGGCGCCGGCCCAGATCGGCGGCCCCGTCACCGGCATTCCGACCAATCCCGCGCCGGCCGATCTCAGCGCAGAGGAGCTCGAACTGCAGAAGGCGCTGCAGGGCGGGCGCATCGGCGGGCGCATCACCATCCCGGATGCGCAGGCCGCGAGCCTGGTGCAGCCGGCCGGCCGCGACTGGCGCGCCTTCCACAACGTCACGCTGAGCTGGATCGGCGGCATCGCCGTGCTCGGCATGCTCGCCATCATCCTGATGTTCTACGCCACGCGCGGCCGCATCGCGATCGATGCGGGGCGTTCGGGCCGCACGATCCAGCGCTTCAACCTGCTGGAGCGCTCGGCGCACTGGATGACCGCGGGCTCCTTCGTGGTGCTGGCGCTGACCGGCCTCAACCTGACCTTCGGCCGCTGGCTGATCATGCCGATCATCGGGCCGGACGCTTTCGCCACCATCACGCTCTGGGGCAAGTTCGCGCACAACTACCTGTCCTTCCCCTTCACGCTCGGCATCGTCCTGCTGTTCCTGCTGTGGGTGAAGGACAACATCCCGAACGGGCGCGACGTGGGCTGGCTCAAGGCGGCGGGCGGCCTGTTCGGCCATTCGCATCCGCCGGCCGGCCGCTTCAATGCCGGGCAGAAGATGGTGTTCTGGATCACCGTGATCGGCGGCACCCTCGTCGCCGTCTCCGGCTATGTGCTGATCTTCCCCTTCTGGGTGACCGACATCGGGGGCATGCAGCTGGCGCACATCGTCCATGGCGTCATCTCGGTCCTGATGATCGGCGCGATGCTCGGCCACATCTATATCGGCTCGGTCGGCATGGAGGGCGCCTTCGACGCGATGGGCTCCGGCCAGGTGGACCTGAACTGGGCGAAGGAGCACCACTCGCTCTGGGTCGAGGACGAGCTGAAGAAGGCGCGCGAGACCATCGCGCCCAACGCGAAGGTCGCCGGGGCGGACTGATCCCGCCGCGGCGCTCCCCGCAGGGAGCGCGAGGCCTGACCGGAACCGGCCGCGGCGATGCCCGGCCGGTTCCGCCATTTCCAGAGGACCCGGATGTGCGCCTGATCGGACTGGCCGGCTGGAGCGGCGCCGGCAAGACCACGCTGATGACGCGGCTGATCCCGGAACTCGCCGCGCGTGGGGTTTCGGTCTCCACGCTCAAGCACGCGCATCACGCCTTCGACATCGACCGGCCCGGCAAGGACAGCTACGCGCATCGCAGCGCCGGGGCGCGGCAGGTGCTGGTGGCCAGCGCCAATCGCTGGGCGCTGATGACCGAGCTGCGCGGCGCGCCGGAGCCGAAGCTTGCCGAACTGCTTCGTCGCCTCGATCCGGTGGACCTGGTGATCGTCGAGGGCTTCAAGCGCGACGCCCACCCGAAGCTCGAGGTGCACCGCGCCGCCAACGGCAAGCACTGGATACACCCCGAGGATCCCTTCGTCGCCGCCATCGCCGCCGATGTCGCGCCCCCCGGCACGGCGCTGCCCTGGGCTCATCTCGATGACATCGGCGCCCTTGCCGGGCTGGTGCTGGACAAGGCGACGCCGCTGGAAGCCTTCCTCGCCAAGGGCTAGACGGGGCGGATGGCGCAACTCAGCGACGACTGCTTCGCCTTCGGCGGCCCGCTGCTCGCGGTGGAGCAGGCCGAGGCGCTGATCGCCGCGCGCGTGCCGCCGCCCGACGGGCAGGAGGCGCTGGCGCTGCCCGCCGCGCTCGGCCGCGTGCTGGCCGAGGATCTGCGCGCGCCGATCCCGCTGCCGCCTTTCTTCAATTCCGCCGTGGACGGCTACGCCTTCCGCCATGCGGACCTCGCCGCCGCGGGCGGGACGCGGCTGGTCATCGCCGGCCGCGTGCAGGCCGGCGCGGCGGCCGCGCCGGTCGCGCCGGGCATGGCGGTGCGCATCTTCACCGGCGCGCCGATGCCGCCCGGCGCCGACACGGTGATGATGCAGGAGGATGCGCGCGAGGAGGGCGGCGCGGTGGTGATGCCGCCCGGCCTGAAGCGCGGCGCGAATTGCCGGCCGGCGGGCGAGGATCTCGCGGCGCAGGCGCTCGCGCTCCGGGCCGGCCGCCGGCTGACGCCGCCCGATCTCGGCCTCGCCGCCGCGCTCGGGCTGACGCGGCTCGCGGTGCGGCCGCTGGTGCGCATCGGCGTCTTCTCCACCGGCGACGAACTGGCCGAGCCCGGGCGGCCGCTCGGCCCGGCGCAGACCTACGATTCCAACCGCTTCACGCTGATGGCGCTGCTCGCCGGCCTGCCGGCCGCCGTCTCCGATCTCGGCATCCTGCCCGATGACGGCGCGGCGACGGCGCGCGCGCTGGCCGCCGCGGCGGAGACGCAGGACCTGCTGCTGACCTCGGGCGGCGTCTCCACGGGCGAAGCCGACCATGTGAAGGCGGCGATCGAGGCGAGCGGCCGGCTGGTATTCTGGCGGCTGGCCATCAAGCCTGGGCGGCCGGCGGCGATGGGCGTGCTGCCGAAGGCGGGCGGGACGTTCGCCTCGGGCGGCACGCCGGTCGTCGGGCTGCCGGGCAACCCGGTGGCGGCCGTGGTCACCTTCCTGCATCTCGCGCGGCCGCTGCTGCTGCGGCTCGCCGGCGCCCTGCCGGAGCCGCTGCCGCGCTTCGCCGCGACGGCCGATTTCGCCTATCGCAAGAAGGCCGGTCGGCGGGAGTATGTGCGGGTCGCGCTCGGCTTCGGCACCGACCTGCCGGTCGCGCGGAAATACCCGCGGGAGGGAGCGGGGCTGCTCACCTCGCTCACCGAATCCGATGCCTTCGCCGAACTGGGCGAGGAGATCACCCAGGTCGCGCCGGGTGACCGCGTGCGAGTCCTGCCCTTCCGCGCGGTGTTCTGAACGGCGCGCATGAACAAGCCGTCACGCGGAGTGACGTTGGCCTGGGCGGAATCTTCGACCTAAGCTTTCCGGGCATTCCGTCTGGGCCTCCACATGTCGTTGCTTCCGTCGCTGTTCGACAGTTTTGCGCGCGGCGCCGACCGGCCCATGCAGCGGCCCGCGGGCCTGGTCTATTGGCTCGACACGCCCTCGCCCCTGGTGCCGAGCTTCTGGCTCGCCATGCAGCATGTCGCCGTGCAGTCGGTCTATTTCGTCCTGGCGGCGGCGCCGGCCGCGGCGCTCTCGCCCGATCCGGCCGAGGCGACGCGCTTCCTCTGCCTGTCCATCCTGGCGGTCGCGCTGTGGCAGGCGCTGCAATTGCTGACGCGCGGCCCCGTCGGCTCCGGCTATCCGGTGCCGGCCACCCATGCGCCCGCGATGCTCGGCGCCTATGCGGCGGCGGGCGCGGCCGGGGTCGGCGTGGGGGGGGGCGCCCCCCGGGGGGGGGGGGCGGGGGCCGCCCGCCCCCCGCCCCGGGCCGGGCGAGGGGCAGGCCCTCGGCGAGGGTGCCGGCGATCACGTCGAGCAGTTCGCTGTTGATCGCCTCCTGGCGGGCGCGCCGCTCCTCGCCGCGGAGGCGGGCGAGCCGGCGGTCTATGCTGCCGCGGGCCGACTGCATGGTCTGCAGCCGCGCGGCGTTCTCGGCGGCGAAGGCCTCGAGCGTCGCATGCGCCAGCTCGGCGAGGAAATACTCGCCGACCAGCATCTCGACCAGGCGCGCGGGCGCAAGCTGGACGATCGGCGGCTGCACGGCGCCATCGGGCCGGCGGAACCGCGCGAGGTCGAGCGGCAGCAGGCGGCGCCGCTCGGTGGCGATGCGGTTGTCGGGGGCGACGGCCGGGTGCAGCACCTCGACCGCGGTCACCGCGCCGCGCAGGAAGGCGCCGTAGAGCCGTTCCGCCACCTCGGCGGCGATGCGCGAGGCGGCGCCGATCTGTGTCGCCATCGGCGCGGTCCAGGCGGGCTGCCAGCCGCGCGCCTCGGCCAGCGCCGCGCCGCGCGCGCCGAGGCAATACAGCGGCACGCCCGCTTCTGCATCCTCCGCCACCGCGTCCAGCATCCGCTCCGGCAGCGCGCCGACGAAGCCGTGCTCGGCGGTGTAGAGGATCAGCGCCTTGCGGCCGCGGCGCGGCGGCGCGGCGCCATCCGGGGGCAGCAGCGCGACCGCCTCGGCCAGGGCGCGATCCACCAC
>NZ_JBWXTD010000005.1:452731-458972 GCF_056682175.1 Falsiroseomonas sp. RANM36
GGGGGGGGGGTTGGGGGGGGGGGGGGGGCGGGGGGGGGGGGGGGGGGGGGGGGGGCGGGGTGGGGGCGGCGGGCGGGCCGCGCCGCCGCGCTGCTGAGCTTCGCGATGCGCCGGCTCCGCGTGCTCATCCCGAACGAGGTGGCCGGCGTCGTCGTCATGCTGATCGGCGTGTCGCTGATCCTGTTGGGGACGCAGATCCTGGGCCTGCAGTCGGGCCGCACGGAGCCCGGGCCGCTCGCGGTGGTCGTGCTGCTGGCGAGCATCGCGGCGATGGTGCTGGTGGCGCTGAGCGGCACGAAGCTGGCGCGGCTCGCGGTGCTGGTGGGCGCGGCCTTCGGCGTCGCGCTCGCGATCGCGCTCGGCGAGGTGCCGGACAACGCCGTGGCGGTGATCGCGGCAAGCCCCTGGATCGCGCTGCCGCAGCCCTGGCTGCCGGATTTCGGCGACATGCGGCCGGCGCCGCTCGCCGCCTTCCTGCTGGCGCTGGTCGCCGCGAAAGCCTCCGCGGCGGGCGGTTTCCTGATGATCCAGCGCGCGGCGGATGCGGGCTGGACGCGGCCCGACCCGCCGGCCGTGCAGCGCGGCCTGCTGGCAAACGGCCTGGCCGTCATCGCAGCCGGCGCGATCGGCGCCGCGGCACCCGGGCCCGCCACGGCCGCGGCCGGTCTTTCGGTCGCGACCGGCACGCTCGCGCGCCGGATCGTCTGGATCGGCACGGCGATCCTGCTGCTCGTCGCCTTCTGCCCGAAGATCGTGGCGCTGTTCGTGATGGCGCCGGCGGCGGTGAAGGCGGCGACGCTGATCTACGTCTCCGGCTTCATCATCGTGCAGGGCGCGCAGCTCGCCACGGTGCGGCTGCTGGACACGCGGCGCGCGATGGTGGTCGCGCTCGGCATGGGGGCGGGCGTCACGGCGGCGGTGGCGCCGGCGGCCTTCGCGGCGCATGTCCCCGCGCTCGCCTCGCCGCTGGCGCTCGGCGCGATGATCGCCTTCCTCGCGAACCTCGCGACGATGCCGCTGGTGACGCAGCGTGCCGAGCTTCGGCTGGCGCCGGCTTCCGAATCGGCGGGGCGCGAGGCCAGCGAATGGGCGGCGGCCACCGCGCGGGCCTGGGGCCTGCGGCCGCAGGCGGAACGGCAGATGGAGCGCGCCCTGGTCGAGCTCATCGAGGTGCTGGCCGCGCGCGGCGTGGCCGAGGCGACGCTCGGCGCCCGGCGCGGCGAGGACCGGGTGGAGCTGCTGCTGGGCTGGGAGGGGCGGCCGCTGCCCGAACCCTCGGCGCGCCCCGAGGCCGAGGACCTGCTCGGCGACGAGACCGCGCGCGACGCCTTCGCCGTCTGGCTCGCCACGCGCGAGGCGCTGGTGTTCAGCCAGCGCGCCGCGCCCGATCGCGTCGAGGCGCGGCTGGTGCTGGAGGATTGATGCCGGATCGCGCGGATCGTGACCGATCCGCCCTCACACGCCGGCGCTCCGCTTGGCTTCGCGCCGCTGGGCGCGGCGCGGGCGCTCAGCCCGCCTTGATCCCGAGCTCCTGCACCAGCGCGATGTAGCGCGCCTGCTCGCTGCGCATGAAGGCCACAAGCTCCTCCGGCGTGCCGGGGGAGGGCTCGGCGCCCAGCACGGCCAGCTTCTCGCGCACCTCGGCGCTGGTCAGGATGTCGCGCGCGGCGGCGTTCAGCGCGGCGATGGCGGCGGGCGGCGTGCCGGCGGGCGCGAGCAGGCAGCCCCAGGATGTCGCGCCATAGCCCGGGAAACCCTGCTCGGCCACGGTCGGCAGGTCGGGCAGCAGGCGCGAGCGCGTCGGGCCGGCGAGCGCGAGCAGTCGCAGCGTGCCGGCCTGCACATGCGGCGCGGCGGAGGCATAGGCGTCGAACATCATCTGCGTGCGGCCGGCCAGCAGGTCGGCATGCGCGGCGGTCGAGCCGCGATAGGGCACGTGCTCCATCTCGACGCCCGCGCGCTTCAGCAGGTCGGCGGCGAAGATGTGCGGGTTCGATCCGTTGCCGGAGGAGGCGAAGGCCGCGCGGCCGTTCTGCGCGCGCGCCCAGGCCATCAGCTCCTGCACGTTGCGCGCGGGGTTCGTGGCGGGCACGACGAGCACGAGCTGCACATGCGCCGTCAGCGTGATCGGCGCGAAATCGGCGATGGGATCGAAGGGCAGGTTCGGGAACAGCGCCTTGTTCACCACATGCGAGGAGGCGACGAGCGCGATGGTCGTGCCATCGGCCGGCGCCTTGGCCACCGCCTCGGTGCCGATGATGCCGGAGGCGCCGGCGCGGTTCTCCACCACGCCGGACTGGCCGAAGGGGCCGCGCAGCCGCTCCGCGATCAGCCGCGCGGTGATGTCGGATGCGCCGCCCGCGGTATAGGGCACGATGACGCGCACCGGGCGATCCGGCCGCCAGGACTGCGCCCGCGCCGCGGCGGGCAGGGTGAGCGCGGCCGCGGTGAAGGCGCGGCGGGTGATGCGTGCGGTCATGGTGTTTCCTCCCTTGCTGTCAGTAGGCGGGCTTGACCGGGAACCAGCCCGGCCGGCGGTCGTCGAGATAGGCGCCCTCGATGCGGGTGACGGCGTGGCGCTCCACCGCCGCCTCATCCACCGTCACGCCGAGGCCGGGTCCGGTCGGCACGGCGAAGCAGCCCTCCTGCAGGTCGAAGCTCTCGCGCACGATGTCGCCGGCGAGATGCGCATGCTCGGTGTCGAGCGCGATCGTCATGTTCGGGATGGCGGCGGCGAGATGCAGATAGGCCGCCTGCGACAGGCCGAGCTCCGCGCCGGAATGCAGCGTGACCGGAATGCCCACGCCTTCGCAGATCGCGGCCTGCTTGATCACCGGCCAGAGCCCGCCAGCCTCATGCGGGTCGAGCAGCACCACGTCGGCCGCTTCCGCGCGGACGATGTTGGCGATGTCCGACAGCGTGTAGGCGCTTTCGTCCAGCGCGATCGGCACCGGCTGCGACTGGCGCAGCAGCGCATGGCCGGCGATGTCGTCGAGCTCGAGCGGCTGCTCGATGTATTGCAGGTCGAAGGGGCGCAGCTTCTCCAGCATGCGTTTCGCGGTGCCGGGGGTCCAGGCGCCGTTAACGTCGGCGCGCAGCATCAGGTCGGGGCCGATCACCTCCCGCACGGCGCGCACCAGCGCGATGTCGGTCGCTTCCGACATGCCGACCTTCACCTTGAAGCTGCGATGGCCGCGCGCGAGATAGGCGCGCGCCGCTTCCGCCGCCGCCATCGGCTCGCCTTCCAGGATGTAGGCCGCCATCTCCGCGCGGTCGCGCCAGAGCCCGCCCCAGAGGCGGTGCAGCGGCTGGCCGCAGGCACGGCCGAAGGCGTCCCACATCGCCATCTCGACGGCGCAGATCGCCATCACCGCGGCGCGCTTGTGGTGGTAGTAGCCGGCGCCGAGCACGTGGCGATGCAGCGATTCCGCCTGGTCCACGGTCTTGGTCAGCGCGATCGGCAGCACGATGCGTTCGAGAACGGCGGGGATCGCATCCAGCAGGCAGATCGTCTCGCCCCAGCCGACCGTGCCGTTCGCGGTCTCCAGCTGCACCACCAGGCGCGTCGCGCCGCTGCGGCGGCCGGAGGCCCATTCCATGTCGGAATGGAACGGCATGCGCAGCATCCAGTGCTTTGCCGAGATGATGCGGAGCGGGTCGGTGCTGCTCATGCGAATCCCAGGGGTGGGCGCCCGGTCCAGGCGCGGATGCGCGGGCTGACCACGGCGGCGGCCATCTGCGCGGTGAGGCCGCCATCCACCGGCAGGTCCACACCGGTGATGAAGCCGGCGGCATCGGAGGCGAGGAACAGCGCCGCTTCGGCGACATCCTCCGGCCGGCCGAGACGGCCGAGCGGATAGGCTTCCTCGGTCAGTCGTACATCCTCCGGCTGCAGCTTCGCCGCGAAGGCCTCCGTCACGATCAGCCCGGGCGAGAGCGCGTTCACGCGGATGCCGAGCGGCCCGCATTCCACCGCCAGCTGCCGCGTCATCGCATGGATGCCGCCCTTCGCCGCGGCATAGGCGGCGACGCAGGGCTGGCCCTGCATGGCGTTGACCGAGGCCATGTTGACGATGGCGCCGCCCCCGCGCGCACGCATCGCGCGCACCGCCTCGCGCGAGAGGCGGAAGGCGCTGCGCAGGCAGATGGCCAGCGTCGCGTCCCAATCCTCGTCGGAGGTGTCCAGCAGCGGGCGCACCGTGGTGACGCCGGCGTTGTTCACCAGCACGTCCGGCCCGCCCTGCGCGACCGCGGGCGCCAGGATGCGCGCGGGCGCGTCCTCGTCGGCGACATCGGCGAAGACTTCTTGCGCGCCAGTCTCCGCGGCGATGCGCGCCAGGCCCTCGGCGTCGCGGTCGGCAAGGACCAGCCGCGCGCCGACTTGCGAAAAACGCAGCGCGATGGCGCGGCCGATGCCCGCGGCTGCGCCCGTGACGACGCAGAGCTTGCCTTCCAGCCTCATCCCTTCACCGCCCCCGCCGTCAGCCCCTGCACGAACCAGCGCTGCACCAGCGCGAAGGCGATCACCACCGGCAGCGAGGCGACCAGCGAGGCCGCCATGGCCGCCCCCCAGTCCTGCCGCATCTCGCCGAGCTGCGACATCAGCAGCCCCGGTCCGACCGTGCGCAGTTCCGGCGAGGTGACGAGCGTCATCGCGTAGAGCAGGTCGTTCCAGGCCCACATGAAGGAATAGAGGCCGACGGTGACGAGGCCCGGCACGGAGACCGGCAGCACCACGCGCAGCAGGATGCCGAGCTCCGACGCGCCGTCGATGCGCGCGGCTTCCATCAGATCCTCCGGCAGGCGCACGAAGTAGGAGAAGAGCATGTAGGTGCCGGTCGGCAGCGCGAAGACGATGTAGGCGATGGTGAGCCCAAGCCGCGTATCCAGCAGCCCCGCGGCCTGCAGCAGCGGATAGAGCGAGATCAGCAGCACCGCAAAGGGGAACATCTGCGCCGAGATCATCAGCGCCATCAGCGGCTTGCGCCCGCGATAGCGGAAGCGCGCGAAGGAATGCGCGGCGAGCGTCGCCAGCACCGTGGTCAGCAGCGCCGCCCCGCCCGCGGTCAGCAGCGAGTTGGTGAGCCACAGCGGCAGGTCGCCTTGCCCCAGCACGCCCCGAAAGTTGTCGAGCGTCGGCGCGGCCGGCAGCAGGGTCGGAAAACGAACAAAAATCTCGGCGGTCGGCTTGAAGGCGGTGGAGACCATCCAGAAGACCGGGAAGCCGAGGAAGGCCGCCAGCACGACGAAAGTGCCTGCGAAGACCCAGCGCGCGGAGCGGGAGGCGAAGTCGATCATCGCCTCATGCTTCCCGCATCACGCCGCGCAGCCGTAGGAAGGCCGGCCCGACGATGGTGAGGAACCACACCACGCCGACCGCCGCCGCAAGGCCGAGGTTCCACGCCTGGAAGGCCTGGCGCTGCACCTCGACCGACATCACCGTGGTCGCGCGCACCGGGCCGCCGCCGGTCATGGCGTAGATCACGTCGAACTGCTGCAAATTGCCGAGCGCGCCGAGCACCAGCAGCACCGCGATGGTCGAGCGCAGATGCGGCCATGCGACATGGCGGAAGACATGCCAGTTGCCCGCGCCGTCGATCCGCGCCGCCTCCACCTGCTCGCGCGGCAGGGATTGCAGCCCGGCCAGCAGGAAGGCGGAGAAGAGCGGGATGGAGAGCCAGGTCTTCGCCGCCACCACGCCCGCCATCGCGCCGGTGGAGGTGGCGAGCCAGGCGATGGGCTCGTCCAGCACGCCGAAGGTCAGCAGCACCGCGTTGAGCAGCCCGTATTGCCCGTTCAGCAGCCAGGCCCAGAGGAAGGCGACGACGGTGGAGGGCAGCACCCAGGGCAGCAGCGACAGCGCGCGCACCAGCGTGCGGCCCCGAAAACGCTCGTTCAGCACCAGCGCCCAGGCGAGGCCGAGCGCGAAGGTCGCGGCCGTCGCCAGCACCACGAAGACGACGGTGACGATCCAGGTGCCGAGGATCGTCCCGTCCTCCCACAATTGCACGAAATTGCCAAAGCCGATGAAGACCGGCTCGGTCGTCATCAGCGTGTCTTCGTAGAAGGCGCGGCGCAGCGAATCGACGAAGGGAAACAGGATCACCGCGCAGAACACCGCCATCGCCGGCAGCACAAGCAGCAGGCCGGTGCGCGCCTGCGCCCGGGCCAGCCCGCCCGGGCGCGGCGCGCCCCCCGCCGCCGGCCGGGCCGAGGGCCGGCAGAATCCACACGGAAGCCC
>NZ_JBWXTD010000005.1:459072-471355 GCF_056682175.1 Falsiroseomonas sp. RANM36
GGCGCCCGCCTCGCCGGGCCCCCCCCCGACATCGGCCCGCGGGCCGCCTGGGGCGCGCGCGGGGCGGGACGGGGCGCGCGCCGCCGCGCCGCCGAGCAGCGCGCGGCGTCCGAGTGTCGAATCAAGCATGTCCATCCTCCCTTGCCTGTTCATCCGCCGAAGGCGCCGACCGGTGCGCCGGCGACGCCGGGTTCGAAGGCGAAGACCGAGCCCGACAGCGGCGCCTCCGCCAGCTGCGCGGCGGAAAGCCGCACCCGCGCGCTGGTCACGAAGAGCGTGCGCAGATCCTCGCCGCCGAAGCAGACCGAGGAGGGCCGCGGCACCGGCAGCGAGACGAAGCGGTCGAGCGTTCCGTCCGGCGCATGCCGCGCCACGCCCCAGCCATCCCAGAGCGCGATCCAGACGAAGCCCTCCGCATCCACCGCGAGGCCGTCCGGCTTTGCCGGCCCAGCGAAGGTCGCGAAGGCCCGCTTGCTGGTCGCGGCGCCGGTGCCGAGGTCGTAGTCGTAGGCGTAGACCGTCCGCGTGCCGGTGTCGGTAAAGTAGAAGATGCGGTCGTCCGGGCTCCAGCCGAGGCCGTTCGAGATGTGCAGCCCGGTCTCCACCGCGGTCAGCCGCAGATCGGGATCGAGCCGCCACAGCGTGCCCTGGCCGGGCCCCGCATCGATCGCCATGGTGCCCGCGAAGAGCCGCCCGGCGCGGTCGCATTTCGCATCGTTGAAGCGGTTGCCCGGCTTGTCGGGCTCCGCGACGCAGAGCGTGCCCGTCACGCCGGAATCGAGGTCGAGCGCGCGGAAGGAATTGCCCATCGCCGCGACGAAGCCGCCCTTCGCGCGCGGCACGACGGCGCCGACGAGCTCGCCCACCGGCAGCGCGCGATCCTCGCCGCGCGCGACGTCGCTGACATGCACGGCGGGGGCCAGGATATCCACCCAAAGCAGGCGCTGCGCATCGGCCAGCCAGACCGGCCCCTCGCCCAGGAAGGGCCGCGCCTCGATCGCGCAGCGCACGCCCGGGCTCGGCGGCGCCGAAGGGCGCGTGGTGGCGATGGACATTTCGACATGCCCCGCATTGCCGGAGATGCGCCGCGCCGCCTCGATCACCTCGCGCCCCAGCGCATGCAGGCGATCGGGCGGCAGGCGGAAGATGGGGCCGAGCACGCAGACCGCGGCGATCGGCTCGCCCAGATGGTCCACGACGGGCGCGGCGACGGCGGCGACGCCCTCCGTGCTTTCCTCGCGCGAGACGGCGTAGCCGCGCGCCTTCACCAGGTCGAGGTCGCGCTGGAACGCCGCGGGATCGGTGATGGTCGCGGCCGTCAGCGGCGTGAGGGAGACGGACTGCACGCGCCGGCGCCGCTCCGGCGGCGGCAGATGCGCCAGCATCGCCTTGCCGCAGGCCGAGGCGTGCAACGGTGCGCGCGCGCCGATGCCGTTGCCGAGCCGCACGCCGCTGCGCGCCGCCTCGCGCTGGTCCACATAGACGCAGCCATCACCATCCAGCAGCGCAAGGCGGGCCGTCTCGCCGCTGGCGGCGGCGAGCCGCGCGAGCTCCGGTTCCGCGGCGCCGCGCAGGTCGAGCGAGTCCCAGACACGGTGCGCCATCTCGAACACCTTGAGGCCGAGGCGCCAGCTGCCCTCCTCGGAATCCTGGCGCAGCAGCCCGGCCTCGGCGAGGGCGCCGAGCATGCGGTGGACGGTGCCGCGCGGCAGCCCGGCCTGCTCGGCGATGGCGGCGGTGCGCAGCGGTCCCCCTGTGGCGACGATGTCGAGCAGGCGCAGGGCCCGGACCAGGGCCTGGGTGCCCTGGGCGGAGCCGTCCGACGGGGGTGGGACGGGCCGGCTGCTGCGCCTGGTCCCGGCATGCGCCACCATATGGGCACCTCGACCACGATGTGGTCAGCGCAGGCTAGTCGGCAGCGCGCCGGCCCGCAAGCCGCAACCGCTCGCGCCCCGCTCACCCCTCCCTGTCATCGAAGTTTCGAACGTTGCGAAGTAATCTTCGATTAAATTGGAAGCATGGAAATAAAAGAGGCTGCGGCAGCCTTCACCGCCATCGGCCAGGCCACGCGGCCGGATCCGCTGCGCCGCCTGCTGGCCGCCGGCCCATCCGGCTCGGCGTGCCGGATGCTCGGCGGCGCGCCGCGGCCGGGCGCTTCGCCGGCACGCTGCTCTCCGGCCTGCTCCATGCGGCAGGCGGCATCGCCGCGGCCGTGACGGGCCGGCGCGGCGGTCAGACCACCAGGATGTCGGCTGCGGTCAGCAGCGTGCCGGGCGTGAGGATCGCGATGGCGAGGCGCGTGCCGGCGCCGATGCCGTCGGCGTCCCAGTAGAGCACGCCGTTCGACGCCGACCACAGGAACTGTCCCTGCACGTCCGTCGCGACGGCGCCGGCGACGAAGCCGCCCGCCGCGCCCAGATCCTCGCCGGCGACCAGGCTGCCGCCGAAGCCGGCCGCGGAGACCATCAGCACGTCCTCGCCGGCGGCGAAGTCGGTGATGCTGTCCGGGCGGTCCGGCAGCGCCGAGAACAGGAAGGCGTCCGCCCCGGCGCCGCCGTCCAGCTGGTCGCGCCCGGCGCCGCCGTCGAGCGTGTCGTTGCCCTCGCCGCCGAACAGCGTGTCGGCCCCCGCCTCGCCGCGCAGGATGTCGTGCCCGCCCTCGCCGCGCAGCTGGTTGGCGCCGAGCGAGCCGATGATGAGGTTGTCGAGCGCATTGCCGGTGCCGCGGATGTTGCCGGTGGTCAGCACCAGCACCTCCACATTGTCCGGCAGCACGACGGTCAGGCTGGACCGCAGCGTGTCCACGCCGCCATCCGCGGCCTCCACGACGACGTCGCCGGCGCCATGGATGTAGACATCGTCGCCCGCGCCGCCGACCAGCGTATCGGCGCCCGCCAGGCCGTTCAGCGTGTCGGCACCGTCGCCGCCCGCCAGCAGGTTGGCGCCGCCATTGCCGATCAGCAGGTTGTCGAGGCCGTTGCCGGTGGCGGAGAGGCCCGCCGTGCCGAGCATCGTCAGGTTCTCGACGCCCTCCGCCAGCACGAAGGACACCGTTGTCCGCACCTGGTCCAGCCCCGCGCCGGGTTGTTCCTCGATGCTGTCGGCGGCGTTGTCCACGATGTAGAGGTCGTCGCCCGCCCCGCCCGCCATGCTGTCGGCGCCCACGCCGCCGATCAGCGTGTCGGCGCCGCCCATCCCCGCCAGCGTGTCGTCGCCCGAGGAGCCGACCAGCCGGTTCGGCGCGTCGTTGCCGACCAGCAGGTTCGCCAGCGTGTTGCCGCTGCCGTTGATGGCCGCGTCGCCGGTCAGCACCAGCTCCTCCAGGTTGGAACGCAGCGTCAGCGTGACGCTGCTGAACACCCGGTCGAAGCCGCCGGTGCGCGATTCCATCGCCACGTCGAACGGGCTGTCCACGATGTAGACGTCGTCGCCAGGCCCGCCGAACATGCTGTCCCCGCCCGCGCCGCCATCCAGCGTGTCGGCCCCCTCGTAGCCCAGCAGCGTGTCGGCGCCGCCGAGGCCGCTGATCAGGTCCGCGAGCACGGTGCCGGGCAGGCGGTCCGCGCCGTCGGTGCCGATGATGCCCTCCGCGACGTCGAGCACGCCGACCACGACATCCTGCGTCGCGACATGTCCCGCCAGGTCGGTCACCGCCAGGCGCAGCGCGAAGGACGGGGTCGTCTCGAAGTCGAGCGGCGCGGTGCTGCGCAGTTCCCAGCCATCGGAGACGGCGACCAGCTCGAAGGGAGAGGCGAGATCCGGCGTGCCGTCGGCCAGCACCAGGCCGGCCGAGAGCACGTCGCCCATCGGCAGGTTCGCGTCGGTGGCGGTCAGCAGCGCCACCAGCGTGCCGGCCGGCAGGTTCTCGGCCAGCTGCAGCGTCGCGGGGTCGGCATCCTCGTCGGTCCCGGCCTCCGTCACCGCAGCGATGACGGGCGCGGCGGAGGCCACGGCGTCGGCCGCGGCGGCGAGGTCCACGACCAGCGCGGCGGGGCCGGTGCCGAAGCGCAGCGTCTCCACGTCGCCCGCGACGACCGAGGTGAGGCCGGCATGCGTCAGGCTCCAGGCGCCCGAGACACTGTCGCGGCCGATCTCGTACTCCTTCCAGTCGAGGTCGAAGCAGGCCATGTCGATGCCGCCGCCGCCGACCATCGTGTCCGCGCCGTCGCCGCCGATCAGCGTGTCGTCGTTCTCGCCACCGTCCAGGCTGTCGTTGCCGGCGGCGCCGCGCAGCTCGTTCGCGGCGGCGTTGCCCTTCAGCGTGTCGGCGCCGGCGCCGCCCCAGGCATCCTCGATTCGGGTCTGAGTCACCGCCGTCAGGCCGGTGGTGATCGCGCTGACGACGTTGGAGCTGTCCGCGGTCAGCGTCACGGCGGCACCGCGGCCGAGCTGCGCGACGAGGTTCTGGTAGTCGCCGACGAAGCCGCCGGCGATGGCGAAGATCGGGATGATGTTCGCCGCTTCCAGCGCCGCCTTGACCTGGGCGATGGCGGGATAGTCCTCGCCGGTGCCGGGCGGCGTGCCGTCGAGCACGCCGTCGCCGTTGTTGGGCAGCTTGATGCCCGCCGCCAGCCCGTCGCCCGCGACGTGGTAGGAGGCGTCGGTGAACAGCACCACGAAGCGGGCGGAGTTGGTGCGGAATCCCACATCGGTGACATGCAGCGCCAGCTGCATCAGCGCCTCGATCTGCGCTTCCGATCCGTCCGCGCCGCCGCCCGCGGACATGGCGGTGTAGCTGGCGAGCAGCGCGGCGGTGTCGTTCGCGAGAGCGGTCTCCTGCCGGTACACCCAGTCGCCGACATTGCCGAAGCTGCCGAAGGCCTTGTCGCGGAAGGAGGAGACGCCATAGGTGCTGTTCGGCTGCACGCCCTGCAGCGCCAGGACGATCTGCGGCACCAGGGAGCGCACCATCGCGATGTCGTCGGCGAAGGAGCCGGTGAGGTCCTGCAGGAACTGCAGGTCGAGCGGCCCGGCCGTGCTGCCGCCCTGCCCGAGCTCGCAGAGCTGGTCCTCGATCTCGCTCTGCGTCTCGCCCGAGAGGTCGAGATAGCTGTCGCCGGTGGCGTCGGAGGCGTCGAGGGTGTCCTCGCCGAGGAAGTCCTCGATATGCGCGCTGCCGCCATGCACCTCGAAGCGGTCGTTGCCGCTGCCGCCCGAGAGCGTGTCGAGGCCGTCGTCGCTCACCAGCACGTCGTTGCCGTCGCCGCCGAGCAGGATGTCGTCGCCCGATCCGCCGTCCAGCGTGTCGTCGCCGCTGTTGCCGCTGAGCGTGTTGGCGCCGGCATTGCCGGTCAGCGCATGGCCACTGCCGAGCAGCTGCACGCCCTCGATGCCGTCCGCCAGGACCCAGTCGGTCGAGACCACGACGGTGTCGAAGCCCTCGCCGGGAAGCTCGATCACCACATCGCCGGGATCCGTGATGATGTAGGTGTCGTCGCCGGCCCCACCGGCCATCGTGTCGGCGCCCGCGCCACCGTCCAGCGTGTCCGCGCCGCCGAGGCCCTCGAGCGAATCGTCGCCCAGCCCGCCGACCAGGCGGTTGTCGCCCTCGTTGCCCGTGCCGTGATGCGCCTCGCCTTCCAGCGCCAGCACCTCGACCTCGGCGGTCAGGGTTGCGTCGAAGGACGCGAAGACGGTGTCGGCGCCACCGCCCGCCGTCTCCACGATCACGTCGCCGGCGCTGTCCACGTGATAGGCGTCGTTGCCGCCGCCGCCGGTCATCGTGTCGTCGCCGGCCCCGCCATCCAGCCTGTCCGCGCCGACGGTGCCGGTGATCGCGTTGTCGCCGCCGTTGCCGGTGCCGGCGAGGCCGCTGCCCGTCAGCACCAGGTCCTCGAGCCCGTCGGCGAGCGTATAGCTGATGGCGCTGCGCACGAGGTCATGCCCGCCCGCGACATCCTCGACGATCACGTCAGCACTGCTGTCCACGACATAGACGTCGTCGCCGCCGCCGCCGCGCAGCGTGTCGGCACCCGCGCCGCCATCGAGGGTGTCCGCGCCCGCCGTGCCGGTGATGTCGTTCGCCAGCGTGTTGCCGGTGCCGCGGTGCCCGGGGGCGGTGAGGACCAGCGCCTCCACCTCCGTGCCCAGCGTGAAGTCCACCGAGGAGATCACCGTGTCCGCGCCGCCGCCCGCCACTTCGATCGCGCGGTCGAGCACATCGTCCACGATGTAGAGATCGTCGCCGGCACCGCCGGCCATGCTGTCGGCGCCGGTGCCGCCCTCCAGGCGGTCGTTGCCGCCATTGCCGACCAGGCTGTCGCCGCCGCCGAGGCCATACAGGCTGTCGTCGCCGGCGCCGCCGACCAGCGTGTTGGCGCCGTCATGGCCGCTGCCAGCATGCGCGCCGCCGGCCAGCACTAGCACCTCGAGATTCGCGCCGAGCGTGGTCTCGATGCTCGCCACCACGGTGTCCGCGCCCGCGCCGGGCGCTTCCTCGATCACGTCGCCGGCGTCGTCCACGGCGTAGGCGTCGTTGCCCGTACCGCCCGCCATGCTGTCCGCGCCCGTGCCGCCATCCAGGCTGTCGTTGCCGGCATCGCCCGAGAGCGTATCGGCGCCCTCCGCGCCCTTCAGCGTGTCGCCGCCGGTGCTGCCGAGCAGCAGGTTGTCTGCGGCATTGCCGGTGCCGACCCGCCCCGCGACGGCCAGGTGCAGCACCTCCACCTCGTCGGGCAGGGTGTAGCTGACGCTGGCCTCGACGGTGTCCGCGCCGCCGCCCGCGTCTTCCAGCACCACGTCGCCGGCGACATCCACGTAATAGACGTCGTCGCCCGCGCCGCCGCGCATCGTGTCGGCATCGCCGCCGCCGTCGAGCAGGTCGTTGCCGCCCCCCGCGTCGATGGAATCGGCGCCGGCGAAGGCGTAGATGCTGTCGTCGCCCTCGCCGACCAGGTGCCGGCTGCCGCTGCCCGGGCCGAGCAGGTCGTCGCCATTGGTGCCGTAGACGTTGTCGTCGGGCTGCCAGCTGTCGGGCGTGTAGAGGATGCTGACGCGCTCCAGCGCGGCGCCGGGCGAGCCGATGACCAGGTCCGCCGCGCCGTCGCCATCGAGGTCGGGCGCGACCGCGACGCTGCTGCCGGTGAGGCTGCCGGCGCTGCCCACGACCTTCGCGCCGCCCGCGCCGAGCGCGACCATGGCGAGGTCCACCGTGCCCTGGCCGCCGCCCCAGACGACATAGACGGCGCCGGCGTCGAACCCGCCCTCCCCGTTGTGGGAGGCGCCGATGACGATGTCGTTGATGCCGTCGCGGTTGAGGTCGCCGCCGCCCGCGACGGCGATGTCGTCCAGATCGCCCCAGGATTCCGGCAGGATGGCGAAGCCGCCGATCCCGTCCGCCACGTCGAGCAGCGAGACCTCGGCGGTGTCGGCCTTGCCGAACACGACATAGGCGAGGCCGGTGCTGCCCAGCAGCATGTCGGCCAGCCCGTCGCCATTGACGTCGCCGAGCGCGGCGAGACGCATCCCGGCCGCCTCGCCCGGCGTCATGCCGGTGATGCGGTAGCCGCCGATCCCGGCGGCGACATCCGCCAGGTCCACCGCGCTCGTCGTGCCCTTGCCGAACACGACGTAAGCCGCGCCGGCGCCGCCATCGGCGCCCGGCGCGCCGACCAGGATCTCCGCCTTGCCGTCGCCGTTGAGGTCGCCGAGCGTCGCCAGCGCCGAGCCCGCCGCCTCGCCCGCGATGCCGGTGATGCGGTAGCCGCCCGTGCCCGCCGCGACAGTCGCGAGCTCCACCCCCGTCCGGGTCGCCTTGCCCCAGACCACATAGGCCGCGCCGCCATCGGTGCCGCCGGCGTCGCTGCCCGGCGCCCCGACCACGAGATCGGCGCGGCCGTCGCCGTTCAGGTCGGCGATCCCGGCCAAGGCGTAGCCGGCCATGTCGCCGCCGGCCTCGCCGAACATGGCGAAGCCTTCATTCGAGCCGGCGTCGTCGAGATCCTTGAGGTCGGTGCTGCCGGGGGCGGTCGGCGTGAAGAAGAGATAGGCGACACCGGAATCGGTCTCCCCGTTCCGGTCCGCCTCCGGCGCCCCGACCAGCAGCTCCTGCAGGCCGTTGCCGTTCATGTCGCCGGTCGCGGCGACGGCGCTGCCGACGTGATCGTCGGGGAAGGCGCCATCGAGCCGGATGGAGGTGAGGGTGTCGCCGAGCTTGAAGGAGGAGCCGCCCGCGGCGCCGCCCATCTCGATATAGACGCGCCCGCCGCCGATCTCCTGGTCGCCGTTGCCGGGTGCGCCGGTGACGATCTCCGCCACGCCGTCGCCGTCGATGTCGCCGATCGTCGTGACCCAGGAGGCGGAGGGGAAGCCCGTCGCGACATAGGTCATGTCGCCGGGCTCCTGCGGCGTCAGCACATAGCCGCCGCTGCCCGCGGTCGCGCCGAGCAGATACACCTTGGTGGCGGGTAGCGGCATGCTCGAATCCTTCCTCGCCCTTTTCGGGCACCTTCCCGGGCTTGCTAGCCGCCCAACCTGACGCCACCCTGAAACGGGGAGAGTTCGACCGAAGGATGAGGATCCTGCTCGTCGAGGATGATCCGGCGCTGGGCCGCGCGGTGCGCGAACATCTCACCTTGGCCGGGCACGCGGTTGACCTCGTCGGAAGCCGGGCCGATGCCGAGCCGGCGCTGCGCGCCCCGGGCCACGGGCTGGTGCTGCTCGATGTCGGGCTGCCGGACGGGAGCGGGCTGGATGTGCTGCGCGGGCTGCGCGGCCGGGGCGACTGGCGCCCGGTCATCGTGCTCACGGCGCGCGACCAGATCTCGGACCGGATCGAGGGGCTGAAGGCCGGCGCCGACGACTACCTGGTGAAGCCCTTCGACCTCGGCGAGCTGCTCGCGCGGGTCCAGGCGGTGACGCGGCGCGCCGGCACACATCCCGACCGCGCCTTCCGCGCCGGCGAGGTGGTGCTGGACCTCGAGGACCGGCGGGCGAGCGTGGCCGGCGAGGAGGTGACGCTGACGGCGCGCGAATGGGCGATCCTGGAGCGGCTGCTGCAGCGCCCGGGCGCGGCCGTGTCGCGCGAGCAGATCGAGGAGGCGATCTACCGCTACGGCGCGGAGGTCGAGAGCAACGCGGTGGAGGTCTATATCAGCCGCATCCGCCGCAAGCTCGGGCCCGGCCTGATCGACACGCTGCGCGGCGTCGGCTACCGCGCCCGCGCGTGAGGCGCCTGCCGCGCCCGGCCTGGCCGCGGAGCATGGCCGGCCGGCTCGGCCTCTCGCTCGCGGCGGGCCTCCTGCTGTTCTGGGTGCTGTCCGCCATCGCCGCCAGCCTGGTGGTGGTGCGCGAGATGAACGAGGTGTTCGACAGCATCCTCTCCGAGCAGGCGCAGATCATGCTGCCGGACCTGACGCGGCGCTACGCGACGGAGCTGGAGCGGGCCGGCCCGCAGCCGGTGGTCGTCACCGACGCGATGCCGCACGATGAATACATCACCTGGCGTCTCTACGCCGCGGACGGGCGGCTGGTGATGCGCTCGCACGGCGCGGCGGAGGCGCCGCTGCCGCCGATCGGCTTCGCCACGATCACCGAGGCGCGGCTCTACACCGAGCCCAGCGCCGACCGCCGCTACCTGATCACGCTGGCAGAGCCGCCCGGGCATCGCCGGCACACCGTCAACCCCACCCTGGTGCGGCTGCTGGCGCCGCTGCTGGCGCTGGTGCTGGCGGCGCTGGTGCTGATCCCCGTCGCGGTGCGGCGCGGCTTCGCGCCGGTGCGTGCCCTGCAGGCGGCCATCGGGCGACGCGGCAGCGAGAACCTGGCGCCGTTGCGGCTTGGCGCGCTGCCGGCCGAGCTCGCCTCGATCGGCGACGACGTCAACCAGCTGCTGGCCCGGCTGCGCCAGGCGCTGGAGGCGGAACGCAGCTTCAGCGCCAACGCCGCGCATGAGCTGCGCACGCCCGTGGCGGCCGGGCTCGCGCAGGCGCAGCTGCTGGCCGCGCATCTGCCGCCCGGCAGTCCCGCCCGGCATGAGGCGGAGGAGATGGCGGCCGGCCTCGGCCGGCTCGGGGCGCGGCTCGAGAAGCTGCTGCAGCTCGCCCGTGCCGAGGCCGGCGTGGCGCAGCGCCGCGAGCGGGTGGACCTGATGGTGGCGCTCGACCTGCTGGTCGAGGAGTTCCGCGCGCGGCCGGAGGTCGGCGCGCGGCTGCGCTTCGAGGATGGCGGCCTGGCCGGGCTGGCGGTGCTCGGCGACCTCGACGCGCTGGCGATCGCGCTGCGGAACCTGATCGAGAACGCGCTGCGCCACGGCGCGCCGCAGGCCGCGGTGGAGGTGTCGGTGACGCCCGACGGCGTGGTGCGCGTGGTCAATGCTGGAGAGGTCGTGCCGCCGGAGCGGCTGGCGGGCCTGCATCGGCGCTTCGTGTCGCATGGCGGCCGCGGCTCGGGGCTCGGCCTGTCGATCGTGCAGGCGATCGCGCAGCAGCTTGGCGGCCGGCTTGCGCTGCACTCGCCCGCGCGCGGCCGCGCGGACGGCTTCGAGGCCGAGCTGGCCCTGGTCCTGGCCGACGAAGACCCGGCCGCCGCGCCGCGGTAGGCCCGGCGCTACAGCGCGCCGCGCAGCGCCGCGACCACGCGCGCCACCTCGTCGTCGGTGAGGTAGGGATGCATCGGCAGGCTCAGGATGCGCGTGCAGAGCATCTCGCTGACCGGCAGCGGCGGCGGGCCGCCCGCGATGCCGCCTTCATGCGCCGCCGCATAGGCCGGCTGATGGTGCAGCGGCTTCGGATAGTAGATGCCGCTCGGCACGCCGGCCTGCTTCAGCGCCTCCTGCACGCGCCCGCGATCAGCGCCGGCGGGCAGCAGCACGGAATAGAGCCCCCAGGCATGGTCGGCGCCGGCGACGGAGCCCGGCACCTGCACGAGACCCGCCAGGCCCGCGCCATAGGCGGCGGCGACCTTGGCGCGCGCCGCCAGCTCCGCTTCCAGCAGCGGCAGCTTCGCCAGCAGCACCGCCGCCTGCAGCGTGTCGAGCCGGCCGTTCATGCCGGTGCGCAGCACCTCGTAGCGGCTCTTGCCCTCGCCATGGGTGCGGAGCTGGCGATAGAGCTCCGCGCGCTCGGCGCTGTCGGTCAGCAGCGCGCCGCCATCGCCGTAGCAGCCGAGAGTCTTGGTCGGGTAGAAGCTGAGCGCCGCGGCATGTCCCCAGCGGCCGAGGCGCTTGCCGTGCAGCGCCGCGCCATAGGCCTGCGCGGCGTCGTCGAGCGCGAACATGCCCTCGCGCGCGCAGATCGCCTCGATCGCCGGCCAGTCCGCCGGCAGGCCGAACAGGTCCACGCCCACCACCGCGCGCGGACGCAGCCGGCCCTCGCGCCGGACCAGCGCGATCCGCCGCTCCAGGTCGGCGATGTCGAGGTTGAAGGTCACCGGATCCACGTCCACGAAGACCGGCGTGGCGCCCAGCACCAGCGGCACCTCGGCCGTCGCGGTGTAGGTGAAGGCGGGCAGGAACACCGCGTCGCCGCGGCCGATCCCCTCGGCCATCATGGCGATCTGCAGCGCATCGGTGCCGGAGGAGACGCCGACCGCATGGCCGCAGCCGGCGAACTCCGCCAGCTTCTGCTCTAGCTCGCGCACTTCCGGGCCGTTGATGAAGGCGCCGCTGTCCAGCACCGCGGCGAAGCGGCGGTCGAGCTCGGCACGGATCAGCGCCTGCTGGGCCTTGATGTCGAACAGGGCAATGGGACGCGGTGCGGTCATGAGGGTCCGTCGCAGGGGAGGGCGGAGCGGCTGCATAGACCCTCCCCGCCGCGCCGGCCAAATCACCCCGGGTTTCGCCGCGTTGCGGCCCCTCGCCCGATTGGGATTGCCGGTGCGCGCGTGGGACAACGCGCCGCTTGGCAGCAGCGGAACCGATGGCCTAGCGTGCCGGGGTCGGTAGCGGGCCCAGAGCCCGCGCCGAGGCAAGGAAGGAGGACCGCCAAGATGCGGCGAAGGACTTGGCTGCCAGCGGCGACGCTGGCGTTGGGACTGGCGGCCGGCACCGCCATGGCGCAGGGCACCGCCACCCAGACCACGCGGGCGGAGCCGCTCTCGATGGGGGCGCTGGCCTCGATGTGCGCGGCGTCGCCCTCCGGCGAGTCGCCGCTCGCGGCCTTCTGCCAGGGCGTGATCGTCGGCGCGGGCCAGTATCACAGCGCCGTGTCGGCGGCGAATGGCCGGCCGATCTTCTGCCTGCCGGAGCCCAGCCCCACCATGCAGGACGTGCAGACCGCCTTCGTTCGCTGGGCCGCGGCCAACACCCAGTACAGCGGCGAACTCGCCGTCTCCGCGCTGATGCGCT
>NZ_JBWXTD010000005.1:471455-475032 GCF_056682175.1 Falsiroseomonas sp. RANM36
GCGCCCCGCCCCCGGGCGGGGGTGGGCGCTTGGCGGCGGGGGGCGGGGGGGGGGCCGCGGGCGCCGGCGGAGCTGCTGCTGCCGGTCGTGCCGCTTTTCGCGCGGCCGGGGACCGAGCTGGCGCTCGGCGGCTATCAGGCGGATCGGCCATCGCTGCTGGTGGCGGACCTGTCCTGCCGCGTGCTCGGCTATGGCCGCGACGACGCGGGGCGGGTGATGCTGCGCCATTCCTGCGCGGCGACCAGCGGATCGAGCGGCGGTCCGGTGCTGGTGCGGCTGTCCACGGGACAATGGGTGGTGGCCGGCGTCGGCTCGATGGCGCTGAACAACGAGGCCGGCGGCTGGGCGGTGCCGGCGGCGACGATCTATCGCGCGGCCGAGGCGGCGCGGGGCGGGGCGGCGGCAGCGACCGCGGCGCCGTAGTCCGGTGTCGCCGCCCACGCCACGGCCTATCGGTCTCCGCCTCGCATCGCCTCCTCGCAGCTCATCTGCACGAGCCGCAGCCACATCGCCTGGCTGCTGGCGGGATCGGGATCCCCGAACCATTGGCTGCCCGGCCGCTTCGCCAGCCGCCGTATGACGCCAAGCAGGCGCTCGACCGCGGCGGGATGCGTGTCGGAATAGACCAGTCCGACCAGGTCGGTGCCCGGCCGCGGCCGCGCGGCCTCCCGCAGCCGCGCGAAGACCTCCGCCCCCACCTGATCCCGGAGCAGCCGCTGCGGCACCGCCGTGTCCACGGTGCTGCCGACCCGCACCAGGTCGTCGCCGAGACGCAGCGTGAGCAGCGTGGCGATGCCGAGCTCGCCCGGCAGCCCCACCGGGCCCTGGCCGACGGCGCGGCCCGAGGCCAGCACCGCCTCCAGCGCGCGTTCGTCCGCGCGCTCCTCATAGGTGCGGCGCGCGACCACGGCGGGCAAGGTGAGGCTCGGGCACATCGGCGCCAGCTGCCGCGCGCGGCGCGGCAGGTTGCGTAGCGCCGGCTCCAGGGCCGGCGGGTCGCCGAGCAGCACATGCGCAATCTCGTGCGCCAGCACGAAGCTGGCCGCGCCGCGCGCGACCAGGCCGAGCGTCGGGTGGTGGAAGGCGGGGCTGGTCTGCGGGTGCCAGTACCGCTTCTGGGCCGGTGGCGGGTCCAGCCGGCTGCTCGCCACGGCCTGCACGCCGCTGAGCCCGCCGCCGCCCCAGGCGGTGTTTCCCCAGAGCGAGATCTGCAGCGCCAGGCTGCGCAGGAAATCGGCATTCACCCAGATCACGCGGTGCGCCGGATCGGCAAACGGGCTGGCGGCGGGCGGGTCGAGCGGGACATCGGCCGGCAGCGGCGCGCGCCGGTCCCGCGCGGCGCGAAGAAGGCAGATGAGGATGCCGTCGGGTCCGCGCGGCGGCCCGTTCACCGCGACGCCGCCGCGCACGCCCATGGCCTGGCCGAGCGCCGCGGCGATCTCCCGCGCCGGGTCGAGCGCATAGTCATCGAGAAGGTCGGCGCGGCGCAGGGTGGACAGCAGCGCGGCGTGGTCGGCGCCCTGGGCGCGGGCCCGGGAGGCGCCGAGCGCCGCCATCGCGGCGACGCCGAGCAGGAGGGGTCGTCGGCAGGCGCAGGGGCGGGGCATGGCGATCTCCTTCGCGGATCGGGCGTCAGGGTCGGGCGAGGGCTCCCGTCAGGATCTGGAGGTCGGGGAAGAGACGCAGCGCGGTCGCCAGGATCAGCGCGCCCAGCAGCGTCCCGGCCAGCCACAGCGCGCCCAGTGCGACGCTGCGCCAGGGCGCGCCCGGCAGTGGCCGCCACCGATGCGACCCCAGGCGGAATGCGAGGGCGAGGCCGAAGGTGGCGGGGGGGGGGGGCGCGCCGCCCCCCCCCCCTTCGCGGAGATGCCCGGCAGTGTCGGCAGGGACGCCGCGCTTGCGCCCGGGGTCATGATGGTCCTGCCATTCGCGGTGCGATGCGCACGGATCGCGTCGCCGGCCGCCTTCGCCGGCATTCCGGAGATCGGCTCTCCGACCAGGGCGGCGTCACGCTCGGCGCGGACGTGACGGGCGGCGCTTCGTCATGCAGGCTTCGCGCTTCGGTCATCCGAAGGCCACCGGCGGGCAGCACCCTGCCACGGCCGCAAGCCGGGAATGCACCATGCCGGATCGCCCGATCGATCCCCTGCCGCGGGTCTGGGACCCGGACGAGCGCATCGGCGACATGCTCAAGGGCAAGCGCGGCCTGGTCGTCGGCATCGCGAACGAGCACTCCATCGCCTATGGCTGCGCCGCCAAGCTGCGCGCCTTCGGCGCCGAGCTCGCCGTCACCTGGCTCAACGCCAAGGCGGAGCGCTTCGTCCGCCCGCTGGCGGAGCAGCTCCAGGCCTCCATCGCGATGCCGCTCGATGTCGAGCAGCCGGGCGAGCTGGAGGCGGTGTTCGCGCGCATCGCGGCCGAATGGGGCCGGCTCGACTTCGTCATCCATTCCATCGCCTTCGCCCCGCGCGAGGATTTGCATGGCCGCGTGGTGGATTGCTCGGCCGAGGGCTTCGGCCAGGCGATGCGCGTCTCCTGCTGGTCCTTCCTGCGCATGGCGAAGCTGGCCGAGCCGCTGATGACACAGGGCGGCGTGCTGGCGACAATGAGCTACTACGGCGCCGACAAGGTGGTGGGGCACTACAACATCATGGGCCCGGTGAAGGCCGCGCTGGAGGCGTCCGTGCGCTACGCCGCGGCCGAGCTCGGGCCGAAGGGCATCCGCGTCTTCGCCGTCTCGCCGGGGCCGCTCAAGACCCGCGCGGCCAGCGGCATCGCGCATTTCGACGAGCTCGTGGACATGGCGCGGAGCCGCGCGCCGGCGCAGCGGCTGGTGGACATCGCCGAGGTCGGGCGCGTCGTCGCCTTCCTGGTCGGCGGCGCCTCCTCCGGCATGACGGGCGACACGATCTACGTGGATGGCGGCCTGCACAACATGGCGTGATCCACGCGGCCGGAGACCGATCCGATGCAAGGCGTCCTTCTCGTCCTCAATGCCGGCTCCTCCTCGCTGAAATTCGCCGTCTTCGAGACGGCGGAGGGCAGGCTCGCGCCGCTTCGCGCCGGCCAGGTGGAGGGCATCGGCGCCACGCCGCGCTTCGTCGCGGAGGATGCGGCGGGCAGGGCGGTGGCCGCGCCCTCCTGGGATGCGGGCGGCGCGCCGGCGGACCATGCGGCGGCCCTCGATGCGATCATCGCCTGGCTGGACCCCGCGCTGCGGGGGCGCCCGGTCGTCGGCATCGGCCACCGCGTCGTGCATGGCGGGCCGGACCACGCCGCGCCGGTGGCGATCGACCCGCAGGTGATGGCGGTGCTGCAGGCGCTCGTTCCCCTCGCGCCGCTGCACCAGCCGCACAACCTGGCGGGCATCGCGGCGGCGGCGCGGCGCTTTCCCGGCGTGCCGCAGGTCGCCTGCTTCGACACTGCCTTCCACCGCACCCAGCCCTTCGTCGCCGACACCTTCGGCCTGCCGCCCGAGTTCCACGCGCGCGGCATCCGTCGCTACGGCTTCCACGGCCTGTCCTACGAATACATCGCGCGCCGCATCGCCGAGGAGGACCCGGCGCTCGGCGCCGGA
>NZ_JBWXTD010000005.1:475132-477428 GCF_056682175.1 Falsiroseomonas sp. RANM36
GGTCGCGCATCTCGGCAACGGCGCCTCGCTCTGCGCCATCGCCGGCGGCCGCGCGCAGGCGAGCAGCATGGGCTTCACCGCGCTGGACGGCGTGCCGATGGGCACGCGCTGCGGCCAGCTCGATCCCGGCGTGGTGCTGCACATGATCGACGCGATGGGCATGAGCACGGCCGAGGTCGCGCGGCTGCTCTACAACGACAGCGGTCTCAAGGGCATGTCCGGCATCTCCCACGACGTGCGCGCGATCGAGGCCGCGGACGGGGAGGGGGCGGAACGCGCGCTCGGCTACTTCGCCTATCGCGTCCGGCGCGAGATCGCCGCACTCGCCGCCTGCATCGGCGGGCTCGACGCGCTGGTCTTCACCGCCGGCATCGGGGAGAACGCGCGCGGCCTGCGCGGCCGCATCTGCGAGGGACTCGGCTTCCTCGGCATCGCGCTCGATCCCGCGCGCAATGCGGCCAATGCGCCGGAGATCTCGCCCGATGGCGCGCCGGTGCGCGTGCTGGTGCGCGGCACGGATGAGGAACGCATGATCGCCGAGCACACCCTGGCCGCGATCGCCGCCCCGCCGGAGCGCGGCTGAACCGCCGATGGCGACGCCGACACCGGGGTCGGCGCCCGTCTCGCCGCGGAACCGGGCGCGCTTCTCTCGGCCCTCGACGGGCAGGCCGGCGCGCCGCCTTCATGGCGCAGCGCCGCGGTCAGGCGATGACGAAGTCGGTCGCGGCCACCGCCGTCGAGCACATGCGGCCCTCCCTGTTCAGGGCAGGGTCACATCGCCGGACCGCGCGGGCAACCGCACGATCGCCAGCCGCACATGCCCGTCGGCGCACTCGCTCGGACGCAGCACGGGCATGGCCACGATCCGTGTCAGTCTTCTCCTTCGCTGTCCGTTGCCCTACTGCGGCGGCAGCGACACCCTGGCCTGCAACTCGGCGGTGGTGTTCCGGCTCGGATAGGGCTCCGCCGGGACCGGCACGCCGAGATGCGCGCAGAGCGGTTCCCAGCCCTCGCCCAGCCGATGGACGAGAAGACGCTCCGCCGGCACCGTCGCGACGACATCGGCCACATGCGCCTCGTAGCGCCCGATCATGAAATCGCGGTCGCCCGCGCGGTCGCCGAAGGCCTTCTCGACGATGCGGACGGCGACGGACTCGCGGTCCGTCGTGGTGCTGACGAATTTCAGGATCGTCGCCTCGAAGCTGGTCCACCAGCTTTCCGGGCTGCGCCAGGTGAGGATGACCTTCGCCTGCGGATGGATCGCGATCAGCTCGCGCCAGTAATGCGCGGAGGGCCAGTCCACGCAGGACTTGTAGCCTTCGAACAGCGCCTCCCAGTCCGGGACGCCACTGTGCATGAAGGCCCGCCAGCGCGCCTTCATGATCGGGTTCTCGGTGACCTCGAACATGTGGTGGCAGGGCCCGAAGCCCAGCATGTTCAGCGCCTCGCGCAGTGAATCCGTGCCGGTGCGGCCGAAGCCCGCGCCGATGACCCCGAGCGTCATCGCAACCTCCCTTCCCGCGCGGAGCTCGCGGCCTGGCCTGTCACGGCGTGGCGACCAGGCACCGGAAGCGTGCGGCGATGCGAAAGCTGCCATCGGGCTGGCGGAAAGGCGAGAGCGCCGCACGGTGCGCGGCGACGAAGGCCTCCGCGCCCGTATGCTCGACGGCCCGCACGGCGACGCCCGCCGAGCCCAGTCCGCGCAGCGCCGTGGCCTCGTCGGGATAGGACCAGTGCGTGTCCACGTCGAAGACGGCGCCCGGCGTCAGCCCGCCCGCCTTGGCGAAGCTGCGCAGCGCCGTCTCGTCGGACAGCGCGAAGGGGCCGGGGGCGCCGGGCGGCGGCGCCGGCAGCAACGGCTTCAGCGCGGCGACGAGCGCGGACGCCTCCATCCCCGCCGGCTCGCCCCAGGTCATGATGACGATCATCCCGCCGGGCTTCGCGACGCGTCCCGCCTCGCGCAGCGCCTGGGCGGCGTCGCCCGCGTATTGGAAGGCGTTGAAGCCGGTGACGAGGTCGAAGCTGTCGTCCTCGAAGGGCAGCGCCTCGATGTCGCCCTGGCGGAAATCGCCGGCGGGCGTGCGCTCCCGCGCGATCTCGAGCAGCGCCGGGGCGGCGTCGATGCCGGCGACGCGCGCGCCGCGCGCCGCGGAGAGCTGGGCGGCCATGCCCGCGCCGCAGCCGACATCGAGATGCCGCGTGCCGCGGCCGCCCCCCGCCGGGGCCCGCCCGGCGCCCAAGGCCGCGGCGCCCCGGGCGGCCGGCCCCGCCCCCCCGGCGCCGGGGGGGGGGGCCC
>NZ_JBWXTD010000005.1:477528-480713 GCF_056682175.1 Falsiroseomonas sp. RANM36
AACCGGGGGGCGGCCCGCGCGGGGCGGGCGGCGCGCGCCGCGTCGCCGGCCGCGGCCAGGCCGCCGACGCGGGAGAGTTGGTCGGGAGTGAGTGTGATCGGGCCGGCCGGGTTGCCGTCGTTGGTCAGCAGGCCGGTGGTGTAAACCAGCGGGGGCGACTGCAACCCGGTCGTCACCTGGTTGAAGATGTCCACGCACCAGAGAAAGAGGTCGCCGAGGCTGCTCGTGACCTGGAAGCGGCCGGCATTGACCAGCGTCTTGTTGCTGCCGTCGTCGATGACGATCGGCCGCGAGCCGTCGCTGAAGACGATGTTCGTCGCCGTGACGGTGCTTGCGCCCGCCGGCATGGTCGCCGCGATGGCGATGAGTGAAACCCCAGCAGCCGCTGCCAGCCGGAACATCTTCATTACCCCAACCTACATACCCTGACAGAATAGCGCATTGTCTCGGTGCTGCATAGATATTAATAGTTGCACTCTTCGCGCACATAGCACCCGTGTAGGTTGTATTTCCGGCTACGGCGACGCCTTCGGCGGTGGCATGGCGCGGCGCCGGTGCATCCCAGCGACGCGCTCGCGATGGCGATCGGATCCTGCGATGGAGCCCGCCGGGTCTCGCGACACGGCGGCGAGCGCCCGGATCAGCCGCGGAAGCGTCTCATCAGGCCCCCGGCCTGCATCAGCGCCGCCGCCCCCCATCCCCATGCGCCGTTCACCAACGCGATGCGCAACCAGTTGGGCAGGTAGAGCACGCTCCAGATCGGCAGGCCGCGCTCTCCATAATAGGGGGCGAAGCCGAAGCCGGTGCAGACCAGTGTGCCGAACAGGAAGCCTGCGAGCAGGACAGGCGGACGCAGCAGCCGCAGCGTCGCGGCCAGGACGATGCCCCAGCTGCCGCCCCAGAAGGCGAGGTTCAGCACCTCCGGGAAGCCGAGGGGCGGCGACAGGCGCAGGTTGAACCCCGGGGAAAGCGGCTTGAAGCCGCCCGCAGCGCCGAGCAGCGCCTGCAAGATCCCGAAATTGTGATAGAGCAGGAAATTGGTGCCTTCGTGGAACAGCGGCACGGCAGCGGCACCCGCCAGGAAGCCCGTGATGACGACACGCCACATCGGCGCGAGGCCCGGCCGCCGCTAGCGCAGGTGGCGGCCGCCGGCCGGCCGGCCATGCGCCGATGGCGTCCGAAGCGGCTTCGGGCCGCCCCCGATCGGCTGCCCGCCCCTCCGGCCCGGACCGGCGGGCGGCGTCAGGCGGGACACGTGGCCGGATGCGGCCATGCCTAGGCTCCCCCTCCCCGGACGTGGCGCCGGGGTTGGCGCCGTCCTTGCCGGAGCACGGTAGAGCAGCGTTCGTTCAAGTGGAACCGCTCCGCCGCCGTGCCGATCGGCCGAGCCGGGCCCTGGCTGCAACGACGTTGCGCGGCAGGGCGTCGCCCCGGGGCGATCCCAAAGGGTCCGTCAGCGCGGGCCGCCCTGCGCCATCAGATCGCCCGGCCGCATCAGGTCGTGCGTCAGCCTGACCGCGTTGTTCATGTAGAACTCGTCGCGCGGGAAGACATCGGTCAGCGACGCTTCAGGCCGCGGGTTGCCGGGCGCCCAGCGCAGCGGCGCGCGCGCGAACAGGCTGCGGTAGTCGCTGAAGCCCGGATTGCCGCGGGCCAGATGCGCGACCACTTCCGGCGCGGCGAGGCGCGCGGCAAGCTGCTCGGCATCGTAGGGGATCGGCCTGTCCGACCCGATCAGCACCGAGACCGGCATCAGCAGCAGCGTGTGCGGGAAGACCGATGCGAAGGTCTCCACCGTGCGGCGCGTCGGGCCCCACTGCACATAGATCCCGCCCGGCGCCAGGCGCCGCCGCACCTGCTGGAGGAATTCCTCGGAATAGAGCAGGCCGGAATGCGAGCCCTCCGGCAGGATGGCATCGGCCTGGATCACGTCGTAGAGCGTGTCGCCCTTCGCCAGCGCGCGGCGGCCGTCGCCGTATTCCATCGTCCAGCGCGGGTTGCGGAACATCTCGGCGATGGGCCCGTCCGGGTGGCGCGCAGCGAGTTCCTGATGCGCAGTGATCACCGGGCCGACCAGCTCGATCGCGCGGATCTGCGACGGGCCCTGCACGACACCGGCTGCCCAGGGCGTGCCGCCCGAGCCGATGCCGATGCACAGGATCCGCTGCGGATCGGGGTGCAGCAGCGGTCCGACCGCGCCGAGGAACTGGTGGATCGGCAGGAAGGGAATGGTCCCCTGCGCGAAGCCCTGGATGAAGAAGGGACCATGCGGCCGGGCCGGGTCGCGCGCGTCGTCGCGGAAGAAGGCGACGCCGGAGCGGTCCTCGGCCCAGGCGGTGCGCTGGCCGGGCTTCTCCGCATGCAGCCGCGACCACAGCGCGGCATTGCCGGGCAGCACCACCAGCGCCGCCGCGCAGGCGCCGGCCAGCGCCACTTCCGGCCCGCGCCGCCAGCCCGCCTTCCACAGCCAGCCGAGCACCAGCAGCAGCGACAGCACCGCCAGCAGTTGCAGGGTCCCGGCAGTCCCAAGCACATGGAAGGTGACGAGGCCGGTGCCGATCGAGCCCGCGGCATTGCCGAGGATATTCGCCAGCTGCACCCAGCCGACCCGCGCGCCGACGCTCGCGAGATCCTGCTGCACCGCGCGCTGCACGAAGGGGAAGGTCATGCCGATGACGAAGCTCGGCGGCCCGACCACCAGCACGGTGAGCAGCACCGTCGTCAGCAGGCCGTCGCCGCGCAGGCGCTGGATGTCGGCATTCACGAAGCTGCTGATCGGCCAGTGCGGCAGCGCCCAGTAGAGCGCCAGGATCAGCGCCGCGCCGAGCACGAAGCCGCCGGCCTGGGTGATGAAGAAGGCCGGCCGCGGGTCGCGGATCCGCCGCACCATGCGCGCCGCCACCGCCATGCCGGCGCCGTCGGCCAGCAGGAACACGCCGAGCACGGTGGGGAAGAGATAGGCGTGGTACTGGCCCACCTGGCCCATCAGCCGCACCCAGACGATCTCGAGCGCCACGATCACATAGCCCGAGAGGAAGACCAGCACGCACCAAAGGCGCAGGCTGCCGAAGGGCTCGGCGGCTGCGGTGCGGACGGCGGCGGGGGCGCGCGCCGCCGCCGGCGCGGCGCCGTCGGCGCGGCGGGGCGCCCGCCAGAGCCTGAGCGCCCACCGGGCCGCGGAGGAT
>NZ_JBWXTD010000005.1:480813-492032 GCF_056682175.1 Falsiroseomonas sp. RANM36
GGGGGCGGGGGGCGCCCGGCGGCCCCCGGCCGGGGCGGGGGCCCCGGGGGCGCGCGGGTTTTACAACCCCGCCGCGCCGGGCCACCCCGGGGCGGTTTTCGTTGTCGCCTTGCCCCGCGGCCGCCCGGCCGCCATCTTCCCGCCCATGATCGCCCTGCCCGAGCCACGCGCCGACATCCTCGCCCGCCGCGACGAGATCCTCGCCGCGCTGCGCGCCATCGTCCCCGGCGAGGGCACGATCGGCGAGGAACTCCGCCTCCGCCCCTATGAGACCGACGGCCTCACCGCCTATCGCCAGGTGCCGCTGGCCGTGGTGCTGCCGACCAGCACGGAGCAGGTGGCGGCGGTGATGCGCTACTGCCACGAGCAGGGCATCCGCGTGGTGCCCCGCGGCGCCGGCACCAGCCTTTCGGGCGGCGCGCTGCCGCTGGCGGATGCGGTGGTGATCGGTTTGATGCGCATGAACCGCATCCTGGAGATCGACTTCGAGGACCGGCTCGCGGTGGTCGAGGCCGGCGTCACCAATCTCGGCATCACCAAGGCCGTGGAGGGCGAGGGCTTCTTCTACGCACCCGACCCGTCCAGCCAGCTCGCCTGCATGATCGGCGGCAACGTCAACATGAACTCGGGCGGCGCCCACTGCCTGAAATACGGCGTGACGGCGAACAACCTGCTCGGCCTCACCTTCGTCACGCCGCAGGGCGAGATCGTGGAGATCGGCGGCGGGCATCTCGACGCCGCGGGCTATGACTGGCTCGGCCTGCTGACCGGCAGCGAGGGGCAGCTCGGCATCGTGACGGAAGTGACGGTGCGCATCCTGCGATCCGCGGAAGGCGCGCGCGCGATGCTCGCCGCCTTCAGGAGCACGGAGATCGCGGGCGCGGCGGTGGATGCCATCATCGGCTCGGGCATCATCCCGGTGGCGCTGGAATTCATGGACAAGCCCTGCATCCACGCCTGCGAGGCCTTCGCGCATGCGGGCTACCCGCTGGATGCCGAGGCGATGCTGATCATCGAGGTCGAGGGCAGCGTCGAGGAGCAGGACGCGCTGCTCGCGCTGATCAAGGAGATCTGCGCGCATTTCGACCCGATCAGCCTGAAGGTGGCGCAGACGGCCGAGGAATCCATGGCGATCTGGAAAGGCCGCAAGGGTGCCTTCGGCGCGGTGGGACGCATCTCGCCGGACTATCTCTGCATGGACGGCACCATCCCGACCGGCGAGCTGCCGCATGTGCTGAAGCGCATCGGCGAGATGAGCACGCAATACGGCCTGCAGGTAGCCAACGTCTTCCACGCCGGCGACGGCAACCTGCACCCGCTGATCATGTTCGACGCCAACGACCCCGAGAGTTTTCGGAAGGCCGAGCATTTTGGCGCCGACATCCTGAAGCTCTGCGTCGAGGTCGGCGGCTGCCTGACCGGCGAGCACGGCGTCGGCGTGGAGAAGCGCGACCTGATGACGGCGCAGTTCGCGCCGCATGAGCTCGACCAGCAGCGCGCCATCAAGTCGGCCTTCGATCCCGGCTGGCTGCTCAACCCGCACAAGGTCTTCCCGCTCGCTTCTACCTCCCCTGCGGAGCGGGGGAGGGTCGGGGCGAGGGCCTGAGCGGCGCTTCCGCGATGCCGAAGCAGCGCCTGTTTCTCGCCGCGCCGCCCGGCCACGACCGCGCGGCGTTCCGCGCGCGGATGCTGGCCGAGGCCGCGCCCGCGCTGCGCGATGCCGTGCCGGCGCTCGCCGCGCTCTCGCTCGACCTGGTGGACGCAACCCCCGCCGTGCCGCCCTGGCAGCGCCCGGGCGCACCGGCGGCGCCCGCCGGCGCGCCCGACTTCGACGCGGTCTTCGATTGCTGGGGCGATGACGCCGCGCTCGATGCCGCGCGCGCTGTCCTCGGCGACCTGCCGCGCGTCGCGGTGCGCGTGGCGGAGACCGTCGAGCAGGACGCGCTTCCGCGCCCCGTCGGCCGCGCGCCGGGCGTGAAGTTCCTCTCGCTGATGACCTTCCAGCCGGACCTGCCGGAGCCCGCGGCGCGGCGCCTCTGGGCGCATCACGCGCCGCTGGCCAAGCGCGTGCATGTCGGCATGGCGCGCTATGTGCGGGACTGGGTGGTGGGCGGCTTCGCGGGCTTCCACGGCATCGCGGAGCTGCACTTCCCCTCGGTCGAGGCGATGACGACGCGCTGGTTCGACAGCGAGTCCGGCCGGGCCGCCATCGCGCATGACGTCGGCCATTTCCTGCTGTGCGCGACGCGGCTCTACACCACCGAACACGTGCTGAAGGCGGCCGCATGACCACCCCGCTCGCTCCCGCCGACGAGGCCGGCATCGCCGAGGCCGTTGCCGCCGCCGCCGCCGCGAAGGAGCCGCTTGCCATCGAGGGCCGCGGCACCAAGCGCGCGCTGCTGCGCCCGGTGCAGGCCGCGCGCACGCTCTCCACGCGCAACCTGACGGGCATCACGCTCTATCGCCCGACGGAGCTGGTCATCTCCGCCCGCGCCGGCACGCCGCTCGATGAGATCGAGGCCGCGCTGGCCGAGAAGCGCCAGTGGCTTGCGCCGGAGCCGCCCGACACGCGCGCGCTGTTCGGCACGGCGGAAGGTGCCACGATCGGCGGCATCGTCGCGGCCAACCTTTCCGGCCCGCGCCGGATCAGCGCGGGCGCGATCCGCGACCACGTGCTCGGCATGCGTTTCGTCAACGGCGCGGGCGCGGTGGTGCGCAGCGGCGGGCGGGTGCTGAAGAACGTGACGGGGCTCGATCTCTGCAAGCTGCTCACCGGCAGCCACGGCACGCTCGGCGTGATCACCGAGGTGACGCTGAAGGTGCTGCCGGTGCCCGAGACCTCGGCGAGCATCGGCATCCGCGTGCCCGACATCGCGACCGGCGTCGCCGCGCTGAGCGCCGGGCTCGGCAGCCCCTATGGCGTGAGCGGCGCGGCGCTGATCCCGGCCTTCTGCGGGCCGGACGGCCCGGCCAACCACGTCGCCTTCCTGCGGCTGGAGGAATTCCACGAATTCGTCGCCTATCGCGGCGGGCGCCTGGCGGAGGAGCTCGCGCGCTTCGGCGATGTGCGGGTGCTCGAGGCCGCTGAGAGCCGCGCGCTCTGGGCCGCGATCCGCGATGCGCAGCCGCTCGGCGCGGCGCCGGAGGAGGCGGTCTGGCGCGTCTCGGTACGGCCTTCCGCGGCCGCGCGCTTGGCCGCGGCGGTGCAGGCGATGGGCGGGCGCTGCCTGCTGGACTGGGGCGGCGGCCTGGTCTGGATCGCCGGCCCGGCGACCGCGGCCGCGCATGCCGCCGTGGTCGCCGCGGCCGCGGCGGCGCGCGGCACCTTCACCCTGTTCCGCGCGCCCGAGCCGCGGCGCGCCGCCGTGGCCGTGCTGCCCGAGGAACCGGCGGCGCTGGCCGCGATCGCGGCGCGCGTGAAGGCGGCGCTCGATCCGGCGGGCTTGCTCAATCCGGGGCGGATGCGGGCGGCGGGCTGAATGGACCCGCGGGCGCGCCATCTGCTGCGCCGCGCGCTTTCGGCTGGCCGCACGCGCGAAGCCTTGCGGCTTGCCGAGCATGCCATTGCCGAGGATGCATCGGACGGGCAAGCCGTTGCGTTCGCGGCGATGGCGGAGGCCGAACTCGGCCAGTGGGACGCCGCCGCTGATCGCCTGGCGGCTGCGGCAGGCCCGACGAGCGGTGGACTCTGGCTGAGGGATGCCGCGCTTCTGGTGATCCGTCGCGCGCCGGCCGGCGAGGCGCGCCTCGCCTTGTCCCGTCGGCTCTCCGCGGGCGTTGGCGACGTCTCGGGCCGGCTTCTTCTTGCCCACGCGGAGTGCCTGATCGCTGCTGGACGTTTCGAGGACGCATCCGCATGCGTGGGGCCGTCCGCGTCGGCGGCGATGCGCAGCGCTTTTGCGTCGCGTCTCGCCGTGGCTGGCGAGCGGCTGCGGGCCGCCGGAGACGGCCGTGCGTCCGCGGCGCTGGACGCCTCGCTTCGCGCGCTGCCGCAAGGCGCTGCCTGGGCTGGATCGCTGCAAGTCGGGCAGCTTGCCGCGTCGCTCGGGCGTATCGGCGATGTCGTCGGGCTGCTTCGGGTCGCAGGCGACGGGACTGATGAGCCGCCTGCGCGCGAGGCCATGCTCGGGCGCATCTTCAATGCGGCCTGCGATCTGCGCGAACTCTCCGCCGCGCAGGAGGCTTTCGGGCTGATGCGGACGCCGCCCGAGGCCATGCGCATGCGCCTCGCGGTGGCGCTGACGGAGGTCGGCGACCTGGATGCGGCGGCAAGCCTCGCTGCCTCACTTGCAGCGCCTTCGCTTCGCGGCGAGATGGCCGATCGGCTTCTGCTCGCAGCCGGCGACCGCCCGTTGCTGCCGCTGCTGGGTGGACTGCTGAACGGGGCGGGCCTGCCGTTCAGCGCCATCATGAGGCTGCTGGCCTCCACCGCGTTCAGGCGCGACCTCGCGGCGGTCGCACCTTTGCTCGAGGCAATGCCGTTGGCGGATGCCATCAAGCAGGCGCTCTTGCGCGCGGCCTTGGCTTGGGCCGAGGGCGATCTTCCGGCGGCGCGCGCCGGGTTGCGCCGGGTGCTTGCGGAGGCGCCTGAGGATCGCCGGGCGCTTTCCGTCGCATTCGAGATCGCAACCTCTGCTGGCGACCTGGACGACATGGGCGATGTGGCCGCCCGGCTCGCTCCCGCTCTCGCGGATGAGGAACTGCCGACACTCTGGTGGCGCCTCTGCTGTGCCATGATGGAATCCGGACGCGAGGAGCAGGCGCAGGATCTTCTTGGGCGCATCCGGGGGTTGCTGGCCGGGTTCCGAAACCAGGGCAGGGCATCGCTGCCCGGCTTTGCCGGCACATACTTTCACCTTGCCATCTGCTTCTTCGATCTGGACGCCGCACGCACGCTGGCTTCCGCCTTCGCCGCCGACCGCGGAATCGCCGAGGCTTGGGCGAAGACACAGGCAGCGGTCGCCAATGATCCCGAACTGGCTGAATTCGTTCGGAATGCGGGCGAGGTCTTCATCCATCCTGAGGTCGCCTCGGAAAGCTTGGCCTCTGCCGATCTGGCGGTGGTCGTGGCTCCAGTGCGGCTTGCCAGCTTTGCCTTCGAGGGAACGGCGCCCGAGGGCCGGGCCGGTGACGAGCCGCGAAGCCGCCAGGCGCTTTCGCGCGTCCTACGGCTGGCACGTGCCGCGGGCCTCAGGGTGGCGATCGTGCCGGCGCCGGGCAGGGCCGTGCCTGACGCCATCCTGAAATCCGACGTGCAGTTCGTATCCTTTCACAGCTTCGGTTCGTCGCCGCGCGGACGGCACGTCATGGTTGGTCCGCTGCCGGACACCCTGCTGATCGATCCGACTGGATACGCCGGCTGGGCCAGCATTGCGCAGCAGCCGCTTGCCTCGCTGCCCTTGGGCGACTTGGACGCAACGGCGGCGCGGGAATGGCGCCTCGCCGAGATGTCTCGGCTGTCGCTCTTCAATCACAGCAAGCATGCGCAGAGGGCGCGGGGCGCCGCGCCCGTCACGCAAGGACTTGCGGTGCTGCTGGCGCTGCAGGTGCCGAGCGACACGGTCATGCGCCATGCTTGGCTCGACATGTTCGAACTCACGCGAGTCGTGGTCCTGCGCTACCGGTCATCCGGCGCGGCAGTCCTGGTCAAGCGCCACCCGAAATGCGCCGATCCGCGCACCGATGCGCTGCTTCGCGAGGTCGGGCGGGAACCCCACGTGACGATCACCGACGCTTCCATCCACGACCTCTTCGCCGTGGTGAAGGCCGTCTACTGCGTCAATTCCGGCGTGGGGGCCGAGGCGCTGCTCCATGGGCTGCCCGTCCACATCTCCGGGCTCGCCGACTACCGCCATGTCTGCCACGAGATCCATCGCGCCGAGGACATCCGCGCTGACGAAAGCGCGTTCCAGCTGCCGGTGGATGAGGCGACCTTCGACCGCTACGTCTACTGGTACCGGAACATTCATCACGTGCCGCTCGACCAGCCGGGCGCCCTCGATGCCGCAATCGAAACTCGGATCCTGCAGGCCGCTCTCGCACGGCGGAAGCGATCAACGGGTGGACCGGCCGTTTCAGATTCTATGCCGCCGGGCGGGCAGGGGAGTCCCGCCCACCCGGCGCCATGTCCGGCCGCCGATCCCGGCACCGGGTAACCGATGGCCCGTCTTCGCCGGGCTTCGCGGCAAGGTAACGTCGGAATTGCGAAGGGAGCGTGAAGATGCGCCCGACCGGCCGGCTCAGCGGGGCGGCAGCGCCGGGATCGTGACGCCACCGCGAAAGCCCTGGATGGTCCAGTCATGCGGGCCGCTGCCGACCCGCAGCTCCCCGAGGCGCGGCGCGCCGAGGTCGAGGATCAGGGTCATCACCATCGTCCACATCGCGATCAGCACGAAGCTCAGCCGGCGCAGCGCCAGCCGTCGCAGGCCGAGCTGGTAGCCGAGCCCCGCCATGGTGGCGAGCGTCATCGCCATCAGCATCCAGAACAGCTCGGGAGGGATGCCGGCATTGAAGGCGAGGCGCTCGGCCGTGGCGCGGTCGAACACCTCGTTCACTGCGGCCATGAGCGACACGGCGACCGGGTCCGGCCGCTCCTGCACGAGGGCCGTGACATGGCCCCAGATCTGCCCCTGCAGCGCCGCGCTGCGCTCCTCCAGCGCGGCGATGGCGGGGCGGTCGAAGGGGGCGGTGACGTAGGCGCGGCGGACGGGCGCGTATTCCTCCAGCAGGCGCGCCACCGCCTCGCCCCGGGGATGGCCGATCGCCTCGGCCCGCAGCCAGGCGGTGCCGATCGCGTTGGCCTCCTGCAGCACGCCGTCGCGGCGTTCCTGGAAGCGGCTGTTCGAGAAGGACAGCGTCAGCGCCAGCACGAAGGCGAGCAGGCCGAGCATGCCGCCGACGATGACGCCGACGCCGTCGGCTTCCTGCCGGCCCTTGGCGCTGTCGCGCCGCCCCAACAGGAACCCGGCTTCGCGGGCCAGCAACTGCGCGAGGAACAGCAGCCCGGCGAAGGCGAGGATGCTGAAGGCAGCGATGTCGCGGATGAGGTCGTTGATGGCCATGGCTCCGGCCCGGGCACGCATGTCCGGTGGAGGCGCAGTCTGGCGCCCGCTGCGGCCCGTGCCTAGATGGTCGCCATGCAGACAAGCTTCGCCGCGGACCGGCTCCGCGACCCGGATCTCGCCGAGAGCAACCGGATCCTGCGCACCTGCGTCCATTGCGGCTTCTGCACCGCGACCTGCCCGACCTTCGTGCTGCTGGGCGACGAACTCGATTCGCCGCGCGGGCGGATCTACCTGATCAAGGACATGCTGGAGAACGACCGCCCGGCGACGGCGGAGGTGGTGAAGCATGTGGATCGCTGCCTCTCCTGCCTCTCCTGCATGACCACCTGCCCCTCGGGCGTGCACTACATGCACCTGGTGGACCATGCCCGCCGCCACATCGAGGAGACCTATCGCCGGCCGGGGGCGGAGCGCGCGCTGCGCAAGCTGCTGTCCTTCCTTCTGCCCCATCCCCGGCGCTTCCGGCTGGCGCTGCTGGGCAGCGGCCTGGCGCGGCCGCTGGCGCGGCTGGTGCCCGGCCGGTCGCAGGCGGCGGAGCGGCTGCGCGCGATGCTGAAGCTGGCGCCGGTCTCGGTCCCCTCGCCGAGCCCGGTCGAGAAGCCCGGCGTGCATCGCGCGGAAGGGGCGCGGCGCGGGCGCGTCGCGCTGCTGGCCGGCTGCGCGCAGCAGGTGCTCGCCCCCTCGATCAACGAGGCGACGATCCGGCTGCTGACGCGGATGGGGTTCGACGTGGTGGTGACGAAGGACCAGGGCTGCTGCGGCGCGCTCGATCATCACATGGGCCACCACGACCCGGCGATGCGGCTCGCCCGCGCCAACATCGAGGCATGGAGCGCCGAGATCGCGGGCGAGGGGCTGGATGCCATCGTCATCAACGCCTCGGGCTGCGGCACCACGGTGAAAGACTACGGCTTCATGTTCCGCGCCGAGGGCGAGGCGATCGCGGCCAAGGCCGAGGCGGTCTCGAAGCTGGCGATGGATGTCTCGGAGGTGCTGCTGCGATTCGGCTACCAGCCCTCGCGCGAGAAGCCCGGGCTGACGGTCGCCTACCACGCCGCCTGCAGCCTGCAGCACGGCCAGAAGATCACGGCGGCGCCGAAGGATCTGCTGAAGCGCGCGGGCTTCGCGGTGAAGGAGCCGGCGGAGGCGCATCTCTGCTGCGGCTCGGCCGGCACCTACAACCTGCTGCAGCCCGAGATCAGCGGGAAGCTGCGGGCGCGCAAGCTGGAGAACCTGGACCGGACGCGCGCCGACCTGGTCGCCAGCGGCAATATCGGCTGCATCACCCAGCTTGGGGGAGGGACCATGCCGGTGGTCCACACGGTGGAGCTGCTGGACTGGATGGCCGGCGGGCCGGAGCCGCCGCAGGTCGCGGCGGCGCGGCAGGCGCGGCAGGCGGCGTGACCGCATCCGCGCTCCGCACTTGCCCCGGGGGGCCGCCATGGCGGAGGCTCGTCTCATGCGCCGTCTGATCGCCCTGCCGCTGCTGCTGCTGCCCGTGACTGCGCTGGCGCAGGGCGCGCCTCCGGCCTCGCCCGCTCCCGCGCAGCGCCCCGACCCCGCCGCCGCACGCAAGGCCGAGCTCGACCGCCTGTTCGAGGCGCTGAAGGACGCGCCGGATGCCAGCGGCGCGCAGCTGGTGGAGGCGCGGATCCGCGCCATCTGGGCGCGCCAGGTCTCGCCGGCGGCGTCGCTGCTGGTGCGCCGGGGCCTGCGCAACCTGCAGGGCAATGCGCCGGACGAGGCGCTCGAGGATTTCGACGCCGCGCTGGTGCTGGAGCCGGAGGCGCCCGACCTGTGGCTGTTGCGGGCGCGGGCGCTGGCGGCGCTCGGCGACCGGCGCGCCGCGGCGCGCGACATCCAGGAGGCGCTGCGGCTGGAGCCGCGGCACTTCGTCGCGCTGCTGCAGCTGTCGGAATTGCAGGACGAGGCCGGCGACGCCGCCGGTGCGCTGCGCAGCTTCGATGCCGCGCTGGCGCTGCACCCGAGGATGGCCAGCGCCGAGGAGCGGCGGCGCGAATTGCAGCGCAAGGCGGAAGGCGACGCGCTTTAGGCGGCGCGGCCGGCCCGCGCGGGCGCAACGCGCGGATGGCGCGCCGGTGGGCCAAGGCGCCAGATGCGGGGCGTTCAATCATGCCGGTGACCGCGATGCCCGAAGCTCCCCTGCCACCCGACCCCGACACGCCGCGCTGGCAGGCGGTGCTCGACCGCGACGCCGCGCCGGCCTGCGGTCCCTTCCTCTACGGTGTGACGACACAGGGCGTGTTCTGCCGGCCCGGCTGTCCCTCCCGCGCGCCGCTGCGGCGCAACACGCGCTTCTTCGCCGATGCGGCCGAGGCGGAGGCCGCGGGGTTCCGGGCCTGCCGCCGCTGCGACCCGAAGGGCGAGCGCGCGGCGCTGCACGCCGAGGCGGTGCGGGCGGCCTGCGCCATGATCGAGGACGCCGAGACGATGCCGAGCCTCGCCGCGCTGGCCGACCGCGCGGGCTATGCGCGGCATCATTTCCTGCGGCTGTTCCGCGAGGTGACGGGCGTCACGCCACGCAGCTATGCCGAGGGCGTGCGCGCAAGGCGCCTGCAGGCGGCGCTCGCGGCCGGCGAGCGGGTGGCGGAGGCGGTGGCCGGCGCCGGCTTCGGCAGCGAATCGCGGGTCTATGAGGACACCGCGCGGCATCTCGGCATGACGCCGGGCGCGGCGCGGCGCGGCGGCGCGGGAGAGGTGATCCGCATCGCCCATGCAGGCAGCGCGATGGGGCCGCTGCTGGTCGGCGCGACGGAGAAGGGCGTCTGCTTCATCGGCTTCGCCGAGCCGCCGGAGGCGCTGGAAGGCGATTTGCGCGCGCGCTTCCCGAAGGCGCGGATCGAGCCGGCCGACAGCGCGCTGACCGAGACGGTGCGCCAGGTGGCGGGCTTCATCGCGGAGCCCGCCGCGGCGCTGCGCCTGCCGCTCGACCTGCGCGGCACCGCCTTCCAACGCCAGGTGTGGGAGGCGCTGCAGCGCATCCCCCTCGGCGAGACCCGCACCTATGCGGGGCTGGCGGCGGAGATCGGCAACCCCGCCGCGGTGCGGGCGGTGGCGCGGGCCTGCGCGCGCAACCCGGTCTCGCTCGCCGTGCCGTGCCACCGGGTGGTCGCGGCGGATGGCGACCTCACGGGCTATCGCTGGGGCGTGCCGCGGAAGGCGGCGCTGCTGGCGGGGGAATCGCGGCTGTCACGAAAACCGTTGACATCGTCTCAAAAATAGAGGATTTCGGTCCCGGCCGGGACAGGAGGTCCCCTCGCCTCTCTTCCGAGGATCCTCCCATGTCCTTTCGCAGCCTGCTTCGCGCCGGCGCCGCCGTGTTCCTCCTCGCCGCGGCCGGTGCCGAGGCCTCTCCGCTCACCTGGACCAGCAGCGTCGGCGGCGCGCCGACCGGCGTGGTGCTGGAGAATTTCGACACCCTGACGGTGGGCGGGGCGAGCGGCGCCCAGCCGCTGACGCCGACGGGCATCCAGGTGCAGTTCGCCGGGACCGCCGGCGTGGTGAAGGGGGCGCTTTCGGGCCGCTACGCGCCGCCGAGCCTCTCGGGCGGCAATGGTGCCGGCTTCGGGGCGGGCGGCGGCGACCAGGCCAATGGCGCCAACACCACCCCCTATCTGACCACGGGCTCGGTCACCGCCGGCGCGGCCTCGGCGATGACGCTGATCATGCCCTTCGAGGTGAAGTATTTCGGCCTGCTCTGGGGCTCGGTGGACGCCTACAACACGCTCAGCTTCTACGACGGTGCGACGCTGGTCGGCAGCATCACCGGCGGGCAGGTGGCGACGCTGCCGAATGGCGACCAGGGTCCCGGCGGCACGCGCTATGTGAACGTGACCTCGACGGTCGGCTTCGACCGCGTGGTGGCGACGAGCAATGGCTGGGCCTTCGAGTTCGACAACGTCGCCTTCAACATCGCCCCGCCGCCGGCGCTCGGCGTGCCGGAGCCGGGCACGCTGGCGCTGCTGGGCATGGGGCTGGTCGGCCTGGGTGTCGCGCGGCGCCGCCGCGCCCCCGGGGCGGGGGGGGGGGGGGGGCGGGCGGGGGGGGGGGGGGGCCCCCGGCGCCGATGAGCCGCAAGCCGGCCGCGCCCTCCGACATCGAGATCGTGGAGGACGCCTATCCCGAGCTCGACGC
>NZ_JBWXTD010000005.1:492132-494362 GCF_056682175.1 Falsiroseomonas sp. RANM36
GCCCCGGGGCGGCGGGGGCTGGTGGTGGCGGGGGGGGGGGGGGGGGGGGGGGGGGGGGGGGGGGGGCGGCGCCGGGCGCGGCCGGCCGGGGCCGCGGCGCCGCGGGCGGGCGGGGGACCAGGCGTTCCCGGCCGATGCTGGGCGCGCCGATGATGGTCCATTCGCCTTCCATCGAGCCGTCCGCGTTCAGCGTGTAGACGCCCATGCCAGGGCGCTGCGCCATGCCATAGGCAACGGCGATGGTCCGGCCGGAGGCGATGCCCACGCCCTCCACGATCTGCTCGCCGATGCGCCAGAGGATGTTGAAGGAGTTGATCCCGACCGTGCGGATCTGCGCGAGCCCGGTATAGGGCGTGCCGTCGAGGTTGGTGCCGGTCACGTCATAGAGCCCGTCTCGCTGCGCCAGGGCGGGGCCGGCGGCGAGCAGGGCGATCAGGGCGAGCAGGACAGGGCGCATCGGCGGGGACTCCAGGCCGGCCGCAAGGAAGGCGCGGTGCGGCGCGGCGTCAACCCGCCGCCACGCATCACTTCACGATGGCGACCCGCAGCGCGTTGGTCGTGCCCGCCGTGCCGAAGGGGACGCCGGCCGTCACCACCACCTCGTCGCCATGCTTCGCGAAGCCTTCCTGCGCGGCGGCGCGGATCGCCTTGGCGACCATGTCGGTCATCGAGTGCAGCTCCGGCGCCATCACCGGATGCACGCCCCAGATCACCGCCATGCGCCGCGCCGTGCGTTCGCTGGCCGTCAGGCCGATGATCGGGCAGTCGGGCCGCTCCCGCGCGACGCGCAGCGTGGTGCTGCCGGTGGAGGTGAAGGTGGCGATCGCCTCGGCCTCGATGGTGTGGGCCACCTGGCGGGCGGCGGCGGCGATGGCGTCGGCGGAGTTGCGCTGCGGCGCCGGGCGGTTCGCATCGGTCAGCGACCGCCAGCCGGGGTCCTGCTCCACCCGCGCGACGATGCGGTCCATCATGTTCACGGCCTCGTAGGGGTACTGGCCGGCCGCGGTCTCGGCGGAGAGCATCACCGCATCGGCGCCGTCGAACACCGCGGTCGCGACATCGGACGCCTCGGCGCGGGTGGGGGCCGGGGCGGCGATCATGCTCTCCAGCATCTGCGTCGCCACCACCACCGGCTTGCCCGCGGCGCGCGCGGTGCGGACGATGCGCTTCTGCATCAGCGGCACTTCCTCCGGCGGGCATTCCACGCCGAGATCGCCGCGCGCCACCATCACGCAATCGGCGAGGCGCACGATGTCGTCGAGATTGTCCATCGCCTGCGGCTTTTCCATCTTCACCATGATCCAGGCCCGGCCATCGGCGATCGCCTTGGCCTCGGCCACGTCTTCCGGCCGCTGGACGAAGCTGAGCCCGATGTATTCGACGCCCTGGTCGAGCACGAAGGCGAGGTCGGCGCGGTCCTTCTCGGTCAGCGCCGGGATGGGCAGCACCACGTCGGGCACGTTGACGCCCTTGCGGTCCGACAGCGGCCCGCCGGTGACCACTTCCGTCTCCAGGTGGTCCTCGCGCTGGCGCGTCACGCGCAGCCGCAGCTTGCCGTCGTCGAGCAGCAGCGTGGTGCCGATGCCGGCGGCGAGGATGATCTCGGGATGCGGCAGCTGCACGCGGCGCACATCGCCCGGCGTCGGCGAGAGGTCGAGCCGGAAGGACTGCCCGGCCTGGAGCTGCACCCGCCCGGCCTGGAACTTGCCGACGCGCAGCTTCGGCCCCTGCACGTCGGCGAGGATGCCGATCGGCCGGTCGTAGCGCCGCTCGATGGCGCGGATCGTGGCGATGCGCTCGGCATGGTCGGCATGGGTGCCGTGCGAGAAGTTCAGCCGGAACACGTCGGCGCCGGCACGGAACAGCCGCTCGATCACCTCGGCCGAGGAGGAGGCGGGGCCGAGGGTGGCGACGATCTTGGTGCGGCGGCGGCGGCGCAGGGGCATGCGCTGGGCGGCGCGCAGCGGCGCGAGGTCGCGCTTCGGCGGCTCGGGCGGCTCGGCGCCGAGATCCGGCCGCACCGCCTCGGGCGGCACGCCGAGGGCGCGCGCCACCTCGCCCACACGGTCGTCGGGCACGCGCTTCCACTGGCTGACCGCGGCGGTGGAGATGCCGAGGGCGGTGGCGATGCGGGTGACGGCGCCGCGCTGGGCGAGCAGGGCTTCGAGCTGAGGGGGGGGGCGTAGGGGCGCCCGACAATTACAAAGCGGGGAGTGGGGGGTCATTCATG
>NZ_JBWXTD010000005.1:494462-497154 GCF_056682175.1 Falsiroseomonas sp. RANM36
CGCGCATAAGCGCGACCCTACAATTCCTAAGCGGGAAGTCGAGTGACTTCCAGGTTGCTTAGTTATGCGAAGGCTGCTTATGCCGCTCGGCGGCGCACCCCGGCGAGGCCGAGCAGGCCGAGGCCGAGCAGCGCGAGGGAGGCCGGCTCGGGGATCGCTGTGGAGGCCGGGGTGAAGGTGACCTCTCCGGTGACAACGTTGGCCTCAAAGCCGGCTTGGGCCGTGTGATAGGCCCCCTGGACGAAGGTCGGGTTGGTCGAGACATTCTGGATGGCGACGAAATAGTCGTTGGTGTTGCCGAAAATGACCGTAACGCCAAACTCGGTCCCGCCGACGACCAGCACGTCGGTCCAGCCGAAAGCCGAGGCGAAGTAGTTGTAGGCCGAGGTGCCCGAGGACAGCGCGAAGGGCAGCACCACGTTGGACAGGCCCGTGGTCGTGTCGGTGGTGACGTTTGTGGCAGTGTCGAAATTGATGTCGAAGGACCCGCTGAACGGATTGATCGACCCGCCGTTGCTGAACGAGAAGGTGAACTTCCCGTTGATCACGGCCGCCTCGGCCTGCGGCGGGGCCGCGGCGAGGGCCAGGGCGGTGAGCGCGACCAGCGCAAGACGCTTCGACATCGGAGATTTCCCCCATTCGGCCAGGACAGCGCGTCTGGCCATTGTGGAGGTAACAATGCGAATTCTATGCCGCGGCTGTGCGCACAGTAAATTCAATGCGCTATCGCGCAAAGAGCGAAGAGTGCAGCGCCGGATGTAAAGTCGGCCGACAGGCGGGTCAGGCCACCAGCACCGCGCGGACATCGTTGACGTTGGTCAGCGTCGGGCCGGTGCGCAGCAGGTCGCCGAGCACGTCGAACACGCCGTAACTGTCATGCGCGGCCAGCTTTTCCCGCGCATCGAGCCCGGCGGCGCGGGCGCGGGCCAGCGTGTCGGGCGCAGAGACCGCGCCGGCCGCGTCGGACTTGCCGTCTATGCCGTCGGTGTCGGCGCAGAGCGCCCAGATGCCGGCATGGCCCTCCAGGGCAAGGGTGAGCCCGAGCAGGCATTCGGTGCTACGGCCCCCGCGGCCCGAGGCCCCGGCCGGAAGCGTCACGGTGGTCTCGCCGCCCGAAAGGATCACACAGGGCGGGCGCACCGGATGGCCATGCGCGGCCGCGCCGCGGGCGATGCCGGCCAGGACCTTGCCGACCACCGATGCCTCGCCTTCCAGGGCGTCGCCCAGGATGATGGGCGCCAGGCCGAGGGCGCGGGCCTCGGCGGCCATCGCCTCCAGCGCCATCAGCGGCGTCGCGATCATGCGGAGCTCGGCGCCGGCGAGGCGGGGATCGCCGGGCTTCGGCGTCTCCTTCGCCGCGGCGGCGAGATGCGCCGTCACGGCCTCCGGCAGCGCCATGCCGTAATGCGCGACCAGGCCGCGCGCCTGGGCGAAGGTGGTGGGATCGGCAACGGTCGGGCCGCTGGCGATCACCGCCGGGTCGTCGCCGGGCACGTCGCTGATCGCGAGCGTCACCACGCGCGCCGGATGCGCCGCCGCGGCCAGCCGCCCGCCGGAGAAGGCCGAGAGGTGTTTGCGGATGCAGTTCATCTCGCCGATCGGGGCGCCGGAGCGGAGCAATTCGCGGTTCACCGCGACCAGGTCCTCCAGCGTCAGGCCGGGGGCGGGCAGGGTGGAGAGCGCCGATCCGCCGCCCGAGACGAGGAACAGCACGAGATCGCGCTCGGTGAGGCCGCGGACGGCGGCGAGCATCTCGGCCGCGGCGGCGGCGCCGGGCGCGTCGGGGACGGGGTGGCTGGCGAAGCGCAGCGCGATGCGGCGATCCGCGGGCGGGTCCGGCAGGTCGGCGCCATGGGTGGTGACGACCACGCCCGAAAGCGGCACGGCGGCCCAGGCGGCCTCCACCGCCGCCGCCATCTTCGCCGCCGCCTTGCCGCAGCCCACCACCACCACCCGCCCGTCCCGCGGTGGGTCGGGCAGGTGGGGGGCGAGGCAGGTCAGCGGGTCGGCCGCGGCGAGCGCGGCGTCGAACAGGCTGCGCAGGGCGGCGCGGGCCCTGGCATCGTCCCAGGTCATGCGGGGGGATCCTTTCCTGGCGCCATCATGCCGGTCCGGCGCGCCGCGGCAATTCGCTTGTAAAATGCATCCTGGTATGGAACGGTTCGAACGCTCCCGAAGAGGACGATCCGCGCCGTGGCTTCGCGATTGCCCCGGTCAGGCGCCCAGCGCGTGCAGGATCTCCCGGCTCGCGCGTGTCCGATGCGCGGCCACGGCCGCCTGCGCGCCGGCCGCATCGCCGGATGCCAGCGCAGCCAGGATGGCGGCATGCTCGCGCGCGGAGGCGTGGGGGGCGGGACGGCGCGTGGCGGTCGCGGCGCGGGCGCGCTGCGCCTGGTCGGCGGCCGTGCCCGCCAGCCGCGCCAGTTTCGGGTTGCCGCTTCCGGCGAGCAGGGCGCGGTGGAAGCGGTCATCGGCCGCCGCCCATGCGGCGCGGTCGCCGCGGGCGAGTGCGTCCTCCATCTCCGCCGTCGCGCCGCCCATGGCCTGCAGCGCGGCGCCGGCCGCCGCGCCCCCCGCCCGCCCCCGCCCCGCCCCGCGGCGCGCGCCAGGCGGCGGGCAACCCCTGGGAGGCCACCGCCACCCGCGGGGTCCTGCGCCGTTGCGGCGACGGCGCCGGCGGCTTCGGCGTGGA
>NZ_JBWXTD010000005.1:497254-507013 GCF_056682175.1 Falsiroseomonas sp. RANM36
CCCTGCCCCCGGGGGGGCGGGGGGGGCGCTCCCCGCCCCACCCGCCCCCCTCCGCGGGGGCCCCCCCCGCCCCTCGCCTGCGCTCCATCGTGGAGCGGATCGAGCGGCTGGAGGAGGAGCGCAAGGCGCTCGCCGGCGACATCAAGGACATCTATGCCGAGGCGAAATCCGCCGGCTTCGACGTGAAGGTGATCCGCCAGATCATCTCGCTGCGCAAGAAGGAGCCGGCCGAGGTGGAGGAGCAGGAGACGCTGCTGGATCTCTACCGCCGCGCGCTCGGGATGTGATGGCGCGCGAGCGTGTCGCCGGGTATCCGCGCCCGCCGCGGCTGGAGCGCAGCACGCGGCGCGTGCGCGTGGTGCTCGGCGGCGCGACGATCGTGGACAGCACGGATTGCTGGCGGGTGCTCGAGACCTTCCACCCGCCGAGCTGGTACATCCCGCGCGACGCCTTCGTGCCGGGCGCGCTGCGCGATGCGCCCGGGCAGAGCGTCTGCGAATGGAAGGGCGAGGCGGAGTATCTTGACCTGATCGGTGGCGGCGTGACCGCCGCGCGCGCGGCCTGGTCCTATCCGGCGCCGACGCCGGCCTTCGCGCCGATCGCGGGGCATGTCGCGCTCTATGCCGGCAAGGTGGATGCGTGCTTCGTGGACGACGAAAGAGTGGTGACGCAGCCCGGCCGCTTTTATGGCGGCTGGATCACGGCCGATGTCGAGGGGCCGTTCAAGGGCGCGCCCGGCACCGAGGGCTGGTAGCGGCGAAGACCGGGAGAGGCATGATGTTCTACGAGGCCGGAGGGCACCGCGCCGCGGGCCTGCCGCATGACCCGCTGAAGGCGATCGTCGCGCCGCGGCCGATCGGCTGGCTGTCCACGCTGGACGGGGAGGGGCGGCCGAATCTCGCGCCCTACAGCTTCTTCAACATGATCCAGACCGCGCCGCCGATCGTGATGTTCGGCAGCGACGGGCTGAAGCATTCGGCGGCGAACGCCATCGCGACCGGCGAGTTCGTGTTCAACCTCGTCACGCGCGACCTGTTCGATGCGATGAACGCCTCCTCCGAGGCGCTGGAGGCGGGGCACAGCGAGTTCGACTTCGCGGGGCTGGAGACGGCGCCATCCCGGCTGGTGAAGGCGCCGCGCGTGGCGGCGAGCCCGGCCTCGCTGGAATGCCGCGTGCTGCAGCATGGCGCGCTGCGCGACCTCGAGGGGCGCGAGACGGGCGGCGTCTTCGTGATCGGCCAGGTGGTCGGCATCCACATCGCCGATGCCGCGCTGAAGGAGGGCCGCTTCGACATGGTGGCGGCCGGCACCGTCGCGCGCTGCGGCTATCGCGACTACACCCAGGTCACGGCTTTGTTCTCCGCCTTGCGCCCGACCGATCGCGGCGCCTACCTGCCGGGGCAGCGCGACCTGTAGCGGAAAGGGGGCGAGGGCATGCGCGTCGCCGTCTTCTCCACCAAGCCCTATGACCGGCGCTTCCTTGAGGCGGCGAATGCCGAGGGCCACGCCTTCGTCTGGATCGAGGCGCGGCTGGATGCCGCGACGGCGCGACTCGCGGAGGGTTGCGAGGCCGCCTGCCTCTTCGTGAACGACCGCGCCGATGCCGCCGCGCTGCAGGTGCTGGCCGCCGGCGGCGTGCGGCTGCTGGCGCTGCGCTCGGCCGGCTTCAACCATGTGGACCTCGCCGCGGCGAAGCGGCTCGGCATCGCGGTGGGGCGGGTGCCGGCCTATTCGCCGGAAGCGGTCGCCGAGCATGCGGTGGCGATGATCCTGGCGCTCAACCGCAACATCCACCGCGCCTGGAACCGCTTGCGCGAGGGCAATTTCGCGCTGGACGGGCTGCTGGGCTTCAACCTGCATGGCCGCACGGTGGGGATCGTCGGCACGGGGCAGATCGGCACCGCTTTCGCGCGGATCATGGCCGGCTTCGGCTGCCGGCTGCTGGGCCATGACCCGCAGGAGAATGCCGAATGCCTGGCGCTCGGCCTGCGCTACGTGGCGCTGGAGGATCTGCTGCGCGAGGCCGACATCGTCAGTCTCCACTGCCCGCTGATGCCGGCGACGCGCCATCTGATCGATGCGCGGAGCCTCGCGCTGATGAAGCCCGGCGCGATGCTCGTGAACACCAGCCGCGGCGCGATCCTCGACACCGGCGCGGTGATCGGCGCGCTGAAATCGGGCCGCCTCGGGCATCTTGCGCTGGATGTGTACGAGGAGGAGGAGAAGCTCTTCTTCGAGGATCTTTCGGGCACGGTGATCGAGGACGACGTCTTCGCGCGGCTGCTCACCTTCCCGAACGTTCTGATCACCGGCCACCAGGCCTTCTTCACCGAGGAGGCGATGCACGCCATCGCGGAGACGACGATGGCCAACATCGCCGCCTTCGCCGGCACGGGCAGGCCTCTTCATCCCGTCGGCTGAGCGTCGCCGCGCGTCGCGCCACCACTGTGGCGCCGCGTGCCGAACAACTCTGCGTGTGGTCTCGCTGCGGCTCGGCGCTTGAACCGCACGCGGCTCGCGGGCGATGATCTCCATGCGAACGCATCGGCAGGACGTGGCGCGGGAGGGCGCCTTCAACAGGGAGGAACAGGCATGACCATCGGGCTCGCTCCCTTGGTCGCGCGGCAGCGCGCGAGACTGGCGGCGGCTTTCCTCGCGGTGGCGCTCAGCGCCGGCGAGGCGCGGGCGCAGAACGCCGCACTGCTCGACGCCTCCGACCCCGAACGAATCGCGCAGCTCATGCAGTCGCGCGGCTTCCAGGCGGATGTGGCGCGCGACGGGCGCGGCGATCCGATGATCCGATCGGCCGCGGAGGGCGTCGGCTTCGTGATCCAGTTCTATGGCTGCCGCGACAACGCGAATTGCCGCTCGATCCAGTATTCCGTGTCGTTCCGCATGGGCAAGCCGCCGACGCTGGAGGCGATCAACCGCTTCAACCAGGAGCGGACGCTCGGCGAGGCATCGCTGACGACGACCGGCCTGCCGCGCCTGACCTATTTCATGACGCTGGAAGGCGGCGTGAGCGAGCAGAACTTCCTCTATGCCTTCACGCTCTGGCGCAGCGTGCTGCGCGCCTTCGTCGCCCATATCGGCTTCCGCGCATGAGGGCGGCGCGGGCGCTCAGCTGCGCCCGTGCAGCGCCTCCACCTCCGCCGCATGCGTCTCCAGCACGACGCGGCGCTTCACCTTCATGGTCGGCGTCAGCATGCCGTTCTCCACGGTGAAGGCCGGCACGGTCGCGGTCTTGCGGATGCGCTCGATGGAGGAGAGCTTCGCGTTCACCCGCGCCACCGCGGCATGCACCTTCTCCGCCATGCCGTCCGCCGGCACGAGCAGGGCGACGATCGCCGGCTGGCCCTCGCCGGCGACGACCGCCTGGGCGATCTCCGGCTCGGCCATCAGCAGGCCCTCGAGCTTGGCGGGGCTCACCATGTCGCCGCCGAGCGTCTTGATGAAGTCGCGCTTGCGGTCGGTGATGCGGATGCGCCCCTCCGTCATCTCGGCCACGTCGCCGGTGTGGAGCCACCCGTCCTGGATCGCCTTGGCGGTCGCTTCGGGCTGGTTCCAGTAGCCGTCCATCACCAGCTCGCCCCGCACGCAGAGCTCGCCATCCTCGGCGATGCGCGCCTCCACGCCGGGCAGCGGCGGGCCGACGGTGCTGCGGTCGTTGTCCCAGGGCAGGTTCACGCTGATCACGGGGCCGGCCTCGGTCTGGCCATAGCCCTGGATCACCGGCAGGCCGAGGGCGAGGAAGAAGCCCGAGAGGTCGGGATCGAGCCTGGCGCCGCCCGAGACCAGCGCGAGCATCCGGCCGCCGAAACGGTCCCGCACCTTGGCGCGCACCAGCCTGTCCAGCAGCGCGTCCTGCAACCGGTCGAACAGGCCGAGCGGCGGGCCGTCCATCCTGCGCAGCCCGAGATCCACGGCGCGGTGGAACAGCTTCTCCTTGAAGCCGCCCTCCTTCTCCACGCCGGCGAGGATGCGGGCGCGCAGCACCTCGAACAGGCGGGGCACGGCGGTGACGATGGCGGGCCGGATCTCCTGGAATTCGTGGGCGAGCCGGTCGGCGCCGCGGGAATAGACCACCTCGACGCCCAGCGAGGGCAGCAGGAAGCCGCCCACGGTGTGCTCGTAGCTGTGCGACAGCGGCAGGAAGGAGAGGTAGCACTCGCCTTCCAGGTGCAGCCGGTCGGCCAGCCGTGCCACGCCGTCGCGGTTCGAGAGCATCGCGCGGTGGGGCAGCATCACCCCCTTGGGCGCGCCGCCGGTGCCGGAAGTGTAGATCAGGCAGGCCAGGCGACCGGGCGGGATCTGCTCCGCCTCGGCGCGCAGCATGCCGAGATCGCTCGGCGCGGCTTCCAGCTCGGCCCAGGGCATCGGCGCGGGGCCGGCGGGAAGCGCCGCCTCCTCCATCGCGACCAGCAGGTCGAGGCCGCCCGTCGTCGCGGCGGCCTCGGCCACCCGCCGGGTCAGCGCCGCGCCGGAGACGATGGCCGCGCGCGCCCCGGAATCGCGCAGGATATGGGCGTGGTCGGCGGCGGTGTTCGTGGTGTAGGTCGGCACCGTCACCGCGCCCACGGCCATGATGGCGGTGTCGGCGATCACGAATTCCGGCCGGTTCTCGCTGACCAGCAGCACGCGGTCCCCGGCGGCGACGCCGCGGGCGCGCAGCCCGGCGGCGACGGCGGCGACGCGATGGGCGAACTCCGCCCAGCTCACCCGGTGCCAGGCCTTGTCCTTCCAGTGCCGCATCATCGGCCGGTCCTGCCGGCGCGCGGCCAGCTCCAGCATCATCTGCGGCAGGCTGTTCCAATGGATGCGCTTGCCCGGCTCCATTCCCCGACGAATCCCCCCGATCAGCCCGTTGCCGCGGCCCGACGGCTTTTCGCGCGGGGCCGGCGGTCTATATCCAGGGTGAGAAGCCTCCGGACACAAGAGACGCCGTGACGATTCCCGAAGATTCCCGCCTGTTCCCCGCCCGCGACACCGCCCGGGCGGGCGGCTCCGCGACGGCCGAGGCCTTGCCATCCTGGGACCTGACGGACCTCTATGCCGGGCCGCAGGATCCGCGCCTTGCCGCCGACCTCGATGCGGCCGAGGCGGAGGCCAAGGCCTTCCAGGCCGCCCATGCCGGCAAGGTCGCCGCGCTGTCCGGCGACGCCCTGGCGGAGGCCATCGCCACCTACGAAAAAATCGAGGAGCGGCTGGGGCGGGCGATGTCCTACGCCCAGCTCGTCTTCTCGGCCGATGCGCAGGATGCGGCGAATGGCCGCTTCTACCAGACCATGCAGGAGCGGGTGACGGCGATCTCCTCCCACCTGCTGTTCCTGACGCTGGAGCTGAACCGGGTGGAGGAGGCGGCGCTGGAGGCGAAGCTCGGCGCCTCCGCCGCGCTCCGCCATTGGCGGCCCTGGCTGCGCGACCTGCGCGTCTTCCGCCCGCACCAGCTTTCGGACGAGCTCGAGAAGCTGCTGCACGAGAAGGAGGTGACCGGCCGCTCCGCCTGGAACCGGTTGTTCGACGAGACCATCGCGGGCATGCGGGTGACCGTGGCGGGCGAGGACCTGACGGTCTCCTCGGCCCTGAACAAGCTGTCGGACCGCGACCGGGAGGTGCGGGCCGCGGCGGCGAAGGGCGTCTCCGAGGCCTTCGCGGAGAAGGTGCGGCTGTTCGGGCTGATCACCAATGTGCTGGCCAAGGACAAGGAGATCATCGACGGGTGGCGCCACTATCCCCGCCCGACCAGCGCGCGCAACCGCGCCAACATGGTCGAGGACGAGGTGGTGGACGCGCTGGTGGCGGCGGTGCGGGAGAGCTATCCGCGGCTGTCGCACCGCTACTACGCGATGAAGGCGAAGTGGCTGGGCCTCGAGAAGCTGAAGCACTGGGACCGCAACGCGCCGCTGCCCGACCAGGATGATGCGACGATTGCCTGGCCCGAGGCGACGAAGCGCGTGCTGGACAGCTACAGCGCCTTCAGCCCGGAGCTCGGCGCCATCGGCCGGCGCTTCTTCGACCGCCCCTGGGTGGATGCGGCGCTGCGGCCGGGCAAGGCCTCGGGCGCCTTCGCGCATCCGACCGTGCCCTCCGTGCATCCCTATCTGCTGGTGAACTACCACGGCAAGACGCGCGACGTGATGACGCTGGCGCATGAGCTCGGCCACGGCGTGCACCAGATCCTGGCCGGGCAGCAGGGCTACCTGCTGTCCTCGACGCCGCTGACCCTGGCCGAGACCGCGAGCGTCTTCGGCGAGATGCTGACCTTCCGCAACCTGCTGGATGCGGAGACGGACCCGAAGCGCCGCCGCGCGCTGCTGGCCTCCAAGGTGGAGGACATGCTGAACACGGTGGTGCGCCAGATCGCCTTCTACCGCTTCGAGACCCTGCTGCATGACGAGCGCAAGAAGGGCGAGATCGCGCAGGAGCGCATCGGCGAGCTGTGGATGCAGGTGCAGACCGAGAGCCTGGGCCCGGCCTTCGACTTCACGCCGGACTACAACGTCTATTGGGCCTATATCCCGCACTTCGTTCACACGCCCTTCTACGTCTATGCCTATGCCTTCGGGGACTGCCTGGTGAACGCGCTGTACGGCGTGTTCCGGGAGGGGCATCCGGGCTTCCAGCAGAAGTATCTCGACATGCTGCGCGCCGGCGGGACCAAGCGGCACAAGGAGCTGCTGGCGCCCTTCGGCCTCGATGCGTCGGATCCGGCCTTCTGGCGCAAGGGGCTCGACGTGATCAGCGGCTTCATCGACGAGCTGGAGGGCGCGGCGCCTGGCGCCAAGGCATGAGCGAGCGCAAGGAATCCACCCTGTTCGGCGAGGTGCGGCGCATGGTCCGCACCTCGGGCGCCGTGACCGGCGTCGCGGCGCGCGTGGCGGGCGAGCGCTTCCTCGGCATCAAGGCCGACAAGAACGCGCATGCCGAGAGCCTGAAGCAGGTGCTCGGCGGGCTGAAAGGCCCGCTGATGAAGGTGGCGCAGTTCCTGGCGACGGTGCCCGAGGCGCTGCCGGAGGAATATGCGCAGGAACTGGCGACGCTGCAGTCCAATGCGCCGCCGATGGGGTGGAACTTCGTGCGCCGCCGGATGCAGACCGAGCTCGGCCCGGCCTGGCAGTCGAAGTTCAAGGCCTTCGGACAGGAGGCGGCGGCCGCCGCGAGCCTCGGCCAGGTGCATCGCGCGACGCTGCCGGACGGGCGCGAGGTGGCCTGCAAGCTGCAGTATCCCGACATGCCGAGCGTGGTGGAGGCCGATCTGCGGCAGCTGAAGATCGCGCTGTCGCTCTATCGCCGCATGGACAACACCCTCGACAACGAGGAGGCCTATGCGGAGCTGGCGACGCGCCTGCGCGAGGAATTGGACTATATCCGCGAGGCCGCGCATATGCGGCTCTACGGGCTGATGCTGAAGGACATCCCGGGCGTCGCCGTGCCGGAGCCGGTGCCGGAGTACACCACGAAGCGCCTGCTGACGATGACCTGGCTGCAGGGCCGCCCGATCCTGCGCCGTCTCGAGGAGGATCCGCCCGCGGAGGAGCGCGTGGCCTACGCGAAGGCGCTGTTCCGCGCCTGGTACGTGCCCTTCTACCGCTACGGCGTGATCCACGGCGATCCGCATCTCGGCAACTACCAGGTGCGGGAGGATGCCGACCCGGATGTGCGCTTCGGCGTCAACCTGTTCGACTTCGGCGTGATCCGCGTCTTTCCCGCGAGCTTCGTCACCGGCGTGATCATGCTCTACGAGGCCGTGCGCGACCACGACATCGAGAAGGCGGCCGAGGCGTATCGGATCTGGGGGTTCAAGAACCTCAGCAAGGACACGATGGAGGTGCTGAACGTCTGGGCGAAGTTCCTCTACGAGCCGCTGGTGAGGGACGAGGTGCGCACCATCACGCCGCTGGACGACCCGCAATACGGCCGGCGCATCGCGATGCAGGTGCATGAGGGGCTGAAGCGGACGGGCGGCGTGAAGATCCCGCGCGAGTTCCCGCTGATGGACCGCGCCGCGATCGGGCTCGGCAGCGTGTTCTACCGCCTGCGCGCGGAGGCCAACTGGCACCGGATGTTCATGGAACTGGTGCACGATTTTCGGGAAGCCGACATCGCCGCGCGCCAGAGGGCGGCGCTGGAGGCGGCGGGGGTGCCTGTGGGCTCCGGCGGCTGAGCCTGTTCCGGCCGCTGGCGCCCTGCTTTCCTCGGACCCCGCCCAAAGCGGCCTAACCGGGCACCAGCCGCGCCGTGATGCGCTGCACCGGCGCGGCGGCGTAGTCGCGGCGCATCGCGGTCTCGTCGGTCCAGCGCGTGCCGGGTGCGAAGCGGCGCGCGGTCCAGGTCAGCGGCACCTCCGCCGCTGCGAAGGGCCAGGGCGAGACGGTCATCACGCCGTCGCCTTCCTCCAGCCTCAGCGGCACCTCGCCGCCGCCGGCCAGCGGCGCCATGCCCGACCAGCCGAGCGTCGCGATGCCACCGCAGGCGGCAAGGCTCAGCGCGTCCGTCACCGCCACCAGGGCGGCGGCCAGTTCCAGCTCGGCCTCGGTGGCGCCGAGCCGGGCGAGCAGCTGCGCCCGCAGCGCGCCCTGTTCGCGCTGATAGGTCTCGGCGGCCGCCGCATCCTCGGGGCTGACCCGGTGGCGGTCGCTGTAGGCGGCGTAGATCCGCGTGCCGTGGCGGCTCACCAGCAGGCCGACCCAGGGGCCCCAGCTCGCGATGGCGCGCTGGACGCCGGCGGCCCACATCGGCGCGTGATCGCGCGCGCCGACCTGGCGGAAGGCATGCGGGCGACCCGTGGCGGGGTCGAGACTCGGGGAAGTTTCCCAGTCCATCCAGGCGACGTCGTGCTGGGCGCAGGCCGTCGCGATCTCCTCGAAGGGCTCTGGCCGGGCGAAGCCGGGCGCACCCCAGGCGCGCGCCATCTGGCCGGAAACCAGCGCGTGCATGGGCTGGCTCACGGCGAGAAAGGATCCGTCCGGCAGGTCCCTGAACAGCATCGCCAGCCTCCTTCGCGCGGCAAGAACATGGCGCGCCGCCACGCCCTCCGCCATCCCTTGCCTTGCCAGACCGGCCCCCAGGCGTCATATCGCGCCGGCTTCAGCCTCAACCGGGGGGTCAATCGGAATGCGGGTAGCGGTCCTGCGCGAACGGCGCGCGGCGGAGACGCGGGTGGCCGCGACACCGGAGACGGTGAAGAAGCTCATCGGCCTGGGCTGCACCGTCGCGGTGGAGGCCGGCGCCGGCGCGGCCTCCGGTATCCCGGATTCGGCCTATGCCGAGGCGGGCGCCGAGATGGCGGTCGATCCTGGCGCGGCGCTGGCCGGGGCGGGCATCGTTCTGGCGGTTCGTGCGCCGGAGGCCGCGGAGCTGGCGAAGATCCCGCGCGGCGCGCTGCTGATCGGCACCCTGCAGGCCGATGCCGCCGCCGCGAAGGCCTATGCGGAAGCCGGGATCGACGCCTGCGCGATGGAGCTGCTGCCGCGCATCACCCGGGCGCAGTCCATGGACGTGCTGTCCTCCCAGGCGAACCTGGCGGGCTACCGTGCGGTGATCGAGGCGGCCGAGGCCTTCGACCGCGGGTTCCCGATGCTGATGACCGCCGCCGGCACCATCCCGGCCGCCAATGTCTTCATCATGGGCGCGGGCGTGGCCGGCCTGCAGGCGATCGCGACCGCGCGGCGCCGGGGCGGCCGCGGCGCCCCCCCCCCAGTCCCGCCCGCCGCGCAGGAGGGGATCAAATCCCACGGCCCCCGCGTCGGACGGGAGCAC
>NZ_JBWXTD010000005.1:507113-509759 GCF_056682175.1 Falsiroseomonas sp. RANM36
CGCCCCCCGCCGCCCCCCCCCCCGCCCCATATCTATTCCTGCGGGGGGGGGGGGGGGGCGGCCGCCGGCCCCCCCCCCCCGCGCGGCGCCTGGGCGGCCGCGTCTCCGCCACCGATGTCCGGCCAGCGGCGAAGGAGGAGATCAAGTCCCTCGGCGCCAGCTTCGTCGGCTACGAGGACGAGGAGAGCAAGGCCGCCCAGACCGCCGGCGGCTACGCCAAGCAGCTCTCGGCCGAGTTCTACGCCAAGCAGGCCGAGGTGGTGGCCGGCCACATCGCCAAGCAGGACATCGTGGTGACCACCGCGCTGGTGCAGGGCCGCAAGGCGCCGACCCTGGTCACGGAAGCGATGGTGAAGTCCATGAAGCCCGGCAGCGTGATCGTGGACATCGCCTCCGACGCCGGCGGCAACGTGGCGCTGACCAGGCCGGGCGAGGCGGTGACGACGGAGAACGGCGTGAAGATCCTCGGCTGGTCGAACTGGCCCGGCCGCATCGCCGGCGCCTCTTCCGCGCTCTATGCGCGCAACCTGCTGACCTTCCTGACCACCTTCTGGGACAAGGACGGCAAGAAACCCGCGTTGAAGGAAGACGACGAGATCGTGAAGGGCGTCGCGCTCACCCGCGCCGGCGCCGTGGTCCACCCCTCGCTGGCTTCCGCCTGAGGAACATGCCCGCATGAGCACCCCCCAGCAGATCGCCAACGAGGCGGCGTCCATCGCCGACCGCGCCGCCATGCTCGCCGAGCAGGCGCGGCAGATGGCCGAGGCCGTCGCGCCCGTCGCCCAGGCCGCCAACCCCTTCCTGTTCCTGCTGACGATCTTCCTGCTCGCCTGCTTCGTCGGCTACTACGTGGTGTGGTCGGTCACGCCGGCGCTGCATTCGCCGCTGATGGGCGTGACCAACGCCATCTCCTCGGTGATCGTGGTCGGCGCGATCCTGGCGACGGGGCTGGCGGATTCGGTCGCCGCCAAGATCTTCGGCTTCCTGGCCGTGACGCTCGCCTCGGTGAACATCTTCGGCGGCTTCCTGGTGACGCGCCGCATGCTCTCCATGTTCAAGAAGAAGGGGGGCTGAGCGATGGCGGCCACGCTTTCGACGCTCGCCTACCTGGTCGCGTCGGTCCTCTTCATCCTGGCGCTGCGCGGGCTGTCCCACCCGGAGACCAGCCGCCAGGGCAACATGTTCGGCATGGTCGGGATGGCGATCGCCATCCTGGCGACGCTGCTGCAGCCGGGCATGGGCATCGGCGGCATCGTGCTGATCATCGCCGGCCTGGCGATCGGCGGCACCATCGGCGCCATCGTCGCCCAGCGCATCGAGATGACGGCGCTGCCGCAGCTCGTCGCGGCTTTCCACAGCCTGGTCGGCATGGCGGCGGTGTTCGTGGCGGCGGCGGCGCTCTACAGCCCGCAGAGCTTCGGCATCGGCGTGCCCGGCAACATCAAGGGCGCCTCGCTGCTCGAGATGTCGCTCGGCCTCGCGATCGGCGCCATCACCTTCTCCGGCTCGGTGATCGCGTTCCTGAAGCTGGCCGGGCGCATGTCCGGCGCGCCGATCATCTTCAAGGGCCAGCACATGCTGAACGCCGGGCTCGGCGCGCTGCTGCTGGTGCTGGTGATCGCCTTCGTCGCCACCGGCTCGCCCGTCCTGTTCTGGCTGATCGCGATCCTGGCCTTCGCGCTGGGCTTCCTGCTGATCATCCCGATCGGCGGCGCGGACATGCCGGTGGTCGTCTCCATGCTGAACAGCTACTCCGGCTGGGCGGCGGCGGGCATCGGCTTCACCATCGGCAACCTGCTGCTGATCGTGACCGGCGCGCTGGTGGGCGCCTCGGGCGCCATCCTCTCCTACATCATGTGCAAGGGGATGAACCGCTCGATCATCAACGTGCTGCTGGGCGGCTTCGGCTCGGATGGCGGCACGGCGGCGGCGGGAGCTGGCGCAGGCGACCGGGCGCCGGTGAAGGCCGGCAGCCCCGAGGACGCCGCCTACATCATGAAGAACGCCCAGAAGATCATCGTGGTGCCGGGCTACGGCATGGCGGTGGCGCAGGCGCAGCAGGTGGTGCGGGAGATGGCGGACCTTCTGAAGAAGGAAGGGGCGGAGATCTCCTACGCGATCCATCCGGTCGCGGGCCGCATGCCCGGCCACATGAACGTGCTGCTGGCCGAGGCGAACGTGCCCTATGACGAGGTGCACGAGCTCGAGGAAATCAACGCCGAGTTCGCCGATGCCGACGTGGCCTATGTGATCGGCGCGAACGACGTGACCAACCCGGCGGCGAAGACCGACAAGTCCTCGGCCATCTACGGCATGCCGATCCTCGATGTGGAGAAGGCGAAGACCGTGTTCTTCGTCAAGCGCGGCATGTCGAGCGGCTATGCCGGCGTGGAGAACGAGCTGTTCTTCCGGCCGAACACCATGATGCTGTTCGGCGACGCCAAGAAGGTGACGCAGGAGATCGTGCAGGCGCTGCAGAAATAGCAGCGCCTGCTGCCTTGTGTTTGCCGGCTCCGCCGGCGGGGCGCTCCAGAAGTAGCAGCGCCTGGCACCCACACCCCCGCGGGCGCGGGAGAGGGCGCCGTGGCCGGCAGGCGGTCGCCGCGGGCCGGTTGGCGAAGGCCGCGCGCCGCGTGGCGCGCACGC
>NZ_JBWXTD010000005.1:509859-514906 GCF_056682175.1 Falsiroseomonas sp. RANM36
GGGGCGGCCCTGGGGGATCTGCCGCGCCTGGGCGGGGGGCGCCGGCGCGGCCCCCACCCAACGCTGCCGGCCATCGCCGCCCCGCGGGGGGGCGGCGACCGCCGCCCGGCGCAGCGGCTCGGGCACCGGGTCAGGGGCATAGATCTGGCGGCTGGTCCGGCGGGCGGTGACGGCGCGCAGCAGCGGCGCGGGGGCCCCCCCCCCCCCCGCCGGCCCCCCCCCCCCGGGGGGGGGGGGGCGTGGGCGCCTTGGCCGTCAGGCGGTCGCCGCTTCCGTGTTGCGGATGGCGGCGCGCAGCGTGGCGAGCAGGCGTGGCGCCGCTGCCTCGCCCTGCATGTCCTCCGGGGCGAGGCTGCCCTCCACAAAGGCCATGCTCCAGTCGGCGAAGGCGCGCTCCGTCGGGTTGTTGACCTCCAGCACCGTGACGTGGTCGTGCCGCAGGTCGCACTGGATGGTCTCGAAGATCGCTTCCACGGCCTCCGGCGGGCCTTCGAGCACCTGGGCGAAGCGGCGCGCGGTGTAGAGCAGCGCGCCGGTGACGCCGATCCGCGGGTTGTTGCGGCGCGCGGCGGCCAGGATCGAGGCCAGCACCGGCCCGATCGGCTCCTCCGGCGCCGTGACGGTGTGGCTGACATAGATCACGCGCCGCAGTGCTGCTGCCCCGTTCATGCGGCGATCGCCTTCCCATTGTCCGCGGCAGGCCGTTCGGCCGTGCTGCGGCGGATGAGCGCTTCCACCCGGGCGGCGGGGACCGGCTGGCTGAACAGGTAGCCCTGCGCCTCCGTGCAGCCATTCTGCTGGAGTTCCGCGAGTTGTCCCGGCGTCTCCACGCCTTCGGCGGTGGTGCGCAGGCCGAGCGAATGGCCGAGTGCGGCGACGGCGCGCACGATCGCGGCGCTTTCCGGCTCGGTGGCGATCTCCGTGACGAAGCTGCGGTCGATCTTGACCCGGTCAAGCGGGAAGCTGCGCAGCCGAGACAGCGAGGAATAGCCCGTGCCGAAATCGTCGAGCGAGATGCGGACGCCGATTCCCCGCAACTCGTGGCAGGTTGCGCGTGCCGTGGAGACGTCGTGCAGCAGGGCTGTCTCGGTGACTTCGAGCTCGAGCCGCCATGGCGCGAGGCCGGTGGCCGCCAGGCTCGCCTTCACCTGCGCCGCGAGTTCGCGCCGCGCGAGCTGTGCGGCCGCCACGTTCACCGCGACGACCAGCGTGGAATCGCTCCAGCTCGCGGCCTCGCGGCAGGCGGTGCGCAGGACCCATTCGCCGATCGGCAGGATCAGCCCCGTTTCCTCCGCCAGCGGCACGAATTCGCCGGGCGCCACCAGGCCCCGCTCCGGATGGCGCCAGCGCAGCAGCGCCTCGAAGCCGCAGAGGCGGCCGGAGCCGAGCTCGACATGGGGCTGGTAGTGCAGCTCGAACTGGCCGAGCGCGATCGCCGCGCGCAGGTCGGTCTCCATGCGCCGGCGTTCCTCGGCGCGCGCCCGCAGCGCCGGCTTGAAGCGCCGCTGGTCGCCGCGCCCCTCCGCCTTCGCCTGGTACAGCGCGAGATCGGCGCAGCGCAGCAGCGGCTCGGGCTCGGCCGCATCGACGGGGAACAGCGCGATCCCGACACTGGCGCCGATCACCACGCTGTGGCCGTCCAGCAGGAAGGGCCTGCCGATCAGCTCCACCAGGCGCGCGGCGAGCGCCTGCGCCGCGACCTCCCCGGCGGGATGCGCCATGAGGATGGCGAACTCGTCGCCGCCGATCCGCCCGGCAAGGTCGCCGCCGCGGACCGCGGTTCGGATCCGCCGGCCCACGGCACGCAGCAGCGCATCGCCCACGGCGTGGCCCAGCGTGTCGTTGACTGTCTTGAAGCGGTCGAGGTCGAGGGCGAGCAGCGCGAAGGGCTGCCCGCGGCCATGCTCCGGCGCGGCGGCCTGCTGCAGGGCCGCGAGCAGCGCATCCCGTTGCAGCAGGCCGGTCAGGCTGTCTTTCGCCCCTGGGGGCTCGGCGGGGGAAGGGACCATGTCACCTTCCTGCCACGTGGGTGTGAATGCTTCGCGAATGTCCCGTGCGCCGGCTGGCCCGCGCCTACCAGGGCCGCGCGTCGGGGCGCAGGATGGCCTTTGTCGTGGTGGCGAGGTTGCGCGGCTCGGGCTTCGGCATCGCGGGCCGCTCCATCCGGCCCCAGCCAGGCGCGTCGAGCACCTTGCCGTCCTGCATCACGACGCGGCCGCGCACGATGGTGGCGACCGCGCGGCCGACCGTCTCCATGCCCTCGAAGGGCGTGAACCGGCTGCGGATGCTGCGCAGCTCGGCGCCGCGGATCACGCCGCGCGCGCCGGCATCCACCACGGCGATGTCGCCATCCGCGCCGGGCTGGATCACGCCCTTGCGCGGCCAGAGGCCGAAGGCGCGGGCGGGTGCGGCGCTCGCCATCCGCACATACTGCTCCATCGTCATGCGGCCTTCGTGGACCAGCGTCAGCATCAGCCGCATCGAGGTCTCGACGCCGGGGAAGCCGCAGGCATTGTCCCAGAAGGAGGGGCGCTGCTTCTCCTCCTCGGCGTGCGGGGCGTGGTCGGTGCCGAGGATGTCGATCGTGCCGTCGAGCAGCGCCTGCAGAATGGGTTCGCGCTGCCGGCCCTCGCGAATGGGAGGATTCAGCCTGGCGATGCGGCCAGCGTCGCCGCGCAGATCCTCGGCGGCGATGAGGACGTACTGAGGACAGGTCTCGACCGTCATCGGCACGCCGCGCGCCTTGGCGTCGCGGATGATCGGGATCGAGCGCATGCAGCTCTCGTGCACGATGTGGATGCGCGCGCCGGTCCACTCGCTCAGCACGATGGAGCGGTTGAGCGATTCCAGCGCCACGATGTCCGCCCGCGCCGAGAGATGCGCGAAGGCGTCGTCGCGCCCGGCGGCCTTCATGCGGTTCTCGCGCCAGAACAGCATGGGCGAGTTCTCGGCATGGATGGAGCAGCGCAGGCCGAGTTCGGCCAGGATCTCGAAGCCTTCCAGCACGGCGCCGTCATTCGGCGCGGGGTTGTTGCCGGTGGTGTTGCCGTAGAACAGCTTGAAGCCGATCACGCCGGCCTTCGCCAGCGCCGGCAGGTGATCGAGCGAGCGTTCGTCGAGGATGCCGTAGAGGCCGAAATTCACATGCGCCTGCCGTTCGGCGGCCTCGCGCTTCGCGGCGAGCGCCTCTTCCGTCGCGATGGCGGGCTCGGTGTTCGGCATATCGAAGACGGTGGTGACGCCGCCCGCCGCGGCGGCGCGCGTGCCGGTGGTCCAGTCCTCCTTGTGGGTCATGCCCGGCTCGCGGATATGCGTGTGCACGTCGATCGCGCCGGGGATCACCAGCTTGCCGCGTGCATCGAGGGTTTCCTTCGCCTTGGGCGCGAAGGCCGGGTGGCCGACGAAGGCGATGACGCCGTCCTTGATCGCGACATCGGCGGGGAATCGCGCGGTCTCGTTGACGACGGTGCCGCCCGTGATGAGCAGGTCGGCGAGAGCGGGATCGGACATGGCGGCGGGTTCCGGCAACGGTGGTGGGGTTGCGCTGCCCCCACCCCGACCCTCCTCCGCGAGCGGGGAAGGGAGAAAGGGCAGGGGAGGGAGCTATTCGGCCTTCAGCAGCCGCTTCGAGCGTGTCCAGCCCCTGGCCAGCGCGCGGCAGTGGCAGGCGATGTGGGGCGCGACCGCCTCGCACCAGGCGCGCACCTCGGCATTCGCGCCGCGCAGGCGGTCGGCGGCTTCCTGCGCCTCGGCCGCCAGCTTCGCCTCGTCGAGCCCGAGCACCTTGCGGTCGCGCAGCTTCCACTGGCCGGCGACCATCACATCCGTCACCGCGCTGCCATCCTCGGTCCAGACCAGCTGGTTCGCGGCGTCGTTGAACGGCGCCCAGTTCACATGGTGCAGGTCGAGCAGCGCGAGGTCGGCGGCCTTGCCTGCCGCGATCACGCCGCCTTCGTCATGGCCGACGATGTGCGAGGAGCCGATGGTGGCGAGCCTCACCGTCTCGGCCGTGCCGAGCCAGTCGTCATCCTCCGCACCCTCCCAGAGGCGGGAGGCGAAGGCGGTCAGGCGCATCGCCTCGAACATGTTCTGGTTGTCGGAGGAGGAGGAGCCGTCGGTGCCGATGCCAACCGTGACGCCGGCGCGGATGGCCGCGCGCACGGGCGCGATGCCGGAGGCGAGGCGCATGTTGGCGCCCGGATTGTGCGACATGCTGGCGCCGCGCTTCGCGAGCAGTTCGAGGTCGGACTGCGTGAGCCAGACGCCATGCGCCACGCTGAACCAGCGCCCGACCAGGCCGAGCCGGTCCATGTGCTGGAGCAGCGTCGCGCCGCTGTAGCGCGCCTCGCCCGCCGCGGCCTGGTAGCGCGATTCGGCGACATGGGTCTGCATCGGCAGCCCGTATTCGGCCGAGAGCGCGCGGCAGCCCTTGAGGAATTCGTCGGTGCCGTGCAGCGGGATCGTCGGCGCGCAGCCGAGGCGGATGTTGCGCCGACCATGCGACCAGGATTGCGCGGCGGTGCCGATGGCCGCGAGGATGTCGGCGGGTGCCGCCATGCGCATGCCCGCGGCGCGGGCGCGGTGTTCCTCCGGCAGCGCCTCGACGAGGCCGGGCGTCGCCTGGAAGAAGGTGAGGTCGGCGACCATCGGCGCGAGCACGGCGCGCAGCCCGACGGCGGCATAGGCGTCGGCCATCGCCTCCAGCCCCTCCATGGTGGGGCAGGGGAACTCGGCCGGCATGTCGAAGGCGGCGGTGCAGCCCTTCTTCAGCATCTCCACCGCGGTCAGCGCGGTGGAGAGATGCTTGTCCCGCAGCCCGCGCCCGCCGCCGACCCAGGGTGCATGCGCCAGCAGCAGGGCGAGGTCCCACTTGTCGCCGCTACCCTTCGCCAGGCCGCCATGGCCATGTGTGTGGCCGTTGACGAGGCCGGGGATCACGAGGCGGTTGCGCGCGTCATGCGGCGCGGCGTCCGGCCCGGCGGTGCCGGGCGGCCGGGGGGGGCCGCGGGGGGCGCACCCGCACACCCACCCCCCGGGAACCCCCGGC
>NZ_JBWXTD010000005.1:514916-518517 GCF_056682175.1 Falsiroseomonas sp. RANM36
TTGGGGGGGGGCCGTTGACGCGGCCGGGGATCCCGTGGGGGTGGGGCGCGTCTGGGGGCGCGGGGCCCGGCCGGGGGGGGCGGGGCGGCAGGATGGCCGCGATGCGGCCATCCTCGATCAGCACCTCCTGGAACGGCGCGGAGAGCGCGTCGGGCGACAGCACCCGCGCGCCGGTCAGGAGGAGCTTCATCAGATCATGCGCTCCGACTTCGGCGGCAGGTAGCGATCGGTGAACATGCTCTCGGCGGTGGGCGGATTGGCCACGCCCAGCGCCTCGGCGTTCACCTGCACCAGCGTGCGCGCGCGCGCCATGTCGAGATAGCCGAGGCCGTTGGCGCGGCTGTTCGGCGTGAGCATGGAGCGGTCGCGGGTCATCGCGAATCGCCGCGCCTCCAGCTCCTCGTTGAACAGCGGCTCGCGGCGCTTCAGCGCGGCCATGCCGCCGGGCACGTCGTTGAGCAGCAGCTTGAGGCCCTCGATCGAGGCCTTGACGAAGCGCGTCGCGGTCTCGCCGTTGCGCTCCAGCCAGTCGGCGCGGGCGAAGACGCCGGAGCCGTAGATGTCGAGACCGTTCTCGGCATAGGGCCAGCCGAGGATCTGGTCTTCCGCGATGCCGAGGCCGACCAGGTTGAAATGCACGGTGAAGAGAAAGCCCGTCACGGCGTCCACCTGGCCGGTGCGCAGCATGGTGTCGCGCAGGTTGGCCGCCATGGAGGTCCAGCGGATGCGGCTGGTGTCGATGTTCGCCACGCGGGCGAAGGCGGGGAAGAGCATGCGGCTGCCCTCGCCTTCCGGCGCGCCGAGGCTGCGGCCGGCGACGTCCTGCGGCTTCTCGATGTTGCGGCCCTTCAGCGTCATCAGCGCCGCGGCGGTGCGGTCGAACACCGGGTAGATCATCACCAGGCGGTTCTGCGGATTCTCCGCGTTGAACTTCACCGCGCCGGAGAGATCCGCGAAGCCGATGTCATAGGCACCGGAGCCGACCTTCACGATCGCATCGCCCGAGCCGAAGCCGCGGTCCATGCGGACGCTGAGGCCGAGATTGCGGTAGATGCCGCGATCCTCGGCCAGCGCCCACATGCCGTGGTTGCCCTGCAGCGCCCAGTCCAGGCTGAAGCGCAGCGCGGTCTGCGCCTGGGCGGTGCGGATCTGCGGCAGCGCCAGCGCGGCGGCGCCGGCGGCGAGCAGGGTGCGGCGACGGAAGGTCATGATGTCTCCCTTTCTGTTCGGATCGGCCGGCGCAGCGATGCCGGCGGCGGGAAGCGGGGGGGCCTTGCCCGCCGGTGCGCGATATCCTGAGGCATGATCTCGGCGCCGCGGTCAAGCCGGCCAAGGCGAATCCCGCCCGCCCCGCAGCGCTACACCGCCCAGCCTTCGCGCCGGTCCTTCAGGCGATACCAGCCCGTCACGATCGGCATGAACCAGGGCGTGCCGGTGTAGCCGGGGATGGTGGGCATCGGCAGGCGGGCGAAGGCGCTGATCCGGTTGTCCCCGCCGAGCATCATGCGCGCCGCGACCGTGCCGAGATGCGTCATCGTCGTCACGCCGCTGCCGTTGCAGCCCAGCGCGAAATGCACCCCCTCCTGCACGCCGACATGGGGCAGCATGTCGAAGGCGAAGGCGACGTTGCCCTTCCAGCCATGGGTGATGCGCGTGCCCGCAAGCTGCGGGAACAGGTGCAGCAGCTGGCGGTGCAGCCAGCGGGCGCCGATGCGCGGATCGGTGTCGGACAGCGTCGCGCGGCCGCCGAACAGGATTCTCCCGAGATCGGGCGAAGGCCTGAAGTAGTAGAGGATCTTCTTCGTGTCGCCATAGACGCGCGCCTGCGGCAGCAGCGCCCGCACCCGGTCCGCGCCCAGCTCCTCGGTCGCGATCATGTAGCTTGCCACGGGGATCACGCGGCGGCGGTGCCAGGGCGTGGCGCGGCCGGTGTAGCCGTTGGTCGCCACCATCACATGCCGCGCGCGCACCGCGCCGGCGGAGGTGGCGAGCACGAAGCCCGCGCCCTCGCGCGCGATGCCCTGCACCGCGACGCCGCCCGCCAGCGTGGCGCCCGCACGCCTCGCCGCCGTGGCGAGGCCCTGCACGTAGCGCGCCGGATGCAGCCCGCCGGCACGCGCGATGCGCAGCCCGCCATGATAGCGCGCGGTGCCGAGTTCCTCCGCCAGCCTCTCGCGCGGCAGAAGCTCCGCCCCGCCGGGATCGGCGGCGTTGAGCAGCGCGGCGCGCTTCGCCAGCGTCGCCATCGCGGCCTCGGTATGCGCGGCCACGAAGCGGCCGCAGCGGCGCCAGGCGCAGTCGATGCCCTCGCGCGCGATCAGCGCATCCAGCGCGTCGAAGCTCGCTTCGGCTTCCTCCACCATCGCGGCCAGCAGCTTCGGATCGAGGCCCTTCGCCACGTCCGACTTGGCGCGGCCGAGACTGCCCGCGCCGGACAGCGCGCCGCCATTGCGGGAAGAGGCGCCCCAGCCGATCGCCTCCCGGTCCATCACCAGCGCCGTCACGCCGGCGCGGCCGAGTTCCAGCGCGCAGGACAGTCCCGCGATGCCGCCGCCGATGATCGCGACCTCGGCCGCGTCGGGCAGGTTCGGCGGGGCGGGCGTCGGCGGCGGCGCGTCCTCCCACCACCAGGGCGTGGTCGCGAAGCCGGGGGCGAAGATCGCCGCGTCGCTCATCGTCCGGCACTCCGTGCGAGATACAGCGTGGCCGCCACCATGATCAGCGTTCCCCACAGCAGGTTCCAGCCCGGGGTCTCGGCGAAGATCAGCACGCCGAGCGCGGCGCTGGCCGGGATCTGGGCGTATTCGACCGGCGCCAGCAGCCCGACCGGCGCGCGCCGCGCCGCCCAGGAGGCGCAGAAATCGCCGAGGATGGCGAGCACCGAGCCGGCGAGCAGCCAGGCGAGCGCCGTGCCCGAGGGCGTCACCCAGACGAAGGCCGAGATCGGCCCCCAGACCACGACGCTGGCGATGGCGTACCAGGCGACGACGCGCGAAGGCGGCTCGGTGGCGGACAGCTGCTTGATGGCGATCAGCACCAGCGCGCCGGTGATGCCGCCGCCCACCGCGGCGAGCGTGCCGGCGGAGAGTTCTCCTTGCGGCCCGGCGATGATCAGCACGCCGGCGAAGCCGATGGCGGCCGCGATGGCGCGGTCCCAGCCGATGCGCTCGCCGAGGATCAGGAAGGCGAGCGGCAGCGCCCAGAGCGGGCGGGCATGCATCAGCGCCACCGCATCGGCCAGCGGCAGCCACAGGATGGCGAGCATGTGCAGGAAGAAGCCGGTCAGCCCGGCGCCGATGCGGAACAGATGCGCGCCCGGCCGCCGTGTCACGAGGTCGGCGAAGCCGTTGCGCAGCATCCAGGGCAGGATCACCAGCATGGTGAACAGGCCGCGCGCGAAGGGCAGCACCGGCACCGGCAGGCCTTCCAGCATGGCGGCGCGGAAGCAGGCGCCCATGGCCGCGAAGAGCAGGCAGCAGGCCAGCATCAACCCCATGCCGGCCAGCGCGCCCCTGGCGTCGCGGCCGCTCGGCGGGGCCGTCCCCGGCATCCCGCCCCTCGGGCCCCCTCGCGGGCCCGCCCGAAAACCCCCCCCGCCCCC
>NZ_JBWXTD010000005.1:518527-522375 GCF_056682175.1 Falsiroseomonas sp. RANM36
GGGCGGGGGGGGGCGGGGGGCCCCCCCCCCCCCCCCCCCCCCCCCGCGCCCCCGCCCGGGGCCCCGCGCCGTAATCCCCCCCCGGCCGCCGTCCGCGCCGCGGCGGCGGCGCGGTGGCGATCTCGGCCTCCAATTCGCGGATGCGGGCCTGGAGCGTCGCGCGAAGCGAGGGCGCTGCGCTCGGCTTGAGGTTCGCCAGCGTCTCCTTCAGTTCCGCGACCAGCTTGCGCTTCTCCTGCGGCGAGCGGCGGATCGGGCGGTTGTCGGAGAACTGGCCCTCATGCGAGCGCATCGTCTTTCTCTCCCGGGTCTGGCGTTCCCGACCGGGTTAGGCGGCCCGTGGCGCATCGTCAACGCGCCGGGCCTCGCACCGGGCGCGCGGCTGGTTGCGCCAAGCACGGGACAGGTCGATCCAGATCCGCGGGGTCGGCGCCGCTTCGCGGATCGGGTCGCTTCAACCCGCAAGCCGGCGCAGCAGACGCATCAACTCGGCGCGCTCCGCCCCCGTGAACAGCGCGCCGATGCGGGCTTCATGCGCCTCCACGCGCGCCCGCATCCGGGCGAGGTCCGCCGCCCCGCCCGGCGACAGGCGCAGCGCCTGCAGCCGCCCGTCGCTGGCCAGCCTCTCGCGCTGCAGCAGGCCGCGCCGGGTGAGCCGCGCCAGCACCGGGCTCAGCGTGGACTTGTCGAGCCCGAGCGCGGCCGCCAGGCGCACCTGCGTGATTCCCGGATTTTCCGCAACCAGGGTCAGCAGCCCGAATTCGCCAGGGCTCACCTCGCCGTCCAGCGCTTCCGCGAAATCGGCGAAGACGCGGCCCTGGGCGCGGCGGAGCAGGTAGCCGAGATACGAGGGCAGGGGGCCGCTCGCGACCGCCTCCCGCTGTGGATGCGCCGGCTCCGACAGACCGTTTGACACCCCACCTATCCTTGTCCGATATGCGGACTAAGGCATTCGGCGCCGGCTTGTCCAATGCCGGCCGGGAGGTACCGGGTGGAGGTCTCGTTCCGGGAGGAGATCGCCTCGCTGCGCCTCGGCGCGGGCGAGACGTTCCGCGGCGAGGGCATCCTGGCCGTGACCAAGGCGCTGCTGCAATCGGGCGTCTCCTATGTCGGCGGCTACCAGGGCGCGCCGGTGTCCCACCTGATGGATGTGCTGCTGCAGTCGGAAGACCTGCTGCAGGAGCTTGGCGTGCATCTGCAGACCTGCACGGGGGAGGCGGCGGCCGCGGCGATGCTCGGCGCCTCGGTCGCCTATCCGATGCGCGGCGCCGTCACCTGGAAGGCGATCGTCGGCACCAATGTCGCCGCCGACGCGCTGAGCAACCTGGCAAGCCCAGGCGTGATCGGCGGCGCGCTGATCGTGGTGGGCGAGGATTACGGCGAGGGCGCCTCCGTCGCGCAGGAGCGCAGCCACGCCTTCGCGCTGAAATCATCCCTGGTCCTGCTCGATCCGCGGCCCGACCTGCCGACCATCGTGCGCATGGTGGAGCAGGGCTTCGCGCTGTCGGAAGCCTCGAACACGCCGGCGATGCTGGAGCTGCGCATTCGCGCCTGCCATGTCTTCGGCAGCTTCGTGGCCAAGGACAACCGACGCGCGCCGATCAGCTTCCGCGACCCGGCGATGCCGGCGCGCTTCGACTACGGGCGGCTGGCGCATCCGCCGGTCACCTTCCCGCATGAGGCCGACAAGGTTTCCCGACGCTTGCCGGCGGCACGGCGCTACATCCTCGAGCATGGGCTGAACGAGCTGCTGGGCCCGCCGGATGGCGAGCTCGGGATCATCGTGCAGGGCGGGCTGTTCAACGCGCTGAACGCCGAACTCGCGGCGATGGGCCTCTCCGACGCCTTCGGTCGCCTGCGCATCCCGACACTGGTGCTGAACGTGACATATCCGCTGGTGCCGGAGCAACTCGTGACATTCTGCGCGGGCAAGCGCGGCGTGCTGGTGATCGAGGAAGGCGCGCCGGAGTACATCGAGCACGCCATCGCGCAGATCCTGCGCAAGGCCGAGCTCCACACCCCGCTGCACGGCAAGGACTTTCTTCCGTTGGCGGGGGAGTACACGCCGCCGGTGATCGCGGCGGGGCTCGCGCAGTTCTTCGAGCGATACGGCCAGCGCTTCGTGGCGATCCCCTCGCTGGCTCCGGCGGCGGCGGAAGCGGCGAAGCGCGCGGTCGGCGCGGTGATCCCGCCGCGCGCGCCCACCTTCTGCACCGGCTGCCCGGAACGGCCGGTGTTCAGCGCGATGAAGCTGCTGCGGCAGGAAACGGGGCCGGTGCATGTCGCGGCCGATATCGGCTGCCACGCCTTCGCGACCTTCGCGCCCTTCCACCAGGGCAACACCATCCTGGGCTACGGCATGTCGCTGGCCAGCGCGGCCGCGGTCGCCGGCACCAACCAGCGCAGGCCGATCGCGGTGATGGGCGATGGCGGCTTCTGGCACAACGGGCTCAACACCGGCGTCGCCGGCGCGGTGTTCAACCGCGACGACGCGGTGCTGGTGGTGATGGACAACGGCTATTCCAGCGCGACCGGCCTGCAGGACATTCCGTCGAGCAAGGAAGCGAGCGGCGAGGGCCGCGGCAAGGCCGTGCCGATCGAGCGCGCCATCAAGGGCGTGGGCGCGACATGGGTGCGCACGGTCCACACCTATGACGTGCGCGGCGTGCTGCGGACGCTGAAGGATGCGCTCTCCGACCCTGTGAAGGGGCTGAAGGTGATCGTCGCGCGCGGCGAATGCATGCTGGCGCGCCAGAAGCGGCTGCGCCCGGCGCAGGCGAAGGCGATCGCGGCCGGGGAGCGCGTGGTGCAGTCGCGCTTCGGCGTGGATGCCGAGGTGTGCACGGGCGACCATGCCTGCATCCGGCTGAACGGTTGTCCTTCGCTGACGCTAAAGCCCTCCGGCGATCCGCTGAAGGACGACCCCGTCGCGCATGTGAACAACGATTGCGTCGGCTGCGGCCTCTGCGGGGAGGTGGCGCATGCGGCGCAGCTCTGTCCGTCGTTCTACCGGCTGGACGTGATCCGCAATCCGGGCCGGCTTGACGTGTGGCGGCTGCGCATCGGCAATTGGTTCCTGCGGCTGTTCGGCGGCACGCCGATCACCGAGGCGCCGCCACTGCGTCCGCCCGCCGCCGTGCCGGTGCCGGCGGAGTGACCGCCTCCCCGGAGCCCACCCGCATCCTGATCGCCGCGTTGGGCGGCGAAGGGGGCGGCGTGCTGGTGGACTGGATCACGCGCGCCGCGATCGAGGCCGGGCTGCACGCGACGCGCACCTCCATCCCCGGCGTCGCGCAGCGCACGGGCGCGACGACCTACTATGTGGAGGTGATGCCCGCGCAGCCTGGCGATCCGTCACCGGTTCTCGGCCTCAACGCCGCGCCTGGCCGCGTGGACGTGTTCCTCGGCACCGAATTGCTGGAAGCCGCGCGCCGGGCGGAGGGCGGCTTCCTCACCCGCGACCGGACGCTGGCGCTGGTCGCGCATCGCCGCGCCTACACCGTCACGGAGAAGTCCGAGGGTGGCGACGGCAGGCTCGACGAGGCGCGGCTGGTGCAGGCGGTGCGGGAGACGGCGCGGGAGGCGGTCATCGCCGACTACGAGGCGCTGGCGCGCCGGACCGGTGCCGCGCTGAACGCGGTGATGCTGGGCGCGCTGTCGGCAAGCGGCGCCGTGCCGATCCCGCCCGACGCGTTTCGCGCCGCGATCCGCGCCGGCAAGGCGGCGGAGAGCAACCTGAGCGGCTTCGAGGCGGGCCTGGGGGGGGGGCCGCCCCCCCCCCCCCCCCGCCCCCCCCCCCCCCCCCCCCCCCCCCCCCCCCCCCGCGCCGGCGGGCCCGCCCCCGCCGC
>NZ_JBWXTD010000005.1:522385-522769 GCF_056682175.1 Falsiroseomonas sp. RANM36
GTCCGCACCCTGCGGGGCGGCGGGGGGGGCCGGGGGGGCGCGCCGCCCGCGGCCGCGCCGACCCCCGCGCCGCCGCCCGCCGCCGGCCCCGAGGGCCTGCCCGAGGAAGCCCGGGCCCTCGCTGCCGAAGGCGTGAAGCGCCTTGTGGATTTCCAGGATGCGGCACTCGCGGACGAGTACCTCGCCACGCTGCGTCGCTTCGCCGCGATGCCGGGCGCGGATGGCGCGCTGGTGGCCGCGCTCGCGCGGCAGCTCGCGCTCCGCATGTCGTCCGAGGACGTGATCCGCGTGGCGCAGCTCAAGCTGCGCGCGGCGCGGCGGCCGCGCCCGGGGGGGGGGGGGCGGGCGCGGGCCGGGGGCCGCGGGCCAGGGGGGGGGGGTTTT
>NZ_JBWXTD010000005.1:522869-525206 GCF_056682175.1 Falsiroseomonas sp. RANM36
GCCCGCTCGGCCGGCGTTGGCGGCGCGCCGGGGGCGGCCCCCCCGGCGCCCCGCGGCGCGGCGGCCGCGCCTGGCGGCGGAGGCGAAGGCGCGGCCGGGCGACATCGTCCATGTGGTCGAGTTTATGAAGCCCGGGCCGGCCGAGGTGCTCTCCCTGCTGCCGCCTTCCATCGCCCGGCCGGCGCTGCGCTTCGTCGCGCGGCGCGGCTGGACGGAGAAGAGCATCGCGCTGAACGTCTCGCCGACGCGCCCGCTGGGCTTCCTGCGGCTGCGCCTGCTGGCGGGGCTGCGCGGATGGCGGAAGCGCACGCTGAAGCATGCGGAGGAGACCGCCTGGATCGCGGGCTGGCTGACGCTGGTCGAGCGCGCGCTGCCGCTCGGCGCCGGGCTCGCGCGGGAAGTGGTGGAGAGCGCGCGGCTCGTGAAGGGCTATGCCGCGACCGATGCGCGCACCCGCGCCAATTGGCGGCGCATCATGGCGGAGGTGCTGCAGCCCGCGCTGGAGGGCGCGCTGCCGCCGGGCATCGCCGCGGATGCGCTGCTGCAGGCGCGGCTCGCCGCGCAGAAGGACCCGGAAGGCGACGCGCTGGACCGCACGCTCGCGGCCATCGCGACGCGGCGTGCCGCTCCTTCGCGCCTTGCGGCCGACTAGCACAGCAATGAACGGGAGGACCAAGGACATGAGCCGCTTCACCCGCCGCGCCGCGCTGGCGCTGCCCGCCCTGCTGGCCGCGCCGTCGGCGCGCGCCCAGGCCGATTGGCCGACCCGGCCCGTCCGCATCGTCGCACCCTTTCCGCCCGGCGGTCTCGCGGATGTCATGGCGCGCCCGCTCGCCGCACGGATGCAGGCCGCCTGGGGCCAGCCCGTGGTGGTGGAGAACCGGCCTGGCTCCGGCGGCAACGTCGGCGCCGACGTCGTCGCGAAGGCCGCGCCGGACGGCTACACCTTCCTGGTGGGCTCGATCGGGCCGATAGTGGCGAACGAGTTCCTCTTCGCCTCGCTGCCCTACAACCCGCGCGCCGCCTTCGCGCCCGTCGCGGTGCTGGCGACGACGCCGAAGGTGATCTGCGTCGGCGCCGGCAAGCCGTGGAAGACGCTCGCCGAACTGACCGCGGCGGCGAAGGCCGATCCGGGGCGGATCACCGCGGGCTCGGCCGGGAACGGCTCCTCCCTCCATCTCGCGCTCGAGCTGTTCAACGAGGCCGCGGGCACGCGCATCACGCATGTGCCCTATCGCGGCGCCGGCCCGGCGGTGAACGACCTGGTGGGCGGGCAGATCGACTGCATCTTCGACAACGTGCCGAACATCCTGGGCCAGATCCGCGGCGAGCGGGTGCGGCCGCTGGCGACGCTGACGGCCGAGCGCCTGCCGCAGCTGCCCGAGGTGCCGACCATCGCCGAGGCCGGCGGGCCGCCGCTGGTGTTCGGCGCCTGGTTCTGCCTGGTGGCGCCGGCCGGGACGCCCGCGCCGATCATCGCCCGCGTCTCGGAGCAGGTGGACCTGATGATGCGCGACCCTGATGTGGGCGGCCGGCTGGCGGCGCAGGGGGCGGTCACGGGCGGCGGCGGGCCTCAGCGGCTGGCCGAGCTGATCGCCACCACGCGGACGCAGTTGGAGCCGGTGATCCGGCGCAACAACATCCGCGCCGAATAGCGCCCGGCCGACACGTCCGGACAACATCTTGCCCTCCGGCGCTGCCCGGCGCAGATAGCGCGCCGCGGGCCCCGGCCTGCGAACAGGGAGAAACACACCGATGACCGCCCTCACGCCTTCCCGCCGGACCGTGCTGCTCGGCGCCGCGGCCGCGCTGGCCGCCCCGCGCATCGCCGGCGCGCAGCCCGCCGCGGTGAAGCTCGGCATCCTCCAGCCCGTCACCGGCGCGCTGGCGCAGGACGGCGAGTATGGCCGCCTCGGCGCCGAGCTCGCTATCAACGAGATCAATGCCGGCGGCGGCATCCGCGCGCTTGGCGGCGCGAAGATCGAGATGGTCTTCGGCGACGCCCGCTCGAACCCGGAAGGCGGCACGGCCGAGGTGGAGCGGATGAACTCCGAGGGCGTGGTGGCGGTGGTGGGCGGCTTCGCCAGCCCGATCTGCCTCGCGGCGTCGCAGGCGGCGTCGCGCTACGACCTGCCCTATGTCGTGGATGTCGGCGTCTCCGACCAGATCGTCAGCCGCGGCCTGAAGAACACCTTCCGCTTCGGCCCGGGCTTCGGGAAGGTGACGGCCGGCGCGCTGGACAACCTGGTGAAGATCAACGACGCCGCCCGCCCCCCCGCCGGGCCCCGCGGCGGGGGGGGTGGGGGCGGGGGGGTGGGGGGCCGCCTGGCGCGGCGG
>NZ_JBWXTD010000005.1:525306-547641 GCF_056682175.1 Falsiroseomonas sp. RANM36
GGGGGCTGCGGTAGGGTGCCGGCCGGCGCGCTGGACAACCGGGTGATGTGCACCGACGCCGCCGGCAAGCCGGCGAAGACCGTCGTCGTGGTGCATGAGGACGGGCTGTTCGGCTCCGGCATGGCGCGGCTGATGAACGCCGAGCTGCCGAAGCGCGGCTTCGAGGTGCTGGAGACGATCAGCCACCCGACGCCGGCGCGCGACATGTCCAACGTGGCGCTGCGCATCCGCGCGCTGAACCCGGACCTGATCATCCCGTCCAGCTACTATGCCGAGTTCGTGCTGCTGTCGCAGACGCTGCAGCAGCGCCGGATCCGGCCGAAGGGCATCTACTGCGTGCTGAACGGCGCGGCCTCCAACTTCCGCTTCGTGCGGGAATTCCCGCAGGCCGCCAACCTGGTGATGGACGTCAACCACTGGGCCGATCCGCGCAAGCCCAAGACCGCCGAGCTGCGCCGCGCGGTGGAGGCGCAGAACCGCTTCTGGCTGTACAACACGCCGCTCAACTACTCGGCCGTGATGCTGGTGGCCGATGCGCTGGAGCGCGCCGGCCGTGCCGACCGCGCCGCGGTGATCGACGCGCTGGGCAAGACCGACGGCGCCTTCACGAAGCACATCATGCCCTATGGCCCGACGCGCTTCGAGAACGGCCAGAACCAGTCCGCGCAGGCGGTGAACACGCAGGTTCAGAACAACGACATCAAGGTGATCTTCCCCGAGGATTTCGCGGACGCCCGCCCGGTCTTCCCCTGGCCGGCGAATTGAGTTCGGGTGCCATCAGACGCGTCGTGCCGGAGGCACGCCGAAGGCGTGACGCGTGCGCTGCGCGCGCTTGGCGTCGCGCAGGAGGCGCGCCTCGAGTGCGCCGCACTCGCGGCGGCGGCCATTCGGCCGCTCGGCCGGGCTGAAATGCGCCCGACCGCATGAGAAGCTACCCGCCTGAGATCGTGGGGGAGGCCGTTCTCAACGGCCTCCTCACCGGAGCCGTGTATGGGCTCGTGGCGCTGGGGCTGACGCTGGTCTACGGCGTGCTCCACATCATCAACTTCGCCCATGGCGCGCTGCTGACGCTGGCCATGTACGCCGCCTTCGTGGCGTGGAAGGCCTTCGGTCTCGATCCCTACGTCGCCATCCTGCCGCTGGTGCCGCTGTTCTTCGCGCTGGGCTACGGCGTGCAGCGGCTGGTGATCATGCCGGCCAGCCGGGGCGAGGATTCCAACATCCTGCTGGTGACGCTCGGCCTCTCGATCATCATCGAGAACCTGGTGCTGGCGATCTTCCGCTCCGACACGCTCTCGGTGCAGGTGCCCTATGCGATGGAGGTGGTGGAACTCGGCCCGATGCTGCTCGGCTTCCCGCGCGTGGTCGGCTTCGGCGTGGCCTTCGTGGTGGCCGCGGTGCTTTTCGTGATCCTGACCATGACCGACACCGGCCGGGCGATCCGCGCGGTGGCGAAGGAGCGCACCGGCGCGGCGCTGGTCGGCATCGACGTGAAGCACATCTACGCCGTGACCTTCGGCATCGGCACGGCCTGCCTGGCGGTCGCCGCCTGCCTGCTGCTGCCCTTCTTCTACGTGAACCCGCGGGTCGGCAACGCCTTCGTGCTGGTGGCCTTCACCATCGTCGTGCTGGGCGGCATGGGCAGCGTGCCGGGCGCGCTGCTGGGCGGCCTGTTCATCGGCGTGGTGGAGAGCCTCTCCGGCCTCTATTTCGGCGAGAGCCTCGGCCAGATCGGAATTTTTCTGATCTTCATCCTGGTGCTGCTGTTCCGCCCGACCGGGCTGTTCGGAGCCAAGGCGTGACCCGATGCGATCGCGGAGCCCCGCAGGCAACGCCGAGGAGCGGAGCGTGAATCGCATCGGCAACGGGATGGCGAAGGATGTCCTTCCGATCGCGCTCTTCGCCGCCGTCGCGGCGCTGCTGCCGCTGTTCGTCACGCAGAACACCTGGCTGAACTTCGCGGTCTTCACGCTGATCATCTGCCTGGCGGCGCAGGGCTGGAACATCCTGGGCGGCTATGGCGGCCAGTACAGCTTCGGCCACGCGGCCTTCTTCGGCACCGCCGCCTATGCCACCGCGATCCTGCAACTGCGCTACGGCGCCAATCCCTACCCGGCCTTCCTGGCCGCCGTGGCGGCGGCGGGCGTCGTCGGCGCGGCGATCGGCCTGCTCTCCTTCCGCTCCGGCCTGCGCGGCAGCTATTTCGCGCTGGTCACGCTGGCCTTCGCGGAGGTGCTCCGCGTGCTGGCCAATGCCAGCGAGATCACCGGCGGCGCGGCCGGCATCCTCATCAAGCTCGATGTCCGCCCGGCGAATTTCCAGTTCGAATCCCGGGCCAGCTTCTACTGGATCGCGCTCGGGCTGGTGACGGCGGCACTGGTGGCGACGCGGGCGCTGGAACGCTCGCGCCTCGGCGCGCAGCTTGTCGCCGTGCGGGAGAACGAGAGCGCGGCGCTGGCGCTCGGCGTGGATGCGCTGCGCGTGAAGGTCGCGGCCATCACGCTGTCCGCCATGATCACCGGCGCCTCTGGCGCGCTCTACGCCCAGTATTTCCTCTATCTCGACGCCAACATCGCCTATGGCACCTGGATCAGCGTGGAGGCGCTGCTGGCGCCGATCATCGGCGGCGCGGGCACGGTGTTCGGCCCGGTGTTCGGCGGCATCGTGCTGCACGGGCTGTCGGAATTCACCAAGACCCTGGTGGGCCGCATCCCGGGGCTCGACCTGGTGATCTTCGGCGTGCTGCTGATCCTGGTGGTGCGCTTCCCGCCGCGGGAGATTCCCGGGCTGATACGGCTGTGGCGGGGGCGGCGATGATCGAGCCCGATCCCGCCTTCCTCTCGGTCCATTCCGTCTCCAAGCGCTTCGGCGGGCTGCTGGCGGTGAGCGAGGCCAGCTTCACCGTCAAGGAAGGCAGCATCACCGGGCTGATCGGGCCGAACGGCGCGGGCAAGACGACGCTGTTCGCGATCGTCTCCGGCTTCGAGAAGCCGACCAGCGGCCGCGTGCTGTGGCGCGGCGAGGAGATCACCGGCCGCCCGCCGCATCGCCTGGCGCAGGACGGGATCGCGCGCACCTTCCAGATCGTGCAGCCCTTCGCGGGGCTTTCCGTGCGCGAGAACATCGCGGTCGGCGCCTTCCTGCGGCATCGCAGGCGCGCCGATGCACTCGCCGTGGCCGAACAGGTGGCGGAGCGCGTCGGCCTTTCGGCGGAACTCGACAAGCCGGCGGCGGCGCTGACGGTCGCGGGGCGCAAGCGGGTGGAACTGGCGAAGGCGCTCGCCACGCAGCCCAAGCTGCTGCTGCTGGACGAGGTGCTGGCAGGGCTCAACCCGTCCGAGGTGCGCGACATCGTCCCCGTGGTGCGCGCCATCCGCGACAGCGGCATCACGGTATTCATGATCGAGCATGTCATGCAGGCGGTGATGAACCTCTGCGAGGCCGTGCATGTGCTGGCGCAGGGCCGCATCATCGCGGGCGGCACGCCGGCGGAGGTGGTGCGCGACCCGGCGGTGATCGAGGCCTATCTCGGCCATGGCGCCGCAACCAGGCTGCAGGCGTCCGATGACCGCAGGGCCGGCAGGCCCGAGGGTCCGGATCGGCCGCGCGAAGGTTCTTCCCATGCTTGAGGTGAAGGACCTCGTCGCAGGCTACGGGCTGACGCGGGTGCTGGAAGGCGTCTCGCTGGAGGTGCGCGCGGGCGAGATCGTGGCCGTGCTCGGCTCGAACGGCGCGGGCAAGACGACGCTCAACATGGTGCTCAGCGGGCTGGTGAAGCCGCGCGGCGGGACCGTGACCTTCGAGGGCGCGGACATCACCGCGCGCGCACCGGCGGAGATCATGGCGCGCGGCCTGATCCAGGTGCCGGAAGGGCGCAAGATCTTCCCCAACCTGAGCGTGCGGGAGAACCTGGAGCTCGGCTCCTACCGGCGCGCGAAGCCCAACCGCGCGCGCAACATCGAACGCGTCTTCGCCACCTTCCCCCGCCTGAAGGAGCGCGCGGGCCAGGCGGCAGGAACGCTTTCGGGCGGGGAGCAGCAGATGCTCGCGATCGGCCGCGGCATGATGGCGGAGCCGCGGCTCCTCATCCTGGACGAGCCTTCGCTCGGCCTCTCGCCGCTGCTGGTGGAGGAGATGTTCGCGTTGATCCGCCGGCTGCACGGCGAAGGCCTCGCGATCATGCTGGTGGAGCAGAATGTCGCGCAGTCGCTGGAGATTGCCGACCGCGCCTATGTGCTGGAACATGGCGCCTTCGCGCTGTCGGGTCCCGCCGCGCAGGTGCGCGAGGATCCGGAGCTGAAGCGGGCCTATCTCGGGCTTTGAGGGAGAATTCCCCGTGGCGATCGTGACGAAGGGCGTGGAGCCGGCCTCGGTGCTGATGGCGGCCGCCTCGCCGGCCTGGCTCGAGCAATGGTGCGGCTTCGCGGCGCGGCTGCGCTTCGCGGACCTGCCGGCGGAGGTTGCGCAGCGGGCGCGGCTCGTGCTGCTCGACTGCATCGGCGCCATCGCGGCCGGTGCGCAGGAAGCCGAGGTCCAGGCGCTCGCCGCCCGCATGACGACGCGGGAGGGCGCGGGCGATACGCCGGTGATCGGCCTGCCGCTAGCCGCGCGACCGGGCACGGCCGCCTTCCTGAACGGCACGGCTGGCACGATGCTGGAACTGGACGAGGGCAACCAGTATTGCCGCGGCCACCCGGCCATCCACGTCGTGCCCGCGCTGTTGGCCGCGCCGCGCGGCGACGGGGCGGCGCTGCTGACGGCGCTGGCCATCGGCTACGAATTCGGCAGCCGCGTGGGTATCGCGAGCAAGCTCAACGTCGCGATGCATCCGCATGGCACCTGGGGCACGCTGGGCGCCGCGATGGGCGTTGCGAAGCTGCATGGCGCCAGCGCCGGCGAATTCCGCGGCGTGATCAACATGGCGGCGTCACTGGGCTTGGCGACGTCACGAAAGACGATGCTGGAAGGCGGCACGGTTCGGAACACCTATGCCGGCGTCGCCAACATGCTCGGCCTGACCGTGTGGGACCTGGTGCGCAGCGGCTTCGAGGGCGAGCGCGACGGCGTCGGCACCGTCTTCGGCCATGTCAGCGCCAGCGATTTCCGGCCGGAGGAGATGGTGGCGGAGCTCGGCACGCGGTGGGAGGTCGCGCGCAACTACTTCAAGCGCCACGCCGCCTGCCGCTACACCCATGGCGCGCTGGATGCGCTGGCACAGATCACGGGGAAGGTCGGACCGCTGCAGCCGGAGCGCGTGAAGGCCATCGCGGTGGACACCTATGTCTGGGCTGCGCAGCTCGATTCGCCGCTGGCGCCGAACATGCTGGCCGCGAAGTTTTCCATTCCCTTCGCGCTGGCGACGACCATCGTGCATGGTGCGGCGACCGTGCCCGCCTTCCGCGGGCCGGCGCGCGACAATCCGGCGGTGCAGGCGCTCGCACGGCTCGTCAGCGTGAACGAGGATCCCGCGATGACCGCGCAGCTTCCTGGCCTGCGGCCCGCGCGCGTGCGCATCACGATGGCCGATGGCAGCGTGCATGAGGCCTCCGTCACCACCAATCGCGGCGACACCGAGGACCCCTACACGGAAGCCGAGGTGCGCCAGAAGTTCCGCGACCTGGCCGATCCGGTCTACGGCGCGGCGCGCGCGCAGGCGATCGAGGAGGCGGTGATGGCGCTGGCACCGCACGGCGAGGCCGCGGCGCTGACGGAGTTGCTCAGCCGATGATGTCTCTCGACCCCGTCACGCTTGCCGTGCTGAAGGGGCGGCTGGAGCAGATCGCGGACGAGATGGACGCGACGCTCTACCGCAGCGCCTTCAACCCCATCATCGCGGAAGCGCGCGACGCCTGCCACGGCCTCTATCATGCCGAGACGGGCGCGACGCTGGTGCAGGGCACGAAGGGACTGCCGATCTTCGTCGGCGCGATGTCCTTCGCCGTGCAGGCGGTGATCCGCCGCGTGCAGAACGGCACGCCGCTGGAGCCCGGCGACACCTTCATCTTCAATGATCCGTACGAGGGCGGGACGCATCTCAACGACTTCCGCCTCGTGCGGCCGATCTTCCGGGACGGCGCGGTCTTCTGCTGGATCGCGAGCGTGGGCCACTGGCTCGACATCGGCGGCAACGTGCCTGGCGGCTACAATCCGCGGGCGACCGAGAGCCACCAGGAAGGCGTGCGCATCCCGCCCGTGAAGCTGATCCGCGCCGGCGCGATGCAGCAGGACATCCTGGACATCCTCAACGCCAACAGCCGCGTCCCGCAATCCAACTGGGGCGACCTGAACGGGCAGCTCAACGCGCTGGATCTGGGCGAGCGGCGGCTGCTGCAACTCATCGAGGAGCATGGCGAGGGCAAGCTGCAGACCGCCTTCGCGGCGCTGGCCGACCGCGCCGCCGCGCTGATGGAAGCCGAGATCCGCACCCTGCCGGAAGGCCGCTACAGCTTCGAGGATTACCTCGACAATGACGGCGTGGTGGATGAGCGGCTGACCATCGCGCTCGACATGACCGTGCGCGACGGGCGGATGATGCTGGACTTCTCCCGCAGCAGCGCGGCGTGCCTCGGGCCGATCAACATCAGCCGCGCGACCAGCGTCGCGGCCTGCTATGTCGCGCTGAAGCATGCCTTCCCGGACGTGCCGGCGAATGCCGGCGTGCTGCGGCCGATCGAGTTCGCCATCCCCGACGATACCGTGCTCGGCGCCGGCCCGCCGCGGCCGATGGCGGGCTACACCGAGACGATCCTGCGGCTGATCGGCGTGATCTTCGGCGCCTTGGGCAAGGCGCAGCCGGAGCGCGCGACGGCCGCGCCCTTCGGCACGATCAACGCGCTGTCGCTCTCCGGCCAGCGCAAGGACGGCACGCGCTGGGTGATGTTTTCCTTCTTTGGCGGCGGCTTCGGCGGGAACCCGGAAACCGATGGCCTCCATCACGCCAACAATCCCATTTCGACCGCGACGATTCCGCCGGCAGAAATCCTGGAAGCGGCCTACCCGGTGATGTTCACCCAATGGGCGCTGCGGCCGGATTCCGGCGGCATCGGCGAGCATCGCGGCGGCGTCGGCGCCGTGTATGAGATCGAGGCGCTGTCGCCCGGCACCACCGAAGTCGCCCTGCTGGGCGAGCGAGGCCGCTACGCGCCCTTCGGCGTCACCGGCGGCGGGGAAGGCGCGCTGACGCGCTTCGCCTGGCAGACGGACAGCGGCTGGGACACGCCGCCCATGGCGAGCAAGGTCGTCGGCGTGAAGATCCAGGCCGGGCAGCGCGTGCGGCTGGAATCGCCGGGCGGCGGCGGCTGGGGCGAGCCCTCGAAGCGCCCGGCCTCGGCCATCGCGCGCGACATCCGCCTCGGCTTCGTCTCGCCGGAAGCGGCGGCGCGCGACTACGGATACCGCGAATGACCAGCAAGCCGATCGTCGGCGTGGATGTCGGCGGCACCTTCACCGACCTGTTCCTGTTCGATCCCGCGCGGAACGCCTTCCGCACCGCGAAGGTGCCGTCCAATCGCGGCGACGAGGCGGTGGGCTTCATGAACGGGCTGCGCGCGCTTGGCGGTCCCGCCGGGTTCGAGGCGATCGTGCACGGCACGACCGTCGGCACCAACGCCCTGCTGGAGCGCAAGGGCGCGAAGCTCGGCGTGATCACCACGGCCGGCTTCCGCGACGTGCTGGAGATGCGCCGCCGCGACCGGCCGAACACCTGGGGGCTCTGGGGCGAGTTCCATCCCATCGCCGAGCGCGACATGCGGATCGAGGTGGCGGAGCGCACGCTGGCGAACGGCACGGTCCACACGAAGGTGGACATCGCCGCCGTGCAGGACGCGGCGCATGAACTGCTCTCGGCCGGCGCCGAGGCCTGCGCCATCGTCTTCATCAACAGCTATGCGAACCCGGCGAATGAACGTGCCGCCGCGGCGGCGGTGCGCGCGATCTGGCCCAATCCGCATGTCAGCGTCAGCAGCGAGATCCTGCCGGAGATCCGCGAGTTCGAGCGCGCCTCCACCACCGCGCTCAACGCCTATCTGCAGCCCGGGGTGGCAAACTACCTGGGCAAGCTGGAAGGCGCGCTGAACCAGGCGGGCTTCGACGGCCGATTCCACATCGTGCAGTCCAATGGCGGCATCATGTCCACCGCCACCGCGCGGGGCATTCCGGCGCGGACGGCGCTCTCCGGGCCTGCGGCGGGCGTCATCGCCGCTGCCGCCATCGCGCGCGCGGCGGGGTTCGAGAACGCCATCACCTGCGATCTCGGCGGCACCAGCTTCGATGTCTCGCTCGTGACCGGCGGGCGGATGGAGCTTGCGGCGCAGGCGACGATCGATTTCGGCCTGGTGATCCGCTCGCCGATGATCGAGATCACCACCATCGGCGCGGGTGGCGGCTCCATTGCGCATGTGGATCGCGGCGGCCTGCTGCAGGTGGGGCCGGAGAGCGCGGGCAGCCGGCCCGGCCCGGTCTGCTACGGACAGGGCAACACGCGGCCGACGCTGACGGATGCGAATGTCGTGCTCGGTCGTATCAATGCGGACCGACCCATCGGCGGGGCGCTGTCGCGGCTGGACGTGGAGGGCGCGAAGGCCGCGATCGCGCAGCATGTCGGCCAGCCGCTCGCCCTGGATGCCATGGCCGCGGCGGAGGCCATCGTGCGCGTCGCCAACGCGAAGATGGCCGGCGCGATCCGGCTGGTCTCGATCGAGCGCGGGCACGATCCGCAGAAATTCGTGGCGTTGCCCTTCGGCGGCGGCGGCGCGCTGCATGTCGGCGCCCTGATCAAGGAGGTCGGGCTGAAGGCGGCGCTGGTGCCGCGCTTCCCGGGCGTGACCAGCGCCATCGGCTGCGTCATCGCCGATGTGCGGCACGACCAGGTGCGCACGGTGAATCTCTCGCTCGATGGTCTGGACGCGGCTGCGCTCGATACGCGCATGGTGGAGGAAGCCGCCGCGGCACGCGCCGTGGTGGAGGCCGCCGGCCTGCCCGTGGCACGCACCGAAATCCGGTTCGAGCTGGACATGCACTATGCCGGCCAGACGCACACCGTCGGCGTGCCGCTGCCGGTGCATGTCACCGGCGGCACCACGGGCGTGTCGGAGGCGATCATCCGCAGCGCCTTCGAAGCGGCGTATCAGCAGGCCTTCTCCCGCCTGCTGCCGGGCCTGCCGATCCGCATCGTCACGCTGCGCACCGCGGCCATCGGCATCCGGCCCGATTTCGACCTGGCCGCGCTGGCGCCGGCCGCGGATGCCACGGTGGATGCGGCGGCGCGCGGCGCGCGGCAGGTGTGGTTCGACGGCGCGTGGCACGCCGCCACGGTCTGGTCGCGGCTGGACCTGCCGGCCGGCGCGCTGGTGCATGGCCCGGCGATCCTGGAACAGCCCGATGCGACGGTCGTGGTGGATCCCGACCTCGTCGCGCGGGTGGACCGCTTCGGCAACCTGATCATCGAGCGGGAATGACATGGAACAGGTGCCGATCTCGCAGACTGCGCTGCTGCTCTGCGACCTGCAGAATGATTTCATTCATCCGGACGGCGCCTATGGCCGGGCGGGGCAGTCGGCCGCGTCCATCGCTGCGCTGCCCGCGCGGCTGAAGCCGCTGGCGGATGCCATACGCGCGAAGGGCGGCTGGATCGCCTCCACCCATTTCACGCTGTTCACCGGCAGGGGCGGCGAGCCCTTCATCGACCCGCATCTGCGCAGGCTGCGGCCCTTCCTGAAGAAGGGCGACTTCGTGATGGGCAGCTGGGGCCACCAGGTGGTCGAGGAACTGGCGCCCTCCGACCTGCCGGTGGAGAAGGTGGGCTACGACGCCTTCTACGCCACCCGTCTGGAATGGATCCTGCGCAAGGTCGGCATCCGCAAGCTGCTGGTGGCCGGCATCGTGACGAATGGCGGCGTGTCCTCCACCGTGCGCGGCGCGCATGTGCGCGAATTCCAGGTGACGGTGCTGGAGGATGGCTGCGCCGCCTTCACGCAGGAGCTGCACGACACGGCCATCGCGGCGCTGCGGCCGGTGGCGGAGATCAGCACCGTCGCGGCGGAACTGGCGAAGCTGCGATGAAGGCGGAGGTCGTCACCGAAGCCGATCCGCGCTTCGAGACGGAGGTGCCCGTCGCCATCATCGGCGCGGGCGCGGCCGGCCTTGTCGCGGCGCTGTCCTGCAAGGCGGCGGGCGTCGAGCCGCTGGTGATCGAGCGCGATCCGGTGCCGCGCGGCTCGACCAGCCTCTCGGCCGGGCTGATCCCGGCCGCCGGCACGCGCTTCCAGCGCGAGCGCGGCATCGCGGACGACGCGGATACCTTTGCCGCAGACATCCAGAAGAAGGCGCATGGCCAGGCCGATCCGGCGCTCGTCGCGCTGGTGGCGCGCAATGTCGCGCCGGCGATCGAGTGGCTGGCGGATTCGCATGCACTGCCCTTCAGCGTGGTGCATGACTTCGACTATCCCGGCCACACGCATCGCCGCATGCATGGCCTGCCCAGCCGCAGCGGCGCGGAACTGGTGGACCGGCTGCGCCAGGCTGCGGAGGAAGCGGAGATCCCGCTGCTGACCGAGGCGCGCGTCACCACGCTGATCCGCGATGCCTCCGGCGCGATGCGCGGGCTGGTCGCGGAACGCCCCGATGGCAGCGCGGAGCGCATCGGCGCGAGCGCCGTGGTGCTCGCCTGCTGCGGCTATGCGGGGAACAAGGCGCTCGTCCGCAAGTACATTCCGGACCTCGCGGAGGCGATCTATTTCGGCCATCCCGGCAACGAGGGCGAGGCCGTGTTGTGGGGCGAGCAGCTCGGCGCCGATCTGCGCGACATGACGGGACACCAGGGCCATGGCTCGGTCGCGCATCCGCAGGGCATCCTGGTCTCCTGGGCCGTGATCATGGAAGGCGGTTTCCAGGTGAATCGTTCGGGCAAGCGCTTCTGGAACGAGGGCAGCGGCTATTCGGAAGCGGCCGTTGCGGTGCTGCAGCAGCCCGAGGGCATCGCGTGGGACATCTTCGACGCGCGCATCGCCGGGATAGCGCGCCAGTTCGAGGATTTCCGGAATGCCGAGGACCAGGGCGCGGTGCTGACCGCGGACAGCATCGAGGCGCTGGCCGCGAAGGCGAAGCTGCCGGCCGATGCGCTGCGCGCCAGCTTCGACGAGGTGGAACCGCACAAGCGCGCCGGCACACGCGACGGCTTCGGGCGCGACTGGTCGCGTGGCGCGCCGCTCGCTGCGCCCTTCTGCGCGGTGCGCGTGACAGGCACGCTGTTCCACAGCCAGGGCGGGCTGGCCATCGACGATGCCGCGCGCGTGCGGCTTGCCAGCGGCGAAAGCATCCCGAATCTCTTTGCCGCCGGCGGCGCTGCCTGCGGCGTCAGCGGGCCGGAGGCGTCAGGCTATCTTTCGGGCAACGGGCTGCTGACGGCGGTGGCGCTCGGGCGCATCGCGGGGCTGAACGCGGCGGCGGTCGCGAAGGCGGAGTAGGATCATGGACGACCAGTTCGGCATCGGGCAGCCCGTTCGGCGGAAGGAGGATGTGCGCTTCCTCACCGGCAAGGGCCGCTACACCGACGACATCGACATGCCGGGCCAGGCGCATCTGGCGATCCTGCGCTCGCCGCACGCCCATGCGCGCATCGTCTCGATGGATATCGCCGCGGCGAAGGCCGCGCCCGGCGTCATCGCGGTGCTCACGGGGCATGACGCGGATGCGGACGGCATCGGCCTGTTCCCGGTGCAGATCGAGGTGGGGGGGCGCGGCGGGCCCCCCCCCCCCCGCGCTGACGGCGATGAAGCCCGATTTCTCGCCCGATCTCGACCGCTTCGCCGGGCACTGCAAGTGGCTGCTGGCGAATGGGTGCAACGGCCTCGGCATCCTCGGCACGACCGGCGAGGCGAACAGCTTCGGCTTCGACGAGCGGAAGGCGATCCTGGAAGGCATCCTGGCGCGCGGCGTGCCGGCGGGCGTGCTGATGCCCGGCACCGGCTGCGCCAGCCTGACGGACACGGTCGAGCTGACGAAGCACGCCAAGGCGCAGCGCTGCCGCGGCGTGCTGGTGCTGCCGCCCTTCTACTACAAGGGCCCGAGCGACGACGGGCTGTTCGCCTGGTTCAGCGAGGTGGTGAACCGCGTCGGCGGCGGCATCGCCCTCTACCTCTATCACTTCCCGCAGCAGAGCGCGGTGCCGTTCAGCCTGGACCTGATCGGGCGGCTGCTGAAGGCCTTCCCGGGCGTGATCAAGGGCGTGAAGGACAGCTCGGGCGACTACGCGAACATGAAGGCGATGATCGACCACTTCGCCAAGGACGGGTTCGAGGTCTATTCGGGCTCGGACGAGTTCGTGCAGCGCATCCTGGCCGATGGCGGCGCGGGCTGCATCACCGCGGCCTCCAACGTGAATGCCCGCTTCGGCCAGCTGGTCTACCAGAAGCGCACGGGCGCCGAGGCCGATGCGGCGCAGGCGGTGCTGAACGCCACGCGCAAGGCCGCGACCGCCGTGCCGCTGATCCCCGGCCTGCGCGAGATCATCGCCCGCGCGACCGGCCATGATGGCTGGCGCACCATCCGCCCGCCGCACCTGCCGCTCTCCGCCGAGCAGGGGCAGAAGGCGTGGGAAGCGATGCAGGCGGCCGGCGCGCTGCCGCTGCCGGGCCTCGGGCTGAAGGCGGCGGCGGAGTGAGCCAGCCTCTCACCTGCCGCGCGCCGGCGATCGCCACGGTGCAGGTGGATGACGACAAGGTCCGCGTCACGCGCTGGGATTTCGAGCCCGGCGCGGAGACCGGCTGGCACCGGCACGGCATGGCCTATGTCGTCGTGCCGGTCACCGACGGCACGCTGCATCTGGAACTGCCGGGCGGCGCGACGCAGACGGCCGATCTGAAGGCCGGCATCTCCTATGCACGGCCCTTCGGCGTGGAGCACAACGTGGTCAATGGCGGCAGCGCGCCGCTCAGCTTCGTCGAGATCGAGATGAAGCATTTCAGCGGCTGAACGGCGGCGGCTTCGGCGCCAAGGTCACCAGCGCCAGGCCGCCGAAGATCAGCAGCGCGGCCGGGATCGTGAGCGGTCCCGGCACCTCGCCGAACAGCAGGAAGCCCCAGAAGAGCCCCGCCAGCGTGATCACATAGGCCGTCTGGCTGGTGAACACGCCGCCGGCATGCACGAGCAGATGGAAGTAGAGCAGGTAGGCGAGGCCGGTCAGCACGCCCTGCATGAGCAGCAGCGCCGCGAGCTTCGGTGTCGGCGGCAGGCCGAGATGGCCGAGCGGCCAGGCGAGCAGCGCGGCCGCGGCGGCGGCGCAGACCACCGTGCCCGCCGCCTGCGCCAGCGGCGGCGTGCCGCGTGTGGCAAGCTTCACGGACAGCAGGTTCGCCAGCGCGTAGCACACCGGCGTCAGCAGCATCACCGCGGCCCAGGGCAGGATGGCGGGATCGGGCAGCGCCGCACCGGGCGCCATCGCGAGCGCCACGCCGCACATCCCGACCAGCGCGCCGACGGAGCGCCAGAGGCCCGCGCGCTCCACCCGCGCCAACGCAAAGAACACCACCGTCAGCAGGCCGGAGAGCGGCACCATCAGCGCGAAGAGCCCCGCCGGCGCGCGCTGCAGGCCGGTGAAGGCGAAGAGATGCGCCAGCGCCAGCCCGACCGTGCCGCCGGCGGCGTATTGCAGCAGATGCGCACGATCCACGGGCGGTAGCTGGCCGCGCGCCGCGCCCGCCGCCAGCAGCACCGCGGCCGCCACCGCCGCCGTGACAGCGGCGACGCCGAGCGGGCGCATGCCAGCCTGCATGGCGAGCTTGGCCAGCGCCGGCGTCAGCGCCCAGATCGCGCCGACGGCCAGCATCGCGAGGACATGCATCAGCAGGCGCGGCATGCGCACAGCCGCGCGGAAGCGCGGCGCTCTGTCAAGCCGTTGCAGAACGGTGCCACGCCGCGCGATGATGGCGCATGCCGCTGCCCGAGTCCGAGATCGTCATCCTGCCACCGGCGCGCGGCGCGCTGGCGCCTGCCGCGGAGATCCCGGTGCGCTGGCGTCCTTCCACGCGCGCGCGCCGCGTCTCGATGCGCATCTGCCCGCGTGAAGGCGCGGTGGTGGTGACGCTGCCGCCGCGCAGCGGGCGCCGTGCCGGCCTCGCGCTGATCCGCGAGCACGAGGCCTGGGTGGTGGAACGCCTGGCCGCGCTGACGCCGGCGGTGGAGTTCGCGCCCGGCGCCGCCTTCCTTCTCGGGGGCGCGCCGCACGTGATCCGCCACGAGCCGCGTTCGCGCGGTGGCGCGTTCCTGGACGGCGCGCAGCTCGTGGTCACCGGCGCGCGCGAATTCCTGCGCCGGCGCGCGGTGGATTTCCTGCGCGCCGAAGCGAAGCGCCGCGTCGCCGTGCTGGCCGCGCCGCATGCCGCCGCCCTCGGCGTGAAGCCGCGCGCGATCCGGGTGAAGGACACGCGCAGCCGCTGGGGAAGCTGTGCGCCGGACGGCACGCTGGCCTTCTCCTGGCGGCTGGTCATGGCGCCGGAATGGGTGACGGACTACGTGGTGGCGCATGAGGTCGCGCATCTGCGGGAGCTGAACCACTCGGCGCGGTTCTGGGCGCTGGTGGCGAGCCGCACGCCGAACCGGGACGCGGCGGTGGAGTGGCTGCGCGCGCAGGGGCCGGCACTGCTGCGCGTGGGATAGCGACAGCGCCCTGGCGAGGCTACTCGGCGCCGCCCGCGAGCGGATGATGGTCCTCCACCACGCGGAGCAGTCGCTCGTCCAGCACCTTGGTGTAGATCTGCGTCGTCGCGATGTCGGCATGGCCGAGCAGGATCTGCAGGCTGCGCAGGTCGGCGCCGCGCGAGAGCAGATGCGTCGCGAAGCTGTGGCGCAGCACATGCGGGCTGACGCGCGCGGGATCGAGCCCGGCAGCGAGCGCCGCATCCTTCAGCACCGCGCCCACCGCCTGGCGCGTGATGTGGCCTTCCGCCGCGCGGGAGGGGAACAGCCAGCGCGAGGGCTTGCGCGGCTGCCCGCGCGCGGCCAGCGCCGCCTCGCGCGCACGCAGCGAGATCGGCACCAGACGCTCCTTGCCGCCCTTGCCGAGCACGGCCACCAGCGGCGCATCGGCGCGCAGCGCACCGGCATGCAGTGCGATGAGCTCGCTCACGCGCAGCCCCGAGGAATAGAGCAACTCCACCAGCGCCACGGCGAGCGGGCCGCGCTTCAGCGGCAACCGCGCCGCGCCGTCCAGCAGCGCCTCCACTTCGGCCTCCGAGAGCGCCTTCGGCAGGCTCGCGGGCAGCTTCGGGCTTTCCGCCAGCACGGTCGGGTCGTCGGCGCGCAGTCCCTCGCGCACCAGGAAGCGGAAGAACTGCCGGAGCGCGGAAAGCCGCCGCGCCGCCGTGCGCGCCGACAGCCCGGCATCGGAAAGGCCGCGCAGATAGGCCTGCACCTGCTCCGGCCGGGCCTCGGCGGGCGGCACGCCGCGGGCGCGGGCATGCGCCGCGAAGTCCTCGAGATCGGCGCGATAGGCGGCAAGGGTGTTCCGTGCCGCGCCGCGCTCGGCGACCAGCATTTCGAGGAAGGCCTCGACCTGGCGGTCCATCGACGCCCGGGGCCGCGCCTAGTTCCTGGGCGCGAAGCGCTCGGCCGGCACCGCGCGCTCGGTCGGCTGCGGCGTGACCGAGGGCGGGAAGGCACCGATCGCGAGCAGCCCGAGCAGCAGCACGCCAAGCAGGATGGCGATCAGCAGCAGCAGGGGATTGCGGAACATCGGCGGGGCGGATCCTCGTCGGGCTGGGGCTGTGCTAGCCTTGGGGGCCGTGTCACGCAACTCCGCCCTGGCCGCCCCCGAGGAGCCGCCGTCCGACCTGGAGAGCCCCCTGCCTGCGCCCGAGGCGCTGGCGCAGCGGGCGATCGTCCTCGTCGGCATGCCGGGGGCGGGAAAATCCTCGATCGGGCGCCGGCTCTCCGCACGCCTCGGCCTGCCCTTCGTGGATGCCGATGCCGAGATCGAGGCGGCCGCCGGCCTGCCCATCACGGAAATCTTCGCCCGCTACGGGGAGCCGCATTTCCGCGACGGCGAGCGGCGGGTGATCGCCCGACTGCTGGCCGGGCCGCCGGTGGTGGTGGCGACCGGCGGCGGCGCCTTCGCCGATGCGCGCACCCGCGCCGCGGTGCGCGAGTCCGGTGCGCTCTCCGTCTGGCTGCGCTGCGCGCTGCCGACGCTTCTGCGCCGCGTCGCCGGGCGCGAGCACCGGCCGATGTTCCTCAACGCCGATCCGCGCGCGGTGCTGGAGCGCCTGATCGCCGCGCGCCACCCGCTCTTCGCCGAGGCCGACATCATCGTGGACTGCACCGACGAACCGCCCGAGGTCACCACCCGCCGCGTCATCGAGGCCGTGGCCGCGCATCGCGCGCCGCAGAGCCTGCAGGTCGGGCTCGGCGATCGCGGCTACGACATCCTGGTGGGCGAGGGCCTGCTCGCCCGCGCGGGCGCGCTGCTGGCGCCGGTGCTGCCGGCGCGCCGCGTCGCGATCGTCAGCGATTCCGACGTGGCGCCGCTGCATCTTCCCGCATTGCGCGAGGGCCTGCGGGACGCCGGCATCGCCATCCTGGCCGAGCACCTGGTGCCGCCCGGCGAGAAGACGAAATGCTTCGCAGCGACGCAGGGCGCGCTCGAGAGCATCCTCAGCGCCGGGGCGGACCGGCGCACGGCGGTCATCGCGCTCGGCGGCGGGGTGGTGGGCGACCTCGCGGGCTTCGTCGCCGCCATCGCGCTGCGCGGGCTTCCCTTCGTGCAGGTGCCGACGACGCTGCTGGCGCAGGTGGACAGCTCGGTGGGCGGCAAGACCGGGATCAACCTCTCGCTCGGCAAGAACCTGGTCGGCGCCTTCCACCAGCCGCGGATGGTGCTGGCCGACACCGCCGTGCTCCGCACGCTGCCGCCGCGCGAGCTGCGCGCGGGCTGGGCGGAGGTGGCCAAGCACGGGCTGATCTCGGGCGATGCCTTCTGGGACTGGTGCGAGCGGACGGGACCGGCGGCGGTGGCGGGCGATGCGGCCGCGCTCGCCCATGCCGTGCTGGAATCCTGCCGGCTGAAATCGGCCGTCGTCGCGGCCGATGAGCGCGAGGAGAGCGAGGAAGGCGGCCGCGCGCTGCTCAATCTCGGCCACACCTTCGGCCATGCCCTGGAAGCCGAGAGCGGCTATGGCGGCGGGCTGCTGCATGGCGAGGCGGTGGCGGTCGGGCTCGGCCTCGCCGCCTCGCTCTCGGCGCGGCTCGGCCATTGCGCGCAGGAATGGCCGGGGCGGGTGATCGCGCATCTGCAGTCGGTCGGGCTGCCGGCGCGGATCGGCGATCTCGACCGGCCATTCTCCGCCGCGCTGCTGCTCGGCCGCATGCGCAAGGACAAGAAGGCGCGCGACGGTGCGCTGCGCTTCGTGCTGTTCAAGGGCCCCGGCGCCTGCTTCACCGCCGGCGACGTGCCGGCGGAGCAGGTCGAGCGCCTGTTGCGCGACGAGGGCTGCGGAGCCTGATGTCGGCGCCCCGCGCCGGTCAGGCGGCGCGGAGCTTCCCGAGCGTGTCGTCGAGCGCGCCGCGCAGCGCGCCGCCCTGCTGCGCGATGCCGTCCGCGGCGCTGCGCAGCGCGACCAGCGCGCCCGCGCTCGCCTCGGCCTCGCTGCGGACCACGCCGATCGCGCCGGAGACGGCGCCGGTGCCGCTCGCGGCCTCGGCGACGCTGCGGGCGATCTCGCGCGTCGCCGCGCCCTGCTGCTCCACCGCGGCGGCGATGGCGGCGGCGACCTGGTCCACCGCCTCCACCTGCGCGGCGACGCCGCGGATCGCGCCCACCGCCTCGGCCGTCGCGGCCTGGATGGCCGCGATCTGGCGGCCGATCTCCTCGGTCGCCTTGCCGGTCTGCGCGGCGAGCGCCTTCACCTCCCCCGCCACCACGGCGAAGCCCTTGCCGGCCTCCCCGGCGCGGGCGGCCTCGATCGTGGCGTTGAGCGCGAGCAAGTTGGTCTGGCCGGCGATCTCGTTGATCAGCTTCACCACCTCGCCGATCTGGTTCGCCGCATCGGTCAGGCCCTGCACCGTGGCGTCGCTGCGCCGGCTGTCCTCCACGGCGCGGCGCGTGCCGGCGGCGGCCTGGGCGACCTGGCGGGTGATCTCCCCGATCGCCGCGCTGAGCTGTTCGGAGGCGGCGGCGACGGCGCCGACATGGCCGCTGGCCTGGGTCGCGCCGGCGGCTGCGGCGACCGCCTGCTCGGCGGTGCGGCGCACCGTGCCGTCGAGTTGCCCGGCCGTGCCGCGCAGCGCCTCGGCCGAGGCCGAGAGATTGCGCAGCACGGCCCCGAGCGCCGCCTCCAGCCCCTGCGCGGCGTCCTGCGCGGCCTGACGGCGCGCGGCATCGGCCTCGGCGCGCGCGGCCTCGGCGGCGGCGGCAAGCCGGGCATTTTCGGCCAGCCGGTCGCGGAAGACCGACGCGGCGGCGGCGATGGCGCCGACCTCGTCGGGGCCCGCCGGCGGCAGCGCCACGTCCAGCCGCCCCTCGCCCATGGCGCGGAAGGCATCCGCGAGGCGGCGCAGCGGCTGCGCCACCTGGCGGCGCATCAGCAGCAGCATCGCGCCGATGATGGCCAGCACCGAGACCAGCGCGAGGCCGATCAGCGCCAGGGCCATGCTGCGCGCCTCGCGCGCGGCGTCCTCCTGGCGGAGCCGCACCGCGGCGGCCAGCGTCTCGCCGATCGCGTCAAGCGCATCGGAGAAGGCGGTGCGGTTGGCGCGGTTGGCCTCGTTGTTGCCGAGCCGGTCCGCCGCTTCCCGCCCCTGCTCCACGCCGATGCGGGCGAGCTCGCTGCGCAGCCTGACGAAGTCGCCGAGCGCGCCTTCCAGCCGGGCGATCTTCTCCGCCTCCGCCGCGGGCAGGCGGCCGCGCAGCTCCGTCCAGGCCGCCTGCATCTCGTCCAGGTGGCGCGTCAGGCCGCGGGCGAAGCGTTCGGCCTGGGCGCGGTTCGCGGCGAGGTAGAGGCCGCGGCTTTCCATCACCACGGCATAGATGCCGACGCGCACGCGCTGCACCATCGCCTCGGCCGCGGTCAGCCGCGCCACCTCCGCCTGGCGGGCGGCCTGGTGGCCGAGGGCGAAGACGGTCGCGAAGGCGCCGCCCAGCGCGACGGCGCCCAGCAGGACAAGGCCTGTCGCGAGACGGAACCCGATGGAAGCACGCCAGCGACGCATGGAATGTTTCCCGCTCCAATGGATGGCGGGAGGATGCGTTGCGGGGTTGAAGGAAGCGTTACGGGGCGCGCGGACCACGCCGCGGGGGGGGGCGCGCCCCCCCCCCCGGGGGGGGGGGGGGCCCCCACGCCCTCGACACAGCGTCGCGACGACCGAGAGCCCGATGTCCCTCACACGCCCGCCCCGCACCCTTCTCGCCCCCGGGCTCGATTGCAGCCGCATCGTCACCGGCCTCTGGCAGGTGGCGGACCAGGAACGCGATGGGCGCAGCCTCGATCACGCGGCGGCCGCGGCCACGCTCGCCGAATACGCCGAGGCCGGCTTCGACAGCTTCGACATGGCCGACCACTATGGCGGCGCCGAGGACATCGCCGGCCTGTTCCGCCGCCAGGGCGGGCAGGCGGCGATCTTCACCAAATGGGTGCCGACGCCCGGCCCGATGACCAGCGAGGTCGTGCGCACAGGCGTCGGCCGCAGCCTGGAACGCCTCGGCGGCGCGCCCGACCTGATGCAGTTCCACTGGTGGACCTTCAGGCACCCCGCCTGGCTCGACGCGCTCAAGCAGATGGCGGCGATGCGCGCGGAGGGCACGCTGAAGCATCTCGGCGTCACCAACTTCGACACCGATCATCTGCGCGTGGCGGTGCGGAACGGCATCCCCATCGCGACCAACCAGCTCTCCTTCTCGCTGCTCGATCGTCGCGCGGCGGGCGAGATGTCCGCCTTCTGCCTGGCGAATGGCGCAAAAATCCTGGCCTATGGCACGCTCGGCGGCGGTTTCCTCTCCGAGCGATGGGTCGGGCGGGACGAGCCGGCCGAGGCCGACATCGCCGACTGGTCGAAGATGAAATACCGCCGCTTCATCGGCGCGATGGGTGGCTGGGGCGTGTTCCAGCGGCTGATGCGCGAATTGCAGGCGATCGCGCGGCGCCACGCCGTCTCCGTCTCCAATGTCGCGACGCGCTGGGTGCTGCAGCATCCGGCCGTCGGCGCGGTGATCGTCGGCGCAAGGCTGACGGAAGCCGAGCACCGCGCGGACAATCTCCGCCTCTTCTCCTTCGCGCTGGATGCGGAAGACCAGGCGCGGATCGACAACGCGCTGGCCGGCAGCACGCCGATCCCCGGCGATTGCGGCGACGAGTACCGCAAGCCGCCCTACCTGACCGCGGCGGGCGACCTCAGCCACCATCTGGAAAGCCTGCCGAAGATCTATGGCGCGACGGAGTTCCGCCCCGGCCGCTTCCGCGTGGATTCCGGCAGCGTCTGGGAAGGGCTGTGCGGCTATTCGCGCGCGGTGCGCGTCGGCAAGCGCATCCTGGTCAGCGGCACCACGGCGACGCACACCGATGGCTCCGTGGTCTGCCCGGGCGATGCCGGCGGCCAGGCGGTCTACATCCTCGACAAGATCGCCGCCGCGATCGAGGCGCTGGGCGGAACGCTGGACGACGTGGTGCAGACCCGCATCTGGCTGCGCGACGCGCAGGACTGGGAAGCGGTCGGCCGCGTGCATGGCCGCGCCTTCGCCGCGGCGCGACCGGCCAACACGCTGGTCGAGGTCGGCAGGCTGGTCGGCGCCTATCTGGTCGAGATCGAGGCCGAGGCGCTGCTGGATTGAAGGACGAGGGCGGCATGAGCCAGGCGACGGCGCGCAACCCGCATGTGCTCGGGATCAAGCACATGGCCTTCGCCGTGCGCGACGCGGCCGAGGCGCTCGGCCGCCATGCGCGGCTGCTCTGCGCGCCCGCCGACTCGCCGATCCACACCTATGCGAAGTCGCGCAACCGCGTCGCGATCTTCGAGCTCGGCGGGATCGAATACCAGCTCTGCCAGTCGCTCGATCCCGGCGGGCGCTTCGACGCCTGGATCGCCGCGCGCGGCGCCGAAGGCCTGCACCATATCTGCTACGCGGTGGACGACATCGGCGCGGCGCTGGCGCATGCGCAGCGGAACGGCGCCACGCTGCGCGGCTGCGCCGGCTGCGGCGGCATCAAGGGTGCGCACCCGCACCCGGAGGGCTTCGTCGCCTTCCTCGACGAGGATGCGGCCGGGATCGAGATCGAGTTCATGCAGGTCTACACGGCCGAGGAAGCCGAGCGCTACCGCCAGGTGCAGGGCATCTGATCCCGCGCCGCGCTCAGGGCAGGGGATAGGCGTCCAGGAAGGGCTGGTACTCCGGCTCCACCTCGACCTCCAGCGTCGCGAGCAGGCGTACCACGCCGCAATAGAAGGCGATGGTGACGACCAGGTCGGTCAGCCGCTCGGCATCGAGATGCGGGCGCAGCGCGGCGAAGGTCTCCGCGCTCATCGCGCCGCAAAACATCTCGCGGGCGCCGCGCAGCACCAGCCGCGCCAGCGGCTCCAGCGACGATTCGCCGCCGGCGCTCTCCACCGCGATGGCACGGATGTCAGCCTCCGAGCAGCCGAATTCCAGGCCGATGCGCACATGGTGCGACCATTCGTAGGGGCTCCGGGCCAGCCATCCGACCTGCAGGATCGCCAGCTGGCGCAGCCGCGGATCGAGCCTGCTGCGGTGGCGGATATACATGCCGAGATCGGTGACCGCGCGCGCGGCGCCCGGGCTGTGCGCCATGACGCGGTTCAGCCAGATGTCGCGCGCGACGACATCCTGGTGTTCCGGCGGCAGGTCGGATCGCGTCAGATAAGGCAGACGGGCCAAGCGGCGCTCCTCCTCGGGCCTTGCGGCACGATGCGATGGAAGCGGCGCGGCGCGCGGTCAAGATGGATCGGTTGGTAGCGGCGAGCGGACTTGAACCGCTGACCCCGGCATTATGAGTGCCGTGCTCTAACCAGCTGAGCTACGCCGCCCCAAGGGCGAACCCCGCGCGGGGGAGCCGTCGCCTAGCGCCGCGGGGGGCGCATTGTCAACCGCGCCGGCCGCGTTCACGCGGCGCGCAGGAAGCCGCCGGCCAGGACGCGGTCGCCGTCATAGACCACGCAGGCCTGGCCGGGCGCGGCGACATTCGGCTCGGCCAGGCGCACGCGCATCACGCCCGCGCCGGCATCCCAGGCCACCGTCGCCGCGCGCGGCGCCGCACCCCCCCCCAGCGTCACCAGCGCGGGGGTGGGCGCCCCGGGCGGCGGGGTGAGCCAGTTGACCGCGCCCGCCCCCCCCAACCC
>NZ_JBWXTD010000005.1:547741-549517 GCF_056682175.1 Falsiroseomonas sp. RANM36
CCCGGGCCGGGGGGCGCGGGGGCGCGCGACTCCCCCGCCGCCAGCACCACCAGCGCCGAGACGCCGAGCGCGAGCAGCAGGTTCAGCGCCGGCAGCAGCGCGAGATCGGCCCAGCGCGGCAACTCCCGGTTCATGCGGCAGCACCCGCCATCAGCAGGCCGAGCCGGCGCTCATCCGCCGCGCCGCCCGGCAGCTCGCCGACGATGCGACCGTCGAACATCACCAGGATGCGGTCGGAGAGGGCGAGAATCTCATCGAGCTCGACGGAGACCAGCAGCACCGCCTTGCCGGCGCGGCGCCAGCCGCGCAGGCGTTCGTGGATCGCCTCGATCCCGCCAATGTCCACGCCGCGGGTCGGCTGGCCGACCAGCAGAACGTCGGGCTCGCGCTCCATCTCGCGCGCCAGGATCAGCTTCTGCTGGTTGCCGCCCGAGAAGAGCGAGGAGCGCAACCGGGGCAGCGCGGGGCGCACGTCGTTCTCCCGCATCAGCCGTGCCGCATGCGCCTCCACCTTGCGGCCGGAGACCAGGCCGAGGAAGCGCCGCCAGGCGGGATCGCGATGGTAGCCGAGGATGGCGGATTCGCAGGCCTCGAACTCCGGCACCAGGCCGTGGCGCAGCCGGTCCTCCGGCACATGCGCGAGGCCGAGGCGGCGCAGCGCGGCGGCGTCGAGGCCCGTGACGGGCGCGCCGCGCAGGCGCACCGTGCCGGAATCCGGCGCGCGCATGCCGGAGAGCGCCTCCAGCAGCTCGGTCTGGCCGTTGCCGGCGACGCCGGCGATGCCGAGGATCTCGCCCGCATGCAGCGTGAGGGAGACGCCGCGCACGCGCTCCACCCCGGCATTGTCGCGCACGCGCAGATCCTCCACCGCGAGCATCGCGGCGCCGGGCGTGGCGGGGGCGGGGCGCTGCGAGGCAGCGGGGCGGCGGCCGATCATCAGCTCGCCCAGCTCCGCGGCGGAGGTCTCGGACGTCTCGCGATGGGCCACCATCCTTCCGCCGCGCATGACGGAGACGCGGTCGGTCACCGCCATCACCTCGCGCAGCTTGTGGGTGATGAGGATGATCGCCTTGCCCTCGTCGCGCAGCGCGCGCAGCACGCGGAACAGGTCGTCGGCTTCCTGCGGCGTCAGCACGCCGGTGGGTTCGTCCAGGATCAGCACCTCTGCGCCGCGATAGAGCGCCTTCAGGATCTCCACGCGCTGCCGTGCGCCGACGGGCAGGTCCTCCACCCGCGCATCGGGATCCACGGCGAGGCCGTATTCCTCCGCAAGTCGCTTCAGCGCGGCGCGCGCCTCCGCCTCGCCCCTCTTGAGCAGCGCGCCGCCCTCGGCGCCGAGCATGACGTTCTCGATGACGCGGAAGGGCTCCACCAGCATGAAGTGCTGGTGGACCATCTCGATGCCGAGGCGGGCGGCGTCGGCGCTGTCCTGGATGGTCACCTTCCGGCCATCCACCAGGATCTCCCCGGAATCGGCCGGGTAGAAGCCGTGCAGGATGGCCATGAGGGTGGACTTGCCGGCGCCGTTCTCGCCGATCACGCCATGGATCGAGCCGCGGTGGACCACCAGGTCCACGGCATCGTTCGCCAGCACATGGCCGAAGCGTTTCGTGATGCCGCGGCACTCGATGGCCGGAGGTGCCGCAGGCGTCACCCGTCCGTGTCCTGCGGCCAGGTCCGCCCCCCGGTGCGGGGGGGGGGGGGGGGGGGGGGGGGGGGGGGGGGGGGGGGGGGGGGGGGGGGGGCGGGGGGGGGGCGGCGGGCGGCGGGCGGGGC
>NZ_JBWXTD010000005.1:549617-554172 GCF_056682175.1 Falsiroseomonas sp. RANM36
GGCGGCCCGGCCCCCCCCCGGGGCCCCGGCGGGGGCTTGGCGGGGCCTGTAAGAAGCGGAATCGACAGGATCAGCGCCAATGCGGGGCCCCCGCGAAGCTGCGAAGCGGCTTCGTGGGGATTATTGCACGGGGCAGGAATTGTTCGTCATGAAGTCGTGGACGCTGACGCGGCCGGCCACGATTTCGGCGCGCGCCTGGTCGATGCGGCTGCGCATCTCGGCGGTGACGAGCGGCGCGTTGTTGTCGTCGAAGGCGACGCCGACGCCGTCCTCGGCAAGGCCGAGCACCGTGCGGCCGGTGCGGAACTGGCCGGCGCGCGCCTGCTCGAAAGCCAGCCGCGTCGCGACATCCACGCGCTTCAGCATGGAGGTCAGCACGCGGCCGGGATGCAGGTGGTTCTGATTGGAATCCACGCCGATACCGAGCCGGCCCGCATCGGCCGCGGCCTGCAGCACGCCCGTGCCGGTGCCGCCGGCGGCGTGGAAGATCACATCCGCGCCGCGCTCGATCTGGCTGCGCGCCAGCTCGCCGCCGCGCACCGGGTCGCGCCAGGCGGCCGGGGTGGAGCCGGTCATGTTCTGGAAGACCTGGATCTCGGGGTTCACCGCCCGCGCACCCTGCACATAGCCGCAGGCGAACTTGCGGATCAGCGGGATGTCCATGCCGCCGACGAAGCCGATGCGGCCGGAGCGGCTGGCCATCGCGGCCATCATGCCGGCCAGGTAGGAGCCCTGCTCCTCGCGGAACAGCACGGACTGCACGTTGGGCAGCTCCACCACGCTGTCCATGATGACGAAGTTGATGTTGGGGAACTCGGCGGCGACGGTCTGCAGCGCGCTGCGCTGCGCGAAGCCGACCGCGACGATCGGGCTGTGGCCGCGGCGGGCGAAGTTGCGCAGCGCCTGTTCGCGCTGCGGCTCCGCCGTGACCTCGAACTCCGCGACGGCGACGCCGGTGGCGCGCTGGAATTCCTGGCCGCCGCGATGGACGGCCTCGTTGAAGGAGCGGTCGTTGCGCCCGCCCATGTCGAAGACGATGGCGGGGCGGATTTCCTGCGCGGCGGCGAGGCCGCCGGAGAGCACCAGGGCGCCGAGCGCCTTCAGGACGAGCCTACGCATCGGGACGTGCCTCGCGCGGGGTTACGGATCGGTCACGTCTAGCGGAAGCGTTGCGGCCGTCAACGGCTTGTTGCGGGTCAGCCGCGGTTCACCACCCAGATTCCGGCCCCGATCAGCGCCAGGGACACCAGCAGCGGCCAAGTGATCGCCTCGCCCAGCACCAGCGCGCCGGCGGCGGCGGCGAAGACCGGGGTGAGGAACAGGAAGGGCGCGAGCGCCGAGGCCTTGTGGCGCGCCACCAGCCAGAACCATGCGGCGTAGGAGATGAAGGCGACGCCGACCGCCTGGAACAGCAGCGCGCCCCACACCGTCGCATCGGGCGCGAAGAGGCCGCGTTCGCCCAGTGTGAAGCCGAGCGGCAGCAGCAGCGCGGAGGCGGCGAGCTGGTAGAGCAGCGTGCGCTCCGGCGCGATGCGCGTCAGCCGTGTGGCCTTGATCGCCACGATGGTCGCGCCCCAGAAGATGCCGGCCAGCAACGCCAGCAGGTCGCCGAGCAGGCTGGCATCCACCGGGGCCACCAGCCGGCCTGCGAAGGCCGTGACGAGGCCGGCGAAGGCGAGCGCGAGGCCCGCAACCTTGCGCGCGGTCAGCCGGTCGCCCGGCACGAGGAGATGCGCGCCGAGCACCGCCCAGAAGGGCGCCATGTAGAGCAGCACCGTGCCGCGCGCGGCGGTGGTGCGCGCCAGCGCCTCGTACAGCGACCAGAACTCCGCGGCGAAGAGCAGGCCGCAAAGCGCGCCGGGGCCGAGGCTGCCGTCGCGCAGGAAGATCGCCACGCCGCGCCAGCGGCACCAGAGCAGCAGCAGCGGCACGGCGATGACCGAGCGCAGCCCGGCCTGCACCAGCGGCGAGATGCCCTCCAGCCCGAGCTTCACCGCGATCTGTGCGATGCCCCAGGTGGCGCAAAGCGCGACCAGCAGCGCCGCGGCGGAGGCGGGAAGGGCGGCGCTCAGGCGCGGTGGCGGATCACGCCGCCGACGACGGTGGCGACGACCTGCGTGCCGGCGATGGCCGCCGCGTCGCCATCCAGCACGTCACGATCCAGCACGACGAGGTCGGCAAGCTTTCCGACTTCCAGCGAGCCCTTCTCGTGTTCCTCGCGCTGTGCCCAGGCGCCGAGCCAGGTATAGGCATGCACCGCTTCGCGCGCGGTGATCGCCTCCCGTGCATCGAGGTCGGCGCCGGTCGTGGTGCGGCGGGTGACCATCGCGGCGATGGCGGCCCAGGGCGAGACGCGGCAGACGGCGAAGTCCGAATGGCCCGGCGCCGGCACGCCGGCATCGATCAGGCTGCGATGCGGCCACATCCAGCGCATCGCCGCCTGTCCGCGATTGGCGGCATAGGCCTCGCCGAGCTCGTCCATGAAGCCGGTGGCGGAACTGTCCACGAAGCCGCCGCGCTTGAGGCGATCGAGGATCGGCGGCGTCACGTAGCAGCAATGCTCCACGCGCATCCGGTGGTCGGCGACGGGATGGGCGGCGAGCGCGGCCTCCATCACGTCCAGCGCGAAGTCGATGCCGCGGTCGCCCACGCCCTCGATCATCACCTGCAGCCCGGCCTTGTGCGCGGCGCTTGCCCGAGTGGTCAGATCCTCTTTCTCGTAGAGCAGCATGCCGGTGTTCGGCACGGGCTCGCCGGGGACGGGTGCGCCGACATAGGGATCCCAATAGGCGGCGGTGCGGCCGGAGGTGGAGCAGTCCGGGCACCACTCGACGCCGATCAGCCGCAGCCATTCGTCGCCGAAACCCGATCGGATGCCGGCGCCGATCAGGTGCGGGATCAGCGGTTCGTCGCGCCCGCTCGCGATGATGCCCATGCGCATCCGCCAGCGGCCTTCGCGATGCATGTCCTGGTAGGCGCGGATCGCCTTGCCGGGCGTGAGGGAGTTCGCGACCGAGGTGATGCCGGCGGCGAGGCACTGGTCCTGCACCATCTCCATCCCGTCCGCGATGTCGGCTTCGGAATCCTGCCCGTGGACGGCGTTGAGGAAGATATGCGCCGCGGTTTCCCGCACCAGGCCGGTGAGCTTGCCGTCCAGCTTGTCGAAGCGGCCGAAGGCGGGGTCGGGCGTGGCCTCGTCGATGCCGCAGGCGGCGAAGGCGGCGCGGTTCGCCAGGCCGAGATGCCCGTCGGTGCGCAGGATGAAGAGCGGCCGGCCGTTGTTGGCGGCGTCGAGTTCGTCGAGCGTCGGGTAGCCGCCGGATTGCCGCTCGTTGAGGCGATAGAAGGCGCCCCAGCGGCCGGGCGGCAGCTCCGCGCAGCGGCGACGGATCGTATCGAGCAACTCCGCGCGCGTGCGCACGCGGTCGGGCGAGACCAGCGTCCAGCTGCGCAGGCGGATGGCGTAGGCATCGGGGTGCGCGTGGCTGTCCACGATGCCCGGCAGAACGCGCCGGCCCTCGGCCTGCAGCACCGTGGTGCCCGGGCCGATGTGCTGGCGCATCGCAGCGTCGTCGCCGAGGGCGACGATGCGGCCGTTGAGCGCGGCGAGCGCGCTGCATTCGGTGCCTGCCGAGCCCATCGTCGCGATGCGGCCCCCGAGCAGGACGAAGTCGGCGTTCATGCGGCCATCCGATCGAGCTTGTCGCGCAGCTGGTAGTAGGTTCCCACCAGCGGCAGGAACCAGGGGTTGCCCTTGTAGGTCGGGCGTGTCGGGAAGGGCAGGCCGTCCAGCGCGAAGCGCTCGTTCGCGGCGCCTGCGATCTTCAGCGCGGCGTTGTGGCCGAGCCAGGTGGCCATCGCCACGCCGCTGCCCTGGCAGCCCGCGGCGTAGTGGATGCCGTCCTGCACGCCGATATGCGGCAGGCCGTCGAAGGTGAAGGCGACGAAGCCGGTCCAGGCATGGGTGATGCGGCTGTCGCGCAACTCCGGAAAACACTCCGCCATCGTCGCATGCAGCAGCGGCGCGGATTGCTCGGCCGTCGCCTTGCGGAAGCTCGCGCGCCCGCCCCAGAGCACGCGCTTGCCATCGGGCGACGGACGAAAATAGTTCAGCACGCGCTTGCTGTCGCTGATCATGCGGCGGCCGGGGAAAAGGCGGTCCATCGTCTCCGCCGGCAGCTCTTCCGTCGCGATGATGTAGGAGTTGAGCGGCACCAGGCGCCGCGCCAGCCAGGGGCTGGCGGTGCCGCGCCTGTCGAGCGAGTAGCCATTGGTCGCGACCAGCACCGCGTCGGCGCGCAGCTCGCCCTTGTCCGTCGCGATGCGGAAGCCGCCGCCTTCCTGCGCGATGCGCTGCACGCGCACGCCATCCACCAGCGCCGCGCCGGCGCGCGCGGCCGCGGGGGGGGGGGCGGCCGGCGGCGGGGCGGGGGGGGGGGGGGGCCGCGCTCGCCGCAATCGCTACCGCGACGCGGATCGTGGTGGACGGCCTCGGCCTGCCGGCCTTCGCGCCCTTCGCCGAAGAGCTCGCCGCGCGGCGCGCCATCGGCCTGAT
>NZ_JBWXTD010000005.1:554182-567500 GCF_056682175.1 Falsiroseomonas sp. RANM36
GGTGGCCGGCCGCGTTGGGGACGCCGCCGCCTCCCTGCGCGATGCGCGGCACGCGCACGCCACCCCCCCGCGCGGCGCCGGCGCGCGCGGCCGCGGCGGCCAGGCCGCGCGCATACTTGCCGGGATGCAGGCTGCCGGTCGCCGCCGCGGCCATGCCGCCGTGATAATGGTCGCTGCCGAGGTAGTCGCGCTGGCGCGCCTTCGGGATCATCTCCGCGGGCAGGCCCGTGACCTCGGCGATCCAGTCCACCTTCCTCGCCATCGCGTCGTAATGCGCGGGCGTCCAGGCGCCGACATAGCGGCCGCAGCGGACATAGTCGCAGTCGATCCCTTCGCGCGCGATCGTCTCTTCGATGAAGGGGAAGCTGGCGGCGCAGGCCAGCGCGATGCGCTGCGCCTCCTGCTTGCCATAGGCCTTTTCGAGGTCGCCGCTCGCCACCTTCAGCCCGCCCGAGACCATGCCGCCGTTGCGTGACGACGCGCCCCAGCCGATGCGCTCCGCATCCAGCACGACGGGGCGATGGCCGAGGCGGCAGAGCGTCAGCGCGGCGGAAAGCCCCGCATAGCCGCCGCCGATGATCGCGACCTGCGCATGCTCGGGCAGCGCGGCGTCGCGTTGCGACGGTTCCGCGGCCTCCCACCACCAGGGAAAGACGCGGAAGCCTTCTGCGAAGGGTGGTTGCGGATGGGTCATTGCCGGCGCGCGCATCTCGGGTTTCACTGTGCGCCGGAAGGTTCCCGCCGACAGCCGTCGCGATCAAGGGGACCCGTCGGGATGGTCACGCAAGCCGGAAAAGGAGACGGAGCATGCAGAGCTTTCGGCAGGATTGCATCGAGCTTGCGGTCCGCAAGTTCCAGCGCGGCGAGGTGAGCCGGCGCGGCCTGATGGCGGCGCTCGCCGCGCTCGGCGTCGGCAGCGGGCTCGCCGCGCGCGAGGCCGGCGCGCAGGAGCGGTCTCTGGTGATGGTGAACTGGGGCGGCATCGCCAACCAGGCCTTCGGTCGCTTCTATGGCGATCCCTTCTCCGCGGCCAATCCTGGGGTGAAGGTGGTGCAGGACAGCACCGGGCCCTCTGCCGGACGCATCCGCTCCATGGTGGAGAGCGGGCGCGTCACCTGGGATCTCTGCGACAGCTCGGCCACCAGTTCCTATCTGCTGGGTGGGATGAACCTGCTGACGCCGATCAACTACGACATCGTCAAGCGCGACGACGTGATCGGCCCGACCTTCGCGCTGGAACACGGCGCGGCGCCGTATTCCTTCAGCAACGTGCTGGTCTATGACAGCCAGAAATTCCCGAATGGCGGGCCGCAGAGCTGGGCGGATTTCTGGGACCTGCGGCGCTTCCCCGGCACGCGCCTGCTGCGCCGCGACGCCGCCGGCGCGCTGGATGCGGCGCAGATGGCGCTGGGGAAGGATCCGCGGAACCTCTATCCGCTCGACATCCGCGCCAGCATCGCCAAGGTGCGCGAGATCCGGCGCAACACGGTGTTCTGGACCAGCGGTTCGGAATCCGAGCAGTTCATGCGCACCGGCGAGGCGGTGATGGGCCAGATCTGGCACACCCGCGCCAAGGTGCTTGAGCAGGAGAGCAACGGGCGCTTCAAGCGCGTCTGGAACCAGGGCATCCTGCAGCCGGGCATCTTCGTGATGCCGAAGGGCAATCCGGGTGGCGAACTGGCGCAGCGCCTGCTGGCCTCGATGCTGTCGAATCCCGAAGCGCAGGTGGGGCTGCTGCAGTTCCTCGGCAACGGGCCGACCAATCCGCGCGCCGCGGCGATGGTGCCGGCCGAGTTCCGCCAGTACAACCCGACCGATCCCGAGAATGCGCGCGTGCAGGTGGCGCAGGACGGGCGTTGGTGGGGCCAGAACTACGCGCAGGCCAATGCCGACTACATCGACATGGTGACCGGCTGAGGCTACCACCGGCCGGAGATGCGCGATCGGAACAGCAAGCCGGGGCCGATGTGACCAAGCCGATCCTGCTCGTGAAGTCCGGCGGCGAGGCCGCGATGCCGGAATGGCAGCGCTCCTTCGCCGCCGCCGGCGCGACGGTGGAGGTGCGCTGGTGGGACGATCCCACCGTGGACCCCACCGCCGTGCGCTACGCCCTGGTCTGGGATCCCGAGCCAGGGCGTCTTGCGAAGCTGCCGATGTTGCAGGTGATCTTCGGCAGCGGCGCGGGCGTGGATTTCATCACCGCCGATCCGCATCTGCCGAAGGGCGTGCCGCTGGTGCGCATGGCGACGCCGGGCGCCGCGCAACGCATGGGCGAGTTCGTCACCTGGGCGGTGCTGTCGCTGATGAAGGATGCGCGCCGCATCGGCATCGCGCAGTCGGCGCGGCGCTGGGACTATTTCGAGCCCGAGCGCACCGCGCCGGAGACGACGGTCGGCATCATGGGCCTCGGCCATATGGGCAGGGCGGCGGCGGGGATGCTGCGCGGCATCGGCTTCGAAGTGATCGGGTGGTCGCGCACCCGAAAGTCGCTATCGGGGGTCGAGAGCTTCGTCGGCGACGGTGACGAGTTCGACGCCTTCCTTGCGATGAGCGACATCCTCGTCTGCCTGCTGCCTGCGACGCCCGAGACGCGCGGCATCCTCTCGGCGCCGCTGTTCGCGGGGCTGCCGCTCGGCGCGGGCCTCGTGAATGTCGGCCGCGGCAGCCAGCAGAAGATCGAGGACATCCTGGCCGCGCTCGATTCGGGACAATTGTCGGGCGCGGTGCTCGACGTGTTCGAGCAGGAACCGCTGCCGGCCGAGCATCCGGCCTGGACGCATCCGAAGCTTCTCGTCACGCCGCACCTCGCCAGCCTGCCGCCGCGCAGCGAGCGCGCGGCGCATGTCGCGAAGCTGATCGCGCTGCATGAGCGCGGCGAGGCGCTGCCGAACCTCTACGACCACGAACGGGGCTATTGATGCCGCTTCCCCCGCCGCCCGCCCGCCCCGACCCGAACCACGTCCCGACCGAGCGGGAACTGCGCGAGGACCTGGCCGCGGCCTATCGCCTGATCGCGCTGTTCGGCATGACGGACCTTGTCTTCACGCATCTCTCGGCGCGCATCCCGGGCGAGGGGCACCGTTTCCTGGTGAACCCCTACGGCCTGCTCTTCGAGGAGATCACCGCGAGCAGCCTGGTCGTCGTGGACGCCGAGGGCGCGCCGAAGCAGGACACCGCCTGGCCGGTGAACCCCGCAGGCTTCGTGATCCACTCGGCCGTGCATATGGGCCGCGCGGATGCGCAATGCGTCATGCACACCCACACCCTCGCCGGCATGACCATCGCCGCGCAGCAGGGCGCGCTGCTGCCGCTCAACCAGATGATGATGGAGTTCGACGGCCGCGTCGCCTATCACGGCTATGAGGGCATCGCCGCGGACGACAACCTGTCGGAGCGCGAGCGCATCGTGCGCGACCTGGGCGACAAGCCTTGCCTGATCCTGCGCCACCACGGCCTGCTGACGGTCGGCCGCACGGTGGCCGAGGCCTTCTACTGGATGTACTACCTTGAGCAGGCCTGCCGCATCCAGCTTGCGGCGCAATCCTCGGGCGCGAAGCTGGCGCTGCCGCCGGCCGAGGTGGTCGAGCGCACGCGCGCGCAGTTCAGCACCGGCCCCGGCAAGGGCTGGCTGCCCTGGCAGGCGCTGCGGCGCAAGCTGGACCGCGATCAGCCCGGCTATCGCGACTGATGTCGGGCACCGGACACGCCCTGGCGCTGCAGGGCCTGAGCAAGCGCTACGGCAGCTTCACCGCGGTGGACGATGTCTCGCTGCGGATCGAGCGCGGGCAGTTCCTGACGCTGCTCGGCCCGTCCGGCAGCGGCAAGACGACGATCCTGATGTGCATCGCCGGCTTCGTCGCGCCGACCGCCGGCGCCGTGCTGCTCGATGGCCGCGACATCACCGCCCTGCCGCCGGAGAAGCGCGACTTCGGCATGGTGTTCCAGGGCTATGCGCTGTTCCCGCATATGAGCGTGGCGGAGAACGTGGCCTTCCCGCTGCGCGTGCGCCGGATGGGCGCGGCCGAGCGGCAGGAGAAGGTACGCGCCGCGCTGGACCTGGTGCAGCTCGACCGCTTCGCGGACCGGCTGCCGCGGCAGCTTTCCGGCGGGCAGCAGCAGCGCGTGGCGTTGGCGCGCGCCCTGGTCTTCGACCCCGCTTTGCTGCTGCTGGACGAGCCGCTCTCGGCGCTGGACAAGAAGCTGCGCGCAGAGCTGCAGGAGGAGCTGAAGGCGCTGCATCGCCGCGTCGGGCGCACCTTCGTCAATGTCACCCACGACCAGGAGGAGGCGCTGTCCCTCTCCGACCGCGTCGCCATCCTGAACCACGGCAGGCTGGTGCAGGAAGGCGCGCCGGCCGCGCTGTATGAAGGACCGCGCACGCGCTTCGTGGCGGACTTCCTGGGAAAATCGAACTTCCTGCACGGCGTGGTCCGGGAAGCCCATCCGGGCGGCTTCGCGCTGATGGCGGGCGGGACGCGTCTCGTGCAGTCGCTCGCGGCCGACGCGCCGCGGCCGCCGCCCGGCACGCCGGCGCTGCTCTCCCTCCGGCCGGAGAAGATCGCGCTGATCGGTGCGGAGGATGAGGCGGACAACGCCGTGCTGGGGCGGATCGTGAGCTGGTCCTATCTCGGCGCCGGCTTCGCGATCAATGTCGCGACCGAGGATCTCGGGCCGCTGCGGGTCAGCCTGCCGAGCTGGGGCGCGCCCTTCGCGCCGGCGGAAGGCATGCCGGTGCGGCTGGGCTGGAGCGCCACGGCCAGCGTGCCGGTCGCCGAGGACGCGGACTGATGGCCGCGGCGGCGCAGCGGCAGACCGGCTGGTGGCTGCTGATCCTGCCCGCCTTCCTGCTGATGACCGCCTTCTACGTCGCGCCCATCCTGCAGGTGCTGGCGATCTCCTTCACCGAGCCGCAGCCCGGGCTGCAGAACTACGAGCGCCTCTTCACCAGCGAGAGCGTGCAGCGCGTGATCGTCACGACGCTGCGCATCTGCCTGATCACCACCGCGCTGGCGCTGCTGCTGGGCTATGGGCTGGCCTATCGCATCGCGCTGGCCGAGGAACGCGTGCGGCGCTGGTGGATCCTGGCCGTGCTGGTGCCGCTCTGGATCAGCGTGCTGGTGCGCGCCTTCGCCTGGGTGACGCTGCTGCGCCGGCAGGGGCTGGTGAACCAGGCGCTGCTCGAGACCGGCGTGATCGCGGAGCCGCTGCAGCTCGTCTGGAACGAGTTCGGCATCGTGGTCGGCATGGTCCACTACATGGTGCCCTATGCCGTGTTGCCGATGCTGGCCAGCATGCGGGAGATCGACCCGCGGCTGCTGGCCGCCGCGCGGGGCCTCGGCGCATCGCGCTTCACCGTCTTCGCCCGCGTCTTCCTGCCCTTGTCGGCGCCGGGGCTGATCGCGGCGGGCGTGCTGGTCTTCATCTTCTCGCTCGGCTTCTACATCACGCCGGCGATCCTCGGCGGCGGCAAGACGCTGATGGTCGCGGAGTGGATCGGGCTCCAGATCCTGGACCTGATCCGCTGGGGCCTCGGCACCATGATGGCGACGGTGCTGGTGGTGGCGATCCTGACGACGCTCGCCATCTTCTCCCGCGCGGTGGACCTGCGTCGGCTGTTCGGGAGCGGCGCGTGACGGACGGCGCGCATCGCCCGGGCGGCGCGGCGAAGGGCTTCGCCTGGCTGGTCGCGCTCTACCTGGTGCTACCGATCGGCATCATCCTGCCGGTCTCCCTGACCGACCAGCGCTTCCTCTCCCTGCCGCAGGAAGGGCTTTCGCTGCGGCATTACGCGACGGTGCTGACCTCGCCGGAATGGCTGGGCTCGATCGCGCAGAGCTTCTGGATCGCGGTGGGGTCCACCATCCTGGCGATCGTCGCCGGCACGCTCTGCGCGATCGGCTGCTGGCGGATCTCGCGGCGCGCGACGGACCTGGTCCGCGCGCTGATGCTGCTGCCGATCATCATTCCCTCGATCGTCTACGCGATCGGGCTCTATCGCTACTTCGCCGGGCTCGGGCTGCTGGACCGCTTCCTCGGCGTGGTGATCGCGCATGGCGTCACCGGCATCCCCTATGTGATCATCACCGTCTCCACCGCGCTGGCCGCCTTCGATCCGCGGCTGGAGCAGGCGGCGCGCGGGATGGGCGCGAGCCTGTGGCAGACGCTGCGCTGGGTGATCCTGCCGCGCATCGCGCCCGGCATCGCCTCCGGTGCGATCTTCGCCTTCATCCATTCCTGGGACGAGCTGGTGATCGTGCTGTTCATCGCCAGCCGCGACGTCTTCACCCTGCCGCGCCGCATCTGGGACGGCATCAACGAGAACCTCGACCCTGCCATGGCGGCCGTCGCGGTGCTGCTGATCGTCTTCACGGTGCTGCTGCTGCTGCTGGACATGGCGCTGCGGCGCCGGCGCGATGCGCCATGACCGCGCGGTGCGCCGGCATGGGGCGCACCATGCGCACCACCGGGAAGGCCATGCGCCCGCCGAGGGCCAGCACGTGATCGGACACGGCGCAATAGCCCAGCGCATCGTAGAGCGGCACGCCGGAGAGCGTGGCCATCAGCTCCGCCACCTCCGCGCCTTGCGCGGCCAGGCGCTGTTCCACCGCCGCCATCAGCCGGCGCGCGATGCCGCGGCGCGTCACCTCCGGCGCCACATAGACGCTGCGCACCGTGCCGCAGCGTCCGGGCAGGGGCAGCAGCGGCTCCCGCATCAGCCTGGCGTAGTTGGGCTTGCGCAGCGTCCAGCCGGCGCTGCCGGCGATCCGCCCGTCGAGCTCCGCCACCAGGTAGGTGCCGTCGCCGATCAGGCGCGGATCCATCGTTCCCATCTCGGCCAGCGCGGCCTCCAGCACCTCGCGGCAGTAGAAGGCGGCGCCGAGCAGGCGCATGCTGCGCTGCTGCATCGCCAGCAGGGGCTCGAGGTCGTCGGGTCGGGCGGGGCGTATCAGGGCGGTCATCGGGGCATCTCCGTCCACGCCTTCCTAGCCGCCGCCGATTGCGGCGTTATGTCGCGGCCTGGCCGCGAAGGTGTCGTCCGTTTCGTCCGTGACGCAGTTGAGGAGGATCGGCCATGTCCCGCGCGATGAGCGAGTTCGACCACCGCTACAACATGCTGATCGAGCGCTTCGCCTCGTTGCCCGAGCCGCCTTTCGAGGACGCCGCGGAGACGGCGCGGGTCTGGGGCCGGGCCTGGGGCTGCGATTCCGACATTGGCCGGCTGCGCGCGGTGCTGATGCACCGCCCGGGCGAGGAGATGCAGGTCGTCGAGCGGCTGCCGCTGATTCCGGAGCTCGGCGCCTATGGCGACCCGGAGAGCGGCGCCTATTGGCGCGGCGAGGTTCGCCCGACCCTGGCCGAGCAGCAGGCGCAGCACGATGCGCTGGCGAATGCGCTGCGCGAGGAAGGCGTGGAGGTCGTCTACCTGAAGCGCTGTGCCCCTGGGCGGCACAAATCCATCTACACGCGCGACAGTTCCTTCGCGGTGAAGGGCGGCGCGATCGTGACGCGCATGGGGCCGAAGATCCGCCGCGGCGAGGAAGCGCCGGTGACGGAGACGCTGGCTGCCATCGGCATGCCGATCCTGCGCACCATCCACGGCACCGGGCTGATGGAGGGCGGCAGTTTTTGCTGGATCCGTCCTGACCTCGCAGCCGTTGGCATCTCCTCTCGCGTCAACGAGGAAGGGGCGCGGCAGGTGGAGGAGGTGCTGCGCGTGCAGGGCGCGCGGCTGATCCGCGTGCAGATCCCGGGCTACCGCCTGCACATCGACGGCGCCTTCGTGATGATCCACCACGACACGGCCATCGTGAATCCCTCGACGCTGCCCTTCGTCTTCATGGAAGAGCTGAAGCGCGAAGGCATCCGCATGATCCCGGTGAACCACGAGGACCCGTCCTGGGCGATCAACTGCCTCGCCGTCGCGCCCGGCCGCGTGCTGATGAGCGACAAGGTGTCGCCCCGCACGCAGGAGGCGCTGGACCGCGCCGGCGTCAGCGTGCGGCTGGTGCCCTATGACAAGGTGGGTCTCGGCGGCGGCGGGATCCACTGCTCCACCTGCCCGCTGCTGCGCGACCCGCTGTGAGGCGCCGCCGGCGCGGGCAGCCTCTGCCCAGGCGTGCGGCAGGCGCTGTCGAAGAAGCGCGACGCCGGCCAGCTGCCGGGTTGACGCTGCCGGGCTCGGGCGGGACAGTTCTGGCCTGGCGAGCTTGAATCCATAAAGGCGGAAGCCCGGGACGCATGACGCAGGACGTGATCTTGACGGGCGGTCGCGTGTTCCGCGGCCTGGCCGGCGGCTTCGCGGAAGCCCTGGCGGTGCGCGGCGGCCGCGTGCTGGCCGTCGGCAGCGCCGAGGAGATGACGGCGGCCGCGGCGCCCGGTGCGCGCGTGGTCCCGCTGGAGGGCAGGGCGGTGATCCCGGCCTTCAACGAAGCGCATATGCACCTGCTGCCCTATGGCCTGGCGCTCGGCCAGGTGAACCTGCGCGCCGAGGAGGTGCGCAGCCTGGACGAGGCGCTGCGGCGCATCCGCGCGGCGGCGGCGGCGGCGCCGAAGGGCGCCTGGATCCTGGGCCGCGGCTATGACCATGGCGAGCTGGATGTCGGCCGGCATCCGACGGCGGCGGAGCTGGATGCGGTGGCGCCTGACAATCCCGTGTTCATCGTGCGCACCTGCGGGCATATGGGCGTCGCGAACAGCGCGGCGATGCAGCGCGCCGGCGTCGGCCACAACACGCCCGATCCCGAGGGCGGCGTGATCGAGCGCAAGGGCGGCGCGCTGACCGGCCTGTTCCAGGAACGCGCGATGCGCCTGGTGCGCGACGTGATCCCGGCGCCCGCGGTCGGCCTGCTGGTGGATGCGATCGAGCGCGCCGGCAACCATCTCGCCAGCCTCGGCTTCGCCAGCGCCACCGACATGAATGTCGGCATGATCGCCGACATGGCCGAGATCGAGGCCTATCGGGAAGCGCAGCGCTCTGGCCGCCTGCGCCAGCGCATGTGGCAGGTGCTGGCCGGCAATCCCGAGGGCATCGCGCAGCTTGCCTGGGAGCAGGGCATGCGCCCCATGGATGGCGACGACATGCTGCGCTGGGGCGCGGTGAAGGTCTTCGCCGATGGCAGCGCGGGCGGGCTGACGGCGGCCTTCTTCGAGCCCTATCTGGCCAGCGCCGGCGGGGGCACCGGCGTCTTCACCTTCCCCGACGAGAAGATCCACGGGTTGCTGAAGCTCTATCACGAGCAGGGCTGGCAGCTCGACATCCACGCCATCGGCGACGCCGCGATCGAGCAGGTGCTGCTGGGGATGGAGGCGGCGGACAGCGCAGCGCATCCCTTCGCCGGCCGTCGCCATCGCATCGAGCATTGTGGCTTCGTCACCCGCGACCAGAGACGGCGGATGAAAACTCGGGGAATCCTGCCGGTGCCGCAGCCGGTGTTCCTGTACGAGTTCGGCGACCTCTACATCCGCAATCTCGGCCACGACCGCAGCGACCATGCCTATCCGATGCGCGCCTGGTTCGAGGAGGGGCATCATCCGGCGGCAAGCTCCGACTGCCCGGTGTCGACCGTGGATCCCTTCGTCAACCTCTTCACCATGCTGACGCGCAAGACCAACCGCGGCACGGTGATGGGCGCGGAGGAGGCGCTCACGGTCGAGCAGGCGATCCACTGCCAGACCTGGTGCGGCGCCTACACGCAATTCGCCGAGGATCGCCGCGGCACGCTGGAGCCGGGCATGCAGGCCGATATCGCCGTGCTGTCGCGCGACATCTTTGCCGCGACGCCCGAGGAAATCCTGCGCGATACGGCCTGCGACCTGACGCTGCGGGGCGGCGAGCCGATCTTCGATCGCCACGGGGCACTCGCCTGATGCTGCGCCACGCCGTCCAGCGCCTGGCGATGGCGGTGCCGGTGATGTTCGGCGTGCTGCTGGTCGGCTTCCTGCTGATGCAGGTGGTGCCGACCGATCCCGCGATCGTCCGCGCGGGCCCGACCGCGACGCCCGACGTGATCGCGGCGATCCGGCAGGATCTCGGCCTGGACCGGCCGCTCTACGAGCAGTTCGGCCTCTATCTCTGGCGGCTGCTGCAGGGCGATCTCGGCGTCTCCATCATCAACAACGTCCCCGTCACGCAGGAGCTGGGTGCCACCATCGGCCCGACGCTGGAGCTGATGGTGGCGAGCCTCATCTGGGCCATCCCGCTCGGCATCGCGCTCGGCACCGTCGCGGCCTATTGGCGCGGATCGCTGCTCGATCGCGCGATCACGGCCTTCACCGTCGCGGGCGGCTCCATTCCGGTGTTCTTCCTGGGCCTCGTGCTGATCTGGTATGTCGGCTTCAAGTGGCAGTTGCTGCCCTTCACCGGGCGCACGGGTCCGCTCTGGACCTGGGAAGGCGTGCAGGGGATCATCCTGCCCGCGCTGACGCTCGGTGGCGTCTTCGTCGGGCCCGTCGCGCGCATGACGCGCACCGCGGTGCTCGACGTGCTGGGTGCGGACCATGTGCGCACCGCGCGCGCCAAGGGCCTGACGGAGCGGCGGGTGGTGACGCGGCACGGGCTGCGCAACGCGCTGATCCCGGTGGTCACGCTGATCGGCCTGCAGATCGGCTTCCTGCTCGGCGGCGCGGTGGTGACGGAGACGGTGTTCTCCTGGCCTGGCGTGGGGCGATTGGCGGTGGGCGCGATCCTCTCCTCCGACTTTCCGATGGCGCAGGGCACGATCATCGTGCTGTCCATGGGCTTCATCGTGATCAATCTCTGCGTGGACCTGCTCTATGCCGCGCTCGATCCGCGGATCCGCCACGGATGAGCGCGACGGCGACCGACATCGCGGTGCCGAAGCGGCCGGGCGTGCTCGCACTGATCCTGCGCGATCCGGCAGCAGCGGTCGCGGCGGGCTTCGCGCTGGCGGTCGTGCTGGCAGCGGTCTTCGCGCCCTGGCTGGCGCCGACCGATCCCTATGACAACGACCTCGCGCGCGCCATGCAGCCGCCCGGCAGCGAGGGCCTGCCGCTCGGCGCCGACACGCAGGGGCGGGACATGATCACGCGGCTGCTGTTCGGCCTGCGCGTGACGCTGCTGATGGGCTTCGCGGCGGTGGCGGCGGGCGGCACGGCGGGCGCGCTGCTCGGCTTCGCCGCCGCCTTCTACAAGCGGCTGGACGGCTTCATCATGCGGCTGATGGATGTGCTGCTCTCCTTCCCGGCGATCCTGTTCGGGCTGGCGATCGCGGCGATCTTCGGACCGGGGCTGTTCTCGGTGGTTCTGGCGCTGTCCATCGCGACGGTGCCGCTGATGGCGCGCATCGTGCGCGGCGCGGCGCTGGTGGTGATGCAGCAGGACTACATCGAGGCGGCGCGCGCGCAGGGCATGTCCGATGCGCGGCTGATCCGCCGGCACCTCGCTCCGAACTGCCTCTCGCCGATCTTCGTCTTCGCCACGCTGCGCTTCGGGCAGGTGATCCTGCTGGGCTCGGCGCTGTCCTTCCTCGGCCTCGGCGCGCAGCCGCCCACGGCGGAACTCGGCGCGATGGCGAGCGAGGGGCGCAACTTCCTGTTCTTCGCGCCACATATCGCGGTGGTGCCGTCGCTGCTCATCTTCGCGGTGGTGCTGGCCTTCAATGTCCTGGGCGATGCGCTGCGCGATGCGCTCGACCCGCGGCTTCGCGTGTAGCAACACAATGAGGGAGACTGGAGAGCAATGAGGAAGATCCTGGGCGGCGCCCTGCTCGCCGCGGCGGCGGCGATGCCGCTTGCCGATGCGCTGGCGCAGCCGGCGCCGCGCAACACGCTGGTGGTGATGCGCGAGATCGACGCGGACCGCTACGACCCGCACCGTTCCACCGCGCGCGGCGCGGGCGAGATCATCTACATGATGAGCGACACGCTGGTCTCGCTCGACTGGGACATGCGCACGGTGAAGCCGGGCCTGGCGGAGCGGTGGGAGGTCAGCCCGGACGGCAAGACCTACACCTTCCATCTCCGCCGCGACGTCACCTTCTGCGACGGCCGCCCGATGACGGCGGATGACGTGGTCTATTCGATCAACCGCTGGATCGCGCCGGAGACGCGCAGCCCGGTGCGCTGGCGCGCCGGCCCGGTGAAGGAGATCCGCGCCCGCGACCCGCACACGGTGGAGTACGAGCTGACCGAGCCCTATGGCGAGCTGCTGTACCAGCTCACGCTGTTCTTCGCCTCCGTGATCGACAAGAACACGGTGGAGCGGCTGGGGCAGAACTTCGGCGTGCAGGGCTTCAACGGCACCGGCCCCTATTGCTGGACCAGCTGGACGCCGCGGCAGGAGCTGGTGCTGACGCGCCACCCCACCTACAGCTGGGGCCCGCCGATCTACCAGAATCCGCGCCCGCAGGTGGAGCGCGTGATCTGGCGCGTGATCCCGGAGGCGAACACGCGCCTCGCCGCGATCCAGACCGGCCAGGCCGACGTGACGCAATACATCCCGCACATCGCGGTGCAGCAGCTGCGCAACGTGCCGACCGTGCGCATGTCGCAACAGCCCAACTACTTCTGGGACCACTTCATGGGCTTCAAGGTGGACAAGCCCGTGATGAACGATCCGCAGATGCGCCGCGCGATCAACCTCGCGGTCAACCGCGAGGCTATCGTCCGCGCCACCTGGTTCGGCAATGCCGCGCCGGCCGACGCCTATCTCAACCCCAACGTCACCGGCTTCGACGCCGAGGCCGCGCGCCTGGTGCCGCAGTACAACCCGGACGAGGCGCGGCGCGTGCTGGACGCCGCCGGCTGGACGCTTGGCGCGGACGGCGTGCGCGCGAAGAACGGCGAGCGCGCCTCCTTCCTGGTCTATGGCCTGCAGACCGCCGAGGCGCGGCGCTACCTGGAGGCGATCCAGGCGGATCTCCGCCGCGTCGGCATCGAGATGCGCGTGCAGCTCTGGGACGCGACGGTGGGCTGGGGCCGGCTGGCGACGCAGGAATTCGACGCCTTCGTGATGTCCTACCCCTATGTCAGCGCGACGGACGGCTTCTCGCTCTATTTCGACAGCGCCAACCGGCCGACGCCGAACCGCATGAACTGGTCGGACCCGCGCACGGACGAGCTGCTGCGTCAGGCGCGTACGGCGGTAGCCGAATCCGACCGCCTCGCGGCGATCGCGCAAGCGCAGCGTCAGATCGCGGAAGCCAATGTCTGGCTGCCGCTGGCGCGCGAGAGCCTGTGGCTCGCCTCCGCGCAGCGCGTGGAAGGGGCGCGCGCGCACGGCCTCTATGGTGTCGCGCTCTACAAGGGGCTCGACATCCGGCTGACGCGCTGAACCAAGCCTGGGCCGGCGCGCCACGCG
>NZ_JBWXTD010000005.1:567600-580480 GCF_056682175.1 Falsiroseomonas sp. RANM36
GGCGGCCCCGCGCGGGGGCGGCGCCCCGGGCGGGGGGGGGCCCGCCCCGCGCCGCGCGCCCCGCCGCGGCGATGCCGGCGGCGAAGGCCAGTTGCTTCTCCGCCGCCATCTCCGCCAGGGCGCCGGCAGCCTCGGCCGGCCGGGTCCAGAGCTGCGCGCGGCGCAGCGCGAAGACCCAGCCGCTCTGCCAGGCCAGCAGGGCATAGTCGCCGGCCGGCGGCATCCCGGCGTTGCGGGCGCGCCGCGGCATCGGGGCTAGAGCGCGGCCAGGACCGCCTCGGCCTTGCTCACCTCGAAGGCGCCCGGCGCCTCCACGGCGACATGCGCGACCTTGCCGCCCTTCGCCACCAGGGCGAAGCGCTGGCAGCGCACGCCGAGGCCACGGGCCGTCAGGTCGAACTCCAGGCCCATCGCCTTGGTGAAGGCGGCCGAGCCGTCCGCCAGCATCGCCACCTTCTCGCCGACGCCCTGGTCCTTGCCCCAGGCGCCCATCACGAAGGCGTCGTTCACCGCCATGCAGGCGATCAGGTCCACGCCCTTCGCCTTCAGAGCCTCGGCGTGCTGCACGAAGCCGGGCAGGTGCTTGGCCGAGCAGGTGGGGGTGAAGGCGCCGGGCACGCCGAACAGGACCACGGTCTTGCCGGCGAAGAGCTCGGCGGTGTCCACCTCCTTCGGCCCTTCGGCGGTGGCGTGCATGATCTTCACCGACGGGATCTGGTCGCCCACCTTGATGGTCATCGCGTTCTCTCCGGGTATCTTGCGGTTGCGCCCGCATCTAGATCGGTTCCGGGTCGGCCGTCCATGCCGGGCCGCGCGTCGGCGCGGCGTCCTTGCGAGCCCACCCGCCTGCCGCCATCTTCCCTGCATGGCCAGACAGAGTCCCAAGAAGCCCCTTCCTGGCCGCCCCGGTGCCGCAGGCGGCGAGGGGTGGCTCACCGGCCAGCTGCTGGTCGCCATGCCGAGCATGCAGGACCCGCGCTTCGCGCGCAGCGTGATCTGCCTCTGCGCCCATTCGGGCGACGGGGCCATGGGCATCGTGCTGAACAAGCCGCTGGACGGGCTGTCCTTCGACGACCTGCTGAAGCAGCTCGACCTCGACCCCGTGCCGCCGCAGCGCCGCATCCGGCTGATGTCGGGCGGGCCGGTGGAGAACGGCCGCGGCTTCGTGCTGCACACCGCCGACTGGGAGACCGAGGGCAGCCTGAAGGTCCGCCCGGGCGTGGTGCTGACGGCCAGCGTGGACATCCTGAAGGCGATCGCCGGCGGCGGCGGCCCGCGCGAGGGCTTCCTGGCCCTCGGCTATGCCGGCTGGGGGCCGGGCCAGCTGGAAAACGAGATCCAGCAGAATGCCTGGCTGTCGGTGCCGGCCGACGAGGGATTGCTGTTCTCCAGCGACTCGGGCGGGCTCTGGCGCCAGGCGCTGGCCAAGCTGCAGGTGGACCCGGCCCTGCTCTCGGGCGTCGCCGGGCACGCCTGACGCGCTTCCGGCGCGCTGGACGGCGCGCCCGGTCCTGCCAGAGTGGGGCGGATGTCCCGCACCCTCCAGGGCGTTCTGCTGCAGCTCGTGGCGCTCGCGCTCTTCGTGGCCATGGATGCGCTGCTGAAGGTGCTGGTGGCCTTCTACGCGGTGCCGCAGCTGATGTTCGTGCGCTTCGTCGCGCACACGCTGGTGGTCGTCGGCACGCTGTGGCTGCTGGCCGGCGGCGTGCCCTGGCGGTCCCGCGCGCCGCTGCTGCAGGCGCTGCGCAGCGTCATGCTGGCGGTGGCGAATGCCGCGCTCTCCTTCGCGCTGATCCACATCCCGCTGGCCGATGCGACCGCGGTGATCTTCGCCGCGCCGGTGCTGACCGTCGCCGCCGCGGCGCTGTGGCTGGGGGAGCGCGTCTCGCCCCGGCGCTGGCTCGGCGTGGCGATCGGCCTCGCGGGCGTGATGGTGGCGATCCGCCCGCCCTTCCTCACCGGGGAGACGCTGCATTGGGCGATGCTGCTGCCGCTGGTCACCGCGGTCGCCAACTCGGCCTACCAGCTGCTGACCCGCAGGCTCGCCTCGGTGGACGATCCGCGCACGACCTTCGTGCATACCAGCCTTGCGGCCTGCGCGTTGACGGCCCTGGCGCAACCCTTCGTCTGGACCGCCCCGCCGCTCTCGGACCTGCCCTGGATGCTGCTGCTCGGCGCGTTGGGCGCGGCCGGCCACAGCCTGCTGATCCTGGCCTTCGCGCGCGCCCCGGCCTCGGTCCTGGCGCCGATGTCCTACACCCAGCTGGTCTGGGCGGGGCTGGCTGGCGTGCTGGTGTTCGGCGACTGGCCGGATGGCTGGACGCTGCTCGGCGCCGGCGTCATCGCGGCCGGCGGCGTGCTGGTGGCGCTGCCCGAGGGGCGCCGCAGGCCGCCGGGCGGCGCCGGCCGGGCCGCATGATCCGCTTGCGCCGAAGGCCGGTTGGCCCTAGCACCGCCCCTTGGCGGGTCCGCGCGATCCGCAGACGGGCCAGCATGAGCATCCGCACCGACATTCCCGACCGTGACCACCCTCGCGCCGTCCTCGACGCGGAAGGGGTGCGCGACGCCTATCGCCGCTGGGCCGGCGTCTATGACCTCGTCTTCGGCGGGGTCTCGGCGCAGGGCCGCCGCCGCGCCGTGGACGAGGTGAACCGCCTGCCCGGCACCCGCATCCTCGAGGTCGGGGTGGGCACCGGCCTCGCCTTGCCGCGCTACCGGCGGGAGAAGCGGGTGGTCGGCGTGGACCTCTCGCGCGAGATGCTCGAGAAGGCCGCCCAGCGCGTCCGGCAGGAGCGGCTCTCCCATGTGGTCGGCCTCTGCGAGATGGACGCCGAGCGCATGGCCTTCGCCGATGGCAGCTTCGACATCGCGGTGGCGATGTTCACCGCCTCCGTCGTGCCGAACGCCAAGACGCTCTTCGCCGAGATGTCGCGCGTGGTGCGGCCGGGCGGCGACCTGCTCTTCGTGAACCACTTCGCCGCCGAGTCGGGCCTGCGCTGGTGGGCCGAGCGCTCGATGGCGCCGCTGGCCCGCCTGCTCGGCTGGCATCCCGACTTCGCCCTGTCCGACCTGCTCGACCCCGCCGAGGTCCGGGTGGAGGCGATGGAACCCTGCCAGCCGGCCGGGCTGTTCACCCTGGTGCGGGTGCGCAACCACGCCGCGATGGCACTCGCGGCCTGACGCCGCGCCTCAGGCCGCGACCGTCGTCGCGGCGGGACGCCGGCGCGGGCGCAGCAGCGCGGCGGCGGCCACCACCAGCCCGCCCAGCGTGCCGATCACCCCGGCCGCGTTGAGCGCCAGATCCACGCCGAGCGCGGCCGGCACCGGCCCGGCCAGCGCATAGCCCACCGCGCCCAGCAGCGCGCCGAGCCCCGCCCCGCCCAGCACCTGGGCCGTGTAGCGGTCCGTCATCAGCCGCAGCGCCGCCGCCGGGCAGACCAGCAGCGCCACCACCAGGATCGAGCCCACCGCCTCGAAGGCGGCGACCGCCGCGGCGGCCACCAGCAGCGCCAGGCCGAGCTCGATGCTGCGGGACGGCAGGCCGATGGCGCGGGCGAAGGCGGGATCGAAGCAGGCGAGCTTGATCGGCCGCCAGAAGGCCGCGACCACCACCGTCACGGCCAGCGCCACGCCCGCCAGCAGGCCGAGCTGGCGCGGCAGCGCGGACAACGCCACGGGATCGAGCAGCGCGGACAGGTCGCGCCCCTCCGTCCAGACCAGCGTCTCGAGCTGGCCGAACAGCACGCAGTCGAGGTCGAGATCCACGCTGCGCGCGCCGGTGACCTCCAGCAGCACCAGCCCGACGGCGAAGAAGGTGGTGAACACCGCGCCGATCGCCGCCCCCGAATCGAGTCGCGCCGCCTTCTGCACCACCGCGATCAGCGCCACGGCCGCGAGCCCCGCCAGCATGGCGCCCAGCAGCATCGGCAGCCCCGCCCGCGCGCCGGTGAAGGCGAAGCCCAGCACGATGCCGGGCAGCACCGCATGGGAGAGCGCATCGCCGATCAGGCTCTCCCGCCGCAGCACCAGGAAGGAGCCGAGCAGCCCGCAGGTGCCGCCGGCCAGCATCGCCGCCAGCAGCGGCGGCAGGTCCAGCATCAGGAAATCCTGCAGCGTCATCGCCCGCCCCCTAGCGCATGCGGGCTGGCCGGCAGCGCCGAGGGCTCCGGCAGCAGCCGCGCCGCCATCTCCGGCGGCAGCCCGTGCTCGACCAGGTCGGCCAGCCGGTCGGCGGAGGCCGCATCCGCCGTGCCCGCGGCGAGCAGGTGGTGCTCCACCGCGCGATGCGCGCGCACCGCGCGGCGGGCGAGCGTGGCGCCCTTGGGCGTGAGATGCACGAGGCCCTCGGCCCGCGCCACCAGACCGCGGAAGGAAAGCCAGGCGGCGAGTCGCGCGGCCCGGCGCGGCGGCCCGCCCCCCCCCCCCCCCCCCCCCCGCATCCCGATCCGAGGACAGGGCCATGACCACCGTCATCCGCAACGCCGAGCTCGTCGTCGCCTGGGACGCCGGCACGCAGTCGCACATCTACCTGCCCGATGCCGATGTCGCCTATGACGGCGGCGCGCTCACCTTCGTCGGCCGCGGCTACAAGGGGCCAGCGGAGGAGGAGATCAGCGGCAGGGGCCTGATGGTGATGCCCGGCCTCGTCAACATCCACTCCCACCCCTCGAGCGAGCCGCTGAACAAGGGGCTGATCGACGAGATCGGCAGCCCCGGCCTCTACAACTCCTCGCTCTACGAGTTCATGCCGATCTTCCGTGCCGACGCCGAAGCCGTGCCGCATTGCGTGCGCGTCGCGTTGTCCGAACTGTTGCTGTCGGGCGTGACGACGGTCGCCGACCTCTCCATGGCGCATCCCGGCTGGCTCGACCTGCTGGCGGAGTCCGGGCTGCGCGTCTGCATCGCGCCGATGTTCAAGTCGGCGCGCTGGTACACGAAGAACGGCCATGTCGTGCAGTACGAATGGGACGAGGCCGCCGGCGAGAAGGCGATGGCCGAGGCGCTGCAGCTGATCGAGCGCGCCGAGCAGCACGAATGCGGCCGCCTCTTCGGCATGGTCGTGCCCGCCCAGATCGACACCTGCACCGACACGCTGCTGAAGGAAAGCTTCCAGGAGGCCGGCAAGCGCGGCATCTCATGGCAGATCCATGCGGCGCAATCCGTCGTGGAGTTCCACGAGATCACGCGCCGCCACGGCATGACGCCGATCGGCTGGCTCGATTCGATGGGCCTTCTCTCGGACCGCTCCATCATCGGCCACGGCATCTTCCTGGACGACCACCCGAGCACGAAGTGGTGGACCGACACCGACATGAAGCGCCTGGCGGAGACCGGTACGACGGTCGCGCATTGCCCGACCGTCTTCGCGCGGCGCGGCATCACGCTGAAGCATTTCGGCCGCTACAAGCGCAGCGGCGTGAACATGGGCCTCGGCACGGACACCTATCCGCACAACATGCTCGATGAGATGCGCCTCGTCGCCTATCTCGCGCGCACCCAGGCCAACGATCCGCGCAGCATGACGACGACGGAGCTGTTCGACGCGGCGACCATCGGCGGCGCCAAGGCGCTGGGGCGGGAGGATATCGGCCGCCTCGCCGCGGGCTGCCGCGCCGATTTCGTGCTGGTGGACGTGACGCATCCGATGATGCGGCCCGCGCGCGATCCGGTGCGCAGCCTGGTCTACGCGGCGGGCGACCGCGCGGTGAAGGACGTGTTCGTGGACGGGCGCAAGGTGGTGGCCGATGGCGAGGTGGTCACGATGGACTACCGCCAGGCCGCGGCGCATCTGCACGAGGCGCAGAAGCGCGTGATCGGCAATGCCCCGGCGCAGGACTGGGCGCATCGCCCGGTGGAGGTCTCCTCGCCGCCGACCTTCCGGTGGCAGTGACGCATGCGATGACCGCAGGGCGCAGGCGTAGCCGAGCACCGGAGGTCTGAATCGGATGCGCGACAATGCACCGCTTCTCAAGATCGAAGGGCTGCGGACCGTCTTCCGCAGCTCGGTCGGCGAGATCGCGGCGGTGGACGGCGTGGATCTCGACGTGCCGCGCGGCCGCACCCTCGGCATCGTGGGCGAGAGCGGCTGCGGCAAGTCCATGCTGAGCCTCTCCGTCATGCGCCTGGTGCCCGCGCCGGGCCGTGTCGCGCAGGGGCGCGTGCTGCTGGAAGGCCAGGACCTGCTGGGGCTCTCCGCCGGCGCGATGCGCGCGGTGCGTGGCAGCAAGGTCGCGATGATCTTCCAGGAGCCGATGACCTCGCTGAACCCGGTGCACAGTGTCGGCGCCCAGATCACCGAGGCGATGCGCGCGCATGACCGCACGGCCTCGGTTTCCGAGCTGCGCGACCGCGCGATCGAGGCGCTGAAGCGCGTGCGCATCCCCTCCCCGGAATCTCGCTTCGACGATTATCCGCACCAGCTCTCGGGCGGCATGCGCCAGCGCGTGATGATCGCCATGGCGCTGGCCTGCCGGCCGCAGCTGCTGATCGCGGATGAGCCGACCACCGCGCTGGATGTCACCGTACAGGCGCAGATCCTGGATCTGCTGCGCGAGCTGCAGGCCGAGACGGGCATGTCCATCATCCTCATCACCCACGACCTCGGCGTGATCGCGGAGATGGCCGACGAGGTCGCGGTGATGTACGCCGGCAAGGTGGTGGAGCGCGCGACGGCGGCGGAGCTCTTCGCCAGCCCGCAGCATCCCTACACGCTCGGCCTGCTCGGCTCGATCCCGCGCCTGGATGAGGACCGGGAGAGGCTGCTCGCGATCGAGGGCGCCGTGCCGCCGCCCTTCGCGCTGCCGAAGGGCTGCCGCTTCCACCCGCGCTGCCCCTTCGCGATCGAGGCCTGCACCCGCGCGCAGCCCGCGCTGGAGGCGGTGGCGGAGGGCCATCTCGCCGCCTGCATCCGCGCGCCCGTCGAGCAATCCGCGGAGCTCGTGGCATGAGCCCGCTGCTGCAGGTCGAAGGGCTGGCGAAGCACTACCCGGTGCGGCACGGCGTGCTGTCGCGCGCGCAGGGCGTGGTGCGCGCGGTGGACGGCGTCTCCTTCGCCATCGCGCGCGGTGAGACGCTGGCGCTGGTCGGCGAATCCGGCTGCGGCAAGTCCACCACCGCGCGACTGGTGCTGCGCCTGATCGAGCCGACCGCCGGCACCGTCCGCTTCGACGGCGTGGAGGTTTCCGGCGCCGCCGAGCTGCGGGCGCTGCGCCGCCGCGTGCAGGTGGTGTTCCAGGATCCCTATGCCTCGCTGAACCCGCGGCTGCGCGTGGGCGAGGCCATCGCGGAACCGATGGAGGTGCATGGCATCGGCGATGCGCGCGCGCGCGCCGAGCGCGTGAAGGAACTGCTTGGCCTGGTCGGCCTGGCGCCATTCCACGCGCAGCGCTACCCGCATGAGTTCTCCGGCGGCCAGCGGCAGCGCATCGGCATCGCGCGCGCGCTCGCCGTGCAGCCGGAACTCGTGGTTTGCGACGAGCCGGTAAGCGCGCTGGATGTCTCGATCCAGGCGCAGGTGGTGAACCTGCTGAAGGACCTGCAGGCGCGCTTCGGCCTGTCCTACCTGTTCATCGCGCATGACCTGGCGGTGGTGCGCCACATGGCCGACCGCGTGGCGGTGATGTATCTCGGGGAGATCGTGGAGACGGCGCCGAAGCGTACGCTGTTCGCGAACCCGCGGCATCCCTATACGCGCGCGCTGCTGGCCGCGATCCCGCATCCCGATCCGCGTCGGCGCGGCAGGGTGCAGCATCTGGGCGGCGACGTGCCGAGCCCGATGAACCCGCCGCCCGGCTGCCGCTTCCACACGCGCTGCCCGCATGCGCAGGCGATCTGCCGCGAGCAGGCGCCGGCCCTGCGCGAGGTCGCGCCCGGCCAGGCCAGCGCCTGCCACTTCGCCGGGGAGCTTCCGCGCTTCGACGCCGCGGTGGGGGAGGGGATCGCGCCGCGCGCGGCCGAGCGGCTCGCGCTCTACGCCGCGGCGAAGGCGCGCCGGGCGGGCTGAGCACACGGTACCGTCCCGTCATGATCATGTCGGCCGCGTGCCGCAGGATCGCCGCGATCCCGTTGCAGACTGCCTGCATGATCACACTGCCACGACGCTCATGGCTTGCCCTTCCGCTGGCGGCGCTGCCGCTCGGCGCGGCGCGCGCGCAATCCGGCACCATCCAGGGCAGCGCGACCTATCGCGAGCGGATGGCGCTGCCGCCGGGCGCGGAGTTGCATCTGCGGCTCGAGGACATCTCGCGCCAGGACGCCGCTTCGGTCCTGCTGTCCGAGGCGCGCGTCCCGGTGGTCGGCCAGGTGCCGATCGCCTTCAGCCTGGCCTACGACCCGGCGCGCATCGATCCGCGCTTCACCTATGCGGTGCGCGCCGAGATCCTGCTCGACGGCCGCGTGCTGTTCCGCACCGACCGCGTCCATCCCGTGCTGACGCGCGGCGCCGGTGAGCGCGTGGACCTGCTGCTGGTCCGCGCGCGCGAGGTCGCCGCGCCCGCTGCGCCGGGCCTGGTCGGGCCGGTCTGGATCGCGGAGGACATCGCCGGGCGCGGCGTGGTGGACCGCTCCCGCACCAGCATGAGCTTCGGCGCGGATGGGCGCGTGAGCGGCCTCGGCGGCTGCAACCGCTACAATGGCGGCTACACGCTGGATGGCGCCTCGCTGCGCTTCGGGCCGGCCGCCGGGACGATGATGGCCTGCCCGCCGGCCCTGGCCGAGCAGGAACAGCGTTTCCACGCCGCCCTGGCGCGCGTCCGCGGCTGGCGGATCGCCAACGGCCTGCTGCACCTGACCGACGAGACGGGCGGCACCGTGATCCGCCTCGCCCCAGAGGGCTGACGGCCGCTTCCCTGCCCGCTCGGAGAGGATAGCATGCGCGACAACCAGGAGTCGCGCATGACGCCATCATTACAACTGATTTCCTTCGATCTCTGCCCCTACGTGCAGCGCGCCGCGATCGTGCTGCTGGAGAAGGGCGTCCCCTTCGAGCGCGTGGACATCGACCTCTACGCCAAGCCCGACTGGTTCCTGGCCCTCTCGCCGCTCGGCCGCGTGCCCGTGCTGCGGGTCGGCGAGGAGGTGCTGTTCGAAAGCGCGGTGATCGCCGAATACCTCGAGGAGACGCAGGCGCCGCGGCTGCACCCGGCGGACCCGCTGGAGAAGGCGAAGCACCGCGCCTGGATCGAATTCGCCGCCACCATGCTGGACGACACCTGGGTGATCGAGACGGGCAAGGACCAGGCGGCCTTCGAGGCCCGCTGCGCCACCCTGCGCCAGAAGTTCCAGCGCATCGAAGCCCTGCCGCCCCGGCTGCCCTTCTTCGCGGGCGAGGCCTTCTCGATCGTGGATGCGGCCTTCGCGCCGGTGTTCCGCTACTTCGACACCTTCGACCGCATGGCGCCGCTCGGCGTGCTGGATGGCCTGCCGCGCGTCGCGGCCTGGCGCCGGGCGCTCGCCGCGCGGCCCTCGGTGCGGAACGTCGTGGTCCCGGACTACCCCGAAAGGCTCCGCGCCTTCATCATGAAGCAGGGCGGCGTGCTGGCGCAGCGCGCCGCGGCGGCGAGGTAACGGAGGAAACTCATGGTGGTGCAGCTTGTCGCGCCGCGGCTGATGCTGATGGGCGGCGGCTCGGTCGGGAAGCTCGCCGAGGTGCTGGCGCAGCTCGGCCTGTCGCGCCCGCTGGTGGTGACCGATCCCTTCATGGTCTCCTCCGGCCTGCTGGACCGCGCGCTGGCGCCACTGCGCGCCGCGGGGATCGCGGCCGCGGTCTTCTCCGAGACGGTGCCCGACCCCACCGACACGGTGATCGAGGCCGGTGTCGCCGTGCTGAAGGAAGGCAACTTCGATTGCCTGATCGGCTTCGGCGGCGGCAGCCCGATGGATACCGCGAAGGCGATGACGATCCTCGCCGCCGCGCCGCCCGGCACGCATATCCGCGCCTTCAAGGTGCCGGCCGCCGCCAACCTTGCGGCGCTGCCGGTGATCTGCGTGCCGACCACCGCGGGCACGGGCAGCGAGGCCACGCGCTTCACCGTCATCACCGACACCGAGCGCGACGAGAAGATGCTGATCGCCGGCCTCGGCGCGTTGCCGCTCGCGGCCGTGGTGGACCACGAATTCACCTTCGGCCTGCCGGCGCGCATCACCGCCGACACCGGCATCGACAGCCTGACGCATGCGCTGGAGGCCTTCGTGTCCAAGCGCGCCAATCCCGTGGCGGACGACTATGCCCGCAGCGCGATGCGGCTGATCGCACCCAACCTGCGCCGCGTATGGGCCGATCCGAAGGACGCGGCGGCGCGGGAGGCGATGATGCGCGGCGCGACGCTGGCGGGCCTTGCCTTCTCCAATTCCTCCGTCGCGCTGGTGCATGGCATGTCGCGCCCGGTGGGTGCGCATTTCCATGTGCCGCACGGCATGTCGAACGCGATGCTGCTGCCCGCGGTCACCGCCTTCGGCCTGGAAGCCGGCCGTGCGCGCTATGCGGAAGCCGCGCGCGTGATGGGCGTCGCGCGGGAGGATGAGGGCGACCAGTCGGCCTGCGCGAAGCTGGTGGAGGAGTTGCGCGCGCTGAACCGCGAGTTGCAGGTGCCGACGCCGGCCGGCTACGGCATCGCGGCGGAGACATGGAACGGCCTGCTGCCCACCATGGCCGCGCAGGCGCTCGCCTCGGGCAGCCCCGCGAACAACCCGCGCGTGCCGACGGCCGAGGAGATCGTCGCGCTCTATCGCGAATCCTACGGCTTCTGAGCCGAGGCGTCGGCGGCGTTACCGCCCGTCCGGCAGCGCCGCCCCGCTCCAGGCCGCGATCCAGGCCGGCATCGCCTCGGGCGGGATCGGCCGCCCCACGCCGAAGCCCTGCGCCAGGTCGCAGCCGGCCGCCGCGGCGGCGCGCCACAGCAGCGGATCGGTCACGCCCTCCGCCACCACCGCGCGGCCTTCCGTATGGGATTGCCGCACCAGCCGCTCCACCTGGGCGCGCGCGCGGCGTTCGGTCGGCAGGGCCGCGATCAGGCTGCGGTCGAGCTTCACGCCCGCGAAGGGAAGGCCGAGCAGCGGCGTGCGGGCATCGTCCAGGCTGAGGTCGTCCAGCAGCACGCGGAAACCCGCGCCGTCCAGCCGCTGCAGCGCGCGCCGCAGCAGCGCGGTGTCGCGCACGGTGGTGCTCTCGGTCAGTTCCAGCAGCACATCCTGCGGGCGCAGCCCTCGGCGGGCCATCAGCGCGCCGCGCCGGCTCGGCAGGTCGGCGCGCAGCAGCACCGACAGCGGGACGTTGAAGGACAGGCGCAGCGGCAGGATCCGCCGCACCATGGCCAGCGCCTCGATCGCGCTGCCCGCGACGGCCTGAGCGAGCGGAGCGGCAAGGCCGGCGCGCTCGGCGAGAGCGACAAAAGCACCGGCGCCGAGCGCCGAGCGCGGGCGCTCCCAGCGGGCCAGGGCCTCCACCATCACCGGCCGGCGATCGGCCAGGCGCACGATCGGCTGCAGGCGCACGGTGATCTCGCCGCGCGCCATGCCGGCGGCGAGGCTGCGGGCATCGCTTGCGGGCGCCGTGCCGTTCGCGCCGCTGCGCGACAGCGCGGCGGCCAGCTTGGCGCCCTCGGCCGGAACGCTGCGCAGCCCGTTCGGCGCCTTTTCGCCGCGCCGCGCGACGACGACGACCTCGGTGCCGCTGAACGGGTCGCGCGCGGCGGAGAGCAGGTCCGCCCCGGCGCTGCCGCCTTCCAGCACAAGGTGGCGCGGCGGATCGCCCGGGCCGACCAGCCGGTATAGCGCCTCGGCGCCGCTGACGATCTGCACCGGGCGGGCGCCGTGTAGCAGCCGCGCCGCATCATGCGCCGCGGCAATCACCAGCGGGTCGCTGGCGACCAGGACAAGGCCGGACGGCTCCGGCATGCCGCGGCGCGGACGGCGGAGCATCGCTCAGCCTTCCCCACGCACGACGCCGGCGGCACCGCTGCCCTGACGCCCCCGGGCGGGCGCGGCCGCGGAGGCCGAATGGCGAAGCATCCGTCTCAAATTAGAACGATTCTCCGCCACGTGTCACAGGAGCCTAGCTTGGTCAGGTCCGTCGCGGAAGCCAAGGTTCTTCGCGCCAGCGCCTGCGAAGTTCCTCATCCTGTCGGCGCAGCAGGGCGGTCCAGGGCTCGGGGCCGAGGAAGCGGGGCACCTGACCGGCCTCGGCGCATTGCGCGGCCAGGTCCGGATCGGCCGCCAGCTTCTCCAGCCCCTCCACCAGCCAGGCGCGCCATTCGGCCGGCGCACCGGGCGGCAGGGCGAAGCCGCGGCGGGTCGCGCCGAGCAGTTCCAGCCCGCTTTCGCGCAGCGTCGGCAGATCGGGCAGCAGCGGCGAGCGGCGGGAGGCGGCGATGCCGAGCGCGACCAGCCGGTTCTCCCGCAGGAAGCCGATGGCGTCCGGCAGGGTCAGCGCCGCCGCCGCGACATGCCCGCCCGCCGCCGCCTGCCGCGTCGCGGCGGCGGAGGGGAAGACCAGCGGCGTGACGCCGGCGCGCTCGGCCAGCCGCATGCCGGCCATGTGCGCGGCGGTGCCGGGGGGCGGGGTGCCGAAGGAGACGCCGGTCTCCGCGCGCAGCGCCTCCAGGCTCGCCACGCCGCCCGGCGCGGCGACCAGCACCACCGGCTCCTCGATCAGCGCGCCGAGCGGCGCGATGCGGTCAAGCGGCGAGGGCTCGTTCGCCTCCACCGCGCGCGCCAGCAGGATCGGGGTGGTCAGCACGCCGATCACCCGCGCCTCGGCCGGCGTGCCCGCCATGTCGGCCAGGGCGGCGAGCCCGGCGCGGCCCGGCAGGTTCCGCAGGACCAGACGCTGGCGCGGCCAGGCGCGTTCCAGGAAGGGCGCGACCTGGCGCGCCCAGCGGGGCCC
>NZ_JBWXTD010000005.1:580580-583536 GCF_056682175.1 Falsiroseomonas sp. RANM36
GCCGGCGCCGCGGGGGCGGGGGGGCGGTCCGGGGGGGGGGGGGCCCCCCCCCGGCGGGGGGGGGGGCCGCTTGCCGGGCGCGGCCGGCCTCATCCCGGCTGCGCCGCCGCGGCGGAGGCGGGCTCGCCCTTCCGCAGCGACTTCGCGCCGGTGAACAGCACGATCGGCGCGGCGATGAAGGTGGAGGAGGCGGTGCCGATGACGATGCCCGCGATCATCAGCCAGGCGAAGCCGGACAGCGCCTCGCCGCCGAACAGCGCCAGCGGCAGCGCGCTGAGCAGCAGCGTCATGGAGGTGCCGATGGTTCGGTTCAGCGTCTCGTTGATCGAGAGGTCCACCAGCTCGCGCAGCGGCATCTGCTTGTATTTGCGCAGGTTCTCCCGCATGCGGTCGAACACCACGACCTTGTCGTTGGCGTTGAAGCCGATGATGGTCAGGATCGCCGCCACGGTGGTGAGGTTGAACTCGATCCCGGTCACCACCATCAGCCCCACGACCTTCGTCGTGTCGAGCAGCAGCGTGGCGATGCCGGCGACGGCGAACTGCCATTCGAAGCGGAACCAGATGTAGATCAGCATCGCCAGGAAGGAGAGGCCGAGCGCGATCATGCCCCCCTGGAACAGCTCGGCCGAGATGCGGTTGCCCACCGCTTCCACCCGCAGCACGCGGGTGCCCGGCGCCACCTGCTCGAGCGCGGAGCGCACCGCGGCCACCGCGCGCTGCGTCCCCGCCTCGTCGCCCTGCACCGGCAGGCGCACCAGCACGCTGTCGGGCGCGCCGAATTCCTGCAGCCCGACCTCGCCGAGGTCGAGCGCCGAGGCGGCCGAGCGCAGCTGCGCGAGGTTCGCCGGCCCCGGCGTGCGCACCTCCATGATGATGCCGCCGCGGAAGTCGATGCCCTTCTCGAGCCCCGGATAGACCGCGAGCGCGACCGACGCGGTCGAGATGATCGCTGAGACGATCACGCCGATCTTCGCGCCGCGCATGAAGGGGATGCGCGTGTCGTCGGGGACGAGGCGGAACAGCGGCCGCGCGAGGCGCTGGAACAGCGACAGGCCGGGCTTCTCCAGCACCGGCAGTTCCTTCGGCCGCTTGGCGCGATACCACAGCGCGATGATCAGCCGCGTCACCACGGTCGCGGTCCACATCTGCACCACCGTGCCGACCGCGACGGTCACCGCGAAGCCGCGGATCGGCCCGCTGCCGAAACCGTAGAGGCAGGCCATGGCGATCAGGTTGGTCAGGTTGCTGTCCATGATCGTGCCGGAGGCCTTGGTGTAGCCGGCCTCCAGCGCGCTGATCGGACTTCGCCCGTTGCGCACCTCCTCGCGGATGCGCTCGTTGATCAGGATGTTGGCGTCGAGCGCGGTGCCCAGCGTCAGCACGATGCCGGCGATGCCGGGCAGCGTCAGCGTCGCGCCGAGCACCGTCAGCACGCCGATCATGATCACGATGTTGGCCAGCAGCGCGAGATTGGCGATCCAGCCGAAGAAGCCGTAGGCCAGCCCCATGTAGAGGAACACGAAGACCGTGCCGGCGGCGAGCGAGATCAGGCCGGCGCGGATCGCGTCGGCGCCGAGCTCGGGCCCGACGGTGCGTTCCTCCACAACGGTCAGCGGCGCGGGCAGGGCGCCCGCGCGCAGCAGCACCGCGAGGTCGGTCGCGCTCTGGACGTTGAAGCTGCCGCTGATCTGGCCGCGGCCGCCGGTGATCGGCTCGCGGATCACCGGGGCGGTGATCACGCGCTCGTCGAGCACGATGGCGAAGGGCCGGCCGACATTGGCGCGCGTGATGTCGGCGAAGCGGCGGCTGCCGACCGAATCGAAGGTGAAGTTCACCACCCATTCGCCGGTGCGGCTGTCCTGCCCGGCGCGGGCGTCGGTGAGGTTGGCGCCGTCCACCTCCACGCGCCGGCGCACCGCGTAGCGCTCCTCGCCGCGCTCGCCGCGCAGGAACATGGTGCCGGGCGGCGGCGTCGCCGATTGCGGGTTCGCGCTTTCGTCCAGCAGGTGGAAGGTCATCCGCGCGGTGCGGCCGAGCAGGTCCTTGATGCGCGCGGGATCCTCGACGCCCGGCAGCTGCACCAGGATGCGGTTCTGCCCCTGGCGGGCGATCAGCGCCTCGACCAGGCCGCTCTCGTCGATGCGGCGCCGCACGATCTCGAGCGACTGCTCGACGGCGTTCGACGCCTTGTTGCGCAGCGCGACCTCGGTGAGGGTGGCGGTGACGACGCCGTCGGGCGTGGTCGCCACCTCGATGTCGGGCTGCTGCGCGCCGGCGCCGGCATTCACCCCGATCGCCGCCTCGCGCAGGATGCGCGCGACGTCATTGGCGCGCGCCGGGTCGGAGACGCGCAGCGAGACGCGGCGCTGCGCCTGGTCCGCGTTCAGCCCGGTGTAGAGGATGCGCGGATTGGCCGTGGCGGCGCCGCGGCGGACCGTGTCCACCAGCCCCTCCAGCCGCTCGCGCACCATCGCGGAGGTGTCCACCTCCAGCAGCAGGTAGGAGCCGCCGCGCAGGTCGAGGCCGAGGCTGATCTGGCGCATCCAGCCGGGCATGCTGTCGCGCGGCAGCAGGTTCGGCAGCGACATCAGGACACCGAGGAGGCAGACGCCGGCGATGGCGAGCGCCTTCCAGCGGGCGAAATACATCATGGGCTGGGACGAGCCTGCCTTTCGGGTGGAGCCCGCCCTCCGTTCCGGGCGGGAGGCGGGCGTTTGGGGCGGAAGATGCGCGGGGGGGACCCCCGATGCAAGCCCGCGCCCTCCCCGCCGGCCGGGGGAGGGAGTAGAGGGGGCGCCATGAGCCTTCGCCTCGCCATCCTCGGTGCCGGTCATTTCGGCCGCTTCCACGCCCTCAAGGCGGCCAAGGGGCCGCGCACGCGCCTCGTCGCCGGGCCAGGCGCCGCCCCGGCGCGGGCCCCCCCCCGGGGCGGCCCCGGCGGGGGGGCCGGCCC
>NZ_JBWXTD010000005.1:583636-584591 GCF_056682175.1 Falsiroseomonas sp. RANM36
AGCCGCGCCGCCGCCGTGGCGGCCGAGGCCGGGGCGCCGGCGATGGGGCTGGCGGATGCGATCGCGGCGGCCGATGCGGTGATCGTCGCCGCGCCGCCGCGCTTCCATCACGCTCTCGGCCTGCAGGTGTTGCGGGCAGGCCGGCACCTGTTCATGGAGAAGCCGGTCGCGGCGACGCTCTCCGAGGCCGACGAACTGGCGGCCGAGGCCGCTTCGCGCGGGCGCGTGCTGCAGGTCGGCCATATCGAGCGCTTCTCGGCCGCCTTCCGCGCCGTGGTGGCGGCGCCGGGCCGCGAGCAGGCGCTCTCCTGGGAGGCGGTGCGCGCGGCGCCCTTCCGGCCGCGCTCGCTCGATGTCTCGGTCGTGCTCGACCTGATGATCCACGACATCGACCTGGTGCTGGCGCTGGCCGGGGAAGAGCCGGCGGAGGTGACGGCGGTCGGCGCCCGCGTGATCTCGGAGCATCCTGACTTCGCCGTGGCGCGCTTCCGCTTCCCCTCCGGCCGGGCGGCGGTGATCACGGCCTCCCGCGTGTCGCTGGCGCTGGAGCGGCGGCTGCGCGTGCTGGGGCGGGAGGGGGAGATGGCGGTGGATTTCATCGGCCGGAGCCTCGCCGTGCTGCGCAAGGGCGGCGCCGAGCCGGTGGCGAGCATGCCCGGCTTCGGTGTGGACCGCGCCGCCTGGACCGACCATGACAGCCTGGAGGCCGAGCAGGCCGGCTTCGCCGCCGCCTGCCTCGATGGCGTGCCGCCCGAGGTGGATGCGGCGGCCGGCCGCCCGGCGCGGAAGGCCGCACTGGCGGGGGGGGCCGCGATCGGCTGAGGCCCCAGCGCAGCCTCCGCCCCGGCAGGGGCCCCGGCGCGGCCGGGCGGCCGCCCACGTCTGCGGCGGGGTTTGGGCGGACAGGTCGCGGGAGGCCCGGGCCAAGCGCCCGCAAAGCCACCAGCAGAGGGGA
>NZ_JBWXTD010000005.1:584691-585044 GCF_056682175.1 Falsiroseomonas sp. RANM36
GGGCCCGGGCGGGCGGCGGGCGCCGCGCCGGGCCGGGGGGGGGGGCGGCCGGGGGGGGGGGCGGCGCCCGGCCGCCGGGCGCTGAAGGCCGCACTGGCGGTGGAGGCCGCGATCGGCTGAGGCCCCTGCGACGCCTCCGCCCCGTCAGGGGCCCCGGCGCTGCCTGGCGGCCGCCATCGTCTGCGACGGTGTTTCGCCGAACAGGTCGCGATAGGCCAGGGCAAAGCGCCCGAAATGCCAGAAGCCGAGGTCAAGGGCGACCTGCTTGACCATCAGCCCCGCCCCCCCCGCCCCCCGCCCCCCGCGCCCCCCCCCCCCCCCCGCCCCCCCCCCCGGGCGGGGGGCCCCGGGGG
>NZ_JBWXTD010000005.1:585144-588263 GCF_056682175.1 Falsiroseomonas sp. RANM36
ATCATGGCGTCGGGCAGCCGCGCCCCGGCCTCGGCGGCGCGGGCCAGCAGGGCGAGGCCCTCGGGATCCTCGGCCGCGGCCGCGGCGGCGGCGGCGGAGCGCGCCCCGCCCCCGGGCGCCCCCCCCCCCCCCCCCCGCGGCGCGCCCCCCCGCCGCCCCCCCCGCCTCCGCCAGCCGGCGCTGCCGCAGGTAGCGGTGCACGCTGATGCCATAGACCGCATCGAAGCACTGGTTGACGAAGCGCGGGCTCACGCCGAGCGCGGCGCCGATCTCCTCGCTGCAGACCGGGCGTCCGGGCGCCGCGGCGAGATAGTCCACCGCGGCCGAGGTGACGCGCCCGGCGCTCCGTTCGCCGCGCCGGCGTCGCGGCGGCGCCGGCCGGTCGGCCCGCGCGCCGTCGAGTGCCGCACGCAGGCTGTCCACCAGCGCCGCCGACATCGCGGCGCCCGGGTGGCCGGCTGGCTCGAGACTGGCGAGGGCCGACAGGCCGCGCAGGACTGGCGCCCGCGCAAGCAGGCCCCGCAGCGGCAGGGCGCCCCCCTCTTGCGCCGCGGGCAGGCGCTCGAACACCGCCGCGAAGCGCGCCGCGTCCAGCACCAGCATCGTCCAGCGCTGCCCGTCCGCCACGCGGGCCAGCAGCTCCGCCCCCGGGCCGTAGAGCACCGCATCGTCGCGTCCCGGCAGGATGCCGTTGAGCCGGCTCGCCTCCGCCGGGCCGCCGGTCGGGTAGAACAGCGCCCAGCTGCCTGGCGCCACCCGCGCCCGCCCGAGATAGATGCCCGCCACGGCGTTCGCCTGGACCCGCGCCGGCCCGAGATCCACCAGCCCCATCGCGTAGCGAAAGCGCCCCGGAGAGAGCTGGACGAGTTCGGCCGCGAAGTCGCGCTGCGCCGCGGCCACGTCCTCGACGCAGTCGAAATCGGCCGCCCGGATGACGGGGGCGATGCAGGTCAATCCGCGACTCCCCGCGATGGACGATCTGAGGCGCCCATGCTCTTCCGAATCCGGATAGCGGTTCAAGCTGGGCAGGACACCCGAGGCACGGGATAGGATGGCCGCGCGGGACGACCCGCGTCGGGGCATCGTCAGGCCGGCGGCATCGATGCGGACCGCGCTTCTTCCGGTCGCCGAATCAACCGCCCGGACGCTTCGGGCCTCCTTGGACATCCAGCCGTCATGACCACACGACGCGACCTCGCCCTGCTCGCCGCGGCGGCGTCCGCCCTGCGCGGCGCCTTCGGCCCCGGCACCGCTGAGGCCCAGCCGCTGACCGGCACCCCGACGCCGCCGGCCTTCCGCTACACCACGCCCATGCCACCCGGCGTCGCCTCCCCGTCCTCGGTCGAGACGCGCTTCGGCCGGCTGAATTTCTTCGACGGCGTGCCGGACGCCCCGAGCACGGATGCGCTCTACGACAACCTGGTCTTCCAGCAGGCGGTGCAGGCCTATCTGCTCGGCATCCCCGCGGTGAACCAGGCCTTCAACCGCCAGGCCATCCGCAGCTTCGGCCCGGACAACACCACCATCCCGATCTGGGAACAGCTGGTGGACAGCCGGACGGTCGAGCTCACCGCCAACGACAACACGCCCTACACCTGGTTCTGGATCGACCTGCGCGGCGGCCCGCTGGTGATCGAGGTGCCGCCGCGCGTGCTCGGCCTGGTCAACGACATGTACTATTTCTGGGTCGCCGATCTCGGCCTGACGGGCGCGGATCGCGGGCGTGGCGGGAAATACCTGATCCTTCCGCCGGACCATGCCGGAGCGGTTCCCGAGGGTTACCACGTCGTCCGCCCGGCGACCTTCGGCAATGTCGTGATCTGGCGCAGCTTCCTGGAGAACGGCGACCCGCGTCCCGGCGTCGAGGCGGTGAAGCAGCACACGAAGGTCTATCCGCTCGCCCAGGCCGCGAACCCGCCGCGCCTGAGCTTCGTGGATGCCTCGATGCGGCCCTTCAACATGGTCGGGCCCGCCGATTTCCGCTTCTGGGAGCTGCTGAACACGGTCGTGCAGGAGGAGCCGCTGTCGGCGACCGACCCGACCAGCCTCGGCTACTTCGCCGCCGTCGGCATCCAGAAGGGCCGCCCCTTCCAGCCCGACGATCGCATGCGCCGCGTGCTGACCGAAGCGGCCGCCGTCGGCGATGCGACCGCGCGAGCGCTGTTCTACCGGATGCGCGACCCGGAAGGCCTCATCTTCGCCGACCGGCGCTGGAAGTTCGCCTTCGTCGGCGGCTACAAGTTCGAGCGCCAGCCCGGCGTGCCGAACCTCGATGCGCGGTCTTTCTACTTCTTCGCCGCGACCGGCGTGACGCCGGCGATGGACACCAAGGTGGTGGGGGAGGGCTCGACCTATCCCTGGACCGCCGAGGATTCCAACGGCAACGCCTTCGACGGCGGCAGGACCTATCGCCTGCGGCTGCCGGGCCCGGTGCCGGTGCGGACCTTCTGGTCCGCCATCGTCTACGACACCCAGACCCGGTCGATGCTGCAGACCGACAACCGCTTCCCCTCCGTCAGCAGCCAGAAGCCCGGCCTGCAGGTGAACGCCGACGGCTCGGTGGATGTGTGGTTCGGCCCGACGGCGCCGGCGGGGCGGGAGAGCAACTGGGTGCAGACGATCCCGGGCAAGTCCTGGTTCGTCATCCTCCGGCTCTACGGGCCGCTGCAGCCCTGGTTCGACAAGAGCTGGAAGCCCGGCGACATCGAATTGCAGGGCTGAAGGCGGGCGGCGGAGGCGGCGCTCACTCCCGCACCGCCTCCGGCGCGATGCCGAAGGCGTCGGCGAAGCCGGCCCAGCCGATCGGCGTGATCTCGAGCGCCCGGCCGCCCGCCCGCCGCCGCACCCAACCCAGCTCGAAGCAGCGCGCACAGAGCGCGGCGCCGAGCACGCCCGCCACATGCGGCCGCCGCTCCGACCAGTCGAGGCAGGGGCGGCAGAACAGCCTTGCGCGTGCCGGCGCCGGTGCGATGCCGAGGCCGGCGAGGAAGCCCTGGCCCGCCGCGGTGACCGCGCCGCCGTCGGCGGTGAGCTCGATCAGGCCGCGCGCGGCCATGGCATCGGCGATCGCGACGGCGAGGCGGCCGGCCAGGTGGTCGTAGCAGGTGCGCGCGCGGCGC
>NZ_JBWXTD010000005.1:588363-590113 GCF_056682175.1 Falsiroseomonas sp. RANM36
CTCCGGCAATGCGGGGCATGTCGAAATGTCCATCGCCACCACGCGCCCTTCGGCGCCGCCGAGCCCGGGCGGGGGGGGGGGGGGGGGGGGGGGGGGGGGGGCGGGGGCGGGGGGGGGGGGGGGGGGGGCCCCCCCGGCCCGCGGGCGCGCGGCCGCGATCTCGAGCAGGCTTTCGATGAGCCGCGCCACCGCCGGGCCGGCCAGGCGGTGATAGCGGTGGCGGCCCTGGCGTTCCATCGCGAGCAGCCCCGCCTCGGTCAGCCGTCCGAGATGCCCGCTGGCCGTCTGCGGCGTGATGCCGGCGGCCCCGGCCAGCTCGCCCGCGGTCAGCGCACGGCCGTCGAGCAGTGCCGCGAGCATCGCGGCCCGCGCGGGATCGCCGATCAGCGCGGCGGTTTCGGCGAGCGCGGCATTGCTGGGCATGGCCGGATGATAGCCCGGCGCCGCCCGCGATGCTTCGGCCGCGGCCGAAGCCGCTGCTGCGGCCAGCGGGGCAGGATGCCAGGATCGCGCGGCACGGATCGGCGGATGCGGGACGACTCGGAAGGATTCGGCTGGCGGGTGGTTTGGGCGGCCTTCGTGGTCGCGGCCTTCGGTTGGGGGGTCGGTTTCTATGGCCCGCCCGTCTTCCTGCATGCGGTCGAGGCCGGGCGGGGCTGGCCGGGCTGGCTCGTCTCCCTGGCGGTCACCGCGCATTTCCTCTCCGGCGCGGCGGTCGTGGCGGCGCTGCCAAGGCTCTATCGGCGATTCGGCCTCGCCGCGGTGACGCGGGCCGGCGGCGTGGCGGCCGCGCTCGGCGCGCTCGGATGGGCGCTTGCCGCCGAGCCCTGGCAACTCTTCCTGGCGACGCTGCCCTCCGGCGCGGGCTGGGCGGCCACCGGCGCCGCGGCGATCAATGCGATCGTCGCGCCCTGGTTCGTGCGCCGCCGGCCGATGGCGCTGGCGGTGGCGTTCAACGGGGCGAGCCTCGGCGGGGTCGTGCTCTCGCCGCTCTGGGTGGCGCTGATCGGCTGGGTCGGCTTCGGCTGGGCGGCGGCGCTTGTCGGCGGCGCGATGGCCGCGCCGCGCTGGTGGCTGGCCGGGCACTATCTCGGCCGCCGCCCGGCCGCGGCGGCGCCCGGGCCGGCGGGGGCGGGTGCGGCGGCGTCGCCGCGCCTCTGGCGTGACCGCCGCTTCCGGCTGCTGGTGGCGGCGAATGCCCTTGGGCTCTTCGCGCAGATCGGGCTGGTGGCGCATCTGGTGGCGCTGCTGGCGCCGCCGCGCGGCGCCCAGGGCGCGGGGCGGGCGATGGGATTCGCGACGGCCAGCGCCATCGCCGGCCGCTTCGCCCTGGCGCGGCTGCTCGGCGCCGGCACCGACCGGCGACGGGTGGCGGCGGCGAATTTCGGCGTGCAGGTGCTGGGCTCCCTGGTCCTGCTCGGGGCGGCCGGCTCGCCGGCGCTGCTGCTGCTCGGCGTGGCGCTGTTCGGCTTCGGCCTGGGCAACGCCGTGTCGCTGCCGCCGCTGGTCGCCCAGCAGGATTTCCGGGAGCCGGATGTGGCGCGGGTCGTGGCGCTGGTGGTGGCGACGGGACAGGCGGCCTACGCCTTCGCGCCGGCCGGCTTCGGGCTGCTGCGCGGCCTGGACCCCGCGGTGCTCTTCGTCGCCGCGGCGGCGTTGCAGGCCGCCGCGGCCCGGCGGCGGCGGCGCCCCGGCCGGCCCGCCGCGGGGGGGGGGGGGGGCGCGGGGCGGCGGCCCCCCCCCCCGGGCC
>NZ_JBWXTD010000005.1:590213-592027 GCF_056682175.1 Falsiroseomonas sp. RANM36
GGCCCGCGGGGGGGGGGTGGGGGGGGGCGCCGGGTCTGGGGTGTTGGGCCCCCCCCGCCCGCGGCGCGCCCCCGCCCCGACAACGCCCGGACCCCCTGCCCGTCGCAGCCTGCATCGCGTGGCGGATTGGTGTCGCCGACGCGGCCCCGAGGCAAGCCACAGGCGCGGCACCGGATCGCGCCGCACGGCCATGGCCCGGCCGCCAGGACCGCGCCGCGGTCCTGCCGAATGGGCATAGGTTGCTCTAGAATCAGGTTCCTGGAGCACGAGCTTCCGATCGACTGATTCCAGTCGATCGGAAGGTGCTTCAGCCGCGGCGGGCGCGCAGCCGCCTGCGGCGGGCGCCGGCGAGGCCGAGCAGCCCGAGGCCGAACAGCGCCATGGAGGCCGGCTCCGGCGCCGGGATCGGATCCGGACCGGTCGAGCCCGGATCGAGCCGCACCTGCTTCACGTCCACGACCAGCAGATCGATCGAGCCCGTGGTCGTGAAGGAGACCTGGCTGAACGGCACCACCGGGTTGGTGGTGATCGTGAACTTGTTCTGGCCCCTGTCATCGAGCGCGAAGGGTGCGCTCGGGTCGGTCACGTCGGTATCGAAGATCACGGAGCCGCTCTCGCCATTCGCGATGTCGATGTTCAGGGCGAGGAGCTCGGCAGCGCTGGGCACGACCAGGTCGATGGTCAGGCTGCTGAAGCCCGCGCCGATCGCCTCGATCGCAGCCTGCCCGCCGCCTGCGATCTCGATCGGCTGGTCTGCCGTGAACACGATGATCGCGTTCTTGTTCGTGTTCAGGCAGCCCTGAACCACGTTGTCGCCGGGCGTCGAATCCGCCGGCGCGTTGCAGGCGTTGAAGATGATGTTGTTGCCGGTGCCGGTGTTGATCGGCTGGACCACGATGCCGGCCTGTGCCGTCGAGGCCCAGCCCGCGAAGGCCACGGCCGCGGCAGCTAATGCAAAGGTGGAAAAGCGTCGCATCCTATTCTCCCTGAAGATACGCCGGCGCGATAGACAAGCCGGCGCATCCATCAGTGAAACAACATGCGTGCCGCGAAACGGCGGTGGATCCAGGGGCGCGGGCAGTAGCGAAGCTCATGTGTCTCAGTCACTTCGCGTGCCGGCGCGGCGGATCGGCATTCTTTACAATGCGGCGTTTCGCCGGATGCGCCATGCGATCCGGCGTATTTCACAACTCCGGGTAGGACGAGCGTTGCGCGACATGTCGTGCGATCGGTTGGGGTGACCGGATTGTGAACCGCGGTGCGCGACCACAGATGGAAGAAATCGGTCACTACACGCGTCAGCGGACATACAGCGCCGGTGTTCGGCGCAACGTGTCCTCGCAGCCCCGTGAGCTGTAAGGAATGCCGACGCCGCGCGGCCGCTCAGCCTGCCGGCGCCAGCATGCCGAGCACGGCCTCCGCCGCCGCCTCGCTCGGCGCGCGCCCGGGCGGATGCAGGGTCTCCAGCACGGCGCCGAGACCGGCGCGCTGTTCGGCTGCGGCAACGGGATCGGCCAGCAGGCGATCCAGCTCGTCGGCGATCGCCTCCGGCGTCGCGAAGCGCTGCAGGAATTCCGGCACGACCTGCCGCTCGGAGAGCAGGTTGACCAGGCTGGCGAAGGGCACGCGCGCCAGCCTTTCGATGATCCAGGCGGTGACCGGGTTGATGCGGTAGGCGATGACATGCGGCACGCCGGCCACCGCCATCTCCAGGCTGGATGTGCCGGACTTGATCAGGCCGGGGGGGGGGGGGGGGGGGGCCGGGGCGGGGGGGCGGGGGGGGCGGCGGCGGGCCGGGCCCCCCCCCGCCGCGC
>NZ_JBWXTD010000005.1:592127-607240 GCF_056682175.1 Falsiroseomonas sp. RANM36
CCGCCGACCGCCGGCAGGATCGGCGCCACCGGGTTGAGCGCGCGCAGCCGGCCGGTCAGGCGCGCGATGGAAGCCGGCGGGGCGAGGTCGGTCTTGCTCAGCACGATCCGGTCGGCGACGGCGGCCTGGCGGAGCGCTTCCTCCTGCGCGTCGAGCGTCGCCTCGCCGGCCAGGGCGTCCACCACCGTGACGACGCCGTCGAGCACGAAGCGGAGCCCGAGCCGGGGATCGGCCATCAGGGTCGCGAGGATCGGCGCCGGATCGGCCAGCCCCGTGGTCTCGACGATGACGCGGCGGATCGCGCGGCCGGCCAGGATGCGCTCCCACAGCCCGTCCAGCGCGCGCAGCAGGTCGCCGCGCACGGTGCAGCAGAGGCAGCCGGCATTGAGCAGCACCGCCTCCCCGTCCAGCGTCTCGACCAGAAGGTGATCGAGGCCGATCTGGCCGAACTCGTTGATCAGCACGGCGGTGTCGGCCATCTCCGGCCGGGCGAGCAGGGCGTTGAGCAGCGTGGTCTTGCCGGCGCCGAGGAAGCCGGTGAGGACGGTCAGCGGGACCGGCGCCGCGCCTCCCCCTGCGGCGCTCATCGGCCGTAGAGCTCCGCCGGGTCGGCCTCGGGCTCGGTCAGCGCGACCAGGGCGCCATCGCGCAGCGCGCGGTAGAAGCAGTTCCGCCGGCCGGTGTGGCAGGCCACGCCGGTCTGGTCCACCAGGGCGAGCAGGGTGTCGCCGTCGCAATCGAGCCGCAGGTCCACCAGGCGCTGCGCCTGGCCCGAGGTCTCGCCCTTGCGCCACAACGCCGCGCGGGAGCGCGACCAGTAGGTGACCCGGCCGGTGGCCAGCGTCTCCGCCAGCGCATCGCGGTTCATCCAGGCCAGCATCAGCACCTCGCCGGTGTCGTGCTGCTGCGCGATGCAGGCAACGAGGCCGTTGGCGTCGAAGCGCACGGCCTGGAGCAGGGGCTCCTGCGCCGCCGTATCGAGGATGGCGGGGGGCGGGGGGTCGGCCGAGGCGTCCGAAGCCATGTTCAGGGGTCCGCTGCGACGTTATTCTGTATCGCATATCGCGCGCCGCGGGCGGCGCGTGAAGGCCGGGCCGCGATGGCGCGGCAAGCGAGAGAGGAGCGGCGCGGATGGCCGAGGCCGGCACCGTGGCAGCGGGACCGCAGGCGGTGGAGGCGGCGCTGGACCGCGCCGCGGCGGCCTGCGCCGCGCGCGGGGCGCAACTGACGGATCTGCGCCGGCAGGTGCTGCGGCTGATCCTGGCGTCGCCGCACCCGCTCGGCGCCTATGCGCTGCTCGACCAGTTGCGCGCGGAGCGGCCGGGCGCGGCGCCGCCGACCGTCTATCGGGCCCTGGACTTCCTGCAGCAGCAGGGCTTGGTGCACCGGGTGGAGCGGCTGAACGCCTTCCTGGGCTGCACCGGTCCGGAGGCGCATGAGGGCTGCGGGCATGGCCATGACCACCCGCACCAGTTCCTGATCTGCAGCGAATGTGGCGCCACGGCGGAGATCTGCGATTCGCGGGTGAGCGAGGCGGTTGCGGCGGCGGCACGCGGGGCCGGATTCCGGCCCAGCCGGACCACGGTGGAGGTCGAAGGCCACTGCGCGCTGTGCGCGCCAGTTACATAGGAAAGGCAATACCTTACCCTGGATTCAAGATGAAAGAAACAATATGTAGTTCACGTTTTCGTGATTATCGGATCGCAATAAGAACAAGTTCTTGCAAGCGGACCCCGCGCTGTCACAAGCGGAGGACATGCCTAGTCCGATCCCACTATCGCAACGGCGCCTCGGGGCGCTTGCACTGATCCGTGCGCTGCGCACGTTGGATCTGGAAAACGGCGTCAAGCACAGCGGGATCGCGCTGGATGTCGGGTTGCTGCTCTATGAGCGGACCGACATGACCTTGACCGTGAAGGAACTGTGCGCCCTGGCCGGCTATAGTGGCCCGACTGTGCGCCTCGTGGTGAACCGACTGGTCCGGGCGGGCATCGTGGCCGGCACCGCCCGGCAGCGCCGCACCATGGCCTATGCGCTGACACCGCGCGGCATGGCCGGGTTCGATGCCTATGTGGAGCGGATCTGGGACTTCGGCGTCGCAGTGGCGCAGGGCGATGTGGACGGCTTCATCGCCGCCGTCGCGGCGAGAACGCCGCCGGCCGGCCTTGCGCGTCGCCGGCAAAGGCAGCCCCGCGGCCGGGCCGAGCCGCCCGACCGCGAAGCGGCGAACTGAGACCGCATCGCGCCGAGCCGCCGCTCAGCGCGGCAGCAGCGCCAGCCCCTGGTCGAGGTCCGCGATCAGGTCCGCGACATCCTCGAGCCCGATATGCAGCCGTACGCACTGGCTGTCCGGCGCCGCCGTCGCGGTGCGGGTGACCGCCGGATTGGTCGGCAGCGCCAGGCTCTCATAGCCGCCCCAGGACGCGCCGATCCCGAACAGGCGCAGGCCGTCCACGAAGCGGAAGATGTCGGCTTCCGCGTAGCGCGGCTGGAAGACCACGCCGAACAGGCTGCAGGCGCCGGTGAAGTCGCGCTTCCAGATCGCGTGGCCGGGATCCTCCGGCAGGGCCGGGTGCAGGATGCGCGCGACCTCCGGACGGGCCTGCAGCCAGCGCGCCACGGCCAGCCCGGCTTCCTCCTGGTGCTTGAGGCGCACCGCCATGGTCCGTGCCCCGCGCAGGGCGAGCCAGCAATCGTCCGGGCTGGCGTAGTGGCCCATCGCGCTCGCGGCGCCGCGCACCCTCAGGTGATGCGCTTCCGAATTCACCGTGACCGAGCCGAGCAGGATGTCGGAATGGCCGCCGACATACTTGGTCAGCGCCTGGATCGAGACGTCGCAGCCCTTGGCGAAGGGCTGGAAGTGATGGATGCCCCAGGTGTTGTCGATCATCGCGACCGCGTCGCGCGCATGCGCGAGCGCGGCCAGCGCCGGCACGTCCTGCATCTCGAAGGTGTGGCTGCCGGGGCTTTCCAGGTACAGAACGCGGGTGCTGGGCCGGAACAGCGGCGCCAGCGCCTCCGCCGTGGTGGTGGGGTCGTAGAAGGTCGTCTCGATGCCCCAGCCCTTCATCATCCCCTCGGCCAGGTTGCGCGCGGGGCCATAGACGCTGTCCGGCATCAGGCAATGGTCGCCCGCCTTGAGGAAGGCGAGCAGCGGCACGGCGACGGCGGCAAGCCCGGTGCCCATGATCGTGCAATGCGACCCGCCCTCGATCGCCGCGACCACGTCCTCCAGCGCGTAATGGGTCGGCCCGCCCTGGGTGCCGTAGGTCATCACCCGCTCGAAGCGGCGCTTGGCGTTGTCGATCCGCGCCTGGCAGGAGGGCTGCAGCACGGTCGAGCCGCGATGCACCGGCGGGTTGACGAAGCCGTGGCTGCGCACGCCCGGCCGCGCCAGATGGGTCAGCCGCGTGGCGAAGCGGCGGTCGTCCTGGTCCATCAGGCGGTGGCTTTCGGCGTTTCGGGCCGCGAGGCCCATTCGGTCCAGGAGCCGTCATAGACGGCGGGCTCGGGCAGGCCGGCGCGCACCGCGCCGAGGGCCAGCACGCAGGCGGTCACGCCGGTGCCGCAGGAGGTGACGAGGGGGCGCGTGTCGTCGGCGCCGCGCGCCTCGAACAGGGCGCGGATCGCGGCGGCGCCCTTCATCGTGCCGTCGGCGTTCAGCAGCTCGGTGAAGGGCAGGGAGGCCGCGCCGGGCATGTGGCCGGAGGAGAGCCCGGGCCGGGGCTCCGGTGCCGTGCCGTCGAAGCGCGCCTTGCTGCGCGCGTCCAGGATCAGCGCCTCCCCGCCACCCTGTCGCACGTTGCCGTCCACGTGCATTCGCACGATCCGCTTGACGTCGCCGATGCCGGCGAGGCGGCGCGCGATCAGGTCCGGCACGAAACTCGCGGGCGCGGCCGGGGCAGGATCGCCGCTCTCCAGCGCCCGGCCTTCGGCCTTCCACTTCGGCAGCCCGCCATCCAGCACCGCGACCGCCTCATGCCCGAACAGCCGCATCAGCCACCAGATGCGCGGCGAGGATTGCAGGCCCTTCTGGTCATAGGCGACGACGCGCGTGCCGTTGGAGATCCCGAGCGCGCCGACGACCCGCGAAAACCGCGCGGGCGTGGGCACCATGTGCGGCAGCGGGTCCTCGATGTCGGCGAGCTGGTCGAGATCGGCGAAGCGCGCGCCGGGGACATGCGCCTTGCGGAACTCCGTCAGCCCGTCCAGCGGCGCCTCGTTCGGCAGGTATTTCGTGCAGTCCAGCACGACGAGGTCAGGCTTGCCGAGCTCGCCCGCCAGCCAGTCGGTGGATACCAGGTGCTCCATCGTGCTCACTCCGGCAGGACGAAATGAATGCGCCGGTTCTGCCGGCCCTTGCTCTCGAGCTTCGTCACCTCGACGCGCCCGATCTCGCCGGTGGAGCGCACATGCGTCCCCCCGCAGGGCTGCAGGTCCACCGGCGCGCTCTCCGGCCCGATGCGCACCAGGCGCACGCGCCCCGCGCCCTTCGGCGGCTGCACCGAGAGGGTGCGCACCAGCGTCGGGTTGGCTTCCAGCTCGGCCTCGGTGATCCAGGTGAAGCCGACGGGATGGTCGGCGGCGACCAGCGCGTTGAGTTTCTCGGTGAACCATTCCTTCGCCGGCGGCTCCGGCAGGTCGAAGTCGAGGCGGGACTTGTCCACGCCGATCTGGTTGCCGGTGGCGTAGATGCCGGGCAGCACGGAGCACAGAAGGTGCATCGTGGTGTGCATGCGCATGTGGCGGTGCCGCCGCGCCCAGTCGATCGCGACCTGCACCTCGGCGCCCACCGGCGGCGCGGCGCTGCCGGGGGCGAGGCCGTGCAGGATCGCGCCCTCCTCGCCCTTGATCGCCTCGGCCACCGCGGCCTCGCCGCCCTGCCAGCGCAGCGTGCCGGCATCGCCGGGCTGGCCGCCGCTGCGGGCATACATCACGGTCCGGTCGAGGACGACGCCCTTCTCCTCCATCGCGAGCACGCGCGCGGTGCAGTCGCGGCGATAGGAATCCTCGGCGAAGAGCTGTTCGGTCGCTGGCATCGTCATGTCCACTCGGCGCGCAGCCGCGCGCGGTTCAGTTGCAGCCACATCACGGCGAGCGCGGTCGGCGCGCCGTCCACGCGGTTCGCGGCGACCATGGCGAAGGCCTCCTCCGCCGCCACGACGACCACGCGCGTCTCCTCATGCTCGTGGTCGAGGCCATGCGTGCGGCCCGCGGCATCGTCGAGCGCCACGCGCGCGCAGAAGCAGTGCAGCACCTCGTCGCAGCCGCCGGGCATCAGCAGGAAGCGGCCGATCGGCGCGATGGCGGCGGCGTCGAGGCCGGTCTCCTCCCGCAATTCGCGGATGCCGGCCTCGGCCGGGTCTTCCTCGGGGTTCAGCAGCCCGGCGGGCAGCTCGGTCTGGACCGGGGCCAGGCCGGCGGCGTGCGCCGGCAGCCGGAACTGCTCGATGAACGCCACGGCATCGCGGAGCGGATCATAGGGCAGCACCAGCACACCGCGGCCCCGGCGCCACAATTCCCAGGTGAGCGGACCGGAGAGGCTGCCGTCGAAGCGCGTGTAGCGGAACCGCACGCGCTGCAGCGCGAAGCGGTCGGCGAAGGCGATCTCCTCCGCCTCCACCGCGAGGCCCGGCGCTGGCGCGATCGGCGGGGCCAGGCGGTGGCGGGGCGGGCTGGCGCTCATCGGCCGCGGAAACTAGCCTCGGGGTCCAGGATCGTCCATGACCCCTCCCGACACCGCGGGCATCGCGAAGGCGCGGCAGCGCGCCATCCTCCTCGTCCTCGCGGCTTCGGCCACCTTCGCCCTGGCGGCGGCGGCGGTGAAGGAGCTCGGCGGCGCCATCCCGCTGGCGCAGGTGATCCTGGCGCGCAACGTCTTCGCGCTGCCCTTCCTGCTGCTGCTGGCCGCGCGCTCCGGCGGGTTCGGGATGCTGCGCCCCCGTGCGCCGGGCATGCACGCGCTGCGGACGCTGTTCGGGCTGACGGGCATGGTCGGCGCCTTCGCGGCCTATACCTGGCTGCCGCTGGCCACCGCGACGGTGCTCGGCTTCACCATGCCGCTGTTCCTGACCGCGCTCTCGGTCGTGATCCTGCGGGAGCGCGTGGGCTGGCGGCGCTGGAGCGCGGTGGTGGTCGGCTTCCTCGGCGTGGTGCTGGTGGCCCGCCCCGGCGCGGCGGCGGAGGCGCTGCCGCTGGTCCCGGTGCTGCTGGCGCTGCTCGGCGGTCTGGGCTGGGCGCTGGCGATGATGACCATCCGGCGGCTGGGCGAGGCCGGGGAGCCTGGCGTGACCATCGTGGTCTGGTTCGCGGTGGGCGGCGCGCTGGTCTCCGGCGTTGCCACCATTCCGGTCTGGGTGGCGCCGGACGGGAAGCAATGGCTGCTGCTGATCGGCATCGGCGCCGTCTCGGCGCTGGCGCAGCTGCTAATGACGGAGGCCTATCGCCGCGGCGAGACGACGCTGCTGGCGCCCTTCGAATATGCCGGGCTGATCTGGACCATGGCGATGGGCGCGCTGATCTGGGGCGAGATCCCGGGCGTGGTGGACCTGCTGGGCTTCGCGGTGCTGGTCGGGGCGGGGCTGTTCATCTGGTGGCGGGAGACGCGGCTCGGGGTCAGGCGGTAGCGCCTGTCACTCCCGTGCCTTGGCCAGCAGCTTCGCCAAGCGCCGCGTAAACGGGTGCTCCGGATGCGCGCGCTGCAGCGCCGCCAGGTGCGCCTCCGCCCCCGCGCGGTCGCCGGCCTCCAGCGCCAGCTCCGCCAGCCGCGCCTGGGCCTGGGGATGGGTGGGATCGGCGCGGAGCGCGGCGCGCCAGGCGGCCTTCGCGCCCTCCGCCTCGCCCAGCCGCTCGCGGAGCTTCGCGATCTGCACGTGCTGCGCGGCCTCCCGCGCCATCGCCGCCGTGGTCTCGCGCAGGATCAGCGCGCAGGCGGCCTCGAGCGCGGCGGCGCGGTCGATCGGCGGCGGGCCTGCGGGCGCGGCGGCCGGGGGGGCCGCGGGCGGCGCGAAGAGCGTCGCGCGGTCGGTGAACCAGCGCCGGCGCACCGCCTCGTTCACCGCCGCGAAGCGCGCGAGGAAGGCGGCCGCCTGGGCGGGGTCGGGGCGCCAGCCCGGGCCGGGGAGGTGGTCGTTGGCCTGCTGCACGAAGCGTCGCCACAGCACCGAGGCGCCGTCGGGCTTGCCGCCCATCGCTTCCGCCATCGCCCGCACCAGCTCGATGCCGCCGGGCGTGAGGGAGAGGTTGCTCTGCCGGTCCGGGTCGTCCGGCGGGACCTCCAGCGGAATGCCGCAGAACGCAAGAAAGTCGTCCACGACGTCGCCATTGAGCAGGCTGTCGCGCTCGAACAGGCGCGGCTGCACCGCGGCCTCGCCGAAGACCCGCGCCCAGAGGTCGAGCAGGGCCGCGTAGTCGTAGCCGCGCAGCGTCTCGGGCCCGGCCTGCGGCAGGACGGGCGGCGCGACATGGCCGACGCGCAGCGCCTGGGTGTAGCCGGAGGCGAAATGGCTGTCCTGCCGGCGCAGATACATCACCACGCGCACCTGCCCGACATGCGGCGCGAGCAGGTCGCGCAGCGCGCCGACGGTCTCTTCCGTGTCGAGCAGCCCGCCCATCTGCTCGGCCGAGATCAGCAGCAGCCGCGTATCGGCGGGCATCGCGGCGAGTTCGCCAGCGAATTCCGTGCGGAAGCGGGCGAGCCGCGCCGCCGGCGGCATCCCCTCCCATACCGCCGGATTGAAATGGCCGAGCCGGTCCACCGGCACCAGCGAGGCCGGCAGCAGCCCGTGGTTCGCCCAGCCGGGCGAGAGCGGATAGCAGACGCCGAGCTTCCCCAGCGCCTGCCGCCGGGCGCCGAGCACACGCTGGATCGAGGAGGTGCCGGTCTTGGACTGGCCGATATGCAGGATCAGGTCGGGACGGGGCATCAGCCGCTTCTACGCCAGGGCGCGGTGGCGCGCAGCCTCGCCGGGTGCGGCGTGCCGTGGATGGGCAAGGTCGCGCGACGGCCGGAGAATGGCGGGAAGCGGACCTCCCCGGCGAGGTCCGGGCGAGGGTGACGAACCGCCCTGGGTGCCGCGCCCCCCAGGGCCGGGTCCGCGCGTCACTCGTTGGACGGCAAGCCCGCGAACATGGCGGCCGGCACGAAGCGGCCGCCGACGTCGCCGATCAGGTCGTAGTTGCCGACGACCGTGAGCTTCCGCACGCCCGCGGCCGGCGCGTAGTCGAACCGGCCGTAGTCCACCCAGAACACGTTGGCGCTGTAGACGCCGTCGAAATACATCGTCCGCTGCTCGAGGCTGGTCACGCTGCGCCAGATCGTGGTCGCGATGTTGGGCCGCGCGCGGTCGGCGACGCCGAAGGGCGCCGAGACGTTGCGCATCACGCTCATGACGGACGCCACCGCCTCGCGCTGCGAACGCGGCGTCGGCAGGTGCGTGACGTAGTAGGCGGCGCGGACGAAGCGGTCGGCCGCCTCATGCGTGCCGGGCAGCCGCTCCGTGCCGCCGAAGCCCTGGAAGCGGCGCAGGTTCTCGAGCTGCCTGTCGAAGGTCGGCTGGTTGGTCATCACCACGAAGCGGCGATCGTGGTAGATGTTGATGCGGCCGTTGATGCACTCGAAGATCGCGCTGTCGCCGCCGCGGTCGTTCAGCGCGATATGGATGGTGCCGGGCATGCCGCTGGTCGGCTCGACCGCCATGCGGAGCTGGAACGGCTCCGCCCGCGTGCGCTCGACCGCCTCCACCACCGACCCGCAGGTGTCGAGATACCAGGTGAGCCAATGGCCGATGGCGAGGCCGGGCTTCGACGGGTCGCGCGGCCCGGTCGAGGTCTCGGGCAGGTAGAGCACATGCCCCGCCAGCCCCGCCTCGTTCACGCCGTCCACGTTCGTGTTGTCATAGACGGTGACGACGAGGCTGCCGTAGCGGCTGGTCCAGCGCAGCGGATTGACGGGCGTGTCCCCGCTCCGCTCCATGCCGCGCGGCAGGATCCAGAGGTTGCTCTCGCAGTCCTCGAACCAGTCCATGTTGCGGCCGACGAAGACGCCGAGGCCGGGCCAGTTCCACAGCGCGCGCGAACAGGCCTGCGCCTGGCGCGGCCAGGCCGCCAGCACCGGCAGCGCAGCGCCCGCGCCCAGCACCAGGCGCCGCGTGAGATGGGGGTTCATGCCGATTCCTCCTGCAGCCTCGCGCGTCGATCGTAACCACGCCTCGACCCCCGAATGTTGCGCGAAGTAGCATTGCGCCATGATCCCGCAGGCCGCGCGCCGCCCCTCAGCCCCCGATCCCGCCGCGGTCTTCGCGGCGCGCGGCTGGCTTGCCGACCACCCCGCCGCCTTCCGGTCCCTGCTGCTGCGCGAGGCGGTGCCGACCGAGGCGCGGCCGGGCAGCACGATCTTCCGCATCGACGACCAGTCCAACGGCCTCTACGGCGTCGTGTCGGGGGCGATCGGCGTCGAGGGCGGGCATCGGCGCCAGACCCCGCTGCTCGGCCATGTCATGCGTCGGGGCGAGTGGTTCGGGATAAAGGCCGTGCTGCATGGCGGCCCGCGGGAGCTGACCTATCGCGCGATGGAGCCGACGCGCCTGGTCTTCATCGACCGCGCCCGGCTCGTGCCGCTGATGCAGGGCGATCCCGACATCGCCGTCCGCGTGGGGCAGCTCGCCGAGATCGGCAACCGCCTCGGCGCCTGGATCGTGCGCGACCTGCTGACGCCGGATGCCGGCAGGCGCCTGGCTTCCGTGCTGCTGCGGGTGCTGGGCGTGGGAGAGGTTGAGCCCGACGATCCGCAGGGCTTCTGGCTGACGCACCGGCAGCTGGGCGAGATGGCCAACCTCTCGCGCCACCATGTCGGCCGCAAGCTCGCGGCCTTCGAAGCCGAGGGCTGGATCGGCTGCGGCTACAATCGCATCCGGCTGCTGGACGCGGCCGGGCTCGGCGCCTTCGCCTACGGCGATGACACGCCGTGACGCACCGAGCCCGCGGTGGGTTTCCCAACTGCCGACCCCGCCGGTGCCCCGGGTCGGGACGCGTTTCGGCGCCGCACCGGCGTGGCGGCTACGCGAAGACCGCGGGCAGGGTCGCTGTTGGATCGATCGCGCCCCGGCCCCGCGCCAGCCGTACCGGTCAGCCGTGTCTCCCGCCCATCACCCCAGGCTCTTCCTGAACCACAGCCGCGCATGGCCTTCGGGCATGCCGTCCAGACGGCCGAACTCCGCATAGCCGTTGCGCTGCCAGAAATCCGGGGCCTGGAAGCTGAAGGTGTCGGTGTAGGCATGCGCACAGCCGCGGCTGCGGGCGATGTCCTCCGCCCGGCGCAGCAGCTCGGAGCCCAGGCCGAGGCCGCGCGCTTCCCGCGACAGCCAGAGCCAGTCGATGAAGAGCCAGCCCCAGAAGGTGAGGCCGAGCAGCCCCCCGCGCACCGTCCCGTCCGGCGCGCGGGCCAGCAGCGTCACCGGCTCCCGGTCATAGGCGCCGCCCATCTCCTGGTTGTAGGCATGCAGGCCCCGCTGGATCGCGGCGACGGCGTCGAGCTCGGGATAGGCGTCCTCCACGATCTCGATGTCGGAGGGCGCGGCCGGCTTGCGGCTCATCGGCGCCGGAAGCCCCGCAGCGCGGCGGCCAGCGCGCGCACCTCGTCGGCCGCCAGCGAGCGCGGCGCGGCTTCCGTCACGCCGAGCCCGGCGGCGAAGGCCTGGGCGAAGCCGGTGCGGTTGCCGAGCGTGGCATCGAGCAGCGTGACGCCCTTGCGTCGCAGCGCCGCCGCCACCTCCCCGGCAAGCTTCCCCTGCGCGGGCACGCGGTTCAGCGCCACCGCGACCGGGCGCTTCTCGGCCTTGGCGAGGTCGAGCGTCGCGCCGGTGGCCCAGAGATCGGCCGGCGAGGGCTGCAGCGGCACCAGCACCAGGTCGGCGCTGCGGATCGCGATGCGGGCGTCTGTGTCGTCATGCGGCGGGGTGTCGAGCAGGATCACGTCGTGGCTGCGCCGCAGCTTGTCGCAGGCGGCGGGCACGCGCCAGCCGGCGGGCGCCTCGAAGTCCAGCACGCCGGCGCGGCTGCCGGCCGCCGCGCGGGCCTCGTGCCAGTGGCTGAGCGTCTTCTGCGGATCGGTGTCGAGCAGCGCGACGCGCTCCCCGAGGCCCGCGAAGGCCGTGGCGAGGTTGGCCGCCAGGGTGGACTTGCCCGCGCCGCCCTTGCGCTGGGCGACGGCGACGACGAAAGCCATGGGCGCGACTCCGCACGGTCGTTGTGCAGCGCGAAAGCTAGCAGCACCCCGGCCTGCGCCCCAAGCAGGCCGCTCGCCGCCGCGGGACGGGCGGCAATCTCGCCACGCGTGCGGCAGGCCCCCCGCGACCTCGTGCGGCGAGGACGCGGTGCTCCGGTTCCGGTCAGCCGGGAAGGGCGGTGCCCCCTTCCCGGCAGGTCACGTCAGCGCCGGCGCCGACGGGCGAGGCCCATGGCGAAGATGCCTGCGCCGAGCAGCGTCAGGCTCGCCGGTTCGGGCGCGGGGATGAAGTTGGGATCGGACACGGTCGTGCCCTTCCAGACCAGGTAGTCGTTGTTGTCGCCCACGCCGGACGGGTGCGAGAACAGGAGATACTTCGCGCTGGCGTCGAAGCCCGCGATCGAGGCCAGGATCTCCTTCTCCGCCGATCCGCCGGTGAAGCCGAAGTTCGCGCTGCCGATCACCGAGCCGAAGGTCGGATCGTTGCTCCATTGCAGGCGGCCTTCCTCGCTCCCGTCGGTCCCGCCGCTGTCGAGCGAGGACACCCACAGCGTTGCCCAGAGCTCACCGGTTGGCCGGGTCAGGCGGATGAACTCGTTGCTTCCGTCATTGTCGAGTTCGTTGACGTCGCCGCCGCCGCTGCGGCAAGCGCTGGCGCCCTCGGAACAGACGCCGAGGCCGTGATCGTTCGTGACGTTGCGCAGCCAGAGATTGGCGGGCGTGCTGAGGTTGTTGTTGAACCCCGCCGCCGTCACGCCGCCCACCACGACGCTCGTTGCGAGCAGCGTGTTCTCCGAGCCGAGCGTCGTGAAGTCGAAGCTTGCGGACTGTGCCGACCCCACGCCGAGCAGCGCCGCGGCTGCAATCCCGAGAAGCGATGATTTCTTCATGTCTCGCCCTTTCGACAAGCTCGAGCGGCTCTGCCCGCCCCATGCAGCGAAACAGCAAGAGGCGTGCCAAGCCTGTTTGCCATCGAAATGTCAGCATATTCAACGAAGAGTTTATTCTTGAGTGAATCATGGGAGATTCATGTAAAAAATTCCGACAGTCTGTGCGCTATGGACGTATTTGTGAGGCCAATAAGCTCATTGCGAGAGGAGTTTGCGTTAAATGCAAGGCTGCGTTCAGTCCATTGATGGATACTTAAAGGTGTATAACTGCGAACTTATTCCCGTTTGAATTGTAAAAAGTCGCTCGCAGAGCGCTGTTGTGCGAGGCTGCCTGTAAAATTCATCGACAACGATGCCGGTTCAGTCGCGCGGGCGCGGGCGCTAGCTTGCTAGGGCATGGAGGAACTGCTCACCCCGGCCGAGATGGCGCGCGCCGATGCCGCGGCGATCGCCGCCGGCGTGCCGGGCATCGTGCTGATGGAGGCCGCGGGCCGGGCCGTGGCGCGGGCGGCGATGCGGCGCTTCCGGCCCGTGCGGACGCTGGTGCTGGCCGGGCCGGGCAACAATGGCGGCGATGGCTGGGTCGCGGCGCGGCTGCTGGAGCAGGCGGGCTGGCCGGTGGCGGTGGCGCCGCTGGCCGCGCCGCGGGCGGGGACGGACGCGGCGCGGGCCGCCGCGCGCTGGCACGGGCCGGTGGTCGCCTTCTCGGCGGCGGAGGCGGCGCGGGCGGGGCTGGTGGTGGACGCGCTCTTCGGCGCCGGCCTCTCCAAGCCGGTGGAGGGATTGGCGGCGGAGCTCCTGGGCGGCCTGCGCTGCCCGGTGCTGGCGGTGGACGTGCCCTCGGGCGTGGATGGCGCCACGGGGGCGGTGCTGGGCGCCGCGCCGCAGGCCGCGGTGACCGTCACCTTCTTCCGCCGCAAGCCCGGCCATCTGCTGTATCCGGGACGGGCGCTCTGCGGCGAGACGATCCTCGCCGATATCGGCATGCCCGAGACGGTCCTGCCGGCGATCGGCCCGCGCGTCTGGCGCAACGGGCCCTGGCTGTGGCGCATCCCCCGCCCCGCCGCCGCGAGCCACAAATATGCCCGCGGCCATGTGGCGGTGGCGGCCGGGCCGGGGATGACCGGCGCGGCGCGGCTGGTCGCCATGGGCGCGCGGCGCGCGGGCGCGGGGCTGGTCAGCGTCGCGGCGCCGGATGTCCCGACGGCTTCGGTGCTGCGCGCGGGCGATCCCGGGGTGATCGTGTCGGAGGACCGGGCGGCGCTGCTGGCCGATGCCCGCATCGGCACCTGGGTGATCGGCCCCGGCCTGCCGCCCGGCGACGCGACGTGCGCCCTGCTGCGCGAGACGGTGGCCGCCGGGCGGCAGGTGGTGGCCGATGCCGGCGCGCTGCGCGCCGCGTCGGGCAACCCCGCCGCGCTGGCCGGTTGCGCCGTTCTCACCCCCCATGCCGGCGAATTTCTTGCGACATTCGGCCCGCCGGGCACGGATCGGCCGGCCGCGGTCCGTGCCGCCGCGGCGGCGACGGGCGCCGTGCTGGTCCTGAAGGGGGCGGACACCCTCGTCGCCGCGCCGGATGGGCGGCTTGCCGTCAACGACAACGCGCCGCCCTGGCTGGCCACCGGCGGCACCGGCGACGTGCTGGCCGGGCTGGTCGCCGGCCTGCTGGCCCAGGGCCTGCCGGCCTTCGAGGCCGCCGCGGCCGCGGTCCATCTGCATGGCGCCGCGGCGGGCCGGGCCGGGCCGGGAATGCTGGCCGAGGAGCTGGGCGGCGTGATCCCCGCGCTTCTCCCAACCTATTGGCTCGATTGATCGTCGCGGTTCTGGCACCATCTGCCTGAAACACGCGGAAAGGATCCGTGATGTCCGACCTGGCCATCTCGACCGGCCTCCTGGACCGCGCGCTCCGCCGCGTCACCGCGCTGTGGCGCGACATGGCCGGCACCGCCCCCGTGGGCGCCGAGGCGGATTTCGCCGCCCGGATGCGGGCCTGCCTGGAGGCGCGGGGCGGCGAGGTCTCCGCCCGGTCCCGTGCGGCCGGCCTCGCCGAGGCCTATCTGGCGGCCGACCATGCCGGGCGGGGCGACTTCCTGCGCGCCCTGGCCGCCTTCGATTCCGACCCGGAGGTGGTGCGCGCCGCCTGGGAGAAGGTGGCCGCCGCGACCGACCCTTCCGAGCGCGCCGCCGCCAAGGCGCGTCTGCGCCGCGCGCTGGAGCCGCCGCGGCTGCGACTGCTGACGCAGTTCACCGCCATCCCCGACGGCGTGAAGTTCGTGGTGAACCTGCGCGCCGACCTGCTCGCCCGCGTGAAGGGCGAGCCGATGCTGGAGGCGCTGGAGACCGATTTCCGCACCCTGCTCGCCGCCTGGTTCGACGTGGGCTTCCTGGAGCTGCGGGCGATCGACTGGTCGTCCCCCGCCTCGCTGCTCGAGAAGCTGGTGGGCTACGAGGCGGTGCACCGCATCCGCACCTGGCGCGACCTGAAGAACCGGCTGGATTCCGACCGCCGCTGCTACGCCTTCTTCCACCCCCGCATGCCGGAGGAGCCGCTGATCTTCGTGGAGGTCGCGCTGGTGAAGGGGCTCGCGGACAACGTCCAGGCGCTGCTGGACGAGAAGGCGCCGCTGCAGGACCCGCGCAAGGCCGACACCGCGATCTTCTACTCCATCAACAACTGCCAGCGCGGGCTGGACGGGATCAGCTTCGGCAACTTCCTGATCAAGCGCGTGGTCGCGCTGCTCTCGGCCGAGTTCGGCAACCTCAAGGCCTTCGCGACCCTCTCGCCCATCCCGGGTTTCCGCCGCTGGCTGGACGAGCGGATCGCGGCCGCCGATGTCGCGCTGATCAACGAGGAGGAAGCCGCCGCGCTGCGCACGGCACTGCCGCCGGACCTGGCGCTGCCCGCGCCGGCCGCCGACGGCGCCGTGGTCGCGCCCCCGCCGCCCGCGGGCGCGGCGCCGGGGGCGGCGCGCGCGCGCGGGCGGGGGCGGCGGGGGGCG
>NZ_JBWXTD010000005.1:607340-620385 GCF_056682175.1 Falsiroseomonas sp. RANM36
CGCGCCACGGCCGCCCGCGGGCGAGACGCCGGTGCAGACGCTCGCGCGCGTGCTGTCGCGGCGGATCTCGGCGCGGGAGGAGGCCGTGGCGAAGGCGCTCGATCCCGTGCTGCTGCGCGCCTGCGCCCGCTATCTGCTGGCCGAGAGCGGCCGCGACGCGAAGCGCACGCGCGATCCCGTGGCGCATTTCCATCTCTCCAACGGCGCGCGGGTGGAGCGGCTCAATCCGCGCGGCGATGTCAGCGAGAAGGGCTGGCGGGAAAGTGCCGGGATGATGGTGAACTACCTCTACGACCCCGCGAAGATCGAGGACTACCACGAGGACTATGCGGGGGAGGGCAAGCGCGCGGCCTCTTCCGGCGTGCGGAAGCTGGCGAAGGGTTTCGTCTAGGTCGCCGCCCGTCGCGTGGCCTCACTCCGGCCGGACGGAGCTCGTGGCGGGATACGGCGCGACGCCACCCGCGCCATCACAAGACCGCGCGACTCTGTCGCATTCCGGGTCTTTTGGGCAGTTTTCGTATGCGTTTCGGGATTTGGGGGTGCGCTCCGAAGCATGATCCGACTGCCGCCCGTCCTTGTGACCGGCGGACGCGGAGGATCCGGTCATGCCGATGCTTCGGACAATGCTTGCCCCGCTCGCCGCCGCCTGCCTCGCCGTCCCGGTGACGGCCGGCGAGCCTCCCGCCCCCGCCGACCAGGCGCTCCTCGCAACGATCTGGCTGCGGCCCGGGCTTGGCCTCGTTGACCAGGCGGCGCCCGCCCTCTTGATCCTGCCGTCCGGCTGGGCGGCGGGCGACGCCATCGCCGTACTGGTGCCGGGCGGCACGGGGCGAGGGACGCGGGGCGGCCTCGTCGCAGCGCTGCTGGATGCCGGCGCCGCGGTGCTGGAGATCGGTGGGCATCGGCCGGAGGCGCCTGACCTTGCCGCGGCGCTCGAGGTCGGGCAGCGCGACCTCGGTGCCGGCATCCTGGTCGCGATCGGGGACGGTGAAGCCGATGCCGCGCTCCTCGCCGCGGAGGAGGCGCGCAGCGCGACCGGCGGCCGCTACGCGGCGGTGGCGCGGCTCGAGCCTGCCGCGCCGCTCATCCGTTTCGCCGCCGCACCCGAAGCCGAGGACTGGCCGCGGCGCGCGCCGCTGTTCTGCCTCGTCCTCGCTTCCGCCACGCCGCATGCAGGCCGCGGCGCGCTCGCCGCCGCCTGCCAGGACGGGCTGGGGCGGCTGCCATGACACGGGCGCGCCACGCCGCGGCGATGCTCGCCGCCCTGGTTCTCGGCGCCGGCCGCGCCGCCGGTTGCGAGGTGCCGGCGACCGCGCCGGTGCCGCTCTGGCTGGACGACCCGGCACACCCCACTGCGATCGTCATGCTGCCCGCCCTCTGGGCTGCCGGAGACCCGGCCGCGCTGCTGGCGGACGGATCCGCCTTCCGGCTCGGCTGCGCGCATCGCATCGCGGCGCTGCTGCTGGGCGAGGGCATGCTCGTGCTGGCCCATGCCGAGCCTGCCCCCGGCCAAGGCGACGCCCGTGTGGAGGCTGCACTTGCTGCCCTGCACGCGGGCTTCGGTGCGGGCCGCGTGATGCTCGTCTGGCCCGCGGACACGCTGAGCCGGTCGCTGCGCGCGGCCGCGCACGGCCCGCCCTAGCGCCTGATCCGCGAAGGCGGAATCGCCGGAGCGGTGAATCAGCCGCTCAAAGACTGGGCTACAGCGTGATCCTTCAAGGTGGATCACGCTGTAAGCCCCGCAAGGCCGGCCAGGTGTCGCTGCCTTCGGGACTGGTATGGCTTCGCCCCGCCCGCCCGGCCGCCTATGTTGGGCGCGTCGCGGCCGGGCGGGAGAGATCCAGGAATGACCGAGCAGAAGCCGATCAGGCCGGCGCAGGCCATGGACCCCGCGCGCCGGCTCCGCCTGCTGAACCAGGTGCAGCGCAAGCTGCTCTGGCTCTCGGCCTGGATGATCCACCACGCCAATCACATCCGCCCGAACCGCGACGGGCTGAAGGTCGGCGGCCACCAGGCCAGTTGCGCGTCCTGCATCTCGATCATGGCCGCGCTCTATTTCGAGATCCTTCGGCCCGAGGATCGCGTCGCGGTGAAGCCGCATGCCGGCCCCGTGTTCCACGCCATCAACTACCTCCTGGGCCGGCAGACGCGGGAGAAACTGGCGACGCTGCGCGAATTCGGCGGCATCCAGCCCTATCCCTCCCGCATGAAGGACGGGGCGGAGGTGGATTTCTCCACCGGCTCCGTCGGGCTCGGCGTGGCGCTGACCACCTTCGGATCGCTCGTGCAGGACTATGTCCACCTGCATGGCCTGGCGCGGCCGGACGTGCCGAAGGGCCGCCATGTGGCCATCGTCGGCGATGCCGAGCTCGACGAGGGCAACATCTACGAGGCCCTGCTGGAGGGCTGGAAGCACGATGTGCGCAATGTCTGGTGGGTGGTGGACTACAACCGCCAGAGCCTCGACAGCGTGGTGCCGGATCGCCTCTTCGGCCGGATCGAGGGGCTGTTCCGCGACATGGGCTGGAACGTCGTCACGCTGAAATACGGAAGGAAGCTGCAGGCCGCCTTCGCCCGGCCCGATGGCGACGCGCTGCGCCGCTGGATCGACGACTGCCCGAACAGCCTCTACGCCGCGCTGACCTTCCAGGGCGGCGCTGCCTGGCGCAACGCGGTGCTGGCCGATCTCGGCCGCGTGCCCGGCGTGCGCGCCATCATCGACCCGCTGACCGACGACGAACTGGCGGAGCTGATGACCAATCTCGGCGGCCACGACATCGAGACGCTGACGGAAGCCTTCCGCGCCCAGGACGCGGAGGGCGACCAGCCCACCTGCTTCATCGCCTACACGATCAAGGGCATGGGCCTGCCCTTCGCCGGCCACAAGGACAACCATGCCGGCCTGATGACGAAGGAGCAGATGGCCGGCTTCCGCGCCGCGATGCGCATCCGCGAGGGCCATGAATGGGACCCGCATGAGGGGCTGGAGGCGACCGAGGCCGAGCTGCGCGCCTTCCTCGACGCCACGCCCTTCGCCGCGCCGCTGGCGGCGGAAGGCCGCCGCCTCTCCGCCCCGGCCGTGCATGTGCCCGCGAGCTTCGCCGCGCCCCGCGTGCCGGCCGGACGAAAGCTCTCCACCCAGGCGGCCTTCGGCGAGATCCTGGCCGAGCTCGGCCGCGGCCATGGCGAGGCGGCGGAGATCGCCGCGCGCATCGTCACCACAAGCCCGGATGTGACGGTCAGCACCAATCTCGGCCCCTGGGTGAACCGCCGCGGCATCTTCGACCGCCACCAGAAGAATGATGTGTTCCGTGACGCGAAGCTCGCTTCCGCGCAGCGCTGGGGGATGGCGCCGGAGGGGCAGCACATCGAGCTCGGCATCGCCGAGCAGAATCTGTTTCTCGTCCTTTCGGCGCTGGGGCTGTCGCACCAGCTCTACGGCGCGCGGCTGCTGCCGGTGGGCACGGTGTACGATCCCTTCGTCAATCGCGGCCTCGATGCGCTGATCTATGCCTGCTACCAGGATGCGCGCTTCCTGCTGGTGAGCACGCCGTCGGGCCTGACGCTGGCGCCCGAAGGCGGGCAGCACCAGAGCGTCAACACGCCGCTGATCGGCATGGCGGCCGACCGGCTCGCCAGCTTCGAGCCCGCCCATGCGGACGAACTCGCCATCCTGCTCCGCCACGCCTTCGACCACATGCAGAAGCCGGACGGCTCCGCCGTATGGCTGCGCTTGTCCACCCGCGCGCTGGCGCAGCCGGAGCGCCGGCTCGATCCCGCCGCGGTCATCGCCGGCGGCTACTGGGCCGTGCCGCCCGCGCCCGGCGCGCGCATCGCCATCGCCTATCAGGGGCCGGTCGCGCCCGAGGCGTTGGAGGCTTTTGACGAGCTGCGTGCCGAGGAGCCCGGCGCCGGGCTGCTCGCCATAACCTCTCCGGATCGCCTGCATGCGGATTGGCTCGCGGCGCGGCGCGCGCGACGCAAAGGGCAGGCGCGGCGCCTTTCGCATGTGGAGGCGCTGCTCGCGCCCCTCGCGCCGGAGGCCGCGATCGTCGGCGTGCTGGACGGCCACCCGGCGGCGCATGCCTGGCTCGGGGCGGTGCGCGGGCAGCGCGTGGTGCCGCTCGGCGTGGACCGCTTCGGCCAGGCGGGCGACATCCCCGACCTCTATCGCGAGTACGGCCTCGACGCCGCCGCGATCCTCGATGCCTGCGCCGAGGCGCTGCTGCCGGCATGAACGACCGGCCGCGCCGCCCGCGCTGGCTGGACCGCAAGCCGGAGCCGCAGAATGTCGTCGCCGCCTATCGCTGGCTGCTCGGGCGCGATGTCGAGAGCCCGCAGGCGGCGGAACGCCTCGCCGCTGCCGCACTGACCATCGCCGAACTGCGCGAGCGCCTGATGGAGTCGGCCGAGTGTCGCGCGCAGTTCGATCCGATGCGCTGGCGGCCCATGCCGCTCGACACCCCGCCGCTCGAGATCGAGAGCGTGGCGGAGCCGGCGCAGGTGGCCGCCCTGCTCGCGCGGATCGGCCGCGCCTGGAGCGCCATGGGAGAGACCGAGCCGCACTGGTCCGTGCTGACGGATGCGCGCTTCCGCGGCGAGAGGCTGGCCGACAACCTCGCGAGCTTCATGGCCTCCGGCGAGAGCAGCGCAAAGACGATGGCGGCGATGCTGGCACGGCACGGCGTCACGCCTGCGACGCATCCGCGCCTGGTGGAGTTCGGCTGCGGCGTCGGACGGGTGACGCTGCCGCTGGCGCGACGCTTCCCGCGGGTGACCGGCTGCGACATCTCGCCCGGGCATCTGCGTGTGGCGCAGGAGGCCGCCGCGCAGGCCGGGATGGGCGGGATCGCGTGGTGGCAGGTGCGCGCGGATGCGCTGCTGCCGCCCGCACCGTGGGACATCTGGTACAGCCATCTCGTGCTGCAGCACAATCCGCCGCCGCTGGTGCGCCACATCCTGCGCCAGGCCTTCGCCGGCCTTGCGCCGGGCGGTGTCGCGCTGTTCCAGGTGCCGACGCATATCCGCGGCTACCGCTTCGTGGTGGCGGAGTATCTGGCGCGCGAGGGCGATGGCGGGATGGAGATGCACGCCCTGCCGCAGCCCGAGATCTTCGCCCTGGCCGCCGAGGCCGGGCTGCAGGTGCTGGAGGTGCGCGACGACAGCCACCTGACCACGCGCGAGGCCGGGCGCTTCCTGTCCCACAGCTACCTGTTCCGCAGGCCAGGGTGAGCGCGCCGGTCTTCGCGCGCCCCGCCGGTCCGCCTATACGGCGCGCATGAGCGAGACCGGCTCCAAGGACGCGACCGACGCCGCGACGCAGCGGCGCCAGGCCCGCCTGGCCCAACGCCGGGCGGCCCGTTCGGACGCGGCTTCGGACGGGGCGGACCCGCTCTACGCCGCGCCGAGTGCGGCCGATGTGCGGGAGGCCTATCTCTGGCTGCTCGGCCGGCAGCCGGAGGACCAGGGCGTGGTCGGGCGGCTTCTCGCCCGGCTGGAGAGCCGCGCCGCGCTGCGATCCGAACTGCTGCGCTCGGCCGAATTCCGCACGCGCGCCGGCGCCGAGGCCTTCGCCGGCGTCCCGGATGACCTGCCGCCGATGGTGGTCGAGACCGAGGCCGGTCCGGACGATCTGATCGCCCTCTCCGTCGCGCTGCGCCGCGCCTGGGCGCGCCTCGGCGAGAGCGCGCCGCACTGGTCCTGCCTGCCGGAGGCTGCCTTCCGCCCGGATCGCTTCGCCGCCCATCGCCGCGCCTTCCACGCCACGGGCATGGCGGACCGGCGGCTGGTGGAGGGCGTGCTGGCCCGCCACGGCGTCGCGCCCGAGCGTGTCGGCCGGCTGGTGGATTTCGGCTGCGGCGTCGGCCGGGCGACGCTGCACCTTGCGGCCATCTGCCCGGAGGTGGCGGGGGTGGACATCTCGCCGCCGCATCTGGCGCTGGCGCGCGCGGAGGCGCGGGCGCGGGGCCTCGATCACATCGCCTGGCTGCGCGCGCGGCCGGACCGGCCGATGCCGGTGGAGGGCTACGGCCTGTGGTTCAGCCGGGCCGTGCTGCAGCATGTCCCGCCGCCGCTGGCGCGGCACCTGCTGGAGCTGGCCTTCGGCGGCCTGGCGCCCGGCGGGCTGGCGGTGTTCCAGGCGCTGACCCACGGCTTCGGCTATCGCTACGACGCCGCGACGCCGCCGCCGGCCGCGGACAGCGCGCCGGAGGAGATGCATGTCCTGCCGCAGCCGGTGATCTTCGCCGCGGCGGCCGCGGCGGGGCTGCAGGTGCTGGAAGTGCAGGAAGACGCCGCGCCGGGGCTCGACCGCGGGCGTTGGGTGTCGCATCTGTTCGTGGTCGCGAAGCCGGGCTGAATCGTCCCGCCCAGCGTGAAGGGCGGTCTCGGCTTGACATCCTGGCGCGGCGCGGCGACGCCGCATCACGGCGCGGGCGTGGTGGAACGGTAGACACGCTGGATTTAGGTTCCAGTGGCGCAAGCCATGGGGGTTCAAGTCCCTCCGCCCGCATCCCGATATCCTGGCGCCCGATCCGCGAAGGCAGGATCGCCGAAGCGGTTCATGCTGCCGGCGATCAGGCGACGCCCCGGCGCCCGGGACCGGCAGGCGCGCCATCCGCGGGGCCTGCCGGGGGGGGGGGGGGCGCGGCGGGGGGCGGCGGCCCCCCGCGGCCGCGCCCCCCCCCCCCCCCCCCCCCCCCCTTCCTGCGTCCGGCAAGACCTCCTGGCCCGGCATCGCCGCACGGCGCGGTCCGGAGGGCCCCGCCCGTCCCACGGCTTGGCACGGCACGCGGAAGGCCTGACCCTTTCCGCCAGGCGCCGGCCGGGGGCATGGCGGGGGGCGAAGCCATGGAAGCGTTCTTCGCACAAGGTTGGATCGCCGCGCTGCTGCTCGCCGTCCTGGCGACGGAGTTCGTGGTCCTCGTCGCGCGGTACCGGCGCGGGCGGGGCGGCCTGCCGCCGCGCGCCGCGTTGCTGCTGGTGCTGCCCGGCGCCGGCTTCGTGCTGGCGATGCAGGCGGCGCTGTCGGGCGGCCACTGGTCGCTGGTCGCCCTCGGGCTGGCCTTGGCCGGGCTCGCGCATCTCGCCGACCTGCGCGAACGCCTGCGCCGCTGAACCGCGGCACCGGGGCCGGGGGACTGTGATCGCGCCTGGACCCGGGGCGGCGGCGGTCAGCGCCTGAGCGCGGCGCCGAGCGCAAGGCTCGCCGGCACCGCCAGCGCGCAGAGCAGCGCCATCGCCAGGTAGCCGCCCCCGCCGAAGGCGGCGAAGAGCGGCCCGCAGGCCAGCGTCAGCACGCCCATCGGCAGGCCGACGCCGAGCGCCGCGTGGAGCGTCTGCGCCGTCCCCGCCTGATGCGGCGGCACGATGCGACCCAGCACGATCATCGCCGCCAGGTGCTGTGCCCCGAAGCTGCCGGCATGCAGCACCTGCAGCGCGAACAGCGGCAGCGGATCGCTGGTCAGCGCCGTCGCGCCCCAGCGCAACAGCCCGGCCGCCGCCGCGACCAGCGAGAGCCCGACCGGCCCGAGCCTCTGCACCACGCCCCGCCCCCAGAAGAACAGCACGATCTCGGCGACCACGCCGGTGGCCCAGAGCGCGCCGATCAGGCCATCTCCCACGACCGCCGCCTGCCAGTGCAGCGTGCCGAAGGCGTAGTAGAAGGCGTGGCTGCCCTGGATCAGGGCGGAGACCAGCACCAGCCGGCGGAAGCCCGGAATGGCGAGCGGCGCGAGGAAGCCGGCCAGCCCGCCGCGCCCGCCGGCCTGGGGGGCCGCCCCGGCGGGCAGCGCCAGCGCCGCGCGCGCCGTCGCGGCCAGCCCCGCGGCGATCATCAGCGTCGCCGCGTCCGTCCCGAACAGCGCCACCGCCTGACCGCCGGCCAGCGCGGCGAGGATGAAGGCGACCGACCCCGCCGAGCGGACACGGCCGTAATCGAAGCCCTCGCGCCGCGCCGCGGCCACGGTCGCGGCGTCGGTCAGCGGCACGACCGGGGCCATGGCGATGCTCAGTATCGCATAGGCCAGCAGCACCAGCGCGAAGCCGGAGGCGGCAAGGAAGCCCAGCGCGGCCAGCGTCGCGCCCGCGGCGCCGAGCGCCAGCACGATGCGCGGCCCGCCCAGCGCATCCGCCAGCCGCCCGCCCAGCGGCCCCGCGACGAGCCGGAGCGCGGAGCCGATGGCCAGCGCCGCCGCAACCTCCGTCGCCGTCATCCCCCGCGCCGTCAGCACGGCCGGCAGGAAGGGCAGGATCACGCCGAAGGCGAAGAACTGCGCGGCGAAGAGCAGCGCGTGTCGGGAAGCCGGGCTCACCGCGCCGAGGCTGCCCGCCGGGCCCGAGGTTGCCAAGGCGCCCCTGCCGTGCGACGCGTCCCCACCCCCGACGGACCACGCAACACCTCACGATGTCCGACCGAACGATGTTTCCCGCGCGGGTGCGGGCCGTGCTCGGCCCCACCAACACCGGCAAGACCCATCTCGCCATCACGCGCATGCTCGCGCATGCCTCGGGCATCATCGGCTTCCCGCTGCGCCTGCTCGCGCGCGAGAACTACGACCGCATGGTCGCGGTGAAGGGCGAGCGCCATGTCGCGCTGATCACCGGCGAGGAGAAGATCGTCCCGCCGGAGGCGCGCTGGTTCGCCTGCACGGTGGAGGCGATGCCGCTGGACCGCCGCGCCGAATTCGTGGCGGTGGACGAGATCCAGCTCTGCGCCGACGCCGATCGCGGCCACATCTTCACCGACCGCCTGCTGAACGCGCGCGGCATGGTCGAGACGATGTTCCTGGGCGCGGAGACGATCCGCCCGCTGCTGCAGCGACTGGTGCCCCAGGCCGAGATCGAGACGCGGCCGCGCCTGTCGCAGCTGACCCATGCCGGCGCCGCGAAGCTCACGCGGCTGCCGCCTCGCTCCGCCATCGTCGCCTTCAGCGCCACCGAGGTCTATGCCATCGCCGAGGCCGTGCGCCGGCGCCGCGGCGGCTGCGCGGTGGTGATGGGCCGCCTCTCGCCGCGCACGCGCAACGCGCAGGTCGCGCTCTACCAGAACCGGGAGGTGGATTTCCTGGTCGCGACGGATGCGATCGGCATGGGCCTCAACATGGACGTGGACCATGTGGCCTTCGCCAGCTTGCGCAAGTTCGACGGCCATGCGCTGCGCGACCTGACGGCGCAGGAAGCGGCGCAGATCGCCGGCCGCGCCGGCCGCGGCATGCGCGACGGCACGTTTGGTACAACCGCCGACTCCCCGCCAATCCCGGACGAGATGGCCAAGCAGATCGAGAACCACGCCTTCGAGCCGCTGGCGCAGCTCGCCTGGCGCAACTCCGATCTCGACTTCGCCAGCGTGGACGGGCTGCTGGCCTCGCTGGCCGCGCCGCCGCCGGCGCCGGGCCTCGCCAAGGGCAACGACGCGGTGGACCACATCACCCTGCACGCCCTGGCGCGGGAGGCGGAGATCCGCGACCTCGCGCAGGGCCGCGCCCGCGTGCGGCTGCTGTGGGAAGCCTGCCAGGTGCCGGATTTCCGCAAGATCGCGGATGACAGCCATACGCGCCTGTGCGGCAAGATCTTCGGCCATCTCGCGAAGGAAGGCCGGCTGCCGCAGGAATGGGTGGCGGGCTCCATCGCCGGGCTCGACAACACCGAGGGCGACCTCGACACGCTGATGGCGCGGCTGGCGAATATCCGGGTCTGGTCCTATGTCGCCGCGCGCGCCGACTGGATGGACGATGCCGCGACGCATCAGGCGGAGGCGCGCAAGGCGGAGGACAACGTCTCCGACGCGCTGCACGAACGCCTGCTCGCGCGCTTCGTGGACCGTCGCGCGGCGCATCTGATCCGCAGCCTCGACGATTCCGAGAAGGAGCTGCTCTCCGCCGTCACCCGCCAGGGCGAGGTGGTGGTGGAAGGCCACACGGTCGGCCGCGTGAAGGGCTTCCACTTCGAGCCCGACCCGGCGGCGACGGAGGCCGAGGAGAAGCGCCTGGTGCTGCGCGCCGCGCGCCGCGCCCTGCGCGAGGAGATGCCGCGCCGGCTCGCGGCGCTGGAGATGGCGAAGGACGAGGCGTTCAGCCTGACGCCGCAGCATCGCGTGATGTGGGACGGCGCGGAGGTCGCCCGGCTGCGCCCGGGTCCGGAACCGCTGAAGCCGCATGTGGACCCCGTCGCCAGCGAGTTCCTGGACAACGCCCAGCGGGAGCGCCTGCGCGGTCGGATCGCGCTCTGGCTCGAATCCCTGGTGAAGAAGGAGCTCGGCACGCTCGCCGCGATCGAGGCCAAGGCCGCCGAGGACAACACGCTGCGCGGCCCCGCCTTCCGGCTGCGCGAGGGCATGGGTCTGGTGCCCGGCGCCACCGAGCGGGAGGTGGCGGCCGAGCTGCGGGCACGGCTCAAGGCCATCGGCATCCGCGCCGGCCGCTACGCGCTCTATGTGCCGGAGGTGCTGAAGCCGCGGGCGATGGCGCTGCGCGCCCAGCTCTGGGCGCTGCGCCACCACCTGCCGACGCCGGCCCTGCCGAATCCGGGCCTGGTTTCGCTGACGCTGCCCGAGATCCCGCAGCCACCGCCCGAGGATCCGCAGGCGCCGCGCCCGCCGGAAAGCTGGCCGCCCGGCTTCGCGCCCTTCATCGGCTGGCTGCAGGCCGGCCATGTGCTGCTCCGCCTCGATGTGGTGGAGCGCGTCGCCGGGGAACTCGGCCACCTGACACGCCGCGCGCCCGCGCCGCTGCCCGAGGGCCTCGCCTCCCGCCTCGGGCTGAAGGGCGACGTGCTCGGTATGGTGCTTGAGGCGATGGGCTTCCGGCTGATCCCCTCGGTTCCGCTCGAGGAGGGCCAGTTCGGGCCGCCGCTGCCGCCCCGGATCGGCACGCAGCGCGCGGAACGCCCGCCGCGCCGTCCGCCACAGCCCGAGCGCGCCCAGCCGGCGCGGCAGGAAGCGCCGCGCTGGGATCCCGCCGTCATGTTCGGCCCGCCTGTCCCGCGCGAGCTGCGCGGTCCCAGGCCGGATCGCGGCCCGCGGCGCGACCCGCGGCGCGAGGGGCCGCACCCCGACCGGCCGCGCCAGGATCGGCCGCGACCCGACAGTGCGGCGCCGGACGGCGCGCCACCGCGCCGCGACGATCGAGGCCCGCGCCCCGATCGCCCGCGCTTCGACGCTACCCGCCAGGACGGGCTCCGGAAGGATGGACCGCGCCAGGATGGGCACCGCCAGGACGGAGCGCGTGCCGACGGCGCGCCCCGCGAGGGGCGGCGCGACGATCGGGGACCGAGGCCGGACCGCCCCCGCTTCGACGGGCCGCGCCGCGACCGGGATCGCGAGCGGGACGGCGACCGGGCACCGCGCGAATACCAGTCGGGCCCGAAGGCGGATTCGCCTTTCGCCGTGCTGGCGCAGTTGAAGCTCAAGAAGGACTAGCGGGGCCATGCATGGATGCGGCGCATTCATGCCGCCCGGCCGCCCCGGGCCGCGCGCCTGACATGCGGCGCGCCGCGGCATGACGGCGGAGGGCGCAGCCGAGTGGCAGCGGCTCGACCTCTGGCTTTGGTGTGCGCGGCTTGCCAAGACCCGGGCGGATTGCGCCCGCCTGGTCGCCGCCGGCGGGGTGCGGCTCAATCGGCAGCCGACCGACAAGGCGCATGCGCGGCTGCGGGTGGGCGATGTGCTGACGCTCGCGCTGCACGGGCAGATCCGTGTCTGGCGCGTCGCGGCGCTGGCCGGGCGCCGCGGGCCACCGGCCGAGGCGCGCGCGCTCTACGAGGACCTGTCCGACGAAAGTCGGTAGTGGCCCGGGGCGGCTTGCATGACGCGGCGCAACAGGCCAATTCTGCGCGGCCGGGCCGGCCGCGCGACATCGCGGTGCCCGTGCCGTGCCGGAGGCTCAAGTGACCTACGTCGTCACCGAGAATTGCATCAAGTGCAAGTACATGGATTGCGTCGAAGTCTGTCCGGTGGACTGCTTCTACGTCGGCGAGAACATGCTGGTGATCCATCCGGACGAATGCATCGATTGCGGTGTCTGCGAGCCCGAGTGCCCGGCTGAGGCGATCCTGCCGGATTCCGACGACAAGGCCGCGGCCTGGGTCGAGTTGAACCGCACCTATTCGACGCAGTGGCCGAACATCACCCGAAAGGGCGAAGCGCCGGCCGATGCGGATGCGTGGAAGGACAAGCCCGGCAAGCGCGACCTGTTCAGCCCCGAACCCGGCAAGCCCTGACGCGCCGCCCTCGCCAGCGGCGCGCCCGCGGCCCGGCTCGCCGGCGGGGAGGTCGCGGGGGGCGGGGGGCCCCCCCCCCCCGCGGCGGGCCCCCCCCGCCCCCCCCCCCCCCCCCCGCGGCGCCCCCGCGGCCCGGATCGCCGTCGTCAAGGGCGCGGGCGCGGTGGCCCGCACCCGCCCGGCTCATTCCCCGCGGCGCGCCGCACCACGCCGCCAACCGGCGCGGGGGTGGCAAAAAGCGCGCGATTGCATTATCTTTTCAACGGGATCGGATAAAGGTTACAGCTTCGGATGCAGATCCGGGCGTAATCTGTCGTGTGCCTCCACGAGCCCTTGCCGGGACCGTGATGCGGGTGCGCGAGACCGGCCCGTCGGCGGGTGTCCGAGGCGCCCCAGCGCATCGGCAGGAATGAGCGGGTAACGCGATGAAGGCAAGCGCCCAGTCGAAGGCCGGCCGGACCGCCAAGGGCGGGACGAAGGCCGTTCGGCCGAGCAGGCCGGCGGCAAAACCCGCCCGAAGCGGCAAGCCGCCCGCCAAGCCGAAGGAAAGCGCCTCCTCGGGCCGCACCGCCGCCAGGGCTGCCCCCCCGAAGACAGCCCCCGCGCGAAGCGCCCCCGCGAAGACAACGGTCTCGAAGACAGCGATCTCGAAGGCGGCGGGCTCGAAGACAGCGATCTCGAAGGCGGCGGTCTCGAAGGCGGCGGGCTCGAAGGCAGCCCCGCCCAAGCCGGCCGCCAAGCGGCCCGCCGACCCGCCCCGGCGGCGCGGGCGGCCGCGGCGCAGGCGGCCCAGAAGGCGGGCGCCCGCCCGGCGCCCCAAGCGCGGGGG
>NZ_JBWXTD010000005.1:620485-645531 GCF_056682175.1 Falsiroseomonas sp. RANM36
GATGGGCTTCGCCATCAGCGATCCGCCGACCTTGTAGCCCTCGATCAGGCCGGGGAAGACATCGGCGGGATCCTCGATCGGGCCACGCCGCATCCGCTCGCCCCGCGGCTCGAACCGCGCCGCCGCGCGCGGCGAGACCTGCGTGTTGAGCAGGAACACCACATCCACCCCGGTCTGCGGCAGCGAGGCCTCGCGCTGCACGCGTTCCCACAGCGGCCCGGTGTCGAAGGTGGTCCACTGCACCGCGGTGCCGCTGGCCTGGGTGAAGGGCGCCGTGATGTCGCCGCCCTGGCGCCCGGTGGCGACCGTCTGGTGGACGCGGTGCGACAGCACCTGCAGCGGCGCGCCGGACTGCGCGCGCGCCGCGGCGGAGACGACGAAGGGCGATGCGATGGAGGCGGCGAGAAGGCCGCGGCGGGTCGTCATGATTGTTCCTCCCTCATGGTGTCGTGCGCGCCGAAGAGCTGCGCCAGGCGGTCATCCGCCGCCGTGAAGTGATCGAGCATGGCGGCGAAGGCGCCCTCCGCGTCGCGCGCGGCGACCGCCTCCGCCACGCGGCGGTGCCGGTCATGGGTGCGGCGCCAATCGGCCCGATCGCGCTGGCCGCCATTGAAGTGGCGCAGCACCTCCTCCAGCACCGGCCGCAGGCCCTGCATCTGCAGCCGCACCAGCCGGTTGCCGCTCATCCGCGCCAGCTGGTCGTGGAAGTCGAGATCGGCCGGGATCCAGGCCGGCACGTCGCCGATCGCCGCTTCCATGCGCGCAAGCGTCTCGTGCAGGCGCGCGATGCCGGCATGGGTCGCGCGCAGCGCGGCGAGGCGCGCCACCTGCGGCTCCAGCATGCGGCGCAGCTCCACCGCCTCGGCCAGGCCCTCGCGCGTGTTGCCCACGGCGAAGCGCCAGAAGCGCGCCAGCGGCTGCGCATCGGTCATCTCGACGATGCGCGTCGCGCGCCCCTGGCCGATCTGCACCGCGCCGAGTGCGGCGAGCTGCCGCACCGCTTCCCGCACCACCTGTTTCGAGACGCCGAAGCGTGCCGCCAGCGTCGCTTCCGATGGCAGCGCCTCGCCGGGCTTCAGGCGGCCGTCGAGGATCGCCTGGCTCAAGGCCGCCAGCACGCCATCGGCCAGCCGCACCGCGGCCAGTGGGCCGAAGGGATCCGAAGGGAGCGCAGCGCCGCTCATGCCGCCGATGCTACGCGCCCACCCCTCCGCCTTGCAACTCATCCACCTATCCGATAGGTGTGGGGCGAGGGAAGGGGGCGCCGCATGGCCCAGGCGGGCGATCCGCTGATCATCCGGGAGGTGCTGGCGCATCCGCTGCGCGCCCGCCTGCCGACCGTGCAGGTGACCAGCCAGGGCGATTGGCCCGCCCTCGAGATCGTCGTCGTCGAGATCCGCACGGAAAGCGGCCTGACCGGCATCGGTGAGGTGCTTGGGCGTCGTGGCGCGCTGGGGTATGCCGCCTTCATCAAGGACGCGCTGGCGCCGAAGCTGATCGGGCGCAGCGCGCATGATCGTCGCGCATTGTGGTCGGCGATGCGCAACACGCTGACGGGCCGGCTCGGCGGCATGCTCGTGGAGTGCATCGCCGGCCTCGACATCGCGCTCTGGGACCTGGCGGGGCAGGCGGCGGAGCAGCCGATCTGGCGCCTGCTCGGCGGCGTCGGGCGCCGTGCGGTGGATGCCTATGCGAGCTCGATCAACTGGGCCGAGGATGCGCGCGTGGAGGCGGAGGTCGCCGCGGCGCGCGCGAAGGGCTTCCGGCAGATCAAGGTGAAGATCGGCCGCCCGCTGCCGCGCGCCGTTGCGCGCGTGAGGCAGGTGCGGCGCCTGGTGGGCGACGAGGTGCTGCTCGGCGTGGACACCAACTGGGCCTACGACGCCGACGATGCGCTGCTGCTCGGCAAGGCGCTGTGCGACCAGGGCTACTGGTTCTTCGAGGAGCCGCTGCCGCCCGACGACCATGCCGGGTACCGCCGGCTGGCGCAGCACCTGCCGATCCGCCTTGCCGCCGGCGAATCGGATTTCACGGCGGCCGATTCCGCCGACCTCGTGCGCGACCATGTGCTCGGCCTGATCCAGCCGGACGTCGCGCGCTCGGGCGGCATCACCGAGACCTGGCGCATCGCGGAACACGCCGCGCTGCACGGCGTGAGCTACGCGCCGCATGTCGGCTGGTCCGGCGGCATCTGCGCCGCCGCGTCGCTGCACCTGGCGGCGGCGGCCGAGAGCTTCCTCACCTTCGAATGCATGGTCTTCGACAACCCGCTGCGGCAGGCGCTGACCGTGCCGGTGCAGGGCGATGTCGCGGGGCTTTCGGCGGAAGGCACGCTCGCCGTGCCGGACGCGCCGGGGCTCGGCGTCACGCTCGCGCCGGATGCGCTGGACCGCTTCAGGATCCCCGCATGACGCCCGAGCTGTCGCGCTTCGAGCCGCTGAAGCGCATCCTCGCCTTCGACGATTTCGACCGCGGCCATTGCGGCTGGGTGCAGCACCAGGGCAACTACGACGGCGATTTCGATTCCGTCCTGCCCGGCTATGCGCAGATGCAGCCGCCGATGCTCTCCACGCTGCCGAACTGGGATTTCGGCAGCCATGGCGGCATCGACGGCAACTATGTGCTGAAGCTGCAGACTTTGCCGCATCGCGGCGCGCGCACCTCCTGCGTGAAGCGCCTGACCTTCCGCGAGGCGGGCGCGATCCGGCTGGAATTCTACTTCACCTTCAAGCCCGAGGCCTCGGCGCTGACGCTGTCGGAGACCGATGTGCGGTCCTTCGGCCTGCTGTTCGACCTGCAATCCGGCGACGCCACGCCGCAGGGCGAGCGCGTGATGCCGCATCTGCGCTTCCTCAATGCGCGCGATGGCGACCATGTGCAGAAATGGCAGTTCAAGCGCGCAGTGGAGAAGGCGGAGACGCTGTCCGCCAAGTCGGCCACGCACGACCACATGGCGGATAGCGGCTGGGAGGACCTGCCCGGCGGCGCCCAGAAACTCTGCTACAACGAGATCCCGACCAAGGTGAACTGGCACTACGGCCGCATCGACCTCGACCTGCGCGACCTGCGCGTGACGGGCTTCCGCATCAACGACCGCGTGCACGACATGCGGCACTTCGCGGAGATGCGCATGCCCGCCTGGAAGAATTTGTGGTGCATGCTGAATGTCCTGTTCTTCGTGGAGACGGATGTGGACAAGCGCGCCTGGGGCGCGCTGGATTCCGTCTGCCTTTCGGCGGAGTGAGCGCGATGCTGCCGAACAGCCACCTCGCCATCGTCACCCGCAACATCACCTGGGAAGGTCCTGGCGACTTCGCGACGGAGCCGCATGAATGCGGCTGGGCGCGGGAGGCGATGGTCTTCATCCGTGCCCTGAAGCCGCCGCGCTTCCCGCATGGCGCGCCGAAGCTTGCCGTGCAGGTCGGCCCGGACGGCATGCATTGGGCGCCGCATGGCAGCGAGATCGCACTGCCCGCCAGCGTGCAGGAGATGACGGCCCTGCCGCTGGCGCAGTTCGGCGGCTGGCTGCGCCTGGCCGGCACGCTGCGCGCGGGCGAGTCCATCACGCTGCTGGTCAGCATCCACTTCAAGGCATGAAGGAAGGGCTGGCGACGCGGCTCGGGCTGCTGGCGCCCGCGCCGGCCCTGGTCTTCGTCGTGCTGCTGGTGCCGGCGCTGTATCTCGTCTGGCTGTCGCTGCATGTCTCCTCCTTCGGGATGCAGCCGCGCTTCGTCGGCCTCGAGAACTACGCGCGCATCCTGGCGGACGGCTATTTCTGGCGCGCGCTGGGCAACACCGCGGTGATCGTGCTGGTCGTCGTGCATGTCGAACTGCTGCTCGGCCTCGGCATGGCGCTGCTCTTCGCCTCCGGCCTGCCGATGCGACGGCTGCTGCTGGCCGCCGTGCTGGCGCCCTATGCGGTCAGCGAGGTCGCCGCCGTGGTGATGTGGCGCTACCTGTTCGACCCCGAGGTCGGGCATGTCAGCTTCGCGCTGCAGGCGCTCGGCCTGCCGCTGCTCGACTGGGCGGTGAACCCCACGCATGGGCTGGTGCTGGTGGCGCTGCTCAGCGTCTGGCTGCACCTGCCCTTCACCTTCATGATCCTCTACGCCGCGCGACTGGCGATCCCGATCGAGCTCTACGACGCCGCGCGCATCGACGGCGCAAGCCCCTGGCAGGTTTTTCAGCGCATCAGCCTGCCGCTGCTGGTGCCCGCCCTGCTGATCGCTGCCCTGTTCCGCCTGATCTTCGCCTTCCGCCTGTTCAGCGAGGTGTGGCTGCTGACCGGCGGTGGGCCGGCCCGCAGCACCGAGGTCGTGGCGGTCTACCTCTATCTGGAGGCCTTCCGCTACAACGCCTTCGGCGCGGCCTCGGCGACGGGATGGCTGATGGTGCTGGGCAGCCTGCTTCTCGCGGCGCCCTACCTGTGGCGGCTGGCCAAGACGCGGCGGGCGGATGCGTAGGCGCCCCCTCCTCGCCATCGGCAAGGCGCTGGCGGTCATCCTGATCCTGCTCTGGTCGCTCGCGCCCATCGCGCTGATCGTCAGCGCGTCGTTCAAGCCGGAGCGCGACATCTTCGCCTTCCCGCCGCGCCTCGGCTTCACGCCCACCGTCGAGCATTACGCCGCGCTGTGGGAGCGCTGGCCGGATTTCTTCACTGCGCTCGGCAACAGCCTCACCATCACGACGATGGCGACCATCCTCGCCGTCGCCGCCAGCCTCTGCTCGGGCTACGCCTATTCGCGCTTCCGCGGCCGCTTCGTGGAAGGCTCGGCGCTGTTCCTGATCGCGGTGCGGCTGATCCCGCCCATCGTCTGTACCCTCCCGCTGTTCCCGGCGGCGAATGCGCTCGGGCTGCAGGACACGCATGCCTGGCTCGCCATCCTCTACGCCACCTTCTTCGTCTCGCTCGGCACCTTCGTCATGCGCGCCTTCATCGACCAGATTCCCCGAGAGCTCGACGAGGCCGCGGCGGTGGACGGTGCCGGGCGGCTGCGCACGCTGTTGCGCGTGATCGCGCCGCTGGCCGCGCAGGGGATGCTGGCGGTCGCGGTCTTCGTCATCGTCTATGCCTGGAACGAGTTCCTCTTCGCCTTCATCTTCACCTCCACCCGCGCGCGCACCGCGCCGCTGGTCCTGGCCGAGATCGTCGGCAATTTCGACGGCGTGGAGTGGGGCGTGCTCTTCGCCGCCACATCCGTGCAGCTTCTGCCCGTGCTGGCCTTCGTCTGGCTGATGCAGAAGCACCTGGTCGCCGGGCTGACCGCGGGCGCCACGAAGGGATAGCCCGGCCGGCTTGCCGCGGGGCGCCGTCGCAATGCTAGGCTGGCGGATACAGGGGCAGGAGGCGGGCATGCAGGGCAGGGCATTCGGGCGGCGTATCATGCTGGCGGGGTTTGCCGCGCCGCTGCTGCCACGCCGGGCCGCGGCGCAGGACTTTCCCTCTCGCCCGCTGCGCGCCGTGGTCGGCTTCGCGCCCGGCGGCGGCGTCGATCTCGCCGCGCGCGTCGTGACGCGCCGCATGGGCGAGGCGCTGGGCCAGCCCGTCGTGGTCGAGAACCGGCCCGGCGCCGGCAGCACCCTCGCCGCCGGCGCCGTCGCGCGCGCCGAGGCCGATGGCTACACGCTGATGGTCGCCGAGACCGGCATGCTGATCGCCCCGACGCTCTATCGGGAGGTGCGTTACGATCCCGTCGCCTCCTTCGCGCCGGTCGGGCGCATCGCCGTGGCGCCCCTCGGCATCGCCGTCCCGACCGGGCTCGGTGTCGCGGATCTGCGCGCCGCCATCGCGCGCGCGCAGGCCGCCCCGCGCGCCTGGCGCTACGCCACCCCGGGCGTCGGGACGGTGCAGCACCTGGTCGGCGAGATGCTGCGCAGCACCGCGCCGATGCCGCTGGAGCACGTTCCCTATCGTGGGGGCGCACCCGCCGTCACGGCCGCCATCGCCGGCGAGATCGAGCTGGTGATCGCCAGCCTGCCCTCGCTGCTGCCGGCCGTCGGCGCCGGCACGCTGCGCCTGCTGGCGGTGACCACCGCCGCGCGGGTCGAGAGCGCGCCGGACGTGCCGGCCGTGGCCGAGGTGCTGCCGGGCTTCGACGCCGCGCCGAGCATCTTCCTGCTCGCGCCCGCGGGCACGCCGCCGGCGACGCTCGGCACGCTCAACGCCGCGCTCCGCGCCTCGACCGCCGATCCGGAGGTGAAGCGCGCACTGCTCGCCGCCGGCCTGATCGCCGCGGTGCCGGTCGATGCGTCCACCATGGCGCGGGAGGTCGCGGTGGAAACCGCGAAATGGACCGCGGTCGCGGGCGCCTCCGGCGCGCGCCTGGACTGACGAGGCCGCGCCCGATTTGCGGCTTCGCGCGCAAGGCACCTAAGATGCTCGCGACGCCGTGAGAAGACCCATGCCCGACGACAGCGCCCCGCTTCCCTGCGCGCAACTTGCGATCCCCGGCGCCGCGCCGGGCCACACCGCGCACCACACCGACTACATGGCGGCCGAGGTCGGCCATGTGACGCTCTCGCCCGCCGGGCCCGTCGTTGCCGGCAGCCATGCCAGCTTCGAGCTGGTCTTCACCGCCGGCCGCTTCGGGGTGGACGACACCGGCTCGCTGCGCATCTGCACGCGCCAGGTCTCGGACCTCGCGCGGCCGCAATTCGCCGATCCGAAAGCGCCGAACTACGTCTCGGCGGAGGCGTCGAACGGCGCCGCGCTGCGCCTGAGCTTCGATCCCAAGCTCGCCATGCGCCCCTGGAGCAGGACCATAACCGTCAGCGTCGAACGCGGCTTCCTCTCGCCGGGCGACACCATCACGGTGCGGCTCGGCGACCGGCGTGGCGGCTCGCCGGGGCTGCGCATGCAGACCTATTGCGAGGACGAATTCCGCTTCCTCGTCCTCGCCGACGTTTTTGCAACCTGCAACTGGGCGCTGCTGCCGGACCAGCCGAAGCTTTCGGTCGTTGCCGGCGATCCCGCGACCTTCCGCGCGCTGCTTCCCACGCGGCGTCGCGCGGGAGAAGGCTTCGCGCTCGGCCTGCGTGCGGACGATGCCTGGGGCAACCCGACCGATCGCCTGCACGGAAAATTCTCGCTGCGCGCGCTCGGCGCCGGCATCGAGGGACTGCCCGCCAGCTTCGACTGGCCGGAAGGCGCGCGCGCGCATCGCATCAAGGGGCTGCGCGTCGCACGCCCCGGCGAGCTGCGCGTGGAATGGCTGGACGAGACGGGCAGGGTGCTCGCCGTCTCCAACCCGCTCGATATCGTCGCCGAGGCGGCGCTGGTCCCCTTCTGGGCGGACCTGCACGGCCAGTCGGGCGAGACCGTGGGCACCAACAGCGCGCGGCGCCTGGCGGAATACGCCCGGGACTGCGCCTTCGTGGACGCGATGTGCCACCAGGGCAACGACTTCCAGATCACGAAGGAATTCTGGCGCGACCTGAACCGGCTGACAGCGGAGTTCGACCGGCCCGGCCGCTTCGTCTTCTTCCCCGGCTATGAATGGAGCGGCAACACCGCACTCGGCGGCGACCGCAACGTGATCCTGCTGAACGAGGATGCGACGATCCATCGCTCCTGCCACGCGCTGGTGGAGGACCTGTCGGACGCCGCGAACGACGCGCTGGACGTGAAGGCGCTGCATGCGATGCTGCGCCGGGAAGGCGACGTGCTCAGCCAGCCGCATGTCGGCGGCCGCTATGCCAACCTGTTCTATGCCCATGACAAGGCGCTGGAGCGCACGGTGGAGGTGCACTCCGACTGGGGCACCTTCGACTGGCTGCTGGAGGATGCCTTCGCCGTCGGCGCGCGCGTCGGCGTCAGCGCGAACTCGGATGGGCACAAGGGGCGGCAGGGCGCCTCGCATCCCGGCGCGTCGCAATTCGGCTCCTATGGCGGCCTCACCTGCATCCTGGCGGAGGAGCTGTCGCGCCCCGCGCTGTTCCGCGCGCTGAAGCGGCGGCATCACTACGCCACCACCGCCGCGACGCGCGCGCTGGTGGACCTGAAGGTCACGCTCGCCGCGCCGGCCGACCTGCATGAGGACGACCCGGCGCTCGGCGGCGCGGCGATCGGCCGCACGGCGAGCGCGATGATGGGGGACATCCTGACCGGCGTCGTGGATTCGGAGGCGCTGTTCGAGGCGGAACTCGCCGCCGCCGCGCCGATCGAGCGGGTGGAGCTGCGCAACCGCACGGACCTCGTCGCGATCTGGCGGCCCTATGCCGCCGCCGATCTCGGCCGGCGCATCCGCGTGATCTGGGAAGGCTCGGAATATCGCGGCCGCGGGCGGGAGACGATCTGGAAGGGCCGCGTCGCGATCGAGGGCAACCGCTTCGGCGCGACGCGCCCCATCAACCGCTGGAACCTCGACAAGCCCTTCGCCGCCGACACCGATGGCGTCGCCTTCGAGGCCGTCACGACCGGCGGCTTCGCGGGCATGGAGACCGTGCTGGAGGAAGCCGGCGCCGGCACGCTCACCATCGACACCAACCTGGTGCAGGCGCGCATCCCGGTCGCGGAGATCGGCCTGGAGGACAAGGTCTTCGAGGCCGGAGGCCTCGGCCGGCGCATCCGCGTCTTCCGCCTGCCCGATGCCAACCCGCATCGCCGCGTGCGCCTCTCGCGCCGCGTGGCGCTGCGCGGCGGCGAGGACAATGCGCTCTATCTGCGCGCCACCTTCGAGGATGGCGCGGTGGCCTGGTCGAGCCCGGTCTATCTGATCCGCGAAGGAGGCTGATGATGCGTCGCCGTTCCCTGCTGCTGGCCGCCGCCGGCACCGCTGCGCTGCCAGTTGCGTTGCGCGCGCAGCCCGCCTGGCCGACGCGCGCCATCACCATGGTCGCGCCGCTCGCGGCCGGCAGTTCGGTGGACATCGTCGCGCGCACCGTCGCGGATGGCTGGAGCACCCGGCTCGGCCAGCCGGTGGTGACCGAGAATCGCCCGGCGGCGAATGGCACGGTCGCGCTCGGCCAGGTCGCGCGCGCGGCGCCGGATGGCTACACGGTGACCATCACCGGGCAGACCTCCATCGCCTTCAACCCGGTGCTCTATCCGCAGCTGCCCTACGACCCGCTGCGCGACTTCCAGCCGATCACGCGCATCGTCGCGGTCAGCAACGCGCTGGTCGTGAAGCGCGGCTCGCCCTTCAACAGCGTCGCCGAGATCGTGGCGGCGGGGAAGGCGAACCCGGGCAAGCTCACCTATTCCTCGGGCGGCGTCGGCACCACGCATCATGTCTCCTCCGCGATGATGGCGCAGATGACCGGCTTCGAGGCGACGCATGTGCCCTATCGCGGCGCGCCGCAGGGCATCCTGGCGGCGCAGACCGGCGAGGTGGACTTCGCCTTCTTCAACATCTCGACCCTGCTCGGCCTGATCCGCTCGGGAGAGTTGCGGGCCCTCGCCGTCACGTCCCGCGCGCGCTCGCCCTTCCTGCCGGACGTGCCGACCATGCAGGAGGCCGGCGTGGCCGGCTACGAGATGAGCACCTGGATCGGCGTCTCAACCGTGGCGCGCACCCCGGCGCCGATCGTGCAGCGCATGTACGAGGTCACCAGGGCCATGATGGCCGACGAGGCGGTGCGCAAGCGCCTGGCGGAGATCGGCTTCGACATGATCGCGCAGCCGACGCCGGAGGAAATGGTGGCGATCCACCGCGCCGAGTTCGAGAAATGGGGACCGATCCTGCGCGCGGCCGGTGTCAGCCGGGACTGAACGCGTCGCGTTCCGCCATGCGGGAGGGCGCGGCCTCCCGCCCGGCGCGGTCATCTCGGCTCATGCGTTTCGGACGGTGGCGCGGCGCTGGCTGGGGGACCTGGATTCGAACCAAGGCTGCCGGAGTCAGAATCCGGAGTTCTACCACTAAACTATCCCCCACCGCCGGCGGGCTCGTCCCATCGCCTCGGGACGGGCGCGGGGGTTACCACAGCGGTCCGGGGCAGGCAACATCCGCTCGTTTCACGCCGCTGAAATGCCTTGCCCCGGAAGCGGGGCCGCCGGATCATGGAGTTTGGAAGCCTTCGCGGCCGATGCCACGGCATCGCCCCGCGCCGGCGACCGGCAACCGCAATGCCTGACGATCTTCCCTCCGCCCCCGCACCGGCACCGCCCCCAGCACCGCGCGCGGCCGATCCCGGCCCTCGCCGGGAGAACGCCATGCCGCCGGCCTATGCGGCGCTCGATCTCGGCACCAACAACTGCCGGCTGCTGGTCGCGGCGCCCGCCTCGGGCGGGTTCCGGGTGGTGGACAGCTTCAGCCGCATCGTTCGCCTGGGCGAGGGCCTGGTCAGCTCCGGCCGCCTGTCGGAGGCGGCGATGGACCGCGCCATGGCGGCGCTCGGCGCCTGCGCAGACAAGCTTCGCCGCCGCCCGGTGCGCGCGCTCCAGGCGGTGGCGACCGAGGCCTGCCGCCGCGCCGCCAACGGCCCGGCCTTCCTCGCCCGGGTCGAACGGGAGACCGGGCTGCGCCTGCGCACCATCTCGGCCCGGGAAGAGGCGGAGCTCGCGATGGAATCCTGCGCCCCGCTGCTGGAGCCCGGCGACCGGCGCGCCCTGCTGTTCGATATCGGCGGCGGCTCGACGGAGATCGCCTGGATCCGCATCCAGCCGCACCGGCCGGCGCCGGAGCTGATCGGCTATCTCTCGGTGCCGGTCGGCGTGGTCACGCTTTCCGAGCGCTGCGGCCCCTCCTGCTTCACCGAGGCCGGGTTCCACGCCGTGGTGAACGAGGTGGCGGAACGCCTCGCAGGCTTCGATTCGGTCCATCGCATCGCGCAGGAGATCCGCGCCGGCGGGGTGCGGCTGATGGGCACCTCCGGCACCGTCACCACGCTCGCCGGCGTCGCCATGTCGTTGCCGCGCTATCGCCGGCCTCTGGTGGACGGGCAGACGCTCGATGCCGATGTGGCGGACCAAGCGCTCGGCGACCTGTTTGCCCTCGGCCGCGACGGGCTGGCGGCGCATCCCTGCGTCGGGCCGGACCGGGTGGAGTTCGTGCTGCCCGGCTGCGCCGTCTATGCCGCGATCCGCCGGGTCTGGCCGGTGCCGCGGCTGACCGTCGCCGATCGCGGCCTGCGGGAGGGCATGCTGCTGCGGCTGATGCGCGCGGACCGCATGGCCATGCGCGGCCATCCGCCGCGCCGGCAGGGCTGGCACGCGCACGCCTGATCGCCGATATCCCGGCGATGACACGCACGACGCCTGGCGGACGATCGCTCTCGGCCAGGCTGCGCACCGCGAAGGGGCGCAGCCCGCAAAGCCAGCGCTGGCTCGAACGCCAGCTCAACGACCCCTATGTGCAGGCGGCCAGGGCGCAGGGCTGGCGCTCCCGCGCCGCCTTCAAGCTGATCGAGCTGGACGAGAAGTTCCATCTCCTGAAGCCGGGCGCGCGTGTGGTGGACCTCGGCTGCGCGCCGGGCGGCTGGATCCAGGTCTCGCTCCGCAAGGCGGGTGAGCAGGGGCGGGTGGTCGGGCTCGACCTGCTGCCGGTGGACCCGGTGCCCGGGGCGACGATCCTGGAGGGCGACTTCCAGGACGCGGCGGTGGAGCGGCAGGTCGAGGCGGCGCTGGGCGGGCAGGCGGACCTGGTGCTGTCGGACATGGCGCCGAACACCACCGGGCACGCCGCGACCGACCATCTGCGCATCATGGCGCTGGCCGAGCTGGCACTGGATTTCGCGCTGCGGGTGCTGGCGCCGGGCGGGGGATTCGTCGCCAAGGTCTTCCAGGGCGGGTCGGAGAAGGCCTTCCTCGACACGCTGAAGCAGCGCTTCGCGCAGGTTCGCCACGCCAAGCCCCCGGCCAGCCGCAAGGACAGCGCGGAGCTCTATGTCGTCGCCACCGGCTTCAAGGGCGCGCAACCCTGACCCGACGACGCGTCAGGCAAGCGTCACGCCGCATCCGCTGGACGCCGGGTCGCCATCGGGTGTAGGGCGGGCCGCCAAGGTCGCGTTCCCCGAGAGGTCCCCGCCATGGCGCCCCCCGACAGTCCAGCCGAGTTCGCGCCCCGCGGGCGCTTCGAGGAGGCCTATGCCTTCGACGATGTCCTTCTCGTGCCGGCCTATTCCACCGTGCTGCCGGCCGACACCGACACCCGCACCCGCCTGACGCGCGAGATCGCGCTGAACATCCCCCTCGTCGCCGCCGCGATGGACACGGTGACCGAGGCGCCGATGGCCATCGCCATGGCCCAGGCCGGCGGCATCGGCGTGATCCACAAGAACCTCTCGCCGGAGGACCAGGCCGCGCAGGTGCGGCGGGTGAAGAAGTTCGAGAGCGGGATGGTGGTGAACCCGCTGACCATCCATCCCGACCAGACCCTGGCCGATGTCCGCGCCCTGCAGGATGCCCACAAGATCAGCGGCATCCCGGTGGTGGAACGCGCCTCCGGCCGCCTCGTCGGCATCATCACCAACCGCGACGTCCGCTTCGCCTCCGACCCCGACACCCGGGTCTATGAGCTGATGACGCGGGAGAACCTGATCACCGCCAATGCCGATGTCACCCCGGCCGAGGCGCGCGGCCTGCTGCACAAGCACCGGATCGAGAAGCTGCTGGTGGTGGACGACGCCTATCGCTGCGTCGGCCTGATCACCGTGAAGGACATGGAGAAGGCGCAGGCCAACCCGAACGCCGTGAAGGACGCGATGGGCCGGCTGCGCGTGGCGGCGGCGACAGGGGTGGGAGAGGACGGCTTCCGCCGCGCCAGCCTGCTGGTCGAGGCCGAGGTGGACGTGATCGTGGTGGACACCGCGCATGGCCATTCGGGCGGCGTGCTGAAGGCGATCGAGCGCATCAAGCGCCTGTCCAACTCCGTCCAGGTCGTGGCCGGGAACATCGCCACGCCGGAAGGCGCGCTGGCGCTGATCGAGGCCGGCGCGGATGCGGTGAAGGTGGGCATCGGCCCGGGCTCGATCTGCACCACCCGCATCGTCGCCGGCGTCGGCGTGCCGCAGCTGACGGCGGTGATGGAAAGCGCCGCGGCCTGCCGCGAGCACGGCGTGCCCTGCATCGCCGATGGCGGCATCCGCTCCTCCGGCGATGTCGCCAAGGCGATCGCGGCCGGGGCCGACTGCGTCATGATGGGCAGCGTCTTCGCCGGCACCGACGAGGCGCCGGGCGAGGTTTTTCTCTACCAGGGCCGCTCCTACAAATCCTATCGTGGCATGGGCAGCCTCGGCGCGATGGCGCGGGGCAGCGCGGACCGCTACTTCCAGGCCGAGGTCGCGGACAAGCTCAAGCTGGTGCCCGAGGGCGTCGAGGGCCGCGTCGGCTACAAGGGCCCGGTCGGCGCGGTGGTCCACCAGATGGTCGGCGGCCTGCGCGCCGCGATGGGCTACACCGGCAGCGCCACCATCGCCGACATGCAGCGCGGCGCCCGCTTCCGCCGCATCACCAATGCCGGCCTGCGCGAAAGCCATGTGCATGACGTCGCGGTGACGCGGGAGGCGCCGAACTACCGGATGGAGGGGTAGCGCGGCGTCCCGCGGGAGGGCTTGCCGGCGGCGCCCGGCGGGGCGCAGCATGACCGTCCCCTGGTAAGGAACGCCAGCGCGATGCCCCGACGGGCCGCGACCACGGCCGCCATCGTCTTCGACGCCTACGGGACGCTGCTCGATGTGCATGCCGCGGTCGCTCGCCATGCCGCCCGCCTCGGTCCCCAGGCCGCCGCCGTCTCGGCGCTGTGGCGGGCGAAGCAGCTGGAATATTCCTGGATCCTCTCGGCCTGCGGCGACTACGAGGATTTTTCGTCCGTCACCGCGCGTGCCCTGGACGTCGCATTGGCAGCGCATGGCGTTGCCGACGGGGCGCTGCGCGCCGACCTGCTCGGCGCCTATCGCCGGCTGGACGCCTTTCCCGACGCGGTTCCCGCGCTGGCGGCGCTGCGCCAGGCCGGCATGGCGACCGCCATCCTCTCCAACGGCGAGCCCGCGATGCTGGAGGAAGCGGTGGCGGCCGCCGGCCTCGCGCCGCTGCTCGACGCGGTGCTCTCGGTCCATCTGCTGCGGCGCTACAAGCCGGCGCGGGCGGTCTATGCGCTGGCCACCGACCGCTTCGCCTGCCAGCCGCACGAGATCGCCTTCGTCTCCGGCAATGCCTGGGACGCCTATGGCGCGGCGCGCTTCGGCTTCCGGGTGCATTGGCTGAACCGGGCGGCGGTGCCGGGCGAATACTGGCTGGACTCGCTTGCCGCGGGGCGCATCGGCACGCTCGCCGAGCTTCCGGGCCTGCTCGCGCCGTGACCCCCGCCGGCCGCCTCCAGGCGGCGATCGACCTGCTGGACGCGCTGCAGGCGGCGCCCCGCCGCCCCGCCGATGCCATCGCCACCGACTTCTTCCGCAGCCGCCGCTACATCGGCAGCGGCGACCGCCGTGCCGTCTCCGACCTCGCCTGGGGCGCGATCCGGCAGAAGCTGCGGCTGGACTGGCACCTGGCGCGGATCGGCGTGCCGGCCACGCCGCGCCTGGTGCTGGCGGCGCAGCTGCTGCTGGCCGAGGGCTGGACGCTGCAGCAGCTCGGCGGGCACTTCACCGGCGACCGCTTCGCGCCCTCGCCGCTGTCCGCCGAGGAGGTCGCGATCCTGCGCCGCCTCTCCGGCGTGCCGCTGATCCATCCCGAGATGCCGGACGGCCCGCGGCTCAACCTGCCGGACTGGGCGCTGCCCGGCCTGCGCGCCCGGTTCGGCGCGGATCTCGCCGCCGAGGCCGCGGCGATGGAGGCGGCGGCGCCGCTCGACCTGCGGGCGAACCTGCTCCGCACCAGCCGTGAATCGGCGCGGCTTGCGCTGGCGGGCGAGGGGCTCGCCGCCCAGCCGACCCCGCTCTCGCCCTGGGGGCTGCGCATCGCGGAGCGCAAGCCGGTCACCGGCACAGCCGCCTTCAAGGAGGGCCTGGTGGAGGTGCAGGACGAGGGCAGCCAGCTCATCGCCCTGATCACCGATGCGCGGCCCGGCATGCGGGTGGCGGATTATTGCGCCGGCGCCGCCGGGAAGACCCTGGCGCTGGCCGCTGCGATGGACAATCGTGGCCATGTCGTCGCCTGCGACGTCTCGGCCGCCCGGCTGGAGGGGGCGGGGCGGCGGCTGCGCCGGGCCGGCGTCAACAATGCCGAGCGGCACCTGCTGGCGCCCGGCGACAAGTGGCGCAAGCGGCGCGGCCGCAGCTTCGACCGCGTGCTGGTGGACGCCCCCTGCACCGGCAGCGGCACCTGGCGGCGCAATCCCGATGCGCGGCTGCGCACCAACGCGACCGATCTGGCCGAGCTTTCGGCCAAGCAGGCCGCCATCCTCGAGGAGGCCTCAGAGTTGGTGCGTCCCGGCGGAAGACTGGTCTACGCTACCTGCTCGCTCCTTCCGGAGGAGGACGAAATGCAGATCGAGCGCTTCCTCGCGCGCCATCCTGATTTCGTCATGCGCCGCGTCCCGGCGCTGTGGGCAGAGCTTTGCCCGGGCACGCCCTGCCCGGTGGAGGGCGACGCGCTCGCGCTCTCGCCCGCGCGCCACGGCACCGACGGCTTCTTCGCGGCCGTGCTGGAGAGACGGCCATGATCTGCGTCCGCCGCGCCCGCGCCGAGGACGCGCCCGGCATCGCCGCGGTGCATGTGGCGGCCTGGCGCAACGCCTATGCCGGCATCCTCGACGACGCCTACCTGGCCGGCCTGTCGGAGGTCCGGCTCGCCGCCTTCTACCAGCGCGCCATCCTCGACCGCCGCCAGGGGCACGCGGTGTTCGTAGCGACCGCGGGCGGTGGCGACCAGCCCGGCGACCAGCCCGGCCCCGCCGCCGCCATCATCGGCTTCGCCTCCGGCGGCCGGGCCCGGCGCCAGGGCCTGGCGGCGGGCGAGGTGGAGACGCTCTACGTGCTCGACGATTTCCGCGAGCGCGGCGTCGGGCGGCGGCTGATGCGGGCGATGGCGGCGCATCTGCGCGCGATCGGCTGCAACTCGGCCGTGGTCTGGGTGCTGGCCGAGAACCAGGCCCGCTGGTTCTACCGCCATCTCGGCGGCCGGCCGGCGATGACCGAGACGATCGGCGTGGCCGGCCGGCCGGTGCAGCAGACCGCGCTGACCTGGGACCCGATCGAGAGCCTGCTCGCCCATACCGCGCCGGTGCAGGAGGGCTAGCCGGCGATCGGCCGGGCCGCGAACGCCGGGGCGCTTGCCGCCGGCGCTGGCCTGTGGTGATAGCCCGCCATGACGCTCCCCCCCGACTCCGCCGCGCCCTCGAATTCCGATCCCGCGCGCCGCGGCACGACCCGCCACGAGCGCATCCTGATCCTCGACTTCGGCAGCCAGGTGACGCAGCTCATCGCGCGGCGCCTGCGCGAGACCGGCGTCTATTGCGAGATCTGGCCCTATAACGCGGCGCCCGAGGCCCGCATCCGCGCCTTCGCGCCCAAGGGCATCATCTTCTCGGGCGGGCCGGCCAGCGTGACGGAGGGCGAGAGCCCCCGCGCGCCGGACTACGCCTTCGCCTCCGGCCTGCCGATCCTCGGCATCTGCTACGGCCAGCAGACGCTGGCGCATCAGCTCGGCGGCACGGTGGAGGGCGGGCATGCGCGGGAATTCGGCCGCGCCCATGTGGACGTCACCGGCGACTGCGCCATCACCCAGGGTGTCTGGGCAAAGGGCGCGCGCGAGCAGGTCTGGATGAGCCATGGCGACCGCATCACGGAACTGCCGCCCGGCTTCCGCGTGGTCGCCAGCAGCGAGGGCGCGCCCTTCGCGCTGATCGCCGACGACAAGCGCCATTACTACGGCACGATGTTCCACCCCGAGGTCGTGCACACCCCGCATGGCGCGCAGCTTCTGAAGAACTTCACCCATCTGGTCTGCGGCTGCACCGGCGACTGGACGATGGGCGCCTTCCGCGCGGAGATGATCGAGAAGATCCGCGCGCAGGTGGGCTCGGGCCGCGTGGTGTGCGGCCTCTCGGGCGGCGTGGATTCCTCCGTCGCAGCGGTGCTGATCCATGAGGCGATCGGCGACCAGCTCACCTGCATCTATGTGGACCACGGCCTGATGCGGGCGAACGAGTCCGAGCAGGTGGTGTCCACCTTCCGCGACCGCTTCAACATCAAGCTGGTGCATCGCGACGCGTCCGACCTGTTCCTCGGCCAGCTCTCGGGCGTGACGGACCCGGAGCAGAAGCGAAAGATCATCGGCCGGCTGTTCATCGAGGTGTTCGAGGAGGAGCAGAACAAGCTCGGCGGCGCCGACTTCCTGGCGCAGGGCACGCTCTATCCCGACGTGATCGAGAGCGTGAGCGCGACGGGCGGCCCGAGCGTGACGATCAAGTCGCACCACAATGTCGGCGGCCTGCCGGAGGGAATGCGCATGAAGCTCGTCGAGCCGCTGCGCGACCTGTTCAAGGACGAGGTGCGCGCGCTCGGCCGCGAACTGGCGATCCCGGAGGCGATCGTCGGCCGCCATCCCTTCCCGGGGCCGGGCCTCGCGATCCGCATCCCCGGCGAGGTGACGCGCGAGAAGGCGGACCTGCTGCGCAAGGTGGACAGCATCTACCTGGAGGAGATCCGCACGGCCGGCCTCTACGACGCCATTTGGCAGGCCTTCGCCGTGCTGCTGCCGGTGCGCACGGTCGGCGTGATGGGCGATGGCCGCACCTATGACCAGGCGTGTGCCCTGCGCGCCGTGACCAGCACCGACGGCATGACGGCGGATGTCTATCCCTTCTCGATGGAGTTCCTCTCGCGCGTCGCGAACCGCATCGTCAACGAGGTCCGCGGCATCAACCGCGTCACCTACGACATCACGAGCAAGCCGCCGGGGACGATCGAGTGGGAGTGAGGCCGGCGCGTCACGCCGGCCAGATCCACCACACATAGGCGACATATCCGGCCAGCAGCGCGCCGCCCTCTCGGCGGCCGATGCGCAGCCCGGTCCAGGCGAAGACGAGCAGCGCCGCGGAGACCGCCACCATCACCAGGCTGTCGAACCAGGCGATCTGCGCCGGCACCTCGGTCGGCGCGATCAGCGCGGTCACGCCCAGGATGCCCAGGATGTTGTAGATGTTCGAGCCGAGGATGTTGCCGAGCGCGACATCCGACTGTCGCCGCGCCGCCGCCACGAGGGAGGTGACGAGCTCCGGCATGGAGGTACCGACGGCCACGATGGTCAGGCCGATCACCGTCTCCTCGATGCCGAAGTCGCGGGCGATCCCGACCGCGCCATCCACCAGCAGCTTCCCGCCGAGCACCACCATCACGAGCCCGCCGAGCGCCATCCCGAGCGCCAGCAGCGGCGCCCCGGCGCCGGCCGCGCGCAGGTTGGGATGCGTGCCCTCGAAGGCCTGCGCCTTCTCATAGGCGGCCGGATGGCCGTCGGCGCCCGCGCGCTCCGTCCGCCAGGCATAGACCAGATACGCCACGAGCCCGCCGACGAAGCCGAGGCCCACCAGGCGGTCGAGCGCCAGGAACCAGCCGACCAGCGCGAAGACCACCGCCACCGCCAGCACCAGCACGCCGTCGCGCTTCAGCGCCGCCGAGCCGACGCGCACCGGCGAGACCAGCGCGGCGAGGCCCAGGATCAGCAGGATGTTGGCGATGTTGCTGCCGACGGCGTTGCCCACGGCGATGCCCGGCGAGCCGATCAGCGCCGCCTGCACGCTGGTGACCAGCTCCGGCATCGAGGTGCCGAAGCCGACCAGCGTCAGGCCGATCAGCAGGGGCGAGACGCCCATGCGCTCGGCCAGCTGCACCGCGCCGCGCACCAGCGCCTCGCCGCCCAGGGCGAGCAACGCCAGGCCGGCGAGCAACAGGAGGAAGTCCAAGGCGGCGGCCCCTCAGGCCGGCGCCGGGACGGCGCGCTGCGCCAGGCCCCGAGGCATCTGCGATGTCTCCATGCGGACGAGGCGCCGGGATGGCGCATCGCGGGGTCCGACATCGCGCGGCATCGCGCCAGAGGGGCCCGGACCCGCGCGCGAGTTGGGCCGCGCGCGCCGCCGCTTCAAGGTGGGGTTGCGCCGGTTGGTGGCCGCCGCCGCCCGCCCTATCCTGCGCGCGCATCAGCTGCGGGGGCGCCGATGGCCGTGACGATCCATGGCATCCGGAACTGCGACACGATGAAGAAGGCCCGCGCCTGGCTCGAGGCGCAGGGCGTCGCCCACCGCTTCCACGATTACAAGGTGGACGGGCTGGACCGCACGACGCTCGAGGCCTGGGCGCGCGCATTGGGGTGGGAGTCGCTGCTGAACCGCGCCGGCACCACCTTCCGCAAGTTGCCGGAGGCGGAGAAGACGGGACTCGACGAGGCGAAGGCGCTGCGGCTGATGCTGGCGCAGCCCTCCCTGGTGAAGCGCCCCGTGCTGGATGTGGACGGCCGGCTCGAACTCGGCTTCTCGCCGGCGGCCTATGCGCGGCTGTTCGGCGCGCGGCCATAACGCATGCAGGGCGCGCGCCGGCTCAGGCGCAACATCGGTCGCGTGCCCCGCGGAATCCGCATTGCACCCTTGCGCTGGCGCGGCCGAAGCATTACGCGCCGAGGACGAGCCATTCGCGCCCGGGCGCCCGCCGATCGCGGGTGCATGGGCCTCGGGATGTGCCCGGACGGATGATAGGGAGAGCTTTTCGCCATGCGTATGACCAAACTCGGCGCCCTGCTCGGTGCCGCGCTGTTCGCGGGCGGCATTGCCGCGCCCGCCCTCGCCCAGCCCGCCGCCGACACCGTCGCCGCCATTCGCCAGCGCGGACAGCTGATCTGCTCGGTCTCGCCCTCGACCGTCGGCTTCTCGCTGCCGGACAGCCAGGGCGTCTGGCGCGGGCTCGACGTGGACTACTGCCGCGCGGTGACCGCGGCGATCTTCGGCGACCCGACCAAGCTGCGCATCCTGCCCTCCTCGACCCAGCAGCGCTTCACCATGCTGCAGTCGGGCGAGGTGGACATGCTCTCCCGCACCACCACCTGGACGATGGCGCGCGAGGCGTCGCTCGGCTTCCTCTTCGCCGGCATCAACGTCTATGACGGCCAGGGCTTCATGGTGCATCGCGACAGCGGCGTGACCTCGGCCCGCCAGCTCGACGGCGCCACGGTCTGCGTGCAGCCCGGCACCACCACCGAGCTGAACCTCGCCGACTACTTCCGCGCCAACCGGCTGCGCTACACGCCGGTCGTGATCGAGAGCGTGGAGGAAGTGCGCGCGGCCTTCATCAACCGCCGCTGCGACGTCTACACCAATGACAGTTCCTCGCTCGCCTCCTTCGCGGCCAGCCAGGGCGCCAATGCCAGCCGCTACCTGCTGCTGCCCGAGATCATCTCCAAGGAGCCGCTCGGCCCGGTGGTGCGCAAGGGCGATGCCCGCTTCTTCGACATCGTGCGCTGGACGCATTTCGCGCTAGTGACCGCCGAGGAGATGGGGATCACCCAGGCGAATGTGGACAGCTTCGCCACCAGCACGAACCCCGACGTGCAGCGCTTCATGGGCCGCACCGGCGATCTCGGGCGCATGCTGGGCCTCGAGAACGACTGGGCCGTGCGCATCATCAAGGCCGTGGGCAACTACGGCGAGATCTGGGAGCGCAACATGACCCCGATCGGCTTCCCGCGGGGCGTGAACAACCTCTGGACCCGGGGCGGCCTGCAATACGCCCCGCCGATGCGCTGATCGCGGCCTGAGCCGCTTCGGGGCCGGGGGCGTGTCGCACCCCCGGCCGTTTTTGTGTCCGCCGCGCCGGGCGGCCCTATTCGGCGGGCGGCGCCGCGACCGGCAGCGCGGCGCGATAGGGCTCCACCATCAGCGCTTCCTGCCGCATCACCGCGACGCGCTCCCGCGCGGCAAGCCGCGTGCTGCCGTCCGGCGCCCGCGTCACGACATAGCGCCAGGCGGTGAGCTGCCCCTGCTCGGCGATGCGCCGGGCGATCCGCGAGACCTCCGGCCCGCTGCCGAGCCCGGCGAGTTCGGCGGGCGTCAGGCCCACCGTCACTTCGCCGCGGGCGAGCTGGATCCTGAAAAGCTGGACGGGGGCCTCGCCCTGCGCCGCGGCCGGGGCGGCGGCAAGCGCGGCGAGGGCGAGACCCGGCAGCAGGGCGAGGGCGGCGCGCCGGGCAGTGGCGGGGCGGGTGAGGGACATGGGGCGATCTCCGCGTCGGATGCCCTGGCAGGGTGCCGCGCCCGCATTGCATGTGCATGTCGCGGCCTCGCCTTCGTGTTTCCGCCCGGCTTCGCCGGTCGCGGGGCAGGGAGGGGCGTGCGGGGCCTGTGGATCGCGAGGACATCGGGGATGGGTCGCAACGCGCTCTTTCGCGGGATGCGCGAGGCATGGTCCAAGGGGATGGCGGGGCGACGCGCGCGGCGCGTCCCGCCGGTCTCGCCATATATGAGGCAAGGCAGGGCTTGCGCTTAACGAACGAAACGGGAACATAGACGTCCTAGGTTGGACTCGCGGGAAAATGCAACGGGGAACCTGCGGGATAGCGGTAGTGTTCACCGGACTGTGGCAACACTACATCTTGTTGCGGTGGGCCTGCCGGGGGCAATCTCCGCGGCATGGGGGAGTCGCCCCGGGTCACCGGGGCTGATCATGGGGGTAGTCGTGTTCGACGCAGTCCAGCTTGAAGGCCACGGCCAGGTCCGGATCGACCGCTCGCGCGACGCGCTGCTGACCGATTTCGGCAAGGCGACGCTCGACGACCGCTACCTGCTGCCCGGCGAATCCTACCAGGATCTCTTCGCGCGGGTGGCCAGCGCCTATGGCGACGACGCGGCGCATGCGCAGCGCATCTACGACTACATCTCGAAGCTGTGGTTCATGCCGGCGACACCCGTTCTGTCCAATGGCGGGACGACGCGCGGGCTGCCGATCTCCTGCTTCCTGAACGAGGCCTCCGACAGCCTGGAGGGCATCGTCGGCCTCTGGAACGAGAATGTCTGGCTGGCGGCCAAGGGCGGCGGCATCGGCAGCTACTGGGGCAATCTGCGCGGCATCGGCGAGAAGGTCGGGCGCAACGGCAAGACCTCCGGCGTCATTCCCTTCATCCGCGTGATGGACAGCCTGACTCTTGCCATCTCGCAGGGCTCGCTTCGTCGCGGCTCGGCCGCCTGCTACCTGCCGGTCAACCATCCGGAGATCGAGGAATTCCTCGAGATGCGCCGCCCGACCGGCGGCGATCCGAACCGCAAGGCGCTGAACCTGCACCATGGCGTGCTGATCCCGGACGCCTTCATGCGCGCCGTCGAGAATGACGAGGAATGGGCGCTGGTCTCGCCGAAGGATGGCGCGCTGGTGAAGAAGGTTTCCGCCCGCGCGGTCTGGATCCGCATCCTGACCGCGCGCATCGAGACCGGCGAGCCCTACATCATCTACTCCGACCATGTGAGCCGCGCGCAGCCCGCGCATCACAAGCTGGCAGGGCTGGCGGTGAAGACCTCCAACCTCTGCTCCGAGATCACGCTGCCGACCGGCACGGACCAGCACGGGATGGAGCGCACCGCGGTGTGCTGCCTCTCCTCCCTGAATTGCGAGACCTGGTTCGAGTGGCACAAGGACCCGCAGTTCATCCCGGACGTGATGCGCTTCCTCGACAACGTGCTGCAGAGCTTCATCGACACGGCGCCGGATTCCATGGCGCGGGCGCGCTACAGCGCGATGCGCGAGCGCAGCGTCGGCCTCGGCGTGATGGGCTTCCACAGCTTCCTGCAGTCGCTGAACGTGCCCTTCGAAAGCGTGGTGGCGAAGAGCTGGAACAAGCGGATGTTCAAGCACATCCGCGAGGCCGCCGACCGCGCCTCCCGCGAGCTGGCGCTGGAGCGCGGGCCCTGCCCGGACGCCGCCGAATACGACATGATGGAGCGCTTCTCGCACAAGATCGCGATCGCGCCGACGGCGTCCATCTCGATCATCTGCGGCGGCGCCAGCCCGGGCATCGAGCCGATCGCGGCCAATGTCTACAACCACAAGACGCTGTCCGGCAGCTACATCGTGCGCAACCCGTACCTGAAGAAGGTGCTGGCGAAGCACGGCCGCGACGACGAGGAGACCTGGACGACGATCACGGTGCGCAAGGGCAGCGTGCAGCACCTCGACTTCCTGGACGAGCAGGAGAAGGCCACCTTCAAGACCGCCTTCGAGCTCGACCAGCGCTGGGTGGTGGAGCACGCGGCGGACCGGACGCCCTTCATCTGCCAGTCGCAATCGGTGAACCTCTTCCTGCCGGCGAATGTCCACAAGCGGGACCTGCACCAGATCCACATGATGGCGTGGAAGAAGGGCGTGAAGTCGCTCTACTACTGCCGCTCGCTGTCGATCCAGCGCGCGGACGCGATCAGCGAGAAGGTGGTGGGCCAGTCGGATGTGATGGCGGCGCACAAGGAGGATGGCGGGCAGCCCTCGCTCAACCTCGTGACGCCCGCGGCGAACACCACGAACTACGAGGAGTGCCTCGCGTGCCAGTGACCCAGACAGCGGCGCACCCCGATGCGATGCGCCTGGCCGCGCGGCGCGCGCGCCTTTCGCGCCAGCTCGACCTAATGATCGACGAGCGCGGGCCGGTGGAGCAGGTGAAGCGCCTGATCGCCGACCTCGATTCCATCTCCGCCGACCTGGCGAAGGCGCTGCGTGCGGCGCCCGATCCCGACGCGCGCGGCTGAGCCTCCACTGCAACGCCCAACAACGCCGGAAAGAGCATCCATGCCGGACGACGCGATCTCCCGTGACGAGCTGCCCGTGAAGTTCGACCTGCTGACCGCGAACCCGGTGTACAAACCCTTCCGCTACCCCTGGGCCTATGAGGCCTGGCTGCAGCAGCAGCGCATCCATTGGCTGCCGGAGGAAGTGCCGCTCGCCGACGACGTGAAGGACTGGCAGAAGAACCTGACGCCGGCCGAGAAGAACCTGCTGACGCAGATCTTCCGCTTCTTCACCCAGGCCGACGTCGAGGTGAACAACTGCTACATGAAGCACTACAGCCAGGTCTTCAAGCCGACTGAAGTGCTGATGATGATGTCGTCCTTCTCGAACACCGAGACGATCCACGTCGCGGCCTATTCGCATCTCCTCGACACCATCGGGATGCCGGAAATCGAGTACACGGCCTTCCTGAAGTACAAGGAGATGAAGGACAAGTACGACTACATGCAGTCCTTCTCGGTCGAGAACAAGACCGAGATCGCCAAGACTCTGGCCGCCTTCGGCGCCTTCACGGAAGGCCTGCAGCTCTTCGCTTCCTTCGCGATCCTCATGAACTTCCCGCGCTTCAACAAGATGAAGGGCATGGGGCAGATCGTGTCCTGGAGCGTGCGGGACGAGACGCTGCACTGCCTGAGCGTGATCCGCCTGTTCCGGACCTTCGTCCAGGAGAACCCGGAGATCTGGACCGAGGATCTGAAGCGCGACCTCTACCTGATCTGCTCCACCATCGTGGACCACGAGGACGCCTTCATCGACCTTGCCTTCGAGCTCGGCGGCGTGCAGGGCCTCGATGCGGCGCAGACCAAGCAGTACATCCGCTTCATCGCCGACCGCCGCCTGCAGCAGCTCGGCCTCGAGCCGCTCTACAAGATCGAGAAGAACCCGCTGCCCTGGCTCGACGAGATGCTGAACGCGGTGGAGCACACCAATTTCTTCGAGAACCGCGCCACCGAATACTCGCGCGCCTCCACCGCCGGCTCCTGGGAGGAGGCCTTCGCCGACTCCACCTTCACCACCGCCCAGCCCGAGGGCGAGATCGCCCTGGCGCAGCGCCACTGAGGCGCCCGACGGCTGGCGCGGGTCGAAGCCCGCGCCGGCCCGGCGAGCCCGAGCCTGGCCGCGCCGAGCCGGGCGCGGCGCCCTGTCACGGCGCGGTCGCGCCCTCCGGCGGGGCATGCACCGTCACCGGCGGCAGCTCGCCCTCCCAGCGGGCGATCTCGACCAGGCAGGATTGCGCCGCCGAGCCCTGACCGAGGCGGGAGGTGCCGACATCCTGCGTCAGCACATTGGCGTTGCCATGCACGCAGGGCGCATCGGTGGCACCCGGCCGCGCCGGGTTCCACCAGGCCCCCCGCGCCCAGGCGACGCCCCCCCGGCCGGACGCCACCCGCCGGCGCCGCCCCGCCCCCGGGGGG
>NZ_JBWXTD010000005.1:645631-646941 GCF_056682175.1 Falsiroseomonas sp. RANM36
GGGCCGCGCCCCCCCGCCCGGCGCCCCCCCCGCGGCGCGGGGGCGGCCTATGTCCCCCCCATGCTGCAAACCGTTCGCATCCTGGCGATGGTCGTGCTCCTGCTGCTCGGCGGGCTCTGGGCGGCGGCCTGGCTCGGCCGGGGCGAGGGCGAGAGCCTCGGCACGGCCTTCTCGCGCCTGGCGGCGACGCTGCTGGGCGGCGACGCGCCGGCGCCCTCGGCCGGGGGGGTGCAACTGCCGCAGGGCATGGTACTCGGCGGGCCGTTCCGGCTGACCGACCATACCGGGCGGGCGGTGACGGAGGCGGATTTCGCCGGGCGGTTCCTGCTGGTGTATTTCGGCTTCACCTATTGCCCGGATGTCTGCCCGACCGAGCTTGGCATCATCGCCGCGGCGATGGACGATCTGGGCGCGCAGGCCGCGCGGGTGACGCCGGTGCTGATCACCATCGACCCGGAGCGGGACACGCCCGCGGCGCTGGCGGAGTATGTCGCGCGCTTCCACCCGGCGATGGTCGGGCTGACCGGCACGCCGGAGCAGGTGGCCGCGGCGGCGCGCGCCTATCGCGTGTTCTATGCCAAGGTGCAGCGGCCGGAGATGACCGAGTATGTGATGGACCATTCCTCCTTCATCTACCTGGTCGGGCCGGATGGACGGGTGCGGGCGCTGTTCCGCCCGCAGACCGCGCCGGAGGCGATCGCGGAGGCGGTGCGTGGGCAGCTGCGCGGTGCATGAGGCCGGCCCGGCCGCTGCGCCCCGATGCGCAGGGCCCGGCGCAGGGCGGAGGGTTTCTGTGGGAACCGTCCGGGCCTATGATGTAGTCTTGATAACCTCGGCATCTGCGGGCCGGGGCCCAAGGGAGCAGCTTCTCTGATGTCCGAAGAGGATCGGGACCCGCCGTCACGGGAAGCGGGGCGTTCCGCCGGAGGGCCGCCGCGACACACGCGTCGGCTGTCCGACAAGATCCTGATCGCATTCCATCACGCCTGCGACCAGGGCGACTACGAGGTGGCGGAGGAGTTGCTGCGCATCCTCGAGATGATGCTGACGCGCCGGCCGGTGGCGCCTGACGTCAATCGGCGCAAGAACATGGAAAGCCTTGTCGCCGCGCATGAGCGGCTCTGGCTGCTGCGCCACCCGGACGCGCACGAGAAGTAGCTCAGCCGATTTCCAGCGCCGCGCCGTCGTTGAGGATGGCCGCGGCGGCGGCGCCCTGCGCCCGGCCCGCGTGCCGCGCGGGGCCGGGCAGGCCCCCGCCCGGCCCCCCGCCCCCCCCGCGCGCCCCCCCGGGCCCCCCCCTACCCCGCGCC
>NZ_JBWXTD010000005.1:647041-649042 GCF_056682175.1 Falsiroseomonas sp. RANM36
CCCCCCGGACGCGCACGAGATGACGCCCCCCCTTTCCCCCGCCCCGCGCCGTCGTGGCGGCGGGCGGGGGGGGCGGCGCCATGCGCCGTGCCCTCGTGCAGCGCGAGGCCGGGCAGGACCCGGCCCGGCCCCCTGCCCCCGCGTCGCGCCGCCAGGATCACCCGCGTCGCCGGCCGGCCGGCCCGCGGCCAGAGCGGCCGCCGCGCCGGGCTGCCGAATCCGGCGTCGCCAAGTGCGCGGAGGCCATCCGCGAAGCGCGCGGCCGGCAGGATGAGGGTCGCGCCGCCCCGATGGCCCCGCGCCGCCGCGAGACAGGCGGCCCAGGCCGCCAAAGGCGCGTCCTCATGGGTCGCCGCCCGGCGCAGCGCCAGCGGAGGCGCCGAGCCGCCCGGCCAGAAGGGCGGATTGGCGAAGCCCTGCGCGACACGCGGCAGGACCCGCCACAAGGCGGGATCGGCGATGTCGCCCTCGATCACGGTGACGCGATCCGCCAGCCCGTTGAGCGCCGCATTCTCCCGCGCCAGCGCGGCCAGTGCCGGCTCGCGCTCCACCGCCGTCACCGCGACGCCCGGCACCCGCGCGGCCAGGCACAGGAAGGCGGCGCCGCTGCCGCAGCCGAGTTCAAGCACGCGGTCGCCGGGCGCGGCCGGCCCCGCGGCGGCCAGCAGCACCGCGTCATGCCCGGCCCGCAGCCCCTCGCGCGGCTGGCGCAGGCGGACCCGGCCGCCGAGCAGGCGATCCTCGCTGACGCCGGTCACGGCATGCCCTCGGTCTCTCCGGCCTCCCGCAGCACGCGGAGCGCCTGGGCTGCCTCCTCTTCGGGCACCGCCAGGCGGCGGGGGAAGGCGCCGATTCCACCCTCGATCGCGCTGATCGCGGCGTCGAACACCACCGGGTTGCAGCCGGCATCGCGCAGCAGCGCGAGCAGGAAGGAGAGCCGCACCGGGTCGGTCGTGGCGAGCAGAACGCGCATCCTCGCCTCCCGGCGGATCGTGCCCACATGCGCGCGGCAGGCCGCGATGCTTGCCGCTGCGTGGGGCGGCGGCTAGGTTGCCGCCACCTGGAACGAGGTCAAGTGAGCGTGGATCTTCCGATGCCGGCGAGCGCCGACACCGCCGCACCCGCCGCCGGCGAGGACGCGCTTGCGGCGCTGACGGAGCTCGTCCGCCACGATCTCGAAGCCTGCAACCGCCTGATCGTCGAGCGCATGCAGAGCGAGGTCGCGCTGATCCCGCAGCTGGCCGCGCATATCGTCGCGGCGGGCGGCAAGCGGCTGCGGCCGCTGCTGACGCTCGCCGCCGCGCGCATGGCCGGCTATCGCGGCACGCGGCATGTGGCGCTCGCGGCCTGCGTCGAGTTCATCCACACCGCGACGCTGCTGCATGACGACGTGGTGGACGAAAGCGCGTTGCGCCGCGGCCAGGCCAGCGCCAACGCGCTGTTCGGCAACAAGCCCTCCGTGCTGGTCGGCGACTTCCTGTTCGCGCGCGCCTTCCAGCTGATGGTCACGGATGGCTCGCTCGAGGTGCTGCGCATCCTGTCGGAAGCCTCCGCCACCATTTCCGAGGGCGAGGTGCTGCAGCTGGTGATCCAGAACGACACCAGCAGCACCGAGGCGCAGTACCTGGCGGTGATCGAGGGCAAGACGGCGGCGCTGTTCGCCGCGGCGACCGAGGTCGGCGCCGTGGTGGCAGGCTGCGATGCCGCGGCGCAGGCCGCGCTGCGCGCCTATGGCCACAATCTCGGCGTCGCGTTCCAGCTGGTGGACGACGCGCTCGACTACTCGGCGGAGCAGGAGCGGCTCGGCAAGACCGTCGGCGACGACTTCCGCGAAGGCAAGATCACCCTTCCCGTGCTGCTGGCCTTCGCCCGCGGCACCGAGGAGGAGCGCGGCTTCTGGCGCCGCACGGTGGAGCGGCGCGAGCAGTCCGACGCGGACCTCTCCATGGCGATCGCGCTGATGCAGAAGCATCGCGCCTTCGCCGACACGGTCGCGCGCGC
>NZ_JBWXTD010000005.1:649142-654532 GCF_056682175.1 Falsiroseomonas sp. RANM36
TTCCGATCCCCGCCATCCGCCAGCATCTGGAAGCGGGGGCGGGCGATGCCGGCCTCGCGCCGGCCGGCTTCCCGCCGCGCGCGGTAGCGCGCGCGGGATGAAAGGGGAGGAAGGGCGCGTCCCTCCCTCCCTTGCCGCTACACCAGGGCGATGCTTTCGCGGCGCAGCTGCACGGTCAGCGCGTCCAGTGCGCGCCCGACGCGGGCGATCATCTCGTCCACCTCGGCCTCGGTGATGATCAGCGGCGGCGAGAAGCCCATCGAATCGTTCACCATGGCGCGCATGATCACGCCCTCGCCCTCGGCCAGCTTGGCGAGCCGCGGGCCGACCTTGGCGCCCGGGTCGAAGTTGCGATGCGTCGCCTTGTCCGCCACCAGCTCCATCGCCGCGACGAGGCCGACGCCGCGCACCTCGCCCACCAGCGGATGGTCGGCGAAGCGCGCGCGCAGCGTCTTCTGCATATGCGCGCCCACGCGCTTCGCATGGCCGACGACGTCCATCTCGTCATAGATCTTCAGCGTCTCCACCGCGACGGCGGCGGGCACCGGATGGCCGGAATAGGTGAAGCCGTGGCCCCAGGTGCCGATGGTGGCGGAACCGTCGGCCAGCGCCTGGAAGACGCGGTCGTTCACCATCACGGCGCTGATCGGCAGGAAGCTGGCCGAGAGCGCCTTGGCGCAGACCAGGATGTCCGGCGTGATGCCGAAGGTCTGGCTGCCCCAGTAGCTGCCGGTGCGCCCGAAGCCGCAGATCACCTCGTCGGCGACGAAGAGCACGTCGTGCTTCTTCAGCACCGCCTGCACCTTCTCGAAATAGGTCGCCGGCGGCACGATCACCCCGCCCGCGCCCATCGCCGGCTCGGCGAAGAAGGCGGCGACGGTCTCGGGGCCCTCGCGCTGGATCACCTGGTCCAGCTCCTCCGCCAGGCGCGTCGCGAAATCCTCCTCGGACTCGCCGGGATTGGCGCCGTGGTAGTGGTGCGGCGTCGAGACATGGATGAACCGGTCGGAGACCGGCAGGTCGAACATCTTGTGGTTCGCCGGCAGTCCGGTGATCGAGCCGGAGGCGATCGTGATGCCGTGATAGCCCTTCAGCCGCCCGATGATCTTCTTCTTGTCCGGCCGCCCCATCGCGTTGTTGGCGTACCAGATCATCTTCACCGCCGTGTCGTTCGCCTCGGAGCCCGAATTCGCGAAGAACACCTTGGACATCGGGACCGGCGCGCGCTCGATCAGCATCTCCGCCAGGTCGATCATCGGCTCGTGCGACTTGGCCGTGAAGCCGTGGTAGAAGGGCAGCTTCTGCATCTGCCTGTAGGCGGCATCCACCAGCCGCTTGTTGTCGAAGCCGAGCGAGGCGCACCACAGGCCGGCCATCGCCTCGATGTATTCCTTGCCCTGGTCGTCGAACACGCGCACGCCCTCGCCGCGGCTGATCACCAGCGGCCCGTTCACCGCATGGGCGCGGTGGTCCGTGTAGGGATGCAGGACATTGGCGATGTCCCGGATGGCGTTGGAGTTGCGGGGCGGGGTCATGGCGTTGTTCTCGCTGCGGGTGCCCGCACGCTAGAGCAGAGGCCGTTCGAGTGAAACCGCCTTGCCTTCGTCCGCAAGGCGCGCAAGTGGCGCGCAAGCCCGCCGGTCCCCGGACATGGTGTCGCGGCCTGCCGAGGGGCGTCCTGCGATCGTCCGCAGGCAGCCGGCCGGGATTCTGCACATTTTTGCATCATTCTTGTCTCGTTTCGGCTTTGTTTCGCAATATTTTCCGTTGCTCAAGAAGGGCGATCCGGAGTTCCTATCCGTCCTGTGCCGGCGCCGGGCCGGCAGGGATGGAACGATGGCCATGATGCGTTGCAAGACGACACGGATCGCGCTGTTGGGCTTCATGCTTGGGGCTGCCGCGCAAGAAGCGGCAGCGCGCAGCCTGTTCGAAGGCAATTTCAACGTGGACGGCCAGACCGCCACGGCCACCTCTTCGGACCTCACCGATTTCGCGCAGCTGTTCACCAATGAAGGCCTGAACAGCCTGTTCGGCAGCTACACGCCGAACTCCTCGGCGGTCGCGACGGTCAGCCTGCGCGGCGTGCCGGCGACGCTCTCCTACGCGCAGAACTCGCCGGTGCTCGTCCTGCAAATCCCCTCGATCGGCGTGAATGAGAGCTTCAACGGCGCGACGCGCGACGAATCGCAGGACCTTGCGCTGCGCTGGCTGCGCGGCGACGGGCAGGATGCGCTGACACGCTTCCTGAAGGAGGCCGTGGCGACCACGCCGATCGACCCCATCGCCGGCAACCCGAACAGCCTGATGTCGCTGATGGGGGCCGCCGACTTCAACGTGGCGCTCGGCGGCTCGGGCAGCGGCGGCGGGTTCGCCGGGCAGCAGGATGGCGGCAGGTTCTCCATGGGCGCGCGTTTCGGCAGCTACAGCGCGTCGGGCTGGAACACCGATGTCTACACCTTGCCGATCGCGTACAGCTACGGCTTGTCCAGCGGCGTCGAGCTGATCCTCGATGCGCCGATCACGCTGCTCGACACCGCGGGCGGCCAGTCCTACTCGGGTTCCGTCGGCATCGGCGCCCGCGTGCCGATCCGGCTCGGCCTGCCGGACTGGGTGCGCTGGTCGCTGACGCCGATGCTGCGGGCCGGCGTTGCCGGCTCGATCGACCTTGGCGCGGCGGGCGGCATCTGGTCGGCCTCCGTCACCAGCAACCTCGACTTCCGCCTCGATGAGCGCTGGCGGCTGACGGTCGGCAACATGGTCTCCCGGCTGGAGACGCTGCCGATCAATTACCAGGACTACAGCGTGAGCTACGAGTTGCAGAACAACATGTTCCGCAACGGGCTGATCCTGCATCGCGACCTGGGCGCGGTGTTCGGCCGGCGCGCGACGCTCTCGGCCTTCGCCGTGGACACGCGCTTCACCGGGGATGCGCTCTACGTGAACAACTACCAGGAATACGGCGTCTTCCTCGGCCTCGGCGATCCGGTGCAGGTCGGCGGCTTCCGCCTGCCGATCCGCCTCGGCGCCACCTATCTGGACGGCCAGAACGGCTATCAGGGCTTCACGGTCAATCTCGGCATCTCCTTCTGAAGCCGGCGCCGCCCGGGGCCGCGGAGCGGTTGCGGCGGCTGGCCGGCGGCGGCAGATTGCCGCCGGCAAGGGGGTCCGCATGACCGAGATCAAGCCGCACGGGTCGCATTTCGGCTCTTTCGACGCCGTGGTCGAAGGCGGCCGCCTGGTTGCCGCAAGGCCCTTCGGCCGCGATCCCTCGCCCTCGACCCTGCTGCAGTCCATCCCCGATGCGGTGCACAGCGCCGCAAGGATCGACCGCCCCTATGTCCGCGCCGGCTGGCTGAAGGGCGAGCGGCGCGGCAGCGCGCGCGGCGGCGACGCCTTCGTGCCGGTCTCCTGGGACCAGGCGATCCGGCTGGTCGCCGAGGAATCCGCCCGCATCCGGGCGGAGCACGGGCATCCCTCGGTGCTCGGCGGCAGCTATGGCTGGTCCTCGGCCGGGCGCTACCACCACGCGCGCACGCAGCTGCATCGCTTCCTCGGCCTCGCCGGCGGTTTTTGCGCGCAGGTGACGAACTACTCCTACGGCGCCGGCATGACGCTGATGCCGCATATCCTCGGCACGAACGAGGTGATCCAGGGCCCGGTCACCGACTGGAAGGCGATCCGCGAGAACGCCAAGCTGATGCTCTGCTTCGGCGGGCTGCCGCTGAAGAACGGGCTGATCACCTCCGGCGGAAGCGGCGCGCATGAATACGTGCCGCTGATGAAGGCGGCGGCCGAGGCCGGCGTGCGCTTCGTCAACATCTCGCCCTTCCGCGGCGATGCGGCGGCGTTCCTCGGCGCCGAATGGGTGCCGATCCGCCCGGGCAGCGACGCGGCGATGATCCTCGCCATGGCGCAGGTGATCCTGGAGCAGGGCAAGGAGGATCGCGACTTCCTGGCGCGCTGCGCCGTCGGCTTCGCGCCGTTCGCCGATTATGTCCGCGGCACGAAGGATGGCGTGGCCAAGACGCCGGAATGGGCCGAGGGCCTCACCGATGTGCCCGCCGCCACCATCCGGCGCCTGGCGCTCGAGGCTGCCGGCGCGCCGACCATGCTGACCGCCACCTGGTCCATCCAGCGCGCCGAGCACGGGGAACAACCCTGGTGGGCGCTGGTGGCGCTGGCGGCGATGCTGGGCACCATCGGCAAGCCGGGACAGGGCGTGGCGTTCGGCTATGGCTCGATGAACGGCATCGGCACGCCGCGGCACGAGGTGCCGAGCGTCGGCGGCGTGCCGGTGAAGAACCCGGTCGGGGCCTATATTCCCGTGGCCCGCGTGACCGAGCTGCTGGAGCGGCCGGGCCAGGTCCTGCAGTACAACGGCCGCGACCTGTTGCTGCCCGACATCCGCATGATCTGGTGGGCCGGCGGCAATCCCTTCCATCACCACCAGGATCTCGGCCGCCTGCTGCGCGGCTGGAACCGCGCCGACACGGTCGTGGTGCAGGAGCCCTGGTGGACGCCGCTGGCGCGCCATGCGGACATCGTGCTGCCGGCCACGACGACGCTGGAGCGCAACGACATCGGCAGCGCATCGCGCGACCGCTTCGTGCGCGCCATGCACCAGGCGATCGCGCCCATCGGCCAGGCCCGGAACGACGCGGACATGCTGGCCGACATCGCCGACGCGCTCGGCTTCCGCGCCGCCTTCACCGAGCAGCGCGACGAGATGGCCTGGCTCGACCACCTCTATGGCCGCTGGCGCCAGGCCTGCGCCGCGCAGGGGATCGCGGTGCCGGATTTCGCCGAGTTCTGGGAGCGCGGCTTCGTCGAGATCGAGGCGCCGCGCGAGGCCTACACCCAGTTCGCCGCCTTCCGCGCCGACCCGGAGGCGAACCCGCTCAACACGCCGTCGGGCAAGGTCGAGATCTTCTCGGAGGCCATCGCCGGCTTCGGCTATGCGGAAGTGCCCGGCCACCCGGTCTGGCAGGCGCCGCGCGAATGGCTCGGCGGCGAGATGGCGCGGCGCTTCCCGCTGCACATGCTGTCCTTCCAGCCCTTCACGCGGCTGCATGGCCAGCTCGATGTCGGCCGCGTCGCCGCGGCCAACCGCGTGCAGGAGCGCGAGCCGATCCTGATGCACCCGGCCGATGCCGCGGCGCGCGGCCTCCAGGATGGCGAGGTGGTGCGCGTCTTCAACGACCGCGGCGCCATCGCGGCCGGGCTGCGCCTGACGGAGGAGATCCGCCGCGGCGTGGGGGCGCGGGGGGGGCGGGGGGGGGGGGGGGCCCCGAGGCGATGCGGCCCGGCGCGCCCGTCGCCGGCCCCGCGATCATCGAGGAAGCCTTCGCCACCCATGTGCTGCCGGCCGGCTGGCGGGCCGAGGCCGATGC
>NZ_JBWXTD010000005.1:654632-660589 GCF_056682175.1 Falsiroseomonas sp. RANM36
GGGGGGTCCATCGCCCCCCCCCGCCCGCCCGCCCCCCGGGGGCGGCCGGCCGGGCGCGGCCTAGAGAACCGGCCCCAGCACCGCCAGGGTGTTGTTCCACAGCCGGCGGGACAGCGGCCAGGCGGCCGCATCGGCCTGCGCCACCGGGCGGGAGGCCGCGATCCATCCGTCCTGCCGGGCGCGCAGCGCCGCGGTCGCCGCCGCGTCGGCGAAGAGGATGTTGTTCTCGTAGTTCAGGTCGAAGCTGCGGCGGTCCATGTTGGCCGAGCCGATCAGCGCCACCGCGCCGTCCACGCAGAGCGTCTTGGCGTGCAGGAGCCCGCCGCCGAACTCGAAGATCCGCACGCCGGCCTCGAGCAGGTCGGCATAGTAGCTGCGGCTGGCCGCGGCGACGGCGGGATTGTCGTTGCGGGCGGGGAAGACGATGCTGGTCGCCACGCCGCGGAAGGCGGCGGCGCAGAGCGCGGCCTGCATCGCCTCGTCCGGCACGTAGTAGGGGGTGGTGATCACCAACTCCTGCCGCGCGGCGTACATCAGGCTCTGGAACATCTCGGGCATCGCGGAATGGCGCGCGGTGGGGCCGCTGGCCACCACCTGCGCGGCGATGCCGCCTTCGGCGACCGCCGCGGCCGGGGCCCGCTGGAGCAGCGCGGTCAGGTCCTCTCCGCCATGCGCCATCCAGTCGCTGGCGAAGAGGTGCTGGTTCTGCCAGGCGACCGGCCCTTCGAAGCGCATCACCACATCCACCCAGGGCGCATAGCGCGCCTTGATGCGGAAGGCGGCGTCGGCGCAGTTCTGGCTGCCGCAATAGGTGATGCGCCCGTCGATCACCACGATCTTGCGGTGGTTGCGCAGGTCGATCCGCCCGGCGAAGGGGCGGAGCAGCGGGTTGCCGACCGGCAGCGCACGGCCGAGCCGCACGCCCGCCTCGCGCATGCGCGGCCAGAGCGGGCTGGCGATCAGCAGGCGGCTGCCGAGGTCGTCCACCATCGCGCGGCAGGCCACGCCGCGCCGCGCCGCCCGGCAGAGCGCCTCCGCCACGGCCGTGCCGCTGTCATCGGGCAGCCAGATGTAGAACAGCAGATGCGCGTGGTCCTGCGCGCCCTCGATATCCGCCACCAGCGCGGCGATGGCGGCGGCCGAATCCGGCAGCAGCGTCGCGCGGTTGCCGCCGCAGGGCAGGTAGCCGGCAATGGACTGGCCGACGCGGAACAGCGGCTGGTGCGCCGGCGCGATCGCGGGTGCCGGCAGGCCGGCCGGCGGGGCCGACGGATCGGGCAGCGCGGCCAGCACGGCGCGGAGCCGCGCGATGCGGGCCCGGCCGATGCTGGTCTCGCCGAGCAGCAGATAGGCCAGCATGCCGACCACCGGCAGCGCGAGGATGACCACGATCCAGGCGATGCGGGAGGCAGGGTCGCGATGCGGCCGCAGCAGGACGCGCGCGATGAGGGCGCCCTGCAGGGCGACATGCAGCCCGATGTTCAGCCAGATCCACATGGCCGGCAGCGTGGCAGGATTCGCGCCGCGGGGCACCAGGGCACGCCCGGGCGGAGCGCCGCCCGGCCATGTTCAGCGATCCGTGCGACCCCGGGGGGGGGGGGGGGGGGCGCCCCCCCCCCCCCCCCCCGGGCGGAGGCGACGTCAGGAACCGATGATGCCGCCGTCGTCCTTCGTGATCACCAGCGTCGCCGAGAGCGGCACGCCGTCGCCATTGGGGAAGCGGCTGTTCGGCCGGCCCGCCGCCCAGTCCGCCGCCGAGGTGGTGGCGCCCGGGTGCTGCAGGTTCACGAACATCGTCCGCCGGTCCGGCGTGGTGACGACGCCCGTGACTTCCTGCCCGTTCGGGCCGGTGAGGAAGCGCCGCGTCTCGCCGGTGACGGGGTTGGCGCAGAGCATCGCGTTGTTGCCGAAGGGCGCCAGCGGGCCGCGCAGCTGCTCGCTCTCGCCGATGTCGGTCTGGATCCACATCCGGCCGTCGGCGTCGAACCAGAGGCCGTCCGGGCAGGCCAGCATGTTGTCGGCGGTGACGGTGGAGCCGGCGATGCGGCTGTCGCCCTCGGGGCCGGCGATCAGGAACAGGTCCCAGGCGAAGCGCGTGGCGGCGTGGTCGTCATTCGCCTCGCGCCAGCGGATGATCTGGCCGAAGCGGTTCTGCGCGCGCGGGTTCGGCCCGTCCACCTGCGCCTCGGTGCGGCGGGTGTTGTTCGTCAGCGTGAAATAGACGCGCCCGTCGCGCGGATCCACGGCACCCCATTCCGGCCGGTCCATCTTGGTGGCGCCCACCGCATCGGCGGCGAGGCGCGTGTTGACCAGCACCTCGGCCTGGTCGGCGAAGCCGTTGGCCGCGGTCAGCGGCCCCTGGCCATGCACCAGCGGCAGCCATTCGCCCGTGCCGTCGGCATTGAACTTCGCGACATAGAGCGTGCCCTCGTCGAGCAGGGAGCCGTTCGCGGTGGCGCGGGCGAAGGGGCGGGCGGAGACGAACTTGTAGATGTACTCGAACATGCTGTCGTCGCCGGAATAGGCGACCACCGGGCGGCCCTCGCGCGCCGGACCGAACACGATGCCCTCATGCGCGAAGCGGCCGAGCGCGGTGCGCTTCGCCGGCATGGCGTTCGGGTTGAACGGGTCGATCTCCACGATCCAGCCGAAGGCGTTGACCTCGTTGCGGTAGTCCTCGGTCGGAGCGGCGCCGGTGGAGGAGACGTTGAAGCGCGCGAACTCGTCGCCGCCGCCCCGCACCTGGTCCCAGTTGTAGCGCGCCTGGCTGGTGGGCACGCCGTAGCGGGCATGCTCGCGCGGCAGGCGCGGGCGGTCGCCGTCGCGGTCGAGGTTGCGGAAATAGCCCGCCCAGTTCTCCTCGCAGGTCAGGTAGGTGTTCCAGGGCGTGTAGCCATGCGCGCAGTTGTTCAGCGTGCCGCGCACGCGCGTGCCGTCGGGGCTGAACTTCGTGCGCACCAGCGCATGGCCGCGCACCGGGCCGGCGATCTCCATCGGCGTCGCGCCGTGGACTCGGCGGTTGCGCGCATCCGCCACCACCGCCCACTGGCCGCCGGCCTGCTTCGCGATGCGCACCACGGAGACGCCATGGGCGAAGATCTCCTTGCGCACCTCCTCGGCGTCGCGCGCGCCGTCCACCAGCGGCATGCGGCCGTTGCCGATGGACTGCCCGGCGGCGCGGGCGTGCATGAAGCGCGGCTCGATGTATTCGTGGTTCACCACCAGGAAGCCGTCGGTGCTGCTGCCTTCCTCGGGGTGGCGGCCCTCGATCGGGAAGAAGTGCATGCCGTCGTGATGCGCGCCGATCGCCTGCTCCTGCTCGGCGGCGCTGATCTCGGGCAGGCCCTTGGCGGCGGGGCGGCCGTTCAGCGGCGTGCCCTGCGGGATCAGCACCTGCACCGAATAGCCCTCCGGCACCACGACCGTGTCGTTGGCGCTGATCGGCACGGCCTTGAAGCCGATCGCCGGGCCCTGCGCCGCCGGCTGGGCGGCCGGCGCGGCGCCCTGCGCGCCCGCCGCTCGCGGCGCGGTGCCGATGAAGCCGGCGATGGCCGCGCCGAGCCCGCCCATCAGCATGCCGCGGCGGCCGAGGCGGGCCTCCGCGATCTCGGCGAAGGTCGGGTTGGAGGAGGCGTTGGAGGGGATCTCGTCCCCGGCCTCGAGGTCATAGGACAGGTGGCGCAGATCGTCCGGCATCGTCGCGTCTCCCAGGGGTGGCATGATGCGGCGCTCTTAGCGGCGCTCCGCGTCAGTTCCGCGACGGGATGATTGCGACGGTGTGACAAGAGGGCCGGCGCGGCACGCGCATCTGACCCGGTCATCCGGTTGACGTCCGCAAGGGCCCCGGCATTGTGACAGTTCCGTGACAGACGCGAGGAAACGTCGCATGCATCCGAACGAGTCCGAACCGGACCTGCCCGAGATCGAGGATATCGGCAGCAACCCCGCGCCGGCCACACCGATCGGCGCGCTGATCGAAGCCCGCCTCAGCCGCCGCGCCGCCCTGCGCGGCCGGGCCGGCGCCGGCGCCGCGGCGGCGCTGAGCGAGGCGCTGGTGCGGGAGGCGGTGGCGCAGCCCGCCCCCATCCCGGCGCGCGGCGGCCCATCCACGCTCACCTTCCAGGAACTCCGCCAGGGCCTCAGCCAGAACCACCAGGTCGCCGAGGGCTACGACGTGCAGGTGGTCATCCGCTGGGGCGATCCGGTGCTGGAGGGCGCGCCGCCCTACGATCCGCGCACACTCACCGCCGAGGGGCAGGCCAGGCAGTTCGGCTACAACAACGACTACCTGGACTACTTCCCGCTGCCCGCCGGATCGCGCAATTCCGAGCACGGCCTGATCTGCGTGAACCACGAATACACCAACACCAACCTGATGTTCGCCGGCATCGGCGAAGGCCGCGCCGCGCGCGGGCGCACCACGAAGGAGCAGGCGGCGGTCGAGATCGCCGCGCATGGCATGTCGGTGGTGGAGGTCCGCAAGGAGGGCGGCACCTGGCGCAGCGTGCCGGGCGGGCGGATGAACCGGCGGATCACCATGGAGACGCCGATGCGCATCAGCGGCCCCGCGGCGGGCCATGAGCGGCTGCGCACCAATGCCGAACCCACCGGCACGCGCGTGCTCGGCACGCTGAACAACTGCGCCGGCGGCAACACGCCCTGGGGCACCGTCATCACGGCGGAGGAGAACTTCAACCAGTATTTCGGCGGCGACGCGGCCGAGACCGGGCCGCAGGCGGCCGCCTATCGCCGCTACGGCATCGCCAAGGACGCGACCTATGCCTGGGGGCGGCACTTCGACCGCTTCAACCTCGACAAGGAGCCGAACGAGCCGAACCGCTTCGGCTGGATCGTCGAATACGACCCGTACGACCCGGAGAGCGTGCCGGTGAAGCGCACCGCGCTCGGCCGCTTCAAGCATGAGGGCGCGACGCACGCGGTCAGCGCCGATGGGCGCGTGGCCTTCTATTCCGGCGACGACGAGCGCTTCGACTACCTCTACAAGTTCGTCACCGCCCGGCCCTGGAACCCGAACGACCGCGCCGCGAACCGCGACCTGCTGGACGACGGCACGCTCTATGTCGCGAAGTTCGAGGAGCGCGGCGTGATGCGCTGGCTGCCGCTGGTGCATGGCCAGGGGCCGCTGACCGAGGCGAACGGATTCCGCAGCCAGGGCGACGTGGTGATCGAGGCGCGCCGCGCCGCCGACCTGCTCGGCGCCACGCCGATGGACCGGCCGGAGGATGTCGAGACCAACCCGGTGAACGGGCGCGTCTATGTCATGCTCACGAACAACACGCGCCGCACGGCGCAGCAGGTCGGTCCCGCCAATCCGCGCGCCAACAACGTGCATGGGCATGTGGTGGAGGTGATCCCGCCCGGTGCCGGCACCGACCGCGTGGACCATGCCGCGACGGAAGGACGGTGGGAGATCTTCCTGATGGCGGGCAAGCCCGGCCTCGATTCCGGCGCGCGCTACCATCGTGCGACCAGCGACAATGGCTGGCTCTCCTGTCCCGACAACTGCGCCTTCGACAGCAAGGGCCGGATCTGGATCGTGACGGACGGCGCGCCGGACAATGCCGGCATCGCCGACGGCGTCTGGGCGGCCGACACCAGCGGCTATGGCCGCGCGCTGACGCGGCTGTTCTTCCAGGCGCCGACCGGGGCCGAGGTCTGCGGCCCGCGCTTCACGCCGGACGACCGGACGCTGTTCCTCGCCATCCAGCATCCCGGCGAGGATCCGGGCAGCACCTTCGAGCGACCCTCGACGCGCTGGCCCGACTTCAAGGATGGCGAGCCGCCGCGTCCCTCGGTGATCGCGATCGTCAGGCGCGACGGCGGCGAGATCGGGACCTGATCCGCCGAAGCGGATGCGCCTGCGGCGCCCTCAGCGCCCCCGGCCGGCCCCCCCCCGCGGGCCGCCCGCGCCCGCCCGCCGGGTCGCCGGCCCCCGC
>NZ_JBWXTD010000005.1:660689-661177 GCF_056682175.1 Falsiroseomonas sp. RANM36
CCCCGGGGGGGGGGGGGGGCGGGGGGGTTTGGGCCCCCCGGGGCCTGGGGGGGGGGGAGGGGATGACGTCCGCCGCCGCCGCGACGCTCGGCGCGCGGGTCGCAGGCTTCGCCGGCAGCGTGCTGGCCACCGCCAGCCGCCGCACCGGCTCGGCCGCGACCGAGGCGCTGGCCGAGGCGCTCTCCGCCGTGCCGCACCGGCTGCATCGCTGGGGCGGGGAGGGGGCGAACCCGCTGCTCGGCTTCATGGCCTGGGCCGACGCGCTCGTCGTCACCGGCGACTCGGTCTCGATGCTGTCGGAGGCGCTGATCACCGCCGCGCCGATCTTCATCGCGCCACAGGGCGACGAGGGGCGGCGGCACCTCGCCCTGCACGAAAGCCTCTACGCCGCCGGCCAGGCGCGGCCGCTCTCCGCGGCGCCGGCGCCGTTCGCGCGCCGCCCGCGGGGCGAGGCCGGGCGCCTCGCGGCCGCGGTCCTGGGGCGCGGC
>NZ_JBWXTD010000005.1:661277-661706 GCF_056682175.1 Falsiroseomonas sp. RANM36
GGCCGCTTCCCTGACTCGCTGGTGGGTGTGGGGCGGGGGGCGCGGCCCGCGCCGCCGCCCGTCCGCCACCAGCGTGCAGCCGGCGACCGCCAGCAGGATCGCGAGACCCGGCCACACCGCCGCCCAGGGCGCGCTGAACACCAGGTCCTGCGCGTTCGACAGCATGTTCCCCCAGCTCGCCGCCGGCGGCGCGATGCCGAGGCCGAGGAAGGACAGCGTGCTTTCCGCAAGGATCGCGCCGGCGACCGCGAGCGCGGTGGCGACGGCGACGGGGCCCGCGATGTTCGGCAGCACATGGCGCAGCAGGATGCGGCCCTCCCCGGCGCCGAGCGCGCGCGCCGCGCGCCCAAAGTCGCGCGCGCGCCCCGGCAGCCCCCCCGGGCCCCCCCCCCCCCCCCCCCCCCCCCCCCCCCCGAAGCGGCAGGAAGC
>NZ_JBWXTD010000005.1:661716-667513 GCF_056682175.1 Falsiroseomonas sp. RANM36
GCCGGCGGCGGCCCCCCCCGGCGCCGCGCGCGCGCGCCGCGCGCACATCGGCGCGCGCGAGCACGGACCGCGCCGCGGCGCGCGCCAGCCGCGCCACGCCGACCCAGCCGAAGATCGTCAGGATCGCGACGATGCGCAGGATGTCGGAGAGCGGCTCGCCGCGCGGCAGGCCGATGCGGCCCGTGTCGGCGGCGGCCAGCACGACGAGGACGGGCAGCGCCGGCAGCGCCAGCATCCCGTCCGCCAGCCGCATCAGCACCGCATCCAGCGCCCCGCCGCGCCAGGCGGCGAGCAGGCCGATGGCGGTGCCGAGCAGCGCGGCGGCAAGCGCCGTGGCAAGCCCCACCGCCAGCGAGACGCGCGCGCCGTAGAGCAGGCGCAGCAGCAGGTCGCGGCCGAGCTCGTCGGTGCCGAGCGGATGCTCCGCCGAAGCCGGGCCGTGGCGGAGGAAGAGGTCCGGCGCGAAGGGATCATGGCCGAGCGCCTGCTGCACCAACGGTGCAAGCAGGGCGCCGAGGGCGAGAAGCAGCAGCAGCGAGAGGCCGAGGATCAGGCGCATTGGGCCAGCTTGTCGCCCCCACCCCGACCCTCCCCCGCTTCGCGGGAGAGGGAGAAGGCCGCGCATGTCGCACTCCCTCTCCCGCTTGCGGGGGAGGGTCGGGGTGGGGGTATCGCTTCACCGACGTCACGCATCGCGCAGCCGCGGATCGAGGGCGCGCTGCGCGAGATCCGCCGCGAGCGTCGCGAGCATCGTCACCAGCGCGACCAGCAGCAGCGCGACGAGCGCCAGGTTGGTGTCGTTGCCCATCACCGCGTCGTAGATCAGCTTGCCCATCCCCGGGCGGGCGAACAGCGTCTCCGTGATCAGCGCGCCGCCGACCAGCGCGCCGGCATCGAGCGCCGCCACCTGCAGCACCGGCACCGCCGCGTTGGGAAAGGCGTGGCGCAGCAGCACGCGCGCTTCGCCATTGCCGCGGGCGCGCGCGGCGGTGATCCAGGGCTCGCGCAACGTCAGGCCGACCGCGGCCGCGGAATGGCGCGCATAGGCGGCGAGGTTCGCGATGGCGAGGGTGGCCACCGGCAGCACCAGGAAGCGCAGCGCATCCAGCCCGCCCGTCTCGCTGCTGCCGCCCGCCGGCAGCCAGCCGAGCGTCACGGCGAAGAAAATGATCAGCAGGATGCCGAGCCAGAAGGACGGCGCCGACTGGCCGAGGATCGCGATGGCATCCACCACCGGCGCCAGTCGCGGCCTTGCTGCCGCGAGCAGCCCGAGCGCGATGCCGATGCCGCCGGCCAGCAGCAGCGCCCCGCCGAGCAGCACGAGCGTCGAGACCAGCGCCGGTGCGATGATGTCGGCGACCGGTTGCGCGAAGAGCCGCGAATGCCCGAAGCGCCCCTCCAGCAACCCGCCCGCCCAGGCCGCGTAGCGCGCCAGCAGCGGCTGGTCGAGGCCGTGCAGCGCGCGCAGCCGCGCCGCGTCCTCCGCAGTGAGCCGCGGATCGCCGGCGATGGCGAGGTCGATGGGATCGCCCGGCATCAGCCCGATCAGCAGGAACATGGCGAAGGAAAGGATCGCCATGGTCACCGCGATCTGCAGGAGCCGCGCGGCGAGCAGGCGGATCACCGCACCGCCCACTCCGTCACCCAGAGCGAGGAGGGCGCGAGATGCCCGGTGGGTCGCACGCCGTCGAGCCAGGCGGGCCAGACATGCGCGTCCGAGCGGAACCAGAGGGGGATCGCGGGCAGTTCCTCGGCATAGATCGCCTGCAGCCGCTGCCACAGCGCGCGGCGCTTCTCGCGGTCCAGCTCGATCGGGATCGCCTCGAGCAGTGCGTCCATCTCGGCGTTGCGGAAGCCGGTGTAGTTCTGGCCGGACCAGTTGCGCTCGGCGCGCGGGATCTCGTCGGAATGCAGCGTGCTGCGCGGCACGCTCTCCGGCGCGCTGATCCAGGCGAACATCACCGCGCCGGTGAAGCGGCGCTTCGACAGCGTCTCGCCGAACAGCACGCGCGGCGGCTCGTTGCGGATGCGCGCCTCGATCCCCGCCTGGCGCCACATGCCCTGGATCACCTGCTGCACCGCCTCGCGCGAGCGGTTGCCGGCGGTCGTCATCAGCTCGATGGTCAGGCGCTCGCCGGCGGCGTTGCGGCGGATGCCGTCGGGACCGGGCCGCCAGCCGGCTTCCTCCAGCAGCGCGCGGGCGCGGGCGGGGTCATGCGGCCATTGCCGGATGGACTGGTCGTACACCCAGTCGAGCGGATTGACGTTGCCATGCGCCAGCACCTGCCGCCCGTCGAACAGCCGCTGCACGATCTGCGCGCGGTCGATCGCCATCACCAGCGCCTGGCGCACGCGCCGGTCCGCCAGCAGCGGCGTGTCGTGGTTCACGTCCAGATGCTCGTAGATCAGGCCGGGCTTGTAGCCGATGCGGAAGCGGTTGCCGACGCGGCGTTCCAGCGCGACGGCCTGGTCGAGCGGCAGGCCGAGCTCGCCCGCGATCATGTCGAGCTGGCCCGCCAGAAGCTGCGCCTCCAGCGCGGTCGTGTTCTCCACCGTGCGGATCGCGATGCGACGGAAAGCCGGCGCGGGGCCGGCCCAGGCGCCGTTGCGCTCCAGCGTGATGCCGGCGCCGGGCTGCACCTGGGTCACGCGGTAGGGGCCGTTCCACAGTGCGGGGTTGGTCGGCTCGGTCTCGTACGCGCTGCGGCTGCGGTAGCTGCGCGGCTCCTGTTCCCAGCGCGCGCGCTCGACATGGGCGGGCAGCGGCTGCCAGTCGCCGGCCGAGGCGTATTCGAAGGTCACGCGGTCGAAGCGCAGCGTGATCGTGCGCGCGTCCACCACGATCGCTTCGTAGGCCGAGCGGTAGAACTCGCTGCCGCCGAAGCCCGTCGAGAAGTCGCGCCCGGCCTGCCAGGCGAAGAGCAGGTCCTCGGCCGAGACGGGCCGGCCATCGCCCCAGCGCAGATCCTCGCGCAGCCGCCAGGTGACGCGGATGCCGGGCCTGCCATCCGGCGTGGTCTCGCGCAGCGCCATCCCGTTGTCGAGCGAGGGCAGCGTGTCGCAGGCCATGCAGGTCAGCGCCCAGTCCTGATCGTAGACCGTCAGCGGCCGTCGCGCGAAGCCGAGCACATAGGACTTCGCCGCCATGCTCTCGATGTTCGGATGGAGCGTCGCCGGATATTGCGTGATGCCGATGGTGAGCTGCTCGCGCGGGGCTTGCGCGGCGGCAGGCAATGAGAGCAGCAGGACGGCCAGGATCGCGGGGGCACGCATCACAGCTCCTCAGGGCCGGCGAGGCGCGGCGCCGGCGGTGCGATACCGGGCGGCGGAGGCGCGGCGGGCAGGAACGGCACCGGCGGCGCGTCATCCTGCCGCACGGCGTAGAGCGCGGGCGCCGCGCGGTTCACCGTGAGCTGGAATATGTCCGGGCGGTTGTAGTGGCCGACCACGTCCTGCTGCATCTTGCGGTTGATCACCCCGCCGATGTCGCAGTCGGCGATGACGATGCCCTCGATGCCTTCGAGCGGCCCGGCGAGGATCTGCCCATCCGGCCCGACGATCATCGAGCCGCCGCTGTTCTCCGGTCGTCTCAGACGCTCCGCCTGTTCGGCCGGCACCTCGAGCGCCGAGAGCGTGCCCTCGTCCAGTGCGCCGCAGGCGGAGACGACGAAGGCCGCGCCCATCTTGGCGAAGGCCATGGACTGGATCGCGACGAACTCGCGCAGCGGGCGCGCCTGCGGCCCGAGATAGGCGGGCCACGCCATGCCGTGGATGCGCGTGCCCTCCGCCATCAGCGCGAACATCGCGAGCGGGTTCGTGTTCTCGCCGCAGATCAGGGCGGATGCCGGGCCGAAGGGGGTTGCGAAGGCGCCGAAGCTGTCGCCGAAGCCAGGAGCATGCACCAGCCGTTCGCCGACCGTCGGCATGAGCTTCCGATGCTTGCCGATGATGCTGCCATCGGGTCCGAGGAACAGCTGCGTGTTCCACATGGTGCCGAGGGTGCCGGGATTCTTCTCGCAGATCCCCATGACCACGGTCGCCTCCGCGGCACGCGCGGCCTCGCACAAGGCCGCGACCTCCGGCCCTGGGATCTCGACCGCGTTGCGGAACAGGGCATTCGCCAGCGCCATCGCCTTCGGGCTGGTGGCGACGTGGTGGTGGTACCAGTAGCAATGGCCGGGGATGAAGCCTTCGGGGAAGACCATGAAGCGCGCGCCTTGCGCCGCGGCCTGTTCGATCATGCGGCAGGCCTTCGCGGTGGTCGCCTCGCGGTCGAGGAACACCGATGCGGCCTGCACCGCCGCCACCCGCACAACCGGGTAGGTATCCCCCGCCATCGCCGCCCTCCGCCGTCGCGCGCGGCGCAGTGTGGCGGCGGCGGCGGCGAAGCGCAAAGGCCGGTGCGTGCCTACTCCGCGGCGTCCTTCGGCTTCGCCTCCGCCAGCGATCCGATGCCGCCATGCGCCTTGGACCAGCCGACCGGGTCCTCCAGGAACTTGCGCACCGCGCCGAGCGCGGCTTCGGAGAAATAGGGACGCTCGCGGCACACCTCCAGCACGTCCCACCAGGTGCACAGATGGTGCAGGTTCAGCCCCATCGCCTTCATCTGCTCGAAGCTGCCGGGGAAGACGCCGTAGTAGAACACCACGAAGGTATGGTCGCAGATCGCACCCGCCTCGCGCAGCGCATTGGCGAAGCGGATTTTCGAAGCTCCGTCGGTGGTCAGGTCCTCGACCAGCAGCGTCTGCTTGCCGACCGGCACCTCGCCCTCGATCTGGGCGTTGCGCCCGAACCCCTTCGGCTTCTTCCGCACATAGGCCATGGGCGCCATCATCCGGTCGGCGATCCAGGCGCCGAAGGGGATGCCGGCGGTCTCGCCGCCGACGACGCTCTCGATCGTCTCGAAGCCGATGTGCCGGCCGATCTTCTCGACGCCCAGGTCGCAGATGCGGTTGCGCGCGCGGGGGAAGGAGATGATCTTGCGGCAGTCGATATAGACCGGGCTCTTCCAGCCGGAGGTGAAGGTGTAAGGCTCCTCCGGCCGGAAATTCACCGCCTTGATCTCCAGCAGGATGCGCGCGGTGGTCAGGGCGGCGTCGCGGTCCCAGTCGGAGGCGTGGGTGGCGGCCATCGGGGAAGGTTCCTGTCGGTGAAGGGCGGATATTGAGGGCTTGTGGTAACGCCGCCCGCGTGGCGCGTCCATGACGGCGGAGCCCCCGGCCGTCTGGGTGCTGGCCGATCCCCGCGCCGGCACCGCGGCGCAGGCGCTCGGCATCGCCGAGAGGCTGGACCGACCCTTCCGCACGATCCCGCTCGCCTGGGGCGCGCTGGCGCGGCTGCCGCTGGCCTTCGGAAGCCTGGCCGGCCTGGCGCCGGCGGCGCGCGCGGCCTTCGCGCCGCCCTGGCCGCGTCTCGCCATCTCCGCCGGCCGCCGCGCCGCACCGGTCGCGCTCTGGCTCGGCCGGCGGGGGGTGCGCACGGTGCATTGCATGCGCGCGCCCGGCGCCGCGGGGTTCGACCTGCATGTCGTCGGCCGGCACGACGATCCGACGCCGGCGCCGAACCTGCTCACGATCCTCGGCGCCGCGCACCGCGTGTCGGCGGCCCGCCTGGCGGCGGCGCGGGAGGAATGGGCGGCGCTGCAGGCACTGCCCCCGCCGCGCATCGCCCTGCTCGTCGGCGGCCCGGTGCGGGGGGAGGGGATGACGTCCGCCGCCGCCGCGACGCTCGGCGCGCGGGTCGCAGGCTTCGCCGGCAGCGTGCTGGCCCCCGCCAGCCGCCGCCCCGGCGCGGGCGG
>NZ_JBWXTD010000005.1:667613-670319 GCF_056682175.1 Falsiroseomonas sp. RANM36
CACAGGGGATGCCGGACTGCACCATCGGGTTGCGGATGTCGGAAGACGTGTGCAGCGGGTTGATCTCCGGAACGTGGCCGGTGCCGAGCCGCACGGCCTGGGGGGGGGGGGGGGGGCCGCGCCGCGGGGGGGGGGGCGGGCCGCGCCCCGGTGCCGCTGCGTGTGGGCGACGCGGCTGCCGCGGCCGGGCGTGCTCTCCACCGTGACGTCGCCGCCCATCAGCCGCGCCAGCCGCCGCACGATGGACAGGCCGAGCCCGGTGCCGCCGAAGCGCCGCGTGGTGGAGCTGTCGGCCTGGGCGAAGGGCTGGAACAGCCGCGCCATCTGCGCCTCCGTCATGCCGACGCCGCTGTCCTCCACCGCCAGCGTCACGTCCACCGCCCCATCCGCCCCGACGCGCGTCTCCGCGCCCAGCCGCACGAAGCCCTTGTCGGTGAACTTGATGGCGTTGCCGATCAGGTTGAACAGGATCTGCCGCACGCGCACCGGATCGCCCGAGACCATGTCCGGCCCGGGCCCGGGCGGATCGGCGACGAGCACCAGGCCCTTGCCGCGCGCCTGCACGCCGAGCGTGTCCACGGCACCTTCCACCAGCCCGCCGAGCGAGAAGGGCAGGGCCTCCAGCTCCATCCTGCCGGCCTCGATCTTCGAGAAATCCAGCAGGTCGTCGATGATGCGCAGCAGCTGCCCCGCGCTGTCGCGCATCACCGCGATGCAGCGCGCCTGCGCCGGGCCTGGAGGCGAGCGCTCCAGCACCTCGATCATGCCGAGCACGCCGTTCATCGGGGTGCGGATCTCGTGGCTCATCGCGGCGAGGAAGGCGGATTTCGCGCGGTTCGCCGCTTCCGCCGCGTCGCGCGCCTCGCTCAGCTCCGCCTCGCGCATCTTGAGGCGGGTGATGTTGCGGTAGCTGGTCAGCACGCTGCCATCGGCCAGGGCGTGGCGGCTGATCTCCATCCAGTAGCCGGCCGGCGAGGGGCGGATCTCTGCCTCGCCGGCGGGCTGCAGGATCTGCCGCGCCTTTTCCGTCACCGCCGCCTCCAGCGCGGCACCCTCTTCGGGCGGCGGGCCGTAGTCGCCGCGGCGGAACATCAGGCGCAGGATCTCCCGCCCGTCCGCGCCGGCGCGCGCCAGCGCCTCGGGGATGGCGTAGAACTGCGCGAGCTGGCGGTTCACCAGGCGGATGCGGAAATCCGGGCTCCAGAGCACCAGCCCGTCATTCATCGTCTCCAGCACCAGCTCGTGCGTCGCCCGTGCCTCCTGCAGTTCCTGCTCGCGTTCCTTGAGCGCGGTGATGTCGCGATAGATCACCAGCACGCCGCCATCCTGCGTCGCGACGGCCGAGGCCTCGATCCAGGCCCCGTTCGCCGCCTTGCGCAGCTCCGGCGGGCCGCCGGGGTTGCGCGCCAGGCGGAGCTGGCTCTCGACCAGCGCCTCGATCGCGGCAGGGTCCTCCGGCGGCGGGCCGTAGTCGCCGCGCCGGATACGATGGAGCAGCGCGTCGCGCGCCGGGGTGCCGGGGCGGCCGAACTCCTCCGGCACGTCATGCAGCCGCGCCGCCGCGCGGTTGGCCAGCTTGAAGCGAAGATCCTGGTCCATCAGCACGACGCCGTCCGTCATGTGGTCCAGGATCAGCTGCTGCGTCTCGCGCGCTTCCTGCAGCTCCTGCTCGCGCTCCTTCAGCGCGGTGATGTCGCGATACATCAGCACCGCCCCGCCGGTGGCGATCGGGATGGACTTCACCTCCAGCCACTTGCCGGAGGGCGTGCGGCGGACATAGGTGACGCCGCCGGGGCGGGAGAGCAGCGCGGCGCGCTGCTTCACGCGGCTCTCCAGCTCCGCCTCGTCCTGCGGCGGCGTGCCGAACTCGCCGCGCTGGTCCTGCAGGCGCATGATGTCGAGCACGTTGACGCCGCGATAGGCCATCTCCGGCGGGAACTCGCCGACGCGCAGCGTCTCCTTGTTGAAGAACAGCACGCGGAACTCGGCGTCCCACATCACGACGCCGTCGGTCATGTGGTCGAGCACGGTCTGCAGCTGCCCGCGCGCCGCGTTCAGCTCCTCCTCGCGCTGCTTCAGCTCCGTCACGTCGCGGTACATCAGCACCGTGCCGCCGCTGGCGATCGGGATGGACTTCTCCTCCACCCAGGCGCCGGACGGCGTGCGGCGGATGGCGGAGGCGCCGCCCGGCCGGGTCAGCAGCGCCGCGCGCTGCGCCACCCGGTCCGCGAGCTCGGCCTCGGTGGCGGGGGGCGTGCCGAAATCGCCCCGGCTCTCCTGCAGCCGGATGAGGTCGAGCACGCTCACGCCCGGATGCAGCATCGCCGTCGGCAGGCCGGCGACCTTCGCGGTGCCGTTATTGGCGACCACCAGGCGGAACTCGTCGTCCCACATCAGGACGCCGTCCGTCATGTGGTCGAGCACCGTCTGCAGGCGCCGCCGGGCCTCGGCCAGGTCCTTCTCGTGGCGCTTGAAGTCGGTGACCTCGGCCGCGTCCAGCAGCCAGCCGCCCTCCAGCCGGCGGAGATGCACGCGGAACCAGCGGCCCTCGGGCGTGCACCAATCCCGGCTGCGCTCCGCCTCCCCTTCCGCCGGCAGCCACCAGGCCGGGTCCTCGGGGCTTTCGACATAGCCGAAGGCGGCGGCGCCGCCGCCCCGCCGGCCGCTTGCGGCGCGCAGCCCGTGCAGCGTCGCCGCGGGGCCGGG
>NZ_JBWXTD010000005.1:670419-676472 GCF_056682175.1 Falsiroseomonas sp. RANM36
CCCGCGCCCGCGGGGGGGCCCCCCCCCCGGCGCGGGCGGTTTGCGGGTCGCCGCCCGGGCCGCGGCGCCGCGGGGCCGCGCGCCGCGTCCGAGGGCGGCAGCAACGAATCGAGGCGCGCATTCGCCGAGACAAGTCGCCCATCTGCGGCGAACAGCGCGAAGGGGCCGGCCATGGCCGCCAGCGCCTGCGCCTGCAGCGCGGCCTGGGCTGCATCGGGCGGCTCGGGGCCGGCAGCGGGAAGCATGGCCCTATCCTGCCCCACCCTGCGCGCCCCTGTGTTTCGTGCCGGCGGCGTCCGTGTTTCGTCTGTTTCGCGACAGGCGTTTGACGCTGCGGCGCGCGCCTGCGACTTTCCGGCAGGGGGAGAGTCTCGGATGGCAGAGGGGACGACGACGATCCTGGTCGTGGAGGACGACCCGTTCCAGCGGGAGACGGTCTGCGCCTATCTCACGAACCAGGGCTTCTCGGTGGAGGGGGTGGGCGACGGCGCCGCCTTCCGCGCCGCGGTGGCGCGCGACATGCCCGACGCCGTGCTGGTGGATGTCGGCCTGCCCGGGGAAGACGGCTTTTCCCTCGCGCGCTGGCTGCGCGGGCTCTCGCCCACCGTGGGCATCGTCATGCTCACCGCGGCGAGCGACCTGGTGGACCGGGTGGTGGGCCTGGAGTCCGGGGCCGACGACTACATCACCAAGCCCTTCGAGCCGCGCGAGCTGCTTGCCCGGCTGCGCGCCCTGATGCGTCGTGCCGGCGGCGAGGGCCGCGCCGCCGCGCCCGGCCCGGCGGAGGCGCTGGCGCCGCACAAGGCCCGGATCGGCGCCGCGGTGCTCGACCGCAGGACCGGCGTGCTGCGCACCGCGGACGGCAAGGACGACCAGCTGACGGAAAGCGAGCTGTCGCTGCTTAACCTCTTCATCGAGAACCCGAATCGCGCGCTGCACCGCGACTGGCTGCTGGAGCGGACCTCCGGCGAGGAGGAGCCGGAGGCCTTCGACCGCGCCATCGACCTCCGCGTGATGCGCCTGCGCCGCAAGATCGAGCGCCACCCCGCGCGACCGATGGCGCTGCGCACGGTGCGGGGCGTGGGGTATCTGTTCGACCCCGAGGCCGGTTAGCGCCGGGTTCGGCGCGTCAGACGCCCGGCGCGACGCGCGGCCGGCGCAGGTAGCGGCGGACCAGCAGGAAGACGATGATCGTGACCGCCGTGCCGCCCAGCACCCACAGCAGGCGCTCCGGCCCCAGCAGCGCGCCCAGGAACCAGCCGGCCGCGGTGAAGCTGCAGGCCCAGATGCCGGCGGCGATGAAGTTCAGGATCGCGAAGCGGCGGTGGTCCATGCCCGCGATGCCGCAGGCCGCCGAGGCCACGTTGCGGATGCCGTAGAGGAACCGGAAGCTCAGCACGAAGAGCGCGCCGTAGCGTTCCAGAAGGACGGAGGCGCGCGCCACCTGCGCCTCCGCCTTCGGGAAGCGGCGCAGCGCCGCCGGGCCGAACTTCTTGCCCAGCGTGAACCAGGTCTGGTCGCCCGCGAAGGAGCCGAGCCAGACCGAGACGATCAGGATCCAGGGATCGACGATGCCGGTCGCCGCGCCGGCTGCCGCCGCCACGATGACGAAGGTCTCGCCCTCGAAGAACGCCCAGATGGCGGCCGCGACATAGGCGAGCGCGCCCCATTCCGCCCAGAACTCCGCCACCCTGACCTCCCGGAGAAGCGGGACTATGGCGCGGCCGGCCGTCGCGCCAAAGCGGAATCTCATGCCGGCGTGAGGGCGGGCGGGCGCTCTCCCGTCCCGGCCCAGCGGATCGCCGCGTGCGCCAGCGCATCGAGCGTATCGCAGACCGGGAAGGGCAGGGCGGGGCCGGCGGCAATGCCGAGCGGGATTTCCGTGCAACCCAGGACCACCGCCTGCGCCCCGCGCGCCGCCAGCGCGCCGGCGGCCTCGGCCAGGGGCGCATGGGCCTCGGCCACGCGGTTGGCCTTCACCTCGGCGATGGCCGGGGTGACGAGGCGGGCCATCTCCGCCTCGGTCGGCACCAGGCAGTCGAAGCCCCGCCTTTCCAGCCGCTGCTGGTAGAGCCGCATCGCAAGCGTCCCCGCGGTGCCCATCACCCCGATGCGCCCGCCCGCCACCCCGAGCCGGGCAAGCTCCGCCGCGGCGGCATCCACGATGTGCAGGATCGGCAGGGGCGTCGCCGCCTGCATCCCCTCGAACCAGCCATGCGCGGTGTTGCAGGGGATGGCGATGGCCCCGCAGCCGGCCGCCTCCAGCCCCCGGATGCCGCGCAGCAGCGCCGGCAGCGGGTCCGCCCCGCCGCCGAGCCGCGCGGCGGTGCGGTCCGGCACGCGGGGGTCGGACCACAGCACGGCGGGGACGTGGTCCTGGTCCCGTTCGGCCGGCGTCAGCAGCGTCAGCCGCCGCATGAACTCCGCCGAGGCCAGCGGCCCCATGCCGCCCAGCACGCCGAGGATGCGCGTTTCCATCAGAGGCCCAACCCGTCCCAGACCAGCTTCACCCCGGTGACGAACAGCATCACATACACCACGCGGTAGAAGACCCGGTCGTTGATCCGCTTCGCCAGCCATACGCCGAGCGCCACGCCGACCGGCGCCAGCGGCAGCAGCAGCAGGCTGGTCAGCAGGTTCTGCGCCGAGAGCTGGCCGAGGAAGAAATACGGCACCAGCTTCACGTAGTTGATCACGCCGAAGAACACGACGGTGGTCGCCGCCAGCTTCGCGCGGTCGAGCCGCAGCGGATAGAGATAGACCGCGAGCGGCGGCCCGCCCGAATGCGCGACGGTGGAGGTCAGGCCCGACAGCGCCGACCAGAAGCCGCCGCGCCATCGGTTCGGCGCGGCCGGCGGCGGCGCCACGCGCCCCGGCCGCGCCTGCCAGAGGCTGCGCGCCAGGAAGGCGAGCGAGATCACGCCGACCATCAGCTTCACCTGCCGGTCGTCGAGCAGCCCGAACACCGCCGTGCCGAGCCCGACGCCGAGCAGGCCGCCGGGCAGGATGCTCAGCAATTCGCGCCGGCTCCACTTCCCCCACCAGGCGCGGAGACCGGCGATGTCCATGGCGCAGAGCACCGGCAGCGCGATGCCGGCCGCCTGCGGCGCGGGCACCGCCAGCGCCATCAGCGGCACCGCGACATTGCCGGCGCCGGAGGCGAATCCGCCCTTGGAGATCCCGGTGAGAAGGAAGGCGGGGATGGCGAGCGCCCAGAAAAGCGGCTCGGTGACGAGGGGCATGGCGAGATCCTAGGCGCCGCCGGTCTGGCAGGCGCAATCCGCATGGCTGAGAAGCGATGTGTCCGGGTGACGCATGGCTTGTTGCAGGTTATGTCACCGTCATTGACGCTTTAACCGCATTCCGGTGCGGCTGGCGATAGTGAACCATCTTTCGGTTAAGTCATGCCTGGACGGGATGCGACGCCATGACCGAGTTCCTGCAGGATCCGCTCTGGCTGCTCGGCCTCGCCGCCGCCATGGCTGCCACCGGCCTCGTCTCCGGCACCCTGGCGGGGCTGCTCGGCGTCGGCGGCGGCATCGTCATCGTGCCCGTGCTGTTCAACGTGCTGCCCTTCTTCGGCATTCCGGAGGCGGTGCAGATGAAGCTCGCCATCGGCACCAGCCTGGCGACGATCATCCCCACCTCCATCCAATCCGCCCGCAAGCATTTCGCCAAGGGGACGATGGATGTCGCGTTGCTGCGCAGCCTCGCACCCTCCATCGCCGTCGGCGTGGCGCTCGGCACGGTGCTTGCGATCTGGCTGCGCGGCGATGCGCTGACGCTGGTCTTCGCCCTCGTCGCCGCAGCGGTCGCGGCGAACATGGCGCTGACCTCCGCCGACTGGCGCCTGCGCGAGAGCTTTCCGGCCGGCGCGCCGCGGCACGGCATCGGCGGCTTCATCGGCACGGTCAGCGCGATGATGGGCATCGGCGGCGGCACGGTGGGCGTGCCCATCCTCTCGGCCTTCGGCGCCCCGATGCGCGCCGCGGTCGCGACCGCCAGCGCCTTCGGCATCATCATCGCCGTGCCCGCCACGCTCGGCTTCGTCTATGCCGGCTGGGGCAACCCGCTGCTGCCCCCGCTCTCCCTCGGCTATGTCAACCTGATCGGGGTTGCGCTGATCGTGCCGACCTCGATGCTCGCCGCGCCCTGGGGCGTGAAGCTGGCGCATACCATCCCGCCGCTGCTGCTGAAGCGCCTCTTCGCGCTGTTCCTCGGCGTGACGGTGCTGCGCATGGGCTGGAGCCTGGTGGGCTGACGCGGTCCGATGACCGGAGGGGCGCTAGCCCCGCAGGTCTGAATCGGCCCGCCCAGGCGGGTCCGATGACCGGAGGGGCGCTAGCCCCGCAGGTCTGAATCGGCCCGCCCAGGCGGTCCGATGACCGGAGGGGCGCTAGCCCCGCAGGTCTGAATCGGCCCGCCGGGGCCACAAATCCCCGCGGCGGCGTCACGGCCGCCAGGGCAGGGTGCCGGGCGGCAGCCTGCGCGCCGCCAGGGTGGCCAGCGCCATGAGCGTCGCCATCAGCAGCAGCGCCAGGCAGGACACGGCGGAGGCGAGCGGCGAGTTGCCGCTCTCCTGCAGGCCGAAGACCAGCACGCCGAGCGTCTGCGTCCCCGGCCCGTAGAGCAGCGAGGAAACGGTGACCTCGTTCACCGCCGTCAGCGCCACCAGGATGCCGCCCGCGGCCAGCGCCGGCGCCAGGGGCGGCAGGTGCACCCGGAACAGCCGCCGCAGCACGCCCGCGCCCATCCCCCGCGCCGCCTCGTCGAGCGACGGGTCGAGCCGCGCCGCCGCCGCCGCCACGGGTCGCAGCGCCAGCGCCTGGAAGCGCGTGAGATAGGCAAACAGGATCAGCCCGAGCGTGCCGTAGATCGCCCCGCCGCCCGGCAGCGACAGCACGACCAGGATCGCGGCCACGCCGGTGCAGGCGCCCGGCAGCGCATAGGGCAGGTCCGTCGCGGTGCTGGCCGCGCGCACCGCCTTCGCCCGCAGCACCAGCGCGATCGGCAGCGCCGCCAGCGCCAGCAGCAGCGCCGCACCCAGGCTCAGCAGCAGCGAATTGCCGAAGGCCGCCGCGGTATGCGCCCCCGGCGCGGTGGCAGCGGCGAAGTGGCGCAGCGTCACCGTCTCGGCCGAGAGCTCCATCCCCCGTGCCGGAACAAGCGCCGAGGCCAGCAGCGCCAGCATCGGCACGGCCAGCACCGCCAGCAGATACAGCACCACCAGGGCGACGGCGCCGCGCTCCGCCGGCCGGGCCAGCGGCACCGCGGCGAAGGGCTGGCGCCCGGCGGTCGGTGCGCGCCGCGCCGCCAGCGACTGCACCACCAGCGCCGGCGCGGCCAGCAGCGCCAGCAGCACGGCCAGCGCCGCCGCCTGGGCGAGCGCATCCGCCCCGCCCGCCGAAAGGCGCTGCCAGATCAGCACCGGCAGCACCGTCACGCGCGCCGGGATGCCGAGCAGCGCGCCGACGCCGAAATTGCCGAGCGCCGCCACATAGGCCAGCCCCGCCCCGGCCAGCAGGCCCGGCATCAGCAGGGGCCAGATGGCCCGCCGCAGCGCCGCTTCCGGCGTCGCGCCGAGCCCGCGCGCCGCCAGCACCGCCTCGCCCGGCACCCGCCGCAGCAGGGCCGCGACGGCAAGCATCACCAGCGGCGCGGATTGCACGGCCAGCAGGATCGTCATGCCGGCCGCCCCATACACCGGATTGGGCGTGCCGAGCGGTGGCGCGAGGCCGAGCGCCAGCAGCAGCGGCGAGGCCGGGCCCGAGGCCTGGATCCATCCCAGCGCCATCACCTGCGCCGGCACCAGCGCGGGCAGCACGGCGAAGAACAGCAGCGCGCCGCGCCCCGGCAGGCCGCGCAGCAGCAGCGCCCAGGCCAGCGCGCCGCCGATCACGGTCGCCAGCGCCGCGGCACCGAGCGAGATCCGCAGGCTGTTCGCCGTCGCCCGCCAGACGGCCGGCTCGGCCAGGGCCGCAGCGACCGCGCCGCCGCCGAGCGCCTCGGCCCGCAGGCGCAGCAGCGGCACCGCTCCGATGGCCAGCAGCCAC
>NZ_JBWXTD010000005.1:676572-691506 GCF_056682175.1 Falsiroseomonas sp. RANM36
CCGCCCGCCCCGCCGGGGGCGCCGCCCCCCCCCCGCGGGGGGGGGGCCCCCCCCCCCGGGGGGCCGGGGCCCCCCCCGCGGTCGCGACCGCGCTGCTGGTCTTCGCGTATGACTACACGACCTTCCTGATCGCCGCGCTCGGCATCGGCATCGCCGGCGGCTCCTTCGCCGTCGGCATCGCCTATGTCTCGAAATGGTACCCGAAGGAGAAGCAGGGCACCGCGCTCGGCATCTTCGGCGCCGGCAATGTCGGCGCGGCGGTCACCAAGTTCCTCGCGCCGATCGTGATGGTCGCCATGGGCTGGAAGGCGGTGGCGCTGATCTGGGCGGCGGCGCTGCTGGTGATGGCGGTGGTCTTCTACGCGATGACGAAGGACGACCCGGACCTCGCCGCGCGCAAGGCGGCCGGGGTGAAGCCCGAATCCTTCCGCGCCATGATGGAGCCGCTGAAGAACGTCCAGGTCTGGCGCTTCAGCCTCTACTACTTCTTCGTCTTCGGCGCCTTCGTCGCGCTCTCGCTCTGGCTGCCGCGCTACATCATCGAGACATACGGCTTCGAGATCCGCACCGCGGGCATGATCGGCGCCGCCTACTCGGTGCCGGCAAGCCTGTTCCGCGCCTATGGCGGCCATCTCTCGGACCGCTACGGCGCGCGGCGCGTGATGTACTGGACGCTCGGCGTCTCGACCGTCGTCTCCTTCATCCTCTCCTACCCGCCCACGGACTACGTGGTGCAAGGCATCGGCGGTCCAATCAGCTTCCGCCTGGAGACGGGCGTCGCCAGTTTCATCGTGCTGGTCTTCGTGCTCGGCTTCTTCATGAGCCTCGGCAAGGCGGCGGTCTACAAGCACATCCCGGTCTACTACCCGAACCGCGTCGGCGCTGTCGGCGGCATCGTCGGACTGATCGGCGGCCTAGGCGGCTTCGTGCTGCCCATGGCGTTCGGGCTGCTCAACGACCTGACCGGCATCCGGCAGTCCTGCTTCATGCTGCTGTTCGCGATCAGCGCCGGCGCACTGCTCTGGATGCACCTCGCCATCCTGCGGATGGAGCGCGAGGCGGCGGGCCCGGTGCTCGCGACCTTGCCGGCGCTGCCCGAGATGCAGCCGATCCACGAGCCCGCCGTCGCCGGCGCGCTGCGGGGCAAGGCGATCGAGGACTGGCGCCCGGAGGACCCTGCCTTCTGGCAGGGGCAGGGCCGCGCGATCGCCAGGCGGAACCTGTGGATCTCCATCCCCTGCCTGTTGCTCGCCTTCGCGGTGTGGATGGTGTGGTCGGTGGTGGTGGCGAAGCTGCCCTCGGTCGGCTTCCGCTTCACCACGGACGAGCTGTTCTGGCTGGCCGCGCTGCCAGGCCTCTCGGGCGCGACGCTGCGCATCTTCTACTCCTTCATGCCGCCGATCTTCGGCGGGCGGATGTGGACCACGCTGTCCACCTGGTCGCTGATCATCCCCGCGCTCGGCATCGGCTTCGCGGTGCAGAACCCGGCGACGCCCTACTGGATGTTCCTCGGCCTCGCGCTGCTCTGCGGCTTCGGCGGCGGCAACTTCGCCTCCTCCATGGCCAACATCTCCTTCTTCTTCCCGAAGCGGGAGAAGGGCAACGCGCTCGCGCTGAATGCGGGCCTCGGCAATCTCGGCGTCAGCGTGGTGCAGTTCGTCGTGCCGCTGGTGATCACCGCCGGCGTGTTCGGCGCGCTGGGCGGCGAGCCGCTGACCGCGACCGCGGGCGGGCAGCAGAGCCCGCTCTGGCTGCAGAACGCGGGCTTCGTCTGGGTGCCCTTCATCGCCGCGGCGGCCTTCGCGGCGTGGTTCAAGATGGACGACCTCGCCTCGATGAAGTCGTCCTTCTCCGACCAGGCGGTGATCTTCCAGCGCAAGCACAACTGGATCATGTGCTTCCTCTACACCGGCACCTTCGGCTCCTTCATCGGCTACTCGGCGGGCTTTCCGCTGCTGGCGCGCACGCAGTTCCCTGCCGTGGACGCGCTGCAGCTCGTCTTCCTCGGCCCGCTCGTCGGCGCGCTCTCGCGCTCCCTTACCGGCTGGGTCTCGGACAGGTGGGGCGGCGGGCGCGTCACCTTCTGGGTGTTCATCCTGATGGCGATCGGCGTCTACGGCGTCATCCACTTCATCGGCATCAAGGACCAGCCCGGCGCGTTCTGGGGCTTCTTCGGCTGCTTCATGCTGCTGTTCTTCGCCAGCGGCGTCGGCAACGCCTCCACCTTCCAGATGATCCCCGCGATCATGGGCAAGGAGATCGCAAGGCTGATGCCGCAGGCCGATGCGCAGCAGCGCCGCGCGCAGGCCGAGAAGGAGAGTGCGGCGATCATCGGCTTCACCTCGGCGATCGCGGCCTATGGCGCCTTCTTCATCCCGAAGAGCTACGGCACCTCGATCTCCATGACGGGCAGCCCGCTCGCGGCGCTCTGGGCCTTCCTCGTCTTCTACCTGCTGTGCATCGCCGTCACCTGGGCCGTCTACACAAGGCGCGGCGGCCTGCTCCGCGACATCGAAGGCAGCCGCCCCGCCGCACCCGCGGCGGCCGCGTGAGCCGGAAGGATCAGTCAGAATGAGCCACTTCCTCGACCGACTGACGTACTTCCGCAAATACGCGGGGTCCTTCTCCGACGGCCATGGCGAGACCACGACCGAAAGCCGCGCCTGGGAGGACGCCTACCGCTCGCGCTGGGCGCACGACAGGATCGTGCGCTCCACCCACGGCGCGAACTGCACCGGCTCCTGCTCCTGGAAGATCTACGTCAAGGGCGGGATCGTGACGTGGGAGACGCAGCAGACCGACTATCCGCGCACGCGCCCGGGCCTGCCGAACCACGAGCCGCGCGGCTGTTCCCGCGGCGCGTCCTATTCCTGGTACCTCTACAGCGCCAACCGGGTGAAATACCCGATGATCCGCAAGCGCCTGCTGAAGCTGTGGCGCGAAGCGAAGACGCTGCACGGCGATCCGGTCCTGGCGTGGAAATCCATCCAGGACGATCCGGCGAAACGGCGCGAGTACCAGCAGCTGCGCGGCCAGGGCGGCTTCGTCCGCGCGACCTGGGACGAGGCGGAGGAGATCGTCGCCGCCGCCAACGTCCACACGGTGAAGCAGCACGGCCCCGACCGCGTGATCGGCTTCTCGCCGATTCCGGCGATGAGCATGGTCAGCTACGCGGCCGGCAGCCGCTACCTCTCGCTGATCGGCGGCGTCTGCATGTCCTTCTACGACTGGTACTGCGACCTGCCGCCGGCGAGCCCGCAGACCTGGGGCGAGCAGACCGACGTGCCGGAATCGGCCGATTGGTACAATGCAGGCTTCATCATGATGTGGGGCTCGAACGTGCCGCAGACGCGCACGCCCGACGCCCACTTCATGGCCGAGGCGCGCTACCGCGGCACCAAGGTGATCACCGTCACGCCCGACTATTCCGAGGCGTCGAAATTCGCCGATCTCTGGCTGCATCCGAAGCAGGGCACAGACGCCGCGCTGGCACTGGCGATGGGCCATGTGATCCTGAGCGAGTGGCATGCGCAGGGGAAGGGCGACTACTTCATCGACTACTGCCGCCGCTATTCCGACATGCCGATGCTGGTGCTGCTGACCGAGCGCGACGGGCGCCTGGTGGCGGACCGGCAACTCCGCGCCTCCGACCTCGCCGAGGATGCCGGCCAGGCGAACAATCCCGACTGGAAGACGATCGCGGTGGATGACGCGACCGGCGCGCCCTATGTGCCGACGGGCTCCGTCGGATTCCGCTGGGGCGAGCAGGGGAAGTGGAACCTGGAGGGCCGCGACGCCCGCTCCCTGGAAAGCGTGACCCCGCGCCTGAGCCTGGCCGGCGGCGCGACGGCGGAAGTCACCTTCCCCTATTTCGGCGACGGCGCGCCGGAATTCTTCAACCCGACGAAGCTCGGCGACACCGTGACGCACGGCGTGCCGGTGATGGAGATCGCGCTGAAGGACGGCAGCACCGCGCGCGTCGCGACCGTCTACGACCTGTTCCTGGCGAATTACGGCGTGGCGCAGGGCGGTGCGACCGATTACGACGCGATGCGCCCCTATACCCCCGCCTGGGCCGAGGCGGTCTGCGGCGTGCCGCGCCAGCAGATCGTCACCGTCGCGCGCGAATTCGCCGACAACGCCGAGAAGACCCGCGGCAAGTCCATGGTCATCCTCGGCGCCGCGCTGAACCACTGGTACCACTCCGACATGAACTACCGCGGCATCATCAACCTGCTGGTGATGTGCGGCTGCATCGGCCAGTCGGGCGGCGGTTGGGCGCATTACGTCGGGCAGGAGAAGCTGCGCCCGCAATCGGGCTGGATCCCGCTGGCCTTCGCGACCGACTGGGCGCGGCCGCCGCGGCAGCAGAACTCGACCAGCTTCTGGTACGCGCATACCGACCAGTGGCGCTACGAGACGGTGCAGGTAAGCGGGCTGCTCTCCCCCACCGCGCCGACGGCGATGAGCGGCGCGCTGATCGACTTCAACATCCGCGCGGAGCGCATGGGCTGGCTGCCCTCTGCGCCGCAGCTCGCGCGCAACCCGCTGACCATCGCGAAGGAGGCGGCGGCCGCCGGCATGCCGGCGCCGCAATTCGTCGCGCAGTCGCTGAAGTCGGGCGCCCTGGAGATGAGCTGCGAGGATCCCGACCATCCGGCGAACTGGCCGCGCAACCTGTTCGTGTGGCGCTCCAACCTGCTCGGCTCCTCGGGCAAGGGACATGAGTATTTCCTGAAGCACCTGCTCGGCACGCAGCACGGCGTGCAGGGCAAGGACCTTGGCGAACAGGGCATGGCGAAGCCCGAGGAAGCCGCCTGGCACGACGAGGCGCCGAAGGGCAAGCTCGACCTGCTGGTGACGCTCGACTTCCGGATGAGCACCACCTGCATGTATTCCGACATCGTGCTGCCGACGGCCACCTGGTACGAGAAGCACGACCTCAACACCTCGGACATGCATCCCTTCATCCACCCGCTTTCCGCCGCGGTGGATCCGGCCTGGGAGAGCCGCACCGACTGGGCGATTTTTCGGGGGATCGCCAAGCGCTTCTCCGCCCTTTGTGTCGGCCATCTCGGCCAGGAAAGGGACACCGTCCTCACGCCGCTGATGCATGACAGCCCCGGTGAGCTCGGCCAGACGCACCAGGTGCGCGACTGGAAGAAGGGCGAGGTCGAGCCGATCCCCGGCAAGACCATGCCGGCGGTCACCGTGGTGGAGCGCGACTACCCAAACACCCATGCGCGCTTCACGGCGCTCGGCCCGCTGATGGAAAAGCTCGGCAACAACGGAAAGGGCATGGCGTGGAGGACGGACGACGAGACCGCGTTCCTGCGCAACCTCAACGGCACGACGGACGTGCCCGGCGTCGCCGGCAGGCTCGCGAAGATCGAGAGCGATATCGACGCCTGCGAGGTGATCATGCACCTCGCGCCCGAGACCAACGGCCATGTCGCCGTGAAGGCGTGGGAGGCGCTGAGCAAGGCAACGGGGCGCGGCCATCGCCACCTGGCCCTGCCGAAGGAGCACGAGGCCATCCGCTTCCGCGACGTTCAGGCGCAACCCCGCAAGATCATCTCCTCGCCGATCTGGTCCGGTCTGGAGAGCGAGGAGGTCTGCTACAACGCGGGCTACACGAACGTCCATGAGCTGATCCCCTGGCGCACGCTGAGCGGCCGGCAGCAGCTCTACCAGGACCATCCCTGGATGCTCGCCTTCGGGGAGGCGTTCTGCCTCTATCGCCCGCCGGTGGATCTCCGCGCGCACCAGGCGCTGCACAACGCGAAGCCGAACGGGCACCCTGAACTCGCGCTCAACTTCATCACGCCGCACCAGAAATGGGGCATCCACAGCGTCTACACGGACAACCTGCTGATGCTGACGCTGTCGCGCGGCGGTCCGATCGTCTGGCTCAGCGAGACCGACGCCGCGACGATGGGCGTCGAGGACAATGACTGGGTAGAGGCCTTCAACGCCAACGGCGCGCTCTGCGCGCGCGCCGTGGTCAGCCAGCGCGTGCCCAAGGGCATGATCATGATGTACCACGCGCAGGAGAAGATCGTGAACGTGCCGGGCAGCGAGATCACGCAGGCCCGCGGCGGCATCCACAACTCCGTCACGCGCGCCACGATCAAGCCGACGCACATGATCGGCGGCTACGCGCAGCAGTCCTACGGATTCAACTACTACGGCACGATCGGCACCAACCGCGACGAGTTCGTGCTGGTGCGGAAGATGGCAAACGTCGCCTGGCTCGACGGACCGCGCGTGACGCCGCAGGCGGCCGACCTCAAGGCAGCGGAGTGAAGACGATGAAGGTCCGCGCGCAGATCGCGATGGTGCTAAACCTCGACAAGTGCATCGGCTGCCACACCTGCTCGGTCACCTGCAAGCAGGTCTGGACCAGCCGCGAGGGCGTCGAATACGCCTGGTTCAACAACGTCGAGACCAAGCCCGGCATCGGCTATCCGAAGGACTGGGAGAACCAGGACAAGTGGAAGGGCGGCTGGACGCGCAAGCGCAACGGCACGATCCAGCCGAAGATGGGTGCGAAGTGGCGGATCCTGGCCAACATCTTCGCCAATCCGCAGCTGCCGGAGATCGACGACTATTACGAGCCCTTCACCTTCGACTACACCCACCTGCAGACCGCGCCGGAGAGCGAGACCATGCCGGTGGCGCGCCCCGTCTCGCTGCTGACCGGCGAGCGGATGGAGATCAAGTGGGGCCCGAACTGGGAGGAGATTCTCGGGACCGAGTTCCGCAAGCGCTCGGCGGACCGGAACTTCGATGGCATCCAGAAGAAGATCTACGGCGAGTTCGAGAAGACCTTCATGTTCTACCTGCCGCGGTTGTGCGAGCACTGCCTCAACCCGGCCTGCGTCGCCTCCTGCCCCTCGGGCAGCATCTACAAGCGGGAGGAGGACGGCATCGTCCTGATCGACCAGGAGAAGTGCCGCGGCTGGCGCATGTGCGTCAGCGCCTGCCCCTACAAGAAGATCTACTACAACTGGCAGTCCGGTAAGGCCGAGAAGTGCATCTTCTGCTACCCGCGCATCGAGGCGGGCGAGCCGACGGTGTGCAGCGAAACGTGTGTGGGACGCATCCGCTACCTCGGCGTGATGCTCTACGATGCCGACCGCATCGCGAAGGCGGCGAGCGTCGAGAACGAGCAGCACCTGTACCAGGAACAGCTCGACATCTTTCTCGACCCCGAGGACCCGGAGGTGATCGCCCAGGCGCGCGCCGACGGCGTGCCGGAGGCCTGGCTCGAGGCGGCGCGCAGCAGCCCGGTCTACCGCATGGCGATCGACTGGAAGATCGCCTTCCCGCTGCATCCCGAATACCGCACGCTGCCGATGGTCTGGTACGTGCCGCCGCTTTCGCCCGTGCAGTCGGCCGCCGAGGCCGGGCATATCGGCTGGAAGGACGGGCTGCCCGACGTCGAGAGCCTGCGCATCCCCGTGAAGTACCTGGCGAACCTGCTGACCGCGGGCGCCGAGGCGCCACTCGTCAGCGCGCTGCAGCGGATGATGGCGATGCGCATGCACATGCGCGCGCGCACCGTCGAGAACCGCGACGACACCGCCATCCTCGCCCGCGTCGGCATGACCGCCGCGCAGGTCGAGCAGATGTACCAGACGCTGGCGATCGCGAACTACGAGGACCGCTACGTGATCCCCAGCACGCATCGCGAATATGCCGAGAACGCCTTCGACCTGAAGTCGTCCTGCGGCTTCAGCTTCGGCCAGGGCTGCTACGACGGGCGCACCGTCGGCAATCTGTTCAGCGCCTCCGGCCCCTCGGCCGGGCGCATGGCGCCGACGCGCATCCGCGAAGCCGAGGACGCCGCCAGGCAGGAGGCCGGACGATGAACCGCCGTCTCGCGATCCTCTCCGTGCTGCTGCGCTACCCGGACGCTGCGCTGCGCGCGGACCTGCCGCATATCGGCGCGGCCATCGGCGGTGCCGGGTTCCGCGCGGACCTCGCGCCGAAGCTGGCGCGGCTGGTCCGTCGCCTCGGCCTCGGCGACGTGCTGGACCGGGAGGAGGAGTATGTCCGCCTGTTCGACCGTGGCCGCGGCACCAGCCTGCACCTGTTCGAGCATGTGCATGGCGACACCCGCAACCGCGGCCCCGCGATGATCGAGCTGGCGCAGGTCTACGATCAGTCGGGCTTCGCGCTCGATGCGCGGGAATTGCCGGACTACCTGCCGCTGTTCCTGGAATTCTGCGCGCATGTCGACCCTGCGGTGACGGCCAACCTGCTCGGCCAATGCGCGCCGATCCTGGACCAGCTGCACGCGAAGCTGCTCGGGCGCGGCACCGCCACGTCGCGCGGCTATGCGGCGATTGTCGCTGCGGTGCTGGCCGAGGCGGGCCTCCGGCCGGAGGCGCAGCCGACGCAGGACCAGGATCTGTCAGACGCCGACGAACTCGCCGCGCTCGATGCCGCCTACGAGTCGGAACCCGTCGTCTTCGGGCCGGAATCCGACCCCGACAGGCAGGGCGCGCGCGCGAAGCTCGGCGCCATGATCGACCGGCTGCGCAAGCTGCGCGCCAACCACGCCATCCGCTGAAGGAGAGCGCCGATGTCCGCCCTCTGGCACGGCTTCACCGACTACCTCCACGACTTCCTGTTCGGGATCTACCCCTACATCTGCATGGGCGTGTTCGCGATCGGCTCGCTGATCCGCTTCGACCGCGACCAGTACACCTGGCGTTCCGGCTCCTCGCAGCTTCTGCGCCGCAAGCAGCTCGTGGTCGGGTCCAACCTCTTCCACTTCGGCATCATCTTCCTCTTCTTCGGGCATTTCGTTGGCCTGCTGACGCCCCACTGGGCCTATGAGTGGCTGATCTCGCCGGGCCAGAAGCAGATGGTCGCGGTGACCGCGGGCGGCATCGCCGGCGCGGTCTGCTTCGTCGGCCTCTCGATGCTGCTGCACCGCCGGATCTACGACGAGCGCATCCGGCGCACCTCCACCTACGCGGACATGGCGATCCTCGTCCTGCTCTGGGTTCAGCTGTCGCTCGGCCTCGTCACACTGCCCTTCTCGATCCGCCATTCGGACGGCGCAGCGATGCTGCAGCTCTCGGCGTGGAGCCAGGCGATCGTCACCTTCCGGGGCGGCGCGGCGGACCTGATCCGCGGGCTCGACTTCCCCTACTATGCGCATCTGGTGCTGGGGATGACGCTGTTCCTGCTGACGCCCTTCACGCGGCTCGTGCACATCTTCTCCGCGCCGGTGTGGTACCTGTTCCGCGCCTGGCAGATCGTGCGGGTGCGTGGCGGCGGGACGGTGCGGCCCGGACCGGTGGCGCGGCCAGGGCTCGCCGGCGGCGCACCGCAGCGCGCGGCCGCCACTGCGCAGCGCGTGCCGGCGGAGTAGCCGCCATGGCCGTCCACTTCCACCCTGCGCCGGCGCGCCCGGCGAACGCGCCGGATCATCGCCCGGCGCAGCCCGAACTGCCGCAGCACGACATCGTCGTGAACGGCACCGTGATCCCGGCGCGCGACATCGCGGCCGAGATGCAGCACCATCCTGCGCCGGATGCCATGACGGCCTGGGAGCACGCGGCGCGTGCCCTTGTCGTGCGCCGCCTGCTGCTGGATGCCGCAGCACCCGGCGACGTCGCGGATGAGGAGACGGCGGTCGATGCGCTGCTGGCGCGTGAGATCCATGTGCCGCAGCCGGACGACGCGGCCGGCGCGCGCTGGCTCGCCGCGCATCCGGAGCGCTTCGGCACGCCTGAAGTCTGGGAGGCGAGCCACATCCTGCTGGCGGCGGACCCGGAGGACGCGCAGGAGCGTGCCGCCGCGACGCGCCGGGCGGAGGCGCTGCTCGAGATGCTCCGCGCCCTGCCCGGCCGTCTGCCGGACCTCGCGCGGCAGCATTCCGCCTGTCCCTCTCGCGAGCAGGGCGGCCTGCTCGGCCGCGTCGAACGCGGCAGCACCGTGCCGGAGTTCGATGCGGCACTGGCCCGCCTGACGCCCGGCGCCTTCTGCGCCGCACCGGTCGCGACGCGCTACGGCCTGCATGTCGTGCAACTGCACCGGCACGTCCCTGCGCGCATCCCCGCCTATGCCGAGGCGCGCGTGACGGTGCTGCGCGACCTGCGCAGCGCGGCCTGGGAAGCCGCGCTGCGGCACTACATCGCCGTGCTCGCCGCGCAGGCGCGGATCGAGGGCTTCGTCCTCGGCGCCGAGGGCGAGGCGCGCGCCGGCGGCCCGCTGGTGAGCTGACCATGCATGGCGAAGCCTGGATCGGCGCCGTGGACGAGACGCTGCTGCGCGATCCGATCGCCTTCCTCAGCGCGGAGCATGCGCGCCAGCGCGCACTGCTCGGCCATCTCGAGCGGCTCGCGCGGCAGGCCGGCGGTGCCGCGCAGGGGCCGATCGCCCGCGCGCTCGCCGCTTGGTTCGCCTGCGAATTGCCGCTGCACGTCGCGGACGAGGAGGACTCCGTCTACCCGCGGCTCGGCGCCGAGGCCAGGCAGCGCCACCGCGAACTTGGCCGCTGCGCCGCCACCTCGCCGGAGGCGCGCGCCAGGCTGCGCACGGCGCTTGCCGCCATCGCCACCGGGCATGCGCCGGCCGCCGGCTTCGCCGAGGCGGCGCTGGCCTTCGTCGCCGCCTATCGGCACCACCTGACGATCGAGGAGGAAGAGATCATGCCGCTCGCCAGGCGCAGCCTGCGGAGCGCGGCGTGCAGCGCCATTGCGCGCGAGATGGTGGCGCGCCGCCAGCTCGGTGCCGCCCGTGACTGACGGCGCACGCATCCGCCTGCTGGCCTTCCCGGCAGACGGCTGAGATGGCGCGTGCCGACACCTCAGGCGCGGGCGGCGCGCTGCAGCGCCTGGTAGAGGGCTTCGACCGGTTCCGCGGCGTGCATTTCGAGACCGACCACGCCCTCTACGACAGTCTGCTGGAAGGCCAGCGGCCGGAGGTGATGGTGATCGCGTGCTCCGACAGCCGGACCGATCCGGCGATCATCTGCGGCGCGCGGCCCGGCGACCTCTTCGTCGTGCGCAACGTCGCCGCGCTCGTGCCGGCCTGCAGGCCGCCATCGAGGCACGCGGCGCCGAACTGCGCTTCCTTCCGCCCTATTCGCCTGACCTGAACCCGATCGAGCAGGTCTTCGCCAAGCTCGAGAACCTCGTCCGCGCCGCCGCGCCGCGCGATGTCGAGACACTCTGGGACACCATCGGAAATAGCCTCGACCACGTCTCAGCAACCGAGTGCGCCAACTACATCGCCCACACCGGCTATCCACGCATGAGGTGAAAGAGGCTCTAGAAACCATAATTCTGGAGCAGCTTATGCCCGTGCGCGGAACCGCGGAGCGGTTCCACTCGAACCGGCGCCGCCCTGGCCCGAGCGTTCCCGTCATCGAAGCTTCACTGGCCCGATTCCATGATTCGATTATCGTCGAATCATGGAATCTTCGACGGCTGCCTTCGCGTTTGCCGCCCTGGGCCAGGAGACGCGCCTCGACCTGTTGCGCGTCCTGCTCGCAGCTGGGCCGACGGGGCTCGCCGCGGGTGACATCGCTGCGCGGCTCGGCGTGCCGCCCTCGACGCTGTCCTTCCACCTCCGCGCGCTGGACCAGGCCGGGCTGATCGCAGCGACCCGGCAGGGGCGCAGCCTGATCTACGCCGCCCAGGTCAACCGCCTGCGCGCCCTGCTGACCTTCCTCGCCGATGCCTGCTGCGACGGCGATCCGGCACGCTGCGGCGACCTGCACGTCCTCTTCGACACCTCCAGGGAGACCGCCCAGATGGAGCCGGCGACCTTCAATGTCCTTTTCCTCTGCACCCACAACTCGGCTCGATCGATCATGGCCGAGGCGATCCTGAGCGGCATGGCGGACGGCCGCTTCCGCGCCTTCTCCGCCGGATCAGACCCCCTGCAGAGCGGTCCGCTGCCAGAGGTGCTCGCCCAGTTGAAGGGCCTTGGCCACGATGTGTCTGGGTTGCGTTCGAAGTCCTGGGACGAATTCACCGGACCCGACGCGCCGCGGATGGATTTCGTCATTGCCCTCTGCGACACCCTGAACCTCCAGGCCTGCCCGGATTTCGAGGGCACCCATGTCACCGCGGCCTGGCCGCTGCCGGACCCGGCGAAGTTCTCCGGCACCCCCACTGAGCGGGCCACACTGCTCAACGAGCTCTACGCCGCGCTGCATCGCCGGCTCGGCATCTTCACCAGCCTGCCGTTCGGCGCCCTGGACCGCATGGCGCTCAAGGCCCGTTTGGACGAGTTGGCGCAGCCGCTCGCCGCGGGGGCGCGGGCATGAGGGTCGGCATCAACGGCATGGGTCGCATCGGCCGGCTCGCGCTGCGCGCGGCGATGGGTGCGGCAGAGCGGCCGGAGAATGACCCGCGGCGGGGCAACCGCCTCGAGGTCGTGCATCTGAACGAGGTCAAGGGCGGCGCCGTGGCCACCGCGCACCTGCTGGAGTTCGACAGCGTGCAGGGGCGTTGGCGCACCTCCATCGCGGCGGAGGGGAAGGACACCATCCGCATCGGCGAACGCCGCCTGACCATCTCCGAGCACTCTCACCCAGCCGAGCTCCCCTGGGGCGAGCTCGGCGTGGAGGTCGTGCTGGAATGCACCGGCAAGTTCCTGACGCCGGAGACGCTGGAGGGACACCTGAAGCGCGGCGCGAAGCGCGTGATCGTCGCCGCGCCGGTGAAGTTCGACACGGTGCTGAACATGGTGGTCGGCGTGAACGAGCACCTCTACGACCCGGCGCGCCACCCGATCGTCACCGCGGCCTCCTGCACCACCAACTGTCTCGCCCCGGTGGTGAAGGTGGTGCACGAGGCGATCGGCATCCGGCACGGCCAGATCACCACCATCCACGACCCGACCAACACCAATGTCGTGGTGGACGCGCCCCACAAGGACCTGCGGCGCGCACGCTCCGCCATGCTATCGCTCCAGCCGACGACCACCGGGAGCGCGACGGCGATCGCGCTGATCTACCCGGAGCTGAAGGGCAAGCTGAACGGGCACGCCGTGCGCGCCCCCGTGCTGAACGCCTCGTTGACGGATTGCGTCTTCGAGATGCAGCGGCCCACCAGCGCAGAGGAGGTGAACGAGCTGTTCCGCGCCGCCGCGTCCGACCAGCTCGCCGGCATCCTGGGCTTCGAGACGCGCCCCCTCGTCTCGGCCGACTATGCCCGCGATACCCGCAGCAGCATCGTCGATGCACCGTCCACCATGGTCACCGACGACACGCTGCTGAAGGTCTACGCCTGGTACGACAACGAGATGGGCTATGCCTGTCGAATGGTGGACCTGGCCTGCCACATGCAGGCCGTCGGGATCTAAGCGCATGAGCAACAGCACCGCCGCCGCCACGGCGCACGGCACGCGCAACTACGCCATCGTGACGCTCGCCTATTGGGGCTTCACGCTGAGCGATGGCGCGCTGCGGATGCTGGTGCTGCTGCACTTCTTCCAGCTCGGCTACAGCCCCTTCACCCTGGCCTTCCTGTTCCTGCTCTACGAGGCGGCAGGGATCGGCGCCAACCTCATCGGCGGATGGCTGGCAACGCGGTTCGGTATCGCTCGCATGCTGGCCGTGGGGCTGACCACGCAGATCCTCGGCTTTCTGCTGCTCTCCGCCGTGTCGCCTGACTGGGGTGCCGCGTTGTCGGTGGCCTGGGTGGTCATGGCGCAGGGGGTCTGCGGCGTCGCGAAGGATCTGACCAAGACTGCAAGCAAGAGTGCGATCAAGCTGACGGCGGGCGACGCGTCCGGGCGGTTGTTCAAGTGGGTCGCCTTCTTCACCGGCAGCAAGAACGCAATGAAGGGTGCGGGCTTCTTTCTTGGCGGGCTGCTGCTGGAGGTGCTTGGCTTCCGCGGGGCACTGTGGGCCATGGCGGCGGCGCTACTGCTGGTCCTGGCGGGTGTAGCGATCTCCCTGCCACCGCTGATGGGCAAGGCCAAGGCATCGAAGTCGGTGAAGGAGTTCTTCGCCAAGAGCCAAGGCGTGAACCTTCTCGCCGCCGCACGCGTGTTTCTGTTCGGCGCGCGGGACGTGTGGTTCGTGGTCGGCCTGCCGGTGTTCCTCTATGCCAGCGGCTGGACCTTCACCATGGTCGGCGCATTCCTCGCCCTCTGGACCATCGGCTATGGCGCCATCCAGGCCTCCGCGCCGACACTGGTCCGGCGCAGCGCCGACGGCTTCTCTGCCGAAGTCCCCGCGGCGCGCGCCTGGTCCCTGGCCCTGGCGGCGGTGCCCGCAACACTCGCGGCGCTGATGCTGGGCGGCGTGCCTCGGCCCGACCTGTTCGTGCCGGTGGGCCTTTGCGTCTTCGGCGTGCTGTTCGCGGTGAACTCCTCCGTCCACTCCTATCTCGTGCTCGCCTATGCTGGCAGCGAGAAGGCGGCGGAGGATGTCGGCTTCTACTACGCCGCCAACGCAACGGGACGCTTCGCAGGCATCCTCCTGTCCGGCCTGCTCTATGGCTGGGGCGGGCTGATCGCCTGCCTCGCAGGTGCTGCGGCGATGCTGGCGCTGTGCTGGGCGATCACGCTTCGCCTGCCGCTGCAACGGGAGGCCGCCGGGGCCGCCTGATGCCGCGGCGGCACGCGAGACCGCGGAGGAAAGCCGGCGCATGTCCGGCTCCCCTCCTGCCAGGCCTCAGGGCCGGCTGTACTCCTGCGTCTTGAAGGTCAGGTGCCGCACGCTCTCTGGCGCGTCGGCAATCTTCCGGACGTTGCCCCAGGTCTGCTTGTAGTTGGGGATGATGAACTCGTTCACCCCCTTGGACACCACGTTGCCCTTGACCCTGCCCCCTTGGATGTCCCCGGCCTGAGCTAGAGTCCGTCGAAGGGAGACGGATGATGAAGCGATCGAGGTTCACGCAGGAGCAGATCATTGGGGTGCTGAAGGAGCACCAGGCGGGCGCGACGGCGCCGGAT
>NZ_JBWXTD010000005.1:691606-698075 GCF_056682175.1 Falsiroseomonas sp. RANM36
GCCTACGGCTCCGCACCGGCCAACCCGGGCGCGTCCATGCACACCAAAAGGGGGTCCCTTTTGCACGCCGATCCGGGGTCCCGTTTGTGTGCCGATTGACACTCGTCGCCGGCGCGGGCACGCTGACGCAGATCGACGCGGGGCGCTGGAGCTACCAGGCGGCGCAGGATGACGACGGCGCGGCCGGCTTCACCTACCTGGTGACCGACGGCGCGGCGACCGTGCCCGGCAGCGCGACGATGGACCTCCTGCCGGTGCAGGATGCGCCGATCGGCCCGGCGCTGATCGCGCTGTCGCCGGTCGCCGAGGACTTCCTCACCACCATCAACGTCGCGGATCTCCTGGCCGGCTGGAGCGATCCGGACGATGACGGGCTGACGGTGCTGAACCTCGTCGCGTCCTCCGGTACGCTGACGCCGCTGACGGGCGGCGGCTGGAGCTTCCGCGGCGCGGTGGACGACGACAGCTTCGTTGACTTCACCTACCAGGTCAGCGACGGGACGACCACGGTGGCCGCGGCGGCGCAACTGGACCTGCTGCCGGTCACCGCCGGGCTGATCCTGACCGGCAACGGCGGCGCCAACAGCATCGTTGGCGGTGCGGACAATGACACCATCAGCGGCCTCGCGGGCGACGACAGCCTGTTCGGCGATGGTGGCAACGAAGTCGTGCAGGGCAGCACGGGCAACGACCTGCTCGATGGCGGCTCCGGCCGCGACAGGCTGGTCGGTGGCAGCGGAGCCGACATTCTCTACGGTGGCGAGGACGCCGATACGCTGATCGGCGGCGACGGCATCGACCTGCTGGTCGGCGGCGCCGGCAATGACGTCTATGACGGCGTGACGGCCGGCGACCTCATCAGCGAGGCGCCCGACGGCGGCACCGACATCGTCCGCTCCACGATCAGCTGGACGCTGGCCGAGGAGGTGGAGAACCTCACGCTCGGCGGCCTCGCCGCGGTGAACGGCACTGGCAACACCGGCGCCAACGTCATCAGCGGCAACAGCGGCGCCAACCTGCTCGACGGCCTCGAGGGCAACGACCAGCTCTCCGGGCGCGACGGCAACGACACGCTGCGCGGCGGGCTTGGTGCCGACACGCTGAACGGAGAGCGCGGTGCGGACGTGTTCTTCTACGGCGCGCCGGAGGAGGGCGGCGACCGCATCCTCGCCTATCGCGGCCTGGACGACACCATCCAGGTTTCCGGTACGGGTTTCGGCTTGGCCGTCGGCACCGACCTCGTCGCGACCGGCCGCTACGTCGCCAACACGGCAGGGGCGCCGGCCGGGGTGCTCGGGCAGTTCGTCTACGACACCAACGACTTCACGCTGTGGTGGGACGAGGACGGCACTGATGCCGCCGGCCCGGTGCTGATCGCCAACCTCGCCGGCCTCAGGAACTGGTCGGGGGCGGAGATCGTGGTGGTCTGACGCAAGCGCCTGAACCCGCCGGGGGGGGCGTATTGGCGTCTGTTGGGGCCGCGCCCCCGCCCCCCGGGGGGGGGCAGTCCTCCGCTTCCTGCGCGGCCGCTTTCTGGCGGAACCCGGGCCGCCCTTCTCGGCCGTTCGACGTTCGTTGGGACACGCACACGGTCTGCCCGCCACACGCGTCGCTGCCGGAAAATTTGTTCCCCGACTTTTCTCCATTGCTGTCCGGACAGCGTGGAAGCGCCCGTCTGGCCGGCATTTGCGCGCAGACCTTCAGGGGGCGACGACGGAACGAGAGGCCGAATGCCGTCTCCAGCCCCGGCAGAATCTCTGGACCTTGAGGGTAGCAGGCCGGCACCGCCGCCCGCCCCGCCGCCGCGCCGCGACCGACCGCGCATGCCATGCCGATGTGGCGGCCGACGCCGGGCGGCACACGGCCAGCCGCCGCAGCCGAAGCTGGACGCGCGGGAGCGGCGGGGGAAGATGACCCGTGCGGGGTCCGCATGGGCTCGGCCTGCAAACGGTGGCGGCAAGCCGATCGACTCCGCACCGTTGCCCAGCATTGTCGCTGCGGAGTCGGAAGCGCCTTACGCCAGCAAGCCCCCGGCTTTCTTCCATGCATCCATGCCGCCCTCAACATGCGAAGCGGCGTGAAGGCCGGCATCCTGTGCCGCTTGGACCGACATGGCGGAGCGTTCGCCGAAGGCGCAGAAGAACACCAGACGCTTGCCCGTCGTGGTGGCGAGTTCGTGCAGCAGGCCGCCCGGCGCCATGGTCTCGGCCAGGCTGGAATACGGGACGTGCAGTGCGCCGGGGAGGACGCCGTGGCGCTCGCGCTCGGCTCGCTCGCGGAGGTCGATGAAGGCGATGTCGGCCTGTCCGAGCAGCCCCATGGCGGTCCCCGCGTCGACCGCCCAGCCGCGCCGGGCCACCTCCGCCTGATGCAATCCCTGACGCATGTTGGCCGGCACGGCGACATCCATCATCTTCGGATTGGAGAGCTTCAGCCCGGCCATCAGCGCCTCGTATTCCTCGACCGACTTCACTCTGAGGCGCGGATTGTGCGCCCTCTCCTCGGCGATCGTGCTGACACTGTCGCCCTTGTAGTCGTGCGCCGGGTACACCAGCGTGTCGTCCGGCAGCTTGAGCAGGCGATTGAAGATGCTCTCGTACTGGGCGCGCGCGCTGCCGTTCTGGAAATCCGTCCGCCCGGTGCCGCGGATCAGCAGCGTGTCGCCGGTGAAGACGCGGTCGGCCAGGGTGAAGCAGTAGCTGTCGTCGGTGTGGCCGGGCGTGTAGATCACCCCGAGCGACAGCCCCTCGATGTCGAGCCGGTCGCCGTCGGCGACGCGCATGGACACCACGTCCACGCCGGACTGCTCCCCCATCACGGTGATGCACTTCGTGTGGTCGCGCAGCGCGCCGAGGCCGGTGATGTGGTCGGCGTGCAGATGCGTGTCCACCGCCTTGACCAGCTTGAGATCGAGTTCCTCGATCAGCTTGAGGTAGCGGTCGACGCGCTCCAGCACGGGGTCGATGATCAGCGCCTCCCCGCCGCGCCGGCTCGCCAGCAGGTAGGTGTAGGTGCTCGACGTGGCGTCGAAGAGTTGGCGGAAGATCATCGGTCCATGCTCCTCTTTGCGGGACGCTTCAGAGCGGCTGGCGGGTGGTGCGGAGATAGGGCTTCAAGGTGCTGTAGCCCGGGAACAGGCGCTCCGCCTCGTCGTCGCTGACGGCAGGCGTGATGATCACGTCGTCGCCCTGTGCCCAGTTCGCCGGCGTCGCCACCTTGTGCCGCGCCGTGAGCTGCATGGAGTCGATCACCCGCAGCAGCTCGTCGAAGTTGCGACCGGTGGTCATGGGGTAGACGATGACCAGCCGCACCTTCTTGTCCGGCCCGATCACATACACATTGCGGACCGTCTGGTTGTCGGCCGCCGTGCGTCCCTCCGCCGTGTCGCCGGCCGCCGCCGGCAGCATGTCGTAGAGCTTCGAGACGGCCAGCGTCGGGTCGCCGATCATGGGGAAGTTCGGTGCGTGACCCTGGGTCTCCTCGATGTCCTTGGCCCAGATCGCGTGCTTGGTCACGGGATCGACGCTGAGCCCGATGACCTTGACGTTGCGCCGGTCGAATTCCGGCTTCAGCCGCGCCACGGTGCCGAGCTCGGTCGTGCAGACCGGGGTGAAGTCCTTGGGGTGGGAGAACAGCACGCCCCAGGCATCTCCGAGCCATTCATGGAAACGCAGTCGGCCATGAGTCGTCTCGGCTTCGAAATCGGGGGCCAGGTCGCCGATGCGGAGTGACATGGGATGGATCCTTTCCTGGGTGGCAGTGCGGCGATGGTGCCCTCCCGCCGTTCCTCCACCGTTCCCCGATCCATACCTTGCCGTGATGGGATACCCGTCGTTGCGGGTTCGCGGCAGGATGGCGCCGAGGGAGGAACGAGCCCATGCGCCTTGAAGTCACGCTCCTGGGTGGCTTTCGCATCTCGGTGGACGGGCGACAGACAGCCGAGCAGGAGTGGCGCCGGTCCCGCAGCGCGGCGCTGATCAAGCTGCTGGCACTCGCGCCGCGTTGTCGTCTCCATCGTGAGCAGGTGATGGAGGCGCTCTGGCCCGATCTCGCGCCGGACGCCGCCGCGGCGAACCTGCGCAAGGCGGTCCACTTCGCGCGGCGGACACTTGGCGAGCACGAGGTGATCGGCGGGGATGCCGAGCTGATCGCCCTTGGCCCGAAGGCCGAGCGGATCATCGATGCCGAGGTTTTCGAGGCCGAGGCACGGGCCGCGTTGCGGGACGGCGATGCCGATGCCTGCGCGCGCGCGGCGGACAGCTATGGTGGCGAGTTGCTGCCGGATGATCGCTATGCGGAGTGGGCGGAGACGGCGCGCGAACGGCTGCAGCAACTCCATCTGCAACTGCTGCGTCGTGCCGGGTTGTGGCAGCGTCTCGTCGACGTCAGCCCCACGGACGAGGCGGCCGTCCGCGCCTTGATGGAAGCAGCCCTGGCGAAGGGCGACCGCGACGAGGCCATTCGCCAGTTCCAGCGCCTGCGCGAGCGGCTGCGCATCGACATGGGCCTCGGCCCTTCCGCGGCGACCGTGCGGCTCTACGAGAAGGCGATCACCCTGGAGGCGCCCGAGCCGCCCGGCATCGCGGACCATGTGCGCGGTCTCATGGCCTGGGGGACCATTCACCTGCACAGCGGCGACTTCGGCGCTGCGCAGAGAAGCGCCGAGGAAGCGCGCCGCCTGGCCCTGGCGAGCAACCTCGCCCGTGAGATCGGCGAGGCGAGCGCGTTGGTCGGCCTTGTCGCTCACATGCAAGGGCAATGGCAAAGCCTGTTCCGCTCCGAGTTCATCACTTGGGCCCGCCAGAAGGATCCCGGAGCAGGAAGCGTCTTCGACGGGCACCTCTGCCTGGCCGAGTTCTGCCTCTGCAATGCGCGCGGTCATGCGGAGATGGCACGACTCGCCGAGGAACTGCTTGCGATCGCGGAGGATGCCGGGTCGACGCACGGCCGCGCGCTGGCGACCCTCATCCTCGGCAAGGCGGAGTTGTTTTCCGGACGCCTGGAGGCCGCAGATGCGCTGTTGACCCGCGCAGACGAACTGCACGCTGAAGCGGAGGCGCCGGTAGGCCGTGCATTGGCTCTGCATCGGATCGCCGAGGTCGCATTGGCCCGTGGCCAGAAATGGCGTGCCGGACGGCTGCTGCAGAAGGGCCTGAGCATCGCCGAGCGGACCTGGCTCACGCCGCATCTGCTGATCCGCTATGCCGCGCTCGCCGTGGAGGCGGCGTCGGCTGCCGAGCAGAGGGAGGAGGCGATTCGCCAGGGCGATCGGCTGGTTCTTGAGCGCACCACCTGTCAGCCCTGCTCCATGGGCTTCCGTATCGCCTCCTCGATCGCACTGGCCGAGGCTGGCGATGTCGACGAGGCGGCATGCCGGATCGACGCGGCGGAGCGGATTGCAGGCATGTGGCAGGGCGGTCCCTGGGTCGCCTCGGTCTGGGAGGCTCGCGGCGTTCACCGGCTGGCCCAGGGCAGGCGGGAACAGGCCAGAGCGTTGTTCTGCGAAGCCGCATCCCGCTTCGCCGACCTGGCCCGGGCACGGGATCAGGCCCGGTGCCTGGCCCGTGCGGAAGGCGCCTGAGGGCGCATCGTGGGGGCGGAGCGCATTGCTGGTCTACCGGCCTGTCCTCGATCTCTTGATCGACATGCCGCTTCCCGACGAGCGCCGAGCCCTACCAATACACGGTCGCGCGGGGTGGTCGGCGAGACGATGAAGACCTCGACCTCCTCGTCGGCGCAGATCCAATGCGCCCGCTCAGCACTCGATCACGTTGACCGCGAGCCCGCCGAGCGAGGTCTCCTTGTATTTGTGCGACATGTCGAGGCCCGTCTGGCGCATCGTCGCGACAACCTGGTCGAGCGAGACCAGGTGTCGGCCGTCGCCATGCAGCGCGAGCCGGGCGGCATTGATCGCCTTCACGGCACCGATCGCATTCCGCTCGATGCAGGGCACCTGGACCAATCCCGCCACTGGATCGCAGGTCAGGCCGAGATTGTGCTCCAGCGCGATCTCGGCGGCGTTCTCGACCTGCGCATTGCTCCCGCCGAGCGCGGCAGCGAGGCCGGCGGCGGCCATGGCGCAGGCCGACCCGACCTCGCCCTGGCAGCCCACCTCGGCGCCGGAGATCGAGGCGTTGCGCTTGATGATCGCGCCGATCGCGGCGGCGGCGAGGAAGTAGTCCTCGATGCGGGCGGGGTTCGCGCCCGGCACGAAGCGCTCGTAGTGGTGCAGTACGGCCGGCACGATGCCCGCGGCGCCGTTGGTGGGTGCGGTCACCACGCGCCCGCCCGCGGCATTCTCCTCATTCACGGCCAGCGCCCAAAGGTTGGTCCAATCCATCGCGGCGAGCGGATCGGCCTCGTTGCGGGCGGGGGGGGGGGGCGCCCCCGCCCCCCCCCCCCCCCCCCCGCCCCGCCCCCCCCCCCCCCCCCCCCCCCCCCCCCCCCCCCCCCCCCCCCCCCCCCCCCC
>NZ_JBWXTD010000005.1:698175-702481 GCF_056682175.1 Falsiroseomonas sp. RANM36
ATCGTCACCGCCGGGTCGCCGGCCAGGTCGCGCCGCGCTTGCGGGTCGGCGCCCGCCCGCGGCCGCCTTGCGGCGCGCGACGACGGCGATCTTGCCCATCGGCTGCTCGGTGCGGGGAAGCTGCGCGATGAACTCGACGGCGATCGGCGGCGCCGCGGCGCCGTGCCGCGCCAGGTCGGCGACGATGCGCGCCGGCAGTTCGCCGAGGATGCGCCGGCGATCGGCCTCCTCCGGCACGACGAGGCGCATGCGGATACCCTGCGCGTCGTGCTCCACCGCGAATTCGTGCACGCCGATGAAGGCCTCGACGGCCAGCCCGATGACCATCGGCGTGACCGTGACCGTGCCCGGCTGCCCGTCGGCGCGCGGCAGACGCAGCATGTCCTCGGCGCGGCCGCCGATCGAGGAAAGCAGCGCGAAGGGCCGGCCGCAGGGGCAGAGGGCGGGCGATTTGCACAGCATGTCGGTGATCTCGTAGCGGATCAGCGGCTGCGCGCGGTTGTAGAGGTTCGTCAGCAGGTAGCGCGTGCCCATGCCGCCATCCGGAACCGGGCGGTAGTCGTCGTCCACCACCTCGATCATCGAGGTGTCCTCGAAGACATGCAGGCCGGCATGGACGGGGCAATCGCCGGCGACATGCGGCTCCTCCGTCATGCCGTAGTGGTTGAAGGGCCTGCTGCCCCAGGCCTGCTCGATCAGCCGCGCCATCTCCGGCGTGAGCAGTTCGGAATGGGTGACGACGACGCGCGGCGCGATGGAAAGCCGGCCCGCGATCTGCTCGCGCGCCAGCAGCGCGGCGACGGAGGGGTAGGGGGCAAGCACGTCGGGGCGGAAGTCGTGCAGCGCCGCGACCAGCTTCGCCACGGGTTCCGTCGCCTGCAGGGGCATCAGCCTGAACAGGCCGACATCGCTGCTCGTCGGGAGGCGGCTGGTGACGTGCATCGGGTTGTCCGCGCCGATCGAGCAGATCCGCACGCGGCGCGTCAGGCTGGGCGCGATGCCGGCGAAGGCCTGCCAGCGCAGCGTATTGGCGAGCACGACGCGCCAGGCCGCGCGGTCATAGACGAAGATGCCGCGCAGGCCGGAGGTGCCGGCCGAGGCCACGATGCGGTAGGTGCCGAGCAGCATCCCGTCCCCGCGCGCCTCCGCGAGATGCCGGTCGAGCATGGCGCGCGTCAGGCGCGGATCGGTCACCACCCGTTCGAGGTTCTCCATCAGCAGGCGCTTGCTGGTGATCGGCAGCTGCGTCGGATCGATCTCGCCGTCGAAATCGAGGCCGCGGTAGTGCTGCGCATAGAAGGGCGAGGCGGCGCCGGCATGGCGCACCATGGCCGCGAAGGCGGCGCGCTGGTGGGCGAGCAACCGCTCGCGGCTCCAGCGGTCGCGGGCGGCGAGCCGGCGGGCACCGAGCCACCCGGCCGCGAGGTCGAAGGCGCGCAGGAAAGCGATCCCATCCATCATGCGGCCTCCGCCAGCTCCGCCGTTGCCCCCGGTTTGGCATCTCTCGACGCGGCTTGCTGCGATGCGCACGCCATCGCCTCGAACCATGCCCATGCTGGCGAGTTGATGGACGAGACTTCGATCCGCTCGATCATCTCGCCGCCGCCGAAGGAGCCACCGCTGCCGATGCACCGCTGTCGGACAGCCGCGCGGAGGCAGCGCGGCGGTGACACGATTGCAGGCTGATGCATTGCACGTCCGCGTGTGCTTATCGCTTGGCAGCACTTGATCGTTCGCCATGCGGCGACGCATTGCGGTGGATCAAGCCGAGCGGGTTTATCGCATCGCCGCGCGACGGGTCGCGACATGGCCGGCCATCCGGTCCCGCTTCCCTGGGCTTGACGGAGGTCAAGGCGGAGGGAGCCTTGCTTCGGCACTAAGCTCCGCGTCTGCCCTTGCTGCTCCGGCAGTGCGGAGGAGGGGACGCCCGTGGTGACCACGACCGTCGCGCAGTTCTCGGTGACCCTGCGGCGCCACCTGGACAGGGATGGCAGTTCCCTCGGGCCGCTGCCCGACTGGGCAGCGCCAGCCGCGCTCATCCCGCTCTATCGCGCAATGGTGCGCACACGCGCCTTCGACCAGAAGGCCGTCGCGTTGCAGCGCACCGGTCGGCTCGGCACCTATGCCTCCTCGCTCGGGCAGGAGGCGGTCGGCGTCGGCCTCGCCGCGGCAATGCGTGAGCAGGACGTGCTGCTGCCGGCCTTCCGCGAGCACGGCGCACAGCTCTGGCGCGGCGTGACGATGCGCGAGCTCTTCCTCTACTGGGGCGGCGACGAACGCGGCAGCGATTTCGCCGGGCCGCGCCAGGATTTCCCCGTCTCCGTTCCGGTCGGCAGCCACGCGCCGCACGCCGCCGGGGTCGCGCTCGCCTTCCGCCTGCGCGGCGAGCCGCGATGCGCCGTTTGCGTTCTCGGCGACGGCGCGACCTCCAAGGGCGACGTGGCGGAGGCGCTGGTCTTCGCCGGCGTCTGGCGGTTGCCGCTGGTCATGGTGGTCAGCAACAACCAGTGGGCGATCTCCGTCCCGCGCGCTCGCCAGACCGCGGCGGCGACGCTGGCGCAGAAGGCGATCGCCGCGGGCATCGAGGGCGAGCAGGTGGACGGCAACGACGTGATTGCCGTGCGTGACGCCGTCGCCGAGGCACTGGATCGCGCGCGGGGCGGCGGCGGGCCGCGGCTGATCGAGGCGCTGACCTACCGGCTCTGCGACCACACCACCGCCGACGATGCCAGCCGCTACCGGAACGATGCGGAGGTCTCCGCGCATTGGCCCGAGGAACCGCTGCTGCGCCTGCGCGCGCATCTGCACGCCGCCGGCGCCTGGTCGAAGCAGGCGGAGGAGGCGCTGCTGGACGCCTGCCGGGAGGAGGTCGAGCGCGAGGCGGCGGCCTGGCTCGCCACGCCGCCGCAGCCGGACGCGACGATCTTCGCCCACGCCTACGCCACGATGCCGCAAGAGTTGCGCCGCCAGGCGGCGGAGGCGGCGACGCCATGACCGCGACGGAGCTGACCCTGGTGCAGGCGGTCAACGCCGCCATGGCGCGCGCGATGGCGGAGGATCCCGCCGTCATCGTGCTCGGCGAGGATGTCGGCGCGGATGGCGGCGTGTTCCGCGCCACCGAGGGCCTGCTGGCGCGCTTCGGCGAGCGCCGCGTGCTCGACACGCCGCTGGCCGAGGCGGGGCTGGCCGGGCTCGCCATAGGCCTTGCCGCGCAAGGCATGCGGCCGGTGCTGGAGATCCAGTTCACCGGCTTCCTCTACGCCGCCCTCGACCAGGTGCTGAACCACGCCGCGCGGCTGCGCAACCGCACGCGCGGGCGCCTCACCTGCCCGCTGGTCATCCGCTCGCCGAGCGGCGGCGGCATCCGCGCGGTCGAGCACCATTCCGAAAGTCCGGAGGCGATCTTCGCGCATGTCCCTGGCCTGCGCGTCGTGATGCCCTCCTCCCCGGCGCAGGCCTACGGGCTGCTGCTCGCCGCCATCCGCGATCCCGACCCGGTGATCTTCCTCGAGCCCACGCGCCTCTATCGCGCGACGCGCGAGGCGGTGGCCGACGACGGCGTGGCGCTGCCGCTCGACAGCTGCCGCATCCTGCGCGAGGGCCCCGACGCCACCCTCGTCGCCTGGGGCGGCCTGGTGCCGGAAGCGCTGGCGGCGGCGGAGATCCTGGCGACGGAGGGCATCGGCTGCGAGGTGCTGGACCTCGCGACGATCAAGCCGCTCGACGAGGCGACGCTGCTCGCCTCGGTCGGCCGGACCGGCCGCCTGGTGATCGCGCAGGAGGCGCCGCTGACCTGCGGCGTCGCCGCGGAGGTCGCCGCCCGGGTGGCCGAGCGCCGGCTGGCCGCGCTGCGTGCGCCGGTGCAGCGCGTCGCCGGCTGGGACACGGTGATGCCGCTGCCGCGCCTGGAGAAGACCTACCTGCCCGATGCAGCGCGGATCGCCGCGGCGGTGCGGCGTGCGATGGCCTGGTCATGAGCGTCTTCCGGCTGCCAGATCTCGGCGAGGGCCTGCAGGAGGCGGAGATCGTCGCCTGGCATGTGGCTGCCGGCGACCATGTCGTCGCCGACCAGCCGCTGGTCTCGGTGGAGACGGAGAAGGCGGTGGTCGAGGTGCCATCGCCGCAGGCGGGCCGCATCGCGCGCCTTTGCGCCGCCGCGGGCGCGCGCCTCCGCGTGGGCGAGGCCCTCGTCGAATTCGCCGATGTCGCGGCGGCCGATGCGGGTGCCGTCGTCGGCGCGCTGCCCGAGGCGGCGCCGGCGCCGCCCCCCCCCCCCGCCGCCCCCCCCCCCCCCCGCCGCCCGGGC
>NZ_JBWXTD010000005.1:702581-714791 GCF_056682175.1 Falsiroseomonas sp. RANM36
GGTGGGGGGGGGGGGGGGGGGGGGGCGCCCGCCGGGGGGCCTGGCGCCGCCCGCCCCCCCGGCAGCGCCGCCGCAGCCGCGCGACCGTGCGCCGGCCGCGATGCCGGCCGCGATGCCGGCCGCGCGCGCGCTGGCCGCGCGGCTCGGCGTGGATCTGAATGGCATCGCCGGAAGCGGGCCGGGCGGGACGATCACGCGCGGCGATGTCGAGGCCGCCGCGGCACGGGCCGGCGCAGGCCCGGTCGGCTTCGTGCCGCTCTCCGGCGTCCGCCTCGCCATGGCGCGCAACATGGCGCGCAGCCGCGACGAGGTGGCGCCGGCGACGCTCTGCGACGATGCCGATGTCGAGAACTGGCCGCCGGATGCGGACCACACGATGCGGCTGGCCCGCGCCGTGATCGCGGGCTGTCGCGCGGCGCCCGAGCTCAACGCCTGGTTCGACGGCAGGGCGGAGGCCCGCCGGCTTCATGCGGAGGTCGCCCTCGGCGTCGCCGTCGAGACCGAGGCCGGGCTCTTCGTGCCTGTGCTGCGCGACGCCGCGCGCCGTTCCATGGCCGATTTGCGCAGCGACTTCGACCGGCTGAAGCGCGGACTGGCCGAGCGCTCGCTGCCGGCAGGCGAGCTGCGCGGCGCCACCATCAGCCTTTCCAACTTCGGCGCGCTGGGCGGGCGCTATGCCGCGCTCAGCATCCTGCCGCCGCAGGTCGCGATCCTCGGCGCCGGGCGCATCGCGGCACGGCCGGCCGTGCACGCGGGACAGATCGCGATCCGCCGGCTGCTGCCGCTGTCCCTTACCTTCGACCATCGCGCCGTCACCGGCGCGGAGGCGGTGCGGTTCCTCGAAGCCGTCATCGCCGACCTGGTAACGGCGAGATGACGCGACGCAGGGAGAGCGCGCCGGCATGACCGATCCGTTCAGCTTCGCCGACGAGCTGGGGCCGGAGGCAGTGGTCCATATCCACCACGCCGCGCTCGGCCTGCGCGCCGTGGTGGCGGTGGACAACACGGCCTGCGGCCCGTCGATCGGCGGCGTCCGCATGGCTGCCGATGCCGATGCGGCGGAAGCCTTCCGCCTCGCCCGCGCCATGACGTTGAAGAACGCCGCGGCCGGCCTGCCGCATGGCGGGGGCAAGGCCGTGATCATCGCCGATCCGCGGCAGCCGAAGGCGGCGAAGGAAGCGCTTGTGCGCGGCTTCGCGCGTGCGATCCGCAGCCTGGACGCCTACATCCCCGGTCCCGACATGGGCACCGACGAGATCTGCATGGCCTGGGTGCGCGACGAGATGGGCCGTGCCGTCGGCCTGCCGCGTGTGCTCGGCGGCATTCCGCTGGACGAGATCGGGGCGACCGGGATCGGCCTGGCCGCGGCGATCGAGGTGGCGGCCGCGCGCATCGGGCTCGAGCTGCGCGGCGCGCGGGTCGCCGTGCAGGGCTTCGGTGCGGTCGGGCGGCATGCCGCCCGCGAACTGGTCGCGCGCGGGGCCGTGCTGGTGGGGGCGAGCGACAGCACCGGCAGCGTCGCCGATCCCTCCGGCCTCGACGTCGCCGCGCTTTCCCGCCTGAAGCGTGAAGGCGGCGCGCTGCGCGACCACGGCCAAGGGCGGAAGGGCCCGCCCGACGATCTCCTCTCCGTGCCCTGCGACATCTGGATCCCGGCGGCGCGGCCGGATGTGGTGCGGGCGGAGAATGTGGGCCTGCTCGACACGCGGCTGGTGGCGCAGGGGGCCAACATCCCCTTCACGCCGGAGGCCGAGCTGGCGCTGCACGGGCGCGGCGTCCTCGTGCTGCCCGACTTCATCGCCAATGCCGGCGGCGTGATCTGCGCCGCGGTCGAATACGCCGGCGGCAGCGAGACGGAGGCGCTGGCCCGCATCGTCGAGCGGATCCGGCGCAACACCGCGGAGGTGCTGGACGAGGCGGCCTCGGGCCGGACCACGCCGCGTGCGGCTGCGGTGGCGCTGGCGGAGCGGCGCATCCGCCAGGCCATGGCATTGCGGCGCTTCCGGTAGCGGGTCCCTGATCTAGTCGAAGAGCAGCGGCACGCCGAGCGCTTCGGACAGCCTCGTCGCTTCCGGCCACTCGGCGCCGCGCGCGAAACCGCGATCCAGCATCACCAGCCGCTCGCCCACGCCGCTCAGCGCGCGCAGCAGCGCCTCCGCGCTCGGCTCGTCCAGTCCGCGTACGAAGAGCCGCCGCTCCCCGAGACCGACGGATCGGCTCGCTTCCTCCAGCGATCGCGAGGCCGCGGCCACATCCTGCGCGAGCACGACCAGATCCTCGCCGGTCGCCGCCGCAAGCGCGGCCGCCGCCCCGCCCCCCCGCGCGGCCCCGGGGGGCCGGCCCCGGGGGGCCCGGCCCCCGCGCCGGGTCCGGCGCGCGCCCCCCCTTTTCCGCCCGGGGCGCCGCCCCAGGGGGGGCGGCCGCCCGGCCCCGCGGCTCGGCGCCGGAGGCCAGAACCGTGGCGACCGGGCCGCGGCGCCGTGCCAGCCGCGCCGGCAGCAGCAAGGCCTTCGCCTGCGATCCGATCGCGGCGTTCCAGGCGGCGGCGAAGCTGCCGACGAGGCGCGCGGAGGCATCCCGCGGGGTCGCGAGCGCCACGATGTCCGCCGCGCCGCACAGCTCCGCGACGTATCCCGCCGGATCCGCGCGCACCGAATGGAACTCGCTCCGCACGTCGAAGCGGGAGGCGTGCTGCAGCAGCATCGCGCGCAGCTCTCCCGCCGCGCCGCGGAACTCGGCATCGAGCCGCGCCGGGTCGAGTGCCGACCAGGCTCGGGACGGCAGCCGCAGCTCTCGCGCGAAGGGCAGGCGCGCGAGATGCTGCGCGGCCTCATCCTCGACATAGATGCCGAGGAGGTCGCGCCTGAGCAGCCGCGCCAGCTCGGCTGCCGCGCCGATGGCATCCGCATGGGGCGCCATGTGGCAGAGGTCGAGCAGCAGCCGCGCCCGCCCCTCCGTGGTGCCGCCCGCCCCGCCGGATGCGACGCTCATCGCCGGTCCTCGCGCCCATGCTCCTCGCCGCCAAGCATGGCGCGGCGCTGTTCGGCGAAGGCGCCGAGCCGGCGCTCGACCAGCGCGTTGATGCTGCTTTCGGGGAAGGCGCCATCCGCACCGCGCATCCCCGCCTCCCGCCCGAGCAGCAGCGCCGCGGCCTCGTCGATGGCTCGCACGGCATGGATGGCGAAGCGGCCGGCGCCGCAGGCCGCCACCACATCGCGGTCCAGCATCAGGTGCTGCACATTGGCCTCAGGCACCAGCACGCCCTGCGTGCCGGTAAGGCCGCGCGCGGCGCAAAGCTCGAAGAAGCCCTCGATCTTGTCGTTGACGCCGCCGATCGCCTGGATGTCGCCATGCTGGTTGATCGAGCCGGTGATCGCCAGGTCCTGCCGCACCGGCAGTTCCGCCAGCGCGGAGAGCAGCGCGACCAGCTCGGCCGCCGAGGCGCTGTCGCCCTCCACGCCGCCGTAGGACTGCTCGAACACCAGACTGGCATGCAGCGCGATGGGGGCCTGCAGCGCATAGCGCCCGGCGATCAGGCCCGCGAGGATCAGCACGCCCTTGGAGTGCAGCGGGCCGCCGAGCTCGACCTCGCGCTCGATGTCGATGATGCGCCCGGTGCCAGGCCGCACCCGCGCGGTGATGCGGCTCGGGCGCCCGAACACCTGGCTGCCGAGCGCGAGCACGCTGAGGCCGTTCACCTGGCCGATGCGGCTGCCGGATGTGTCGATCAGCGCAATGCCGCGCCGCATCGCCGCCTGCGAAAGCTCGCGCAGCCGGCTGCCGCGGTGTCGCTGGGCCGCGATGGCCTGCTCGATGTCGTCGCGCGAGACCAGGTCGCGGCCGGCAAGCTTCGACAGATGCGCGCCCTCCACCACCAGGTCGCGCAGCGCCTCATGCAGCAGGGTGAGCCTGTCGGAATCCTCGGCCAGCCGCGACGCCTGCTCGACGACGCGCCCGATGGCCGCGCGCTCGAGCGGCGGCAGCCCCTCCTGGCGGACCAGCGTGGCGACCAGCCGCGCGAGCAGCGCCTCGCTTTCCGGCGTGCGCGCGATCGCATCGTCGAAGTCGGCCAGCACCTTGAAGTGGCGCTCCAGTTCCGGATCGAAGGCCGCGAGCAGGTGGTAGAGCAGCCGGTCGCCCACCAGCACGACCTTGCAGTCCAGCGGGATCGGCTCCGGCTCCAGCGAGAGCGTGGTCGTCAGCCCTACGAAGCGGGCGACGTCCTCGATCACGATGCGCCCCTGCGCGAGGGCTCGCTTCAGCGCGGCCCAGCTGAACGGCTCGGTCAGCAGCGCGCGGGCGTCGATGACCAGCGTGCCGCCATTCGCCCGATGCAGCGAACCGGCACGCACCATGCGGAAGTTCGTGACCAGCGCGCCCTGGACCGGCAGGTGCTCGATGCGTCCGAGCAGGTTGCCGAGCGTCGGATGCAGTTCCTCGACGACCGGCGCGCGCTCCCCGCTTCCCTCCGGCTGGGTCACCAGCACGTTGACGTCGTAGCGGTCGAAGGGCGAGCCCATCGTCAGGGCGGCCAGCGGCGGCTCGGCCTTGCCGTCCTCGCCATCGAGGAACAGCGCGAAATTCTCCAGCAGGTCCGCCCGTACCGCCTCGAAATGCGCGGCGACGCGCGGCAGGTCGGCGAAGGGCGCGGCGGCCGCCGAGACCGCCTGGTCGATCACCACCACCGCGGTCTCGCGCTGCAGCGCCCGAACGGCGTCGCGTCGCTCCTTCTCGATGCGCGGAACGGCGCGCAGCGTGCTCTCCAGCTCCTTCTCGATCTGCTCGACGACGCCGCGCACCTGCTGCTGGCGTTCGGCTGGCCAGGCGTTGAACTCCTCCGGCGGCACCACCTTGCCGTCCTTCAGCGGCGCCACCGCGAAACCCATCGGCGTGCGGATGATCGCCACGCCGAGCGCCGTCGCCTTCTCGCCAAGGCTCTCGAAGGCGCGCTCCGCCTCGCCGTGGAACCGGGCCTCGACGGCGCTGCGGCGGCGCTGGAACTCCTCGCTCTCGAACATCGCGGGCAGCGCGGTGCGCAAGTCGTCGATCATCTCCGCCGCCGCCGCATCAAGCGCCGGCGCACGGGCCGGCGGCAGGGCGATCGCGATCGGCTGGTGCGGCGCGGCGAAATTGTTGACGTACACCCAGTCGTGCGGAGCGGGCCTGCGACGCGCGGCCTCGTCCAGCAGCGGGCGGATGGCGTCGGCGATGCGCGCGCCGGTGCGGCCGATGGCGAAGATGTTGAAGCCGCGCGCGGCGATGCCGGTGCCGAGGCGGATCGCAGCATCGGCGCGTTCCTGCACTTCCAGCCCGCCCAGCGGCTCGAGCTCGGCGCTGGTCGCGAATTCGAGCAGGGACAGGTCGGCCGGCCGGCAGAGAGCACCCGTGGGCAGCCCTCGCGGCGTCTGCGGCGACGCCGGTTGCGCTGCTCCGTCATCCGTCCCGGAGGCCATGCCCGTGCTCATTCCCGGTGCCTGGCCGCCGCCTCGTGGGCATAGTCCTCGGCGATGGCGCGTATGGCGCGGCCGATCTCCTCATAGGCGGCGTCCGGCAGGTTGGCGAAGGAGACGCGCGCGGACCACCCCGGCGCGTGGAAGCCGCCACCGTCCAGCAGCACGATGCCGTGCCGCTCCGCGAGGCGGAAGACGAGATCGAGCGGATGCACGTTGCGCGTCACCCAGGCGGCGACCTCCTCGCCGAGATGCGTCCGCAGCCAGTATCCGAGGTCGATCAGGCCGTAGTAGTGGTCGAACAGCGGGTTCGGCTGCCCGTCGATGCCGAGCGCGTGCAGCAGCGCGCCGGAGCGCCGGCGGAGGATCGCGCGGCATGCCGCGCGATAGGCGCCCTCGCGGTCCATCAGCTCGGACAGGGCGAAGAGCGTCATCATCGCCTGCTGCGGCGGCGACAGGCCTGCCGTGTGGTTCAGCCCGACATCGCGGCTGTCCGCCGCCATGCGGTCGAGGAAGGCAAGCCGCCGCGGCTCGGGTGCGAGCGCCGCGTACCGGTCATCCTGCGCGTCCGCCGCCGTATCCGGCCGCGCCGCGAGCATCGCGTCGAGGATGTTGTCCTCCTGCAAGGCCACCACGCCGAGCCGCCAGCCGGTGCAGCCGAAATACTTGGAGAAGGAATAGAGCCCGACGGTGTTGCGCGGTGCCTCCGCCAGCAGGGAGCGGAAGCCCTCGACGAAGGTGGCGTAGACGTCGTCGGTCACCACCAGCAGGTCGGGCCGCGGCCCGCGCAGGATCGCGAGGATGCGATCCAGCGCGCGCGCCTCGAGCGCAACCGAGGTCGGGTTGCCGGGGTTGACCAGGAAGAACGCCTTGACGCGCGGATCCTCGAGCTTCGCGAGCTCCGCATCGGCATACTGGAACCGGTCCTCCGCGCGCGCCTGCACATGCGTCACGCGCAGGCCGTAATCCTCCAGCGCCGTCAGTTCGATATACGGGGTGAAGACCGGGCAGCCGAGGGCGATGGTGTCGCCCGGCAGCAGGATGCGGTTGGCCCGCAGCGACCGCAGCAGGTAGCAGATGCCCGCCGTCGCGCCCTCGGTCGCGAACAGCCGGAAGCGGCCCGGCAGCACCGCCCCGCCGCAGACCGCCTCGCGCAGATATGCCGACACGATGGTCTCGGCGTGGGGCAGCATGCGCACCGGCATCGGATAGTGGCCGCCGGCGACGGCATCGGCGAGTTCGTGCACGAAGCCGTCGGCGCCGAAGCCGAACCGCGCGACGGCGTGGGCGATCGTGGCCTGCAGGAAGCCGGCGCCCGGTGCCTCCGCATGCCGGGCCAGCCACGCCTCGCAGCGCGATGCGATGCCGGCAGCCTGCGGCAGCCCGCCGAGGCCTGGCGGCTGGTCCATGCTGCGCCGGCTTTCCGCCATCGCGAATTGGCCGAGCAGGAAGAAGGCGTCGCGCGGCGTGGTGGCGAGCCAGTTCGGATTGCCGCGCCCGGCGTCGAGCAGGAGTCGCGTGCCCTTGCGGTCTGAAGCAAGCCGGAGCAGCTCGTCCTTGATCTGGAACGGGCTCATCCGCGCATAGGCGGAGAGCGTCCTGGCCTGCATCGCCCGCCGTCCTCAGGCCTGCAGGTCGGGCCGGCGCCGGGCGGCGTCGCCGCCGCTTGTCGCGCTGCTCATGATGCCTCCCTCCGTTCCCCGTAGGGCTCCATCGCCCCGCATTCGGCCTCGCGCCCGCGCACCGTGCGCTGCCCGCGCAGCGCGCCGCGCGTCTCGGTCACCACGGTGCGGCGGCCCTCCGGCCGGCCCTCGCGGTGGAAGTAGATGACGATCCAGTCCTCGACCTTGCCGAGCCGGTGCGCCAGCGCGGTGTTGGAGCGCAGCGCGGTGACGTGCCAGTCGCCGCGCCGCGTGTGCAGCACCGGCAGCCAGGCCTCGCCGGCGGGGTTGAACCGCTTCGGCGCGATACGCGGCAGCTCCCCGCGTGCGGCCCGGTCGCGATACTCGCGGTCGATGTCGAGCAGCACCGCGACCGGCGGCTCCTCCGTGGCGTCGAGGACGACGGCCGGGCGCAGCCGGCCGAGCATGCCGGCCAGCGCGCCGCGCACCATCGCCGCGCGTCGCTCGCCGAAGCCGCGCAGCGCGGCGAGACGGCCGTCATGCGCCGCGGCCTCCAGCGCCTCCAGCGTCTCGATGTGCAGATCCTCGTGGATGCGATGCGCAAGCCCCGGGCCGATGCCGGGCACCAGGCGGAACAGCCGCTCCGGATCGGCGCCGCCGCGCAGGCGGTCGAGATAGGCCCAGCGGCCCGTGGTCAGCATCTCCGCGATGGCGCCGGCGATCGAGGGGCCGACACCGGGAATGGCCTCCAGCGCCGGCCGCCCGCCCGCCTCCGCGAGCATGGCGAGATCCTCGTGCAGCGCCATCACCGCCTCCGCCGCGCGGCGATAGGCGTTGACGCGGAACGGGCCGTCGCCCTGGGCAGCCAGCATGTCCGCCGCCTCGCGCAGGCGATCGGCCACGTGGCGGTTCCGCATCGCCGCGCCGCGCCCCGTTCCAGGATCCTTGCTGCCAGCCATGGAGACCGCATTGCCTCGCAAGATCCGGCGCATGCTAGGCTGATGCAGGGACCGGGTTCTTGCGTTGGCGCAAATCCCGCGCCCCTTCGGTGCAACCCGCGGGCTGTTCGTGCCCGGCTGCGTGTCGCGGAAACGTGCTTCACGCAACCGTGCGCGGATCAGGGCCGGCGAGGGGGAGACGCGCTCCGCTCCAGCCCGGGTCGTTCCGCCCTCCTCGTTGCCGCCCTGCGCGGCGTTCAGTCCCTCGCGGCGCGGGGCCATCGCTGCCGGATCCTCCCGCGCTGCGGCGTCGCGTCGGCTGCCCGGGTGGGACGCCGCCATGGCGCGGCTAGCGGCCTCGCGGGGAGTGTCAGCGCGCACGCGAAGACAGCCGGATCCGCCCGCCCGCGATGGCGAAACGGCCGTAGCCTTCGTGGTGCAGCGTGCGCGGCGCCTCCACCGCCGCTTCGCGCCAGGCGTGCACCACCTCAAGGACGAACATGTTGTAGCGCTTCACCCAGCGCGTGTCTGCGATGCGGCATTCGAGGTTCGCGAAGCACTCGGCCACCAGCGGGGCGGCGACATGCCGTGCGGGCAGCGCCGTCAGGCCGAAGGCGGCGAACTTGTCCGTGCTGCGGCCCGAGCAGTTGCCGATGCCGACCACCTGCCGGCCGAGATGCGCCTCCGGGATCGCGATCACGCATTCGCGCGAGCGGCGCAGGTTCGCGAAGCTGAGGTGGCGGCCGCTGACGATGCAGCCGACCAGGGGAGGTTCGAACTCCATCATCATGTGCCAGGACATCGCCATCACGTCGTGCCGGCCGCGGTGCGATGTCGTCAGCAGTACGACCGGACCCGGCTCGAGCAACTGGTAGACGCGGGAGAGCGGGAAGCTGCGCGGCATGGCACGGTCAGTGCCGGTCCGGCGGGGAGCGTCGATCCAGGAAGGCGTCCACCAGCGCGGCGAGCCCCGGCGATTCCAGCTCCTCATAGTCGTAGCGGGCGCGGAGGATCGGGATGCCCGGCGCGATGAGGCGCGAAAGGTCGGCCGGCGTCGCGCTGACGACGAGGTCGGCGCCCGATCGTGCGATGGTCTCGCCCAGCGCGGCGAGTTGCGCCGCGTCGTAACCCATCGCGGGCAGCACCGTGCCGAGATGCGGGAAGGCCGCGTAGACCTTTGCAAGCGCGGGAGCGGCGGCGGCGCGCGGATCGAGGATCGTCGCGCCGGCCGCCAGCGCCGCGGCATGGCCCGCGCCATATGGCATGCCGCCATGCGTCAGCGTCGGCCCGTCCTCCACCACCAGCACGCGCCGTCCCCGCACGGCAGCGGCGTCCTCCAGCGTGACGCGAGAGCCTGCGCGCAGCAGCGTCGCGCGCGGATTGAGCCGGCGCGCCGCCTCCATAACCCGGTGCACATCCTCCGCCGGCGCCGCATTGGCCTTCGCGACGACGACGATGTCGGCCATGCGCAGCACGGCCTCGCCAGGGTGCCAGCCCTCGACATGGCCCGGCCGCAGCGCATCCGCCAGCACGATCAGCAGGTCCGGCCGGATGAAGGGGAAGTCGTTGTTGCCGCCGTCCCAGAGGATGACGTCGCTCTCCGCCTCCACCGCGGCGAGCACGCGCGCGGTGTCCACGCCGACATGCACCACGCCGCCTGCCGCGATGTGCGGTTCGTATTCCTCGCGCTCCTCCACGGTGCAGCCGGCGGCATCCACATCGGCCAGGGTCGCGAAGCGTTGCGCCGCCTGCCGCGCCAGGTCGCCATAGGGCATCGGGTGCCGCACCACGCCGACGCGCAGGCCGCGCGCGCGCAGATGCGCGGCGAGGTGGCGCGTGGTCTGCGACTTGCCGCAGCCGGTGCGCACCGCGCAGACCGCGATCACCGGCAGCCGCGACGGCAGCATCGTCCGGCGCGGCCCGGGCAGCACGTAGTCCGCCCCGCCCGCCAGGGCGATCTCACCGAGCCGCATGACATGCGCCTGCGACACGTCGCTGTAGGCGAAGACCACGGCGTCCACGCCCTGCCGCAGCAATGCGGGCAGCTCCGCCTCGTCGCGAATCGGGATGCCCGCCGGGTAGAGCGGGCCGGCGAGCGCGCGCGGGTAGCGCCGGGCGGCGATGCCGGGGATCTGCGCAGCGGTGAAGGCGAGAACCTCGTGCGTCGGATCCTCGCGATAAAGGACGTTGAAGTCGTGGAAGTCGCGCCCCGCCGCACCGAGGATCACGACCCGGCGGCGCGCCGTCACAGCGGCATCTCCGCCGGCTCGGCGCGGGCCCTGGGCGGCTCGGGCAGTTCGGTCATCGTGGCCTCGGTCAGCAGGAGCACGCTGGCCACCGAGACGGCGTTCTCGAGCGCGACGCGGACCACCTTGGTCGGGTCGATGATGCCCGCCTCGACGAGGTCCACGTATTCCTTGCGCGCGGCGTCGAAGCCGCGGTTCCCCGTGCCCTCCATCATGCGCGACACCACCACCCCGCCATCGGCGGCGGAGTTCTCGGCGATCTGCCGCGCCGGCGCCTCGAGTGCGCGCTTCAGCACCTGCACGCCGGTCCGCTCGTCCCCCGCGCAGGCCTGCTCCTCCGCCGCGACGCCCTCCACGCACCGCAGCAGGGCGAGCCCGCCGCCCGGGACGATGCCCTCCGCCACCGCCGCCTTGGTGGCGCTGATCGCGTCGTCCAGCGCCTCCTTCCTGGCCTTCATCTCGGCCTCGGCCGGCGCGCCGACGCGGATCACCGCCACGCCGCCGGCCAGCTTGGCGAGCCGCTCCTGCAGCTTTTCCCGGTCGTAGTCGCTCGTGGCCTTCTCGATCTCGCGGCGGATCTCCTTCGTGCGCGCCTCGATCGCCGCGCGCTCGCCGCCGCCGCCGATGATGGTCGTGCTCTCCTTGTCCACCACCACGCGCTTGGCGCGGCCGAGCGACTGCAGGCGCGCCGATTCCAGCTTCAGCCCGATCTCCTCGGCGATCACTATGCCGCCGGCCAGCACCGCCATATCCTGCAGCATCGCCTTGCGGCGATCGCCGAAGCCGGGGGCCCTCACCGCGCAGCTCTTCAGCCCGCCGCGCAGCTGGTTGACGATCAGCGTCGCAAGCGCCTCCGCCTCCACATCCTCCGCCACCACCAGCAGCGGGCGACCGGCCTTCACGACCTGGTCGAGCAGCGGCAGCAGGTCGTTCAGGTTGCGGATCTTCTGGTCGGCGAGCAGGACGAAGGCATCCTCCAGCTCGGCCTCCATGCGCTCCGGGTTGGTGACGAAATAAGGCGAGAGGTAGCCGCGGTCGAACTGCATGCCTTCCACCACTTCGAGTGTCGTCTCGGTGGTCTTCGACTCCTCCACCGTGATCACGCCCTCGTTCCCGACCCGCTCCATGGCATCCGCGACCAACTCGCCGATCGCGGGGTCGTTGTGCGCGGAGATGGTGGCGACCTGCGCCTTCTCCCGGCGCGTCTCGACGGGGCGCGAGAGGCGCTGCAGCGCCGCGCCCGCGGCGCGCGTCCCGCGGTCCAGTCCGCGCTTCAGGTCCACCGCGCTCGCTCCAGCGACGACGTTGCGGATGCCGTCGGCCAGGATCGCGTGGGCGAGCACCGTCGCGGTGCTGGTGCCGTCACCCACCGCGTCGCCGGTCCGCTCCGCGGCCTGGCGCAGCATCTGCGCGCCGAGATTCTCCTCGGCGTCCTTCAGCTCGAACTCCTTGGCGATGGTGACGCCATCGTTGCAGACGATCGGAGAACCCCAGTGCTTCTGGATCAGCACGGATTTCGAGCGCGGCCCGAGCGTCACGCGAATGGCGTCCGCGAGAGCGCCGGCGCCGCGCAGGATCTTCTCCCGCGCGGCGGAGCGGAACAGCACCTGCTTGGCGGGCACCTTGGCCTCCGTTCAGCTTGCCTGGCCGGCGGCGATGCCAGGCATTCCAGCCGTGATGCGGAAGCCCTTCTCCGCCTCGAAGGGCGTGTGCGGGAACCCGCATCGGACGCCTTGCGCCGACAGTAGATGACAGGCCCGCGTCTGCCGGCTTGACCCAGGTCAAGCCCGGGTTGCGTCCGCGATCAAGGAGCCGCGAGCCGATGCCGACCTTCCGGCACAGCTCCGGCGTGTCCGACGTCAGCGCCCTTGAGACAGACCGGCGTGGTTGAGAAGCGGAGGATTTCTGGTTCATCGTAACCCCCAGGAGAGTGAAGATGAGCCAGAAATCCTCC
>NZ_JBWXTD010000005.1:714891-726689 GCF_056682175.1 Falsiroseomonas sp. RANM36
CCCCCGCCGGCGCGCGCCGCGGGCGGCGGGCGCCCCCGCCGAGCCCCCCGGGCGGCGTTACCCGGGGGCGCTCCACGATGCTCATCGCCTGCGGCGCGCTGGCGCGCGAGGTGAAGGCCGTGGTCGCGGTGAACCGCCTGCCCTTCGACATCGACTGCCTGCCCGCGATCCTGCACAACCGGCCGGAGCGCATCCCGGGCGCGGTGCGCGCGCGCATCCGTGCGGGACGGCGCACGCATGAGCGCGTGCTGGTCCTGTATGGCGATTGCGGCACGGGCGGCGCGCTGGATGCGGTGCTGGCGGAGGAAGGCGTGGAGCGGATCGAAGGCCCGCATTGCTACGCCTTCTACGCCGGCAACGCCGTCTTCGACGCGCTGATGGAGGAGGAGACCGGCAGCTTCTTCCTGACCGACTATCTCGCGCGGCATTTCGACCGGCTGGTCTGGCGCGGCCTCGGGCTGGACCGGCATCCCGAACTGCTGACGGACATCTTCGGCCATTACCGCCGCGTCGTGCATCTCGTGCAGCAACCCGATCCCGCGGTGGCGGCGAAGGCGCGCGCGGCGGCGGCGCGGCTCGGCCTGCCGCTGGTCGTGCGCGAGACTGGCCTGTCCGGCCTGTCGCGCTTCCTGGCGGCCTGAATGGCCGAGCTGCTGCTGATCGCCTGGCGCGGCATCCCGGCCCAGGTGCTGGCGCGCGAGGGAAGGCGCGGCGCGCGCCTCGAACTGCCGCCCCGCTTCGCCGAGGCGATCGACCGCGCCGCGATGCGCGGCGGCGCGCGCGACGAGGACGCCTATCTCGCGGGCTGGACGCGCAGGCCGCTCGGCCCCTGCGGCGACGATCTCGACGCCGCCGTCGCCGAGGCGGCCGCGCGGATCGAGGCCGACTACGACGCCGCGCGGCTCGCCGCGCTGGTCGCCGCGGGCGGCATCGCGTGACCGACCACGCCGTCGTCTTCACGCCATCGGGCAAGCGCGGGCGCTTCGCGACGGGCACGACGTTGCTGCAGGCCGCGCGCGCGCTCGGCGTGGATCTCGACAGCGTCTGCGGCGGGCGCGGCATCTGCGGGCGCTGCCAGGTCGCGATCCAGCCCGGCGAGCACCTGAAGCACGGCATCGCCAGCCGCGCCGAGCACGTCAGCGCGCCGGACGAGGCCGAGGCGCGGCTCGAGGCGCACGGCAAGCTCGTGCCGGGGCGCCGCCTCGGCTGCCAGGCGCGGCTGGCGGGCGACGTCGTGGTGGACGTGCCGCCGGAACAGCAGGTGCACCGCCAGGTCGTCGCCAAGGCCGCGGATACGCGCCCCGTGGCGCTCGATCCCGTGGTGACGCTGCACCACGTCGCGGTGGCGCCGCCCGACATGCACGACCCCCGCGGCGATGCGCGGCGCCTGCTGGAAGCGCTGCAGGCCGAATGGGGCGTGGCGGAGGCCGCGATCCCGCTGCCGGTGCTGGCCGGGCTGCAGCGCGCGCTGCGCGAGGGCGACTGGGCGGTGACCGTCGCGCTGCGCCACCGCCGCGACATCGTCGCGGTGTTCCCGGGCTTCGTGGACTCCGTGCAGGGCGTCGCGGTGGATCTCGGCTCCACCACCATCGCCGCGCATCTCTGCGACCTCGCGACCGGCGAGGTGCTGGCGTCGGCCGGCGCGATGAACCCGCAGATCCGCTTCGGCGAGGACCTGATGAGCCGGGTCTCCTACGCCATGATGAACGAGGGCGGCGCGGCGGCGCTGACCGCGGCCGTGCGGGACGCGCTCGCCGCGATGGTCGCCGATCTCGCCGCGCGCGCCGGCATCGCGCCCGACCGCATCGCGGAGATCGTGGTCGCCGGCAATCCCGTGATGCATCACCTGCTGCTTGGCCTCGATCCCGTGGAGCTCGGCGCCGCGCCCTTCGCCCTGGCGGTGGATGCGGCGCTGGACGTGCCGGCGCGCGACCTCGGCCTGGCGATCGCGCCGGGCGGCTTCGTGCATGTCCTGCCCTGCATAGCCGGCCATGTCGGCGCCGACGCCGCGGCGATGGTGCTGTCGGAAGCGCCGCACCGGTCGGAGGAGCTGACCATGCTGGTCGATGTCGGCACGAATGCCGAGATCGTGCTGGGCAACCGCGACCGGCTGCTGGCCTGTTCCTCGCCGACCGGCCCCGCCTTCGAAGGCGCGCAGATCACCGCCGGGCAGCGCGCCGCGCCCGGCGCGATCGAGCGCATCCGCATCGACCCCGCCACGCTCGAGCCGCGCTTCAAGGTCATCGGCTGCGATGCCTGGTCAGATGAGCCTGGCTTCGATGCGACGGTGACCGGCATCTGCGGCTCCGGCATCGTGGAGGCGATCGCGCAGATGCGGCTCGCCGGCATCATCCGCCGTGACGGCAGCCTGGACGGCGCGCTGGCCGAACGCAGCTGGCGCGTGCGGGAGGAGCATCGCAGCTTCACCTATCTCATCCGGGAAGATGCGCCGCGCATCGCGATCACGCAGCACGACGTGCGCGCGATCCAGCTCGCCAAGGCCGCGCTGCATGCCGGGGCGAAGCTGCTGATGACGCGGATGGGCCTGCCCTCGGTGCCGCGGATCCGCCTCGCCGGCGCCTTCGGCGCGCATATCGATCCGCTGCAGGCGCTGGTGCTGGGCCTGGTGCCGGATTGCGCGCCGGAGGCGATCCTGTCCGTCGGCAACGCCGCCGGGCATGGCGCGCGCATCGCACTGCTGAACGCCGCGGCGCGGCTCGAATTGCAGCAGGTGGTCCGCCGCATCGAGAAGATCGAGACCGCGCTCGAGCCGGCCTTCCAGGCGGAATTCGTCGCCGCCATGGCGATCCCGCACGCGACCGATCCCTACCCGAATCTCGCGGCGCGGGTTTCGCTGCCGGCCGACGCGCCGACGCCGCGCCGGCGTGGCCGGGCGGCCTTGCCGACCGGGCCGACGGTGGACGGCGGGCCGTCGCCCTGAGCCGCCTCTCCCTGCCGGGCGGACGACGAGCTTTGGCGACCCGCGCCTGGAGTTGATGGGGTGGACGGCGCCTGCTGCGCGGCATCGAGTGGCCGGATCTGGTTGTCGCCGGTGACGCCAATGGACTGGGACAACCCGGAAACCGGGCGACGCCTCGGGCGTGCGGCGTTGCGAAGGACCCGCCGGTGAAACCGGTCAGCGGTAGATGGCCCACCCGGACCTGATGACGCTGGCCGACGCCCGCCACGGCGGTCCCGTCATGGGTGGCAGGTCAGGGCTGGCAGCCCCGGCGCCACGAAGCCTGGCACGAAGCCGCCCAAGCCAGATCAGCAGGGCACGGCGCCACGCTCCGAATCCCCCGCGACCCGATCGCCCTCCGACAATATTCAACCGGCAGCTCAATCGAGGTGTCACTTGTCGGTTGCAGAAGCTGGCGCATCGGGTCAGGCTCATCAGCAAGAGGTGGCAGCCGCCCAGCCGATCGGCCGAAGCCGCCGCAATTCGAGGATCGGGGAGGGAAGCATGGAAGGCAGGCGGGACTTCATCCGTCAGGCGGCGCTCGTCTCGGGTGGCGCGGCTGCGCTGGGCTCGCACGCCGCCAGCGCACAGGGTCTCAGCGGCTCGAATTTGGTCGGGCGGCTTGAAGGCGCGCAAATCGCCGACGTGCCGCGCCCGGCGCAGCTGAAGGAGGCGCCGCAGCTCGCCCAGATGGTGCGCGAGGGCAAGCTGCCGCCGGTGGAGCAGCGCGTGCCGGAGGAGCCGCTGGTGCTGCAGCCCGTGCGCGCCATCGGCCGCTACGGCGGCACCTGGCGCCGCGGCTTCACCGGTCCCGGCGATGTCGAGAACGGCAACCGCATCAACGCCTCCGACAAGCTGCTGTTCTGGGACCCGACGGGGACGCAGATCGTCCCCAGCGCCGCCAAGTCGGTGACGATGAGCGATGACGGCAAGGTCTACACCATCACGCTCCGTCGCGGGATGAAGTGGTCCGATGGCGCGCCCTTCACCGCCGACGACTTCGTCTTCTGGTTCGAGGACCTCTACGGCAATCGCAACATCGTCCCCACGCCCATCCCGGACATGTCGGTGAACGGCAAGCCCGGCCGCGTCGTGAAGGTGGACGCGACGACGGTGCAGTTCGTTTTCGACGACCCGTACTTCCTCTTCATGGACATGCTGGCCGGCGACACGCTGATCGGCGGCGGGCAGTCGGTGCGGCAGAGCCAGGGCTCGACCTTCGGCGCCTATGCGCCGGCACACTACCTGAAGCAGTTCCTGCCCAAATACTCGTCCGAGGCCCAGGTGAACGAGCGTGCGCGGCGAGAGGGTTTCGAGAACTGGGTCCGCGCCATCCATGTCAAGAAGGACTGGTCGCTGAACCCGGAGCTGCCGACCATCGGCCCCTGGCGCACCGTCCGCCCGGTCAACACGCCGACCTGGGTGCTGGAACGCAATCCCTTCTACTGGGCGGTGGACGTGCAGGGGAACCAGCTGCCCTATCTCGACCAGGTCGTGCTGACGCTGGCCGAGGACCTGGAGGTCCTGAACCTGCGCGCCATGTCGGGCCAGTACGAGGTGCAGGAGCGCCACATCGACATCGGCAAGCTGCCGGTGCTGCTGGAGAACCAGCAGCGCGGCAACTACACGGTGCATCTCGACCTCGCCTTCAACGGCTCGGACACGGTGCTGCAGATCAACCAGAGCTACCGCGCCGATGCCGAGGTCGCGAAGTGGCTGACCAACACCGATTTCCGGCGCGCGCTGTCGCTCGGCATCGACCGCGACCAGCTGAACGAGACCTTCTGGCTCGGCCTCGGCACGCCGGGCTCGACGGTGCCGGCCGAGAGCTCGCCCTACAATCCCGGGCCGGAGTGGCGGAAAAAGTGGTCCACCCATGACCCGGCGCAGGCGAACCGGCTGCTGGACGGCATCGGCCTGACGCGGAAGGACCGCGAGGGCTTCCGGCTGCGCACCGACAATGGCGAGCGCCTGGTGATCCAGATCCAGGCGGTCAAGGCCTTCCTGCCCTGGCCGCAGCAATGCGAGATGATCGCGCAGCACTGGCGCCGCATCGGCATCTTCGCCGATGTCCGCGAATACGAGCGCAACCTGGCCATGACGCGCACGCGCAACAACGAGCATCACATCATGGTCTGGACCAATGGCGGGACGGAGCTGCTGTATCTCTTCCCCCGCCACGCCATCCCGGTGGACCCGACCGAGGGCTTCGTCGGCCCCGAATTCGCCCAGTGGTACGCGTCGAACGGCACGCAGGGGCGGGAGCCGACGGATCCCAACATCAAGCGGATCTTCGACCTCTACCGCAGCGCCGGCGGCCAGCGCGAGCAGGAGCGCTACCGAATCGCGCAGGAGATCTGGCGGATCCTGGTGGACCAGCAATACGGCATCGGCACGGTGGGGCAGAGCCCGGCCTTCATGGGCATCCGGCTCGTCTCCAACCGGATCGAGAACACCCCGTCGCGCGCCTGCATCGCGCAGCATTGCCGCACGCCGGGCGGCTCGCATCCCGAGACCTGGTTCTTCAAGTCGTGACGGCAGCCGAAGCCGGGGCGTAGATGGTCACCTTCCTGCTGCAACGCCTCGGCTTCGCCGCCCTGACGCTGGCGGTCATCTCGGTGCTGGCCTTCGTCATCATCCAGCTGCCGCCCGGCGACTTCGTGGACACCTACATCGCCAACCTCTCGGCCAGCGGCAGCGCGGTGTCGCAGGCCGAGGCGGAGGCGCTGCGCCAGCTCTACGGCCTCGACCAGCCGATCTGGGTGCAGTACTTCAAGTGGGTCAGCCGCGTGATCGTCGGCGATTTCGGCGAGAGCATGGAATGGCGCCGGCCGGTCAGCGAGGTGATCGGCGACCGGCTCTGGATGACGGTGCTGATCAGCTTCTTCGCGCTGATCCTGACCTGGGGCATCGCACTGCCGATCGGCATCGTCTCGGCCGTGCGGCAATATTCCGTCGCCGACTACGTGTTCACCTTCGTCAGCTTCATCGGCCTTGCGATCCCGAACTTCCTGCTCGCGCTGGTCATCATGTATGTCGCCTTCCGCTATTTCGGCGTGAACGCGGGCGGGCTGTTCAGCCAGGAATTCGAGTTGGCACCCTGGTCCTGGGCGAAGGCCTGGGACCTGGTGAAGCACCTGCCGCTGCCCGGCCTGATCCTGGCGCTGGCAGGCACGGCGCAGCTGGTGCGGATCATGCGCGCGAACCTGCTCGACGAGCTGCGCAAGCCCTATGTGGTGACGGCCCGCGCCAAGGGCCTGCCGGAGGCGCGGGTGATCGTGAAGTATCCGGTGCGCGCCGCGCTCAACCCCTTCGCCTCCACCATCGCCTACCTGTTTCCCTATCTCGTCTCCGGCAGCGTCATCGTCTCCATCGTGCTGAGCCTGCCGACGGTCGGGCCGCTGCTGGTGAAGTCGCTCATCGCGCAGGACATGTTCCTGGCGGGCACGATCATCCTGCTGCTCGGCACGCTGACGGTGGTGGGCACCTTCATCTCGGACCTGGTGCTGATGTGGATCGACCCCCGCATCCGGCACCAGATGGACTGACATGAGCGCGCCGGTCCTGAAATCGGGCGAGAAGGCCGAGCGGGACTACGCGTCCGCCGGCCAGGCGCGGCTGATCTGGTGGCGCTTCCGCAAGCACCGCCTGGCGGTGGCCAGCGGGATCATCGTCATCCTCTTCTACCTGATGGCCGCCTTCGCCGATTTCCTGGCCTATGCCGACCCGCACGCCTCCGACGCGCGGCGCGGCTACGTGCCGCCGCAGATGATCCGCCTCTTCACCCCCGACGGCGAGTTCCGCCCGCATGTCCAGGGGCTGAGCGGCGTGCGGAACATGCGGACCTTCCGCCTGGAATACCGCCCCGATCCGAACCGGATCGTGGAGGTGCAGTTCTTCGCCCGCGGCTACGAGTACACCCTGTTCGGCCTGATCCCCACCAACATCCACCTGCTGGGGCTGAAGGACCCGGGGCCGGCGGACGGCATCTTCCTGCTGGGGACGGACGTGCAGGGGCGCGACCTGTTCTCGCGGCTGATGGTGGCGACGCGGGTCTCGCTGACCATCGGCCTGGTCGGCGTGACCATCAGCCTCTTCCTCGGCGTGCTGCTGGGCGGGATCTCGGCGATCCAGGGGGGCTGGGTGGACCTCGTGATCCAGCGGGTGATTGAGATCATCCGCTCGCTGCCGACGATCCCGCTCTGGATGGGGCTCGCGGCGGCGCTGCCGACCAACTGGTCGGTGACGCAGATCTACTTCGCCATCACCATCCTGATCGCCTTCCTGGCCTGGACCGATCTCGCGCGCGTCGTGCGCGGCAAGTTCCTCTCGCTCAAGACCGAGGACTTCGTGCTGGCCGCCGAGCTCGCCGGCGCGAGCCAGCTTCGCATCATCTTCAAGCACATGCTGCCGAGCTTCGCCTCCCACGTCATTGCGGCGACGACGCTGGCGCTGCCGGCGATGATCATCAGCGAGACCTCGCTGTCCTTCCTCGGCCTGGGTCTCCGGCCGCCGGCGATCAGCTGGGGGATCCTGCTGCAGGATGCGCAGAACATCCAGACGCTGGCTCTCGCCCCCTGGCTGCTGGCGGCGGCGGTGCCGGTGATCCTGGTGATCCTGGCCTTCAACTTCCTCGGCGACGGGCTGCGCGACGCGGCCGATCCCTATGGCCACTGACGCCATCCTCTCGGTGCGCGGGCTGCGGACGCATTTCCCGACGCGGGAGGGCGTGGTGCGCGCGGTGGACGGCGTCTCCTTCGACGTCCGGCCGGGGCGCACGCTCGGCATCGTCGGCGAATCGGGCTGCGGCAAGTCGGTGATGACGCGCAGCATCCTGCGCATCGTCGACCCGCCGGGGCGCATCGTCGACGGCACGATCACGCTGCGGCTCGGCGACGGCCGCGCGCCGGTCGAGCTGACCGCGCTGCGCGAGGACGGGCCCGAGATCCGCGCCATCCGCGGCAAGGAGATCGCGCTGATCTTCCAGGAACCGATGGCGAGCTTCAGCCAGTACTACACCGTCGGCGACCAGATCATCGAGGCGATCCGCCTGCATTCCGACCTCGACGCGCGCGCGGCCAGGGCGAAGGCGATCGAGATGCTGCGCCAGACCGGCATCCCCTCCGCCGAGCGGCGCGTGGACGAATATCCGTTCCAGCTCTCGGGCGGGCTGCGCCAGCGCGTCATGATCGCCATGGCGCTCGCCTGCGGCCCGCGCATCCTGATCGCCGACGAGCCGACCACCGCGCTCGACGTCACGACGCAGGCGCAGGTGCTCGACCTGCTGCGCGACCTGCGCAACCGGGAGGGCCTGTCCATCATCATCATCACCCACGACATGGGCGTGATCGCGGAGATGGCCGACGACGTGGTCGTGATGTATCTCGGCCGCGCGGTGGAATCGGGGCCGGTGGACGCGATCTTCCACGACCCGAAGCATCCCTATACGCGCGCGCTGCTGCGCTCGATCCCCTCGGTCGACGCGACGCCGCGGTCGCGGCTGGCGACCATGCCCGGCGCCATCCCGCATCCGCTGAACCGCCCGCCCGGCTGTCCCTTCCACCCGCGCTGCGACCAGGCGAAGCCCGGCCTCTGCGACCGCGACATGCCGGAGCCGATCACGGTCGACGAGGGGCGGGAAGTCGCCTGCGTGCTCTACGGCGCCGCCGCATGAGCCAGACCGTGCTGGAGGTCGCGGACCTCCGAAAGCATTTCCCGATCCGCAAGGGGCTGCTGCGCCGCCAGGTCGGCGCGGTGCGCGCGGTGGACGGCGTGTCCTTCAGCATCGCCCAGGGCGAGACGCTGGCGCTCGTCGGCGAATCCGGCTGCGGCAAGACCACCGTCTCGCGCTGCATCCTGCGCGCGCTCGCACCCTCCTCCGGCGCGATCCGCTTCACGGTCAATGGCCGCACGCACGACCTGGCCGCGCTGCCGCGCCGCGCCATCAGGCCGCTCAGGCGGCACATGCAGATGGTCTTCCAGGACCCCTACGCCTCGCTCAACCCGCGCATGGTCGTCGCCGACCTCATCGGCGAGCCGCTGCTGCTGAACGGCTGGCCCGACAAGGCCGCGCGCCGGCGCCGCATCGCGGAGCTGCTCGAGCTCGTGCAGCTGCCCACCGCCTACATGGACCGCTATCCGCACGCCTTCTCCGGCGGCCAGCGGCAGCGCATCGGCATCGCGCGCGCGCTGGCGCTAAACCCGAGCCTGATCGTGGCGGACGAGCCGGTCAGCGCGCTCGACGTGTCGGTGCAGGCGCAGATCGTCAACCTGATCCTCGACCTGCAGGACCGGCTCGGCCTCTCGCTGCTCTTCGTCGCGCACGACCTGTCCGTCGTGAAGCACGTCGCCGACCGGGTGGCGGTGATGTATCTCGGGCGCATCGTCGAGATGGCGACGACCGGCGGCCTCTACGACCGGCCGCTGCATCCCTACACGCGCTCGCTGCTGTCGGCGGTGCCGCATCCCGACCCGCGCACGCGGCAGAAGCGCGTCGTGCTGCAGGGATCGGTGCCGGATGCGGCGCATCCGCCGCCCGGCTGCCACTTCCATCCGCGCTGCGCCCATGCGACGGAGCGTTGCCGGACCGAGGCGCCCGCGCTGCGGGAGGCCGTCTCCGGCCGCCTCGTCGCCTGCCACCACGCCGAGGCGCTGGCCGCCTGACCGCGAAGGAGCACGCCGCGTGCCGAGCCTCGATCACCTGAAGGGCGTCGTCTCCGCCCTCGTCACGCCCTATCGCGCCGATGGCGGCATCGACGCCGCGGCGCTCGCCGCGCTGGCCGAGTTCCAGATCGGGCAGGGCGTGCACGGCTTCTATGTCGGCGGCTCGACGGGCGAGGCGCCGCTGCAGTCGCCGGCCGAGCGGATCGAGACGATGCGCGAGCTGGCGCGCGCGGTCGCCGGCCGGCGCGGGCTGATCGCCCATGTCGGCGCGGCCTCCACCGCGGAGACGATCGCGCTCGGGCGCGCGGCGGCCGAGGCCGGCTACGACGCCATCTCCGCCATCCCGCCCTGGTACTACGACTTCGCGCGCGAGGAGGTGCTGGCGCATTACCGCGCCGTCGCGGACGCGGTGGACCTGCCGCTCATCATCTACAACTTCCCCGCCCGCACGCCGCGCCCGTTGTCCACCGCCGACCTGCTCGCGCTGCTCGATCATCCGCGCATCGCTGGCGTGAAGCACACCTCGCAGGATCTCTACCAGCTCGAGCGGCTGAAGCGCGCGCGGCCGGATGCGGTGATCTGGAACGGCTATGACGAGATGTTCGTCGCCGGGCTCGCGATGGGCGCGGACGGGGCGATCGGCACCACCTACAACTTCATGGGCGACCTGTTCGTCGCGATGCAGGCGGCGATGCGGCGCGGCGAGGTGGAGGCCGCGCGCGTCCTGCAGTCGCGCGCGAACCGCGTGATCGACGTGCTGGTCGAGGTCGGCGTCATCCCCGGCACCAAGGCGATCCTGGCCTGCCTCGGGCTGCCTTGCGGCGTCGCCCGCGCGCCCTTCCGCCCGCTGACGGCGGCCGAGGAAGCGCGCGTGGCCGATTGCGTCGCGACCTGGCTGCGTCCCGCCTAGTGTCCTGATCGCGAAGTCCCTACGATTCTGATGTTGGTTTTGGGGGGCTGGCGATGGGCAAGGCGGCGGTGGCCATCGAACTGACGGCGTCGGAACGGCGAGAGTTGGAGTCGCTGGCCCGCGCGCACCGCACCGGGCAGGCGATGGCGCGGCGGGCGCGGATCGTGCTGGCCGCGGCGGCGGGCCTGGAGAACAAGGCGATCTGCACTGAGGTCGGGGCGGACGCCAACACGGTCTCGAAGTGGCGGCGCCGCTTCGCCACCCAGCGTCTGGACGGGCTGCTCGACGAGCCGCGGCCCGGCACGCCGCGTAGGATCGGCGATGACGAGATCGCCGAGACGATCCGCCTGACCCTGGAGACGGCGCCCCCGGGGGCGACCCACTGGTCGCTGCGCTCGATGGCGAAGGCGGTCGGCTACGCGCCGTCGACCATCCACCGCATCTGGCGCGCCTTCGGCCTGCAGCCGCACCGGAGCGAGACCTTCAAGCTCTCGTCTGACCCGCTGTTCGTCGAGAAGGTGCGCGACATCGTCGGGCTCTACATGAGCCCGCCAGAGCGTGCCTTGGTGCTGTGCGTGGACGAGAAGTCGCAGATCCAGGCGCTCGACCGCACCCAGCCGCTGCTGCCGATGCGCCCGGGCCAAGCCGAGCGCCGCACCCACGACTACACGAGACACGGCACCACCTCGCTGTTCGCCGCTCTCGACATCGCCACCGGCGCAGTTATCGGGCGCTGCTATCCGAAGCACCGCTCAAGCGAATTCCGCAGGTTCCTGGACCAGGTCGAGGCCGCCGTGCCCGCCGATCTCGATGTCCACTTGGTGATGGACAACTACGCCACCCACAAGACCAAGCCCGTTCGCGACTGGCTGGCCAAGCGCCCGCGCTGGCACGTTCACTTCACACCTACCGGTGCGTCCTGGATCAACCAGGTCGAGCGCTTCTTCGCCGACCTGACCGAGAAGCAGATCCGGCGCGGCGTCCACCGTTCCACCGCCCACCTCGAGGCCGACATCCGCGCCTTCATCGACGCCCACAACGCCGACCCAAAGCCTTTCCGCTGGACCAAGTCCGCCGACGACATCCTCGCCGCCATCCAGCGCTTCTGCCTCCGAACACAGCAGATCGGAGGAACTACGGAATCAGGACACTTGAGCACGTTCCGATCGACTGGAATCAGTCGATCGGAAGGTCGTGCTCTAGAAACAATGATTCTAGAGCAGCTTATGCCCGTTCGGCGGGACCCCCGGGCGGGTGCCCTCATAA
>NZ_JBWXTD010000005.1:726699-734177 GCF_056682175.1 Falsiroseomonas sp. RANM36
CGCCCCCCTGCGTCCCCCGGCGCGGCTCCCCCGGGCCGCGGCACCACCCCCGCGGCCGCTGCTCTAGATGTCGCTGCCAAGGAGGTTGTCCTTGGTGATGCGGCTGATGGGTGCCGTCCGCCGAGGGCGGAGTGTGGCCTGGAGCTGTCGTATCGGCGGAGCCATGCGGGCATGGCGCGGGCGCGTTCGCCTGAGCTTTGGAAGGGCGTGACCTGGCGGGGGGCGTCGAGGGCGGCGAGCCGGCGCAGCGCGGCTGCCGGCGGTCACCGCGGCGCTGGATGCGATGAGCCTGGAAGGCGCGGCGCGGATTGCAGGCATGGACCGCCGCACGCTGCGGGACTAGGTGGCGCCAGCGCCGCCGCCGGGGAGCATGTGCTGCGAAGGGACGGTGGCTCGACCTCTGCCGATGCAAGTGAGCAGGACAGCAAGCCGTCACAGCACCCCCTTGCTCTGCTGCGCCTGGATCTCCGCCATGATCGCGGCGTCCGCATAGCGGTCGGGAGCCATTCTTTGCGACCCTTCGGAACGGGTCATGCGGCCTCGGCAAGCAGGGCGACGTTGCCACCGGCCGAGGTGGTGTCCACGGACAGCGTGCGCTCGCGCACCAGCATCGCGGGATCGGGCGCGCCGACCAGCAGCGGCACGATCGAACCGGGCCGTGCGGCAAGCGCGACGGCGATGTCCCTGAGGCCGGGTGTATCGGCGTCGGCCAGCACGAGATCCAGCGCCGGATCCGCCAGCGCCGCCGCGCGGTCCGACCAGCCGGCCAGCGCCGTGGCAGGCCCGAGCGCCTGGCGCAGCGGTCCGATCTCCGCCGTCGGCACCACCGCGACGTTGCCGGAGGCGCCCGCGGCCCGCGCCTGCGCCGCGACATCGGGGCCCAGGCACAGCACGCGCCCGCGCGGATGCAGCGAGAGGCGGTTGCTCTCGCCGGCCGGCCCCGGCAGAACGCCGCCGACGCCCTCGACCGGCCGCGCCTCGCGCTGGAAGCGCCGCAGATAGAGCGGCCCGCCGGCCTTCGGCCCGGTGCCCGACAGGCCCTCGCCGCCGAAGGGCTGCGCGCCGACGACGGCGCCGATCTGGTTGCGGTTGACGTAGAGATTCCCGACGCGGGCGTGCTCGGAGACCACCCGCACCCGCTCCTCGACCCGCGTGTGCAATCCCATCGTCAGGCCATAGCCCAGCCCGTTGATGCGCCGGACCAGATCGGCCAGCTCGGCCGCGCGGAAGGTCACGACATGGACCACCGGGCCGAAGACCTCCTCCGGCAGATCCTCGACTCGATCGAGACGGATGAGCGCGGGCCCGAGGAAGTGCCCGGCCGCCGGCGAGCGCAGCCGTTCCAGCACGCGGCCCGCGGCCTCGTGCCGCGCGACATGCGCGGCGACGCCCGCGCGCGCCTCGGCATCGATCAGCGGGCCGACATCCGTGCTGCGCTCCCACGGATCGCCCAGCACCAGCTCCCGCATCGCGCCACGCAGCATGGCGAGGATCGGCTCCGCCACGTCCTCCTGCACGCAGAGCAGTCGCAGCGCCGAGCAGCGCTGGCCCGCGGACTGGAAACCGGAGGCGATCGCGTCGCGCACGACCTGCTCGGGCAGTGCGGTGCTGTCAACGATCATCGCGTTGACGCCTCCGGTCTCCGCGATCAGCGGCGTGCCGGGCGCGAGCCGGGCGGCGATGCCGCGCTCGATCGCCTTGGCCGCCGCGAGCGAACCGGTGAAGGCGACGACGCCGACGCGCGCATCGGCCAGCACCGCGGCGCCGAGGCGCGGCCCGTCCCCCGGCAGCAGCCGCAGCACGCCGCCGGGCACGCCCGCTTCGTGCAGGAGCGCGACGGCACGCGCGGCGATGAGCGGCGTCTGCTCGGCCGGCTTGGCGAGCACCGCATTCCCGGTGACGAGCGCAGCGGCGACCTGCCCGATGAAGATGGCGAGCGGGAAGTTCCAGGGCGACACGCAGAAGGCGATGCCACGCGGCGTGCCGGGCACGGCCTCTGCGGCATAGTAGCGCAGGAAGTCCACGGCCTCGCGCAGCTCGGCGAGAGCGTCGGCGCGCGTCTTTCCGGCCTCTCGCACCGCAAGCGCCATCAGCTCCGGTGCATGCGCCTCGAACAGGTCCGCCGACCGCCGCAAGGCCTCGGCGCGCAGCCCGACGGGCGACGCGGCCCAGGCGGGCGCGGCCGCGGCGGCGGCTTCGAGCGCCGCACGCGCCACCGCCTCATCCGCCTCGGCGATCGTGCCGACCAGATCGACGGGATCGGCGGGGTTGAAGAGATCCGTGCCCTCGCCGAAGCGCCAGGCCGCGCGGCGCCACGGCGCCATGGCCTCGTCGAGCGCCGCCGCCTCGCCCGGCTCGTTGAGGTTCCAGCCCCGGGCGTTGCGGCGTGTCGGGCCGTACAGCATCGGCGGCGCGGCGACGCGCGGATGCGGCGCGCCGCCAGCCGCGCGCGTCTCCGCCACGGGATCGCCGATCACCATCTCGACCGGCACGCGCGGATCGAGCACGCGATGCACGAAGGAGGAATTGGCGCCGTTCTCCAGCAGGCGCCGCACCAGATAGGCGAGCAGGTCGCGATGGACGCCGACCGGGGCATAGATGCGGCAGCGCGCGCCGTGCCGGCGTCGCAGCTCGCTGTGCAGCGCCTCGCCCATGCCGTGCAGGCGCTGGAACTCGAAGCCTTCCGTGTCGCCGCCGGCCATCTCCAGCACGCGGGCGGCGCTCAGCGCGTTGTGGGTGGCGAATTGCGGATAGAGGCGCGCGCGCGCCGCGAGCAGCCGCTTCGCGCAGGCCAGCCAGGCGACGTCGGTGTGCGCCTTGCGCGTGAAGACGGGAAATCCCTCCAGCCCGAGCGCCTGGGCGTGCTTGATCTCGCCGTCCCAGTAGGCACCCTTGACCAGCCGCACCATCAGCCGCCGGTCGAGCCCGGTGGCGAGTTCGTCCAGCCAGTCCAGCATCGCGGGCGCACGCTTTCCGTAGGCCTGCACCACCACCCCGAAACCATCCCAGCCGGCCAGCGCGGGATCGCGCAGCACGGCCTCGATCACGTCGAGCGAGATCTCGAGCCGGTCCTGCTCCTCGGCATCCACGTTCAGCCCGATGCCGGCGCCGCGCGCAGCCAGCGCCAGGGCGGACAGCCGCGGGGCCAGCTCGTCGAGCACGCGGCCGCGCTGCGCCGTCTCGTAGCGCGGATGCAGCGCCGAGAGCTTGACGGAGATCCCGGGATTGGTCCGGACGGAATTGCCCCGGGCCCGCGCTGCCACGGCGGCCAGCGCGCCGGCATAGGCGCGCCAGTAGCGCTCCGCGTCGTCCGATGTGCGCGCCGCCTCGCCCAGCATGTCGTAGGAGAAGGTCGCCCCTTCCGCCTCTTGTGGCGCGGCGTTGGTGGTCGCGTCCTCGATGTCGTGGCCGAGGACGAACTGCTCGCCGAGCAGCCGCATGGCCTGCGCCACCGCCGTGCGCACCACCGGCTCCCCCAGGCGGCGCACGAGCCGTCGCGCCGCGCTCGGCACGTCCATGCCCGGCTCGCCCAGCACGCGCCCGGTCAGCATCAGCGCCCAGGTCGAGGCATTGACCAGCGGCGAGGCGGATTGGCCGAGATGGCGCGACCAGTCGGCGCCGGCGATCTTGTCGCGGATCAGCGCATCCGCCGTCTCGTTGTCCGGCACGCGCAGCAGCGCCTCGGCGAGGCACATAAGCGCGACGCCTTCCTCGGTCGAGAGCCCGTACTCCGCCAGGAATGTCTCCAGCAGGCCCGGCCTGGCGACCGTGCGGAGATGTTCGACCAGCTCGCCGGCGAGGGCGGCGGCACGCGCGGTGGCCGCGGGCGGCAGCGCGGCGGCATCGGCGAGGGCGAGCGCCAGAGGCGCTTCCTCGGCGCGTGCCGCAGGTCCGAGCCGAGGCGCCGGCCGGCCCGGCATCATGGTCCTGGCCTACTCTTTCGGCTCGTCGAGGAAGCGCCCGGCGACCGCCCAGTCGGAGTTCCTGACGTCCACGAAAACGACATGAACCGACTGAGGGGTGCAGCCGCAATGCTGCACCATCGCCTCGGTGATCGCGAGGGCGGTGGCCTTCTTCTGGGCCTGGCTGCGGCCGGCCGAAAGCTCGATGCGGACGACGGGCATGGAGCGATGTCCTTATTGGATAAAGTCACGACATAATGGATACATCCAGTCCGGGGTCCGATTGACCTGCCCCCAATTGGGGAACCACGGGCCATGAGAGACTTGGCCCATGTTCTGGCCTGGCCGTCTGCCCCTGCCGGAGCGAAGCGTAGGCGGGGCCAGACGGCCAGGGCAACACCGCTTCCGGCGCCGGTGGCCGATAGCCCAGCGCGCTGTGCGGCCTGATCGTGTTGCAGTGCCGCTGCCAGCGCTCGATCAGCACCTCGGCTTCCCGCAGCGAACAAGAGATCTCCCTGTCCGGCAGCTCATCGCGCAGCTTGCCGTTGAACGATTCACTGTAGCCGTTCTCCCAAGGGCTGCCGGGCTCGATGAACAGGCTCGTCACCCCGACCCGGCCGAGCCAGCCGCGCACCACCTTCGCCACGAACTCCGGCCCGTTGTCGGAGCGGATGTGCCCCCGTGGTCCGCGTTCGACGAACAGATCCGACAGCACTTGCAGCACGTCGTCGGAGGTCAGCCGCCGCGCCACCACGATCGCCAGGCACTCCCGCGTGTACTCGTCGATCACCGTCAGCATGCGGAACCGCCGCCCGTCATGCGTCCGGTCCTGCACGAAGTCATCGGCATCTCGGACACCTCCGTCTCAAGCCTCGGGGTGTCCACGAAACCGGGTCAACTCCAGCCGAGCGTGCGGCTGGTCGGCGCGGGCATCGCCTCCGACGGCGTGTCAGGCCGGCTCCTGCCCGGGTGGCGCGCTCTGCTCCACCGTCTCGACGCGGAAGCCGGCATCGCGGCCCAACGCCATCACGCGCGCGCGCAGCGCCGCGGCGATGCGCTCCTCCCCGCTGCGGCCGCCGGCCTCCCCGCTCAGCGTCGCGGCGGTGACGGGCGCGCCGAACACGATGCTGACACGGCGGAAGCGCGGGATGCGCTTGTCGCGCGGCAGCGCCTCGTAGACGCCATCGATCCAGGCCGGCACGGCGGGCGCGCCGCTCCGCAGCAGCAACTGGCCGATGCCCGGCAAGAAGCGCTGCAGCTTCCCGTCCGGCGAGCGCCAGCCTTCCGGGAACCAGACCTGCGCCTTGCCGCCGGCCAGCACGCGGCTCGCCGCCTCCACCGCCGCGGACGGGTGCTTCTCGTCCACCGGGAAGAGGTGCACCGCGCGGCAGAACTGCCGCGCCGCCTCGTTGTAGAAGAGCCGCGTGATGTCGCCGGCCCAGTAGAGCCGGCGAAGCCGTGACAGCGGCAGGGCCGCGGCGATCGCCATCGCGTCGAGGTCGCTGATGTGGTTCGGCGTGATGACGAAGGGACCTTCGGCGGGCAGGTGCTCGATGCCCGCGACGCGCAGCCGGAACGCGCCGCGCATGACGGCGAGGTTGAGCCCGTACAGCGCGACGCCGGCCGCGGTCAGCAGCGGCCCGGTCGGCGCCAGCCAGCGCTCGATGTCCACCGCGATCGGCCTCGCCGCCTCGGCCGCCGGCGCCGATCCTCGCCGCGCGACGGCGAGGCGCAGCAGGTCGCGCAGCGTGGCGATCCCGGCGATGTCGGATTCGCTCATCGTCACGCCGAGGCGCTCCATCGCCAGCGTCAGTTCCATCCAGGCGAAGCTGTCGAAGCCGAGATCGAGACCCGGATTCATGTCGAGGTCGAGCGCGCGGCCAGGCTCGCGCGCCTGCAGCAGCGCCAAGACGGACGCGGCGGCCGGTTCGGCGAGCAGCGCCAGATCCTCCGGCCCCGGCCCGCGCGCCGCGCGCTTCGGCCGGCCTTCCAGCGCGCGGGCGTAGAGATCGGGCAGCAGGAAGCGCCGGAACTTGCCGAGCCGGGTGCGCGGCAACGGCTCGTCGGTCAGCGCGAAGCCCGCGAGGCGCTGGTGCGAGGGCAGGTCTCGGCCGCGCCCGGCCAGCAGCACGCGCACGCCGTCGCGCGGGTTGGTCACGCCGGCCTCGCGCAGCTTCGCCTGGTTCGCGCGGACCAGTGCGACCAGCGCGCCGTCGCGCTCCATCACGGCGATCTCCTCGATCGCGGGCGCGGCGTAGATCCGCTCGATCTCCTCCGGGTCCACCTTCTTGCCGCCACCGAGGACGATCACCTCCTTGGCGCGGCCGGTCACATGCAGGAAGCCATCCGCATCCAGCCGCCCGAGGTCGCCGGTGCGGAACCAGCCATCGGTCGTGAAGCTGCGCGCATTGGCCTCGGGGTTGTCGAGATAGCCCGCGGTCACCGCGCTGCCCTGCAGTTCTATCTCGCCGATGCCGTTCGCGTCGGGCGTGGCGATGCGCATGCGGCCGTCGCCGAAGGCCAGGCCGGCGCTGCCGAGGCGGCGCGCCTCGGGCCGGTTGCCGGTGAAGATCGAGGCCGTCTCCGCCAGTCCGTAGCCGGACAGCACCATCCAGCCCAGCGCCTCGAGCCGTTCCTCCGTCGCCGGGTCGAGCCGCGCGCCGCCGGAGACGAGCAGCCGCAGCGACGGCGCGACCGCTGCGCGCAGCGGCGCGAGCAGCATCCGGCCCGGCGACAGGCCGCTCGCCCGCCGCACGGCCGCGCAGGCGCCGATCAGCCCGCGCAGCGCGGTGCGCGGCGCCCAGGGCTTCGCCGCGATCTGCGCCTCGATGGACTGCGCGAGCGCGTCGTAGAGCCGCGGCACGCCGACGATCGTCGTCGCCTCGCCGTCGCGCGCGGCGCGGATGATGGCCGGGCCGGTGGTGCCCGCAGGCAGGACCAGCGTGCTGCCGGCGGTCAGCACGGTCAGCAGCCCGACCACCAGGGGATAGGCATGGTGCAGCGGCAACGGCAGCAGCACGCGATCCGTCGGTCCGATGATGCCGAGCGCCGCCACCGCGGCGACATTGGCCGCGATGTTGCGGTGCGTCAGCAGGAACGTCTTCGGGTTGCCGGTGGTGCCGGACGTTGCCATCAGCGCGGCCGGTTCTTCCGGCGCTGTCGCGGGCAGCCTCCGATCGGGCACGGCGCCCGGGGCAGGAAGCGGGACGGCCGTGATGCCGGCCTCCGCGAGCGCGGCGGCACCGCTGTCGAGATGCGCCGGCGTGGTCAGGATCAGCCGCGCGCCGCCGGCGCGCAGCATCGGCATGGCCTGCGCCGTCTCGGCAAGGTCGTCGAGCGGGAGCAGCACCGCGCCGGAGGCCAGGATGCCGAGCGCCGTGGCCGCCCAGATCGGGCCGTTCGGCGCATGCAGCGCGACCGCCTGGCCGCGCGCGACGCCGCGTGCGCAAAGTCCCGCCGCGACGGCCCGGGCCTCCGCGGCAAGCTGCGCGCCGGACCAGCGCTCGATGCCTCCCTCCTTCGTCGCCTGCAGCAGCGCGGGCGCCTCGCCGCGCGCGCTGATCCACGACCCGAAGC
>NZ_JBWXTD010000006.1:0-5548 GCF_056682175.1 Falsiroseomonas sp. RANM36
GCCGCGCGCGGTGACCGCGCCCGGGGTGTGGGGGGGGCCTTTGGTCTCGCCCTGGCGGGGGGGGGCCCCCCCCCCCCCCCCCCGCAGGCCCTCGATGCCGGTCCGCGTCAGCTCAGCGCGAGCTTCAGCCGCGACACGGCACCCAGCAGCGCACCGGGATCGACCGCCGGCATGGGCGATGGGCGCAGCGGTGCGGGGAAGGCCGCATCCAGCAGGGGCAGGATGCGGCCAAGCAGCGCGGCCTCCTCCGCGCGATTCGCCGCGGCGAGCTCGGGCAGCAGCGGCTGCGCGCGCGCGGCGACGACGCGGCCGAAGCCATAGCCGTCGAGATAGGGCTCGTCCGAATCGGGCTGGCGGATGGCCGCCGCGAATTGTAGCGCCGCGCGGGCGGCCATCTCGGCCACCGCGCGCAGCCGGACGTCCAGCGTCGCGCCGGGCGGCGGCGCCTTGGCCCCGGCGGCTTCAAGCTGCGCCAGCACCACATTGGCCGCCGCCGTGACCTCGGCCGGCGGGGCATTGTCCAGCGCGAGCGCGACGGCGCGCTCCATCGCGGCGCCGAAGGGCGCCACGCCGCGGGCGGCGAGCACCTCCTCGATCCCGACATACACCTCGGACATGCCGTGGGCGAACATCTCCGCCGCCGGCGCGTGGCGGCCTGCGCGATGCATGTCGCGGCCGGCGATGTAGTGGGCGGCGATCACATCGCGCGCGACGAGGACGACGACGGGGTCGGTGCGGGCGCGATCGGCATCCACGCCGCCCTCCCCGCCCTCGCCACCTTCGCCACCCTCGCCGCCTTCCCCGCCGCCGCCGGGCGCTTCGCGCGCCGGGGCCGGCTGCGCCGCGGCAGGCGCGCCCTGCGCGCCCACCAGGACGGCGGCGCCCAGGCCGACCCAGAGCTTCAGCCGCCGGCGGGGGATCGGCGGGTCGGTGTCATCGGCGCTGGTCATGGCAGGCGCTCCGTCATAAGATGCAAATGATGATCACTTGCATTGCGCGGCTCCTGGATACTCCCACGCTCGGCAAGGTCCAAGCCCTCACCGCTGCCGCCCGCTTCGAGGATGGCCGCGCCACCGCCGGCTGGCATGCCAGGGCGGTCAAGGCCAATCATCAGGCCGAGCGCCACGACCCCGCGACCCGCGAGGCCGTGGCCCTGGTCGCGGAGGCGCTGCGCGGCAACGCGGTCTTCGCCGCCGCCGTCCGACCGCGCCATCTCCGCACGCCGCTGATTGCCCGCTACGGCGTCGGCCAGGCCTATGGGACGCATGTGGACGATGCGCTGATGGCCGGGCCCGACGGCCCGCTGCGCACCGATGTCGCCGTGACCGTCTTCCTCGCCCCGCCGGACAGCTATGGCGGCGGCGAGCTGGTGATCGAGGACGGCGCCGGCGAACAGGCCTTCAAGCTCGGCGCGGGCGACGCCATCGCCTATCCCGCCACCACCCTGCATCGCGTGGCGGAAGTCACCGCCGGCGAGCGCCTGGTCGCCGTCACCTGGGTGCAGAGCCTGGTCCGCGACCCTGCCCGCCGGGAAATCCTGTTCGACCTGGAGACGGCGAAGCGGCAGGTCTTCGCGCAGCAGGGCAAGGGCGAGGCCTTCGACCTGCTCGCGAAAAGCCACGCCAACCTGCTGCGGCAGTGGATGGAGACCTGAATCGGCGTCAGCCCGGCCGCCACTCCGCGCCGTCATAGTGCTCCGGCACCACGACCGCACCGGCGATGATGTCCGACCGCAGCGCATCCAGCCGCGCGGCCAGGGCGGGCGAGACCTCCCGCGCGAGGGCGAGACGCACCGCTTCCGGCCGTTCCAGCCCGATCCGCGCCTCGGCGAAGCGGCCGGCGAGGAAGGCGGCGATGGCCGCCTCGATCGTCACGCCATTCTCGGCGATGGCGGAGGCAAGGAAGACCGGATCCTCTTCCGTCCAGTCGCGGACATTGCCGATGGCGCGCATGCCGGTTTCCTTGCAGGCCGCGATCGCGCCGCTGCGGCCGCCATCCAGCATGGCGAACTGCACCGCGGCACCGGCCGCCGCCTGCGCGCGCGTCCAGGCCTCCGCCAGCGGCGGATCGTGCTGGTTGCCGCAGAAGCCCGTCAGCAACTGCGCATCGGGCCGCGCATGGTGCAGCCCCGCCGCGAAGCCCGCGCGGCCGCGCAGGCCCGGCGGCACGGGCTCGCCCGAGAGATGCGCGGCGATGCGGCCCGGCATCCACCAGCCGGCCAAGGCGCCGGCGAGGAAGGCGGATTGCTCCTGCAGCACCTCGAAGCAGGCGATGTTCGGCCCGGCGATGCGGCCCTGCGTCACGGCGAAGGCCACGCGCGGGAAGCCCGGCGCGACCTGTCTGACGCCGGCCTCGCCCTGGCCGCCATGGGCGATCACCAGCTCGGCGCGCGCCGCGACCGCTGCCAGCGTCTCGGCGCGCCGCGCGGGCTCCGGCTCCCACACGATCTCGGGCGAGAGGCCATGCACCGCGGCCGCGCGCTCCAGCCCGGCGACCCCCGCCTGGTTGAAGCCGCCGGCGCCAGGGCGGCCGAAGAAGACTGCGGCGACCCGCGGCGACGCCGTCATGACGCGGTGATGCCGAGCGCCTTCACCGCGCCGCCGACCGTCTTCACCTCCTCCGCGACATAGGCGGCGAACTCGGGCTGCGTCATTGGCCGCACCGCGATGCCGAGCTCCTCCCACCGCTTCGCCACCGGCGGCATCGCAAGCGCCGCGGCGACCTCGGCATGCAGCTTCGCCGCGATCGGCGCCGGCAGCCCGGCCGGTGCGGAGAGACCGCGCCAGTTCTCCGCGAGCAGGCCGGGGAAGCCGGCATCGGCCGTGGTCGGCACTTCCGGCGCCATCGCCTGGCGCTGCGGCGAGGTCACGGCGATGGCGCGCAGCCGGCCGGAGCGGATGTTCTCGATGTTCTGCGGCAGCGTGTCGAAGCCGATCGGGATCGCGCCACCCAGCAGGTCCGCCAGCATGGGCGAGGAACCGCGATAGGGCACATGCGTCAGCTGCACGCCGGTCCGCGCCATCAGCTGCTCGCCGAAGATGTGGTGCACGGAGCCGGCGCCCGAGCTGCCGAAGGCGGGCGGCGCCGACTGCGCCTTGGCCCAGGCGATGAGGCCGGCAAGGTCGGTCACGCTGGCCGGCACGCGGCGCGGATTGATCATGATCACCAGCGGCGTCGCGCCGAGATACGCGATGTGGGTGAAGGACGTCACCGGGTCGTAGCCGGCATTCGGGTAGATCGGCGGCGAGGTCACGATCGGCGCGGTGTTGGACAGCAGCAGCGTGTAGCCATCCGCCGGCTGCGTCGCGACATGCCCGGCGCCGAGCGTGCCTCCCGCGCCGGGCCGGTTGTCCACGACCACCCGCTGCGGCAGGCGCTGCGACCAGATGTCGGACAGCACGCGCGCGACGATGTCGGAGGACCCGCCGGGCGGGAAGGTGACGACGATGCGGACGCTACGGCTCGGCCAGCCATCCTGCGCGCGCGCGGACCTGCTCGCGCCGAAGGCGGCTGCTGCCGCAAGAAGAGGCAGGTGACGACGGCGCATGCGGATTCTCCTGTGGGATACGCGGCCTGCCCCGCAATCCTTGTGCCGCCGCCATCCGCCCCTGGCCCGACGCCGCGCAGCGGGGCAGGATGCCGGCATGGGACAGGCGGGCGGCATCTCGGTGCATGCGGTGGATGTGGCGCGCGGGCGCGTGGCGGAGGGCCTCGCCGTGCGGATCGACCGCATCGCGCCGGACGGCGCGCGCGTGACCATCGCCGAAGGCCGGATCGGGCCCGACGGCGCGCTGCATCACGCCGTGGCGCAGGGCGCGGGTGTGCAGCAGGGCGAGCACGAGGTGCTGCTCGGCATCGGCGACTTCCACCGCGCCACGGGCAGCGAGGCGCCGCCCTTCCTGGACGTGGTGCCGTTCCGCTTCCGCGTCTTCGACCTGGCGCAGCACTACCACCTGCCGATCAAGTTCACGCCCTACGGCTATTCGCTGTATCGGGGCGCCTGATGCTGCCGGGAGGCATGCCGCCGGCCGCGCGCGATCTCGCGGGCCACGGCCCGAACCCGCCGCGCATCGCCTGGCCGGAGGATGCGCGGCTCGCGCTCTCCTTCGTCGTGAATGTCGAGGAAGGCGCGGAGTTGTCGCTGACCAGCGGCGACGAGCGCAACGAGAGCGTCTACGAGGCGCGCGAGGAGGTGGTGGGCCACCCCGACCCCTGCATGGAAAGCCATTTCGCCTATGGCAGCCGCGCCGGCATCTGGCGGATTCTGTCGCTTCTCGACGCCTACGGTGTGAAGGCGACCTTCTCCGCCTGCGGCCGCGCGGTGGCGGCGACGCCCGCCCGGGCCGCGGCGCCGGCCGCACGCGGGCACGAGATCTCCGCGCATGGCTGGCGCTGGGAACGCCATGCCGGCATGCCGGAAGCCACCGAGCGCGCCGTGATCGCCGCGACGGTGGAGGCGATCACGAAGGCCACGGGCGAACGCCCGGTCGGCTGGCACACCCGCAGCGCGTCCTCGCCCAACACGCGGCGGCTGCTGCTGGAGGAAGGCGGCTTCCTCTACGATTCCGACTGCTACGACGACGACATCCCCCGCAGCATCGCGCGCCCCGATGGCGGCCGGCACGTGATCCTGCCCTATGCCTTCGACACCAACGACATGCGCTTCGCCCCCGGCGGCGGCTTCGTTCAGCCCGAGGATTTCTCGCGCTATTGCATCAGCGCGATCGACTGGCTGCTGCGGGAGGGAAAGACGGCCCCGAAAATGCTCTCCATTGGCCTGCATCTGCGCATCATCGGGCGCCCCGCGCGCATGCCCGGCCTCGAGCAGATTTTCGAGCACGTCGCGCGCACCCCCGGCATCTGGGTGGCGCGCCGCCGCGACATCGCTGCGCATGTCCTGGCGCGGGAGCCAGGCTGAATGCGCATCCTCGTCGTCAACAGCAACACGACGGAGAGCGTGACCGCGCGCATCGGCGCCGCGGCGCGCGCGGCGGCGTCGCCCGGCACGGCGATCGAGGCCGTCACCGCGCCCTTCGGCCTGCCGCTGATCGTCAGCCGCGCCGACTGGCTGGTCGCCGGCCCCGCGACGCTCGCCGCGCTCGCGGCCCGGCGCGGCCGCTACGACGCCGCGGTCATCGCCTGCTTCGGCGACCCCGGCCTCGACGCCGCGAAGGAGTTGCTCGACGTGCCGGTGCTCGGCATCAGCGAGGCCGCCTTCCATGCCGCCGCCATGCTCGGCCGCCGCTTCGGCGTGGCGAGCTTCACCGCCGCGCTGCGCCCGATGTTCGAGGATTGCCTGGCGCATCACGGCCTCGCCGCGCGCTGCGCCGGCTTCCGCATGGGCCCGCCCTTCGCCGGCGATCCCGGCAAGGTCGCCGAGGAACGCGCGGACCTGCTCGTGGAACTGTGCCGCCAGTCGGTGGAGGAGGACGGCGCGGAGGCGGTGATCCTTGCCGGCGGCCCGCTGGCCGGCCTCGCGCCGCTGCTCGCCCCGCGCGTCGCGGGGGCCCGGGGGGGGGGCCCCCCCCCCCCCGGGCGGGCCGCCGCC
>NZ_JBWXTD010000006.1:5648-26261 GCF_056682175.1 Falsiroseomonas sp. RANM36
GCGCCCCGCCGGCCCGCCCGGCCGGGGGGGGGGCGGCGGGGGGGGGCGCGGGCGCCGCCGCCGGCGCGGGCCGCGGCCGGGATCGGCGCGCTGCCGGGCGGCATGGAGGCGGAGGGCGCGCTGCCCGGCGGCGGTCCGGCCGCGCTTGGTGCCGCAGCCACCGCGGCGTTGCCTGGCGCGACCGCGGAAGGCGGCGCGCCGGCGGACGACCGGATGGTGCATGTCGAACGGGTGGACGGGCAGATGCGCGCCTCCGCGCTGCAGGCGCTGGCCGATCTGGTGGACGCCAATCCCGAGCAGAGCGCGGCGGTGCTGCGCCGCTGGCTCACGCCGCAGGACGACGACTGATGGCCTATGGCAAGGGACTGACCGGGCCGCAGAAGGCCGCGACGCTGATGCTGGCGCTGCGGGAGGAGCAGGCCGCCAAGGTCTTCGCGCTGCTGCATGAGGACGAGATCCGCGACCTGTCCATCGCGATGGCCGCGCTGGGCACCGTGCCGTCCGGCCAGGTGGAGGAGGTGGCGCGGGAATTCACCGCGGCGCTCGGCCAGACCGGGCATCTCGTCGGCTCCTTCGAGGTGACCGAGCGACTGCTGCTGAAGACGCTGCCGAAGGAGCGCGTGCAGCAGATCATGGAGGAGATCCGCGGTCCCGCGGGCCGCACCATGTGGGACAAGCTGGGCAACGTGAACGAGGCGGTGCTCGCGAACTACCTCAAGAACGAATACCCGCAGACCGTCGCCGTCGTGCTGTCCAAGGTGCGCCCCGATCACGCCGCGCGCGTGCTGGCGCTGCTGCCGGAGGCCTTCGCGATGGAAGTGGTGATGCGCATGCTGCGCATGGAGACGGTGCAGAAGGAGGCGCTGGAGGGCGTGGAGCGCACGCTGCGCCTGGAGTTCATGTCGAACCTAGCCCGCGGCTCGCGCCGCGACGCGCATGAGGTGATGGCGGAGATCTTCAACAATCTCGACCGCGCCGCCGAGACGCGCATCCTGGCCGCGCTGGAGGAACGCAACCGCGAGAGCGCCGAGAAGATCCGCGCGCTGATGTTCACCTTCGACGACCTCCAGCGGCTGGACCAGGCGGGCATCCAGGTGCTGCTGCGCAGCGTGCCGAAGGACAAGCTGGTGCTGGCGCTGAAGGGCGCATCCGAGAACCTGCGCGACATGTTCTTCCGCAACCTGTCGGAACGCGCGGCGAAGCTGCTGAAGGACGACCTCGCGGCGCTCGGCCCGGTGCGACTGCGCGACGTGGACGAGGCGCAGGCCACCATCGTCGCGCAGGCCAAGGACCTGGCCGCGCAGGGCCAGATCCAGCTGGCCGACGGGCGCGAGGACGAGATGATCGCATGAGGACCGCGCACCGCCTCTCCGCCTTCGCGCTGCCGCTGCCGGACCTGTCGCGCCCGCCGCCGGTGGACGCGCCGCCGCTGCCCGATCCCGCGCTGCTGGAGGCGGCGCGCGAGGAGGGCGATGCGGAGGGCCACGCCCGCGGCTTCGTCGAGGGTCTGGAGGAAGGGCTGCGCCGCCAGGCCGCCGCGCAGCAGGCCGCCATCGGGAGAAGCCTCGCGCAGGTTTCGGCCGCGCTGCAGGAGGCCGCGGAGCGCGGACGCCTTGCCGCGGAGGACGCGGCCGATGCGCTCGCCACCACGCTGCTCGCCGCCATGGATGCCGCGTTGCCGGCCGAGGCGGCGCGCTGCGGGGCGCCCTTGATCGCGCGCGTCGCCGCGGCGCTGCTGCCTGCGCTGGCCGACCGGCCGGAGGCGACGATCTTCGTTGCGCCGGCGCTGGTGGACAGCGTCGCGCAGCGCCTGCCGCAGGGACCCGCGGTGCAGGGCGACGACAGCCTGCCGGACGGCGACGCGCGCATCGCCTGGCGCGACGGCGCCTGCCTGGTGGCGCTGGAAACGCGGCGGCAGGCGGTGCGCGACGCGCTGCGCGCCGCCGGATTCAAGATCGGGAGCGAGGACGCATGAGCGGCGAGGAAGGGTTCGAACCGGTCCCGGTGACGGAGGCGCAGCAGGGCGGCGCGCAGCCGGGCCAGCGCGACCTGGACGCGGTCTACGACATTCCCGTCCAGGTCAGCGCCGTGCTCGGCCGAGCGACGATGCAGGTGAGCCAGCTGCTCAAGCTCGGCCGCGGCGCGGTGGTGGAGCTCGATCGCAAACTGGGCGAGGCGGTGGACATCTACGTCAACAACCGCCTGGTCGCGCGCGGCGAGGTGGTGATGGTGGACGACAACCGGCTCGGCGTGACGATGACCGAGATCGTCAAGGCCGATCGCGGGGGGCAGTGATGTCCCGTTTGCTCATCGTCGGCTCGCTCGAGGGCGAGCTTGGCGCCGCGGCGCGCGTGGCCATCGCGCGCGGCGCGAAGCTCGCACATGCGGAAGGCGTCGCGGCGGGCCTCGGCCGGCTGCGCGCGGAAGGGGCCGACCTCGCGCTGGTGGATCTGCGCCACGATGTCGCCTGGCTGGTGCAGGCGCTGGCAGCCGAGCGTATCGCGTGCCCCGTCGTCGCCTGCGGCCATGCCGAGGATGCGGATGCCGCCGTCCGCGCCATCGAGGCCGGCGCGCGCGACTTCCTGCCGCTGCCGCCCGATGCGGACCTGATCGTCGCCATGCTGGAAGCCGCCGGCGCGGAGCCTGCGCCCGAAGGCCCGATCTCGCGCGATGCCGCGATGCTCACGCTGCTGGCGCGCGCCGCCCAGCTGGCGCGCGCTGAAGCGAGCCTTCTCATCACGGGCGAAAGCGGCACCGGGAAGGAGGTGCTGGCGCGGCACATCCATGCGCTCAGCCGCCGTGCGCGCGGGCCCTTCGTCGCGCTGAACTGCGCGGCGCTGCCGGAGACGCTGCTCGAAAGCGAACTCTTCGGCCATGAGAAGGGCGCCTTCAGCGGCGCGGTGGCGGCCAGGAAAGGAAAATTCGAGCAGGCCGATGGCGGCACGCTGCTGCTCGACGAGATCGGCGAGATGGATCCGCGCCTGCAGGCCAAGATCCTGCGCGTCATCCAGGAGCGGGAGGTGGACCGGCTGGGCGGGACGGCGCCGGTGAAGGTGGATGTGCGGCTGCTGGCGGCGACGCATCGCGACCTGGCCGCGGCCGTCGCCCAGGGCCGCTTTCGCGAGGATCTCTATTTCCGCCTGAACGTTCTGGCGCTGCACATCCCGCCGCTGCGCGGCCGGCCCGCCGACATCCTGCCGCTCGCCGAGCATTTCGGCGCGCGCTACGCCCGCGCGAACGGCCTGCCGCCGCGCGGCCTCTCGCCGCAGGCGCGCGCGGCGCTGGCCGCGCATCCCTGGCCCGGCAATGTGCGGGAGCTGGAGAACTGCATGCATCGCGCGGTGCTGCTGGCCGAAGGCGCGGAGATCGGCCTGGACGCCATCGAGCTGACGCCGCCTCGCGCGCCGGAGGCGGAGCCCGTCGCGCTCGCCGCGCATCCGACGGCGACGCCGCGCGTCACCGGCCTGGTCGGCCGCAAGGTGGAAGAGGTGGAGCAGGAGCTGATCCTTGAGACGCTCTCGCACTGCCTCGGCAACCGCACGCGTGCGGCCGAGATCCTCGGCATCTCCATCCGCACGCTGCGCAACAAGCTGCAGGAATACCGCGCCGCTGGAATCGCGGTGCCGCCCGCGCCGGGCCAGGCGCCGATCCCGATGCCTTACAGCTGACGCATGCGCACGATCGTCCTGCCGCATTGGGTCGGCCTCGCGAAGCCCTCGGGCGACGTGGCGCTCGGGCTCGGCGTCGTGCTGCTGGTCGCGGTGCTGGTGGTGCCGCTGCCGCCCTGGCTGCTGGATATGGGGCTTGCGCTGTCCATCACCGCTTCGGTGCTGGTGCTGATGGTCTCGCTGTTCATGCATCGCCCGCTGGATTTCACCGCCTTCCCCACGGTGCTGCTGCTGGCGACGCTGCTCCGCCTGGCGCTGAACGTCGCGACCACGCGCGCCATCCTGACCTCCGGCCATGAGGGGGAGCAGGCGGCGGGCGCGGTGATCTCGGCCTTCGGCGGCTTCCTGATGGGCGGCGACGTGCTGGTGGGGCTGATCGTCTTCGCGATCCTGCTGGTGGTGAACTTCGTCGTCGTGACCAAGGGCTCCGGCCGCATCGCGGAGGTCGCCGCGCGCTTCAGCCTGGACGCGATGCCGGGCAAGCAGATGGCGATCGACGCCGATCTCTCCGCTGGCCTGGTGACGGAGGCGGAGGCGCGCACCCGCCGCAAGGAACTGGAGGAGGAGAGCAGCTTCTACGGCGCGATGGACGGTGCCGCGAAATTCGTGCGCGGCGATGCCATCGCGGGCCTCGTCACCACGCTGATCAACCTGCTGGCGGGTATCGCCATCGGCACGATGCGTCACGGGATGCCTTTCGGTGAGGCGGTGACGACCTTCTCATTCCTCACCGTGGGCGACGGGCTGGTCGGGCAGATCCCGGCGCTGCTGGTCTCGGTCGCGGCGGGCATCGTGGTGACGAAGGGCGGCGTCGAAGGCCGCGCGGACAAGGCGCTCGCCTTGCAGCTCGGCGGGGCGAAGCCGCTGGCGCTCGCGGCCGGTGCGGCGGGCTTCATGGCGCTGCTGCCGGGCATGCCGCTGCTGCCCTTCCTCGGCCTGTCCGGCGCGGCCGCCTGGCTGGCGCGGGAGCAGTGGCGCGCCGACAAGCGCAAGGAAGCCGAGGCCGCCGCGCCGCCGCCCGCGCCGGGGGAGCCGCCGCCGGCCGAGGCGCTGAAGATGGACCTGCTGCGGCTGGAGCTCGGCTACGGCCTGCTCAGCCTCGCCGCCGGCGACGCGCCGCGGCTGTCGGAGCAGATCCGCGCGCTGCGTCGCACGACGGCGCAGGAGATGGGCTTCGTCCTGCCTTCCGTGCGCATCCAGGACAACCTGCAGCTTCCGCCCGACACCTATGTGGTGCGCGTGAAGGAGATCGAGGCCGGGCGCGGCGTGCTGAAGCCGCCGCTGCATCTCGCCATCGATCCGTCCGGCAACCCGCCGCCGATCCAGGGCGAGCGCGTGCAGGAGCCGAGCTTCGGCCTGCCCGCCGCCTGGATCGAGGAATCGCGGCGCGAGGAAGCGCTGGCGCTGGGCTGCACCGTGGTGGATTCCGCCGGCGTGCTGGCGACGCACCTGACCGAGATCGTGCGCGACACCATGCCGGAGCTGCTCTCCTTCGCGGAGACCCAGAAGCTGCTGGACGAGCTGCCGCCGGAGCATCGGCGCCTCGTCTCCGACCTGATCCCCGCGCAGGCCAGCATGGGTACGGTGCAGCGCGTGCTGCAGGCGCTGCTGGCGGAGCGCGTTTCCATCCGCGACCTGCCGACCATCCTCGAAGGCATCCAGGAAGCGGCGGCCTCCGGCACGCGCAGCCTGCCGGGAATCGTCGCGACGGTGCGGGCGCGGCTGGCGCGGCAGATCAGCGATGCCGCCCGCGCGCCGCATGGCGCGATCCCGATCGTGGCGCTCGCCGCGGAATGGGAACGCGACTTCGCGGAATCGCTGGTCGGTCCGGGCGAGGAGAAGCAGCTTGCCATGGCGCCGTCGCGCCTGTCGGACTTCATGGCGGCGATGCGCGCGGCCTTCGATGCGGCCAGCGCGCAGGGCGAGCCGGCGGTGCTGGTCTGCTCGGGCGGCATCCGCGCGCATGTGCGCGCGGTGGTGGAGCGCTTCCGCCCGCAGACGGTCGTGCTCGCCCATGCCGAGATCCACCCGCGCGCGCGCATCCGCACCGTCGGGACCGTCGCGGGATGAGGTTGCGGACAATACGCGCGGCGCGGATGGGCGAGGCGATGGCGACTCTGCGCGCCGAGCTCGGCGAGGAGGCCGTGATCCTCGGCACGCGGCATGTCGCCGGCAGCGTGGAGGTCACCGCCGCATTGGAAAGCGGCGACGACGAGCCGCTGGTCATCGCGCCGGACGCGCCACACGCCGCCGCCATCCCCGCCGCGCTGCGCCGCCACAACCTGCCCCTCGCGCTGGCGCAGCGCCTCGCGGGCGGCACGCTGGAAGCCGCGATCGGCCGAACCTTCCGGTTCGAGGCACTGCCCTTGGGCAGCGCGCCGCTGCTGCTCTCAGGCCCGCCCGGCGCGGGCAAGACGACGAGCTGCGCGAAGCTCGCCACGCGCTTCGTGCTCGGCGGCGCGAAGCCCCTGCTGATCACCGCCGATGGGCGGCGCGCCGGTGCGGCGGAACAGCTTGCCGCCTTCGCGCGCGTGCTCGATCTGCCGCTGGCCATCGCGAACTCACCCGCCGCGCTGGCCAAGGCGCTGGCGCGCCGCACCGCGGCCCAGCCGGCGCTGGTAGACCTGCCCGGCTGCGATCCCTTCGACGATGCCGCGGCGCGCCGTCACGCCGCGCTGGTGGAGGCCGCGCGCGGCAGCCCGGTGCTGGTGCTGCCGGCCGGTCTGGATGCGGAGGAAGCGGCCGAGACGGCGCGTGCCTTCCATCTGCTCGGCTGCCGCCACCTGCTGCCGACGCGCCTCGATGCGGCGCGGCGCCTGGGCGGGGTGCTTGCCGCCGCAGCGGCCGCCGACCTCGCCTTCACCGAGGCCGGGACCGGCATGGATGTGGCGGACGGCTTGACGCCGCTGGCGCCGGCCTGGCTCGCGCAGCGGCTTTCGCAGGGGGTGTCGTGACGGCGCAGGTGATCGCGGTGGCGTCGGGCAAGGGCGGCGTGGGCAAGACCTGGTTCGCCATTACCCTGTCGCATGCGCTCGCGCAGCTCGGCCGGCGCGTCGTGCTGCTGGATGCCGATCTCGGCCTCGCCAATGCCGATGTGCAGCTCGGACTCGCGCCCAGGCAGGATCTCGGCACCGTGCTCGCCGGCCGTGCGAAAGCCGAGACGGCGCTGATCGCGCATGCCGCGGGCTTCTACCTGCTGCCCGGCCGCTCCGGCTCCGGCGCGCTGGCCGAGCTCGGCGCGGAAGAACGCGCGGCCGTGCGGGCGCTGGCGCGGGAGCTGTCGGGCAGCTTCCAGCATGTCGTGCTCGACATCGGCGCGGGCGTCGGCGCGGCCCAGCGCAGCCTGCTCGCCGCCGCCGACATCCCGCTGGTGCTCGCCACGGAGGAGCCGACCAGCCTGACGGACGCCTATGCCGTGCTGAAGCTGCTGGCGCGCGACGCGCCGGAGCGCACGCCGCGCCTTGTCGTGAACCTCGCGCCGAGCGCCGTCGCGGCGCAGCGCGTGCATGGCGCGCTGGAAGCGGCGACGCGCCGCTTCCTCGGGCGCGGCCTGGCGCAGGGCGGCCACATACGGCGCGACGCGAAGGTGCCGGAGGCGATCCGCGCGCAGACGCCGCTGCTGACCCGCCACCCGACCAGCGCCGCGGCGGCGGATGTCAGCGCGATCGCGCGCTCACTCGCGGCGTAGGACGAAAAGGATCCCGCGCACCGGCGCGCCCTTCTCCTTGCGCAGCACCGTCTCCTGCCGCGCGATCTCCGCCAGGCCAGAGGCGGCGGCGAGGCGGGCCACATGCGCGGGATCGTGGCGGTAGCGCAGCCCGGTGCCGAGCGCGAAGGGCGCATCTTCGCCGGCCTCGATGCTGAAGGCGGCGAGGCCGCCCGGCGCGAGCGCGCCGGCGATGCCCTGCAGCGCGGGCGCGAGGTCGCCGAGATAGTTCAGCACATCCGCCGCCGCGATCAGGTCGAAGCGCCCGCGCTGGCGCGGCAGCCAGTCCAGCAGGTCGGCTTCCTCCAGCGCGTCGTAGAGCTTGCGCCTTCCCGCTTCCGCCAGCATGCGCGGCGACAGGTCGAGGCCCGTCATCCGCTTCGCGAAGGGTTGCAGCGCCACGCCCGAGAGGCCGGTGCCGCAACCGAGGTCGAGCACGCGCCGCGATCGGTCCGCCGCGACGCCGGCATCCCGCAGCATCTGCGCCAGCAGCGCCGGCGTACGGTAGCCGAGGCGTCCCTCCAGCTCGGCGTCGAAGCGCGGCGCATACTGGTCGAACAGTTCGCGGACATAGGAAGACGGTGCGCGGTCCGGCGGCGCCTCCTCGCCGAGGCCGGCGAGCAGGAAGCGCGCCTGCGCCAGCAGCGGCGCCGGCGCCGGTAGCGCCAGCACGCGGCGCGCTGCCTCCGCCGCGCCGGGGTCCTTCGCCTCGCGCAGGGCATGGGCCAGCGCGAGCCAGGGTTCGGGCGAGTCCGGCGCGATCGCCACGGCGCGGCGCCGCGGCGCCAGCGCGCCGGCCGGATCGCCGGCCGCCGTCAGCGCCTGGCCCAGGTTCCGCAGCGTGATCGCATCGTCCGGCCGGCGCGCCAGCACCGCGCGCAACGCCGCCACCGCCTCGGCCAGCCGCCCGGCCTCGGCCAGGGCGGCGCCGTGATTGGCCAGGAAGATCGGGCTGTCCGGTCGCTCGGCCACGGCGCGGGCGGAAAGCTCCAGGGCGCGCGCGGTGTCGCCCCGCTGCCGCGCCAGGATGCCGAGCAGGTTCAGCGCATTGGCGTTCCGCGGCTGCTGCGCCAGCACCTTCCGATAAAGCCGCGCCGCGCCGTCCAGGTCGCCGCGCGCGTGGCGCGCCGCACCCTCGCGCAGAAGTTCGTCAGGCGAGGCTTGCGCCATGGCCCCCTGCTCCGCGAAGCTGGTCGGACATGCTTGGCGCCATCTCCTCCCTCGTCCGGCCCGGGCGCGACCTGCGCGTGGATTTCGTCCGGGGGCTGGCGCTCTGGTTCATCTTCATCGACCACACGCCCGGCAATCTGCTCGGCAAGCTCACGCTGCGCAACGTGGCCCTGATGGATGCCACCGAGGTCTTCGTGCTGCTGGCCGGCTATGCCTCGGGCCTGGCCTATGGCCGGCTGCTGGAGCGGGAGGGCTGGGCGCCCGCGGCGGCGCGGGTGGCGGGCCGGGTCGGCACGCTCTACGTGGCGCACATCTTCCTCTTCGTCGTCTTCACCGCGCAGGTGGGCTATTCGGCGGCGCTGCTGGATCACGCCGCCTATCTGGACGAGCTCGCCCTCGATCCCTTCGGCCAGGAGCCCTACCGCGCCATGCTGGAGGCGCTGCTGCTGCGCTATCAGCCGCATTTCCTGGACATCCTGCCGCTCTACATCGCCGTGCTGGCGATGTTCGCCCTGGCGCTGCCCCTGGTGGCGCGGCCGCTGCTGCTGCTGGGTCTGTCGCTCGGGCTCTATCTCATCGCGCGCGTGCTGGACCTGGCGCCGCCCGGCTGGGGCGATGCGGAATGGTTCTTCAACCCGCTGGCCTGGCAGTTGTTGTTCGCGATCGGCGTGGTGCTGGCGCGCGCCGACCCGGCCTGGCTGGCGCGGCGCTTCCCGTGGAACCGCTGGTTGGCGGCGCTGGCGATACTGGCGCTGATCGGGGTGGCGGTGCTGCTGAACCTCGTCTGGCACGGCCCGGCGCGCGGCTGGGAACCGCCCGCGGCGCTCGCAGGCTGGCTCGCCGGGGTGGACAAGACCGGCCTGCACCCGGCGCGGCTGGCCACCGTGCTGCTGCTGGCCTGGCTGGTGGCGCATCTGATGCCAGCGCAGGCACGCTTCCTCACAGGCCGGCTGGCCGCGCCCTTCGTGCTGATGGGCCAGCAGAGCCTGCCGGTCTTCTGTTCCGGCATTTTTCTCTCGTTTCTCGGGCGGCTTGCCATCGAGGTCTCGGCGGGGCTGCCCATGCAGGTCGCGGTCAACCTCGCCGGGCTGGCGGCGCTGATGACGGTGGGCGCCATCTCGGCCTGGTATGGCGGGGAGGGGAAGCCGCGGAAGGCCCAAGCTGCCCGCTTGCCGCCCGTCTCGGGGACCGCTACGCCATGAGGGCGATGCGCCGCTTGGCTGCGACCCTGCTGCTGGCCCTCGCCTTGGTGGGGCTGTCGCTGGTCGCGACCCCGGCCCGGGCCCAACCCGCCTGCGAAGTGGCGCCCGAGCTGACCGAGTCCGCGCCGCTGCCCGGCACCTTCGCCGCCATCGCCCGTGGCGAGCTTCGGATCATGGTGGTCGGCAGCGCATCCACGGTCGGCGGCGGCACGTCGGGCCCCGAGGCGGCCTGGCCGGCCCGCCTGCAGGCGAGGCTCGCGGCGCGTCTCGCCCCCGTTGTCGTGCGGCTCGAGACCTTCGGCCGGCGCGGCTCCACGGCGGCCGACCATGCGCGGATCATCGCCGCCGAGGCCGGTCGCTTCCGCCCGCATCTCCTCATCTGGCAGCTCGGCACGGTGGAGGCGGCGCGCGGGCTTCCGGCCGACGAGATGTCCGAGGCGGTGCAGGAGACCGCCGCCCGCCTCCGCGCCGCGCGCGGCGACGCTGTTCGAGCCGCTGGACGAGCGGATGCGGCGTGACCCGATCGAGGATCCCGCCGATGTCTTCCCCGGCCTGATCGAGGGCTACAAGGTCGGCGGATCGCTGATGGCGATGCCCTTCCGCCACGCCTCCTCCGGCCTGCACTACAATGCCGAGCTGTTCGGCGAGCGCGGCATCTCCGGCCCGCCTGCGACGATCGAGGAGATGGCGGACTTCGCCCGGCGCGCCAGCCATCGCCGCGCGGACGGCACGCCGGTGACCGGCCTGGTGATGCCGGGCGTCACCTATCCCAACGTGATCGACCTGGCGCGCGCCTGGAACGGCGACTTCATCACGCCGGATTTCCGCTGCACCGCCGACCAGCCCCCGATGCTGAACGCCGTGCGGATGCTGCGCGAGCTGTTCCAGGCCGGCGCCTTCCCGCGCAACTTCGCCACCATCTCCAGCGAGGACGTGAACACCTGGATGCAGCAGGGGCGCGGCGCCATGGCGCTGAACTCGATGGGGCGCAACCGCATCTACAACGACCCGCAGCGCAGCAAATTCCCGGGCAAGGTCCACACCATCGCCGTGCCGATCTCCGAGACGCTGCGCAGCCGGTTCGAGGTCGCGCCGGCCAAGGTCGAGTTCTGGGGCATGGCGATCCCGCGCAACGCGCAGCGCAAGGACCTGTCCTGGGCCTTCATCAAGACGATGCTGACGAAGCAGGCGACGACCGCCGCGGCGCTCAACGGCAACGGCCCGGTGCGCAACTCCACCTACGAGAACCCGCAGTTCCGCGAGCTCATCCCCTATGCCGAGCAGGAACGCCGCGTGCTGCGCGTGGCGCGCGTGCCGCTGCCCGCCTTCGACGAGGCGCCGCGCGCCGGCGACATCTTCAAGGAGGAGACGGAAGCGGCGGTGCTCGGCATGAAGACGCCGGAAGCCGCGATGGCGGCGGTGGTGCAGCGGGTGACGCCGCTGCTGCCGCGGAACTCGTGACGCCGGCCAGCGCCGGCATCCGCCGAACCAGACAGCGCGGGCAGCCTTCGCCCGCCTGGTCTAATCCACCACCGGCGGGGACGGATCGCCGTAGGGGTAGAAATCCTGCAAGCGCAGGTTCTCGAAGGGCAGCGCCTCCAGCCGCGCGGTGCCGAGGAAGGGTTCGTCCGGCTCCACCAGCAGGATGGTCGGCGCGAAGCCGCTGTCGTCGAAGCCGCGGCGGAAATGCGCGCGGGACTTGATGGCGATCACGTCGAAATCGGCGGGCTTCAGGCCGAGGTTCCACAGCTCGTTCGGCTCGGTGATCTGCACCAGGAAGGGGCTGAGGATCAGCACGTTGCCATCGCCGAAACCAACCATCACCCAGTGGTCGCCGCCACCCATGGCGCGCGGCGTGGTCGGCGTGCCGACGCCGAGCAGCGTGCCGACGATGCGCACGGGATCGCCGTCGGACCGGGCGAGGCGGCCGCCGACCTCCATGTTCACCGGCCAGCCGGGCTTCGCCCCCCCCAGCACCTTCACCGCGTCGGCATCTGCAATGGTCGCGACCAGCGTGCGCGAGAGGTCGCCCTCGATGATGGCGCGCAGCAGCCAGGTGGCGGCGCCGGAGCGGTCGCTGTAGTCGGCCAGCACCACCGGCGCGCGCTTCTCCGCCACGGCCCGCTTCGCCAGCGCGACGCCGTCCGCCATGCGGTGCAGCGTGGTGCCGCGGACCAGCTCGGCGCGGCGGCGCCAGATCCAGTCCGCCATGTCCTGCGCCACCTGGCGCGCGAGCGCGGCATCGCCGTTCGTCGTGACCTGCACGCACATGCCGGCATCCGGCGTGTCGCACCAGGGGAAGCCGAAGAAGACGTTGACATAGGTGTCGGGCGCGCGCGCCTCCCACACCAAAGCGCGCTGCACCAGGTCGGACCAGGGCGGGGCGCCGGTCCACATCACCACCGTCGGCGCGAGGATCGGCACCTTCACGGTGACGGTCTCCGGCCGGTAGTCGCCGCGGATCGCGCGCACCAGCATGCGCGCCGCGCGCTCGCCCTGCAGGTGCATGTCGTAATGCGGGAAATACTTCACGCAGAAGGCCATGTCGGCGTGGCGGAGGAACTCCGCATCCTCGTTGCCATGCGGGTCGAAGGTGGCGGCGATCGGCGCCTTCGGCCCGAGCACCGCGCGCACGCGCTTCGCCACCTCCGCCTCCGGCCGCGGCACGCCGCGCACCCCCGCGGCGCCGTGCAGCGCGAGGAAGGCGCCGTCGAAGGGGCCGAGGCGCTGGATCTCGGCGATCTGCTTGCCGACGAAGGTCTCGAAGGCCTCGTTGGTGATCCAGCCCGATCCGGTGCCGGTCTTCGGCCAGAGCGGGGATTCGATGCCCACCAACTCCACATCCGGCCATTCGCGCGCGACCTGCACGAAGCCGCCCATGTAGCCCTTGGGGTCCGTCGCCAGCAGCGCCTCGCCGGCGGCGGGCGAGCCGGCATAGCGGAAATCGGCTTCCGTGGTGTCGTTGGGCAGGAAGGTGACCGTCTCATGGGTGAATTGCAGGACCGCGATGCGCATGATCTGCCGCTGGGGCTCCCTCTGGCGTGACGCCGCACCCTAGACCACCTGCGGCCCCCCTGGCCAAGCCGGGCCGATGCTGGCAAGTGCGAGGGACGGCACGAGGCAGGATGGCTGGATGAGCGGAACGCGCCCGGTGCGCATCGCCGTGGATATCGGCGGCACCTTCACGGATCTGCAGATCCTGGATGCGCGGCAGGGCCGCGTCTTCGCCTGGAAGACGCCGACGACGCCGGCCGATCCCTCGGAAGGCCTGCTCACGGGCGTGCGGGAAGCGGCGGAGCGCTTCGGCTTCGCGCTCGCCGATGTCGGCCTGCTGCTGCACGGCACGACCATCGCGACGAACGCGGTGCTGGAGCGCAAGCTGGCACGCGGCGCGCTGCTGACCACCGCGGGCTTCGAGGACGTGCTGGAGATCACGCGCCACGCGCGGCGCGAGATCTATGCGCTGGCCCCCGATCCCTTCCCCTGCCTGATCCCGCGCGAGCTTCGGTTCGGCGTGCCGGAACGGCTGCGCGCCGACGGCAGCGTGGAACAGGCGCTGACCGGCCTCGCACCCGTGCTGGAGCGGTTGCGCGCGGCCGAACCGGAGGCGGTCGCGATCGGCCTGCTGCACGCCTACGCCAATCCCGCGCATGAGCAGGCGCTGCGCGACGCGGTGGAGCGCGCGCTGCCCGGCTTGCCCGTCAGCCTGTCCTCGGAGGTCAGCCCCGAAATCCGTGAATACGAGCGCCTCTCGACCACCGTGCTGAACGCGCTGCTGATGCCGGTGGTGAAGCGCTACCTCGACCGGTTGGAATCGCGCCTCGGCGAGGGCGGCTTCGCGCCGCGCATCTTCCTGGTGCAGTCCAATGGCGGCATGTGCAGCCTGCGCCGCGCGGCGGAACAGCCGGCGCGGCTGCTGCTCTCCGGGCCTTCGGGCGGCGCGCTGGCGGCGGAGCGCCTTTCGCGCCGTCTCGGCCGGCCGAACCTGGTCGCGGTGGACATGGGCGGCACCAGCTTCGACGTCTCCGTGGTGCAGCAGAACCGGATCGGGCTCGTCACCCAGGGCGAGGTGGACCGGCTGCCGGTGCGCCTGCCGATGGTGGAGATGCGCACCATCGGCGCCGGCGGCGGCTCCATCGCGTCGGTGGATGCGTCCGGTCGCCTGACGGCGGGCCCGCGCCGCGCGGGCGCGCGGCCGGGCCCGGTCTGCTACCGCCGCGGCGGCACGGAACCGACGGTGACCGATGCGCATGTGGCACTCGGCCGCATCGATCCGGAGTTCTTCCTGGGCGGCGCGATGCAGCTCGACGCGGAGGGGGCGCGCACGGCGATCGCGGACCGCATCGCCGCGCCGCTCGGCCTGGCGCAGCCGGAGGCGGCCGAGGGGATCCTGCGCGTGACCAATGCGCAGCTCGCCGCCGCGGTGCGGCTTTCCCTGTTCGAGAAGGGGCTCGATCCGCGCGACTTCGCGCTGCTCTCCTTCGGCGGCGCGGGCGGGCTGCATGCGGCGGAAGTGGCGGAGGAGCTCGGCATGTCGGAAGTGATCTTCCCGCGCGAGCCCGGCACGCTCTCGGCCTACGGGATCCTGTTCTCCGACCTGGTGCAGGACCTTGCGCGGTCGCGGCTGTGCGTCGCGGAGGAGGCGGCGCTGCCGGAGATCGCCGCCGCGCTGGAAGGGCTGCGCGCCGAGGCGCTGCAGCGGCTGGACGAGGATGGCGTGCCGCCGGCGCAGCGCGCGGTCGAGATCGCCGCCGACCTGCGCTACCGCGGCCAGGCCTTCGAGCTGCTTGTTCCCTGGCCGGAAGCGCCCGACCTCCCTGCCCTGCTCGCGCGCTTCCATGCGCAGCACCGCGCACGTTTTTCCTACGCCGCGGAAGGCGAGACGGTCGAGATCGTGACCCTGCGTGCGACGGCCATCGGCCGTCTCGACAAGCCCGAGGAAGCGCCGCCGCCCTGGCCCGAAGCCACCGCGCCCGCCGGCACGCGGCAGGTGTGGAGCGCGGGCGCCGTCGCGGCATGGCCGGTGTGGCGGCGCGAGGCGATGCGGCCCGGCGCGCCCGTCGCCGGCCCCGCGATCATCGAGGAAGCCTTCGCCACCCATGTGCTGCCGGCCGGCTGGCGGGCCGAGGCCGATGCGGATGGCGCGCTGGTCGCGCGGAGGATCGCCTGATGCCGGACGCCACGCTCGGCCCCATCGAGATCGAGGTCATCCGCAACGCGCTGACCGCGGCGGCGGCGGAGATGGATGTCACGATCTGGCGCACCAGCCGCAGCACCATCGTGCGCGAGCTGCTGGACTACTCGACCGCCGTCTTCGACGCGGATGGCGACAACCTCGCGCAATCCGCGCGCATCCCGAGCCACCTGAACTCCATGACGCATGCGCTGCGCACGCTGCTGGCGGAATACGTGCCGCCGGATGCGTGGGAGGAAGGCGACGTCGTCATCTTCAACGACCCCTATTGCGGCGGCCAGCACCTGCCGGACATCCTGGCCTTCCGCCCCGTCTTCCACGAAGGCCGCCGCATCGCCTTCGTCGGCACGCTCTGCCATCACATCGATGTCGGCGGCCTCGCCGCGGGCAGCTATGCCGCCAAGGCGCTCGAGATCTTCCAGGAAGGGCTGCGCATCCCGCCGGTGAAGCTGATCGCGCGCGGCGTCCGCAACGAGGCGGTCTTCGCGATGATCCGCCAGAACGTCCGCAAGCCGGACCTGCTGCTCGGCGACCTCGCCTCCCAACTCGCCAGCCTCGAGGTCGGCGCGGCGGCGATCACGCGCTTGGCACGCCGCTTCGGCGCCGATGCGGTGGTGGAGGCAGGACAGCGCATCCTCGCGATGAGCGAGGCCGGCATGCGCGCCGCCATCGCCCGCATGCCCGACGGCACCTATGAGTTCGAGGATTTCCTGGACGATGACGGCATCGAGCTCGGCAAGCCGATCCGGCTGCATGTGAAGCTGACCATCGCCGGCGACGAGGCGGTGGTGGACGTGTCGGGCTGCTCGCCGCAGGTGGCCGGGCCGATCAACGCGACGCTCGCCAGCACCAACGCGGCGGTGATGTTCGCGCTGATGTGCTGCGCCGATCCCTCGCTGCACATGTCCGCCGGCTGCTACCGCCCGATCCGCGTGATCGCGCCGGAAGGGCTGGTGGTGAACGCCCGCCATCCCGCGCCCGTCGCGCATCGCATCGCGGCCACGCACCGGCTGCTGAACGCGATGATGGGCGCGCTGCACCAGGCGGTGCCGGCGATGATCCCCGCCGCCTATTACGGCAACAGCTACGTCACCACCTTCCAGACCGTGGCGGAAGGCGGCGCGCGCGAGGTGCTGGTGGAGATCGAGATCGGCGGCTCCGGCGCGCATCCCGCGAAGGACGGCGTCAACGCCTTCGCCTCCGGCATGCACAACAACGCCAACATCCCCGTCGAGATGATCGAGGCGCAGCTGCCGCTGACCGTGCTGCGCTACGCGCTCAGGAACGGCAGCGGCGGCGGGGGACAGTTCCGCGGCGGGCTCGGCCTGGTGCGCGAATGGCGGGTGGACAGCCCGGCCTGTTTCTTCACCGCCAACATGGACCGCTTCGACCACGCGCCCTACGGCCTGGCCGGCGGCGGGGCGGCGGCCAAGGGCGTGCTGGTGCTGCGCCGGGACGGCGCCGAGACGCCGATCCCGCCCAAGACCGACAATCTCAAGCTGGTGCGCGGCGACGTGGTGCGGCTCGAGACCTCCGGCGGCGGCGGCTTCGGCCCGCCGGGCCAGCGCCGCGCGGAGGCGACGGAGCAGGACCGGCGGCGCGGCTATCTCTAGGCGGCGCGCAGGCCGCACCAGTCGGCGATGAAGCGGGCGATGGTCTGGGTGCAGAGCTTCAGGTCGGGCAGCGAGGTGCGCTCGTCGAAGGCGTGCGCGCCCTCCCCCTTCGGGCCGTAGCACAGCGCCGGCATGCCGTAGTCGATGCCGTAGTAGCGCGTGTCGTTCACCGCGGTGGAGCGGCGTTCCTGCATCGGCGCGCCGTGCACGGCCTGGTGCGCTGCACCCAGCACGCGCTCGGCCTCCGTCCCCGGTTCCTGCACGAAGCCGTCGGTCTGGAAGCCGGTCCAGACCACCTCGGGCGGGTTGTTGGCGAGGAACAGGTCGGATCGCGCGGCCTCCGCCACCACGCGCTCCACCGCGCGCATCGCCTCCTTCGGGTCGGTGCCGGGCAGGTGGCCGATGCGGCAATCCACCTCGCACCAGGCGGGGGTGGAGGACGCCCAGTCGCCGCCGCGGATGATGCCCGGGTTGAACTTCAGCGGATCGGGGATGTCCCGATACCAGGCGTCCTGCTTCGCCGCCGCGTTCAGCCGCGCGACATGCGCCTGCAGCGCCTGTATCAGGTGGAAGGCCGACATGATCGCGTTGCTGCCGGATTGCGCGACGGCGACATGCACCGGCACGCCGCGCACGCGCAGGCGGAACCAGAGGGTGCCGGTATGCGCGCGGGTGATGGTGTGGCCCGTCGGCTCCGGGATCAGGCAGGCATCGGCGCGGTAGCCGCGGATCAGGGTCGAAAGCGCGCCGTTGCCGGTGCTTTCCTCCTCCGTCACGGTCTGGATGTAGACATCGGCCGCCGGCGCGAAGCCCGCCGCGCGGATCGCATCCATCGCGAAGACCATGCAGGCGACGCCCGCCTTCATGTCATGCGCGCCGCGGCCATACATCCAGCCGTCGCGGATCACCGCCGCATAGGGCGGATGCGTCCACATCTCCGCCGGGCCTTCCGGCACCACGTCGATATGGCCCTGCAGGATCAGGCTGCGGCCCGCGGGGTTCGGCGCGCGATGCGCCGCCACGACCTGCACGCTGGATGCCGGATCGGCCTCCACCATCGGCGCGGCCTTCGGATGCGAGGCCAGCGGCACATCGGCGAGCGTGTAGCGATCCACCGCATAGCCCCGCGCCGCCATTTCCCGGGAAAACCAGTCCTGCAGCGGCGCCTCGTTGCCGCGCAGGGAGGGGAATTTCACCAGCTCCGCAAGGAAAGCGACCTGCCGGTCGAAGCCGGCCTCCACCGCAGCGGCGATGTTCGCCAGAGCACCGCTGTCCGTCATGAAGATGTCCCCTGCGACCGCATCGCATCAGGGCGCGCCGATCCCGCCCGGTCAAGCCGGCGGCTTTGCAGCCGCGCGCGCCCGGTCCATCGTCGCGCCATGCCCGTCCCGCCCGCCTGATGCGCCGACGCCTCCGCGCGATCCTCGCGCTCGCCGCGCCGACCGCGCTCGTCTCCGTGCTGCAGGTCATCGCGCAGCTCTTCGAGACCTGGCTCGCCGCGCGGCAGGGCACGGCGGCGCTGGCCGGCTGGGCGGTGGTGCTGCCCTTCGCGCTGCTGATGCAGATGATGTCGGCGGGCGCGATGGGCGGCGGCGTCTCGGCCGCCGTCGCGCGCGCCTTGGGCGGCAACCGGCGGGAGGAAGCGGCCGCGCTGGTGCTGCATGCCGGGCTGATCGCCCTGGTGGCCGCGCTGCTCTTCGCGCTTCCACTCGCCTTCGCGCCGCGCACGGTGCTGGGCTGGGTCGGCGGGCCGGAAGCGGCGGAGGCCGCAGCCCCCTATGCCACGTGGCTGTTCGGCGCGGGCGCACTGCCGGCCTGGCTGGCGAACACGCTCGCCTCCGTGCTGCGCGGCGGCGGGCGGCATGCGCTGGCGGCGCGCGTGCTCCTGATCGCCTGGGCGGCCTATCCGCCGCTCGCCTGGCTGCTGGTGGAGCCCGCCGGCATGGGTCTCGCGGGCCTCGGCGCCGCCTTCGCCGCGGTGTTCTGGGTGGCGGCGCTGGCGATGGGCCTCGTCGTGCTGCGCGGCGGCGCCGGCTTCGCGCCCCGGCTGCGCATCGCGCCCTCGGCCGCGATGTTCCAGCGCATCCTCTCGGTCGGGCTCGTCGCCTGCGGGCTTGCCGCCATCGCGAACCTCACGACGATCATGGTCACCGCGCAGCTCGCGCCGCTGGGGCCGGCCGTGGTCGCGGCCTATGGCATCTCGGCGCGGCTCGAGTTCCTGATGATCCCGCTGGCCTTCGGCATCGGGTCGGCGTTGACCGCGCTGGTCGGCCGCGCCGCCGGCGCCGGCGACTGGGCGGAGGCGCGGCGCCTGGCCTGGACGGGCGGCGGGCTCGCCTTCCTGCTCGCGGGGAGTTGCGGCCTGGCCGTCTGGCTGTTCCCCGAGGCCTTCGCGCGCGCCTTCACGAACGACGCCGAGGTCGTCGCGATCGCGTCCCGCGCTCTCGGCGTGATCGCGCCGGCCTATGCCGCCTTCGGCGCCGGGATGGCGATGTATTTCGCCTCCCAGGGCGCCGGCCGGATGCGCTGGCCGGTGGCCGGTGCGGTGGCGCGCTTCGCCATCGCGGTGGGCGGCGGCGCCTTGCTCGCCGGGCCGATGGGGCTGGAGGGACAGTTCCTGGCCGTCGCGCTCGGCATCACGGCCTATGGCGTGCTGACCGCCGCCGCGGTGCGCCCGGGCGTCTGGCGCTGATCCGCGGCCGGCGCCATGCTGCGGCCGGTGGAGGAGGATGCCGTGACGGATGAGGGCGCATTGGCGGCGCTGCGCGACACCGCGCGCCGCTTCGCCGAGACCGCGGTGGCGCCGCGCGCCGCCGAGCTCGACGAGACCGAGGCCTTCCCGCGCGACATCTACCAGGCGCTGGCGAAGCTCGGCCTGCTCGGCATCACCGTGCCGGAGGCGATGGGCGGCGCCGAGGCCGGCGTGCTCGCCTACGCCGTCGTGATGGAGGAACTTTCCCGAGGCTACGCCAGCGTCGCGGACCAGGTCGGGCTGGTGGAGCTGCTGGGCACGCTGCTGTCGGAGCACGGGACGGAGGCGCAGCGGGCGGAATACCTGGCGCCGCTGCTGCGCTACGAACGCAGCTGCGCCTATGCGCTGACCGAGGCCGAGGCCGGCTCCGACCTCGCCAACCTCAAGGCGACGGCCCTGCGCGACGGCGATGGCTGGCGCCTGACGGGCGAGAAGATGTGGATCCACATGGCGCCGCGCGCGGATTTCGCCGCGGTGCTGGCGCGCACCGATCCCACCGCGGGGCATCGCGGCATGTCCATCTTCCTCGTGGACCTGCGCGGCCCCGGGGTGGAGCGGCTGCGGGCGGAGCACAAGATGGGCCAGCGCGCCTCCCCAGTCGGCGGGCTGCGCTTCGAGGATGTGAAGCTGCCGGGGACGGCGCTGCTCGGCCCGGAAGGGCGCGGCTTCCACATGATGATGTCGGTGCTCGACAAGGGCCGCATCGGCATCGGCGCGCTGGCGCTCGGCATCCTGCAGCGCGCGCTGGAGGAGAGCATCGCCTTCGCGAAGCAGCGCGTGCAGTTCGGCCGCCCGATCGCGGAGCAGCAGGCGATCCGCTTCATGATCGCGGACATGGCGAAGGATGCGCATGCCGCGCGGCTGATGGTACAGGACGCCGCGCGGAAGATGGACCGCGGCGAGCGCGCGACGCTGGAAGCCAGCATGGCGAAATGCTTCGCCGCCGACGCCGCCGTGGCACGCACCGCGGATGCCGTGCAGATCCATGGCGGCACCGGCTACATCCGCGGCGTGACGGTGGAGCGGCTTTATCGCGACGCGAAGATCACGCAGATCTACGAAGGCACCAACCAGATCCAGAGGGTCATCATGGCACGGGAGATTTTCGGATCATGAGGCCGGTTGCGTTGGTCACGGGCGCGCGGCGCGGCATCGGGCGCGCGACCTGCGCGGCGCTGGCCGGGAAGGGCTACGACATCCTCGGCTGCGACGTCGCGCAGGACGGCGCGGACGAGACCGCGGCCGGGGGGGGGGGGGGGGGGGGGGGGCGGGGGGGGGGCGCCGGGGGGGGGGCGCCGGCGGGCACCC
>NZ_JBWXTD010000006.1:26271-38292 GCF_056682175.1 Falsiroseomonas sp. RANM36
GTGGGGGAGGGGGCGGGGAGGGCCTCCCCCCCCCCGGGCGGGGCCGGGGCGCTGGCGGGCGGGGCCGCGACCGCGGCCGCGGTCGCCGAACTCGGCGCCCGCTTCGGTTTCCACATCTGCGACGTATCGGACCTCGATGCGGTCGCATCGATGGTGGACTGGGCCTGGGGCGAATGGGGCGGGCTGGAGGCGCTGGTGAACAATGCCGGCGTGGGCGTGCTGCAGCGCGGCGACATCCTGGACGTCACGCCGGAATCCTGGGACCGCTGCATGGATATCAATGCGCGCGGCTCCTTCTTCGTCTCGCAGCATGTCGCGCGGCGCATGGTGACGGAGGGCGCGCCGCGGCGCGGCCATCGCGCGCTGGTCTTCATCTCCTCCGCCAATGCCGTCCTCGCCTCGCCCGACCGGGCGGAATACACGGCGAGCAAGACGGCGGTCTCGATGCTGGCGCGCTGCTTCGCGCTGCGGCTCGCCGAGGACGGCATCCCGGTGTACGACATCCGCCCAGGCGTGATCCGAACCGACATGACGGCGCCCGTCGTAGCCCGCTATTCGCAGCGCATCGCGGAGGGGCTGTCGCCGATCCGCCGCTGGGGCGAGGCGGAGGATGTCGGCGACGCGATCGCCGCGCTGGTCGGCGGCGCGATCCCCTTCTCCACCGGCGACGCCTTCCATGTGGATGGCGGCCTCCACATCCACAAGCTGTGATGCGCATTGATCCTGGCCTGCTGCGCTACGAGCAGATCGAGCCCGGTCTCGCCTTCGAGACGGGCGGCATCACCGTGACGGAAGGCCACATCACCGCCTTCGCCGGCCTGACCGGCGATTTCTACGACATCCACATGGATGACGACTATGCGCGCGCACTCGGCTATCCGGGCCGCGTCGCGCATGGGCTGCTCGGCCTGGCCCTCACGGACGGGCTGAAGAACCGCGCGAGCATCCGCTTCGCCGCCATCGTCTCGCTGAACTGGCGCTGGAGCTTCACCGGGCCGATCCTGGTCGGTGACCGCATCGCGGCGCGGATCACGGTGCTGTCCAAGCGGATGACGAAGAACCCGGCGCGCGGGATCGTCACTCTCGGCTTCGACCTCGTGAACCAGAAGGGCGACGTGGTGCAGAAGGGCGAGAACGACATGATGGTGCACAGCCTCGCCAGCGCGCCGGTGTGACGCGTCAGCGCAGCGTCACGAACCCGCCCGCCTGCGCGCTCTCCAGCACCGCCTCGATCACCTGCTGCACCGCCAGCGCGCTCGCCCCGGCGTTGGTTGGCGCGCGACCTTCCGCGATCGCGTCCAGCACTTCGAGAATCATCGCGCGATGCGGCCCGTGGTCGAAGGCCATCGGATCGGCGCCGCCGCCGCCCGCCAGGCCGCGGTCCAGCACCTCGACCGGCCTTCCCTTCGCATGCAGTTCCAGCCGTTCCGCCACCAGCGCGGCGCTGCCGCCGGTGCCGGCGATCTCGATCCGCTCGGGGAAGCCGGGCTCGGCCACCGTCGTCGCGTCCAGCACGCCGATCGCGCCATTGGCGAAGCGCAGCGCGGCGCCGACGATGTCCTCCGTGTCGATGGCGCGCAGCGGCGAGGTGCGGGCGAAGCCGGCAAGCTGCGCCACCGGTCCGGCCAGGTGCAGCAGCAGGTCGAGCGTATGGATCGCCTGGGTCAGCAGCACGCCGCCGCCGTCCCGCGCCTTCATGCCCCGCCCCGGCTGCGCGAAATAGGCCGCGTCGCGCCACCAGCGGATGGACGCGGAGCAGGAAAGCAGCGTGCCGAGTTCGCCCGCCGCGATGGCCTGCTTCAGCCGAAGTGCGCCGGGGCGAAACCGGTGCTGGAACACCACGCCGAGCGTCACGCCCGCGCGCGCGGCGACCTCCACCACCGAAGCGGCGCGCGCCGCGGTGATTTCCAGCGGCTTCTCGACGATCACATGCTTCCGCGCCGCCGCCGCTTCCTCCACCACCGGCAGATGCGCGCCGGGCGGGGTCAGCACCAGCAGCAGGTCGCTTTCCGCGATCAGCGCATCCAGCGATCCGAAGACGGGCGCATCCCACGTCGCCGCGAAGGCCTCGCGCCGCGCCGGGGACGGCGCATAGCCGCCGGAAAGCCGCGCGCGGCCCGCCGCCTCCAGGTCGCGGATCGCGAGCATGTGCGGCTGCACCGCCATGCCCAGCCCGACAATCCCGATGCGCATCATCGGCCACCCTCCCGCAGCGCCGCCAGGCACAGCACGTTCATCTCGTTCTCATAGGCCAGCCCCGCCGCCAGCGGCGCTTCCAGCGATTGCCGCACCGCGGCCTTCACCGCCTGCGTCGCAACGGGCGGCAGGGCGGCGAGCGTCCGGCACAGCGCCATCGCCGTCTCCTCCAGCGCGCCGTCCTCCACGACCTGCTCCACCAGGCGCAGCCGCAGCGCCTCCTCCGCGCCGATCTGCTCGCCGGTCAGCAGCAGCCGCATCGCCACGCCGAGCCCCGCCACGCGCGGCAGCAATTGCGAGGCACCGCCGCCGCCCACCCAGCCGCGCGTCACCTCCGGGAAGCCGATGCGCGCGCTGCGGCCGGCGATGCGGATGTCGCAAGCGAGCGCCAGCTCGAACCCGCCGCCCAGCGCCCAGCCCTTCACGGCCGCGACGACAGGCTTGCGGATGGCGCGCACCGCGCCCGGATAATCCGGCCGGTGCCGGAAGTCCCAGGCCGTCCGAAAGGCTTCGATCGCCTTGAGGTCCATCCCGGCGCAGAAGGCGCGCTCCCCCGCGCCGCGCAGCAGCACCGCGCGCACGCTGTCGTCGCCGTTGATCGCCTGGGCATGCGCGGCAAGCTCGCTCGCCATCGCATTGGTGATGGCGTTGTGCTTCGCAGGCCGGTCGAGCGTCAGCACCGCCACGCCCTCCGTCACCGCCAGCGTGACCGCCCCGTCCATCCCGTTTCCTCCGCCCGTCGCGCCGGATAGAGTAGCGCCAAGTGGCGAAGGGGAAACGGGCAGCATGCGCAGGGTGACGGCGGCACAGGTCGCCTCCCTCGTTCGGGATGGCGACACGCTGCTGATCGGCGGCTCGGGCGGCGGGCATGCGGTGCCGGATGCGCTGCTCGCGGCGCTCGGCACGCGCTTCCGCGAGAGCGGGACGCCGCGCGGCATCACCGCGCTGCATCCGGTCGGCGTTGGCGACGGCGCCAACCGCGGCCTCGGCCACCTGGCGCAGAAGGGCCTGCTGAAGCGCAACGTCGCCGGCAGCTACGTGAATTCCCCGCCTGTCGGGCAGATGGCGCTGCGCGACGAGATCGAGGCCTGGTCCCTGCCGCAGGGCGCGCTGAGCCAGTTGATGCGGGAAATGGCGGCGGGCCGGCCCGGCCTGCTGACCAAGACCGGCCTGCACACCTTCGTGGACCCCCGCCTGCAGGGCGGCCGCCAATCGCCCTCCGCGCGCGACGACCTCGTCGAGCTGGTGCAGTTCCGCGGCGAGGATTTTTTGTTCTACAAGCCCTACAGGGTGGACATCGCGTTCCTCCGCGGCACGACGGCGGACGAGGACGGCAACGTCTCGATGGAGCACGAGGCCGTCACGCTCGAGATGCTGTCGGAAGCGCAGGCGACGAAGCGCTGCGGCGGCATCGTCGCCGTGCAGGTGAAGCGCATCGCGCGCCGCGGCTCGATCCATCCCAAGATGGTCAAGATTCCGGGCATCCTGGTGGACCTCGTCGTCGTCGTGCCGGACCAGGAGCAGACCTTCGAGACGCCCTATTCCCCCGCCTATTCCGGCGAGATGCGCATCCCGCTCGAGGACATCCCCGTCCTGCCGCTGGACTCGAGAAAGATCGTCGCGCGGCGCGGCGCGCTGGAGTTGTTCCCGCGCGCGGTGTGCAACCTCGGCTCCGGCATCTTCACGGGGCTGGCGAATGTCGCCGCCGAGGAAGGCTGCCTCGACGCCGTCTGCCTCACCAACGAGCAGGGCAACATCGGCGGCGCGCCGGCCTCGGGCGGCGAAGCGGGCGCCGCGATGAACCCCGATGCACAGCTGGACCAGCCCTACCAGTTCGACTTCTACGATGGCGGCGGGCTCGACCTGGCGTTCCTCTCCTTCGCCGAGTTCGACGCGGCGGGGAATGTGAATGTCAGCCGCTTCGGCAACCGGCTGATCGGTCCGGGCGGCTTCATCAACATCAGCCAGAACGCCCAGCGCGTGATCTTCGGCGGCACGCTGACCGCCGGCGGCAAGCCGAAGGCGGTGGCGCAGGTGGAGCAGATCACCTTCTCCGGCGCCTATGCGCGCGAGCGTGGCCAGCCCGTGCTCTACGTCACGGAAGCCGCCGTGTTCCGGCTCGGCGAGGCCGGCCCCGAACTGGCGGAGATCTCGCCGGACCTGACCGTGGAGCAGGTGGTCGCGCGCATGGGTTTCCGGCCCGGCGTCGCCGCCGACCTCAAGCCGATGGATGCGCGCCTGTTCCGCGAAGCACGCATGGGCCTCGCCGCGCACATCGCCGCGAAGCCCGCCAAGGCGGCCTCCGCGCGGCTCGCGGCGCTCGCATGAAGCTCGGCATCGCACCCGGCGAGATCGCGACCTTCGAGAAGACGATCACCGAGCGCGACCTGCTGCTGACCGCCGAGATCACCGGCGACCACGACCCGCTGCATGTGGACGAGGCCTATGCGGCGCGCACCGCCTATGGGCGGCGCATCGCGCATGGCGCGCTGGTGCTCGGGCTGCTCTCCTCCACCGCGAGCGCGATCGCGCATCGCGCGATGGCCAACGGCGCGCAGGGCGTGCCCGTCTCGCTCGGCTACGACCGCGTGCGGTTCCTCAAGCCGGTCTTCATCGGCGACCGGCTGACCGCGACATACTGCGTGGAGCGGACAGACCAGGCCGCCGGCCGCACGGAAGCCGCCTGCAGCGTCGCGAACCAGGACGGCGAGGTCTGCCTGGTCGCGCGGCACATCCTGAAATGGGTTGCGGCGCCGGCGTAGCTGGGTGGTTCCCATGCCGCGGAGGCCGGGCTAGCCTGCCCGCCGGACGCCGGATGCAAACCGGCGACACGCAAGGGGAGACAGTCCATGGAACGTCGCGCTTTCCTGGGCGCCGTCGGCGCCGCAAGCGGCCTTCTCGCCGCACCCGCCGTGGTGCGCGCACAGGCACCGATCACGCTGAACGGCGCCAGCCAGTTCAATCCGGAACACGTCTTCAATCGGACGATGCAGCGCTTCCAGGACCTGGTGAAGCAATATTACGGGCGTCCGGTCAACTTCGTCATGCACAACAACAGCGCGCTGGGCCTGGAGAAGCAGTATTTCGAGTATATGTCGGCCGGCCGCGCGGTGGACTTCGCCATCGTCAGCCCCGCCCACATGTCCACCTTCAGCCGCGCCGCGCCCTATATCGACGCGCCCTTCCTGTTCCGCGACCTCGCCCACTGGAACAAGGTGCTCGACCAGGACCTGCTGAAGCCGGTGGCCGACGAGGTGGAGCGGCGCGCCCGCGTGGCGCTGATCGGCTATGCCGGCGGCGGCGTGCGCAACATCTTCGCCAACAAGTCCATCACCAACATGGCGGAGCTCCGCGGGCTGCGCATCCGCGTGCAGGGCGCGCCGATCTGGAGCCGCACCTTCCAGGCGGCCGGCATGGCGCCGCAGGTCATCGCCTATAACGAGGTCTACAACGCGATCCAGAACAACGTGATCGAGGCGGGCGAGAACGAGGCCGCGGGCGTCGAGCAGATGCGCTTCTACGAGGTCGGGCCGAACCTGATCCTGACGCAGCACGCCATCACCATCCGCCCGCTCTGCTTCTCGGTGCAGACGATGCAGCGCCTGCCGCGCGAACTGCAGGAGGCGATCCGCCGCGCCGGCAAGGAAGCCGGCACCTTCGGCCGGCAGACCGAGAGCAGCGAGGATGGGCAGAAGGTGGATGCGCTGGCCGCGGCCGGGCGCCTGCGCAAGGTGGTCTTCACCCAGCGGGCGGAGATGAACGCCGTGGTGCAGCCCGTGATGGCGGCCTATGCGAAGGAGATCGACGCAGAGGCCATCCACAACAGCATCAACGCGCTGACCGCCTGACCGGCCGGGGGGGGGGGGGGGGGGGGGCCCCCCCCCCCCCCCCCCCCCCCCCCCCCCCCCCCCCCCCCCCCCCCCCCCCCCCCCCCCCCCCCCCCCCCCCGCCCCGCGCCGCCCCCGCCCCCCCCCGGGGGGGGGGGGGGGGCGCCCCCCCCCCCCCCCCCCCCCTTCCGCCCCCTGCACACCCTCGAAGGACCCACCGCATGCCGCCACCCGGCGCGCGCGGCATCTTCCGCCGCATCACCTTCTACTACAGCCGGGTGCTGGACCTGCTGCTGGTCGCAAGCGTCGCGATCCTCATCCTGCCGGTGACGATGCAGATCTTCGCCCGCTTCGTGGAGTGGATCCCGCGCTACATCTGGACCGAGGAGCTGGCGCGCTTCCTGCTGGTCTGGATGATCATGATCGGCGCCATGATCGGCGTGCGGGAGGGCACGCACTTCATGGTGGACCTGTTCGAGAACCTGCGCGGCCGCGCCCGCGCGGCGATGAACATCCTCTCCGGCGCCTTCGTGCTGTTCTTCGGCTACGTCTTCCTGGTCTATGGCTGGGAGTTCACCGACACCGCCTGGTTCCGCATCAGCGAGCTGGCCGAGCTGCCGCTCTGGACCATCCACATCGCCTGGCCGATCGCCGGGCTGACCTGGATCCTCTTCGCCGGCGAGCGGATGTGGGACGACATCCAGGTGCTGATCCACGGCGAGGACGCCCTGGACGGGGCCGGCGAGGCGCAGCGCTGATGGGCAACGTGCTTTCCACCGGCGATGCCGCGTGGATCCTGTTCGGCATCTTCTTCACCCTGCTGGTGCTGCGCGTGCCGGTGGCGGTCGCGCTCGGCATCGCCTGCCTGCCGCCGCTCTTCATCGAGACGCGGCTCTGGCCGATGGTGCTCGTGCAGGAGACCTTCAACGCCTACAACTCCTTCATCCTGCTCGCGGTGCCCTTCTTCCTGCTGGCCGCCAACCTGATGACGGCCGGCGGCATCACGGACCAGCTCGTGCGCCTGGCGCGATCCATGGTCGGGCATTTGCCGGGCGGCCTCGCGCAGATCAACGTCGTGCTTTCGGTGTTCTTCGCCGGCATCTCCGGCAGTTCCACCGCCGATGCCGCCAGCCAGGGCAAGCTCTTCATCGAGGCGCAGATCAAGGAAGGCTACGCGCCGAGCTTCTCGGTCGCGATCACCGCCGTCTCCTCGGTGCTGGCGGTGGTCATCCCGCCCTCGATCCTGATGGTGGTCTGGGGCGGCGTGCTCACCACCTCGATCGGCGCGCTGTTCCTTGCGGGCATCCTGCCCGGCCTGATGCTGGCCGGGGTGCAGATGGCGACCGTGCATGTCTATGCGAAGGCGCGGCGCTACCCGACCTATCCGAAGGCGAGCTGGGGCGACCTGGCGAGCGCCCTGCTCGTCTCGATTCCCGCGCTGATGACGCCCTTCATCATCATCGGCGGCAAGGTCTTCGGCTGGTTCACGCCCACCGAGGCCGCCTGCATCGCGGTGCTCTACGCGCTGGCGCTGTCCTTCCTGGTGTACCGCCAGCTCGACATGAAGGGGCTGTTCCGCGCCTTCAGCGACACCGGGCGCTTCGCGGCCGTCACGCTGTTCTGCGTCGGCACGGCCAGCGCCTTCGGCTGGCTGCTCGCCTTCTACAAGATCCCGGAGGCGCTGCTGGCCGGCGTCTCGCACTGGGACATGGGGCCGATCGCGGCCGGCTTCTTCGTCGCCGGCGTCTTCCTGGTGGTCGGCTGCTTCCTCGATGCCATCCCGGCCATCATCATCGTCGGCACCATCCTGCAGCCGATCACCGCCGATGCCGGCATGCACCCCGTGCATTTCGCCATGATCTCCATCGTGTCCCTGGCCTTCGGGCTGGTGACGCCGCCCTACGGCCTCTGCCTGCTGATATGCTGCTCCATCGCCAAGCTGCGGCTGGTGGACGTGCTGAAGGACGTGGCGATCATGCTGCTGCCGATGCTGGGGGTGCTGACGCTGCTGATCCTCTGGCCCGACATGGCGCTGCTGATCCCGAGCCTGCTGGAGCCCGACTTCCTGAAGTAGCCCGTTGCGGCGGCGCGCCGGCGCCGCCACCTTGGCGGGGTGACCGCCCTTCCCCCGTCCCGTGCGCCGGTCCTGGCGCTCCGGCTGCTGCTGCCGCATCTGCGTCCCTACCTGCCCCGCGCGCTCGGCGCCGGGGCGGCGCTGCTGGTCGCGGCGCTGCTGACGCTGGCGCTCGGCCAGGGACTCAAGGCGCTGATCGACACCGGGCTCGGGCCGGGCAGCGCGGCGGGGCTGAATGCCGCGGCCGGGCTGATGGCGGCGATCGTCGCCGCACTCGGGGTGGCCACGGCCGCGCGCTACTACCTGGTGTCCTGGCTCGGGGAGCGCGTCGCCGCCGACATCCGCCGGCGCGTGTACGACCATGTCGTCGGCCTCAGCCCGTCCTTCTTCGAGACGGCGCGGACCGGCGACATCCTCTCGCGCATGACCGCCGATGTCGCGCTGCTGCAGTCGCTGGTCGGCTCGGCCATCTCCATGGGCCTGCGCAACGCCGTCACCGGCACCGGCGCGCTCGTGATGATGGCGGCCACCTCGCTGAAGCTTGCCGGGATCGTCGCGCTGGTGCTGCCGGTTGTGATCGCGCCGCTCGTCCTCTTCGGGCGACGGGAGCGCCGACTGTCCCGCGTCGCGCAGGAACGCATCGCGGACCTCGCCGCGCGCGCGGAGGAAACGCTGAACGGCCTGCGCACCGTGCAGGCCTTCGCCCAGGAGGATGCGGAGCGCGCGCGCTTCGCCGAGGGCACGGAGGCCTCGGTCGGCGCCGCGCTGCGCCGCATCGCCTCCCGCGCATCGCTGATCCTCGCGGTGATCCTGCTGGGCTTCGGTGCGATCACCTTCGCGCTCTGGGTGGGCGGGCAGGATGTGGTGGCGGGGCGGATGAGCGGCGGCGACCTCGCCGCCTTCGTCTTCTACGCCGTGCTGGCGGCCAGCGCCGGCGCCACCGTCAGCGAGCTCTGGGGCGAGATCCAGCGCGCGGGCGCCGCGGCCGACCGCCTGATGGAACTGCTTGCCGTGCAGCCGGACATCGCCGCCCCCGCCGCGCCCGCGTCCTTGCCGCAGCCGCCGCAGGGCCGCGTCGCGTTGGAGCGGGTGCGCTTCGCCTATCCCTCGCGCCCCGGCCAGTGGGCGCTGGACGATGTCTCGCTTGCGGTGGAGCCCGGCGAGACGGTGGCGCTGGTGGGGCCTTCGGGGGCCGGGAAAACGAGCCTCTTCCAGCTCCTGCTCCGCTTCTACGACCCGCAATCGGGCCGCGTGACGGTGGATGGCGTGGACGTCACGACGCTCGATCCCGCTTCGCTGCGCGCGCGCATCGGCCTGGTGCCGCAGGAGCCGCTGATCTTCGGCGCGACGGCCGCGGACAATATCCGCTACGGCCGGCCCGGCGCGACGGATGCCGAGGTGCGCGACGCCGCCGAGGCGGCATCCGCCGCCGGCTTCATCGCGGCGCTGCCGCAGGGCTTCGCGACCCATCTCGGCGCGCGCGGCGTGACGCTCTCGGGCGGGCAACGCCAGCGCATCGCCATCGCCCGCGCCATCCTCAAGGACGCGCCGATCCTGCTGCTGGACGAGGCGACGAGCGCGCTCGACGCGGAGAGCGAGCAGGCGGTGCAGCAGGCGCTGGAACGCCTCTCCCGCGGGCGCACCACGCTGGTCGTCGCGCATCGCCTGGCCACGGTGCGCCGCGCCGACCGCATCCTGGTGCTGGAGCAGGGGCGCATCGTCGCCGCCGGCACGCATGAGGCGCTGGTGCGCGACGGCGGGCTCTATGCCCGCCTCGCCGCGCTGCAATTCGCCGATGCCTGAGCTCGACACCGCCCTGCTCCGCGCCTTCGTGGCGCTGGCCGAGACGCGGAGCTTCTCGCGCACGGCGGAGCGGGTGGGCCGGTCGCAATCCGCCGTCTCGATGCAGATCCGCCGGCTCGAGGAGATCCTGGGCTGCGCGCTGTTCCGGCGCGACAAGCGCAACGTGGACATCACCGCGGAAGGCGAGGCGCTGCTCGGCGATGCGCGGCGCATCCTGGCGCTGTCGGACGGCATGGTCGCGCGCATCCGCGCGCCGGAGATCGCCGGCGAGATCCGCTTCGCCAGCCCCGAGGATTTCGCCACGCAATACCTGCCCGAGATCCTGGCGGCCTTCGCGGCGCGGCATCCGCAGGTGCATCTGCACGTCACCTGCGACCTGACGCTCAAGCTGGTGGAATCGCTCGGCCGCGGGGAGCAGGACCTGATCGTGGTGAAGCAGGATCCGGCCGAGCCCTATGCCGGCGGCCGTCCGCTCTGGCGGGAGCGCCCGGTCTTCGTCGGGCGCGGACGCAGCGGGCCCGAGCTTGCCGATGGACGCCTGCCGCTGGTCCTCTCCCCGGCACCCTGCGTCTATCGCCGGCGCGCGGTGACCGCGCTGGATGCCGCCGGGCTGCCCTGGGACATCGCCTATACCAGCCCCTCCTTCGCCGGCACGGTCGCGGCGGTCAGGGCTGGGCTCGGCGTCACCGTGCTGCCGCGCACCATGGTGCCGGAGGGGCTGGTGGCGCTGGAGGGCGGACAGGGCTGGCCCGCCTTGCCGGAGGTGGAGATCGCCCTGCTCGCCGCGCCGCGCGCCGCGCCGGCCACCGCCGCCCTCGAGGCCTTCATCGAGGAGCGGGTTCCGACTTATCGGCAAAACCGATAAGACCCATACGAAAAATTCGCTTCCCGCATTTCGCTGGCTGGCCCACTTCCCCGCCGCACTTCCAACGGACCGGGGACGCATGCCGCGCCTTCTCACTTCCGCGATGTGGTCGGGCTTCGGCCTGTTCCTGCTGCTGCTGGCGCTGCGCCCCGGGGCGGAGCCGCTGGACTTCGGCCCGCTGCGGCTCGATTCGCTGGCGCTGTTCCTCGGCGCGGCGGTCTGCCTGGTGAGCGCGGCGGTGCATCAGTTCGCGCTGCGCCACATGCAGGGCGATGCGGCCTATGACGCCTTCTTCCTGCGGCTCTCGGCGCTGACCGCGCTGGTGCTGCTGCTGCTGGCCGCCGATTCGGTGCTGCTGTTCGCCGGCGCCTGGGCGGCGGTGGGCTGGCTCCTGGCCGACGCCATCGGGCATGTGCGGTCCTGGCCGCAGGCCGCCGCCGCGGCGGCGCTGGCGCGGGGCTGGTTCCTGCGCGGTGCGGCGGCGCTGGTGGTCGGCCTTGCGCTGCTGGCCGCCGCGACCGGCAGCCTTTCCATCGCCGGGATCGTCGCCGCCGCCGGCAGCGCCAGCCCGCTCCTGGTCGGCCTCGGCTGCGCGGCGCTCGGCTTGGCGGCGGCGATCCAGTGCGGCCTGTTCCCCTTCCACCGCTGGCTGATGTCCTCGATGACCGCGCCGACGCCGGTCTCGGCCTTCATGCATGCGGGCCTGGTCAATGCCGGCGGCATCCTCATCGCCCGCTTCGCGCCGGCCTTCGATACCGCGGCCTGGGTCCTGCTGCTGGTCTTCGCCGCCGGCGCCGCCAGCGCGCTGTTCGGCCAGCTCGCCGCGCTGGTGCAGGCGGATGTGAAGCGCGGCCTGGCGGCCTCCACCACGGCGCAGATGGGCTTCATGCTGATGCAGTGCGGCCTCGGCTTCCATGCCGCGGCAATGACGCATCTGGTGCTGCACGGGCTCTACAAGGCGAGCCTCTTCCTCGGCGCCGGGTCGGGTCTTGCCGCCGCGCGCCGGCCGGGCAGCACCGGGACACCGGGTGTCGCCGCCATCGGCCCGGCGCTGCTTGCCGCGCTCCTCGGCGGCGCCGGTTTCGCACTGGCCTCCGGCAAGCTCGGCGCCGATACCGGCGCGCTGCTGGTGCTGTTCGCGGCGCTGGCCGCCGCGCCGGCCCGCCTCGCCCCCGCGGACGCCGCGCCGCCGGTGCGCTGGGTCGCGGCGCCGCGGCGGCTCGGCCTCGGCGGCCGGCGCGATGGCGCGCGGCGGC
>NZ_JBWXTD010000006.1:38392-40054 GCF_056682175.1 Falsiroseomonas sp. RANM36
GGGGCGCCGACCGCGGCGCGCGGCGGGGGCGGGGCGGGGCGGGGGCCGCCGCGCAGGCCAGCCTCGCCACCGCGGACGCCGCGCCGACGGTGCGCTGGGTCGCGGCGCCGCTGCTGCTCGGCCTCGGCGGCCTGCTCTATGGCGCGCTGCTGCGCGGGGCGGAGGCGCTGCTGGCCGGCACGCCGGGCCTTGTCGCGCCGCAGCCGCTGACCGCGCTGCACCTGCTGGCGGCAGGCGCCTTCCTCGCCGCCTGGATCGCGGTGCAGGCCGGGCTGCATCGCCGCTCCGCCGCGCTCTATGTCCGCGTGCTCGGGCTCTCGCAGCCGGCCGCCGCCGCCATCGCCGATCGCCGGGAGACCGCCCATGCCTGAGCTCGCCCGCCTCGCCGCGCAGATCGAGATCGCGGCCGGCCACGTCACGCCATACTGGCCGCTGCGCAGCTTCATCGCCGCGAACCCGCTGCAGGGGCTGGAGGACCAGCCCTTCGAGCACGCCGCGCGCGTCGCCGGCACGCTGTTCGGCGGCCGCGCCTATCCGCCAGCGGCGATGTTTCGGGCCGCGCTGGCCGATGGCAGGATCGACCGCGCCATCCTGGCCGAGACCGCCGCGCGGCATGGCGATCCCGGCGCAGCCGATCCCGCCGCGCTCGACGTGCCCGAGGCCGCGGCGCGCCCCGCCGCGCCGTCCGCGGTCAACCGGGTGCTGATCCGCTGGCTCGCCGCCTTCCTCGACGAGGGCCAGGCGGGCTGGGCGATGCCGGGCCGCGAGGGCGGCCTCTGGCCAGCGGTGCGCGCACTGGCGCGGCACGATGCGGAGATCCCCCGCGGCGCCGAGGCCGAGGCACTGCCCGCGGATGCGCTCCGCGCCGTCGCCGCGCTGGTCGCGGAGGTGCCGGAAGAAGAGCGGGCCGTGCTGTTCACCCGCCATCTCGCCGCGCTGGCGGGCTGGTCCGGCTATGTGAAGTGGCGCGCCGAGGCGCAGGGCCATGACTGGGCCGCGGCCGCGCCGGCCACGCTAGCCGACCTGCTGGCGCTGCGGCTGTTCCTGGCGCGGCAGTTCGGCGAGGCCCCCGCGGCCACGCCGGCGCCCGCCGCGCCGGAGGCCGCCGCGATCTGGCTGGAAGCCTGGGAGGAAAGCTGGCGGCAGGGGCTTGCGGCCCGGCTCGCCGCCGCCACCCCCGGCCCGGCGCCGCGGCCGGAGGCGCAGATCGTGTTCTGCATCGATGTCCGCTCGGAAGTGCTGCGCCGGCACCTGGAGCGGCGGGGTCCGTGGGAGACGCTGGGCTTCGCCGGCTTCTTCGGCGCCGCCGTGGCGGTGCAGCCCTTCGGCGCGGAGGGCGCCTATGCCTCCTGCCCCGTGCTGCTGCAGCCGCGCCATGCGGTGCCGGAGTTGCCCGCACCCGGCGCGGAGCCCGCGGCCGCGGCACGGCTGGCCGGGCTCGGCCGGCTGAAGCGCGCCAAGGCCGGGCTCCGGGCGATGAAGGAAAGCCTCGCCGGCGCCTTCGGCTTCGTCGAGGCGACGGGGGCGGCCTTCGGCGCGGCGATGGTCGGGCGCACCGTGGCGCCGCGCGGCTTCGCGCGGCTGGCCGGCGGGCTGGCCGACCGGGGAGCGGCGCCGGCGGGGGCCCGGTGGAGCCGCTGCCGCGCCGGGAGCAGACCAACC
>NZ_JBWXTD010000006.1:40154-52082 GCF_056682175.1 Falsiroseomonas sp. RANM36
GGGGGGGGGGGGGGCCGCGGGGCGGCCCCCCCCGGCGGCGAGGGCGCCGCGCTGCGCGCGGGCGGGCGACGACGGCGCCGGCCAGCCGACGGGGCTCAGCCCGGCCGAGCAGGTGGCCACGGCGGAAGGCGCGCTGCGCATCATGGGGCTGACGGCGGGGTTCGCGCCGGTGGTCGTGCTGTGCGGCCATGGCGGGCAGGCGGTGAACAACCCCTTCGCGGCCGGCCTCGATTGCGGCGCCTGCGGCGGCAACCGCGGCGGGCCGAATGCCCGCATCATGGCCGCGATCCTCAACGAGCCGGCGGTACGCGAGGGGCTGGCCGCGCGCGGCATCGCCATCCCGGCCGCGACGGTGTTCCTCGCCGCCGAGCACGACACCACCACGGACGCCGTCACGCTCTGGGACACCGACCGCGCCGCCGCGCACGCCGCGACCCTGGCCCGGCTGCAGGACGACCTGGCGGCCGCCCGCGCCGCCTCCGCGGCCGAGCGCATCGCGCGCCTGCCCGGCGGCGCCGCGACGCAGGCGCTGGCCGATGCCGAGCGCCGCGCCGCGGACTGGTCGGAGACTCGCCCCGAATGGGCGCTGGCGCGCAATGCCGGCTTCATCGTCGCCGACCGCGGCTTCACCCGCGCGCTGGATCTGGAAGGCCGCTGCTTCCTGCATTCCTACGACTGGCGGGCGGATGCCGAGGGCGCGGCGCTGGAGGTGATCCTGACCGCGCCGCTGGTGGTCGCGCAGTGGATCAACACGCAGTACTATTTCTCCACCGTGGACAACGGCGTGTTCGGCGCGGGATCGAAGGTGACGCACAACGTGGTCGGCGGCTTCGGCGTGATGCAGGGCAATGCCAGCGACCTTATGACCGGCCTGCCGGCGCAATCCGTGCAGTCGGCAGACGGCGTCGCCTATCACGAGCCGCTGCGGCTGCTCGCCGTGGTGCGCGCCCCGCTGGCCCGCGTGGAGGGGCTGATCGCCAAGCACCGCATCCTCCAGACGCTGTTCGGCAATGGCTGGGTCGCGCTGCTGGTCGCCGACCCCGAGACCGGCCGCTTCCTGCGCCGCAACCGCGACGGCAGCTGGCGCGACGAGACGCCCGCGCCGGCCGCCCCCGCCCCTGCCCTGATCGCCGCCTGACGGAGCGCACCCCATGCAGACCTCGGACGAACTCGTCTTCCACGCGCTGAAGAAGATCGAGATCATCCTGCCCGGCGAGAAGCAGGCCTTCGTGCGCGAATTGCTGGAACGCGCGGGCTGCACCGGCTGGACGCTGTTCCGCGACGTCGCCGGCCAGGGCCATCACGGCTTCCACGAAGGCCGCCTGCTGTGGAACGACCGGGCGAGCATCGTGATGTTCATGGCGGTCGGCTCCGAGGCGGTGATCCGCAAGGTCGCCTCCGGCCTGAAGCCGCTGTTCGAGAAGGGCTCGGGCGTGATGTTCGTCTCCGACACGCATGTGGTGCGGCTCGAGCATTTCGTGGGCGCCGACGGGGCGGATTGATGACCGTCGCCGCCCCGGGCAAGGGGCGGCGGATTTTCGAAGATGCTTGCTTCCTCGAAGATCGGCGGGCAGTCTGCCGCCGGCGGAGGAAGCACGCTTGCCAACAGCACAGCCGAGGATCGAGGCGGATCCCCTCCTGGTCAGCCAGGACGTGCTCTCGCGCCTCAAGGGCGACATCCTCGACGGGCGCTACGCCCCCGGGGCAAGGCTGCGCTTCGCCGACCTGCAGCAGACCTACCGGGCCAGCATCGGCACGCTGCGGGAGGCGCTGTCGCACCTGCTGCCCGAGGGCCTGGTGGAGCTGGATGCCAATCGCGGCTTCCGTGTCGCGCCGATCTCGGCCGAGGACCTGCGCGACGTCTCCGCCCTGCATGTCGAGTTCGAGAGCCGCGCCATCGTCGAATCGGTCAGGCATGGCGACGATGCGTGGGAGGCCGGGCTGGTGCTGGCCTTCCACCGCCTGGCCAAGATCGAGCGGCTGTCGAAGGAGGAGCGGAAGGCGCGCAGCAGCGAGTGGCTGGCCGCGCATCGCGACTTCCATCGCGCCCTGGTCGCCGCCTGTCCCTCGCGCTGGCTGCTGCGGCTGCGCGCGCGGCTCTACGACCACACGGAACGCTACCGCCTGATCTCCCAGCGCCACCGCCCGCTCGGCCCCTCCAAGCGGGCGGAGCACGAGGCGATCAAGGAGGCGGCGCTGGCCCGCAAGGCGGATCTCGCCGGCGAGCTGCTCGCCGCGCATCTGCGCGAGACGACGGAGACAGTGCTCCGCCACGCCCCGCAATTCATCGTCGCGCCGCGCCCGGGACCGGCACCGCGCAGGAAGGAGGCGCAACCATGAGCGACCCGATCATCAAGGTGCTGGACGTCGCCTGGGTCCGGCTCGGCGCGCCCGACCTCGATGCGGCCCAGAAATTCCTGACCGATTTCGGCCTGCTGCCGCAGGTGCGCACGGAGGACGCGCTCTACATGCGCGGCACCGGGCCGGCGCATCACCTGCACATCACCCAGCGCGGGCCCGACCGTGTGCTCGGCATCGGCTTCCATGCCGAGAGCGAGGCCGACCTGCACCGCCTGGCGAAGCACGCCGCCGGCGCTTCCGAGGTGACGCCGCTGAACGAGCCGGGCGGCGGCCAGGTGGTGCGGCTGAAGGAGCACAACGGCTTCACCATCGAGGTGGTGCATGGCGTCGCCACCGTCGAGACGCTGCCGGAGCGGCACAGCGTGATGAACACCGGCGCCGCGCGCCAGCGCCTCGGCGAGTTCCAGCGCATCGAGCCGCGCCCCTGCCAGGTGAAGCGCATGGGCCATGCGGTGCTCTCCACGCCCGACATCGAGGCCTCGGTCGCCTGGGCGCATCGCCATCTCGGCTTCGTCGTGTCCGAGCATGTGCATGCCGAGGACGACCCGGAGATGCTGCTGGCCAGCTTCAACCGCGCCGACCGCGGCGAGGAGTTCGTGGACCACCACATCATGATGTTCGGCCGCCATGCGCGGCGCGGGCTGAACCACATCAGCTACGAGGTGCAGGACATCGACGACCTGCATGCCGGCCATGACTGGCTGAAGAGCCAGGGGCACCACCACCTCTGGGGCATCGGGCGGCACCTGCTGGGCAGCCAGATCTTCGACTACTGGAAGGACCCCTGGGGCCGCGTCCACGAGCACTGGACGGACACCGACGTGCTGAACGCCGCGATGCCGGCGCGGAAGGTGCCGAAGAGCCAGGGGCTGCGCAGCCAGTGGGGCCCGCAGGCGCCGCCCGAGTTCCGCGACGCCGCCAGCGTCTGAACGACAGGAAGGGAGGAACGAAAATGATCACCCGCCGCACGACGCTCGGCCTGCTGGCCGCGCCCTTGGTCGCCACCCGGGCGCAGGCCGCCTGGCCGGATCGCCCCATCCGCCTGCTGCACGGCTTCGGCCCGGGCGGCACCGCCGACATCCTGGCCCGCCTGATCGCCACCCCGCTGGGCGAGGCGCTGGGCCAGCCGGTGGTGGTGGAATCCCGCCCGGGCGCCGGCGGCAACATCGCCTCCGCCCAGCTCGCCCGGGCGCCGGCCGATGGCTACACGCTCGGCCTGCTCACCGGCGGCCATGCGGTCAGCGCGGCCTTCGCGCAGGGGCTGACCTTCGATCCGCTGAACGACTTCGACTTCCTCGCGCTCGTAGTGCGCTACGCCTTCGTCGTGGTGGTGCGCGCCGACAGCCCGGTGCGCGACCTCAAGGGCCTGCTCGATGCGGCGCGCGCCCAGCCCGGCCGCGTGACCTTCGGCTCGGCCGGCGTCGGCTCCACCCATCACCTGGTGGGCGAGATGCTGAACGCGACCGCCGGCGTGCAGATGCAGCACGTGCCCTATCGCGGCGACGCGGCCGGCACCACGGCGCTGCTCGCCGGGGAGATCACGGCGATGGTCACCACCAGCGTCGGCGTGCTGCCGCATGTGCGCAGCGGCACGGTGCGCGCGCTGGCGGTGAGTTCCGCCGCGCGCTCCAAGCTGCTGCCGGACGTGCCGACGGTCGCGGAGGCCGCGCTGCCCGGCTTCGAGGCGCCGACCTGGGCCGGCATCGCCGGGCCGCGCGGCCTGCCGGAGCCGGTGGCGCAGCGGCTGCACGAGGCGATCGCCAAGGTGATCGAGGAGCCCGCCACCCGCCGCCGGCTGGAGGAGCTGGTGGATGGCGAGGTCGGCGCCGGCCGCCCCGGCGACATGCGCCCCTTCGTCGCCGCGCAGATCGAGCGCTGGCGCGACCTGATCCAGCGCCAGGGCATCCGGATGGCGCAGTAGCGCACCGCATAAGGCCCCTCGCCCGACACATAGCGAAAGACCGCCGCATGGACACGCCGATCACCTTCCCCTCGGACGGCCTGACGCTGGCCGGCGACCTGCACATCCCGGACGGGCACCGTCCGGGCGAGCGGCTGCCGGCCTTCATCGTCCTGCACGGCTTCATCGGCTCCAAGGACAAGAGCCATGCCGAGCTGATGGCGCGGCTGCTGGAGGGCTTCGGCTATGCCGTGCTGCGCTTCGACTTCCGCGGCTGCGGCAAGAGCGAGGGGAAGCGCGGCTACGTGCTCTGCCACGACCAGGTGGCCGATGCGAAGAATGCGCTGAACTGGCTGAGCCAGCGCCCCGAAGTGGACCCGAAGCGCATCGCGGTGATCGGCCACAGCTTCGGCGCCGCCGTCGCCTGCTATGCCGGCGCGGTGGACCAGCGCTTCGCCGCCGTCGTCTCCTCCTGCGGCTGGGGCCATGGCGAGCGCAAGTTTCGGGGCCAGCATCCAGGCGAGGCCTGGCCGAAATTCATGGCGATGCTGGAGGCCAACCGCCTGCACAAGGAGAAGACCGGCGAGGCGCTGACCGTGCCGCGCTTCGACGTGGTGCCGATGCAGGAGCATCTCCGCAAGAACCTCTCGCCGAACGCGCTGATGGAGGTCTCAGCCGACACCGCGCAATCCATGTTCGATTTTCGGGCCGAGGACGTGGTGCACTGGATCAGCCCGCGCCCCGTGCTCTTCATCCACGGCGCCGACGACACGGTGACGCCGACCGAGCAGTCCATCCGCCTGTGGGAGAAGGCCGGCCAGCCCAAGGACCTCGTGCTGATCACCGGCACCGACCATTTCCCGCTGGCCGGCGGCAATCCGCGCACGACCGGGCTGCTGAAAGGCTGGCTCGACGTGCATTTCCCCGCCGCCGCCCGATGAGCGGCCCGCGACGCATCGCCGCCGCCGCGCTGCAGGACCTGGCGCAGCGCATCCTCGCCGCGGCCGGCACGCCGCCCGACGCGGCCGCGACCTGGGCGGAGACGCTGGTCTGGGCGAATCTGCGCGGCGTGGACAGCCACGGCGTGATGCGCATCCCGCGCTACCTCGAGCAGATCGAGAAGGGCGACATCCGGCCCGCGGCGGAGATGCAACTGCTGAAATCCGCGGGCGCCATCGCGCTGCTCGATGCCGGCTCCGCGCCCGGCCCGGTGGCGATGCGCCGCGCGATGGAGGAGGCGATCGCGGCGGCGCGGCGCGTGCATGTCGGCTGGTGCGTGGCGCGCAACATCACTCATGCCGGCGCGGTCGGCCATTTCGCGCTGCGCGCCGCGGAACAGGGCATGGCGGGGCTGGTGATGACCGCCTCGATCCCGCTGATGGCCTGGCCGGGCAGCCGCGGGCCGGTGGTCTCGACCAACCCGATCGCCATCGCCATGCCGGCCGCCGGCCGCGCGCCGCTGCTGATCGACCTCGCCACCGCGACGGCGGCGCTCGGCAAGGTGATGAACGCCCGCAAGGCGGGCACCCCCATCCCGCCCGACTGGGGCAACGACGCCGAGGGCCGGCCGACCACCGATCCGAATGCCGTGGCCACGCTGCAGCCCATGGCCGGCTACAAGGGTGCCGGCCTGTCGCTGATGATCGAATGCCTGGCGAGCCTCGCGGCCGGCAACCCGGTGATCGCCCCGGCGCTGCGGGGCGAGCGGGAGTACGGCATGAACGGTGTCGCCATCGCCCTCGACCTCGCCGCCTTCGGCGATCCCGCGGAATTCGCCGGCAGCGTGACCGACCTCGCCGCCGCCGTCGCCGCGCAGCCGCGCGCGCCGGGGGTGGAGGCGCTGAGCCTGCCCGGCGAGCGCGGCGACGCCATCCTCGCGCGCCGGACCGCGGAGGGCATCCCGCTGCCGCCTGCCGTCTGGGCCTCGCTGCAGGAGGCCGCTGCACGCTTCGGGATCACGCCGCCCGCCCCGCTCTGACAGGCCGTGGCAGGCCGCCCAAAAGATGGGCAGGACGTAAGCTGCGTGCTAAGTCCTCCGCGCTATATTGCATCGCAGCATGACCCGTAGCCGCAGGATCGCCCGCAAGTGAACGCCGTGCCCCCCACCCCCGGCCGCGAATTCCTCGCCAGGGGCGCCGAGACCATGTCCCGCGCCTTCGACCAGATGCGCAGCCTGGCCGAGGTCGCCGCCCGCCAGGCCGAGACCCTCGCCCCCAAGCCGCCCAAGGCGCCCGCCTCGCTCGGCCTGTTCGGCCGCAACCCGCTGACCATGATGCAGGAGGCGATGGAATACGCGGTGGACGCGACCCAGCGCTCCATCCTGTTCTGGGACACGATGCGCCGCGCCGGCAACGACTTCGTCGAGCACGAGAAGGCCGGCTGCCCGCCCGTGCTGGTCTTCGACTGGGAGATGATGCTGGACGGCCGCACCCTGCCGCGGCGCTGCAACTACGCGCTGGTGCGCATCAAGCCGCCGGCGAACTACCCCGCCACCGATGCGGCGATGCGTCCCTTCGTCATCATCGACCCGCGCGCGGGCCATGGCGCGGGTATCGGCGGCTTCAAGTCGGACAGTCAGGTGGGCGTCGCGCTGCGCCGCGGCCATCCGGTTTATTTCGTGATCTTCTTCCGTGACCCCGAGCCCGGCCAGACCATCCTCGACATCACCGCCGCCGAGCGCGCCTTCCTCCGCAAGGTGCATGAGTCGCACCCGGCGGCGCCCAAGCCTGTCGTCATCGGCAACTGCCAGGGCGGCTGGGCGGTGATGATGCTCGGCGCCTCCGACCCCGAGCTGATGGGGCCGCTGGTGCTGAACGGCGCGCCGCTCTCCTACTGGGCGGGCGAGAAGGGCAAGAACCCGATGCGCTACATGGGCGGGCTCGCCGGCGGGTCCTGGCCGGCGGCGCTGCTGGCCGACCTCGGCAATGGGCGCTTCGACGGCGCCAACCTCGTGCTGAACTTCGAGGCGCTGTCGCCCGGCAACACCTGGTTCAAGAAATACTGGACCCTCTACGAGAAGGCCGATACCGAGCCCGACCGCTTCCTGGAATTCGAGCGCTGGTGGGGCGGCTATTTCCTGATGAACCGCGACGAGATCCGCTGGATCGTCGAGAACCTGTTCATCGGCGACCGCTTCGCGCGCGGCGAGATCAGCGCCGGCCCCGGCGGGCGCGCGAACGCCACCTTCAACATGCGCGCGATCAAGTCGCCGATCGTCGTCTTCGCCTCGGCCGGCGACAACATCACGCCGCCCGGCCAGGCGCTGCGCTGGATCGCCGATGTCTATCGCGACGAGAAGGAGATCAAGGCGCTCGGCCAGACCATCGTCTACCTCGTGCATGACGAGATCGGCCATCTCGGCATCTTCGTCAGCGGCCAGGTGGCGAACAAGGAGCACACCGAGATCGCCAACACGCTCGAGATGATCGAGGCTGTGGCGCCCGGCCTCTACGAGATGCGCATCACCGACACCGAAGGCAGCGGCGCGAACGCCGGCTACCAGGTGGAGCTGGTGGCGCGCACGATCGCCGATATCCGCGCCGTCTCCGGCGAGGCGGAGAACGAGGCCTTCCCGGCGGTGGCGAAGATCGCCGCAGCCAACCAGACGCTCTACGACCTGCTGGCCGGCCCGGCGATCCGGCATCTGGCGACGGAGCGGACGGCGGAGCTGCGCCGGCAGATGCATCCGCTGCGCCTCCGCCGCACGCTGGTCTCCGACCTCAATCCGTTCATGGCGGTCTTCGCCGGCGCGGCGGAGCGGGTGCGGGCGCAGCGCGCGCCGGCCGCCGCCGACAATCCCTTCCTCAAGGTCGAGCGCGCCATGGCCGACCGCGTCGAGGGCACGCTGGATGCCTGGCGCGACTGGCGCGACGCCTGGACCGAAGCCGCCTTCCACGCGGTCTATGGCTCGCTCGCAGCCCTCGGTGTGTCCGAGGCGACGGCCGAGGAGGAAGCCGCCGAGACCGCCGATGCGCTGGCCGATGCACCCGAGGTGCGCGCCGCGCTCGCCCGCATCGCGGAGGGCAGCTACGCCGAGGCCGTGGTGCGCATGATGATCCTGCTGGCCCGCGCGCGCGGCGGCGTCCGGCGCTCCCGCCTCGCGCGCAGCCAGGCCGTGCTGACCGGCGAGCCGCCCTTCGCGGAGCTCACCGCCGCGGCGCGCCAGGCGCTGATCCGCGAGCAGACGCTGGTGGTGGAGATGGCGCCGGAGGAGGCGCTGCAGACCCTGCCGAAGCTGCTGCCCGACAAGGCCGAGCGCCGCCGCGCCCTGGCCACGGTGGAGGGCGTCGCGGGGCCGGAGGACGAGCTGGGCGAGCCCGCGCAGGCGATGCTCGCACGGCTGCGCAAGGTGCTCGCCGTCAACGGACGCTGACGGGTTTACGCTCGGTCAAAGGTCGCCATCGCAAGCTGCCCGTATGCGAACAGCGCATGCGGAAGGCACAAGAGGGCAGCCGTGACGACAGCGATTTCCCCCGGCCCTGTCGGGACGATCCAGGCCGCCGAGATGGTGGCGGCCCTGCTCACCGGCGAGGAGGGCGGCGAATTGCAGCTGGTGTCCCGCGACGGCACCCGGCTGCGGCTGGCCGCGGATGCGACGACGGCGCGCCAGCTTGCGCTGACGCTCTGGCGCGCGCTCGACGAAAGGGAACGCCGCACGAAGGGCTGACCTCGGGCGCGATCGCCCCGTCCTCGTCGGCAGGGGAGGCCGACGGCAACGCGCGCCGCGGCGCGGCGGTCAGGCCGGCCGCACGCCGGCGGCGCGGACCACCTCGCCCCAGCGCGCCCCTTCCTGCGCGACGAAGCCGGCGATCTCCGCAGGCGAGCGGTTGCCGAGCGAGACCACGCCGATGCTCTCGAGCCGCGCCACCGTCGCCGGCTCGGCCAGCGCCGCCTGGATCTCGGTGTTGAGGCGCGCGCCGATGGCCGGATCGAGGCCGGCGGGCGCCGCCAGCACGAACCAGTTGGTGGCGACCGCATCGGGGAAGCCCTGCTCGCGCAGCGTCGGCACGTCCGGCAGCGCGGCGACGCGCTCGGCCGAGGACACCGCCAGCCCCTTGATGCTGCCCGCGCGGATCGCCGCGGCATTGGCGCCGGAGGTGTCCCAGAGCGAGACGGTGTCGCCCGCGATCACCGCGCGCTGCGCGTCCGCCGCGCCGCGGAAGGGCACGTGCAGCAGCTTCACATCGGCCTGCATGGACCACAGCACGCCGGCCAGGTGCCCCGCCGAGCCGACGCCGGAGGAGCCGAAGGAGACTTCCTCCGCGCGGCGGGCTGCCATCTGCCGGTAGTCGGCGATGCTGCGCATCGGGCTGTCGCCCTTCACCGCGCAGACCAGCGGCGCGCCGCCGAACATGCTGACCCAGGTGAAGGCGCGGGCGGGATCATAGGCGAGGTTGGGGAACAGCGAGGGCGCGACGGCGAGCGGCCCGGTGTTGGAGATCAGCAGCGTGTAGCCGTCGGGCGCGGCGCGCGCCGCCTCCCCGGTGGCGAGCGAGCCGCCGGCGCCCGGCTTGTTCTCGATGACGAAGGGCCGGCCGAAGGCGCGCTCCAGCCGCTCGGCCAGCGGGCGGATGATCAGGTCGCTGGTGCCGCCCGGCGCATAGGGGTTGATGATGCGCACGGGCCGGGTCGGCCAGGCGCCCTGCGCCAGGGCGAGGCGCGGCGCAGCCAGCGCGGCGGCGGCGGCGAGCAGAAGGCGGCGGCGTTGCATGCGATGGTCTCCCGGCTTTGGCCGGCACCAAGCAAGCAACGTGCCGTCAGTCGCCGTAGAGGGCGGACACGTCCGGCGCGAAGCCGGTCAGCGGCCGCGTGCGGCGCGGGCGGGGCGCAGCCGGCGGCGCGAGGCCGACCAGCGCCTCGGCGAGCCGCACCGCGGCGGCGGCCTCGTCGCCGCGGCAGGGCTTCGGCAGCACCGCCGCGCGGGCGTAGCGCGGCGGCAGCACCAGGCGCGGCTCGTAGCCGGTGGTGAAGACGATGGGCACGCCGCGCTGGGTGAGCAGGTCCGCCACGGGGAACACCGGCACGCCATCGAGGTCGATGTCGAGCAGCGCGGCATCCGGCAGGCGCTCGGCGATCAGCGCCTCGGCCTCGGCGAGGCGCGCGACCGGCCCCAGCACCTCGGCGCCGGCGGCCTCCAGACCTTCGGCCATCTGCATGGCGACGAAGACCGAATCCTCCACCACCAGCACGCGCGCGCCCTGCAGGCCGGGCGGCGGCTCGGCCGGGGCGGTGCCGGCGCCAGGCTCGGTGAGGGCAGCCAGCAGGATCGCCGCGTGCCAGCGCAGGCCTTCCGGCACGAAGGCGATGCGGCTGTCGGCGCCGAGTTCCTCGCCGAGCCCGCGTTCGATCGCCATGCAGCCGAAGCCGCGGCGGGCGGGTGGCGCCACCGGCGGGCCGCCATCCTCCGCCCAGTCCAGCCGGACCCAGCCCCCCTCGGCCCGCCAGCCGAGGCGCACGCGGCCGGTCGGGACGGAGAGCGCGCCGTATTTCGCGGCGTTGATGGCCAGCTCGTGCAGCGCCAGGCCGAGCGCCAGCGCCGCGCGGGACCGCAGCCGCAGCTCCGGCCCCTCGATCGTGACGCAGCCCGCCGGGCCGTCGGCGAGATGCGCGCGCAGATGCTCCTCCGCCAGGCCGCGCAGCGAGACGCCCTCCCACCGCCCGAGCGCGGCGAGGCCATGGGCCTGCGTCCAGGCGCGCAGCCGGCCATGCAGCCGGGCCAGCAGCGCCTCCAGCCCGGGTGCCGCATCCTCGCCCTGCCGCGCCAGGGCCTGGAGGTTGGCCAGCAGCATCTCGACCCGATGGTCGAGCTCGCCGAGCCGCGTCTCCTGCCGTTGGCGCGCGACGGCGCGGGCCTGCGCCACCTCCTCGATGCGGTGCGGCTGGTTCTCGAGCAGGGCGATGCGGAGCGCCTCGGCCGCTTCCACCTCGAGCGCGCTCCAGCGGCGGCCGGCGAAGGGGCCGCTGCGGAACCAGAGGATCGTCTCTCCGCCCGGCAGGCCGAGGCGGAGCACGCCGGTCCCGGCGAGGTCCGGGCCCGCCGCCGGCCAGCCATCGGCGATCGCATCCAGCGCGACGACGCCCGGCGCGCCGGCCAGCGCGTCGCGCAGGCCGCGCAGCACCGGGGGCGCCGGCACCGGCCCTTCGGCATGCGGCGCGTCGTCCAGGAACAGGGCGACTCCCGCACCGGGCAGGACCGAGGCCAGCACCGGCAGCGCGGCGCGCAGCCCCTCCCGCAGGTCCGACGACCAGGTCAGCGCCCCCATCAGCCGCCGCTCCGTCGCGACCAGGCGCGTCGCCGCGACGTCGTCCTCGACCCGGGCGGCGGCCTCGATCTGCAGGGAGACGAGCTGGGCGAAGATCTCGCAGGCCGCGCGCATCGCCACCGGCAGGTGGCGCGGCTGGCCGGCATGGCAGGCGAAGACGCCCCAGAGCCGCCCTTCCCGCACGACCGAGAGCGACAGCGCCGCGCGCGCACCCTGGCGGGCCAGGTCCTCGAGCTGCGCCGGCGGGGCGCTGCAGAGGCGCGAGAGCGAGAGATCGGTCTGCGCGCCGGTGAGCGGGGACAGCGGCGGCTCCAGCAGGGCCGGCGCACGGCGCGAGTCGGGCACCAGGCGCGACCAGCCCTGCAGCGCGCGCTCCCGCGCTTCGCGCGCCCCCCCCCCCCCCCC
>NZ_JBWXTD010000006.1:52182-54650 GCF_056682175.1 Falsiroseomonas sp. RANM36
CCCCCCGCCGCCCCCCCCACCGCCCCCCCCCCCCCCCCCCCGGGGGGGGGGGGGGGGCGCGGTCGCGCCGGCCGCGGTGCGGCTGGTGCTGGCGCCCGGCCTGCCCGATGCTGTCGGCGCGGCGGTGCGGCGGGCGGAGGCGGCGCTGCGCGCCGGCCGCATCCGCCTGCCCGGGAGCTGATCGCATGTCCGCTGGCCTGCTGCTGCGCAATGCCGAGGTCGTCGTCACCATGGACGCGGCGCGGCGCGAACTGCGCGGCGGCTGGGTGCATGTGGAGGGCGACGCCATCGCCGCCGTGGGCGACGCCGCGACGCCGCCGCCGAAGGCCGCGGAGGTCATCGACCTCGCCGGTCATGTGCTGATGCCCGGCCTGGTCAACACGCATCACCACATGTTCCAGAGCCTGACGCGCGCGCTGCCCGCCGCGCAGGATGCGGAGCTGTTCGACTGGCTCTCCGCGCTCTATCCGGTGTGGTCGCGGCTGACGCCCGACGCGCTGCGCATCGCGGCCACCACCGCGATGGCGGAGCTGGTGCTGTCCGGCTGCACCACGGCTTCCGACCACCACTACATCTTCCCCAATGGCTGCCGCCTGGACGACACGATCGAGGCCGCGGCGACCATCGGGCTGCGCTTCCACGCGACGCGCGGCGCGATGAGCCTCGGGCAGTCGCAGGGCGGCCTTCCCCCGGATGCCGTGGTCGAAAACGAAGAAGCAATCCTGCGCGACATGGAGCGGGTGGTGGCGCGCTTCCACGACCCGGCGCCGCGCGCGATGCTGCGCATCGGCATCGCGCCCTGCTCGCCCTTCTCGGTGACGAACGAACTGATGCGCGATGCCGCCGGCTTCGCCCGCGCGCGCGGGCTGATGCTGCACACGCATCTGGCGGAAAACGACAAGGACTTCGCCTTCACGCGCGAGCGCTTCCGCTGCACGCCCGCGGAATACGCCGAGGAACTCGGCTGGGTCGGCCCGGATGTATGGCACGCCCATTGCGTGAAGCTCGACGCGCCGGGCATCGCGCTCTTCGCGCGCACCGGCACCGGCGTGGCGCATTGCCCCTGTTCCAACATGCGGCTCGCTTCCGGCATCGCGCCGGTCGCGGCGATGCGCGCGGCCGGCGTGCCCGTGGGCCTTGGCGTGGACGGATCGGCGTCCAACGATGCGGGGCATCTGCTGGGCGAGGCGCGGCAGGCGATGCTGCTGGCGCGCGTCGGCCACGGGCCGGCGGCGATGACCGCGCGGGAGGCGCTGGAGATCGCGACGCTGGGCGGCGCGCGGGTGCTGGGGCGCGAGGACATCGGCGCGCTGGCGCCGGGCATGGCCGCCGACCTGGTCGCCTTCGACCTCGGCGGCCTGGACCATGCCGGGGCGCATCACGATCCGGTGGCGGCACTGATCTTCTGCACGCCGGCCCGCGCCGCGCTCTCGGTCATCAACGGCCGCATCGTGGTGCGGGAGGGGCGCCTGCTGGCGCTCGATGAGCGCGCCCAGGCCGCCGCGCATCGCGACGCCGCGCGGCGGCTTGCCGGATAGCTCCGGCCCAAGCGCGGCAGGTATGACAGCGGGACTGCGCGCCGGTATCCTCCGCGGGCACAAGGGAGCGCGCGCGGCTTGAAGGGCATCGTCTTCACCGAGTTCCTCGAGATGGTCGAGGCGGCGCATTCGGCGGACATGGTGGACGCCGTCATCGCCGACGCGGCGCCCCCGAACGGCGGCGCCTACACCGCGGTCGGCACCTACCCGGCCGCCGAGATGGGAGCGCTGGTCGGCGCGCTGGCGCGGCGCAGCGGCACGCCCGCGCCAGAGCTGCTGCGCCGCTTCGGGCGCCATGTCTTCGGCCGCTTCGCCCTCGCCTATCCCGACTTCTTCGCCGGCGTGGACGACGTTCTCGCCTTCCTCTCGAGCATCGAGAACGTGATCCACATCGAGGTGCTGAAGCTCTACCCGGATGCCGAGCTGCCGGCGCTGGAGGCCGCCAGCACGGGGCCGGACGGGCTGCGCCTCACCTACCGCTCGCCGCGCTGCATGGCCGATTTCGCCGAGGGGCTGATCGAGGGCGCCGGCGCGCATTTCGGCCAGCCGCTCGCCATCGAACGCTCCCACCCGCGCGGGGCGCCGGTGCCGGAGCTGGTCTTCTCCGTGACGCGCCTGGCCTGAGGACGGCCATGGCGGACGAGGAGGCCTGGCGGCTGCGGGTGGAGCGCGAACGCGCCGCGCGCAAGCAGGCCGAGCAGCTCCTCGAGACCAAGGCCCGCGAGCTCTACCTGCGCAACCGCGAGCTCGCCGAGCTCGCCGGCACGCTGGAGGCGCGCGTCGCGGCACGCACCGCCGAGCTGGAATCGGCGCTGGCCGAGGCCGGCGCGGGCGGGGATGCCGCCCGCGCCTGCGCGCCCCTGCGGCATGGCGGCGCCGAGCCCGCCGCCATCCGCGCCGCCATCGACGCCCGCGCCGCCCGCCGCGCCG
>NZ_JBWXTD010000006.1:54750-65991 GCF_056682175.1 Falsiroseomonas sp. RANM36
CCCAACGGCGCGCGCGCCGTGCGCGCCGGCCGGGTGGTGGCGCGGGTCGGGGCCGGCACCGCCGAGCTGGAACCGGCGGGGGCCGCGGCGGGCGGGGCCGGCCGCGCGCGGCTCGCCTTCCTCGCCATGGTCAGCCACGAGTTGCGCACGCCGCTGAACGCCATCATCGGCGGGCTCGAGCTGCTCGGCGGCGGCCGGCTGGACGCCGACCAGCGCCGCCAGCTCGACATGGTCGGCGGCTCGGCCGAGGCGCTGCTGCGGCTGATCGACGACATCCTCGACCTCGCCGCGCTGGAGAGCGGCAAGGTCTCGGTCGAGGCGCGCCCCTTCGACTGCGCCGCCCTGCTGGAGGAGACGGTCGAGAGCTTCCGCCTGCAGGCCGCGCGGAAGTCGCTCGCGCTCACCCTCGACACCGCGCTGCTGCAGCCGGCCTGGATGGCGGCCGACCCGGCGCGCATCCGCCAGGTGGCGGTGAACCTGATCGGCAACGCGCTCAAGTTCACCGAACGCGGCGGCGTGCGCATCGCCGCGCGCCGCGCGCCGGGACCGTGTCTCGAGATCGCCGTGACGGATACCGGGCCGGGCCTGTCGGACCAGGATCGCAAGCGGCTGTTCGAGCCCTTCGTGCGGGCGGGGCGCGCCGGGCGCGACCGGCTGGACGGCACCGGGCTCGGCTTGGCGATCTGCCGCCGCATCGCCGCCTCGCTCGGCGGCGCGATCAGCGTGGAGAGCGCGCTCGGCGCGGGCTCCGTCTTCACCTTCACGGTGCCGGTCGGCGAGGCCGCCGCGCCGGAGCCGGCCGCGGCGACAGAAGCCGCGCCGCCGCGCACCGGCAGGCTGCTGGTGGTGGACGACCTGCCGACCAACCGCATCGTCGCCGCCGCCCACCTCACCCGCGCCGGCCACGTCGTGGATGTCGCCGCAGGTGGCGCCGAAGCGGTGCAGGCGCAGCACGCAGCGCCCTACGACATCATCTTCATGGACCTGCTGATGCCCGACATGGACGGGCTGGAAGCGACGCACGCCCTGCGGGCGGGGCACGGGCCGCAGCCCGTGGTGATCGGGCTGACGGCCGCCGGCGTGGCCGAGGTGCGCGAGCAATGCCTGGCCGCCGGCATGCAGGACGTGCTGGCCAAGCCGGTCACCGGACCGCTGCTGCGGGAGATGGCGGCGCGCTGGCTGGCGGGATAGCCGCGCCCGGGCTTGCCGCTGCGCCGCCGGCCCGCCACCCTGCGGGCCTTGATACGGGGAAGGAAGCCCGCATGGCCGGCAAGCTGGACCGCAAGGTCGTCATCACCTGCGCCGTCACCGGCGCGATCCACACGCCCTCGATGTCGCCGCACCTGCCGGTGACCGCGCAGGAGATCGCCGATGCCGCGATCGGCGCGGCCGAGGCCGGCGCAGCCATCATCCATCTGCACGCCCGCGACCCGAAGGACGGCCGCCCCGACCAGACGCCGGAAGCCTTCGCGCCCTTCCTGCGCGTGATCAAGCAGCGCTCCGACTGCGTGGTGAACCTGACCACCGGCGGCGCGCCGACCATGACCATCCAGCAGCGCGTCGCGCCGGCCGCCACCTTCAAGCCGGAAGTCGCGAGCCTCAACATGGGCTCGATGAATTTCGGCCTGTTCGGCATGCTCAACCGCTTCAAGACGTTCAAGCACCAGTGGGAGGCGGACTACCTCGCCAACAAGGACATCGTCTTCCGCAACAGCTTCGCCGATATCGAGTACATCCTGACCACCTGCGCCGAGAACGATACGCGCTTCGAATTCGAGTGCTACGACACGGCGCATCTCTACAACCTGAAGTATTTCCTCGATCAGGGCCTGGTGAAGCCGCCCCTGTTCATCCAGACCGTGTTCGGCATCCAGGGCGGCATCGGCAGCCACCCCGAGGACGTTCTGCACATGAAGCGCACCGCGGATCGCCTGTTCGGCGACGCCTATCGCTGGTCCGTGCTCGGCGCCGGCGCGTCGCAGCTGCGCGTCGCGGCGACGGCGGCGGCGATGGGCGGCAATGTCCGCGTCGGGCTCGAGGACAGCCTCTGGGCCGGGCCGGGCAAGCTGGCGGAAAGCAACGCGGAACAGGTGCGGCTGGCGCGGCAGATCATCGAGGGGCTCGGCATGTCCGTCGCGACCCCGGACGAGGCGCGCGAGATCCTGAGCCTGAAGGGCGGCGACAAGGTCGCGTTCTGAATCGCGCCGCGTCATGCGGCACGAGACGGACGCGCTGATCCTCGGCTCCGGCGCGGCGGGACTGACCGCCGCGCTCGCCGCCGCCGCGGCGGGGCTGCGCGTGACGGTGCTGGAGAAGTCCGACCGACTCGGCGGCACCAGCGCCATGTCCGGCGCCGGCACCTGGATCCCAGCCAACCACCACGCCGAGGCCGCCGGCATCGCCGACAGCACGGAGGAAGCGCTCGCCTATATCCGCGCGGCCGCGCCGGAAGGCTGGGCGGCGCGCGAGGACGCGCTGTGGCAACGGCTTATGGAAGCCGGGCCGCAGATGCTGCGCTTCATCGAACAAAAAACGCCGCTGCGTTTCGCGCTGACGCCGGAGGGCGATCCGCTGCGCGACCTGCCGGGCGCCAAGCCGCGCGGCCGCATGCTCTCGCCCCTGCCGCTCAGCCGCTGGCGCGCGGGGCGCTTCGCGCTGCGCATCCGCAAATCCACCATCCCGGAGCTCTTCACCTATCACGAGGCGGTGGAGACCGATCTCTACCACCACCCCTTCCGCACCGCGGCGCAGCTCTGGCCGCGGCTGCTGTGGCGCCTGCTGACCAACACGCGCGGCAAGGGAACGGCGCTGGTCACCGGCCTGCTGCGCGGCTGCCTCGATGCCGGCGTGCGCATCGAGACGGAGGCGCATGCGCTGGAACTCACGCAGGAGGAATCGGGCGAGGTCACCGGCGCGGTGGTGGAGCAGCGCGGCGCGCTGCATCGCGTGACGGCGCAGCGCGGCGTGGTGATCGCGACCGGCGGCTTCGAATGGGATCCCGATCTTCTGGCCGAACACTTCCCCGGCCCCGTGGACTACCTCGGCAGTCCGCACTCCAACACCGGCGACGGGCACCGCATGGCGGAAGCGGCCGGCGCGATGCTCGACCGGATGGACCAGGCGACGCTGACACCCTCCATCCCCACGCGCCTCTGGGGCCGCGTGTTGGCGCGGCCCGTGCCCTTCCACACCGAGCCGAACGCCATCGTGGTGAACCGCCGCGGCGTCCGCTTCGTGAACGAGCTGCGCTTCAACATCGGCGAATCGATGGACGCGCGCGACGCATCCGGCGCGCCGCTGCACCTGCCCGGCTGGGTGATCAGCGATGCGCGGCTGCTGGATCGCCTGCCGCCCGCGCGCTGGGCCGCGCGCGCCGATCCCGGCTGGTTGCGCCAGGCCGGCAGCATCGCGGACCTCGCCGCGCTGATCGGCCTCGATCCCGCAGCGTTGGAGCAGACCGTCGCGCGCTACAACGCCGCCTGCGACGCGGGGCGCGATGCGGATTTCGGCAGGCCCTCCGCCGCCGACGCCGCCGCCTCCGGCGACAAGCGCCGCCGCGGCGGGCTGGAGGCGATCACGCAACCGCCCTTCCTCGCCATGCCCTTCAACCGCTCCATCCTCGGCACCAAGGGCGGGCCGCGCACCAACGAGAATGCCGAGGTCCTGCGCCCGGATGGCAGCGTGATCCCCGGCCTCTTCGCCGCCGGGGCCTCCAGCGCGAACCCGATCGGCACGCGCGGCGTCGGCACCGGCACGACGATCGGGCCCTACATGACCTGGGGCTATGTGGCCGGGCAGTCGCTCGCGCGGCGGAACCGCTGAGCTAGGCGTGGTGGCACGCGACGAGCGTGCCGTCCTCCCGCGCCGTCAGCGGCGGGCGTTCGCGCCGGCACAGCTCCGTCGCCTTCGGGCAGCGCGGGTGGAAGGCGCAGCCAGGCGGCGGCGAAAGCGGCGAGGGCAGCTCGCCGCTGATCGGTTCGAAGCGCACCGCCGCGTTCCCGCCCAGCATCAGCTTCGGCACCGAATCCAGCAGCCCCTGCGTGTAGGGATGCCGCGGCGCCGCATAGACCTTCGCCGCATCGCCCATCTCCACGATGCGGCCGAGATACATCACCGCCACGCGGTCGCTGACATGCCGCACCACCGACAGGTCGTGCGAGATGAACAGGCAGGTGAGGCCGAGCTGCTGCCGCAGATCGAGGAACAGGTTCAGGATCTGCGCCTGGATCGAGACATCCAGCGAAGCCACCGGCTCGTCGCAGACCAGCACCTCCGGCTGCATCGCCAGCGCCCGCGCGATCGCCACGCGCTGCCGCTGCCCGCCGGAGAACTGGTGCGGGAAGCGCGTGGCGAAGGCCGGGTCGAGGCCCACGCGCGACAGCCACTCCGCCACCATGGCCGGCGCGCGGGCGCGCGTGACCAGGCCGTGCGAGATCGGCCCTTCCGCGATCGTGTCGCCGATGCGGATGCGCGGGTTCAGCGAGGCATACGGATCCTGGAACACGGTCTGGATGCGCGTGGTGGTCTTGTGCCTGCCGCGCATCGGCGGCGCACCGGAAAGCCGCACCGCGCCCTCGCTCGGCGGCAGGATGCCGGCCAGCATCCGCCCGAGCGTGGACTTGCCGCAGCCGGATTCGCCCACCAGGCCGAGCGTCTCGCCCTGCCGCACCTGCAGCGACACATCCGTCACGGCCTGCACCGCGCGGCGATCCACCGTCGCGCCCAGCAGGCCCGCGATGCGGTCGCCCAGCGTGATGCGGGGCGAGAAGCGGCGCGTGACGTGTTCCGCGGTGAGGATCGCGCTCATGCCGCCGCCATCTCCAGCGGATGGTGGCACAACGCCATCCGCTCCGGCTGGGTCACCACCGGCGGGTCGCTGCGGCAGATCTCGGTGGCGCGCGGGCAGCGCGGCGCGAAGGGGCAGCCCGGCGGCAGCGACAACAGGGAGGGCGTGCTGCCCGGGATCTGGTTCAGCTTCTCGCCGGGCCGCGCCATCGCCGGCAGGCTGTCCAGCAGGCCGCGCGTATAGGGATGCAGCGGCGCGCGCAGCACGGAAGCGACCGGCCCACTCTCCACGATACGCCCCGCATACATCACCAGCACGCGGTCGGCGAGCGAGGAGACGGTGGCCAGGTCGTGGCTGATCCAGATCAGCGCCGTGCCCGACTGCCGCGCAAGCTGCTTCATCTCGGCCAGGATCTGCGCCTGGATCGAGACATCCAGCGCCGTGGTCGGCTCATCGGCGATGATCAGCTCCGGCCCGTGCAGCAGCGCGGTCGCGATCGCCACGCGCTGGCGCATGCCGCCGGAGAATTCGTGCGGATAGGCATCGAGCCGCGTCGCCGCGTCCGGGATGCCGACTCGGGTTAGCGTGCGCGCGGCAAGGTCGCGCGCCGCGCGGTCGCTGCCGCCGCCATGCGCCTGCACCGCCAGCGCCATCTGCGCGCCGATGGTCAGCACCGGATTGAGCGTCGCCGCGGGGTCCTGGAAGACCATGGCGATGCGCTTGCCGCGCAGCGCGCGCATGCGGTCCGGCGGCAGGCCCACCAGCTCCTGCCCGTCGAAGCGGATGGAGCCGGAGACGATGCGGCCGGGCGGGTCCACCAGCCCGATCAGCGAGAACCCGGTGACCGACTTCCCTGATCCGGATTCGCCGACCAGACCCAGAATCTCGCCCCGTTCCAGCGTGAACGAAACACCCTCCACCGCCTTCACGACGCCGGCGCGCGTCATGAAATGCGTGCGCAGCCCGGCGACCTCGAGCAACGCGCTCATCGTCTCAGCCTTGGATTGAATTGGTCCCGAAGCTGGTCGCCCACCACATTGATCGCGACGATCAGCACGATCAGCGCAATGCCGGGATAGACGGAAATCCAGGTCCGTCCGCTCATCATGTACTGGAAGCCATTGGCGATCAGCATGCCGAGGGATGGCTCGGTGGGCGGCAGCCCGAGACCCAGGAACGACAGCGTGGCCTCCAGCGCGATCGCATTCGCCACCTGCACCGTGCCCACCACGATCAGCGGCGGCAGGCAGTTCGGCAGGATGTGGCGGAACACCACGCGCCGGCCCGGCAGCGGCGTGGCGCGCGCCGCCTCCACATAGTCCTTCTGCCGCTCCGCCGTCGCGGCGCCATAGGCCGTGCGGGCGAAATACGCGTATTGCGCCGTGACCAGCGCGATGATCAGCGGCACCCGCCCCTGCCCCAGCACCGCCACCAGCACCAGCGCCAGCAGGATCGCCGGGAAGGACAGCTGCAGGTCCACCACCCGCATGATCGCCGCCTCGACCTTGCCGCCGGCATGCGCCGCCAGCACGCCGAGCAGCGTGCCGATGGTCAGCGCCACCGCGCCCGCCGCGATCCCCATCTGCAGCGAGATGCGCAGCCCGTAGAGGATGGCGGAGAACAGGTCGCGCCCCTGCGCATCGGTGCCGAGCCAGTGGACATAGCCGTTGGACCCGACGAAGCCGGGCGGCCGCCTGGCGTCCATCAGATTGAGGTTCGCCAGGTCGTAGGGATCCTGCGGCGCGATCAGGGGCGCGGCCAGCGCCGCCGCGACGACGATCGCGACCACCGCCAGCGCGACCACCGCGATCCAGTTCTCGCGATACTCCTGCCAGAAGGCCGAGAGCGCCGGGCTCATGCCGCGCGCCCTCCGCGCCGGAGCCGCGGATCGAGCAGCGCGTAGGTCAGGTCCACCACCAGGTTGATCGTCACGAACAGGAAGGCCACGAGCACCAGGTAGCCCACCATCACCGGCCGATCGAGCGAGGTGATGGAATCGATGATCAGCTTGCCCACCCCCGGCCAGGAGAAGATCGTCTCCGTCACCACGGCGAAGGCGAGGGTGGAGCCGAATTCCAGCCCGAACACGGTGACCAGCGGGATGGAGATCAGCCGCAGCACGTGCCGGCGCAGGATGGTGAATTCCGAAAGCCCGGCGGCGCGCGCGAACTTCACCGTGTCGGACAGCATCACCTCCCGCGTGCCGGCGCGCGAAAGGCGGATCATCATCGCCAGCTTGAAGAGGGAGAGGTTCAGCGCGGGCAGGATCAGGAACTGCAGCCCTTCCCAGGTGAGAAAGGACCACTCCACCCCCAGCACCTCCACCGTCGGCCCGCGGTCGCCGGCCGGCAGCCAATCGAGGTTCACGGCGAAGGTCAGGATCAGGATCAGCCCGATCCAGAAGGTCGGCACGGAAAAGCCCAGCACGGAGAAGGCCATGATCCCGCGCGAGAGCGGGCTGTCCGGCCGGTAGCCGGCATAGACGCCGAGCGGGATGCCGATGAAGGCGCCGATCAGCACGGAGGCCAGCGCCAGCTCGAGGGTCGCCGGCAGGCGGCTGAACACCAGCTGCGTCACCGGGATGTTCAGCACGAAGGAATTGCCGAGGTCGCCCCGCAGCAGCCTCCCGAGGAAGGCCAGGTATTGCTGCCACAGCGGCAGGTCCAGCCCGTAGTGGCGGATCGCCGCCTCGCGGATGTCCTGCGTGGCGTCGGGCGAGATCAGCACGTCGATCGGGTTGCCGATGGCGTAGACGCCGACGAAGACCAGCGCCGACATGGCCAGCATGACGAGGGCGGCCTGCAGCAGGCGCTGGATGACGTAGCCGAGCATCGGACCGAGTATCGGGGCATGGACAGCGGGCGCAAGCCATACCTAGCATGCGATCCGCGGGAAGCCCTCGGGAGAACGGAACCATGCGACGCCACTTGCTTGCCTTCGCCGCCGCCTCTGCCTTGATCTCAGGCAGTGCCGCGGCCCAGACCCTGACCATGGGCGTGATCGCGGGGCCGGAAAGCATGGACCCGCACTTCACCGCCACCGGCACCCACTCCGAGGCGCTGAAGCATGTCTTCGACACGCTGACCCATTCCGGCGACCGGCTGCAGATCGAGCCCGGCCTCGCGGAATCCTGGCGCGTGGTGAATCCCACCACCTGGGAGTTCAAGCTGCGCCGCGGGGTCAAGTTCCATGACGGCTCCGACATGACGGCGGAGGACGTCGCCTCCTCCATCCGCCGCATGCAGACGCTCTCCGGTCCGAATCCGACGCGGATCTATGTGCGCCGGGTGCAGGAAGTGCGGATCGTGGACCCGCATACGATCCACATCGTCACCGACGGGCCGGCGCCGACGCTGCCCAACGACTTCATCCGCCTCTTCGTCACCTCCGCCCGTGCCACCGCGGGCCTGACGCCGGAGAACTCCAACGAGGCCTTCAACAGCGGCCGTGCGACCATCGGCACCGGCCCCTATCGCTACGTGTCCTGGACGCCGCGCGAGCAGTTCACCATGGAGCGCAGCGACAACTATTGGGGCCCTCGCCAGAACTGGGCGCGCGTGGTGCGGCGCGAACTGACCAACCCCGCGGCCCGCGTGGCGCAGCTGCGCACCGGCCAGGTGGACATGATCGTGCGCGTCCCGGCCGCCGATGTGCAGACGCTGGAGCGCGACCGCAACATCTCGGTGGTCAAGGCAGAGACCGTCTATGTCTTCAACCTGGCGCTCGACCAGCGCGAGAACACGCCGCAGGTCACGGCACGCGACGGATCGCGCCTGGCCGCGAACCCCTACCGCGACCCGCGCGTGCGCGAGGCCATCGACCTCGCGATCGACCGCCGCGCCCTGGCCGAAGTCGCCATGGAAGGCCTCGGCACGCCGCAGAGCCAGATGGTGACCCCGGGCATCTTCGGGTACAACCCGAACATCGCGCTCCCCACGCCGAACGTCGCGCGCGCACGCCAGCTCCTGGCCGAGGCCGGCTATCCGAACGGCTTCCGCATGGTGCTGAACTTCACGAACAACCGCCTGCCCGGCGATGCCGGCGTCGGCACCGGGATCACGCAGATGCTGGCGCGGATCGGGCTGGAAGTGCAGGCCGCGGGCCAGCCGGCCGCGGTGATCTTCCCCGCCCGCGCGCGCGGCGAGCTTTCGAACATCATGGCAGGCTGGGGCACGCTGACCGGCGAGGCGAACTACTACTACTCGGCCAATGCGCACACCAACGACCGCGAGAAGCGCCTCGGCGCCTTCAACTGGACCGGCTACTCCAACCCCGAGCTGGACGCCCTGATCCAGGCCGCCAATGTCGAGCTTGACGACAAGAAGCGCGAGGAGTTGCTGCAGCGGATCGGCGCGATCTACACCGCCGAGCGCATCGCGATCCCGATCGCGGCCGTCGGCTCCGCCTGGGCGATGCGGCGCGACCGCGTCAGCCTGCGCGTCGGCCGCAGCGACGAGGAGACCTATGCGTGGGATGTCCTGCCGGCTTCGCGATGAGCCTGCGGACCTCCCGTGCCGGCCGCACGACGCGATGAGGATCGCGGACGCGAACTGGCGCGACATCGAGGAGTACCTCCGGCGTGACGACCGCTGCGTGCTGCCCTTCGGCAGCACGGAGCAGCATGCCGGCCTCTCGCTCTGCGTGGATGCGATCCTGGCGGAGCGGGTGGCGGTGGAAGCGGCGGAGCCGCTGGGCGTGCCGGTCTACCCGGCCATGCCCTTCGGCCTCGCGCCGTATTTTGCCGCGTTTCCCGGCAGCATCTCGCTGCGGGTGGAGACGCTGCTCGCCGTGGCGCGCGACCTGATCGAAAGCGTCGCGGCCTCCGGCTTCCGCCGCATCCTCATCGTCAACGGGCATGGCGGCAACGCGCCCGTCGGCGCGCTGGCGCTGCAGATGATGACGGAACGGCCCGAGCTCTCGATCAAGTTCCACAACTGGTACAACGCGCCGCGCAGCTGGGCCGCGGCGATGGCGGCCGATCCCTCGGCCAGCCACGGCAACTGGTTCGAGAATTTTCGCTGGACACGCCTGGCCCACGCGCCGGCACCGGAAGGCAGGAAGCCGCAGGTCAACACCGCCCTGATGAAGGCGTCGCCACCGGCCAAGGTGCGGGAGATGCTGGAGGACGGCTCCTTCGGCGGGCCCTGGCAGATGCCGGATGTGGTGATGCAGGCGATCTGGGACACCGGCGTCGCCGAGACGCGCGAAGCGCTGGAGGGACCATGGCCGACCCACTAGTCATCTGGGGCGCCGGCGCCATCGGCGGCACGCTTGGCGCCTATTGGGCGCGCGCCGGCCACGACGTGCTGCTGGTGGACACGGTGCAGGAGCATGTCGAGGCCTGCCGCACGACGGGCCTCACCATCTTCGGCCCCATCGAGGAATTTCGGGTCGTCATCCCGGCGGTGACTCCCGAGGAACTGACCGGCACCTACTCGCGCATCGTGCTGGCCGTGAAGGCGCAGGCGACCAAGGTCGCGCTGCCGATGCTCGCGCCGCACCTGAAGCCGGACGGCTTCGTGCTCTCCGCGCAGAACGGGCTGAACGAGATCGAGATCGCGGAGGCCGTCGGCGCCGAGCGCACCATGGGCTGCTTCGTCAATTTCAGCGCGGACTGGCACGAGCCCGGCCGCATCCTGTTCGGCGGACGCAGCGCCGTGGTGGTGGGCGAGATCGACGGCTCCGTCCGCGACCGCACGCGCGCGATGCACGACCTGCTCAGGATCTTCGAGCCCGATGCGATCCTGACGGAGGACATCTGGGGCTATCTCTGGGGCAAGATGTCCTATGGCGCGATGCTCTTCGCCACCGCGCTGAACCACGATTCCATGACCGCCAACTTCGCCGACCCGGCGCGCTTTCCCGCCTGGCTGGCGGTGGGGCGGGAGGTGGTGGCGGTCGCGCTCGCCCGCGGCGTCACGCCGCGCGGCTTCGGGCAGTATGACCCGATGGCCTTCGCGCCCGGCCGCGATGTCGCGGAGGCGCACGCAGCGGTGGACTGGCTGCGCGACTTCAACGCGCCGAACGCCAAGACCCATTCCGGCATCTGGCGCGACCTGGCCGTGCGCAAGCGCAAGACGGAAGCGGGCGCGCAGCTCAACATCGTGCCGAAGCTCGCCGCGGAACTCGGCATCCCGACGCCGGGGCTGAACGCGGTCGGCCGCCTGATCGCCGACATCGAGGAAGGGCGGCGCGAGCAATCGGCCGAAACCTTCGGCGAGCTGATGAAGGCGATCTCTTGAGCGACCCCGTCCTCGCGCGGCTGCTGGACGACCGCGCCGGCTTCGTCGCGCGGCTTGCCGAACTCGTCGCCTGCCGCTCCGTCTCCACCGATCCCGCCTATGCCGAGGGCATGGCGGCCGCCCGCGCCGGGTGGTGCCGGCGCCGCGCCGCGGTGGGGGTGCCCGGCGGCGGGGGGGTAGGGGCCGGCGGCCCCCCCCCCCGGCCCCCCCCCC
>NZ_JBWXTD010000006.1:66091-75723 GCF_056682175.1 Falsiroseomonas sp. RANM36
GGGGCCGGGGGGCGCCCCCCCCCCCCCCCCCCCCCCCCCCCCCCCCCCCCCCCCCCCCCCCCCGCGGCCGGGGCGCCCGCCCGCGCCTGGTGGTGCCGGCGCCTCGCCGCGATGGGCTTCCGCGACGTCGGCGAGATCGGCGCAGGCGGCCACCCCGCCGTCACCGCGCGCTGGCACGGCGCGGGGCCGGAGGCGCCGACGCTGCTGGTCTATGGCCACTACGACGTGCAGCCGCCAGATCCGGTGGAGGCCTGGGCCTCGCCGCCATTCGATCTCACCGCGCGCAACGGGCGGCTGCATGCGCGCGGCGTGTCCGACGACAAGGGGCCGTCGCTGCTCGCGCTCGAAGCGGTGGGCGCCTATCTCGCCGCGGAAGGGCGCCTGCCGGTCAATGTGACCGTGCTGCTGGAAGGCGAGGAGGAGATCGGCTCGCGCACCCTCGCCGCGATGCTGGAAGGCAACCGCGACCGCTTCGCCGCCGACGCCGCGCTCTCGGCCGATGGCGCGCGCTGGCGTGCCGACCTTCCTACGATGACGATCGGTACGCGCGGCAACATGGCGATGGAGATCACGCTCCGCACCGCGGCGAAGGATCTGCATTCCGGCCGCTATGGCGGCGTCGCGCCGAATGCGCTGCATGCCATGGCGCGGCTGCTGGCGACGCTGCACGACGCGGAGGGCGAGATCCTCGTCGCGGGCTTCGCGGAGGGTGCCGCGCCGGTGACGGAGGCCGACCGCGCCGCACTCGCCGCCATCCCCTACGACGTCGCCGCGCATGACGCCGCCATCGGCATCGCGCCGAGCGGGCGCAGCAATGCGGCGTTCCTCGAGCGCCTGTGGCTGCGCCCGACGCTCGACGTCAACGGGATGTGGGGCGGCTACACCGGAGCGGGCGGCAAGACCGTGATCCCCGCCGAAGCGCACGCCAAGCTCTCGATGCGGCTGGTGCCGGGCCAGGTGCCCACGAAGGTCGCCGCCGCCCTCGCGTCGCATCTGCGCGCGCATTGCCCGAGGGGCGCGACGCTGGAGATCGCGGCAACCCGCGACGGCACGGTCGCGACACTGCTGGAAGGCGACCATCCGCTGCTGGTCGCCGCGGAGCGCGCCCTCGAAACCACCGCCGGCCGCAAGCCGCTGCGCGTGCGCATGGGCGCGACGCTGCCGCTGACCGACATCGTGCAGCGGGTGCTCGGCATCGGCACGGTGATGTTCAGCTTCGCCACCGCGGACGAGGATTTCCACGCGCCCAACGAGAACTGGCGGGAGAACGCGATCGAGGACGGCTTCGCCGCCTGGGTCGCGCTGCTGCGCAACCTGGACGGCAGCAGCCGCGCGGACTTCGCCGCGTTCCGGCGCGGATAGCGCTCGCCTACTCCGCTTCCACGCGCGAGCGCACCACCGTTACGCTGCAGGGCGCTTCCGCCGCCACCTCGGCCGAGACGCTGCCCAGCACGCGGCGCTTCAGCGACTGCGCGCGAGCCCCCATCACGATGTGGTCCACCCGATTCGCCCGCGCATGATCCAGAATGGCCGCGGCCGGGTTCACCGCCTCCAGCACGTGGAAGGTCGCGCGGCCTTCCGGCAGGCCGAGCGGCGCCGCCCAGTGCTTCAGCTCCACCAGGCGCTGCAGATGCTTGTTGTTGCCCTGCTCGTCCAGCGTCATGTCGAGCGCGATGCGGTTCTGCCGCAGCACGTTGAGGCAGGCGAGCCGCGCCTCCGGCAGGGTCGCCAGGATGCGCCCCACGGTGCCGCGCAGCGCCGCCTGCAGCGCCACATCCGTCTCGCTGAGGTCCACGGCGGCGATGACGATGGGCGCGGCCGCGCCGGCATCCTCCATCTCCGCACGCGTGCGCGCGAAGCGCGGCTGGTGGTCCGGGTGGAACCGGCGCTGGATGGTGCGCGCCCAGCCGTCGCGCCTCTCCTTACGCGCCCGCGCGGTCAGCGCAACCTGCCCGGGATGCCGCAGGTCGAAGGCGAGTTGCGCGGCGGTGGGATGCCTGCGCTCCGGCTGCACCTCCAGGCAGCGCAGGATCACTTCCTGCAGCCAGTCGGGACAGTCCTTGCGCAGCCGCCTCGGCGGCTGCGGATCGCGCCAGATCCGGCGCTTCAGGCCGTTCAGCCGCTGCGGATCGCCGAAGGGCCGCTCGCCGGTGGTGAAGAAATACAGCATCGCGCCCAGCGCGAAGAGGTCGCTGCGCGGCTCGCTGCGGATGCCCATGACCTGTTCCGGCGCCATGTAGGGCGCGGTGCCATAGGGCAGGCGGAATTCCTCCTCCATCAGGTCGGGCAGCAGCGCATGGCGCGAGAGGCCGAAATCCACCAGCACCGCCTCGCCGCCCGGCCGCGTGAGAATGTTGGAGGGCTTCACGTCCAGATGGACCACATGCTGCCGATGCAGCGAGTCCAGCGCATCGGCCACCTTCGCGCCGATCTCCGCGATCCGCTCGACGGGCAGCGGCAGCGTCTCGATCAGCGGCAGCAGGCTCGGGCCGGCGATGCGCTCCATCGCCAGGTAGGGCTGCCGGTCGAAGCCGCCGGCGCCGGCGAAGCGCGGCACATGCGGGCCGCTGAGGCGCGGCAGGATCATCTGCTCCATCTCGAAGGAGACGATCGCCGCCGGGTCCTCGCCTTCCGCCAGGCGCGGCACCTTCACCAGCAGGGGAAAGTCGTGCGCGGGATGCGTCGCCTCGAACAGCGCCGCCATGCCGCCGACATGCAGCTGCGCGCCGATGCGGAAGCCGTCGAGCTCCTGGCCTTCCTGCAGCATCTGCACCGCCATGCTCAGCGCCCCCGCGCCAGCCGCGCCGCAAGCCCTTCGGGCAGGCCCGCCGCGCGGATCTTTCGTGCCGCACCCTCGATGTCGTACGGCACGCGGAGGGTCGTGAGTTGGTTCGCCTCGGTGTCGAGCAGCGCATAGGCCGCGGCCGGATTGCCGTCGCGCGGCTGGCCCACGGCGCCCACCACCGCCAGCCAGCGGCGCGGCCGCGTCAGGGGCACGGCGACCTCCGCCATCGGCCGATGCGCCGCGATCTTCGCCGTGGCGGTCAGCCCGTACAGCGCGGGCACATGCACATGCCCGCACAGCACGACACGCGCACGCACGGCATCCAGCGCCGCGCGCGCATCCTCGGCATCGCGCGTGTAGCGCCAGCGCGTGGGATGCTGGGCATCGGCATGCACATAGAGCCGGTCCTCCTCCTTCACCTCCATCGGCAGCGTGTCGAGGAAGCGCTTCGCCGCATCGTCCAGCACCGCGCGCGTCCAGGCGGCGGCTGCGCCGGCGTCGGACGTCATGCCGCCGCGATCCTCAACCGCCGCCTCGTCATGGTTGCCCTTGATGACGACAGCGCCGGCCTCGGCCAGTTCGCGCGTGCGCTGCACCGCCCAGACGGGATCCGCGCCGTAGCCGACGATGTCACCCAGCAGCACCAGGCGCTGCGCGCCGCGCCGCGTCGCATCCGCCAGGCAGGCCTCGAAGGCCTCGCGGTTCGCGTGGATGTCGGAGAGGATCGCGATCCGCATCGCTCACCCCACGCCGGGATAGGGTCCGAGCTCGGCCACGAAGCGCCGCGCGCAATCCAGCCCGAACGGCGTGGGCGCCAGCGCCGGCGGGCGCTCGATCACCTCCGGCAGGCCCATGCGCCAACCGGTCATGCGCTTGCCGTAGCAGAGGAAGACCGCGACGCCCTGCATCGCGAAGGCGATCATCGGCGCGATGCGCCGATACTCGGCATCCGCGCCCGCATGATCGCCACCGGCAAACAGGTCGTACACCCGCGCCTGCACATCGGCGCATTCCGGCGCGGGAATCATGCCCGCGCAGCCCGCGCGCAGGCAGTCCGGCAGTTCGAGACCGGCGCGGCCGTTGAACACGGTGAGCGATCCACCCGTCGCCTCGATCAGCCGCTGCACATCCACCGCGCTGTCCTCGGCCTTGATCAGCTTGACGTTCGCGTGGTTGCGCGCGAGCGCCGCGACGCCGCCTGGCGAGAGCCCGACGCCGATATAGGCCGCGGCGTTCTGGATGCCGAGCGGGATGGTGCTGCGCCGCCCGACGAGATCGGCCACGCGGCCGTACCACGCCACGTATTCCGCTTCCGGCAGCCCGCGCACCGGCGGCGGCTGCAGGATGATCCAGCTGGCACCCAGCGCCTCCGCGTCCAGCACGAACTGCGCCGCGTCCCCCGCCGTCGCTTCGGCGACGGTGACCGCGAGCGGAACGCGCCCGCCGATCTCCTCCGCGCTCCAGCGCACCACATCGCGCTTCTCCGCCGGCGAGAGCTTGTTCACCTCGGTCGCGAGGCCGAGCACCGCGAGGCCATGCGCGCCGCCGGCCAGGCAGCAGCGCACCTGCCGGCGCATCGCCGCCTCGTCCAGCCGGCCATCGGGGCCGAAATACGCATAGAGGATGGGATAGATGCCGCGGAACCCGGTGCTCATCTTGCGTCCTCCCGGAGGGCTGCGATCGCGTCGTCCACCAGCGCATCCGGCGTCGCCGCGACGTCGAGCGTGATCACGCGCTCGTCCGGCGTCGGCGTTTCGAGTGTCGCGAACTGGCTCGGCACCAGGCTCGCCGGCATAAAGTGTCCCTGCCGCGCCGCCTGCCGCGCGGCGACCAGAGCAACATCGCCATGCAGGTGAATGAAGCGCAGGCCGGGCGCCGCGGCGCGCAGCCGGTCACGATAGACGCGCTTCAGCGCGGAACAGGTCACGACGCAGCCCGTCGCGCGATGCGCCGCCAGATGCGCGCCGATCGCGTCCAGCCAGGGCCAGCGATCGTCATCGGTCAGCGGCTGCCCCGCGCTCATCTTCGCGATGTTCGCCGGCGGGTGGAACTCGTCCGCGTCGCGGAACGGCACGCCGAGCCGCTCCGCCAGCTTCGTGCCGACCGTGCTCTTGCCCGCGCCGGTCACGCCCATCACGACGACAACGGCACTCATTTCGGCTCGAGATGCCCGCCGAAGGCATTCCGCATCGCGCTCAGCGCGCGGTCCGCGAAGGGCCCCTCCTGGCGCGAGCGGAAGCGCGCATAGAGCGCGGCGGAGAGCACCGGCGCCGGCACCGCGCTCTCGATCGCCGCCTGCACCGCCCAGCGGCCTTCGCCGGAATCGCCGACGCGGCCGGTGAAGCCCGAAAGCTCCCCGTCATGCGCCAGCGCCTGCGCCGTGAGGTCGAGCAGCCAGGACGCCACGACGGAACCGCGCCGCCAGGCTTCCGTGATGTCCGGCACGGGAAGCTGCGCGTCATGCGCGTGCAGCAGCTCCAGCCCCTCCGCCATCGCCTGCATCATCCCGTATTCGATGGCGTTGTGGACCATCTTGGTGAAGTGCCCGGCGCCGTTCGGCCCGCAATGCACATAGCCGTTCGGCGGGCGCGGATCGGCGCCGGCATCGCGGCCCGGGGTCAGCGACGCGGCGTCCTCGCCGGGCGCCAGTGCACGAAAGACCGGATCGAGCCGCGCGACGGGTTCCGCCGGCCCGCCGATCATCAGGCAGTATCCCCGCGCAAGCCCAAAGACGCCGCCGGAGGTGCCGATGTCGAGGAAGTCGAGCCCCTTCCCGCGCAGCATCGCGCCGCGGCGCTGCGCATCCTTCCACATCCCGTTGCCGCCATCGATCGCGACATCGCCGGGCGAGAGCAGCGTCGCGAGTTCCGCCAGCGCGCCCTCGGTCGCGTCGCCCGCCGGCAGCATCACCCAGACCGCCCGCGGCGGGGCGAGGCGGCGCACGAGGTCCGCCACGTCGCTCGCCGCTTCCGCGCCCTCGGCGGCGAGCGCGGCCACGGCGGCGGGATCGCGGTCCCACACCACGGCGCCGATCCCGGCCCTGCCCAGTCGCCGCACCAGATTGGCGCCCATCCGGCCGAGGCCGATCATCCCGAGGCGCATGCTTCCTCCCGCGCGTGTTCAGCAAGGGTGCGCGGCCCCCACCCGCCTCGCTGCGCTCGGCGGGCTGGGGGTCGCGCGACCTTCGTCGTCGCGCCAGAGTGCGGGCGCCCGGGCCTCAGGACAAGGCGCTGTCCGGAACCTTGGCCTTCACCGGAATCTTCAGGTAGCGCACCCCATTCGCCTCCGCCGCCGGGAAGCGGCCGGCGCGGATGTTCACCTGGATCGAGGGCAACAGCAGCGTCGGCGCCGAGAGCTTCGCGTCGCGCTGCGTGCGGAAGGCGACGAACTCCTCCTCCGTCCTGCCGTCCTTCACATGCGGGTTCTGCGCGCGCTGCTCGGCGACCGTGCTCTGCCACGCGAAGACGTCGCGCCCCGGCGCCTTGTAGTCGTGACACATCCACAACCGCGTCTCCGGCGGCAGCGCGAGCAGGCGGCGGATCGAGTGGTAGAGCGTGCGCGCATCGCCGCCCGGGAAATCCGCCCGCGCCGTGCCGTAGTCATGCATGAAGATCGTGTCGCCCACGAACACGTCGCAGACGCCCTGCGGCTCCGATTGCGGCGGCAGGATGCGATAGGCGACGCAGGCCGGCGTGTGGCCGGGCAGATGCATCACCTCCACGTCGAGTGAGCCGATCCGAAAACGCTCGCCGTCGCGGAACAGGTGGTCGAAGTCGCCGCCTTCGGGCAGCATGTCCTGCAGGTTGAAGACCGGGCGGAAGATGGTCTGCACCTGCTTCACGCCCTCCCCGATGCCGATGCGGGCGCCCGTCTCGCGCTTGATCCAGGGCGAGGCGGTGAGGTGATCGGCGTGGACATGCGTCTCCAGCACCCAGTCCAGCGTCACGCCCTCGTCGCGCGCCGCGTCGAGCAAGGCCCGCGCCGATTTCAGGTCGGCCTCGCCGCTGCGGTTGTCCCAGTCCAGCACGGGATCGATCACCGCGCCGCGCTTCGTCGTGCGGTCCCAGACCAGGTAGCTGACCGTGTTGGTCGGCTCGTCGAAGAACGCCCGGATCGCCGGGCCACCAGCCTCTGCCATGCCGTCCTCCCGCCAAGGCGGGAGGGAGCATATCCTACTCCCCGCCCGGGCCGTCAGCCCTTGTTGCGCAAGGCCATCAGCACCCTCTCTGGCGTGGCGGGCAGGTCGAGGGCCGGCGTGCCGATGGCATCCTTCAGCGCGTTCCACACGCTGGTCGCCAGCAGCAGCGGCGGCTCGCCCACGGCCTTGGAGCGGAAGATCGTGTCCACCCGCGCCGGGGCGCTTTCCAGCAGCCGCGTGCGGAACACCGGCGGCACGTCGCGTGATCCTGGTATTTTGTACGTCGAAGGTCCGACCGTACGGAGGCGACCCTGCGTGTCCCACCACAGCTCCTCGCAGGTCAGCCAGCCCATGCCCTGCACGAAGGCGCCCTCGATCTGGCCGAGATCCACGGCAGGGTTCAGGCTGCGCCCGCAATCCTGCAGCAGGTCCGCGCGCAGGCAGCGATGCTCGCCGGTCAGCGTGTCCACCGCCACCTCCGCCACGGCCGCGCCGTAGGAGAAGTAGAAGAAGGGATTTCCTTTCATTGCCACCGGATCCCAGTGGATGTCGGGCGTGCGGTAATGCCCCGTCGCGGAAAGACTGACGCGTTCCAGGAAGCAGAGCTTGGCGAGCTCGCCGAAATCCAGCCAGCGGTTGGCGCCGGCGCGCTCGGCCCAGGCGCGGTTGTCGGCGAAGACCACCGCCTCCGGCGCGATGCCCCATTTCGCCGCGGCCACCTCCGCCATGCGCCCGCGGATCGCGACGGCCGCGTTGTGCGCCGCCCAGCCATTCAGGTCGGAGCCGGTGGAGGCCGCGGTCGGCGCGGTGTTCGGCACCTCCGCGGTGGAGGTCGCGGTGATGGCGACGCGGTCGAGATCCACGCCGAAGGCCTCGGCGACGACCTGCGCGACCTTGACGAACAGTCCCTGCCCCATCTCTGTCCCGCCGTGGTTCAGCCGAATGGAGCCGTCGGAATAGACATGCACCAGCGCGCCCGCCTGGTTCAGGTGGCGCAGGCCGAAGGAGATGCCGAAGCACAGCACCATGCTGCCCAGGCCGCGCCGCAGCGTCGGGTGCTGCGCGTTGAAGGCGGCGATCTCCGCGCGGCGGCGATCCCAGTCGGAATCCGCCTGCGCCTCCGCCCAGACCCGCGCGATCAGGTCGCCTTCCACCCGCTGGCCATAGGGCAGCTCGTCGCTGTTCCCGCCGACACCGAGGAAGTTTCGCGCGCGCACCGCCTCCGGCGTAAGCCCCAGCGACGCGGCCACGCGATGCACGACATCCTCCATCAGCAGCGCGCCCTGCGGGCCGCCGAAGCCGCGGAAGGCGGTATTGGAGACGGTGTTGGTCTTCACCGCGCGCGCGGTGATCGCCACCGCCGGCACGTCGCAGCAATTCACCGCATGCGTCACCGCGCGGAACACCACGCCGCCGGACATGTCGAGGCTCCAGCCACCATCGGCGGCCAGCAGCGCCTCAAGGCCCGTGATGCGCCCGGTCTCGTCGAAGCCCGCGGTCCAGCGATAGAGGAAGGGATGGCGCTTGCCGGTGGCGATCATGTCGGCCCGACGCGGCAGGCGCAGCTTCACCGGTCGGCCGGTGACGCGCGCGCCGATCGCCGCCGCGGCGGCGACCCAACTCGCATTGCTCTCCTTGCCGCCGAAGCCGCCGCCCATGCGCCGGCAGGTCGCCGTCACCTGATTGTAGCCGGCGCCCAGCACGCGGGCGACGATGTGCTGCACTTCCGAGGGATGCTGCGTGGAGGAGACCACGGCCATGTCGCCGCCCTCGCCAGGCGTCGCCAGCGCCACCTGGCCTTCCAGGTAGAAATGCTCCTGCCCGCCCGCGCGGAACTCCGCCGACAGGTGGCGCGGCGCGGCGGCTATGGCGGCGGCCGCATCGCCGCGTCGGATCACCTGCGGCGGCACCACTTCCTGGCCGCGTTCCAGCGCATGCTCGATGGTGAGCACCGGTTCCAGCGCCGCGATTTCTGGCTGCACCGCGGCCGCAGCGCGCAGCGCCTGGTCGCGCGTGGTCGCGACGACCATCGCCAGCGGCATGCCGGCGAATTCCACCACCGGATCGGCGAACAGCTTTTCCTTCTGTGTCGCGGGGCCGATGTCGTTCTCGCCGGGCACATCGGCCGCCGCGATGATCGCGACGACGCCTTCCATCGCCCGAGCCGCCTCGGTCCGCAGCGCGGTCAGCGTGCCATGCGGCACAGTCGAGAGCACCAGCGCCGCATGCAGCGTGCCCGGCACCTCCGGGATGTCGTCGGCGTAGCGCGCCTCGCCGGTCGTGTGCTTCAGCGCGCTGTCATGGCGCAGCGCGGCGCCGACGGATTTCGTGGCGATCCCGTCCATCACGCGACCTCCAGCGCGGTCACGTCATGCACCAGGTCAGGCCGTGTCGCGCGCAGATGCAGGCGCCGCAGCAGCCCCTGCGCCACCGCCAGGCGGTAGGCCGCGCTGCCGCGCCAATCCGACAGCGGCGCGATGTCCTTTTGCAGCGCTGCGGCCGCCGCCTCCACCGCCGCCGCGTCGAGCGCCTTGCCGAGCAATGCCGCCTCCGCGCCCGCCGCGCGGATCACCGTCGCGCCCACGCCGCCGAAGGCCAGCCGCGCCTCCGCCACGATCTTCGTCCCGCGCGCCGCCCGCGCGGCCCCCCCAGCGGCGCGCCCCCCCCTCGCCCCGCCCCCCGGCGCGCTGGGCGGGGCATGCCGCGTGG
>NZ_JBWXTD010000006.1:75823-99842 GCF_056682175.1 Falsiroseomonas sp. RANM36
CCCGGCGCCCCGGGCGGGGGGCCGTCGGGCGCCCCCCCCCAGGCGGGGCCCGCCGCGATGGCGACCAATGCGGTGGCCATCGTGCCCGGCGGCCAGGCCGTCAGCGGCAGCAGGATCCGGACAGGCGTCTGGGTGCTCCGCCAGGACGGCGCCGTCGTCTACTGCTCGATCCAGATCGACGTGGGCGATCACCTCACCCCGGCCAAATGCGCCGCGCCCGTCCGTCCCTGAGGGCGCGCTCCGACTCGCGCCTCATGTCGCCGCGGGACCTCGCGGCTTGACCCTGCCGGGGCCGGCACGCAGCCTCGGGGCGATGCCACCGCCGGACCGATGATGCCCGAGTTCCAGCCCCGCCGCCCGCTCCGTGCCCTGTTCATCCACCAGAACTTCCCGGGCCAGTATGCGCATCTCGCCCCCGCGCTGGCGGAACGCGCCGGGGTGCAGGTGATCGGCATGGGCGAGAAGCCGGGCTACAGCGCCCCCGGCGTCACCTACTACGCCTATGGCGCGCCGCGCGGCGCCGGCGAGCAGACGCATCGCTACATCCGCCCGCTGGAGGCCGCGGTGCGCCGCGGGCAGCACCTGGCCAACCGCCTGGTGCAGCTGCGCGACAAGGAAGGGCTGCGGCCCGATGTGATCGTCTGCCACCCCGGCTGGGGCGAGGGGCTGTTCCTGAAGGACGTCTTCCCGCGCGCGAAGACGCTCTACTACTGGGAGTTCTACTACAACGCGTTCGGCCAGGACCTGGGCTTCGACCCCGCCCACGGCGTCTCGCTGGACGATGCCGCGCGGGTGCGGGTGCTGAACGCGACACAGCTCATTTCGCTGCAGGCCGCAGACTGGGGCGTCAGCCCGACGCGCTGGCAATGGAGCCGCTACCCCGACTGGGCGCGGCGGCGCATCACGGCCCTGCATGAGGGCGTGGACACCGCCCGCTGCGCGCCGCGGCCGGGCGCGGTGTTCCGCACGCCGGAGGGCCGGGAGTTCCGCAAGGGCGATCCCGTCATCTCCTATGTCGCGCGCAACCTCGAGCCCTATCGTGGCTTTCCTTCGTTCATGCAGGCGCTGGCGATCATGCAGCGCGAACGGCCCGATCTCCACGCCGTGCTGGTCGGCGGCAACGAGGTCTCCTACGGCCGCCGGCCGGAGGGCGCGCCAGACTGGAAAACGAAGATTTTGGGCGAGATGGAGGGCCAGCTCGACCTCTCGCGCATCCACTTCACCGGCCGCGTGCCACATGACGCGCTGCACGAGCTGTTCCGCGTGACCGCGGCGCATGTGTACCTCACCTATCCCTTCGTCCTCTCCTGGTCGATGCTGGAAGCGATGGCCTGCGGTGCGCTCGTCGTCGGCTCCGACACGCCGCCGGTCGCCGAGGCGATCACGCATGGCGAGAACGGCCTGCTGGTGCCCTTCTTCGAGCCGGAAGCGATCGCGCGCAGCGTCCTCGGCGTGCTGGCCGACCCCGCCCGCCATGCGCCGCTGGCGGCGGCGGGCCGGCAGAGCATCGTCGCGCGCTACGACCTGCGCAGCGTTTGCCTGCCGCGCCAGCTTGAGCTGGTCGAGCGGCTTGCTGCGGGGCTGGAGCCGGAGGCGACAATCGGGTCTGAGCTTCCCGCTTCGGGCGCGCCGGGGTAAGCAGCCGCCGCCGTTGCGTTGCGCGAAGGGACAAGAAGACCATGCCGGACGAGGCGCCGACCCCGCTGCGGTCCGGCAATTTCCAGGCGACGCCCTTCCCGCTTCCCGGCCCCCTGCTGATCACGCTGCGCCCCTTCGCCGACGCCCGCGGCGCCTTCGCCGAGACCTACAGCCGCCGCGACTTCCGGGCGCTCGGCATCGCCGAGGAGTTCGTGCAGGACAACCAGTCGCTCTCCCGCCGGGCAGGCACGGTGCGCGGCCTGCATGTCCAGGCGCCGCCGCACGCACAGGCCAAGCTGGTCCGCGTGCTGCGCGGCCGCATCCTGGACGTGGCGGTGGACCTGCGCGCCGCATCGCCGACCTTCGGCCGCCACGTCGCGGTCGAGTTGGCGGCGGAGGATGCGCGGATGCTCTACATCCCCGCAGGCTTCGCGCATGGCTTCGCGACCCGCGCGCCCGACACCGAGGTCGCCTACAAGGCGAGCGCCCCCTACGCGCCGGAGGCCGAGCGCGGCCTCGCCTGGGACGACCCGGCACTCGGCATCGCCTGGGGCGTCGCGCTGGCGGAGGCGATCCTGTCCGACAAGGACCGGCGCCTGCCGCGCCTTGCCGAGCTCGGACCCATCTTCTGATGCGGGTTCTCGTCGCGGGACGCGAAGGTCAGGTTGCCCACGCCCTGCGCGCGCGCCTGCCGCGCGACGGCCATGCCGTGACCGCGCTGGAGCCGCCCGAGCTCGACATCACCGACCGCGCCGGCATCGCCGCCGCGCTGGACAGCGCCGCGCCCGATCTCGTCGTGAACGCCGCCGCCTACACGGCGGTGGACCGCGCCGAGGAGGAGGCGGCGCTGGCCATGGCGATCAACCGCGACGGCGCCGCCTGGCTGGCCGAGGCCGCCGCCGCGCGCGGCCTGCCCTTCCTGCATCTCTCCACGGACTACGTCTTCGACGGCAGCAAGGGCGCGCCCTATGTCGAGACGGACGCGCCGAACCCGCTCGGCGTCTATGGCGCGACGAAGCTCGCGGGCGAGCGGGCGGTGCTGGCGGCCAATCCGCGCAGCCTGGTGCTGCGCACCGCCTGGGTGTGCAGCCCGCATGGCGCCAACTTCGTGAAGACCATGCTGCGCCTGGCCGCCGAGCGCACGGAGCTGCGCGTGGTGGCCGACCAGCATGGCGCGCCGAGCTTCGCCGAGGACCTCGCGGAGGCCATCGCACGCCTCGCACCGCGGCTCGTGGCCGCGCCCGCGGGCGATCCCGGCTTCGGGCTGTTCCACCTGACCGGCGCGCCGCACACCACCTGGCACGGCTTCGCCGCTGCCATCCTGGAGGGGGCGGCGCGGCGCGGGCATCCGCGGACGCGCCTTGTCGCCATCGCCACCGCCGACTATCCCACCCGCGCCCGCCGTCCCGCCGATGCAAGGCTGGATTGCGGCAGGATCGGCCGCATCCACGCCATCGCGCCGGCGGATTGGCGGGTCTCGCTCGCGCGCTGCCTCGATACGCTGCTCGGGCCCGAGAAGGAACAGGACGCATGAAGGGCATCGTGCTCGCCGGCGGCGCCGGCACCAGGCTGCACCCCGCGACGCTCGCCGTCTCGAAGCAGCTGCTGCCGGTGTACGACAAGCCGATGGTCTACTACCCGCTCAGCGTGCTGATGCTCGCCGGCATCCGCGAGATCATGCTGATCACCACGCCGCACGACATGCCGCTGTTCCAGCGCCTGCTCGGCACCGGCGAGGGCTGGGGCATCCGCATCGAATACACGGTGCAGGAACGCCCCGACGGCATCGCGCGCGCGCTGATCCTGGCAGAGGAGTTTTTGGGTGGTGCCCCCTCCGCCCTCGTGCTCGGCGACAACCTCTTCTACGGCAACGAGCTCGACGAGCAACTGGCCGCGGCGCGCGACGCGACCAGTGGCCATGGCGCGACGGTCTTCGCCTATCGCGTCGCCGATCCCGAGCGCTACGGCGTGGTGGAATTCGATGCCCAGGGCCGCGCGCTGACGATCGAGGAGAAGCCGAAGGCGCCGCGTTCCAACTGGGCGGTGACGGGCCTCTATTTCTACGACGGCCGCGCCCCCGCCTTCGCCCGCGCCCAGAAACCTTCGGCGCGCGGGGAGCTGGAGATCACCGATCTCAACCGCGCCTATCTCGAGGAAGGCACGCTGCGCGTGACGCAACTCGGCCGCGGCTTCGCCTGGCTCGACACCGGCACGCATGACAGCCTGCTGGAAGCGGGCGAGTTCGTCCGCGCCATCGAGAAGCGCACCGGCCAGAAGATCGCGGCACCCGAGGAGGTCGCCTGGCGCATGGGCTTCATCGACACGGCGCAGCTCCACGCGCTGGCGAAGCCGCTGCGCAACAGCGGCTACGGCACCTATCTGGAGGCGCTGCCGGCGCGCGAGGGAGCGTGACGGTCATGGACAGCCGCCTTGTCATCGTCGGCGCCGGCCCGGTCGGGCTGGTGCTCGCGCTCCGCCTCGCCACGCGCGGCGTGCCGAGCCTGGTGCTGGAAGCCGAGGCCGACATCAGCGAGGATTTGCGCGCCTCCACCTTCCACCCGCCGACGCTCGACATGCTGGGCGAGCTTGGCTTGGCCGATGCGCTGATCGCGCAGGGCCTGGTCACGCCCACCTGGCAGATCCGCCGGCACGAGGATGGCGCACGCGCCGTCTTCGACCTGTCCGTGTTGAAGGACGACACCGCCCACCCGTATCGCCTGCAGGCCGAGCAATGGAAGCTTTCGCGGCTTCTGCTTGCGAAGCTGCGCGCGGAGCATGCCGGCACGGTCGAGCTCCGCTTCGGCTGCCCGGTGGAAACGGTGACGCAGGATGCGGATGGCGTGACGCTGACCGGCCCCGGCCTCGATCCGATCCGCGCGCCCTATGCGGTGGGCTGCGACGGCGCGCGCAGCGTGGTGCGCCGCGCCATGGGCCTCGACTTCCCGGGCGACACCTATCCCGAGACGACGATCCTCGCGACCACGGAATTCGACTTCGCACAGGTCTTCGAGGGCCTGTCGAACGTCAACTACATCTGGACCCGGCACCCCGCCTTCAGCGGCACGTTTTCGCTGCTGCGCGTGCCCGGGAAATGGCGCGCAAGCCTCTATCCCGCGCCGGGCGAGACGGTGGAGGACGCGCTGCGCCCGGAGGCGATCGAGCGCAAGCTGCAGGCGATCCATCCCAAGGGCACGCCCTATGACGTGCCGGACCTCCGGCCCTACCGCATCCACCAGCGCATCGTGGAGACCTATCGGATCGGCCGCCTGATCCTGGCGGGCGATGCCGCGCATCTGAACAGCCCTTCCGGCGGCATGGGCATGAATGGTGGCATCCACGACGCGATGGAGCTTGCCGCGACCCTCGCCCCGATCTGGCGCGGCGAGGCCGAGGCCGCCCTGCTGGATCGCTACACGCGGCGTCGCCGCCCGGTTGCGGCGAACGAGATCATCGCCCAGGCGGATCGCAACCGCGCCCGCATGCGGGAGACCGACCCGGCCCGCCGCGCCGCCATGCTGGCGGACCTGCAACGGGTGGCCGGCGACCCCGTGGCGGCGCGGGAGCACCTGCTGCGCTCCTCGATGATCGCGGGGCTGCGGGCGGCGGCGGCGGTGGCGTAAGGCCCTTCATCCGGGCGTCACAAGACTGTAAAAGGAGAGCAACGCGGGACCGCTACCAGCCCGCGGCCAATGCCTGAGGGAGAGGAAAGCCCAATGCATCGCCGTACGCTCATGGCCAGCGCCGCCGCGCTCGGCCTCGGTGGAATCGCCCGCCCGGTCCTCGCGCAGCAGCGCACCGAGATCCAGTTCTGGCACGGCCTGAGCCAGCCGCTCGGCGGCATGCTCGAAGCCGTGGTGAAGGAGTTCAACGACAGCCAGAGCCGCTACACCATCGTGCCGAGCTACCGCGGCTCCTACCCGGAGACGATGGTCGCCGCCATCGCCGCCTTCCGCGCTGGCCAGGCGCCCGCCGTGGTGCAGATGTTCGAGGTGGGCACCGGCACCATGATGAATGCCGGCCGCGCCATCATCCCGGTGCATGAGCTGCTTTCGCGCACCGGCGTGAACATCAACTGGGACGACTTCCTGCCGGGCGTGCGCGGCTACTACGCCGCGGCCGACGGCAAGCAGATGTCCATGCCGTTCAACAGCTCGACCGCGATCACCTACTACAACAAGGATGCCTTCCGCCGCGCCGGGCTGAACCCCGACCAGTTCCCCGAGACCTGGGGCGGCGTCGAGGAGGCGATGCGCAAGCTCAAGGCCTCGGGCCATGCCGCGCCGCTGTCGGTCGCCTGGCCGACCTGGACGCAGATCGAGCAGTTCAGCGCCATCCACGACATTCCGCTCGCCACGCTCGGCAACGGCTTCGGCGGCCTGAACACCGAGCTTGCGATCAACAACGAGCTGCTGCTTCGTCACATGACCAACCTGACGAACTGGCAGAAGGACGGCATGTTCAAGTACGGCGGCCGCAACAACGCGGGCGAGCCTGCCTTCCCCGCCGGCGAATGCGCCATCATGCAGACCTCCTCCGGCTTCCGCGCGCGCGTCCAGCGTGAGGCGCGCTTCGCCTGGGGCGTGGCGATGCTGCCGTTCTACGAAGGGCGACGCCCGGCCAACTCCATCATCGGCGGCGCGAGCTTCTGGGTGATGAATGGCGGCCCCAACGCCCCGCGCAGCGAGGCCGAGCAGAAGGGCATCGCGGACTTCTTCGCCTTCCTCGCCAAGCCCGACGTGGCCGGCAAGTGGCACATGGACACCGGCTACCTGCCGATCACCAAGAGCGGCTTCGAATACGCCAAGTCCACCGGCTTCTACCAGAAGCCGGAGAATGTCGGCGCCGAGGTGCCGATCGAGCAGATGCTGCGCGGCGCGACGACGGAGAACACCCGCGGCATCCGTCTCGGCGGCTTCGTGCAGATCCGCGACATCTGGCAGGAGGAGATGGAGAAGTCCTTCCAGGGCCAGCAGACCCCGCAGCAGGCGCTGGCCGCCATGACCACGCGCGGCAACCAGGTGCTGCGCAACTTCGAGCGGGCGAACCGCGGCTGAGGCAGGGCCGCAACGTCCCGCGCGGCATCCTTGCCGCGCGGGCCGGGGGGTGTAAGGGGGGCTGGCACTGCCCCCCTTTCCGCCCGGCAGCTAGGGTTGGTGTGGCGGCTGGCTGACGGGCGGACGAATCCCCATGCGCAAGAAGGTCATCTTCAAGGGCGTCGCCCTCCCCTACCTGCTTCTGCTGCCGCAGCTCCTGATCACCGCTGTCTTCTTCTTCTGGCCGGCGGGCCAGGCGATCTACGGCTCCTTCCTGCGCGAGGACGCCTTCGGCCTGTCGCGGGACTTCGTCGGATTCTCCAATTTCGCCGAGATCTTCGCCGACCCGAACTATCTCGGCGTTGTGTGGAACACGATCGTGTTCTCGGGCTCGGTCGCCTTCTCCGCGCTGGCCGTGGCGCTGTTCCTCGCCGTGCAGGCGGACAAGGCGATCCGCGGCGCCGACGCCTACAAGACCATGCTGATCTGGCCCTACGCCGTGGCGCCGGCGATCGCGGCGGTGCTGTGGCTGTTCATGTTCCATCCGCAGATCGGGCTGTTCGGCAAGCTGCTGAACGGCATGGGCGTGCCGTGGGACTACAAGCTGAACGGCAACCAGGCGATGCTGCTGGTGATCGTCGCCGCCGCCTGGAAGCAGGTGAGCTACAACTTCATCTTCTTCCTCGCCGGCCTGCAGTCCATTCCGCGGAGCGTGCTGGAAGCGGCCGCGATCGACGGCGCACGGCCGACGCGGCGCTTCTGGACCGTGATCTTCCCGCTGCTCGCGCCGACCGGCTTCTTCCTGCTGGTGGTGAACATCGTCTACGCCTTCTTCGACACCTTCGGCACGATCCACGCGCTGACGCAGGGCGGCCCCGGCCAGGCGACGACGACGCTGATCTACCGCGTCTACCTGGACGGCGTGCAGAACCTGAACTTCGGCTCCTCCGCCGCGCAGAGCGTGATCCTGATGGCGATCGTGATCGCGCTGACCGCGATCCAGTTCCGCTTCATCGAGCGCAAGGTGCATTACTGATGGGTGGCGCGCGCATGACCCCCACCCCAACCCTCTCCCGCAAGCGGGAGAGGGAGCATGTGGCGCGGACGGCTCCCTCTCCCGCGGAGCGGGGGAGGATCGGGGTGGGGGTTCTGCCATGCTGATGCGCGACACCACCGCGCAGGATCTCGCCCTCGCCCGCGCCACGGCATGGCGGCAGGCGCGCAGCCGATGGCTGGCGCATGGCATCCTCGCGCTCGGCGTCCTCGTCTTCGCCTTCCCGATCTGGGTCACCATCGTGGGGTCGAGCCACGATGCCAGCACCATCGGCCGCGGCGACGTGCCGCTCTGGTTCGGCGGCGAGGCGGTGGCGAACTATGTCTCCGCCTGGGTCAGCGGCGGCACGGCGCGGCGCACCACCGGCGGGCTGCCGGCCTGGCTGATGCTGTGGAACAGCCTGAACATGGCCGTGCTGATCGCGGTCGGGAAGATCGCGATCTCCCTTCTGTCGGCCTATGCCGTGGTGTTCTTCTCCTTCCCCGGGCGCATGATCTGCTTCTGGCTGATCTTCATCACCCTGATGCTGCCGGTCGAGGTACGCATCATCCCCACCTTCGAGGTGATGGTGAACCTCGAGCTCACCAACAGCATGACCGGGCTCGTCGTGCCGCTGATCGCCTCGGCCACCGCGACGTTGCTGTTCCGCCAGTTCTTCCTCACCATCCCGGACGAGTACGTGGAGGCCGCGAAGATCGACGGCGCCGGTCCGCTGCGCTTCTTCAAGGACGTGGTGCTGCCGCTGAGCGTGACGAACATCGCCGCCCTCTTCGTGATCCTCTTCATCTATGGCTGGAACCAGTATCTCTGGCCGCTGCTGATCGTCACCGACAAGGACCTGACGACGGTGGTGGTCGGCATCACCAAGATGATCGGCAACGGCGACGCGCAGAACGAGTGGAACATCATCATGGCCACCTCGGTCCTCGCGCTGCTGCCGCCGGTCGCGGTGGTGATCTTCATGCAGCGCTGGTTCGTGAAGGGCCTGACGGAGACGGAAAAGTAATGGCGACGCTGACCCTTTCCGGCATCCGCAAGGCCTTCGGCGCCACGCAGGTCCTGCACGGGATCGAGCTCGACGTGGCGGATGGCGAGATGATCGTGGTCGTCGGCGCCTCGGGCTGCGGCAAGTCCACCCTGCTGCGCATCGTCGCGGGCCTGGAAACACCCACCTCCGGCGCCGTGCTGATCGACGGCCGCGACGTCACGCGGCTCGAGCCCGCGGACCGCGACATCGCGATGGTCTTCCAGAACTACGCGCTCTATCCGCACATGTCGGTCTTCGACAACATGGCCTATGGCCTGCGCATCCGCGGCATGCCGATCGCGGAGATCCGCCGCCGCGTCGGCGAGGCGGCGGAGATGCTGGAGATCTCCCAGCTGCTGGATCGCAAGCCGCGCCAGCTTTCCGGCGGCCAGCGCCAGCGCGTCGCCATGGGCCGCGCCGTGGTGCGCGAGCCCAAGCTCTTCCTGTTCGACGAGCCGCTGTCGAACCTCGACGCCAAGCTGCGCGTGCAGATGCGCGCCGAGATCCGCCGCCTGCAGAAGCGCCTCGGCGTCACCAGCCTCTTCGTCACGCATGACCAGGTGGAGGCGATGACGCTCGGCGACCGCCTCGTCGTCATGCACCAGGGCCGCGCCGCGCAGGTGGCCTCGCCCATGGAGGTCTGGGGCACCCCGGCCGACACCTATGTCGCCGGCTTCATCGGCTCCCCGGCGATGAATTTTCTGTCGGCCGCCATCGCCGATGGCGGGCGGTCGGCCACGCTGAAGGCCGGCCCCACCGTGCCCTTCGCCGACGGCCCCCGCGCCGCCGCCGAGGGCGCCGCGATCACCATCGGCATCCGGCCCGAGCATGTGGAGCATCGCCCGGACGGCGCGGATTCGCTGCCGCTTGCGGTCGATCTCGTCGAGCCGCTGGGCTCGGAGACCGTGATCCATGGCCGCCTGCCGGGCGGCGAAGCGCTCGTCGCCCGCCTGCCGCTCGCCGCGGGCCATATCGGCGAGACCCTGCCCGTGCGCCTGCCGCCCGAGGCTTGGCACGTCTTCTCCGCCGAGGGCGTCCGCCTGCCCGCGCGCGCAGCGGTTCACGCCTGACGCGCTGATGCGCTAGACCCGGCGGGATGGATCCCGCCGAGGCCTCGCCCGAGACCCTGCTCGATGCCGGCGACGCGCTGCGCGAGGCGCGCGACTGGCCGGCGGCGGAGCGCGCCTACCGCGCCTATCTCGCCGCGCGGCCGCGGCACTGGCAGATCCATGTCCAGCTCGGCCATGCGGTGAAGGAGCAAGGCCGACACGAGGAAGCGCTGGACCACTACCGCCACGCCGCCGCGCTGGCGCCCGCGGAACTCGATCCCGTCTTCCAGGAAGGCGAGCTGCTGCGCCGCCTCGGCCGCGGGCTGGACGCGGCGGAGGCGATGGCGCGCGCCCGTGCGATCGCGCCCGATGCGCCGCTGCTGCGCCGCCTCGCCGCGCTGCTGCGCCATCGCATCGCCCCGCCCGAAGCGCCTGCCGGCCTGCCGCTGCCGCCCGAAGGGCCGCCGACCCAGCTCGCCTTCGACGTGACGGACCTGCTCGACTATCTGCGCGATGCGCGCACGCCGACAGGCATCCAGCGCGTGCAGATGGGCCTCGTCGGCGGCATCCTGGAACACCCCGCGCCGCCGGCGCCGCTTCTGCTGGTCGCCTATGACCCCTCCGCCTGGCGCTGGTGGCAGGTGGACATCGCGCAGTTCCGCCAGGTGCTGGCCCTTTCGCGCATCGGCGCCGCGGCCGAGGACCCGGCCTGGCGCACCGCCACGGCGCGGCTCTGCGCGGCCGATGCGGCGGCGGATGCGCCGATCCTGCCCGGCGCGACGCTGGCCAGCCTCGGCAATGCCTGGGGCATCGAGGATTACTTCCGCGGCCTGCGGATGCTCCGCCGCCGCGTGCCCCTGCGCTACGCCGCCTTCCTGCATGACTGCGTGCCGCTGGCGATGCCGGAGCACTGCCTGGAGCTGACCGCGCGGCTCTATGCGCGCTGGTTCGCCGCGCTGGCGCTGCATGCCGACCTGCTGCTGGCCAATTCCCGCGCGACCGCCGGCGACGTGCTGGCCTTCGGCGCGCCGCTCGGCCTCGGCATCGCGCCGTCCGTCGTCCCGCTCGCCGCCGAGCCGCCGCCGCCGCGCGACGCCGCCCTCGCCGCCGCCGAGGCGCTGGACCTCGACGAGGCTGACGCGCCCTTCGTGCTCTTCGTCGCCACGCTGGAAAGCCGCAAGAACCACCTGATGGTGTTCCAGGCCTGGCTCGACCTGCTGCGCCGCCTGCCGGCGGATCGGGTGCCGCGGCTGCTCTGCGTCGGCCGTCCGGGCTGGCGCGCGGAAGGCGCGCTCGGCCTGCTGGAGCGGTCCGCGACGCTGCGGCGGAAGGTGCAGGTGATCTCGGGCGTCTCGGACCTCGCGCTGGCGGGGCTCACCGCGCGCTGCCTCTTCACCGTCTACAACTCCTTCCACGAAGGCTGGGGCCTGCCGGTCAGCGAGAGCCTGGCGGCCGGAAAGCTCTGCGTGGTGCCGGCGCATAGCGGCCTGCTGGAATCCGGCGCGCCCGGCGCGGTGTTCTTCCCGCCCGGCGACCTGCCGGCGCTGGTCGAGACGCTGGCGCGCCTCGCCACGGATCCAGCGCATCGCGCCGCGCTGGAAGCGAAGATCGACCGCGCCGCGGCCATGCGGGAGTGGCCCGTGGCGGCGGCCGAGGCGCTGGCCCGCCTCGCCACGCCGCAGCCGCCGCCTGCGCCGCGCCCCGCCTTCCCGGCCGGCGAGCGCCTGTCGCTCGCAGCCGCCCCGCCGCCCCCGAGCCTCGCCGGCGCCTGGGCCGAGGCGGTGCGGGAGGGGCTGGGCTGGTGGTGGCAGGAGGCCTGGGGCTGCTGGACCCGGGACGGCCTCGCCACGCTGCTGCTGCCGCTGGACGTGCCGGCCGGCACGCCCGTGCGCGTGCTGATCGAGCTGCGCGGCCCGCCGGGCGGCCTGGCGCTCCGCCTGCGCGCCCGCGGCGCGGAGCCGACGCCCTGGCGCCGCCTGCACCTGGCTGAGGAGGATCGCCCCGGCGTGGTGCTGCAGGCCGTCGCCGGCCCGGCCGGCGTGGTGGTGGAGCTCGATTCCGGCGACGGCGTCCCACTTGGCGACCGCGCGGAGCGCCGCGTTGGCGTCGGCGTGATCGCTGTGATGGCCTGTGCGGAAGACGACCTCGCGGCACGGCTCGCGGCGCTGGAACAGGCCGAGGCCTGACGCCCAAAAAACTTGATCCGGCGCAAGGCGGCGACCTTGCCTCTGGGGCAGGCTGCCCGCCATGGACGCCCTCCCCGATCCGCGCGCCCGGCTCGAAGCCTATGCGCGCCAGAACCTGCCCCGCTACACCTCCTACCCCACCGCGCCGCATTTCGGCCCGCTGGAGGAAGCGACCTACCGGGCTTGGCTTGCGGAGATCCGGCCGGGCGACACGCTCTCCCTCTATCTCCACATCCCCTTCTGCAAGGAGCTCTGCTGGTATTGCGGCTGCCACACCGCGATCACCCGCAACCAGGCGCGGCTGTCGCGCTACGCCGCCGGGCTGGTGAAGGAGATCGGGCTGCTCGCCGCGGCGCTGCCGGCGCGGCTTCCCGTGGAGTCGCTGCATTTCGGCGGCGGCACGCCCTCCGCGATCGGCGCGCCGGGCCTCGCGCAGGTGATGGAGGCGCTGCGCGCGCGCTTCGCCTTCCGCCCCGATGCCGAACTCTCGGTCGAGCTCGATCCGCGCACGCTGGAGGACGACGTCGTCGCGCTGCTCGGCCGCGTCGGCTTCAACCGCGCCAGCCTCGGCGTGCAGGACATGGACCCGGAGGTCCAGAAGCTCGCCGGCCGCATCCAGCCGCGGGAGATGGTGGAGAGCGCGGTGGCGCGCCTGCGCGGCGCCGGCATCCACGCGATCAATTTCGACCTGATGTACGGCCTGCCCGGCCAGGACAGCGCGCATGTCGCCGCCAGCGCGCGCTTCGCCGCCGAGATGGGCGCGGACCGAGTCGCGGTCTTCGGCTACGCCCATGTGCCCTGGATGAAGCCGGCGCAGAAGGCGATCCGCGAAGACCTGCTGCCCGACACCTTCGCCCGGATGGAGCAGGCCGAGGCCGCCGAGCGCGCGCTGCTCGAAGCCGGCTATGTCGCCATCGGCCTCGATCACTTCGCGCGGCCGGAGGACCCGATGGCCGTCGCGCAGCGCTCCGGCGTGCTGCGCAGGAATTTCCAGGGCTACACGACGGATCGCGCGCCGGTGCTCATCGGCCTCGGCGCCAGCGCGATCGGCGCGCTGCCGCAGGGCTACGCGCAGAACAACCCCGATGAGCGCGACTGGCTCGCCGCGGTGGAAGGCGGACACCTGCCGGTGGCGCGCGGCCTGGCGCTGACGGAGGATGACCGCATCCGCCGCAGCATCATCGAGCAGGTGATGTGCGACCTCACGCTCGACCTCGCCACCGTCCCTGCGCCGGTGTGGGAAAGCGCGGAGCCACGCCTCGCGCCGCTGCTGCGCGACGGGCTGGCGAAGCTGGAAGCAGGGCGCCTCAGCGTGACCGAGGCGGGCCGCCGCTTCGTCCGCCACGTCGCCGCCTGCTTCGATGCCCGCCTCGGCGCCAGCCAGGCGCGGCACAGCCGGGCGGTGTAGCGGCGCTTCAAAGGAAGTCGCGCAGCTCCGAGAGCGAACGGATGCCCGGCACGCCTTGCGGCAGCCAGGCCGGCGCCTCCTCATGCAGCAGCGCGACCACGCGCATCCCGGCGGCGAGCGCCGCGGCGACGCCCGGCGCGCTGTCCTCCACCACCAGGCAGCGCGACGGCGCGGCGCGCATCGCCTCCGCCGCATGCAGGAACAGGCCGGGATCGGGCTTCCACGCGCCGACCTCATAGGCGCTGAACACGCGCGAGGCGGGAAAGAACGGCGCGAGCCCCGCCGCGTCCAGGCACAGCTCGATCTTGCTGCGCGGCGCGTTGGAGGCGACGCAGGCCGGATGCGTCATCGCCGCGAGCAGCGCGCCCGCACCCTCGATCTCGCGCAGCCGCTCCCGGTAGAGATCCACCGAGCGCGTGCGGAAGCTGTCGCCGAAATCTTCGGGCAGCACGCCGAAGCGCGCCTCAAGCTCCGCGAGGCTGCGGGCGAATTGCTGGCCGCGGAACCGCAGCAGGATGTCGCCCGGCTCCGCCGCATGGCCGAGCTCGCCCAGCAGCGTGCAGAGCAGCTCGGCCGACAGCGTCTCGCTGTCCACCAGCGTGCCGTCGCAATCGAAAATGACTGCGTCGTGCATCGTCAGCGCGGCATCGCCTGGCTGAGCCGGCCGCCCATGCGCAGCGGCGCGACGCGCGTCGCCAAGCCCGTGGCGTCGTCCGTCTGCACCAGCAGGCCGCAGATCGTCGCGGCACCTTCTGCCGGCGCCAGCCGCTCGCCCGGCACCTTCTTCCAGAAGCGCAGGCTCGCCGTGCCCTTCTCCATGCCGATCACGCTGTCGTAGTCGCCGCACATGCCGGCATCGGTCATGTAGGCGGTGCCGCCCGGCAGCACCTGGTGGTCGGCGCTCGGCACATGGGTGTGCGTGCCGATCACCAGCGAGAGCTTCCCGTCATAGCTATGCGCCATCGCGAGCTTCTCGCTCGACGCCTCGGCGTGGAAGTCGAGCACCGCGGCGGCGATGGTGCCGCCCGCCCCCATGCGGTGGGGAACCAGCGCCTGCTGCACGGCGCGAAAGGGATCGTCGAGCGGCTCCATGAACAGCCGCCCCATCGCGTTGATCACCAGCACGCGCCGCCCGTCGCGCAACTCAACCACCTGCGCGCCGCGGCCAGGCGTGCCGGGCGGATAGTTGATCGGGCGCAGCAGCCGCGGTTCCTGCTCGATGTACGGAACAATCTCGCGCCGGTCCCAGGCATGGTTGCCGAGCGTGATCGCATCGGCCCCGGCGGCGAGCAGCGCGCGCGCCATGTCCGGCGCCAGGCCGAAGCCGTGCGACGCATTCTCCGCATTCACGACGACGCAATCGAGGGCGAGGCTCTCGCGCAGGCCAGGCAGGGCCGTGGTCACGGCGTCGCGTCCGCTGCGGCCGACGAGGTCGCCGAGGAAGAGGATGCGCAAGGTCGCGGTCAGCCTTCCGGAATGATCAGCCCCGCCTCGGTGGCGATGGCATCGAGGCGGGCGTCCTCGGGCCCGGCGGGAACTTCGTCAAGCTCCTGCGCGGCATAGGCGCAGCCCACCGCCGTCGCGTCCGGCAGCAGGGGCAGCGTCCGGTCGTAGTAGCCGCCGCCATAGCCGAGGCGGCGCCCGGCGCGATCGAAGGCGAGCAGCGGCACCAGCAGGTAGTCGGGCGTCAGCGGCTCGGCCTCCGGCCCCGGCTGACGGGTGCCGAGCGGCCCGCGGGCGAGTTCATCGCCCGGCCGCCAGCGGCGGAACACCAGCGGGTTGCCGCGCTTCGGCGTGACCGGCAGCGCGATGGCGTGGCCGCGCTCGTGCAGGGCCAGCAGCAGCGGCCGGATGTCGATCTCCGGCCCCATCGGCCAGAAGCCGGAGACGACGGCACCGGGCGGCGGGGGCAAGTTGTCCAGCACCACGCGGACCAGGGCGACGCCAAGCGCGGGGTCCAGCGCCGCGCGCCGCTCCAGCGCGACGGCCCGCGCCTCGGCTTTCAGCTCGGCGAGGAGGACAGGGCAGAATCCCAAGGTCGGTCGGGCCCCCACCCCGACCCTCCCCCGCACTGCGGGGGAGGGAGTCTCAGAATGCGGCCGCAACGCGGACGCCGCGCGGCTCGCGCCCTTTCCACGCGCGCACCATGTCTGAGGCGCGCAAGCCAAGCGCCCGGAGGGCGCGCCCGGCGCCTGAGGGCACCAAAACCACCGCCGCGCGGCTTGAGCCCTTCCGACTCGCGCTCCCTGTCTGAGGCGCGAAAGCCAAGCCGCCGGAGGCGGCGCCGGCGCCTGAGGCAGAGAAAAAAGCGCGAAGCCACCCTGGCCGTGGGCGGTCAGCCCTCCTGAGACCTGCTTTGCAGGTGGGCGCCGGATAGCCGGACCACGATCCGGTCAGAGCCAGCTCCCGGAGGATGCTCATTGGCCCCGGGGGATGAAATGCCGCACGCACCGGGCAGCCTCGCCCGCATCAGTTAGGCGCGGTCGAGGTTCGCGGCAATGCCCTCGATGCGTTCGGCGATGCGGGCCAGGCGGTCGGCCAGCCGCGGATCCTCGGCCTCGGCCGCCGCGCCGCCGCCGGTGCGGGCCTGCGCCACGGCCACCTTCAGGTCGTGCACCTCGTCGGCCAGCAGAAGCGAGGCCAGCAGGAGCAGGCGGCTCTCGCCGAACTGCCCACCCATCGCCTTGATGGAATTGATGCGCTTGTCCACCTCGGCAGCGAGCGAGATCAGATGCGCCTCCTGCCCGTCCTCGCAGGAGACGGGATGGCTGAAGCCGCCGACGCGCACCGTCACCTGCCCCACTAGGCATCCTCCTCGCCGAGCGCGGATCGCAGCCGCGCGATGGTCTCGTCCAGCCGGTCGGCGATGGCCTGGACCTGCGCGCGGGAGACGCCTTCGCCCGGCGCCGCCGGCGCGCGCGGCTTCGCCGCGGCGATCGCCAGCCGCTCCACGGCGGCTTCGAGCCGGGCAAGCGCCTGGCCGGTCTCCATCGTTCCCGTCGGGCTGCCCTTGCTGCCCGTTCCGCCTGCGCCCGACACCCCTGGTCCCCAGTCCCGAAGCCGCGGAGCGGGCGGAGTGGGCAGCCGGCCGAAAGGCTTGCCGCGCAGCCCGCACCGCGCTTCATCACGCTTTGCATGTGGCGGGCAGACGGTCAACGGGCGCTGGTGGCGCGCGGCGCGGCGGAAGCGGCGGCAGCGTTGCGGCTGGCCGGCGACACGCCGGTGCTGCTGCTCTCGGCGCCGGGCGCCGCGGGCAGCCTCGGCCCGGGCGGCTGGCTCGCGCTGTTGGCGGCCGCGCGCGCCGCGGCGCCCGCCGCCAGGGTGGAGGACGCGCTGTGCTGCGGCGATGCCGCGGGCCACGCGCTGGCCGCGCTCCGCGCCGGCTGCCGGCGGCTGGTGCTGGCGCCGTCCTGCCCCGCCTTCGCAGCGGTGCAGGGCGCGGCGGCGGAATGCGGCGCGCTGCTGCTGGCCGAACGCCCGGCGGCCCTCGACCTGGCGGGACTCGACCTGCGGCGGCCGGGCGGCCGCGCGCGATTGATGGCCTGGCTGGGCGGCGAGTCGCCCTGCCCCCGATGACAGCGGCGGCGGCAAGCGGTAGATCGCGCCCGCGAGCCGCCGAGCCGGAAACGAGAGAAGGACACGCCCCATGCGCCTGACGCCGAAGGTCCAGGAAATCCTGTCCTGGTACGAGAGCGACAACCCCGGCACCAAGGGCAACCTCGCCCGCATCCTCATGCAGGGCAAGCTCGGCGGCACCGGCCGCATGGTGATCCTGCCGGTGGACCAGGGCTTCGAGCACGGCCCGGCGCGCAGCTTCGCGCCCAACCCCGCCGGCTACGATCCGCGCTACATGTTCGAGCTGGCGCTGGAAGCCGGCCTCAACGCCTATGCCGCCCCGCTCGGCATGATCGAGGCGGCCGCCGCCACCTATGCAGGCACCATCCCGACCATCCTGAAGGTCAACAGCTCCAACAGCCTCTCCACCACCAAGGACCAGGCCGTCACCGCCACCGTGCAGGACGCGCTGCGCCTCGGCTGCTCGGCGATCGGCTTCACGATCTACCCGGGCTCCGAATACCAGTTCGAGATGATGGAGGAGCTGCGCGAACTCGCGCAGGAAGCCAAGGCCTGCGGCCTCGCCGTCGTGGTCTGGAGCTACCCGCGCGGCCCGATGCTGGACAAGGTTGGCGAGACCGCGCTCGACATCTGCGCCTATGCCGCGCACATGGCTGCACTCGTCGGCGCGCACATCATCAAGGTGAAGCCGCCGACGGCCGCGATCAGCCTCGACGCCGCGAAGAAGACCTACGAGAAACACCCGATCGAGGATGACGCCGCGGCGCGCTTCCGCCACGTCGTGCAGGCCTGCTTCGGCGGCCGTCGCCTGGTGGTGTTCTCCGGCGGCGAGGCGAAGGGCACCGAGGACATCCTGAAGGAGGTCCGCGCGATCCATGCGGGTGGCGGCAACGGCTCCATCATGGGCCGCAACGCCTTCCAGCGCCCGAAGGCCGAGGCGCTGAAGCTCTTGGCCGACATCATCGGCATCTACCAGGGCTGATTTTCTCGCCCGCCCCTTCTGCTCCCTCTCCCGCCATGTCTCTCCCTCTCCCCCGCAGGGGGGAGAGGGCCGGGGTGAGGGGGGCACACCGCCGCGCAGGAACCCCTTGCCCACTCCGAAGGGGGGCGCCTCCCCCCTTCACCCCCCGCCAGGGGCGACACCGCCCCTGGACCCGGCATGCGTTGACGCTTGCTTGATTGCGGGGGCGTCATGGGCCATCTCGTTGCGCAGGCGGGTGGGGGCGCATGGCCGAGGTCGAATTCAGCAAGAAGGCCCTGCTCGGCGCGACCGGCGCAGCCATCTGGGACCTCGCCGAGACAACCGGCGGGGCCATCCTCGGCCTGCTCGGCAAGCCGACGCCGAAGGAATTGCTGGAGCGCCTGCGCAAGCAATGGGCCGGCGCCCTTCCCGGCTTGCCGCGCAACCACGACCTGGTCCGCGGCCTGCGCACCGCGCATCTCGCCGCGCTGGACCGCGTGGCGCGCGCCCATGCGAAGGCGCTGGAGCACTACCCGGCCAGCGACGTCTCGCCTCATGACCGCGACTTCGCCCGCTGGCTGCGCGGGTGGCTGGATGATCGTCTGCGCCGCCTGCTGACCGAACTCGACTTCGAGGCGGTGACCGCCGGGCAGGTGCAGCGCGCCCTGGACGACATGATCCACCCCTCCGAGACCGAGGGCTTCGCCGCCCAGGCCCTGGCAGCGCGCCGCGCCGCCGAGGACGAGGCACTGGCGGAACTGGCGGCGGCGAGCGCTGCCGCGGTGCCGGACTTCTTCGCCGCGTCCTTCCGCGGCGCCGGCGGCTGGTACGACATCTACGCGCTCTTCGTGAACGAGGAGATCAAGACCAACGAGCGCTTCCGCAGCATTTTCCTGGCGGCGGAACTGGTTGACCTGAAACGACTGGTCACGGAGGTGGAGGCGCGGATTACTGCGGCGCAGGCGGCAGGCGTGCAGGCGCTTGCGTTCCGGCTGGACAGCTTCGAGCATTGGCTGCGCGAGGCTGTCGCCGCCCTGGCAGCCGATCTCGCCACGGTGAAGGACACGACAGCGCGGATCGAGGATGAGGTAGGCCGCGTCCCCGAGGCGACCGCCGAAGCCGTGCTGGCCGCGCTGGAGCGGCGAGGCGTGCTGCGTGCCGCTGAGTCCGAGGGCTTCGATCGTAACGACGTACTGCAGCTCACGCGGCGCCTGACCTCTGAAGAAGCGCTGGATCTCGCCCAGGCCATCGCCGCGCTGGAACGGGCCGTGGAGATCGCGGTTGCAGCCATCCGCCGTGGCGAGCGCGGTTCCGATGACGATGCCTTCATGGACCGCGTCCTGGCCGAGGTCGCCCGGCTGCGGGATGGCCAGGATGCCGCCCTATCCCTGCTACGGGACCTCGACGCGAAGACGGGGGCCGCACGAAATCAGGCCGACCTGCGGTGGCGCATGGGCTGGCGGTCGGGAACGCTCGGCTTCGGCTCTCTGCTGGCGGTGGGTCTGCTCGCCCTCGCGATCGGGTGGCGCGGACAGCAGCAGGTCGAGGCTGCGCGGGACACCACCACGGCGGCGATCGCCGAACAGGGCCGGACAACCGAACGGACCATGGGTGAGGCCGAGCAGCGCGCCGCCGCGCGGCATGCCGAACTCGTGGCAACGATCTCGCGCGAGAAGGGCGTGCCGGTCGCCGCGTTGCGGGCGTTCTTCCAGCGGATCGGAGCGGAGGAGATCGCCGAGGACCAGATCCCAGCGGCGTTGATGCGCTTTGCGGAGGATTTCCTGAGTCTCCGCAGGGAACTCGAACGCCGCATCAATGCGCCGGCCGAGATCGAGGCGCTGCGGCGCTCCGCGCGGGATGCCCTGGATGCTGGCGACCTGTCCGGCGCTGCGGCTCGGCTCGCGCAGGCCCGCAGTGCGTTGCGCGCCGCGCGAGAACGCATGGCAGAGGAGGAGGCGGCGATCCTCGGCGAGGAAGCCGCCGTCGCCTTGCTGCGGGGCGACTACGCCGCCGCCGTATCGCAGCGGCAGGAGGCGGCGCGTTTGGTGGCGCACGACCCGGCGCTCGAATGGGCGCAGCGCCTCGCCCAGGCCGACGCGCTGTATCGCTGGGGCGAGGTGCGCGGCGACCCGGCGCATCTGCGGCAGGCGGTCGAGGTTTACGATCGCGCCCTTGTCCTCGCGCCACGCCTCCAACGACCCAACCAATGGGCCGCCACGCAGAACAACCTCGGCAACGCGCTCCAGACGCTCGGCGCGCGCGGCGACGACGCGGCGCTGCGCCGTGCCGTCCAGGCCTACGAGGCCGCCCTGGAGGAACGCGCCCGCGATCGGGCCCCGCTCGACTGGGCGACAACCCAGAACAACCTCGCCAGCGCGCTCTCGACGCTTGGCGAGCGCGGCGACGATGCGGCGCTGCGCCGTGCCGTCCAGGCCTACGAGGCCGCGCTCGAGGAACTCACCCGCGATCGGGCCCCGCTCGGCTGGGCCACGACCCAGAACAATCTTGGTATCGCGCTCCGGACGCTGGGCGCGCGTGGCGACGACGCGGCGCTCCGCCGTGCCGTCCAGGCCTTCGAGGCCGCGCTCGAGGAACGCACCCGCGATCGGGCCCCGCTCGACTGGGCCGGCACGCAGAACAACCTCGGCAACGCGCTCCGGACGCTGGGCGCGCGTGGCGACGATGCGGCGCTGCGCCGTGCCGTCCAGGCCTACGAAGCCGCCCTGGAGGAATTCACCCGCGATCGGGCCCCGCTCAACTGGGCAGTGATCCAGAACAACCTCGGCAACGCTCTCCAGACGCTTGGCGAGCGCGGCGACGACGCGGCGCTCCGCCGTGCCGTCCAGGCCTACGAAGCCGCCCTGGAGGAGCGCACCCGCGATCGGGCCCCGCTCGCCTGGGCCGTGACGCAGAACAATCTTGGTATCGCGCTCGAGACGCTCGGCGAGCGCGGCGACGATGCCGCGCTGCGCAGTGCCGTCCAGGCCTTCGAGGCCGCCTTGGAGGTGTTTCGGCTGTTCGATGCCCCCGCCTATGTCGGCGTCGCCGAGCGCAACCTCGCCCAAGCCCGAGCCCTGCTCGCCGCCCGTCGCTGACCACCCGGCACCGTCTGCCGCAAAGGCATTTTTTCCTGGCCGCTGCCGCCCCGGCAGGCTTATCCTCCGCCGATGCGCCCCGCCGCCCCGCCTCTCCCCCTCATCCGCCGCCCACCCCCGAACCGCCCCCTGGCGGCGACGCAGCCCGCCCCCGTCACCCGCCAGCCCGGCACTTTGTCCGAAACGCGCATCCACACCCCGCCCAACACTTTGTCCGAAACGCGCAGCCTCACCCCCCACCCCGGCATTTTGTCCGAAACGCGCAGCCCGCACCCGCCCCGGCAATCTGTCCCGCTGTTCCCGGACAGCAACGGCAGGACGGCCGACGCCCCGGCGCGGCACGGCGTGAACACTTCGCCCACCCCCGAAGCGTTCCGCCGTACGCCGGTCCATGCTGCGCCGCATGGACCCGATCGTGCCAACCGTCGCCCTCGTCTTCCTGCTCGCCGGCGCGGTGAAGGGCGTGATCGGGCTCGGGCTGCCCACCGTCTCCATCGGCCTGCTCGCGCTCTTCATGCCGCCGGCCGAGGCCGCGGCGCTGCTGATCCTGCCGGGCGTGCTGACCAACGTCGCGCAGTCCCTCGGCCCGCATCTGCGCCCGCTGCTGCGGCGATTCGCACCGATGCTGCTCGCGGTCGTGCCCGGCACCATCGCGGGCAGCTATGTCATCGCGGCCGGCGCGGCGGCGCTGCCGGCGCTCGGCGCCGCGCTGCTGGCCTATGCGGCCTGGGGCCTCGCCACGCCGCAGTTCCGCCTGCCGCCGCCTGCCGAGCGGCTCACCGCGCTGCCGGCGGGGCTGGCCTGCGGGCTGATGACGGGCGCGACCGGCGTCTCGGTCATCCCCGCCGGCCCCTGGCTCGCCGCGCTCGGCCTGGCGCGGGAGGAGCTGGTGCAGGCGCTCGGCCTCACCTTCCTGGTCTCGACCCTCGCGCTGGCCGCCGCGCTCGCCTGGCAGGGCGTCGCCTCGCCGGGGCTGGCGCTCGGCTCGGCGCTGGCGGTGGTCCCGGCGCTGGCCGGGCAGCGCCTGGGCTCGCTGCTGCGCCACAAGATCCCGCCGCTGCTGTTCCGCCGCATCTTCTTCGCGGCGCTGCTGCTGCTCGGCGCGCAACTGGCATGGCGCGGCGTGTCGTGAGACGCGCTACATCGGGCGCCATGCCCGATTGCCGCCTCTACCTGATCACGCCGCCCGCCCTGCCCGACCCGGCCCGCTTCGCCGCCGAGGCGCTGGCCCGCGCCTTGGATGCCGGCGATGTCGCCGCCTTGCAGATCCGCCTGAAGGACGCGCCCGACGACGCGCTCCTCGCCGCGTCGGAGCCCATCCTGAAGGTCGCGCAGCCGCGCGGCGTCGCGGTGCTGATGAACGACCGCATGGACCTCGCGAAGCGATCCGGCTGCGACGGCGTGCATCTCGGCCAGCAGGACGGCGATCCCGTCGCGGCCCGCAAGCTGCTCGGCGCGGAGGCGACGATCGGCGTCACCTGCCATGCCTCCCGCCACCTGGCGATGGAGGCGGGCGAGGCCGGCGCCGACTACGTCGCCTTCGGTGCCTTCTTCCCGACCGCGACCAAGGACACGCTGCACAAGGCGGAGCCCGACATCCTGGAATGGTGGTCGGAGATGTTCGAGATCCCCTGCGTCGCCATCGGCGGCATCACCGCGCAGAATTGCGCGCCGCTGGTGCGCGCGGGCGCCGACTTCCTGGCGGTGATCGGCGCGGTCTGGAACCACCCGGAGGGTCCGGATGCCGGCGTGCGGGCGATGAACGCCGCGATCGCCGTGGCCTGAGGCGGGCCTGCGTCACTCGCGCGGCGCGCGGGCCAGTTGCACGCCGACGACCAGCAGAAGCCCGCCCAGCAGCACCGCGCCGACAGTCCACAGCAGGGCGAACCAGTCGGTGCGGTCCACCCAGGGCAGGCCGTCCGCGACGCGGACCGAGAGCCGCGATCCCGGCGCATAGGGCGCCAGCAACGCCTCCGCCTGCGCCTGCGACCCCGCGAAGGTCTCGCGCGCCAGGCCGCGCAGCCGCGCGGTCGCCTCCGAGCCCGGCGGCCAGGCGACCTCCACCAGCGCCTCGTAGCGCGCATGGCCCGCGACGGAGCCTGCCGGCTCCACCAGCGCGCGGCGCACCACCGTCTCCTCGCGGCTGAACAGCGAGCCGAGCGGCGGCTCCCCGCGCATCGGCGCATCGAGCGCACCGATGACGAGGGCGAGCAGCCCGATCAGCGGCACCGTCCAGCGCAGGGCGGCGAAGATCAGGCGCATCCGGCCGCCCCGGACACAGGCCCGGCCCCGATTCCCATGTCGAGCGAAGACGACGTGCCGCGTTTCATTCCCACCGCCCCGATAGTCGAACAGCTCAGCCGGGAACACCACCGATTCGTGTCGCCGCGCCGGCCGGCTCCACCTGTCGCACCCGCGCGCGCGGCCCCATCGCATAGGCCCGGCCACCCCAGCGGATGACGCGCCCGAAGGCCGAGGACACGAAGATCGCCGCCTGCAGCGGCAGCACGAAGGGCAGCAGCAGCCGGTCGCGCGGCAGGGCCCGCGCCACCCTCGCGGCGTCGGCCGGCGGCAGCACGCGCCGCGCCACCTCCGCGCGCATGCCCGCGCGCCATTGCTGCAGGGCGAGGCCGGCCGCGAGCCCCAGCGCCGCGGCGAAGCTGCCTGTCGCCGCCCAGGCGAGCGTCGCCGCCAGGCCCGCGAACGGCAGCAGCAGCGAGAGGCCGATCGCGAGCCAGCGGCCGGGCGCATGCAGCCGGATCAGCAGGTATTGCCGCCGCCCGAAGCCGAGCAGGCCGCGCCAGCCGAGCCGCGCCGGGCTCGGCAGCAGCACCCGCCGGGGCGTCCAGGCCGGCATGCCCGCGGCGTGCAGCGCACGTGTCACGGACAAGTCGTCGGAGACCGCGCGATCCCAGAGCGAAGGCAGGTCCAGCCGGCGCAGCGCCGCGTCGCTCAGTGCCAGCGAGCCGCCCCAGCACAGGTTGAGCCAGCG
>NZ_JBWXTD010000006.1:99942-102462 GCF_056682175.1 Falsiroseomonas sp. RANM36
GCGGCCCCCCCTCCCCCCCCCCCCCGCCCCGCGCCCCGCCCCCCCCCCCCCCCCGGGGCCCCCCCGGGGGGGGGGGGCCGGGGGCGGGCCCGCGCTCCGCCAGGGCCAGCATCCGCGCCGGCAGGCCTTCGGGCATCGGCCAGCGATAGCCGCTCGCGGCCTCCGCCAGCCCGTGGCGGAGCGGCCGGGTGAGCTCGGCGAGCCACCAGGGGGGCGGGCGCGTATCGGCATCGAGGGTGACGAGGATCGCCTCCTCCGCGCGGCGCTGCGCGAGGCCGGCCAGCAGGTTGTGCAGCTTCTGCGCGCGGTGCTGCGTGGGGCCGGCGGCCAGCACGGCGAAACGGCGCGGATCGGCCCTTGCCGCGGCCTCCCAGGCCGGATCGCGCCGATCCTCGAACACCACCAGCGCGCGCCAGGGTCCGCGATACGCCTGCGCCGACAGGGCGGCGAGGCAGGCGGCGACGCCGGCCGCCTCCGCCGCATCGGCGCTGCGCACCGGCAGCAGCACCAGCACCGCGGGGAAGGGTCCGTCATCCTGGGCCGGCGCCTTCGCGAGGCCACGCCGATAGACCGCCGTGGCGAGGGTCGCGAGCAGCTCGGCCAGCAGCCAGCACGCCGCCAGCACGACGAGCAGGGCCATCAGCCTGCCGGCGCGCGCGGCCGCAGCAGCATCGGCAGCGTCTCGCCAGGGCGGAGTGTCAGCCGCGCCACCGGCATGACCTGCACGCCCGGCGCAAGGCGAAGCTCCACGGCCTGGAACAGCGTGGCAAGGCAGATCACCGCCTCGGCCAGGCCCAGATGCTGGCCGGTGCAGACCCGCGGCCCGACGCTGAAGGGCACATAGGCATGGCGCGAGGGTTTCGGGGCGCCGGGCAGGAAGCGGTCCGGCACGAAGGCGTCGGGCTGGTCCCAGAGCTGCGGGCGGCGGTGCAGCAGCCAGGGCGCGACCAGCACGATCGTCCCCTTCTTCACCTCGCGCCCCGCGATGGTGCCGGGCGCGATCGCCTCGCGCGAGAGCAGCGGCACCGGCGGATAGAGGCGCATCGTCTCCTCGATCACCGCACGCGTGAAGGGCAGGTTCGGCAGGTCCTCGAGCGTCGCGGCGCGTCCCGCGAGGACCTGCTCAAGTTCCGCGCTCAGCCGTGCCGCGGAACGAAAATCCTGGCTCAGGATGAACAGCGCCCAGGCGAGCACATTGGCGGTGGTCTCGTGCCCGGCCATGAACAGCACGATCGCCTCGTTGCGGAAGGCGCGGCGGTCCATGGGACGTTCGGTGCCCGGCACTTTCGCCTCCGCCATCGCGCGGATCAGCGAGGCTTCCGCTACGCCGCCATCCAGGATCTCCGCGATCAGCCGGTCCACCACCGCATGGATGCGCGCGACGGCAGCGCGGATGCGCCGCCCGCGCGGCCGCGGCAGCCAGTCCGGCAGGCCAGCGAGCGAGAGCAGGTCGGTCTGGTCCACCAGGTCCTGGTATTCGGCGAAGGCGGCGACCACCTCGGCGGCCGCATCGGTGCCGAGGGCGCGGCCGAAGATGGTGCGGCAGATGATCTCGGCGGTCAGGCGGCCCATCTCGCCCAGCACGTCGCGCGGCCGGTCCGGCGGGTGGCGGCGCCAGGCGGCGGCGCGCTCGGCCGCGGCCGCGGTGATGGCGGGCGCGAGCTCGGGCAGGCGCGTGGCATGGGTGACGGGCGCCACCACGCGCCGCCGCCCGCGCCACAGCGCGCCATCGGAGACGAAGAGCCCGTCGCCGAGCAGCGGCGCCAGCGCGTGGCGATGCTGCGGACTCTTGCGCTGGAACTGCTCGTGCTGCGCGACGAAGGCCTCGGCCACCGTCTCGGGGCTGTTGCAGATCACCAGGTCACGGAACAGCAGCCGGCGGAACATCACGTCGCGGTTGAAGGCGCCGCGCGGCCAGACCGCCAGGTAGTTCCGGCGCGCGATGCGAATCATCTCGCGCAGCGGCGGCGTCTTCTCGTGCCGCGGCGGGAAAGGCGGCACGTAAGGCTCGGCGGCGCGCAGGTCGTCCGGCATGGCGCATGGTGTAGCGCAGGCGCGCGACGCTTTCACGCCGCCCGGTTGACCGCCACGCACCGGTCGGTCATCCCGGCGCGTGCCCGAGCCGCCAACGCCGCCGCCTTGCCCGATCACCGGTGAGCCGGCGCTGCGGCTGATCCAGCGCGTGCCGACGCGGCTGCTGCGGGCGCTGTGGCGCGCGACCTTCGGCGTGGACCCCGCGCCGCTCTTCGCCGGCATCCCGCGTCTGCACCTGTGGGAAAGCCCCTGCGGCCTGGCGTTCTGGGACCCGCCGGTGCCGGGCGACGCCGCCTTCTACGGCCGGCTCTATGGCCGCAACGGCTTCCACCGCTGGCTCGGGGAGGACCGCGCGGAGTTCCGCGCGGCGGCGTCGCGCATCGCGCCGGGGATGCGGGTGCTGGATGCCGGCTGCGGCACCCGCGGCGTCGCGGGGGCGCGCCCCGCGCCGCGGCCTGTCGGGCTCGAGCCCATCGTCGCCCGCGC
>NZ_JBWXTD010000006.1:102562-104323 GCF_056682175.1 Falsiroseomonas sp. RANM36
GGCGGCGCGCGCGCTGCTGGCCCGCGCCGCGGGGGCGGGCCTCGATCCGGCGGAGACCATCGAGTGGCCGCCCGGCGGCGCCCCCGCGCGGTGCGCCGGGGCGGCGCGGCTGGCGCCGAAGCGCGCGGCGGAGCCGTGGTTCCGGCATGCCTGGTCGTGGCATGCGGGGCTGGCCTGGTCGCTGCTGGCCGGGCGCGCGATGCATGCGCTGGCCGGCCCGCCCCGCGGCGCCCGCTCCTGCGACACGCTGATGGTGGCGCGGACGCGGTGAGGCGGCGCTACGCCGCTTCCGCCGTCAGCACGATGCGCCCGACCACCTTGCCCTCGCGCAGGCGGTTCAGCGCGGAATCCGCGTTGCGCAAGGGCTCGCGCGTGATCGGGATCGGCGCGAGCCGGCCGCCCTGCGCGAGCTTCACCAGCGCCCGCAACTCCTTCGGGCTGCCGACATAGCTGCCGCGCACGGTCAGCGCGCGCATCGCCATCACCGGCAGCGGCAGCACCATCTCGCCGCCGAACAGCCCGACCTGCACGAGCTTGCCGCCCTTGGTCAGCGCGTCGAAGCAGAAGCGCGCGGTCTCCGTGCCGTTCACCAGGTCGATGATCGCCTCGACGCCGCCGCCGCAGAGGTCGGCCAGGCGCTTCGCGACATCCGGCAGGCTCGCATCCAGCGTGTCCGTCGCGCCCGCCTGCGTCGCGGCCGCGAGCTTCTCGGCGCTGACATCCACCGAGACGATGCGCTTGTGGCCCATCGCCTTCAGCACGCTGATGGCCTGCAGCCCGAGGCCGCCGGCGCCGACCAGCACGATCGGCGTGCCGGGCTCCATCGGCATCAGCTTGTTGATCGCCGAGAAGACCGTGATGCCGGAACAGGCATAGGTCGCGGCCAGCGCGGGATCGAGGTCGCCCGGATCCACCAGGTGGCGCGGCTCCGGCGCCAGCACATGCGTCGCGTAGCCGCCATTCTGGAACACGCCGAGCGCCTTGCCCTGGAGGCACATGTTGTCGTCCTCGGACCGGCATCTCGGGCAAATGCCGCAGCCGACCCAGGGGAAGACGATGCGCTGCTGGCCGACCGCGAGGCCCTGCCCTTCCGCCCCCGGCCCCCATTTCACCACCCGGCCCACGATTTCGTGACCCATCGCCAGCGGCAGCGTCACCCCGCGTTCCGACAGCTTCATCTTGCCGCGGCTGCCGAGGTCCCACTCGCCCTCCCAGATGTGGATGTCGGAGTGGCAGACGCCGGCATGCGTGACTTCCAGCAGCACCTGGCTGCCGGTCGGCTCCGGCGTCGGCAGCTCGATCTCCTGCAGCGGCTTCCGCGCTTCGACCACGGCCCAGGCCCGCATGGCCATTCCTCCTTGTGATTGTGCGGCCATCGAAGAACCGGCAGCATCCGTGGTCAACTCGGCCCGGATGGACGCCGGGGCGCATCGCCGGGCGGCGACAGGGGATGGAGACGGAACGATGTCGGACGTGCTTTCCAGGATTCTCGCCGGCGCGCTGGGCGGCGGCATGGGCGGCGACCCGCGCGGCGGCCAGGGCGGCTACGGCGCCGGCGGTGGCATGGGCGGCTCGCCGCTCGGCGATCCGCGTCTGCGCCGGGGCGAGGTGCCGGGCTATGAGGGCCGCGGCGGGCCGATGGGGGGGCAGGCGGGCGGCGGCATGGGCGGCGGCCTCGGCGACCTGCTCGGCAGCGGCGGCGGGCTCGGCGGCCTGCTGGGCGGCCTGCTCGGCGGCATGGCCGGGGGCGCGCCGCAGCAG
>NZ_JBWXTD010000006.1:104423-105095 GCF_056682175.1 Falsiroseomonas sp. RANM36
CGGGCGGGGGGGGGGGGGGGGGGGGGGGGGGGGGGGCGGGGGGGGGGGGGGGGGGCGGGGGGGGGGGGGGGCGCCGGGCGGGGCGCCGCCGCCGCAACAGGGCGGCCTCGGCGGGCTGGCCAGCGGCCTCGGCGGGATGAAGGGCCTCGCGCTGATGGCCCTGCTCGCCTACATGATGCGCGGCCGCGGCGGCACGCAGGGCCTTGCCTCCTTGACCGAGCAGCTGCGCGGCGCTGGCCTCGGCGACCAGGTGGACAGCTGGGTCGGGCCCGGCGCGAACCGCGACCTGCGGCCGGAGGACCTGGCCCGCGCGATCCCGCCCGAGGCGCTGGACGACATCGAGCGCCACACCGGCCTCGGCCGCGACGAGGTGCTGTCCGAGCTCAGCCGCGGCCTGCCGGGCATGGTGGACCGGCTCACGCCGCGCGGGCAGATGCCGCAGCGCGACGACGAGCTGAACGACATCGACGAGCGCGACGTCCTCGGCAGCTTCAACATCGGCGGCGTGGACGGCGCCGCCTATGGCAAGTTCGGCCCGGGCCAGGGCGGCGGGAAGAAGTTTTGATGCGCACTGGCCGAAGGTTTCACCTTCGGCCCCTCAATCGCCGGCGCCGGCCTCCGCCGGCTTGGCTTCGCGGCATTTGCCGCGGCGCGCATTCGCGCGCTCGGCCG
>NZ_JBWXTD010000006.1:105195-121461 GCF_056682175.1 Falsiroseomonas sp. RANM36
CCCCGGCGCCGCCGGGGGGGGGCCCCCCCGCCTCAATCCCCCCCGGGGGCACCCCCCCCCCCCCCCCCCCCCCCCGGGGGGGGGGGGGGGCCGCTCCGGTCAGTCGGGCCGGATGTTGTTCTCGCGCACCACGCGGCCCCAGGTCGCGATCTGCGCCGAGAGGAAGCGCGCGAACTCCGCCTCGCCCTTCGGGTCGAGGTCGAGGCCGAGGCCGATCACGCGCTGGCGCACCTCCGGCTTGTCGAGCGCGGCGCGGATCTCGGCCTCCATCCGCTGCTTGATCGCGGGCGGGATGTTGGCCGGGCCGAGGAAGCCCCAGAAGGCGCGCGCGTCGATGCCCGGCACGCCCGCCTCGGCCAGCGTCGGGATGTCCGGCATGGTGGGCGAGCGGGTCGCGCCCGTCTGCGCCAAGGGCACCAGCGCGCCGGAATCGATGTGCACGCCGATGGCGGGGCGCGTGGCGATGGGCATGTCCACCTCGCCGGCCACCGCGGCCGTCGCCAGCGGACCGCCGCCGCGATAGGGCACATGCACCAGCTGCAGCCCCGCCGCCTTGCCGACCAGCGCCATCGTCAGATGCGCCAGCGAGCCGTTGCCGATGGTGCCGTAGGTGACGGTGTCGGGCCGCGCCTTCGCCGCCGCCGCCATCGCGGCGAAATCGGCCCAGGGCCGCGTGCGGTGCTTCGTCAGCACCATCGGCGCGGTGCCGAACAGCAGCAGCGGCGTCATGTCGCGCTCGGTGTCGAAGCCCATGTTCGGGATCAGCGCCGGGTTCACCGCATGGGTGTCGAAGACCAGGACCCAGGAATTCCCGTCCGGCGCGCTGCGCGCGACATTGCCGGTGCCGATCGAGCCCGAGGCGCCGGCGCGGTTCTCCACCACCACCGGCACGCCGAGCGCCTGGGTCAGATGCGGCTGCAGGATGCGCGACAGCGCGTCGGTGGACCCGCCCGGCGGAAACGGCGCGACGATGCGGATCGGGCCGTTCGGCCAGGCGGGCTGCCCGATGGCGGGCATGGCAAGCGCGGCGGCGGGCGCAGCGAGCAGGACGCGGCGGGTGAGCCGATGCATCGTATCCTCCCGGGATGATTGCCGGGAGGATACCCTCACCCTCGCCCCGGGGCGAGGGTGGTGCGCCTAGAGCACGTTCCGACCGATTGGAATCAATCGGTCGGAAGGTCGTGCTCTAGAAATCATGATTCTAGAGCAGCTTATGCCCGATCGGCTGACCCGCGGAGCGGGTCAACTCGATCGGGCGCTGCTCTAGAAGGGCCGGTTGGGCGTGGTGACCGGCTTGGTCGAGGCCGCGGACTTCGCCTGCATCAGCACGCGGCGGATGTCCTCCTCGAGCTTCGCCAGTTCCTCCGCCGCGCGCTCGCGCTGGCCGCGTGCCTCGTCGGCGATGCGAAGGGAATCCTCGATGGTCGCGACCAGCGCTGCATTGGCCTTCTGCACCGCCTCCAGGTCGAAGACGCCGCGTTCGAGCTCGGTCCGCGCTTCCTGGTTGCCGCGGCGCAGCGTCTCGGCATTCGCGGTCAGCAGGCGGTTCGTTAGGTCCGTCGCCTCCTTCACCGCCGCGCCGGCTTCCCGCATGCGGTGGATCGCCAGCGCCTGCGCAAGCTGCTGGCGCCACAGCGGCACCGTGTTGGCCAGCACGGAGTGGATCTTGGAGGAGAGCGCCTTGTCGTTCTCCTGGATCAGCCGGATCGAGGGCAGCGCCTGCATCGCCACCTGGCGCGTCAGCCGCAGGTCATGCACGCGCCGCTCCAGCTCGTCCCGCGCGCCGCGCAGGTCGCGCAGGCGCTGCGGCGCCAAGTCGTCGCCGGTGTTCTCGGCCACCTGCTTCTCCAGCACCGGGATCGTGTGCGCGTTCGTCCGCTGCAGCACCGCGTCGCCGGCGGCGATGTGGTCGCCGAGGGCGTGGAACCATTCGAGCGTCGCCGCATAGAGCCGCTCCAGCCGCTCCACATCTTCCAGCAGGCGCGTGCGATGCGTGTCGAGCCTGTCGCCGATCGCCTCGATCTGGCCCTTCACGCCCTCGTATTTCGTGATGATGCCGCTGACCTCGGCGCCGGCCTTGGTGAACATCCGCGCGAAGAAGCCGGGCTTCTCGTCGAGGTTGGTCACGTCGAAGCCGCGCAGCGTGGTCAGCAGCGAGGACAGGGTGCGCCCCGCCTCCCCGGTCTCCTGGTTCTTCGCGCCCTCGAGCATCGCGTCGGCCGCAGCCTGGGCGCGGTTCTGCGCCTCCTGCCCGAAGCGCAGGATGGAGCCGGGATCGGAGAGGTTGATCTGCTCCGCAAGGCTGGCGATGGCGGCCTGGTGTTCCGGGGTGAGTTCCGCCGGCGTGCGCGGCACCGGCACGGGCGATGTCGTCTGCGCTGCGGCTTCCGACGCGGCTTCGCCGAAGGTGATCCGAACCTGGTCGCTCACGCATAGCCCTCCTGGCGCAGCCGGTCGGCCAGCACCTTCACCTGGATGTCGAGCGCGGCCGTCTCCTCCGCGCGGATGCGGTCGCGCAACTCGTCGGCCGCGGAAGTCAGATCCTCCAGCAGCTTCGGCAGCCCCTCCGGCGGCTCGGCGCCGGCCTGCAGGCGTTCGCGGATGCGGTCGAGCCCGTCGAGATGCACGACGAGGAAGCGCCGCGCCTCCGTGATGCGCTCCGGCCGCGCGGAGAGGTCGTCCAGCACGCCCGCCAGCGCGCCGGAGACGCCGGCCAGCCGGGGCTCCGCCGCGATGCGGGCCAGCCGCGCGCGATGCTCGTCCAGCGGGCCGGGCGGGGGCGGCGGGGCAGGCGGCGCCACTTCCTGCACCGCGCCGTCATAGAGCAGCCGCGTGCCGAGCCAGCCGCCGGCGCCGAGCAGCACCGCCATCACCGGGTTCAGCGCGGCGCCGAGGCCGGCGACGATGCCGCTGGCAGCGCCGACCATCAGCGCCGCGCGCTGCGTGTCGCCCTTGCGGCCGCGGCGCAGCGTCGCCGTCGCGCCGACCGTCAGGCCGATGCCGAGCGCGGCCGCGACCAGGCCGCGCACGTCGCCGGTGCCGATCTCCCAGATCGCGTCGAAGAAGAGCGGCCAGGTGAAGAGCGGCAGCAGCAACCCGCGCGTGCCGGCGCGGAAGCGCGAAAAGCCCTGCTCCAACTGCGCGCGCGCCTGGTCCCAGGGCTGCAGCGGGCCCTCATTCCCCCAGGGGCGCGGCGGCGGCGGCTCCCAGGGCCGGCGCGGTCGCTGGCCGCTCATCCCGCGACGAGCGCCAGGAAGCTGGCCAGCCAGAGGGTCAGCGTCAGCAACCCGATCCCGGCGGCGCGGCGCGCCGGCCAGGGCAGAGAGGCCAGCAGGGGCCGCGAGGGCACCGGCGGGGGCGAAGCGGGGCGGTCCATGGCCGCCAACAGATCGCCCCGGCGGAGGGCCGCATCAAGGCCGCGCCGCGTGACAGCGCCTCCATCACGGAAGCGTGAGCTACTTGCGGTCCGCCCGCGGGTCCAGCGCGTCGCGCAGCCCGTCGCCCATCAGATTGAAGGCCAGCACGACCACGAAGATCGCGATGCCCGGCGCGATGGCGAGCCAGGGCGCGGGATCGAGGAAGCGCTGCGCCGAGTTCAGCATGGACCCCCAGGAGGGCGAGGGCGGCTGCTGGCCGAGCCCGAGGAAGCTGAGCGAGGCCTCCGCGATGATCGCCTCCGCGATGGCGAGCGTGCCCTGCACCAGCAGCGGCGGCACGATGTTGGGAAGCACATGCACCACCGCGGTGCGCCAGGGCGGATTGCCGAGCGACCGCGCCGCCTCCACCCAGTCGGTGGATTTCGCATCCAGCGCCATGCCGCGCGCGAGCCGCACGAAGACGGGGCTCGCGGTGATGGCGATGGCGAGCATCGCATTCTCGAGCGCGGGGCCGAGGAAGGCCGCCAGCGCGATGGCCAGGATCAGGAAGGGCACCGACAGCATCGCATCGGCGATGCGCGAGAGCAGCGCATCCACCCAGCCGCCGGCGAGCCCGGCCAGCAGGCCAAGCGGCACGCCGATGGCGATGGCGCCGAGCACCGAGACGACGCCCGCCATCAGCGAGGCGCGCGCGCCCCAGATGACGCGGGAGAGCACGTCGCGCCCGTTCTCGTCGGTGCCGAACCAGTGTTCGGCCGAAGGCGGCTTGCGGATGCGCGACCAGCTCGTCTCGATCGGGTCGTAGGGCGCGATCCACGGCGCAAGCAGCGCGATCAGGATGAAGGAGACGACGACGACAAGCCCGACCACCGCCAGCTTGTGGCGGAAGAAGCGACGCAGCGCGCGGCGGGCGGGGCTTTCGCCGCGCTCCAGCGCGATCGGGGCAGAGGTCGCACTCATGCCGTACGGAGCCTCGGGTTGATGGCCATGTACAGGAGGTCGGCGACCAGGCTCAGCACGACGAAGATCAGCGCGGTCGCCAGCACGACGCCCTGCACGACGGGGTAGTCGCGGTTGAACACGGCATCCACCACCAGCTTGCCGAAGCCCGGGATGGTGAAGATCTGCTCGGTCAGCACCGCGCCTGCCAGCAGCCGGCCGAACTCGATCGTGCCGAGCGTGACGACCGGGATCAGCGCGTTGCGCAGCGCGTGCTTCCAGACGACGGTCTTCTCGGCGAGCCCCTTGGCGCGCGCGGTGCGCACATAGTCCTGGCCGAGCGCGGTCAGCATCGCAGCGCGCGTGTGGCGCATCAGCACGGAGGCGACGCCGGTGCCGAGCACGAAGGCCGGCATGATGGTGGTGGAGAGGCTCTGCACCGGATCCTCCCACAGCGGCACGTAGCCCGAGGGCGGCAACCAGCCGAGCTGCACGCTGAACAGCAGGATCATCATGATGCCGAGCCAGAAATTCGGCGTGGAGATGCCGAACAGCGCGATGCCGTTGGCGAGGAAATCGGCCGGCGTGTCGCGCCGCGTGGCGGAGAGGATGCCGAGCGGCACGCCGATCACCACGCCGATGATGAAGGCCATGGTGGCGAGCTGCGCGGTGACGGGCAGCTTCTGCAGGATCAGCTCGGCGACCGGCATGCGGATGCGCCAGGAGAAGCCGAAATCGCCCTGCACGACGTTGCCGACCCAGTGCAGGTATTGTTCCCAGATCGGGCGATCCAGCTTCAGCTCCGCGCGGATCTGCGCCAGCACCTGCGGATCGCCGCGCTCCTCCCCGGCCAGGATGACCGCCGGATCGCCGGGCATCAGCTGCTGCAGCCCGAAGATCAGGAAGGAGAGGATGATCAGCGTCGGGATGATCTGCCCGACGCGGCGGAGGAGGAAGGCGATCATGTGCGAAGTTCCCTCCCCCGCGAACGGGGGAGGGAGAAGCGCGCGGGTCCGGAGACGCGCGGTGACATCAGTTCAGCCTCATGCCCTGCAGGCGGATCATGCCGTCGGCGATGGGCTGGTAGCCGCTCAGGCGGGTCGAGTGGATCATGATGTTCTTGCGGTGCCACACGAACATCCGGCCGACGTCCTGCGCGACGGCGATCTCCAGCGCCTGGCGATAGAGGTCGCGCCGCTTCGCCACGTCGCCCTCGACGCGGGCGGCATCGAGCAGGCGGTCCACCTCCGGGTTGCCGTATTTGCCGTCGTTCTGGCCGCCGCGCGAATGCAGGAACGCGTGGATGTTGCCGTCCGGATCGGTGCGGCCCGACCAGCCGATCAGATACAGCTGGAAGTCGCCGCGCTGCGCGGCCTGCAGCGAGGAAGCGAACTCCATCGCGCGGAGCGAGACCTCGAAGCCGGCCTCGCGCGCCATCGCTTGCACCACCTCGCCCACCTGGCGGAGATCGGGGTTGTTGGGGATGGTGAATTCCAGCTGGACCGGCGCGGTGACGCCCGCTTCGCGCAGCAGCGCGCGCGCAGCGTTCACGTTGCGCGCCGGCGGCTCGAAGTTCGGGATGCGGAAGGCGCTGGCCGGCGGGATGGGCTGGCGCGTCGGCGTGAACATGCCCTCATAGACGACCTGGTTGATCGCCGCGCGGTCGATCGAAAGCTCGAAGGCGCGACGCACGCGCGGATCGCGCAGCGGCGCGGAGCGCTCGCCGTTGTTCACGTTGAACTGGATGGACTGCCAGCCGAGTTCCTCCACCGCCACGCCGCGCAGGTTGCGGTTGCGCTGGATGGCGCGCAGGTCGTCCGGCTCCATCCGCTCACCGAACTCGACGGCGCCCGACTGCAGGTTGGCCAGCCGCACGGTGTTGTCCGGGATGGGCAGGTAGGTCACGCGGTTCAGGTGGATGTTGCCGGCGTCCCAGTATTCCGGGAAGCGCTCCAGCACGATGCGCTCCTGCGCCACGCGGTCCACGAAGCGCATCGGGCCGGCGCAGACGGGGCGGCGGCCGAAGTCGCGCCCGGCGGCTTCCGCGGCCTTGGGGCTCAGGATCATGCCGGCGCGGTCGGTCAACGTCGCGATGAAGGCGGCGTTCGGCGCGCCGAGCTTGATGCGGACGGTTTGCGGGTCCACCACCTCGATCGCGGTGATGTTGCCCATCTCGCCGCGGCGGAAGCTGCCTTGCATGGTCAGGTGGCGGTTCAGCGAGTAGCGCACCGCCTCCGCGTCCATCACCTCGCCGTCGTGGAAGCGCACGCCCTGGCGCAGCGTGATGATCAGCGTCGTGGGGTCTTCCCAGCGATAGCCGGTGGCGAGCTGCGGCACCGCCTCGAGCTTGTCGTTGATGTCGAACAGCTTGTCGCAGACGCCCATGTAGACGATGCGCCCGACATAGGTGCGCGACAGGGTGGGGTCGAGGATGTCGGGGTCCTCGCGCAGCGCGATGCGCAGGTTCTGTGCGTCGGCCGGCGCAGCGGCGAGCGCGGCCAGGCCGATGCAGGCCGCCGCGAAGGTTCTGCGGATCATGTCGTCGTTGCTCCCTTGGTGATCGGCGAAAGGCTGCGATCGGTGAAGAAGGCCTGCAGGCGCCGCAGGCGCTCCCCGCCGGCATCGTGCTCGGCCGGCGGCCGCGCAGGCGGCAGGCGGTCCTGCAGGTGGCAGGCGGCGGCATGCGCGCCGCCTTCGAGCGCGGGCGTGCGCTCCGCGCAGACGGCCTCGGCGAAGGGGCAGCGCGTCCGGAAACGGCAGCCGGAGGGCGGGTCGATCGGGCTCGGCACGTCGCCTTCCAGCGGCACCGCCTTCACTCCTTGGCCCGGCACCGCGGCGAGCAGCGCGCGGGTGTAGGGATGGCGCGGGGTGCGGAACACCGCCTCGGTCGGGCCTTCCTCCACGATGCGGCCGAGATACATCACCGCCACGCGGTCCGCGATGTGGCGCACCACGCCGAGGTCATGGCTGATCAGCACGAAGGTCAGGCGCAGCTCCGCGATCAGGTCCTGCAGCAGGTTGATCACCTGCGCCTGCACGCTGACATCCAGCGCGCTGACGGGCTCGTCGCCCACGATCAGCCGCGGGCGGGAGGCGAGCGCGCGGGCGATGGCGATGCGCTGCCGCTGCCCGCCCGAGAATTCATGCGGCCATCGCCGCGCGAGCTCCGGCCTGAGGCCGACGCGCGCCAGCAGCTCGGCCACGCGATCCCGCTCCTGCGCGCGGGGCACGATGCCGTGCAGGCGCAGCGGCTCGCCCACCGCCTCCTCCACCGTCATGCGCGGATCGAGGCTCGCAAAGGGGTCCTGGAAGATCAGCTGCATATCGCGCCGCCGCCGGCGCAGATCGGCCGGCTTCAGCGCGCGCAGATCCTCGCCCATGAAGCGGATCTCGCCCGCATCGGGCTCGATCAGCCGCAGCGCGAGACGGCCGAGGGTGGACTTCCCGCAGCCGGATTCGCCCACGATGGCGAGCACCTCGCCCTCCTGCACGGAAAGCGAGACCCCATCCACCGCGCGCACCGCGCCGCGCGCGCGGCCGAGCGCGTCGCGGACGGGGAAGGCGCGGGCAACGTCGCGGAGTTCGAGCAGCGCGGTCATCGGGCCACAGCCTGCCATGCCCCCACCCCGACCCTCCCCCGCAAGCGGGAGAGGGAGAAGCGCGCGCGGACGATATCCATCACGCCGCCGCCTCCAGCATCGCATCCAGCGGCGCGCGCCAGCAGGCGGCGAGGTGCCCCTCACCCATCGGCGACAGCGGGGGCTGCTCGGCGCAGCGCGCGACCGCGAAGGGGCAGCGCGGCGCAAAGCGGCAGCCGGGCGGCGGGTTGCGCAGGTCGGGCACCGTGCCCTCGATGCTCGCCAGCCGCTCCGCCCCGCCTTCCAGCGAAGGCGCGGCGCCGAGCAGCCCCACCGTGTAGGGATGCTGCGGATTGGCGAAGAGCTGCGCGGCCGGCGCGCGTTCCGCGACGCGACCGGCATACATCACCGCGACCTCGTCGGCATGGTCGGCGACCACGCCGAGATCGTGCGTGATCAGCAGCACCGCCGTGCCGGTCTCGGCCTTCAGCTCGTCGATCAGGGCCAGGATCTGCGCCTGCACCGTCACGTCCAGCGCCGTGGTCGGCTCGTCGGCGATCAGCAGGCGCGGGCGGCAGGCGAGTGCCATCGCGATCATCACGCGCTGGCGCATCCCGCCCGAGAGCTGGTGCGGATACTGCTTCGCGCGGCGCCCCGCATCCGGGATGCGCACGCGGGCCAGCATCTCCACCGCGCGGTCCATCGCCGCCGCGGGCGAGAGGTTCTGATGCAGCCGAAGCGCCTCGGCCACCTGTTCGCCGGCGGTGAAGGCCGGGTTCAGGCTCGTCATCGGCTCCTGGAAGATCATCGCGAGCTCGGCGCCGCGCTTGCCGCGCATCGCCTCGGCATCGAGCGCGGTCAGCTCCTGCCCGTCGAAGCGGATCGCGCCGCCGATGCGCGAGCCCGGCGGCAGCAGCCCCATGATGGCGAGCGCGGTAACCGACTTGCCGCAGCCGCTCTCCCCCACCACGGCCAGCGTCTTGCCCGGCGCCACGGCGAAGGAGACGCCGTCCACCGGCCGCAGCGGCCCGCGATCCGTGGGCAGCGTGACCGTGACGTCGCTGAGCTCGAGGACCGGGGCGGTCACGGCTTCTGCGCCTCGGCGATCGCCGCCTGGATCACCGCGCGGTCGAACACGCCCGGATGGTCGCGCCCCGGCAGGAAGCGGCGGAAATGGCGCAGATAGCCGTTCCAGACCACGTGCAGCCGGCGCAGCTCCGCCAGCGGGTCCGGATGGTCGTCCACCCGCAGGTCGAGATCGGGATAGGGATCGCGGGAGGCCACCTGGATCGCCGCCGATTGCCGGCCGCGCTTGTCGCCACCCGCCGCCTCGCCGGCTTCCATCGCGGCCAGCAGGCGCTCGGCCAGCGTCAGCCCGGCTGTGGCGAGGAAGGCGTCGCGCGTCGCGGCGACCACCTCGGGCCCGGCCAGCATGTTGCCGGCGACCGAGACATCCTCGCCGGAGACATGCCCGCACCAGCCGACGCACTCGGCGCCGGTGTGCTGCGCGATGGCCCCGGCGGCCGAGATCACATGCACCTGCCGCGTCGCCTGTCCGGCATCGGCGGCGACCAGCGCGGCCAGCACCGGGCCGGGCGCCTCGCCCGCGCGCAGCCGCGCCAGCGCATCCGGTGCGTGGAAGGGGTTCACCAGCGCCTGGGTGCAGGCGGCGCCCACCCCGCCCTCGACGCGCGGCACCAGCGCGCCGGCGGCCAGGAATCGGCTGGCGACGGCGGCGCCCAGTTCGCCCGTGGCGCGGTCCCGCGCAAGGATCGACCAGGTCATGGGCCGCTTAGTGCCACGCCCGGCGGATGGCGCAAGCCCACCGGGGCGGAAGCTTTCGCCGGCGCAGCGGCGTGGCGCCCGCCGGATGGGCAGCCACTGCCCAAGCGGGCGGCTTCCTCTGCCCGCCCAGGCGGGCCCGACTGGCTACAGCTTCACCCGCAGCGCATGCGCGATCTCGCCCAAGACACCCCGGCGGAAGGCCAGCACGCAGGCGATGAAGATCACGCCCTGGATCACCAGCACCCAGGCGCCGAACTCGGCCAGGTAGTTCTGCATGGTGATGATGACCGCGGCCCCCACCACCGGCCCGAAGATCGTGCCGAGGCCGCCGACCAGGCTCATCAGCACCACCTCGCCCGACATCGCCCAGTGGACGTCCGTCAGCGTCGCGATGTTGAACACCAGCGCCTTGGTCCCGCCGGCGATGCCCGCCAGCGTTGCCGAGAGCACGAAGGCCATCAGCTTGTAGTCGTCCGTCCGGTAGCCAAGGGAGGTCGCGCGCGGCTCGTTGTCGCGGATCGCCTTCATCACCTGGCCGAAGGGCGAATGGACGATGCGGTGGATCAGCAGGAAGCCGGCCAGGAAGATGGCGGCGACGAGCCAGTACATCGTCAGGTCGGCGGTCAGGTCGAACATGCCGAACAGCGTCCCGCGGGGGATCGCCTGGATGCCGTCCTCGCCGCCGGTGAAGGGCGCCTGCAGGGCGAAGAAATAGACCATCTGCGCCAGCGCCAGGGTGATCATGGCGAAGTAGATGCCGGCGCGGCGGATCGCGAGCCAGCCGAAGGGGATGCCGAGCAGCGCGCCGGTCGCCCCGCCCATCAGGATCGCGAGCTCGGGCGGCACGCCCCAGGCCTTGGCGGCGTAGCCGGTGATGTAGGCGCCCATGCCGAAATAGGCCGCGTGGCCGAAGCTGAGCAGGCCGACATAGCCGATCAGCAGGTTGAAGGCGCAGGCGAACAGCGCGAAGCAGAGCACCTTCATCAGGAAGACGGGATAGAGGAAGAAGGGGCTGACCAGCACGAAGGCCAGCATCAGCAGGAAGGCCACGGCCTGCGGCTTCGTGAAGCCCCAGAGGCCGGTTTCCTCGTGGCGCGCGCTGACGCCGCCGGCGGTGGCGATGGTGCCCTCGGCCATGGCTCAGGCCCTCCCGAACAGCCCGGCGGGTCGTGTCAGCAGCACGATCGCCATGATGACGAACACCACGGTCTGCGAGGCTTCCGGGTAGAACACGTCCGTGATGCCCTGGACGAAGCCCAGCAGGAAGCCGGTGACGACCGCGCCCATGATCGAGCCCATGCCGCCGATCACGACCACGGCAAAGACGGTGATGATGAAGTTGGCACCCATCGCCGGATGCACCGAGTAGATCGGCGCGGCCAGCACGCCGGCGAAGGCGGCCAGCGCCACGCCCGCCGCATAGGTCAGCGTCATCATCAGGGGCACGTTGATGCCGAAGGCCTGCACCAGCTGCGGGCGCTCCGTCGCGGCGCGGAGATAGCTGCCGATCTTCGTCTTCTCGATCACCAGCCAGGTGCCGAGGCAGACCGCGGTCGCGGCGATCAGCACCCAGACGCGGTAGCCGGGCAGGAAGAAGTCGGCCAACTCGAGGTCGAGCGCGCGGAACTCCGGCGGCGTCGTGTAGCGCTGGCCGGAGGAGCCGAAGGTGTTGCGGAACAGCCCCTCGATCACCAGCGCGCAACCGAAGGTCAGCAACAGGCCGTAGAGATGATCGAGCTTGTAGAGCCGCGAGATCATCAATCGCTCCATCAGCACCCCGACGAAGCCGACGATCAGCGGCGAGAGGATCAGCGCCGGCCAGTAGCCGATGCCGAGATAGCTCAGCAGCATCCAGGCGACGAAGGCGCCCATCATGAATTGCGCGCCATGGGCGAAGTTGATGACGTTGAGCATGCCGAAGATGACGGCGAGCCCGAGCGAGAGCAGCGCGTAGAACGAGCCGTTGATCACGCCCAGGATGACCTGCGGCAGCGCGAGTTGCAGTTCGAAGAGCAGGTCTTCCATCGCCCGGTCGCCTTTCGGGAAGCTGGGTCAGCGGGGGCGGCCGAAGCCGACCCCGTCCGACGTCAGGAGCGCACCAGCGCGCAGCCGCCCGCGGAGAGCGGGCGGAACGCCTCGTTCGCCGGGATGGTGGCGACGAGCTTGTAGTAGTCCCACGCGCCCTTGCTCTCCTCCGGCGTCTTCACCTCGAAGAGATAGGCCGGGTGGATCTTGCGGCCGTCGGGGCGGATGGTGCCCTCGCCGAAGGCGTCGTCGCTGGCCGGCATCGCCTTCATGCGGTTCACCGCGTCCACGCCGGACGCCTTCGCGGCCGCGACGCCCATGTCGCCCACCGCCTTGAGGTAGTGCAGGATGCCGGAGTAGCAGCCGGCCTGCACCATGGTGGGCCGCAGGTTGCCCGGCATCTGGCCGAGGCGCTGCGTGAAGGCGCGCGTGCGGTCGTTGAGATCCCAGTAGAAGCTCGACGTCACCACCAGGCCCTGCGCGACCTCGAGGCCGAGCGAGTGGACGTCGGTGACGAAGACCAGCAGGCCGGCGAGCTTCACGCGCCCGCCGCGGGTGATGCGGAATTCGGCCGCCTGCTTGATCGAGTTGATCGTGTCGCCGCCCGCATTCGCCAGGCCGATCACCTGCGCGCGGCTGCGCTGCGCCTGCTGCAGGAAGGAGGAGAAGTCGGTCGTGCCCGGGAAGGGCGTGCGCACGCCGCCCACCACGCGCCCGCCGGCGGCGGTGACGAAGGACGTCGTGTCACGCTCCAGCGCGTGGCCGAAGGCGTAGTCGGCGGTGATGAAGAACCAGGTCTGGCCGCCCGCGCGCACCATCGCGCCGCCGGTGCCGTTGGCCAGCATGTAGGTGTCGTAGGTCCAGTGCACCGTGTTCGGCGAGCACTGCGCGCCCGTCAGGTCCGAGGTCGCGGCGCCGGAGTTGATGAAGACCTTGTTCTTCTCGCGCACCAGCGTGTTCACCGCGAGAGCGACCGAGGAGGTCGGCACGTCCACGACCACGTCGATGCCGTCGCGGTCGATCCACTGGCGGACCACGGTGGAGCCGACATCCGGGCGGTTCTGGTGGTCCGCCTCGACCACTTCCACGTTCACGCCGCGCTGCGTGATGCCGCTCTCCTGCACCGCGAGACGCACCGCCTGGGTGGAGCCGGGGCCCGAGATGTCGCGATAGAGCCCCGACTGGTCGTTCAGCACGCCGATGCGGATCGTGTTGGCCGCCTGGGCGCGGGCCGAGCGGTAAGGCAGTGCGCCCCAGACGGGGGCGGTGGCGGCGGCGCCGAGAAGCGTGCGGCGGTTGACGGTCATGCGCGTGTCCTTCCTTGACTGGTTCCCTGTCCCCTCGGCGTCCTCAGACGCCGAGGTAGTCGTGCAGGCGGTCCATGCTGTGCGGCAGTTCCGCATTGGTCAGCATGTCCACCATCTTTCCGTGTTCCATCACGTAGTGGCGGTCGGCCACCGTCTGCGCGAAGCGGAAATTCTGCTCCACCAGCAGCACGGTGAAGCCGCGCTGCTTGATCTCCCGGATCATCGCGCCGATCTGCTGCACGATGACCGGCGCGAGCCCCTCGCTCGGCTCGTCGAGCAGCAGCAGCCGCGCGCCGGTGCGCAGGATGCGCGCGATGGCCAGCATCTGCTGCTCGCCGCCCGAGAGCTTCGTCCCCTGGCTGCGCGCGCGTTCCTTCAGGTTCGGGAACAGCGTGTAGATCTCGTCCAGCGAAAGCCCGCCCGGCGCGATCACCGGGGGAAGCATGAGATTCTCGGTGACGTCGAGCGAGGCGAAGATGCCGCGCTCCTCGGGGCAATAGGCGATGCCGGCGCGCGCGATCAGGTCGGGGCGGGCGCTGATCAGCTCCTTCCCCTCGAAGCGGATCGAGCCGCTGCGCTGCCCGACCAGCCCCATGATGGCGCGCAGCGTGGAGGTCTTGCCCGCGCCGTTGCGGCCGAGCAGCGTCACCACCTCGCCCTGGCGGATCTCGAGATTGACGCCATGCAGCACATGGCTCTCGCCGTACCAGGCCTCGAGGTTCTCGATCTGCAGCATCGCCGCCCCGCCGGCCGCCGCGGCGGGCTTCGCGGTCATCGTCTCAGCCATGCGGCGCCTCCGCCTGCAGCGCGGGATCCGTCCCGAGATAGGCGGCCTTCACCTCATCGTTGCGGCTCACCTCGGCATAGGTGCCTTCCGCCAGCACGCGCCCGCGGGTCAGCACCGTGATCATGTCGCAGAGGCCGGAGACGACGGTGAGGTTGTGCTCGACCAGCAGCACGGTGCGGCCCTTCGCGACGCGCTGCACCAGCGCCATGATCCGCCCGACATCCTCATGCGTCATGCCCGCGGTCGGCTCGTCCAGCAGCATCATCCGCGGCTCGAGCGCAAGCGTCGTCGCGATCTCCAGCGCGCGCTTGCGGCCATAGGGCAGCTCGCCCGCCATGTGCCGAGCATAGGCCGTGAGGCCGACATCCTCCAGCAGTTCCATGGCACGCGGCTCGAAGCCCTTCAGCGCGGCCTCTGACCGCCAGAAGTCGAAGGAGCCGCCGCGGGCGCGCTGGAGCGCCACGCGCACATTCTCGAGTACGGTCAGATGCGGGAAGACGGCCGAGATCTGGAAGGACCGCACCAGGCCGAGGCGGGCCACCTCGGCCGGCTTCATGCTGGTGATGTCCCGCCCGTCATAGCGGATGGTCCCGCGCGTCGGCGGCAGGAATTTCGTGAGCAGGTTGAAACAGGTGGTCTTGCCGGCGCCGTTCGGCCCGATCAGCCCATGGATGCTGCCGCGCCGGACCCGCAGGGCGACATCGGAAACCGCGACGAAGCCGCGGAATTCCTTGGTCAGCCCCTCCGTCTCCAGGATCGTCCCTTGCGGATCCTCGGATGCCACGCCCGTCTGCCTCCCCGGCCAGCCAGGCAAGCCGTCATACCGCGGCGGAGATCCGCCCCGCATGCATGCCCGCCATGAATTTCCGCCTTCATGGATGCTGGCACGACAGGATGCAAGAGCGGCCTCGCGCGGCCGCCGGGCGAAGCACGACCGTGCGTCAGGCCTCCGCCAGGGCGCGGGCCATCCGCCCGATCCCCTCCTCCAGCATGGCGCGCGGGCAGCCGAAGTTCAGCCGCACGAAGCCGGCGCCGGGCGGGCCGAAATCGGTGCCCGGGTTCATCCCGACGCGCGCCTTCTCCAGGAAGAAGCGGTGCGGGTCGGCGGCGGCCGCGCCGGCGCGGCAATCCAGCCAGGCGAGGTAGGTCGCCTCCGGCAGGCGCATCGTCACGCCCGGCAGGCGCTCGGCGACGGCGGTGGCCAGCCAGTCGCGATTGGCCTGCAGATAGGCCAGCACCGCCTCCCGCCACGGCGCGCCATCGGCCAGCGCGGCCTCGGTCGCGACCAGGCCGAGGATGTTCACATGGTCGGCGACGCCCGCCAGGGTCCGCGCGAAGCGGGCGCGCAGCCCCGGCTCCGTCACCACCGCCCAGCAGGCGTTCAGCCCGGCGATGTTCCAGGTCTTGCCGGCCGACATCAGCGTGATGGTTCGCGCCGCGACCTCCGGCGCCAGGGTCGCGATCGGGATGTGCCGCCGCCCGTCGAAGAGCAGGTCGCAATGGATCTCGTCGGAGACGATGGACAGCCCGGCCGAGAGGCTCGCCTCGGCCATCGCGGCAAGTTCCTCGCGGCGGAAGGCGCGGCCGGTCGGGTTGTGCGGGTTGCAGAGCAGGAAGGCGCCCTGCCCCGCCCCGCGCAGCGCCGCGCCGAACACGTCGCCGTCCACCTCGTCCGTCGCGGTCAGCGGCGCGTCGATCCGGCGCAGCCCGCCGAGCTCGGGCGCCTTCAGCATCGGCGGATAGACCGGCGTCTGCACCACCACGCCCGCGCCCGGCGCGCAGACGGTGCGCAGCGCCAGGTTGAAGCCGGGCACCACGCCCGGCAGCATCAGGATGTCGTCGGGCGTCACCCGCCAGCCATATTGCGCCTCCAGCCAGGCGACGATGCGCGCCCGGAGGCCGGTCTGCGAGACGCCGTATCCCAGCACGGGATGCGCCAGCCGATCCTGCAGCGCGCGCAGGATGGGATCGGCCACGGCGAAATCCATGTCGGCCACCCACATCGGCAGCACATCGGCGTCGAAGCGGCTCCATTTCGCGCAGCCGCTGCCGCGGCGGTCGATGATGCTGTCGAACGGGCTCACTGCGGGCGTCCCCCCACCACCACGGGTCTTGCGGGATCGGCGCTCCAGGCCGACCAGGAGCCCGGATACATCGCCGCCTCGATGCCGATGGAGGCGAGTGCGGCGACATTGACCGCCGCCGAGATCCCGGCGCCGCAATACACGCCCACGGGCCGCGTGCCATCCGCCCCCAGCGCGGCATAGAGATGGCGCAGCGTCGCTGCATCGGCGAAGGGGCCGGGCTCGGTGAAGTTGTCGGCGGCGGGGGGGGGGGGGCCGCCCCGGGGGGGGGGGGGGCCCGGGCGGCGGTTCAACCGTCGAGGTAGCGGCGCGCCAGATGGGCGGTGAAGTCGGCCGGGTCGAGCGGCTTGCCCGTCGCCGCCCGCAACAGGTCCTGGAAGCCGA
>NZ_JBWXTD010000006.1:121561-128738 GCF_056682175.1 Falsiroseomonas sp. RANM36
GCTGCGGCGACGGGGCCGGGCGCGGTGATGTTGGCGGCGGGGGGCGCGCCCCGCGCGCCGGGGATGGGGCCGCGCGGCGGCGCGCCGGGGGGCACGGTGCCGCCGATGTAGTTGGGCCGCACCCGTGAATCGAGCAGCACGCCCGCGCGCGCCATCGCCAGCGCCGCATCCGCGTCCAGCACCGGCATGTGCCCGGCGGCGAGCGCCACATCGCCCGGTTGCGGCGCGGGCGGGCGATGGACCACCGGCAGACCCGCCGCCACCCAGGCGGCGAAGCCGCCATCGAGCAGCCGGACATCCGCGATGCCGGCCCAGCGCAGGACCCACCAGGCGCGCGCCGCGACGAGGCCGCGATCATGGTCGTAGACGACGACGGGCTGGCCCTGGCGCAGGCCCCAGGAACGGGCGTGACGCTGCAGATCGGACAGCGCGGGCAGAGGCCGGCTGCCGCGCGTGCCGCCGCCCGGACCGGCCAGCTCGCCCGGCAGGTCCACATCGACGGCGCCGGGGATGCGCGGCGTGCGGCCCTCGTCGCCGCGCGGGTTCCGGATGGCGAGGATCGCGACCCCGTCCATCGCCGCGACTCGCTCGGGCGCGACCAGCACCCGCGCGCGCCGGCCGTCCTCGCCGTCCATGCCATCCCTCCTGCGGATGGGTTCATCCTGACGGATTCGCCTTGCGCCGGCGAGGGGCGCGACGCGCAGACGGGCGGCGAAGCGCGTTGCGCACAAAAGACCCGTGCGCCCGGCGCATGAGCCAATCTGCGCGAAAAGCTTGATCTTGTCGGCGACCAACGTCATCTGGATGACATCCAGCACGCCACGACCATGGAGCCGGCCGCTATGCCGAAGCCCGACGCCGCCCGCACCACCGCGCAGCCCGCCGCGAAGTCCAAGGATCTCGCGGGCTTCGCCGTGGGCGATGCGGTGATGCATCCCGCCCACGGCGTCGGTCGCGTGACCGGCGAATCGACCGCCACCGTCGGCGGCGAGACGCTCGAGCTCGTGCACTTCGCCTTCGGCGAGGGCCGGCTGCTGCTGCGCGTGCCGCGCGCCAAGGTGACGGTGAACGGCATCCGCCGCCTGGCCGGCGGCGCGCTGATCACCGAGGCGCTCGATGTGCTGACCACCACGCCGCGCGGCGCGGTGCGCGGCATCACCTGGGCCCGCCGCGCGGCGGAGTTGCAGGCGAAGCTCAACAGCGGCGACCCGCGCAAGGTCGCCGAGGTGCTGCGCGACCTCGGCCGCAACGTGAACAACCCCGAGCGCAGCTTCTCCGAGCGGCAGATCTTCGAAGCCGCGCTGGAGCGGCTCGCCGTGGAGATCGCCGCGGTCGAGAACATCACGCGCGACGAGGCGGTGGCGCAGATCGCCCAGCGCATCCCGGTGGCGCCGACGCCGGTGGCCGCCGCGGCCTGATCGCCGGGCGGGCGGCGCGCAACGGCGCCGCCCGAACCAGGCAGGGCGCGGCCGCGTTGATGCTGCATGAACGCATCCGATCCGACGCCGTCCGACCCGCAATCGCCCGATCCGCGATCCCCTGACCCCCGGCCGGAGGTTCCCGCGCCGCCGCCGGAACCGCCCGTCAGGACGCCGCCCGTGACGCCGCCGCCCGGACCCGGCCCCGAATTGCCCGGCCTGCCGCCCGTGACGCCCGGCACGCCGCCGGCCGAAACGCCGCCGCCGGCGACGCCGACGCCGGAGATCCCGCCCCTCACGCCCCCCGGGCCGGGGACGCCACGGCCGGTCGCCGCGGCGCGCGCAGCAGCAGCATGGCGATGAAGGCCGCCAGGTAGAGGCCCGAGGTGAGCGCCAGCGCGGCCTCCACCGAGCCACGCTCCAGCACCAGCCCGAAGCCGAGCGGCGCCATCGCCTGCAGGAAGCGCGACGGCGCGGAGAGCAGGCCCTGCCGCGCGCCGTAGCCGACCGGCCCGAAGATCGCGAGCGGCAGCGTGCCCTTCACGATCGTCATGATGCCGTTGCCCATGCCGTGCAGCACCGTGAAGACCGGTGCCGCGACGGGGCCGAACAGCAGCAGCGCCGCCGCCCCGAGCGGATGGGCGATCGTCGCCAGCCGGCCGGAGGCCAGCGGATGGAAGCGGCTCAGCAGCCCGAATTCCAGCAGCCGCGCCGCCACCTGCGCGGGACCGATCAGCGCGGCCGCGGCGATCGCCGCCGCGGGGCTCGCGCCCGTTGCCTGCAGCAGCGCCGGCAGATGCGCCGCAAGCGCGCCCGCCACCGCCCAGGTAGCGGCGAAGACGAAGGCCAGCAGTGGCATGGCGAAGCGCGGGGCCGGCGCCTCCTCGCCTTCCGCCGCGGCGGCCTGCTTCGCGGGCGGCGGCGCGGGCGGCAGCAGGAAACGGTTCAGCGGCAGCCCGATGAGCAGTTGCAGCGCCGCCCAGCCGAGGCAGGCGCCGCGCCAGCCGAAGGCCTCCGCCATCAGCGCGGAGACCGGCCAGCCCACGGTGCTGGCGAAGCCGGCGATCAGCGTGATGCCAGTGATCGGCCCGCGCGCCGCGCGCCCATAGAGCCCCGCGAGCGTGGCGAAGGCCGAGTCGTAGAGACCGAGCGCGATGCCCACCCCCATCACCAGCCAGGCGAAGCCGAGCGTCGCCGGGCCCTGCGCCAGCGCCAGCAGCACGAGCCCCGCGGCAAGCACCAGGTTGGACACCACCAGCACGCCGCGCCCGCCGCGCCGGTCTATGGCGCGCCCGACCGCGGGGCCGAGCAGCGCGGAGAGCACCAGCGCCGCCGAGAAGGCGCCGAAGACCCAGGAGGAGGACAGGCCGAGATCGCGCGCCATCGGCGCGGCCAGGATCGCGGGCAGGTAGTAGCTGCTCGCCCAGGCCAGCGTCTGCGTCGCGCCGAGCGCGAGCACCACGCGCCGCGCGCCCGGCGGTGCGGCCGAGCCGGCGCTCAAGGGGCGGCGCTGCGCGGAGGGAGGGCCATGCGGAACCGTGCCACGCCGGCAGGCTACCGCCTTCCCTCCGGGCCGGGGAGTGGATCGGGCGGGGCGGTCATCCGCGCCGCGCGCGATCGCACCCGCTCGCGATGCGCCATGTAGAGCCCGCTCGCCGCGATCACCGCCGCACCCAGCAGCGTCCAGCGGTCCGGCACCGTGCCGAAGGCCAGCACGCCGAGCAGGCCCGAGAACACCAGTTGCACATAGGAGAAGGGCGCGAGCACGGAGGCCGGCGCCGCGCGATAGGCCAGCACCACCAGCCATTGCGCCGCCGAGGACACCACGCCGATCAGCAGCCCGATCGCCACCTGCCGCGCATCCGGCACGGTGATGCCGAAGGGCAGCACCAGGCTGAGCACGAGGAAGCCCGTCGCCGCCGTCCAGAACAGCGTCGTGGCGGGCGGATCGAGCGTGCCCATCCGCCGCGTCACGATCACCGCAGAGGCCCAGGCGGCAGAAGAGAGCATGGGCAGGAGCGCCTCCGGCCGGAAGGCGGCGGCGCCGGGGCGGACGATGATCAGCATCCCCAGCATGCCCACCGCGATCGCCGACCACCGGCGCCAGCCGACGCGCTCGGCCAGGAACACCACGCTCAGCACCGTGACGAAGGCGGGCGAGACGAAGTTGATGGCAGTCGCCTCGGCCAGCGGCAGGAACCGCAGGGCGACGATGAAGACCACCGCGGATCCGACAACGCCAAGCCCACGCAGCACCTGCAGCCCCGGCGCCCGCGAAACCAGCAGCACAGCCCCGCCAGGGCGCAGCAGCGGGATCGTCGCCAGCGCCACGAAGGCGAGGTAGCGCAGCCAGGCGATCTCCACCGGCGGCAGCGTCTCGCCCAGGTGCTTGGCCAGCGCGTCGGAGATCGAGAAGAGGGCGATCGCCGAGAGCAGCAGCGGGATGCCGCGCATCGGCTCGTCGCGCGGCGCGGCCTCGGGCTGCGGCGTCATCGCCGGCGGTTCGGGATCAGGCGCCCGGCTCGGCTCCGCCGCTGCCGACGGCGTTGAGCGCGACCAGCCCCGCCGCCAGCCGCACCAGGCAGCGCGCGGCGCGCAGGCGAACCGCCGCCTGCCCCTCGACGCCTTCGGGCAGGGTGCAGCCCGCGAGCGTGATGGCGCTGCCGAGGATCCGTGCCTCCAGGGCGCCGGTCAGCGTCGTCGCGTCGGCGTCGCGGCCGAACTCGGCGTCCAGGGCCTCGCCGGCGCGGTCGATCTCGTCCTCCACCCGCGCATCCTCGGCGGCGATGCCCAAGACCTCCTGCGGCGGATCGGGGTCCTCCCCGGCCTGGACCGCCAGAAGGCCGAGCGCCGCGAGCAGCGTCTGCATCGGCCCGCCCGGATCGCCGCGCTCGGCGAAGGCGCCGAAGGCGACGGCGAGCGCGGCCTCGCCCAGCACGGCGCGCGTCTCGGGTTCGGCCGGCGGCGGCGCCTCCGCCGTGTCGGGGGGAACCGGCACCTCGCCGGCGGCACAGGCCTGGCAGAGCGTGGCCAGGGCATCGAACAGGCGTTGCTCGGACGGTTTGCTCATGGCTTCGGCCCCCGACTGCCGGACGTCGCGCCGAACGCCCGGTTCCCCGCGACGTTGGAACAGGCGGGACCGGAAGGGAACAGGCACCCGTGGACGAAGCCGGGTCGCTCAGCCGGCATCGGGCAGCCAGGCCGCGGACGCATGGCGCGGGCGCCGGGTGCAGCCCAAGGTCGCATCGCCACGCCGCATCCCGGTCGAAGCGGGCGAGGCGGAATAGCCGTTCCGCGCCCGCCCGCCGCCGCGTAACCTTCGCGTGACCGGCGGCGAAGCACCGTCGAACAGCCCGAGGAGTCTCCGTGTCCGTCCGCACCCCGGCCACGCCGCCCCGCCTTGCGCCCGGCAAGTTCCGCGACCCCGAGGTGACCGCGAAGGGCGAGCGCCGCGCGAGCGTCGCGCCCACCGGCCTCGCGACTCTCTGGATCAACACCGGCACGCTCTGCAACATCACCTGCGCCAGTTGCTACATCGAGAGCAGCCCGCGCAACGACGCGCTGGCCTACATCTCGGCCGCCGAGGTGAAGGACTATCTCGACGAGGCGGAGGCGCGGGGCGAACCGCTGCGGGAAGTGGGCTTCACCGGCGGCGAGCCCTTCATGAACCCCGAGCTGCTGCCGATGCTGGCCGAGGTGCTGGCGCGGCCCGGCCTCTCCGCCATCGTGCTGACCAATGCGATGCAGCCGATGCGGCGCTACGCGCAGGGGCTGCTGGCGCTGCGCGACCGCTTCGGCACCGACCGCCTGACGCTCCGCGTCAGCCTCGACCACCACGAGGCCGCGCATCACGATGTCGAGCGCGGCGAGGGCAGCTTCGCGAAGACTCTGGAGGGCCTCGTCTGGCTCGCGCGCGAGGGTTTTCGGCTGCATGTCGCCGGCCGCGCAACCTTCGGCGGCGAGGATGAGGCGACGATGCGCGCGGGCTTCGCGCGGCTCTTCGCCGAGCACGCCATCCCGGTGGACGCGGCCGATCCCGTGGCGCTGATGCTGTTCCCCGAGATGGACGCGACGGCCGACGTGCCGGAAATCACCGAGGCTTGTTGGGGCATCCTGCACAAGGCGCCGGAGAGCGTGATGTGCGCCTCCTCCCGCATGGTGGTGAAGCGCAAGGGCGCGGCGCGACCGGCGGTGGTCGCCTGCACCCTGCTGCCCTACGATCCGCAATTCGAGCTGGGCGCGACACTGGCCGAGGCGATGCGGCCGGTGGCGCTGAACCACCCGCATTGCGCCCGCTTCTGCGTTCTCGGCGGCGCCGCCTGCTCGCGCTGACGGACGGCCGGGGGTAGCATCGGGGTCATCATGGCCTTCGATGCGCTTCCTGGCCTCGGCCAGCCCCTCCGCCGGCTCGAGGATCCGCGGCTGCTGACCGGCGGCGGGCGATTCACCGCGGATCTTCCCGCGGATGGCGCGCTGCATGCGGTGTTCCTCCGCTCCCCGCACGCCCATGCGCGCGTGCTGCGCGTGGACACCGCGGCGGCGCAGGCGATGGCCGGCGTCGCGGCGGTCTTCACCGCGGCGGACACCGCGGCGCTCGGCCACAGCCCGGCGCTGACGGAGATCTTCGACCCGGCCGGCAGGCGCCATGCCGAGCCGCCGCGCCTGCCGATCGCGCCGGACCGCGTGCGGCATGTGGGCGAGATCGTCGCGATGGTGGTGGCGGAGACGCCGAACGCGGCGCGCGACGCGGCCGAGGCGGTGGAGGTCGAGTACGACCCCCTGCCCGCCCTGGTCCTGCCGGAAGACGCGCTGGCCGAAGGCGCACCCGCGATTCACGAGGACGCGCCGGGCAACCTCGCCTGCGACTGGCACAAGGGCGACGCCGCCGCGGTGGAGACCGCCTTCGCGCGCGCCGCGCATGTCACGCGCATCGCGCTGCGCTCGCCGCGCATCGTCGCGGGCTATGTCGAGACGCGCGCGGCGCTGGCGGAATGGCAGGAGGGCGTGGTCACGCTCACCACGCCGTCCCAGGGGGTGCATGTGCTGCATCGCCTGCTCTGCGACCACGTGCTGCGCTGGCCGCGCGAGAGGCTGCGGGTCGTCACGCCCGATGTCGGCGGCGGCTTCGGCCCGAAGCTGCCGCTCTATCCCGAGCAGTCGCTGGTCTGCTTCGCCGCGGACCGGCTGCGCCGCGCCGTGCGCTGGGTGCAGGACCGCACGGAGCACCACCTGGCCGACACCCATGCGCGCGACCTGGTCGCCGAGCTCTCGCTCTCGCTGGATGCGGAAGGCCGCTTCACCGCGCTGCGCGTGGAGGCCATCGCGAATTTCGGCGCCTATGTCTCGCTGGTCACGCCCAGCATCCCGACCGGCGGCCTGGCGAAGGTCATCACCGGCTTGTACGACATCCCCGCCGCCTACATCCACATGCGCTGCGCCTTCACCAACACCGCGCCCGTGGATGCGGTGCGCGGCGCCGGCAAGCCGGAGGCGCTGGTGCTGCTGGAGCGCGCGGTGGATCAGGCGGCGCGCGAGACAGGGCGCGATCCCGTGGCGCTGCGCCAGCTCAACCTGGTTCCGCGCGACGCCTTCCCCTACCGCACCGCGCTCGGTTTTTCGTATGACAGCGGCGACTACCACGCGCTGCTCGATGCCGCGCTGCGGGAAGCGGATGACGATGGCTTCGCCGCGGCGGGGGCCCCGGCCCCCCCCCGCGCCGGCCCCGCGGCGCGCCGCGCGCCCCCGCCCCCCAGCCCCCC
>NZ_JBWXTD010000006.1:128838-135774 GCF_056682175.1 Falsiroseomonas sp. RANM36
GCCGCGGGGCGGGGGCCGCGGCCGCCCGCCCCGCCCCCCGCGCGGCGGCCGCCCCCCCCCCCGCGCGGCAGGCTGCGCGGGCGCGGCCTCTCCTGCCACCTGCACGGCTCCGGCGGCTGGGGCGACGAGACCTCCATCGTGCAGGTGCTGCCCGACGGCAGCATCGCCGCGCGCACCGGCACGCAGAGCCAGGGCCAGGGCCACGCCACCGCCTTCGCGCAGGTGCTGGCCGCCACCTTCGGCGTGGAGTCTGCGCGCATCCGCATCCTGCAGGGCGACAGTGCGACCATCCCGCGCGGCGGCGGCACCGGCGGCTCCTCCTCCACCATCGTCTCGGGCACCACCTTCGCGCTGGCCGCGCGGGCCGCGATCGAGGCCGGCAAGGACGCGGCCGCCGAGGCGCTGGAAGCGGCCACCGCCGACATCGAGTGGCAGCACGGCGCCTATGCCGTGGTCGGCACGGACCGCCGCATCGGCCTGCTGGCACTCGCCGCGCGCAGTGGCCCGATCGAGGGCCGCGCCGACTTCGCCGACACCGTCGTCACCTGGCCCGCCGGCATCGCCATCGCGGAGGTCGAGCTGGACCCCGAGACGGGCGAGGTCACGCTGGACCGGTTCGGCGCCGCGGTGGATGCCGGCACGGTGGTGAACCCGATGCTGCTGGCGGGCCAGCTGCATGGCGGCTTCGCCGCCGGCATCGGCGGCGCCCTGCTCGAGGAAGCGCGCTACGACGCCGACGGCCAGCTGCAGACCGCGACGCTGATGGACTACGCCATGCCGCGCGCGGCCGACCTGCCGGGCTTCGCGCATGTGCTGGCGGGGGTGCCCTCGCCCAACAACGCGCTCGGCATCAAGGGCGTGGGCGAGCTGCCGACAAATGGCGCGCCGGCGGCGGTGGCGAATGCGGTGTCGGATGCGATGGGCGGCGCACCGGTGGCGCTGCCGATGACGCCGCGCAACGTCTGGGCCGCGCTGGCAAGCTTCCGGCACAGCGGCAGCCTCGGCTAGAAGGGCCGCGTCACGGCATTCGGGAGAACGCGTTCCATGAAGCTCACCTGGTTCGGCCACTCGGCCTATCGGCTGGAATTCGGCAAGTCGGTCGTGATGATCGACCCCTTCCTGACCGGCAATCCCTCCTTCGGCGGTGATCCGGTGCAGGCCTCGGCCGGGGCGACGCATGTGGTCATCACCCATGGCCATGCCGACCATGTGGGCGATGCGCTGGCGATCTCGCAGCGCACCGGCGCCAAGGTGGTCGCGAACTACGAGATCTGCATGTGGCTGGCGAAGAAGGGCCTCACCGCGATGGACCCGATGAATTCGGGCGGCACCACCGACCAGGGCGAGTTCGGCGTGACGCTGACCGTCGCCTTCCACTCCTCCTCCGTCATGGACGAGAATGGCATCACCCAGGATCTTGGCCTGCCGCATGGCGTGGTGATCACACCGAAGGACGCGGCGGAGCCCACCGTCTATCACATGGGCGACACCGAGATCTTCTCCGACATGGCGCTGATCGACGAGCTGCACCGGCCGAGCGTCGCCATCGTGCCGGTCGGCGACCGCTTCACCATGGACGGCAAGCGCGGCGCATTAGCGGTGCGGCGCTTCCTGCCCAGCGTGAAGACCGCCATCCCCTGCCACTGGGGCACCTTCCCGATCATCGCCGCGACGCCGGACGCCTTCGTGCAGGCGATGGTGGGCGCGAACGCCAAGGTGCTGGTGCCGGAGAAGGGCGTGGCGACGGCGCTGTAGCGCGGCCGCCCACGGTCCGTTACGCTTTCCGCCCGGAGGGTTCCATGGGCACAGAGCGGACGGACCCGGCAGCGGGCGGCACCAGCCGCCGCGCGCTGCTGGCGATGATCGGCACCGTCGCCGGCAGCGCGGCGATGTACCATGCGATGACGCGGCTCGGCTTCGCCGCGGAGAGCCCCTATCGCGGCCCGCCGAACCTGCAGGGCGCGCCGCCCGGCAGCTCCGTCCTGATCCTCGGCGCCGGCCTCGCCGGCCTCACCGCCGCGCTGGAACTGCGCAAGGCCGGCTACCGCGTGGAGGTGCTGGAATACCAGCAGCGCGCCGGCGGCCGGAACTGGAGCCTGCGCGGCGGCGACATCTTCACCGAGCTGGGCGGCGCGACGCAGCGCGTGGGCTTCGACCCGGGCCTCTACGTGAATCACGGGCCCTGGCGCATCCCCTATCACCACGCCGCCGTGCTCGACACCTGCCGGCGCTACGGCGTGGCGCTGGAGCCCTTCATCCAGGTCAACAACAACGCCCTGCTGCACAGCAGCCGCGCCTTCGGCGGCAAGCCGGTGCGCTGGCGCGAGATCCAGGCCGATTTCCACGGCCATGTCGCGGAGCTGCTGGGCAAGGCGACGAACCAGGGCGCGCTCGACACCAGCGTGACCGGGGAGGAGAAGGAGATCCTGCTGGAAGCGCTGCGCGAATGGGGCGCGCTGGACGCCGACATGACCTATCGCGCCGGCGCCGTCAGCAGCGAACGGCGCGGCTATGTCGCGCCGCCGGGCGGCGGCCTTTCCGCCATGCCGCGCTACTCCGAGCCGCTGTCGCGGGAGGATGTGCTGCGCTCCGGCCTCTGGGCCTGGCTGCTCAACGCCGTGATCCAGGAATTCCAGACGACCATGTTCCAGCCGGTCGGCGGCATGGATGCGATCGGCAAGGCGATGTTCGCGGCCCTCGGCCCGGAAGCGATCCGCTTCGGGCGCCAGGTGACGGAGATCCGCCAGGATGCGCAGGGCGTGCGCGTGGTGCATGTGGACGCCGCGCAGGGTGGGGAGGCGCTGACCAGCGCGGCGCAATGGTGCGTCTGCACCATCCCGCTGACGGTGCTGAGCCAGATGCAGATCGACTGCTCCCCCGCGCTGCGCAACGCGATCGACGCGGTGCCCTACTTCTCGGTGGTCAAGGCCGGGCTGCAGTTCCGCCGCCGCTTCTGGGAGGAGGACGAGGCCATCTTCGGCGGCATCTCCTACACCGACCTGCCGATCACCTCGATCTCCTACCCCTCCCATGGCTGCCTGGCCGGCGGGAAGGGCGTGCTGCAGGGCGCCTATGCCTGGGACAACCCGGCCTCCTACGCGCTGTCCTCGCTCGCGCCGGAGGAGCGCCTGCGGCAGATCGTGGCGCATGGCGCGGTGCTGCACCCGCAATACCACCAGGAATTCGAGAACGGCGTCGCCGTCGCCTGGCACCGCGTGCCCTGGACGCTCGGCTGCGCGGGCAATTGGAGCGACGAGGCGCGCCGGACGCACTACGCCAACCTCTGCGCGCTGGACAACCGGCTGGTCCTGGCGGGCGAGCATGCCTCCCTGCTGCCGGCCTGGCAGGAAGGCGCGATCCTCTCCGCGCTGGACGCGATCGGGCGGCTGCATCGCCGCGTGATGGGGGGTTGAGCCGATGCGCCACAGCCTCGTTGCCCTGCTGCTCGCCGCCGCTTCCCTGCCGGCGCTGGCGGATTCCGGGGGCCCGGTCACCGGCGTCGCCCCGCGCGTGCTTGCCGCGCGCGACGGCGAGGGGATCTATCGCAGCGTCTGCCAGGGCTGCCACATGCCGGACGGCGCCGGCGCGCGCGGCGCGGCCGCCTATCCCTCGCTGGTCAACAACCAGAACCTCGCCGCCGGCGGCTATCCGGTGACGGTCGTCGTGAACGGGCTGCGCGCCATGCCCCCGGTCGGCGCGATGATGGACGACGCGCAGGTCGCGGCGGTGGTGAACTTCATCCGCACGCAGTTCGGCAACGCCTATACGGACCCGGTCAGCGCGGAGGACGTGAAGGCGGTGCGCTGATCGCGCAAGCCCGGCTCGCAGCCTACTCCACGATGCCGGGCCGCGCGCTGGCATGGTGCTCGCGCAGCACCGCGCCGGTGGTCGCATCCACCTCGCGCAGCAGCACGCCGTAGCCCCAGAGATCGGCCAGGTGCTGCAGCACCGCGCGCGCCTCATCGGGCTCCAGCAGCTGTCGTTCCAGGACGCGGTGATGCAGGATCAGCCGGCGGTCGCCGATCAGGTCCACATCCTCCACCTGGATGTCGGGATCCAGATGGCCGATGTCGTATTGCCGCGACAGCGCGCGGCGCAGGCGACGATAGCCGCGTTCGTCATGGATGGCATCGACGCGCAGGTCCTCCTCCCGGTCATCGTCCACAAGGTGGAACATGCGCAGCTTCCGCATCAGCCGCGGCGAGAGGTATTGCGCGATGAAGCTGTCGTCGCGGTGGTTCGCCCAGGCCTCCCTGAGCGCGCCTTCCGCGTCGCCGCAGCCGGCGAGGCCCGGGAACCAGGCGCGGTCCTCCCCATCGGGGGCGGCCGCGATGCGGGCGATATCCTCCATCATGGCGAAGCCGAGCGCATAGGGGTTGATGCCGCCATAGCGCGGATCGTCGAAGGTCGGCTGGAACACCACGTTGGTGTGGCTGTGCAGGAATTCGAGATACTGCCCATCGGTCAGCCGCCCCTGCTCGTGCAACCGCGTCATGATGCGGTGATGCACCCAGGTGGCGCAGCCCTCGTTCATCACCTTGGTCTGCCGCTGCGGATAGAAATACTGTTCCACATGCCTGACGATGCGCAGGATCTCGCGCTGCCAGGGGCGCAGGCGCGGCGCCGTCTTCTCCAGGAAGTAGAGGACATTCTCCTGCGGCAATTGCAGCAGGGCGCGCCGGCGGGCTTCCTCGGCCTTCGTCGCCGGCGCGTTGCGCGGCCCGGGCAGGGTGCGCCAGAGATCGTCGTAGATCCGTTCCTCGTGCTGGCGGCGCTCACGCTCGCGCCGTTCCTCGCTGGCGAGGTCGGGGATGCGCCGGCGCGGCACGCGGAACACGCCCTGCGAGGACAGCGCATGCGCGGCATCCAGCACGCGCTCCACCGCCGCCTCGCCGTATTTGTCCTCGCAGTTCATGATGTAGCCGCGGGCGAATTCCAGGTAGTCGAGGATGCCGTGCGCATCCGTCCATTCCTGGAACAAGTGGTTGTTGCGGAAGAAATGGTTGTGGCCATAGGCGGCGTGGGCGATCACCAGCGCCTGCATCGTCGCCGTGTTCTCCTCCATCACGTAGCAGAGGCAGGGGGAGGAGTTGATCACGATCTCATAGGCGAGGCCCTGGAAGCCCTTGCGGTACAGCGTCTCGTGCCGCGCGAAGCGCTTGCCGAAGGACCAGTGGCGATACAGCACGGGCATGCCGTTCGCGGCATAGGCATCGAGCATCTGCTCGGCCGAGATCACCTCGATCCGCGTCGGATAGAGCGAGAGGCCCAGCTCGCCGACGGCGATCTCGCCGCAGGCGTCGTGGATGCGGCGCAGCGTGTCGAAGTCCCAGTCGGCGCCTTCGAACAGCAGCCTGTCGTCGCCGACGGCGCTCATGCTTCCGCGCCCAATCGCCGGAGGGCGGAGCAGCGAAGGCGTGAATCGGCCGCGCTCACCTGCCTGCTTCCTCCATCGCGCCCTTGCGGAACAGGTCGCGGAAGACCGGATAGATATCCTTGCGGTGGCGCACCTTGCGCATCGCCAGCCGCGGCTCCTCGGCGCGCAGCTTTCCGTAGGTGCGCCACAGCTCGGTCTCGCGCGGCATGAAGCCGATCGGGCCGCCATCGTCCTCCCGGCCCACTTCGAGATAGGCGAAATACTGGCAGGCGGGGATCACGCGGCCCATCAGCAGCGCCGCGGTGCGGTCGTTGTCGGCCGAGGTGTTGTCGCCATCCGACGCCTGGGCGACGTAGATGTTCCAGTCGGCCGGGCTGTAGCGCGCCTCCATCACCTTGATCATCTCCTCGAAGGCGGTGGAGACGACGGTGCCGCCTGTCTCGGGGCTGCGGAAGAAGGTCTCCTCGTCCACCTCCTTCGCCTCATGCGTGTGGCGGATGAAGACCACGTCCACATGCTTGTAGCGGCGGCGCAGGAACAGGTGCAGCAGCAGGTAGAAGCGCTTCGCCAGGTCCTTCATGCCTTCCGTCATGCTGCCGGAGACATCCATCAGGCAGAACATGACGGCGCGTGCGATCGGCTTCGGCGCCGGCTCGAACTGGCGGTAGCGCACGTCTATGGGGTCTATGTAGGGGATGCGGAGCGTGCGGGTGCGCAGCCGCGCGATGCGCGCGCGCAGCGCCTCGGCCTCGGCGGGGTCGGTCGCCTCCGCCGCGCGCAGCGCCTCCTCCAGTTCCTCCAGTTCGTCCGGCCGCGGCCGGCGGAGCGCGAGCCGGCGCGACAGCGCGTTGCGCATGGTGCGGCCGAGCGCGAGGTTCGCCGGCGATCCCTGCGTGGCGAAGCCCGCGCGCCGCACGCCGGAGGCATCGCCCTCCACCACGCGCTTCTTCGCGAGTTCCGGCAATTCCAGATCCTCCAGGAAGAGTTCCAGGAACTCCTCCTGCGTCAGCGCGAAGCGGAAGGCGTCCTCGCCCTCCCCGTCCGGGCTGCCCTCGCTGCCGCCGCCTCCGCCGCCGCCCTGAGGGCGCGGGATGGTGTCGCCCTCGAGGTATTCCTTGTTGCCGGGCAGCACATGCTCGCGGAAGCCGCCCGCGGCGCGGCGCAGATGCGGCTCCCTGACGCCGGAGGCGGGGATGGTCACCTCGCCGCCGCGCTCGATGTCCTTCAGGCTGCGCTCGCCCGCCGAGTTGCGCACCGCCTCGCGCACCATGTCCTTGGCGCGCCTGAGGAAGCGCTGCCGGTTGGCCAGGCTCTTGCCGCCCGGGTTCAGGCGGCGGTCGACGATCTGCATTATCTGGTGCCCTCAGACGCCGGGCGCGGCACGTCCGTGCCGCTTGGCTTCGCGCAGGCCACTGGCGTTCCCGGCATCATGGCTGGTCTGTGCGCGGGCCGCGTTCGCGGCGTCGTGCCGCAGGCACGCCTCCGGCGTGATGGCCCGCCGGTAGTGAGGCGGGGGGCCGCGCCCCCGCCACAGGCGGGCGGGCCGGCGGGGGGGCGCG
>NZ_JBWXTD010000006.1:135874-145021 GCF_056682175.1 Falsiroseomonas sp. RANM36
GGGGGGGGGGGGGGGGGGGGGGGGGGGGGGGGCGGGGGGCGGCCGCCCGGCCCGCGGGGTCTGGCCCGGCGGGTTGGGCGGGGGGCCGCCAGCACTTCGCAAAGGCTGGCGGCGCGGTTCATGGTCACCCGCTCTGCTTGACGCGCATGTACCACTCCACCAGGCGCCGCACCTGCCGCTCGGTGTAGCCGCGCGCGGTCATGCGGCGGACGAACTCGTCATGCTTGCGCTCGCTGTCCTGGTCCTTCTTGGACCCGAAGGAGATCACCGGCAGCAATTCCTCCACCTGGCTGAACATCCGCCGCTCGATCACCTCGCGGATTTTTTCGTACGATGTCCAGGCGGGGTTCTTGCCGGCGTTGGATGCGCGCGCACGAAGGGAAAACTTCACCACCTCGTTGCGGAAGTCCTTGGGGTTCGCGATGCCGGCGGGCTTCTCGATCTTGGTCAGCTCCTGGTTCAGCGCCTCGCGGTTCAGCAGCTGGCCGGTGTCGGGGTCCTTGTAGTCCAGGTCCTCGATCCAGGCGTCGGCGTAGGAGACGTAGCGGTCGAACAGGTTCTGGCCGTAGTCCGAATAGCTTTCGAGATAGGCCTTCTGGATCTCGTTGCCGATGAACTCGGCGTAGCGCGGCGCGAGCTCGCCCTTGATGAATTCCAGGTAGCGCTTCTCGGTGTCGTCGCCGAACTGCTCGCGGCGGATCGCCTGCTCCAGCACATACATCAGGTGCACCGGGTCGGCCGCGACCTCGGAGGTGTCGTGGTTGTAGGTGGCCGCCAGCACCTTGAAGGCGAAGCGTGTGGAGATGCCGTCCATGCCCTCGTCGTTGCCGGCCGCGTCGCGGTATTCCTGCAGCGACCGCGCCCGCGGGTCCGTCTCCTTCAGGCTCTCGCCATCATAGACGCGCAGCTTGGAGAAGAGGTTGGAATTCTCGTGCCGCTTCAGCCGCGACAGCACGGAGAATCGCGCCAGCATCTCCAGCGTGCCGGGCGCGCAGGGCGCTTCCGCCAGCTCGCTGCCGCGCACCAGCTTGTCGTAGATCTTCTCCTCCTCCGTCACCCGCAGGCAGTACGGCACCTTGATGACGTAGATGCGGTCGATGAAGGCTTCGTTGTTGCGGTTGTTGCGGAAGGTCTGCCATTCCGCCTCGTTCGAATGCGCCATGATGATCCCCTGGAAGGGGATCGCGCCGATGTTCTCGGTGCCGATGTAGCTGCCTTCCTGCGTCGCGGTCAGCAGTGGGTGCAGCATCTTGATCGGCGCCTTGAACATCTCGACGAATTCGAGCATGCCCTGGTTGGCGCGGTTGAGCCCGCCCGAGAAGCCGTAGGCGTCCGGGTCGTTCTGCGCGTGCATCTCCAGCTTGCGGATGTCCACCTTGCCGACGAGGGAGGAGATGTCCTGGTTGTTCTCGTCGCCCGGCTCGGTCTTGGCGATGGCAATCTGGCGCAGCCGCGACGGATTGAGCCGCACCACCCGGAAGCGGGAGATGTCGCCGCGGAACTCGTCGAGCCGCTTCACCGCCCAGGGGCTCATGAAGCCGCCGAGGCGCCGGCGCGGGATGCCGTAGCGGTCCTCCATCACGGCGCCGTGCTTCTCGACATCGAAAAGGCCGAGCGGGCTTTCGAAGACCGGGCTCACCTGGTCGCCCGCCTTCAGCGCATAGACGGGCATCACCTCCATCAGCGCCTTCAGCCGCTCCGCCAGCGAGGACTTCCCGCCGCCGACGGGGCCGAGCAGGTAGAGGATCTGCTTGCGCTCCTCGAGGCCCTGCGCCGCATGGCGGAAGAAGCCGACGATGCGCTCGATCGTCTCCTCCATGCCGTAGAATTCGGCGAAAGCCGGATAGCGACGGATCGTGCGATTCAGGAAGATGCGGCCGAGCCGCGGATCCTTCGCGGTGTCCAGCAATTCGGGCTCGCCGATCGCGGCGAGGATGCGTTCGGGCGCGGAGGCGAACATCCCGGCATCGCTGCGACAGCCTTCGAGATAGTCCTGCAGCGACATCTCGGCGTCGCGACGAAGGTCGTAGGCGCGTGCGTAACCGGAGAAGATGTCGTCGGTGATCTGCATCAGCCGCTCCAAAGCCCCAAGCCGGGCGGCACCGAGAGGCTAATGTAACCGGCCGGGTTCGCCCGTCCTGTCACGCCTTGGTGTCCCCCTGTTCGCCCCCTGGAGATGGTAGCATCGGCGCAGAATGCCATGCCACGAAATGCATCAACTGCTCCGCGCGACAGCGAATTGCGTTCCGATTCAGCCTGAATCTGCCCGCGAACGCATCACGTCATGTTGCATTCCATCGCCGATGCGCTCGGCAGGGCAGGACAGTGTCAGATGGACTCGGCCGCCGCCTGGCCTTCCCGCACAGCGGACAGCATCAGCCGCGGCGCCAGCGCATCGCCGACGACCCGCACCGAAACGCCCGCGCGGCGCAGCGGTTCGGCCAGCGCATCGCGCGGCACTCGCGCCGTGGCATGGGCGAGCAGCGCCACCCCCGCGATCGTCTCCACCTCGCCGGTCAAGGCATGGCGCAGCGTGACGACGCCATCGCGCAGCGCAACGGCCTCGCGGCAGCTCAGCAGCCGCACGCGCCGGGCCGCGAGGCGCTTCTGGATGGCCTGAGCGGCCAGCAGCGGCGAATCCCGCGCGACGGCCTCGCGCGGCGTCACCAGCAGCAGTTCCGCGAAGCGTTCCGCGAGCAGCTCCGCCGCGTCATAGGTGGCCGGCGTGGCATCCAGGTCGAGCAGCACCGCCCGCGTGCCGCGCCATGCGGGATCGGCCAGCAGCGCGGCGGCAACGCTGCGGATGTCGCGCGCCGCGCCGGCGGGGCCGTCCAGGCCCTGCGGCGGCGGCATGGCGGCGCCGGTGGCCAGGATCGCGGCATCCGGCGCGGTCTCCAGGACCGCCTGCAGGTCGGCCGCCGCGCCGAGCCGCATCGTCACCCCCGCCGCCTCGGCCCGCCCGGCCAGATGCGCGATGGCGCGGGCGATGTCGGCGCAGCCGGGCAGCCGCGCATGCAGCGCGGCCGCGCCGCCGGGCGTGGCCGCGGCGCCGAACAGCGTGGCATGATGCCCGCGCTCCGCCGCCCCCACCGCCGCCTGCAGGCCGGCCATCCCGGCGCCGACCACGACCACGCGCTTCGCCCGCGCCGCGCGCGGCGGCGGCAGGCCATCCTGCGGCGATCCGACATGCGGGTTCACGCTGCAGCCGGTCGCGACGCCGCGATGGATCTCGCCCCAGCAGGCGTTGCAGCCGATGCAGGGCGTGATCGCGGCGGCCCGGCCGGCTTCGGCCTTCGCCGGCCAGTTCGTATCGGCCAGCAGCGGGCGCGCCAGCATCACCAGGTCGGCGTCGCCGGCGGCGAGGATCGCCTCCGCGACATGCGGCGCCTGGATGCGCCCGATGGCCGCGATCGGCACCGTGCCCGCCGCCTGCCGCATGGCGCGCCACAGCGCGCGATAGGGCGCGATCGGATCGTGCATGTCGGGCGCGTGCAGATGCAGCGCCCAGCCGCCGCTGTGGCTGCCCTGGCTGAAGCAGAGCCAGTCGGGCGGCGCATCCGCCACGATCTGCCGCACCAGGCGCTGCGCCTCCGCCGCGTCGATCGAGCCCGCCACGCCGTCATCCGCCGGCATCTTCAGGCCGATGATGAAGCCGGCGCCGCAGCGCGCGCGGATCGCGCGCAGGATCTCCCGCACGAAGCGGCTGCGCCCTTCGGCATCGCCACCCCAGCGATCCTCCCGCCGGTTGGTGACCGGCGAGAGGAACTGCAACGGAAGAAAGCCATGCGCCGCCGAGACCTCCACCCCGGCGAAGCCGGCACGCTGCAGGCGATGCGCGCTGTCCGCATAGTCCGCGACCAGCCCCTCGATCTCGGCGTCCGACAGCACGCGCGGCACCGTCCAGGACATGCCGTCGGGCACCGCCGAGGCACCCACGGAATCGAGCCCCCGCGGCCCGTGATGCGCCGAGCCGCCATGCCAGAGCTGCCCGACCAGCGCCGCGCCGTGGCGCTGCACCGCCTCCGCGAGCTGCGCGAAGCCGGGCAGCGCCGCCTCGTCGAAGGCCCAGGGGCGCACCGGCGTTCGCGCGCTCGGCGCGGCGCAGAGCGCCTCCGTGATCACGATGCCCGCGCCGCCGCGCGCCCGTGCGGCGAGATGCACGATCAGCCTTTCGCTGACGCGGCCCGGATCGGCGAAGCGCGTGGACATCGCGGCGAAGCCGATCCGGTTGCGCAGGCGGCGCCCGGCAAGCTCCAGCGGCGCGAACAGATGCGGGAAGGCGGCGTCCATTTCAGGTTCCTTGCTTCGCCGGCATCTCGAACAGGACCAGCCCGGCGACCACCAGCGCAACCCCGGCCCATTGCAGCGGCGTCAGCCATTCGCCGAGCAGCGCCATCGCGATGAGGATGCCGAAGACCGGCTCGACATTGCTCAGCATGGTCGCCCGCACCGGGCTGACGTAGCGGAAGCTGGCGAGGAACATCAGCAGCCCGAGCGTGGTGCCGAGCCCCGCGCCGAGCACGCCGAGCCAGCCGATGGTCCCGGCCGGGAAGGCCCAGGCGCCGAGCGCCGTGGTGACGCCGCCGGTCAGCCCGGCGCTGACCAGCGCGACCAGCAGGTTGATCGGCGCGCTGCCGGCAAGCTGTCGCGCGCGGGCGGAGAAGGCGATCATTCCCGTCACCGCCACGGAGGCCAGCGCCGCCAGCAGGATGCCGCGCGGATCGAGCCCGTCGAAGGCGGTGCCGATCGCGAGCCCGAGCCCCGCCAGCACCACCAGCGCCAGGCCGAGCTTGCGCAGTGTGAAGCGCTCCTTCCCCTGCCAGTGCCAGAGCGCGGCGATCAGCAGCGGGTGGGTGAAGAACACCAGCAGCGCGAGCCCGACCGGGATGAAGGCCACGGCGCCGACGAAGCCATAGGAGACGACGGCGCTCAGCGCCCCCGCCGCGAGGCTCGGCCGCAGCGCGGCGGGGGGCAGCCAAAAACTCTCGCGCGTCGCCGCCAGCAGCAGCCCGATCAGAACGACGCCGACGGCGGCGCGCAGCGTCGCGACCGTCAGCGTGTTGCCGCCGGCCTCGAAGGCGAAGCGAGCGGCGGTGGGCGACAGGGCGAAGGACACGCAGGAGGCGAGCACCAGCAGGATGCCCACGATCTGGCGGCGTTTTTCCTCGGGCGGCATCGCGACCGATGGTGCCCCGCCGCCGGCGGGTTGCGAACCCCGCGGCGCTAAGCGCGGCTCTCCCGCGTCGCCGCGCGCTTGCGCGTCTCCGGCGTCAGCCGCGTGCCGAGGCCCGGCCCGGCCATCGGCAGCACGAAACCCTTTTCCAGCACCGGCAGGTCGGTCACCAGGTCGCGATACCAGGTGGCCAGCGTGGCGCGCACCACCTCCTGGAAGATCGCGGTCGCGGCGTGCAGCGCGAAGTGCAGGCTGGCGACCAGCGTGACCGGGCCGGTGCAGTCATGCGGCGCCACGGGTCGTGCCCAGGCCTCGGCAAGGGCCGCGATCTTGCGCGCCTCGGTCAGCCCGCCGCACCAGGTCAGGTCGAGCATCACCACATCTGTGCCGCCGGCCACCAGCAGGTCGCGAAACGCGACCTTGCCGCCCAGCGTCTCGCTCGCGCAGATCGGCACGCCGGGCGCGGCGCGGCGCAGTTCCGCCAGGCTCAGCGCATCGTCCATTTTTCCGAGCGGGTCCTCCACCCAGAACGGCCGGATCGGCGCCAGCGCGTTGCAGATGCGCGCGGCGGCGGGCAGCGACCACAGCGAGTGCAGCTCCGCCATCACCTCCATCCGGTCGCCCACCGCCGCGCGGATTTTTTCGAAGGGCTCCAGGCCGCGCTTGAGGTCATCGAGGTTGATCAGCTGGCCGCCGGACGCCGCCGCCGCGCCGTCGAAGGGCCAGATCTTCATGGCCGTGAAGCCCTCCTCCAGCAGCGAATGCGCGAGTTCGTCGGCGGAGCGCATGAAGGCGATCTGGTCGTCGTAGGGACCGGTGGCGTTCTCCCGCCCATCCACCTCGCGCCGCACCTGGCGCGAATTGTAGTCGTAGCCCGCGCAGGTGTTGTAGGCGCGGATGCGGTCGCGCGAGAGGCCGCCGAGAGCTTCGTGGACGGGCACGCCGAGCCGCTGCCCCGCCAGGTCCCACAGCGCGATGTCCACCGCCGAGGCCGCGCGGATCTCGGCGGAGGACGACCCGAAGCCGACATAGGGCGTCATCAGGACGCGGTGATGCCGCTCGATGTCGCGGGCATCCTTGCCCAGCAGAGTGGGCGCGACGAGGTCATGGACCTGCCCCTCCACCGCAGCGGCCCCGCGAAACGCCTCGCCGAGGCCGGTCAGGCCCTCGGCGGTCTCGATCTCGATCCAGCAGAGATTGGCGCGTTCCGGCACGCGCAGCGTGCGGATCGCGGTGATGCGGGAGGCGGTCATGCTGTTCATTCCTGCGGCCAGGCCGCCATGACGGCCTTCAGCGCCTCGATCGCGGATTGCGGCAGCGGCCAGGCGGCGGGCGGCCGCGCGGGGCCGACCGCCTCCCCGGCCAGCGCCAGCGCGGCCTTCACCACGGAGACATTCGCGCCATTGCCTTCCGCCGCGCGCAGCGCCTCGAAGGGCGCGATGGCGGCGATGGCGGCATTCGCCGCCTCCATGTCGCCGCGCTGCAGCGCGCGCAGCACGCGCATCGAGAGATGCGGCGCCACATTGATCACGCCGGAGGTGAAGCCGCGCGCACCGAGTGCCGTCATCGGCGGCGCCCAGGGCTCGGCGAGGCCGCAGATCCAGGCGATATCCGGCCGCGCCCGCCGCGCCGCGGCCAGGTTCATCAGGTTCGGCGTCGCCCACTTCACGCCGACCACGCCGGGGACGTCGCAGAGTGCCGCGATCGCCTCCGTCCCCGCGCCGTCGTCGCGCAGATAGAGCAGCACCGGGAGCCCACCAGCAGCGTCCGCAACTCGGGAAAGATAGGCCGCGACGCCGCGCGGCGCGCGGAAGGGATCGGGCGGCTGGTGGATCATGATGGCGTCGCAGCCATCGGCCTTTGCGTCACGCGCCAGTTGCGCGGCCTCCGCCACGCTGCGCCCGACGCCGGCCACGACCACGGCGCGCCCGCCGACGATCGCGGGCACCGCGGCCTGCATCCGCCGCGCCTCCTCGAAGGTGAGGCCGTAGAATTCCGAGGTGTTGCCGTTCACCGTCAGCGCGCCGATCCCGGCCGCCGCCGCACGCGCCACGATGGGCGCCAGGCGGTCCGGCGCCGGACGGTCCTCGGCGTCGAAGGGCGTCACCAGGATGCCGGAGACACCGGCCAGCGCCTCGGCAAGGCGCGGCGAGAGGGAGTGGGGGGCTATCTGGTCGGGCACCGCGTCACCATGGCAGATGGAAGCCGCGCCGCAAGGCGGGGCGCCAGGCGCAAGCCCCGCCGCGGCGCAACACTTGATCAATCGCCGCGCGCGGCGGAGAGTCCGGCCATCATGATCCTGCTGATCGACAACTACGACAGCTTCACCTTCAATCTCTATCACTTCCTCGGCGATCTTGGGGCGGTGGTGGAGGTTCGGCGCAACGATGCCCTCTCCGTGGAGGAGGCGCTCGCGCTGCAGCCCGAGGCCGTCGTCATCTCCCCCGGCCCCTGCACGCCGAACGAGGCCGGCATCTCCCTGCCCCTGATCGCCGCCGCGGCGGAGCGGCGGCTGCCGCTGATGGGCGTCTGCCTCGGCCACCAGGCGATCGGCCAGGCCTTCGGCGGCAAGGTGGTGCGCGCGCCCACGCCGGTGCATGGCAAGGTCTGGGACGTGATCCATGACGGCACCGACATCTTCGCGGGCCTCCCCTCCCCCTTCCGCGCCACGCGCTACCATTCGCTGGTGGTGGAGGATTTGCCGGAGGCGCTGATCCCGACGGCGCGCACCGCGGAGGGGCTGGTGATGGGCCTCGCCCATCGCGACCTGCCGATCTGGGGCGTGCAGTTCCATCCCGAGAGCATCGCCTCCGAGCACGGCCACGACATGCTGCGCAATTTCCTCTCGCTGGCCGGCGTGCGGGCGGGTCGCAACGCGCCGGTGCCCGCGTGAAGCAGGTCCTGGCGCGGCTGGCGGCGGGCGAGCGCCTGGCCGAGAGCGAGGCGGAGGCCGCCTTCGGTATGATCATGGCCGGCGAGGCGACGCCGGCGCAGATCGCTGGCCTTCTGATGGCCATGCGCGTCCGCGGCGAGACGGTGGCCGAGATGACCGGCGCGGTGCGCGCCATGCGCGCCCGCATGATCGCCGTGGAGGCGCCGCCGGATGCGATGGACATCGTGGGCACCGGCGGCGATGCGGCCGGCACGCTCAACATCTCCACCGCCACCGCGCTCGTCGTCGCCGGCTGCGGGGTGAAGGTCGCCAAGCACGGCAACCGGGCGCTGTCCTCGAAATCGGGTGCGGCGGATGCGCTGACGGCGCTCGGCATCCCGGTGATGGAGACGCCGCTCGACCGGCTGCCGGCGATCCTGGCCGAAGCGGGCATGTGCTTCCTGATGGCGCCGCGGCACCACAGCGCTTTGCGCCACGCCGCCGGCCCGCGGATGGAGCTCGGCACGCGCACCATCTTCAACCTGCTCGGGCCGCTCGCGAATCCGGCGCGCGTGAAGCGGCAGATGACCGGCGCCTTCAGCCCCGACTGGCTGCGCCCGATGGCCGAGACGCTGGCCCGCCTCGGCACGGAGCGCGCCTGGCTGGTGCATGGCCAGGGCCTCGACGAGCTGACGCTCGCCGGCCCCTCGCAGGTGGTGGAACTGGCTGGCGGCTCGATCCGCGCCTTCGAGGTCACGCCGGAGGAAGCCGGCCTCGCCCGCGCGCCAGCCGAGGCGCTGCGCGGCGGCGAACCGGCGGAGAATGCGGCGGCGCTGCAGGCGCTGCTGGAAGGCGCGCCCGGCGCCTATCGCGACTGCGTGCTGCTGAACGCCGCCGCGTCGCTCATCGTTGCCGGCAAGGCAGCCACGCTCCGGGACGGGGTTGCCATGGCGGCGCGGAGCCTGGATGGGGGCGCCGCGTTGGACGTGCTGCGCAAGCTGCGCGCGGCCGCGGGGGGGGAGCTGAAGAAGCTCGGCCTCGCCGGCCCGCAGGAGATCGAGGACGCGCAGCTGCTGCGCCGGCGTATCGCACGGCCCGGCAG